>NZ_CP172839.1:125000-1352152 GCF_051201215.1 Candidatus Pelagibacter bacterium nBUS_36
AAATATATAATATTATTTTAAACTAATGAAAAAAACAATTTCAGCTGTAAAAAAAAATCAAATTAATTTATTTAAGTTAAAAAAACTAAGTGAAATGAAATTAGTTGAAAAAAGTTTTGAAACTTTTCTAAAAAAAAATTTTTTTAAAAACAGTCAGAGTAAAAAAAAATATCTTTTTAAGAAAAAATTTTGCCCCTGTGGCTCAAAACTTTTAAAAAATAATCTTCAATTTTTTATAAAACCATTTACTTTCATTGAATGTAACTTCTGCAACACTATTTCAATTGACCCAATGATAAATGATAATGGATTAGATATTATCTATTCAAAAAAAGGAATTTATTCACTTTACAGCAAAGTTTTTTTTGAAAAAAAAACGAAAAAAAAATTAAGAGGCAATGTTATTAATCAAAGAAAAGCTGAACAAGTAATGTCATTATTTAAAAAAAAAAATTTTGATTTATTAGATTTTGGTTGTGGTGATGGAGGTTTTCTTAAATGTTTAAAAAAAAATGGAATTAAAAATTTAACAGGAATAGATAAAAAATTTAATAATTATGAAGAAAAAAATAATATAAAATTTTATAATAATTTAAATACGACTAAAAAAAAATTTGATTGCATAACTTTATGGGGAGTATTAGAGCATTTAAACGAACCATCTAAGTTCATTCAATTTATATTAAATTATTTAAAGCCTGGTGGCTATTTGTTTATGGAATTTCCAAGTGCAAACTCTACCTTAATGTATTTCATAAAAAATAAAAACTATGATGCTCCACGATTTTTAGAAAAAGGGAGACATCTATATTTTTTTAGTAAGAAATTTATTGAAGTTTTGTGCAAAAAAAAAAATTTGAAAATCATTGATATTGAAACTAATGGTTTGGATATCCAAACAATCATTGGTCCATCAAAAAAAATAGAATTAAAAAAAATTTTTAAAATGCAGAAATTTTTAGACGATAATCTATTATCAGATCATTACAGAGTTGTTTTAAAAAAAGTTTAATTGGAGATCAAATTATTATAAATTTTATCTGAAACTTTAGAACTATCAATACAATAGTTCTCATTATTATTTTTATAACTTAATTTTGAAATATTTGACTCTAATAAATTTTTATTAACAGTACTTTCAAATTGATCGTAAGATGTAATTCTTAGCTTAGTATTATTTCTTAAAAATTTAAAATAGGACTCGTTCTTTCCATTTGGATCTAAAAAAAAACAATTTTTATTTAGCGATTTGGCCTCCAAAATCATTGTTGATCCAAAAGATGTAATAATTTTACTATCATTAATATATTGATACGTGTTTCGATCATTAGAATTTGAAACAACTTTTATATTTGTTCCTTTTAAAATTTTCATTTCTTTTTTATCACCTTTATAATTAGTATGATGTTTAATTAAAATTTTTAAATTTGGAAACTTATTTGAAATTTTTTTTAACCATTTTAAGTGATCATAATAATATTTTTCAATTTTATTATCGATGTTTGACGTATGATTTCTGTGTGACCAATTTATTCCAATATTAAGAATATCGATTTTATCATTTTTTGTATTTAATTTATTAATTTCAGACTCAAGCATTAGAGAGCCTACTGGAATAATATTTTGAATTTTTGATCCTAATATCTTTAAATTTTTTGTAGTGCCCGTACCTAATGAAAATAAAATATCTGTTTTTATGAAAAAACTAATGCTTAGTTCAGCTAAATTTTTTTGAAAATAGGAAATCTTTAGACCACCTTTTTTTTTATAAATAAAATTTTTAATCAAAGATGTGTTGTAGAACTTATATGAAAAATAATATTTTGTCTTATTTTCTGTAAAAATTTTATCGTATTTAAATATTCTAAATATTAATAAATTATATACTGCAAAAAGATTAATTTTATTTTTTTTTGATATTAAAAAAATTTGAATTATAATTTTTAAAAAATTCAAAAAATTACCATTAAGAGTATTTGAATTATAGATACAAAATTTTTTAAATGAAATTATTTTTAAATTACAATTTTTTTTTTTACTAAATTTTTTTATTAAGAATAAGCTTTTTTTTTTAAATTTAATATGTAATTTTTCACAAAATTTTAAATGATCGTTATTATCTAGTTCATCAAAAAATATATCAGCTTTATTTTTCGAAACCATTTTC
Organism: Candidatus Pelagibacter bacterium nBUS_36; assembly: GCF_051201215.1. Lineage (GTDB taxonomy): Bacteria > Pseudomonadota > Alphaproteobacteria > Pelagibacterales > Pelagibacteraceae > Pelagibacter. The sequence goes on from NZ_CP172839.1 coordinate 127,168, forward strand.
TTTGAGAAAATCTTGTACCAAAAAATAAAAAATACCAAGGAAATCAAGTCAAATAGTATTCGCTTATTATTTATGTTTTGATCAAATTTTCCATTAGTAAAATTGAATTTAGAGAAAAAACTTTTTTTTAGATCTTCTGATATAATTTTTTTTGGTATATTAAATATTTTTGATAATTTTAAATTTATCTCATCTAAATCATTATCATATTTAGTTTTTTTTAAAAATTTAAAAATTTTTAAAGATGTAAAAAAGGGTTTTTTATTTCTATCAACTTTAAAATCAAAAATACTTTTAATTAAACTTATACTTTTCATTAAAATTAAAATTATATCAAGTATACACCTTATTTATAAATGTAGGTTTAAATATAGCTGAACATTAATTTATTCTCAATTTATTAAAGAATTTCTTCAAAAACATCTTTTCTTTTTATTTTTTTGAAAATTTTATTTTTAAATATCATTTCACAAATATCAAAATTAAATTGATCATCAATATCTAAAGATAATAAAGGGTTAAGACCAAAAAATTTTGGTTTTTTTCCTACACAAGATCCCCATTTAATCATACTTTTTCTTTTGAGAATATTTATTACAAATGGAAGTGAAATTAATGGAATTAAGTCTTGAGACCTTGGCCATGGCGATGGCTTAAAGTTTACAGTTTTATTTTTATAAAAATAATTTTGTCTATTTGTATTTGCACTTAATAAACAATCGTATTTTTTTAAATTCATTTTTAAATATAGTTTTGCTGCTTCATCATAAATAAAACTATCTGCCAATGGGTTTGTCACATTGACCCAAGCTATATTTTCCCCACTAATCTCTGAAGCTATATAAGAATATACCTCACTCATAGGCACTTTAGAAGTAGAGTAATATTTGTCTCTCTTGTGAATACCAAACCCTTTTTTTAATGCATAATCTAATATTTTTTGATCTTCTGAAGACACTATTATTTTATTAAACATTTTTGTTTTTTTTAACTGTTTAAGCTTAAGATGATAAAGTGAAGTATTGCCAAATCTTTTTAAATTTTTATTTTTAACTCTTTCAGATTTAGATTTAACAGGTACCACTACAGTTATATCTTTTAAGATTTTATTCATTATTGATTTATAGTTTAATTTATTATGTTATTACGGATTAATATAATTAATATCGATTTTAATCAATTCAAATTTATAATTTTCTGATATAAAAATTTAATAAATATGATCAAAAAGATTTAATTTAGGTAATTTTGAAATTTATTTATTTTTTTTATATCGAAATAATAATAATATATTTTTAATTATAATTTCTTTTAAAAGTAGAACATGATCAATAAGAATAAAAAAGTTTTAATTATAGGTGGTAGTGGTTTTTTAGGATCAAATATTTCTAAAATACTTCTTAAAAAAAATTATAAAGTTACGATTTTTGATAAAAAAAGATCAAAATATTTAAGTAAAGAAAATAAATTTATAATATCAAATTTAAAAAATAAAAAAAAATTAACTAAGGCAATTAAAAATTCAGATATAGTTTATCATTTTGCAGGAATAGCAGATATTGGAGATGCGATGCAAAATCCATTAAAAACTTGTGAGATTAATATAATGTCTACTATTTCAATTTTAAATTTATGTGTAAAATACAAAATTAAAAGGTTTGTTTTTGCTAGCTCAATTTATGTTCATAGTGACCAGGGTGGATTTTATAGGATTAGCAAACAAGCATCCGAGCTCTTTATTGAAGAATTTAATAAAAGACATTCTCTTAATTATACAATATTGAGATTTGGTACAGTTTATGGTCCTAAAGCTGATAAAAGAAATAACCTAACAAAAATAGTGTCTGACGCGTTAAAATATAAAAAATTAAATTACTCAGGAGGCACTTCAAAAGCTATAAGGAGATATATAGAGGTTTCTGATGCTGCAAAAGCAAGTTGTGCAATTTTAAATAAAAGATATGAGAATAAAGATATACTAATAACTGGTAAAAAAAATATTAAAATCACTAAAATTATGGACCTCTTGTCAAAAATTTTAAAAATTAAATCAAAACCTACTTATCAAAAAGTAACAAAATATGGACATTATAATGTTACACCTTATACATATAAAAAAAGACCGGAATTAAAATTTTATCCAAAAGAGAGTGTTACAATAAAAGAGGGTTTGATTTCTATAATAAAAGAATTATCAATAAACTAAGCTAAAAGTATGCATTTTTTTAAAAACATAAAATATTTAATTAAACTAATTATCAAATTATAAAATCTTGAATGATAAATAATAAATCAATTTTAATCACAGGTGGTACGGGATCATTTGGTTCTCTTTTTGTAAAATATATTGTTAAAAATTATAATCCAAAAAAACTTATTATTTTTTCAAGAGATGAACTTAAGCAATATAAAATGCAACAAGAATTATCTCCAAAAAAACATAAATTTTTAAGATATTTTATAGGAGATATTAGAGATAAAGATCGTCTTAAAATTGCTACAAGAGATGTGGATATTTTAATACATGCTGCTGCTATGAAACAAGTAGACACCTCCGAGTATAATCCGACTGAATGTATCAAAACAAACATTAATGGAACAGAAAATTTAATTTCTGTTGCAAGAGAAAATGGAATTAAAAAATTTTTACTTTTATCAACAGATAAAGCTGTAAATCCAATAAATTTGTATGGAGCAAGTAAACTTGCGGCGGATAAACTTGTGATAGCTGCAAACAATTTGTCTGGTTCTTACCAAACAAGATTTTCGGTTGTTAGATATGGAAATGTAATTAATTCAAGAGGTTCTGTTATTCCTTATTTTAGAAAATTGATAAAATTAAATTCTGATTACTTACCAATTACAGATTTTGAGATGACTCGTTTTTGGATATCGCTTGAGCAAAGTGTTAATTTTATATTAAATAGTTTGAGTCTTATGCGAGGAGGAGAGATATTTGTTCCAAAGATACCATCAGCCAAAATAGTTGATGTGGCCAAGTCTATTAATAAAAAAATAAAACTAAAAGAAATTGGTATTAGGCCTGGTGAGAAACTGCATGAAATATTATTTTCAAAAGAGATTAATAATGATGTAATTGAGTTTAAAAATTATTATGTAATAAAACCAAGTATAAGTTTTTTTATGAAAAATAATATTTATAATGTTAGCTTAACCAAAGAAAAAGGAAAAAAAGTTCCAAAAGATTTTGAATATCGATCAGACAACAATAAAATGTTCTTAAAGATTTCTGATGTGCAAAAAATAATTAGAGATGATTCCCTATAATAGGCAATCAATATCAAATTCTGATATTGAATTAATTAAAAAAACATTAAAAAAGACCATCATTACAAGAGGAGACAATCTTGTTAAATTTGAAAAAGCAATAAAGAATTATGTTAATTGCAAATATACCGTTGGCTTTAATAGTGCTAGTAGTGCTTTAACGTCAGCCTGTTTTGGGCTAAATATTTCAAAGAATGACATTGTCTGGACTGTGCCAAATTCTTTTGTGGCAAGTGCGAATTGTGCTTTACATTTTGGGGCAAAAATAGACTTTGTTGACATAGATAAAGAATATAAAAATATTGATATTGATTATTTAGAACAAAAATTAATAAAAGCAAAAAAACAAAATAAATTACCTAAGCTTTTAATATCGGTACATTTTGCTGGCCAGGCCACATTCCAAGAGAAAATTTATAAATTATCCAAAAAATTTGGTTTTAAAATATTAGAAGATGCATCTCATTCACTGGGAGCAAAAAGATTTGATCAATTTGTTGGTTCATCAAAATGGTCAGATGCAACCGTTTTTAGTTTTCATCCAATTAAAACAATAACTTCAGCAGAAGGTGGAATGGTTTGCACTAATAATTATTCAATTTATAAAAGAATTATACTATTTAGAAACAATGGTATAACAAAAAATCCCAGCGAATTTATTAAAAAAAATGAGGGCAACTGGTATTATGAGCAAATTTATCTAGGTCATAATTATCATTTAAATGAAATAGAGTGTGCATTGGGTTTATCACAAGTTAAGCAGATAAATAGTTTTGTAAAAAAAAGAAACTCTATAGCTAATTTTTATGATAAAAATATGCGCGATTGTGGTTTTAAGTTACCAAAAATAGAAAAAGAAAATTTAAGTTCCCATCATTTATACGCAATCAATATAGACACAAACAAAATTAATAAAAATTTTTTTTTTAAATATATGTCAAAAAGAGGTATAAATTTAAATGTTCATTATATACCAATTCATTTACATCCATTTTATAAAAAACTTAATTTTAAAAAAGGTGATTTCCCAAATTCAGAATGGCATTATGATACAGCTATATCATTACCAATTTATGTTGGTCTAAAAATAAATGACCAAAAAAAAATTATTAACATTATTAAAAAATTTGTGGAATGATTATAGCAATAATTCCAGCAAGATCAGGCAGTAAAAGAATTAAAAATAAAAATATTAAGAAATTTAATGGAAAGCCTATTATATCTTATCCAATTAATATTTTAAAAAAAACTAAACTCTTTAATAATATATTTACTTCAACAGACTCAAAGTTAATAAGCAAAATATCTATCAAGTATGGTTCCGAAATACCCTTTTTGAGAAACAAAGGTTTGGCTGATGATAAGTCTGGAATTATTGAAGTAATAAAAAATTTTTTACAAAATTTAGCAAAAAAAAATAAGATAATACCAAATTATGTTTGTTGTGTTCTCCCAACAGCAGTCTTTATAAAACCCAATGATATATTGAGTGCTTACAAGATTTTAAGAACATCAAAAAATATAGATTATGTTTTTTCTGGACATTCAATTGATAACTCTTTTTATAGATCGTTTAAATTAAGCCAAATGAGACCCAATATGTTGTTTCCTAAAAATTATTATAAAAACTCACAAGATTTACCAAAAAGAATTTTTATTGATAGTGGACAATTTTATTTTGCAAGAACACAAGTTTTTTTAAAGAATAAAAAAGTTTTTCAAAATAGATCTAAAGTATTTCAATTAAGCCATGATAATGTTATTGATATTAATACATTACAAGACTGGAGAAAAGCAGAAAAAATTTTAAAATAAATAGTAAAAATGAAAAAAAAAATTTTAGTTATTTCAGCTCATCCAGATGACGAAACTTTAGGCTGCGCTGGAATGGTATCTCACTTGGTAAAATATCAAGGTTATACAGCGAGTATAATTTTTTTGTCAGATGGTTTGAGCTCGAGATCTAAATCTTCCATTAGTATAAAAAAAAGAAAAAAACATTCAATAGAAGCTTGTAAAATTATTGGAATTAAAAATATTAAATTTGAAAATTTTCCAGATAATTCTTTTGACACAATTCCTTTGTTGAAAATTTGCAAAGTGCTAGAAAAAGAAATTAGTAAAATAAAACCAGATATCATATTGACCCATAATGTAGATGACTTAAATATTGATCACCAATTAACTTCGAAAGCAACAGTTACAGCTACAAGATTTTATGATCTAAAGAAATATAAAATATTATCATATGAGATTCTCTCATCTACAGGGTTAAATTTTCATAATAATAATAATGTGTTTAATGGAGATTATTTTTTTGATATTTCAAAAACCCTAGAAATTAAAATTAAAGCAATTAAGGCTTATAAAGATGAAGTTAGAAACTTTCCTCATCCCAGATCAACTGAAGGTATTAAAATTTTAGCTAGCTTTAGAGGAATGCAATCTAATTTAGATTTTGCAGAGTGTTTTAAGGTGATAAAAATAAAAGAATGATAAATGGATGATAAAAAAAACCCCATATATTATTGCTGAAATTGGTCTAAATCATAATGGTAAATTTTCAATTGCAAAAGAAAGTATAATCAAAGCTGCTGAGTGTGGAGTTGATGCAGTTAAATTTCAAAATTTTATTACAGAAGATTTTATAAAAAATAAAAATTTAACACACACATATTATGTTGGGAAAAAAAAAATAACAAAATCTCTTTATGATATTTGTAAAAAGTCTGAATATAGAAATGAGTGGACTAAAAAATTAATCAATTTATGTAAAAAAAAAAATATAGACTTTTTATCAACCCCAACGTCTACACAAGGAATTGATCATCTTAAAAAACATAATTTAAAAGTAATTAAGAATGGGTCAGATTATTTAGTGCATTTAGATTTGATTGAATACATGGCAAAAAAAAAATTTCAAATTATCCTTTCTACAGGAATGGCTGATAAACGTGATATTGATGAAGCCCTAAGAGTAATTAAAAAAAATTCAACTATAAAACCTATTTTACTTCATTGTGTGAGTCAGTATCCAACAGAAAATAAATACTTAAATCTTCGAAGGATTACGTCATTAAAAAAAAAATATAAATTAAAAATAGGTTTTTCAGACCATTCGATAGGTCCTCAAGCAGCATGTCAAGCTGTAGCACTTGGTGCGAAAGTGTTTGAAAAGCATTTTACTATAAATAAAAATTTAAATGGTCCAGATCATTCATTTAGTTGCAATCCTGAAGAAATGAAAATTTATGTTGATAGCATTAAAGAAAGTATCTTGCGAATGGGGTCAGAGGAAATCAAGCCATCAAAAATAGAAAAAAAATTTAAAGATGAAGTCAGATTGGGATGTGTAATAAACATTAACTTAAAAAAAAATGAAAAAATAAAAAAAGAACATGTGATATATCAAAAAAATTCTAAAGGGCTACTGCCATCAGACCTTAGAAAATATTTAAATAAAAAACTAAAACTTGATTTAACTAGGGGTTCAGTTTTAAAAAAAAATTATTTTAAAATATGAACTATTTAATTACAGGAGGCTATGGGTTTGTAGGATCTTATTTAGCCAATAAACTTATAAATGAAAAAAGTAACAGAGTTTATGTCATAGACAATCTGAGTAATAAAAACCAAAACTTTGTCTCAAAAAAAGTAAAGAAAATTTATGGAAATGTTTCAGATTTTACCTTTTTAGAAAAAATAGTAACAAAAAAAAAAATAGATTACATTTACCATCTAAGTGCCACTATTAATGAGTCTGTTTTTAAAGAAGATGTTTATAATGATATTTTTACCTCAATTATTTCAACAGTGAATTTTTTAGAAATTATAAAAAAACATAAAATTAAAAAATTTATATTTATTTCTAGCATAGCAGTTTATGGAAAAGCCAAAAAAGAAAAGTTTGATGAAAACTCAGTTACAAAACCAGAGTTTTCCTATGGGATTTCAAAAAAATGTGCTGAAGATTATGTTGAATATTATAGTAAAAAATTTAAGTTAAATTGTTCTGTAATTAGAGTGGGAAATATATATGGACCATTTCAACCAAAAATTGGAGAAGTGGGGGTAATAAACATATTTATTAAAAATGCATTAAAAAATAAATTAATTAAAATTTTTGGCAAAGGAAATCAATCCAGAGATTTTATATTTATTGATGATGTGGTGAATTTTTTAATAAAATGTAAAAGTATCAAAAGCAATATATATAATTTGGTATCAGGAAACTCTATAAAGATAATAAGTTTAGCAAAATTAATTAAAAAAATAACAAAAACACAATCGAATATAAAATTTTTTAAGGAAAGGTTGGAAGAAGTGGGAAATTTTAGAGCAAGCTCAACTTTAGCAAAAAAAAATAAATTAAAGATTAGTTTTAATATAGAAAAAGGAATAAAAAAAACTGTTCAATTTTATGAAAAAAATAAACAATTTTTATAGTTCTAATTGTAAAAAATATACAAAAGATCACTCAATAAACGGCTGGGGCTCGTCAAAGAGTCAAAAAAAAAAGATTTGAAACTTTTTTAAAAATCGGAAATTTAAATAACAAAGAAATTTTAGATATAGGTTGCGGAACATGTTCCTTTTATAATTTTTTAAATAAAAAAAAAATTAACACCAACTATACAGGTATGGATAATAATTTAGATATGCTAGAAATATCAAAAAAAAAATTCAAAAAAATTAATTTGGTACATGGTAATTTTTTGAAAAAAATTGCTTTCAAAGAAAATAATTTTGATTATATTTTTTTATCAGGTGCTTTAAATCTTCCTGAGGAAAATCATGAGAAAAAAATTCGAATCTTGATTAAAAAATTGTATAAAATTGCAAAAAAAGGTTTGGCTATTAATTTTTTGAGTATATATGCTAAAAATTACCATTATGATGAATTTTATCATAATCCATTAAAAATTATGGAGATTATTTTTGAAATAAATAAAAAGAATATTTTATTTCATAATTATTTAGAGCATGATTTTACTGTGATTTTGCAAAAATGAAGAAAGTTTTTTTTTTCTTAGTAGTATGTAATTCAGATGTTGGTCTAGGGCATTTTTATAGGTGTTTGAAATATTCAAAAATTTTAAAAAAAGCAGGTTATGAATCTTTTTTTTTAATTGATTTTAATAAAATGAATTTAGAATTGATAAACAAAAATAAAATAAAAAATTTTAAATTTGTTGATTATAAATTATTAAAAAAAAATCATTTAAGTTTTTTAAATAGCTATAAAATTTTAATTTTTGATATTTATAAAATTAGATTAAAAGATATAAAAAATTTGAAAAAACTTTTTCACAAAGTTGGTTATATAGATGATCTTGGAAAAAATTATAAAGTTGATTTTGTAATAAATTATTTTATTACCAAGGATATTTACAGCTATAAATCTAAAACAAAGTTACTGGGTTATAAATATGCCCCAATGCTAGAAAAAAAAATTGATATTTTAAAAAATAATAAAAGAACTTTCAGGATATTAATCTCATTTGGTGCAATGGATCACTATAATTTGTCAGAAAAAATAATAGAAATTTGTAATAATCCAAAATTTGAATTTTATCTTGTCATTGGACCATATTATAAAAATAAATATTCATTAATCAAAAAGTATAGATATTATAACAATATTAAAATTTTTATCTCACCATCTGGTCTGGATAGTTTATTGAAGAAATCAGATTTAGTAATTTGTGCTGGTGGTTTAACAGTTTATGAGTCCTTGCAATACGGAAAAAAAACTATTTCTATTATTCTCTGGAAAAATCAAAATTTTACTAAATTTTTAATTAAATTTAAGTTATTTAAATATATAATTTATAAAGATAACTATGAATTTTTAAAAAAAAAAATTTTAAAAAATATTAGTTTTTTTTTAAATACTAAATTTAAAAAAAAATCTCTGATGGAATTTAAAAATATTGTTAATTCTTCGGATTTAGTAGATAAGATAACTTATAATGATTAAATCAGAATTTAAAAAAAAATTAATTAAGACATTAAACTTTCAAGAAAATCCCTATCACCCTTTAGTTTGGATAAGTGGAAAACCACGTATTGGTAAAAAAACATTTATTGGAGGTTTTTCTGAAATTAATGCAACTAATTCAGATGTTAAAATTGGAACGAATTGTGATATTGCTGCATTTGTTTCTATAAATGTGGCAGACTCACACCTAAGATGTGTGGGGTTGTCAAAAAGAATTTCACGAAAAAAAATTATAATTGAAAATAATGTTTTTATAGGCTGTTATTCGATGATCAAGGGTGGGGCGCACATAGGTCATCATTCAGTTATTGCCGCAGGAACAATAGTAGATCCAGTTAAAATCCCCCCATATTCTTTAATATCAGGTAATCCAATGATAGTAAAAAAGGGATATTATAAAAAAAAAAGGAAATGATATTAACAGCTCATCAGCCATGCTATTTACCTTGGCTAGGCTTATTTGATAAGATTAGTTCATCTGATTTATTTTGTTATTTTGATATCGTTCAGTATCAAAGGAAAGATTTTAATAACAGAAATAGGATTTTAAATAATGGAAATGTAGTATGGCTTTCAGTACCAATTGAAGATAGTAATAGATTTAATAAAACAATTAGAGATGTGAAAATAGTGGGTGATTTTTGGAAAAAAAAACATCTTAAATCAATTGAATTAAGTTATAAAAAAGCAAAATATTTTGAGGAATATTTTGGTGATTTTACAAATATTTTAAAAAAAGATTATAAATTTTTAGTAGATTTAAACTTTGAATTATTGGTTTTTTTCTTAAGGGTTATTGATATTAATGTTAAAATTGTTAAAGCAAGTGAATTTAATTTTAGTGGCAAAAAATCAGAATTAGTTTTAGATATGTGTGAGAAACTTAAAGCAAGCAAATTTATATTTGGGTCACAAGGTAAGAATTATGCAGCAATTGAGTCATTTAAAAAAAAAAATATTGCTATAGAATTTCAAGACTATAAACACCCAAAGTATAATCAATTAAGTGATAAGTTTTTCCCAAATCTTTCTATTTTAGATCTTATTTTTAACGAAGGTCCCAGATGTAAGAAAATAATTTTAAATGATATTTAAAGATCTTTTATTTTTATTTATGATAAATTAATAGTAGTAATATAAAAAAATTTATTTATATTTAAATTAAATAAATGAGAAAAATAAATAAAAAAGGTATTGGCAGAAGTAACTTTGAGTCAGAAAAAGATTCAAAAATTATTCTAGATAAAAGAAACGTTTACAAAAAAATTTTAGATATTAATGCAAGTAATTTAGCAACCAGTCTTCTAATCAATGATAGAAGATCAATCTCAAGAATACTTTATTACAATCAAATTTATAATTTAATAATTAACAAACCTGGCGTAATTTGTGAGTTTGGAGTTGAATTTGGTGCAACATTAACATTATTGGCAAAACTTAGGGCAATCTATGAGCCTTATAATTATTCAAGAAAAATTTATGGATTTGATACTTTTGAAGGTTTTACAAAAAATTTAACTGATAAAGAAAAAAAACAAAAATGGAAAAAAGGAGATTATTCTGTTCCAAAAGGTTATGAAAATTTTCTCGATAATCTGATGCGTTTAGAGGAGGAAAATGCTCCTTTAGATCATATAAAGAAGTATGACTTAATTAAGGGGGATGCTAGTAAGACAATTAAAAGTTTTTTAAATAAAAATCCTCATATGTTAATTTCTCTTGCAATTTTTGATATGGATGTATTTAAGCCAACAAATGATTGTATAAAAGCAATATTACCAAGATTATTTAAAGGTTCAGTTTTAGTCTTTGATGAATTAAATCATCCAGAATTTCCAGGTGAGGTAGAAGCATTGTTAAAAAACTTTGACTTAAAAAAACATGAACTTAAATATTTTCAAGGACAAAGTTTTTGTAGTTATTTTGTACTTTAAAAAATTAAAAAAAAAAAATTGATTGAATTAATTGTTTCAAATACGCATAGATTAGCTAGACGCAAAAATTTATCAAAAAAATTTTATTTAGGAGATTGGTGTTTTGATGACCTACATTCATTAAGAAAAATAAACAAAGATCAATTAATACAAAATGATTGGAATGATTATAATGTAAGACAAAAAGACTATAAAAGAATAAAAAAAAAAATAAATATATATATAAAAATTTTATCAAAATATTTAAACAACCTTCATAAAACAAAATATAGTTTAAAATACTGGAGAGTATTACTTTATGTGTGGCTAGGCTATTATCTTCCTTATCAATACATTAGATTTAAATTGATAAAAAAAACTATAGAGAATAATAATTTATTTATTAATATTCATTACAGTTCATTACAAAATTTAACATTAGATACGATAGGTTTTTATAATAAATCTTCAAGTTGCGAAGAATATAATTATAAAAGTTTCTTAAGAATAATTTTATTTTTAAAATCTAAAGGATATAAAATTAAGATTTTTAAAAATAAAAAAAAATTAAAATTAGAAAAAAAAAATAATCTAGATAATAATTTAAAATTAAAAAATTCAAAATATCCAATAATAAATATTTTTGATAGACTATTACATTTTATTACAAAAAAAAATCCAGTTTTGTTAATGGGTGGTTTTAGAATTAAAGATTTTATTCTTTTAAATTTAAAATTAAAACAAATTCCATTAGGTGGATATCAAATATTTAATTGGTATGAGATTCGAGGTAAATTTAAATTATTAACTAAAGAAAAAAATTTAGTACTAAAAAATAAAAATAGGAATAACTTATTTGATGATTACATTGATGAAAATATAATCCAAGATTTACCTCAAATATACACAACTTATTTTAAAAGTGTCAATATGCTGACAAAAAAAATTCAATTAACTCCTAAAGTAATATTCTCATCTTTTAAGCATTACCATGACGAAATTTTTAAATTTTGGGTAGCAAATAAAATTGAGAAAAAAATAAATTTTTTTTCTATCTGTCATGGTGGACATCATCAAACTATATCTCCAGTTTTTGATTATGATTATCTAATATCAAAAAAATATATTCAATGGTTTAATCAATATAAAAATAAAAAATTAAAATTGCCAATTCCTTTTTTTATTAATTTTAAAAAAAAAAACAAAAAAAGAGTCAACATATATTGTATATGGGATATGAACTTAATAAATTTCCTTCTGGTATAATTCCTGGCCCATTAGGTGTTACAGATCTAATAAACAAAAAACCAAATGTTATAGATTTCTATAATCTTCTTGATAAAGATTTAAAAGACAATTTTATTTACTCACCTAAAAGATCTAATGATGAAAGATTTTTAAAATATTTAAAAAAAAATATAGGTCACCAAAAAATTGCTCCTATTAGAAGTTTTAATTCTATAAGATTAGAATCTAAAATTATTATTTGCTCATATCCACAAACTGGTTTTTTGGAGTCTATGTTACATGGTCCAACAATCTTGTTATGTGATTTGGATAAATGGAAATTTGATCGAAAATTTAAAAAAGAATACGATTTGCTTGTTAAAAATAAAATTGCTTTCTTTTCGGAAGAAAAAGCTGCTGATTATCTAAACAAAAATATTAATGATATTGAAAAAAAATGGTGGTCAAATCAAAACCAATTAATAATAAATAAATTTTTTAAAAATTTTTATATGCCATCAAAAGAACCACTTAACAAGTGGATGAATTTTATTAAAAATGAATTTTTTTGTTGAGTACATTTGAAATATTTGTGGTATATGATGAGAAATAACAATCTATTAATTAAATAAATAAAATTATGAAAAAAAAAATATTGGTTACATGGCGATTATTAATCGACGACTTTGATAAGTATAAACACTTGTTTGAAAAGAATAATATCAGTTATGATTTTTTGCATGTAAAACAGTATGCAGCAGTAAAAGATTTAATTAAAATAATATCAAAATATGATGGAATAATTTGTGGCGATGATCAATTAGATAAAAAAGTTTTATCAAAAGCTAATAAATTAAAAATAATTTCTAAATGGGGAACTGGTCTAGACTCAATTGATTTGGAATATGCAAAACAAAAAAATATAAAAGTTTTTAATTCCCCAGGAGCATTTACAGACAGTGTTGCTGATCATGCTTTAGCTTTAATGTTTTCTATAACAAGAAATATTCATCATAATTATAGCGATATATTAAAAGGAGTTTGGTCTAAAAGAATATGCACTAATTTAACTGGAAAAACAGTTGGAATTATTGGTTTTGGAAAAATTGGTAGAATGATTAAAAAAAGATTATCTGGATATAAAGTTAAGTTTTTAATTAATGATTTAAAAAAACAAAAAATAAAAACTACTAGCAAAAATAATATTTTTAAAAATTCTGATATATTGTTCCTAAGTGTAGATTTAAATAATAAATCCAAACATATGATAACAAAAAAAGAATTAAAAGTTATGAAGAAAAATCTTATTTTGATTAATGTTTGTAGAGGACAAGTTGTTGACATTGATGATTTATATATAGCTCTTAAAAATAGATTAATAACAGCCGCAGGATTAGATGTTTTTGCTAAAGAACCTGTAAATAAAAATAATAAAATTTTAAAATTAAATAATTGTATTGTTACTAGTCATAATGCATTTAATTCTGAAAGTGTTATATCTTTGATTAACAAAACTACTGTTTCAAATCTTTTAAATGGATTTAAAAATATTAAAAAATAAAAAATAAAAAAATTGCAATTTTTTTAATTATCTTAACTTTTTTCTTATTTTTGTAGCTTAAATTTGCTGTATCTCTTTTCTTAAATTGATATTTTTTATTTTATTATTAATTTTTAGAACTTTTTTAATGCTTTTTCCAAATTTTTTAGTCATTTTTATTTAACAAAATTGTAGAGGGACTATGTTTTATCCAATTATAGTTTTTGAGAGGAATTCTCCAATTTTTTCCGTATAAATCTTCTAAATAACTTTTAAAATCCTCTGGGACATTAATTTTTAGTCCACAAAAGTCATAATTTTTTAATTTTAAAGCATATTCTTTTTTGTGTGAGTAACCAGCATGAGAGTAAAATAAATTATTTATAACTAGATTTTTTTTTATTTTTAAAAAAAACTTTTCACTGAAACCAAAAAAATTTATCATTTTAGAAAAGTTTCCCTTATAATTTTTTGCAAATGATAAAGCATCTATAGTTCTCATCAAAAAATTTTTTGGAATATACCATTTTACATAAGCAGTTTTATTTTCTCTGTCAATTTGGTAAAAATTTATATCCACCTCCCTTCCACCTTCTTTAATAAATTTGAGCATTCCATCATTTTTTAAAAAAGTTTTCTTAACTTCTTTAAATCCTTTTTTTTTGAGCATGATAGGTAATGTTTTACGATTTATTTTATTTTCTATTACACCAATATCAATATCGTGGTCCCAAGGTATAAGTTTTTTATCACGAATAATTCCTAATAACGTTCCATGACATATCCAATAATTAATTTTATGTTCTTTTAGGATATTAATTAATATGATTAAGTTTTTATCGATTTTCTTATAGCTATTAATCTTATAAGGCATGGATCCTCTTTTTTAAATTTTGAAAAACCTTTTGATTCTTTTAAGTAAATTATTTTAAAACTTTTCTTAATTTTTTTAACTAAATTATTCTTATTGATAAATCTTCTGTAATGATCTGTTACAAATTCGTTTTTGCTTATTTTTTTTCCAACTCCGCATAATTCATCTTTATCTGATCGTGTTTCAATAAAAATATACTCTAAATTTGGAATTTTAGATATTTTTTTTAATAAAGCCACCTCACTTCTTTCATTTATCGTATGCCATGTAAATCTTGAATAAATTGAGAACTTTTTTTTTACATTCTTTTTGTAATCAAAACGAGCAAAATCAGAATGAATAATTTTTTTTTTATCTTTTGTATCTTTCAATCCTTTTTTGATTAAGGAAACTGCATTTTTACTCAGGTCTATTCCCATGATATCAAATTTGTTTTTTTTAAAGTAAAACAAGTCTCTTCCATTTCCACATCCCACGTCAACAATAGTTGAAGAATAATTATTAAGAAATTCTTTAACAAAAACTGCAAAATTTGATGGTTTGCTTACTGCCAACTTATTTTTATAAAATACATTCCAGAAATCTTTATTAGTTTTTTTGGACATTTATTTTATTTAGTCCCAGGTATAAGTTCTAAAATATCTTTTATAGACAACAGCTTTTTTTCAATTTGATAAGCTCTTTTATTTTTTAAAATACTTTTTGCTGTATCAACCATATTTGGGTACACACTTCTTAAAAGATGATTTGCGTATATAACAATATTTGCACCTGCTCTTGAAAGCTTTTCTTCTGTAACTTGGCTGAAGCTTGAAGGGACAATTACTAACGGTCTTCTAGTTTTAAATTTATTATAAAATTTACAAAATTCAAAAATTTCAGAGGGATTATTTCTTCTGCTATGTATCATAATACCATCTGCACCAGCATTAATATATTTCTTAGCTCTTTGAAGTGCATCTTTTATACCCTTATTCAAAATTAAACTTTCAACTCTAGCAATAATCATAAACTCATCTGTAGCTTGCGCATTTTTTCCTGCTTTGATTTTTTTTGAAAATGATGATGGAGTATCTTGTTGTTGTTTTACAGATGTTCCAAATAAAGAGTTTTTTTTTAATCCAATCTTATCCTCAATTATAATGGCAGATACTCCAAGTCTTTCAAGAGTTTTAACTGTAAAAATAAAGTGCTCTATCTTTCCACCTGTATCTCCATCGTAAATTATTGGTTTTGTAGTTACTTCCAAAACTTCATTTAATAATTGTAATCTTTCAGTAAAATCTACAGCTTCAATATCTGGTTTACCTTTTGCAGTTGAATTAGTTAGTGAGCTACCCCACATGCCATCAAATTCCTCAATTTTTCCTTTGATTTGCACTTTGGTATTTTCAACTATAAGACCACTAAGACCATTATGAATATCTAAAAATCTCGATAATTTTTTTGCTGATAAAATTCTTTTTAATTGTTTTCTTCTTATATCAGGAGTTGTACCAATTTCTTTATGTAACGAAATTAACTTTGAGGAAGATATTCCTTTAGTATAAGAAAATTCAACCAATTTCCCTCCCCATTTTTTTAATTCTTTGATAACTTTATTCCTAACATTTGACTGTATACCTTGTTTCCAATCATCTCCATGCACAACAAAATCAGGCTTAATTTTTTTTAAATTGTTTGTATAATCATGAGTTTCTTGTTTGATAACATTTGAAACACCTTTAATAGAAGATATTATTTTAAATCTGTCTTTATACTCCATTACAGGTACTCTTTTATAACTTGCGATTGCATTGTCTGTTAACAAGCCTATTATTAATGTTCCTAATTTTGATGCTCTATTAATAATATTTAAATGGCCAGGATGAACTAGGTCTGCAGACATTGCAACGTATACAGTCTTTGATTTTGTCATTACAAATAAATTATATATTTTTTTATATCTTTTTAATTAAAATATTTTAGAAACTCTTAGTAATAGGTATAAACTATAATATTGCAATTAAAATGATTAAATTAGAAAATTTTTTTAATTTTTTAAAAAAAAGAGAAATAAGTTTTTTTACAGGAGTTCCAGACTCAATTTTAAAAGAATTTAGTATATATATAGAACATAAAAAAATTAAACATATTCCAACTACCAATGAGGGCTCAGCAGTTGCACTTGCTTCAGGTTATTATTTATCTAACAAAAAAATACCAGCAATTTATTTACAAAATTCTGGTTTAGGAAATGCTATAAATCCTCTAATTTCAATTTTGCACAAAAAAGTATATTCCATCCCTTCATTACTAATAATCGGTTGGAGAGGTGCCCCTGGCTTGAAAGATGAACCACAACATTTAACTAAAGGAAAAATAACAAAAAACCTTTTAAAACTTGCTGGAATTAAATATTGTATTATTAATAATGAGAAAAGTTTTAAAGAATTATCAAACTTATTAAGTTATTCTAAAAAAAATAACGTTCCAGTTGCTTGCCTTATTAAAAAAAATACTTTTATTGAGAATAAAAAATATTTTATTAAAAAAAATAAGAATTTTAGAGATTTAAAAAGAGACTATATTATAAAAGAATTACTTACAAAAATTAGAAATACTAAAATAATTAGTTCAACCGGATATATTTCTCGTGAATTATTTCGTTTATCCTCAAATAAGCAAAAAAAAAATAATTTTTATGTTGTAGGGGGCATGGGTCATTGTTCAATGATTGCATTGGGATATTCATTATTCTCAAAAAAACAAGTTTTATGTTTAGATGGTGATGGATCAATGTTAATGCACTTAGGAAGTATTTTTACAATAGGACAACAATCAAAAAAAAATTTTAAATATATTTTACTTAATAATGACTCTCATGAATCAGTTGGAGGACAAAAAACCAATCTATCAAAAATAAATTTAGAGAGAATTATTAAAGAGTTTAAATTTGAAAAATATTACTTAATTAAAAATAAAAAAGACTTAAATTATAAATTAAATTTATTTTTAGCTTCTAAAAAAAGATCTTTTTTAGAAATAAAAATGTCTAGTTTTAATAATAATTCCTTATTAGGAAGACCAAAAGATTTTATTGAGATAAAAAAAAATTTTATGAAATAACTCAAAAATGAATTTGATTAAAAGTTCAAAATTATCAGATTTTAATAAGTTGATAAACAATAAAAAGTTTAAAAAGATATTTATTATTACTGGAGAAAATTCTTTTTATAAGTCAAAAGCTAATTTATTAATTAAATTTTCAAAAAATAAATCTCTTAAATTTTTTTTTAAAAAATCAAAATTTCCAGAACTATCTGAATTATATTTAATTTTAAAAGAAGTTAATAACTTTAAACCTGATATTATTTTGTCAATTGGGGGTGGAGCAGTAATTGATTATTCAAAAATTGTAAGTATTTTTGATTATAGACTTGTTAAAGACTTAAATAAAAAATTATTAAGATATGAAAATATATCTAAGAAAAAAATTTATCCTTTAATTGCTTTGCCTACAACAGCAGGAGCTGGTGCAGAAGTTACTTCTAACGCAGTGATATATATTAAAGGTATAAAATATTCTGTAGAAAACTCACTATTAATACCTGATCATTATTTTCTTTTTCCAAGCTTAATCATTAAAAATCCAAAAACTCTAAAATCTTCAGCAGGATTTGACGCGATAGCACAATCTGTGGAATCATTGATATCAATTAAGTCCAATAAAACTAGCTTATATTACGCAAAAAAATCTTTAGAATTATCTTTAACAAGCTATTTACCATTTATAAAAAAACCAAATTTAGAAAATTCAAATAAAATGTTGATATCATCAAATCTCGCTGGTAAAGCCATCAACATATCTAAGACAACAGCACCTCACGCAGTTTCGTATCCTTTTAGTTCGATGTTTGGCATTAGCCATGGACATGCTGTTTCACTTACTTTTGAAAAATTTTTATTATTTAATTATTTAAATTTAAATCGTTCCTTATCAAGTTTTAATTTAAACAACAGATATAAAACAATTTTTAAGTTGTTTAAGGTAAAAAATATTAATGAGTTGTGTCAAAAAATAAGATATATTAAATATCAAGCAAATTTATCTGACTCTTTTACAAAATTGGGCATCAATATAAGTGCAAGTTCTGATAAAATTTTAAATCAAGTCAATACACTAAGACTTAAAAACAATCCTGTCATGCTAACTAAAAATGATATAAGGAAAATTTTAAATGATTAAATATTTAGATTTAAGAACAAAGAATTATGAAGATAGAAAAAAAAGAAATATAAATTTTGACTTCAATATTTATGACTGGAAAAAAAGTCCTTATAGCTGTTTAAAAGCAAGAGTTTATATTGAATTGTCTACAATTTTTGCTTTTTTTTTTCAATATACCTCTCTAACAGCAAATCATATTTCATTAATTTATTGTATTAGTGGAATTGTTGCAGGAATACTTCTGACAACTAATTCGGATGTATTAATTATTTCTGGATTGGTAATTTTTTTTTTAAAAGGCTCTATTGATTGGACAGATGGGCTAATAGCTAGAATGAAAAATCAAACTTCTTCAATTGGCCATATATTAGATACTTGGGGGTCTCATATAGGAACACTTAGTTTGATTTCCTCTTTAGGCATATATTGCTACAATAATTCAAATAATAATATCTACTTATTTTTAACTATAATAATTTTATTTTTAAAAATTATTGACTTTAAATTATTTTCTTATCACCAATTATTTCATGAATTATTAAATGATGAAATAAATTTTGATATCAAAAAAAATGAAGTGGATAATAATATTAAAAAAAAAAAAGTTTTGCTGTTTTATTCATAAGAAACTTTATGGATGATCGTGCTAGAACGGTTGACCCAGTTTGTTTTTTAATTTTTTTAGAAATAATTTTTCAATATCAAAATTTCTCAAAAATTATTTTTGGACTATATCTAATTAAAACAATAATGCTTTTTATTGGTATAATTTATTTTTACTATTATAAAGAAATATTGGAAAAAAAAATTCGATGATTAATTTACTGTCAAATTTTAAAGGAAAAAAAGTCATCATCACTGGACACACAGGCTTCAAAGGGTCTTGGCTCACAATTTGGTTACTTCATCTAGGGGCAAAAATAATTGGAATTTCTGATAGCATACCTACAAAACCATCTAACTTTGAGTCTAATCAATTAAAAAAAAAAATAAATCACCAGATTTTTGATATTAAAAATAAAATAAAACTACAAAAATTAATTAATACTCATAAACCTGATTATATATTTCATTTAGCAGCTCAATCTTTAGTAAAAAAATCTTACGTTAAACCCTCACTCACTTTTGAAACTAATTCTTTTGGAACATTAACTTTACTTGATGTATTGAAAGATTATAAAACCAAAAAGATTTGCTCAGTTGTTATAATTACGAGTGATAAATCTTATAAAAATCTAGAATTAAGTAGAGGTTATAAAGAAGACGATCTTTTGGGTGGGCATGATCCTTATAGCGCTTCAAAAGCCTGTGCGGAATTAATAATTAAATCATATTTCAATAGTTTTTTAATTAAAAACAAAAATTTAAAGATATCTGTTGCTAGAGCAGGAAATGTTATTGGTGGAGGGGATTGGTCAGAGAACAGACTAATTCCAGATTGTATAAAATCAATTAAAAATAAAAAAAAATTATTAATCCGATTTCCAAACTCAACAAGACCTTGGCAGCATGTTTTTGAAGCCATTTATGGCTACATGTTATTAGCACTTAAACAAAAAAAAAATGAAAATATAAATGGTAATGCTTTTAATTTTGGACCCAATAATAAAAGTTCAATTACTGTTATTGAATTGGTGAGTAAAATAAAGAGTAAGTGGGATATTCTTAACTGGAAAATAGTAAAGATTAAAAAAAACGAGTATGAGTCAAAATTATTAAAACTTAATAGTACAAAAGCATTTAAAATAATTAAATGGAAATGCTATCTTAACGCAAATCAAACTATTGATCTGGTAATTAATTGGTATAAATGTTTCTTGGATAAAAAAAAAATTAACATGTATAAATATTCTATTAATCAAATCAAAGAATTTGAAAAAATAGTACAAAAAAACAACAAATAAAGAAAATTGAAAATAGTTATTTTAGCTGGTGGATTAGGTACAAGGATTTCTGAATTAACAAAAGTAATACCCAAGCCAATGATTAAAATTATTGGTAAACCAATTATACATAGAATAGTTGATCATTTTGTTTCGTATGGTTTTAATGAGTTTTATATAGCTACAGGCTATAAAGGTAATCAGATTAAAAAATATTTTCAAAACTGTAAATTAAAAAAAGATATAAAAGTGAAATGTATATTTACTGGAAAAGATTCAATGACTGGAGGAAGGATAAAGAGATTAACAAAATATTTAGATAAAACTTTTATTGCAACTTACGGAGATGGTTTATCAAATGTAAATATAAAAAATTTGGTAAATTTCCATAATAAGAAAAAAAAATTAGTTACAGTCACAGCAGTTAGACCACCTGCTAGATTTGGTGCTATTAAAATTGTCAAAGATACAGTTAAATATTTTAGAGAGAAAAATAACCTTGATGAGGGATGGATAAATGGAGGTTTTTTTGTAATGGATCCAAAATTTTTAAAATATATTAAAAATGATGATACTTATTTAGAGCAAGAGCCTCTAAAAAATATTACAAAAAAAAATCAACTTGTTGCTTATAAACATTATGGATTTTGGCAATGCATGGATACTTTAAGAGACAAAGAAATATTAGAAAGTAAAATTAAAAACAAAGAGCATATTGACTAAAAAAATCTTAATTACTGGTGGAACAGGTTTTATAGGTTATCATTTAGCAAAGAAATGTATAAAATTAAATTGGAAGGTTTCAAGTTTATCTTCAAATAGGCCAAAGAAAGTAAGAAAATTAAAAAAAGTAAAATATTTAATTGCAGACATTTCCTCAAAAAAAAAAATAAAAAATAAGATAAAAAGAAATTATGATTATGTAGTCAATTTGGCTGGATATGTTGATCATTCAAAAAAAATTAAAACTATTAAAAGCCATTATTATGGCTGCAAAAAAATTTCAGAGTTTTTTTTAAAATCAAAAATTAAAAAGTTTGTTCAAGTAGGATCAAGTATAGAATATGGAAAAATAAGATCTCCACAAATAGAAAAAAATATTAACAAACAAAAAACGTTTTCTGCATATGGGAAAGCTAAATTGTTGAGCACAAAACACTTATTAAACTTACATAGAAAATTTAAATTTCCTGCAGTTATCTTAAGGTTGTATTTGGTATATGGACCAGGACAAGATGCAAATAGAGTAATTCCAATAACAATTTTAAATGCAATAAAGAATGAGAATTTTAATTGTTCAGACGGTTTACAACTTAGAGATTTTGTACACATAGATGATGTTACAGATGCGATTATTAAAACACTTAAAACTAATAAAGTCTGTGGAAATATTTTCAATATTGGCTCAGGACAACCTGTTCAAATAAAAAAAATCATATTGAAAATATGTAGATTAGTGGGAAGCGGTAGGCCACAATTTGGAAAAATTAAATTAAGAAAAGATGAGATTTCTAGTCTTTATCCAGATGTTACAAAAGCTAAAAAAATATTAAATTGGAAACCTAAAATTAAATTAAATTTAGGTTTATTAAAAACTGTTAATTATTATAAAAAAAATGGATAAAAAGGTTAGTGTTATAATAAATTTTCATAATGGAGAAAAATTTTTGAGTCAATGTTTAGAAAGTGTTTTAAATCAAGAGTATGAAAATTTAGAAGTCATATTATGGGATAATTGTTCAGATGATAATTCAAAAAAAATTGTAACAAAATATAAAGATAATAGGATAATATATTTTTTTAGCAAAAAAAAAGAAACTTTGTATAAAGCTAGAAATCAAGCAATATCAAAAACTAGTGGAGATCTAATTGCTTTTTTAGATTCCGATGACTGGTGGGAAAAAAATTACATTTCATCAAGAGCAAATTTATTTTCAGATTCTTATTATGATTATTTTTATAGTAATATTAATTTATATTATGAAAAAAAAAGTAATACAAAAATATATAGAAAATATAAGTTGCCCCAAGGAAAAATATTTGACCAATTATCAAAAGATTATTTTATTATAATCAGTGGAGTAATCTTCAAAAAAAAACTTTTTTTAGAACATGGATTTTTTGACGACAAATTTAATATTATAGGTGATTATGATTTTATGATGAAAATTTCAAAATTCTCTAATGGACATGGGGTTAATTTACCATTAATTAATTATAGAATTCATGATGATAATTTTAGCAAACTTCATAGCAAAATGTTTTTTGAAGAATATAAAAAATGGTTTGAAGAAAATAATATTAATAAAAATGATATTAAATTTAAAAAAAATATTAAATTTTTTAAAAATAAACTAGACTATCTTGAAATAACATCCTGTTTATTAAATAAAAAAAAAAATTTATTATTACTTAAAAAAATCTTACGACATGTTGTGATTATTGAAAAAATAAAATTTTTAATACTATTCTTTTTACCAAAAAAATTTTTTAAATTCTTAAAAAAATGAGAGAAATTATTTTAATCTCGAATGATAAAATATTTCTAAGTAAAAAAAAATTATCAACAAGCAATAATGACACTATAAATATTATTGAAGCTATCCAAAATAGTTTTAATATTTTATTACTTTCTAATAACTCAAAAAATAAAAAAAACTTTGCTTTAAATATTAAAAACAAAATAACAAAAATAAATTTTAAATTATTATTTTCATTAAAAAATAAAAAATTAAAAATATTTATGATTTCAATTACACCAAGAAATTTATTTTTTTTTATCCTTATAAAATTTTTTACAAAAAGTAATAAAGGCTATGTTTATTTAAGAAGCAATGGTCATAAAGAATATGCTAGCAAAATTGGATTAATAGGGTCTTTTATATACTCAATAATGTTAAAATATATTGAGAATAGCTTAAAAGTTATTTCAGTTTCAAAAAAAATAATATCTAAAAAAATAAAATTTTTAATAACACCATCCGAATTAGATCAAATATGGTTTAGTAAATCAAAAAGTGCTAAATTAGATTTTCCGAGATTATTATATATAGGAAGAATCAAAAAGGAAAAAGGTATTTATTCATTACTAAATTTAACTAAAAATTTTGATTTTAAATTTAAACTCTCAATTGTGGGTGGAATAAATTCTAAAATATCTAAAAATAAAAATATTAATTTTCTAAATGAGGTAACAGAAAAAAAAAAATTAATTAAACTGTATGACTCCCATAATATATTTGTTTTACCTTCATACACTGAGGGTGCTCCAAAAGTAATCCTAGAGAGTTTAGCTAGAAAAAGACCTGTTATAATTTTTAAGAATATTAAGCATACAAAACTAGATTATAAAGGTATTTTTGTTTGTGACAGAAATGTACTTTGTTTAAAAAAAAAAATTAATTTTATAATTAATAATTTTAAGAAAATAAAAAATGATATGGAAAAAAATATACTACCTACAAAAAAAAATTTTCAAAAAGAGCTTTTAAATATTCTAAATGTATAAATCTTTAAATCAAAATTTATTATGGTATATTTTGCTATTATTACCTTTCACATTTATTATTGGAATTGCTATTACAGAAATAACAGTGTTGATAGTGACTTTATTTTTCTTTTATAAAAATAGAAGTTTGGAATTAATAAGAAATGGAAAATTTATTTTTTTATTAATTTTCTCTATTTATATTGGAATTAGTGCATTTATAAAAATAGATGATAATTTAAAAACATCTTTACTTTTTCATATAAGGTATCCAATTTTTACTTTATCAGTGATTTTTATATTAGATTACTTTAATAAAGAAATATTTAATAAAAATAATTATTTACTGATAATAATCTTTTCAATTATTAGTTTTATTTTTTTTGACGTATTTATTCAATATATGTCTGGAGAAAATATTTTAGGTTATAAAATATTAAGCAATAGAATATCCAGTGTATTTGGTTCTGAATTAATTTTAGGAAGCTTTTTACTTAAGTTGCTTTTTGTAGTTCTGTGGGTAATTTTTTATTTAGAGCTTAATATTAGTAAAAATAAAAACTATTTAGTAGTTTTTTTTAGTTTATATTTTATTTGCATATACCTTTCGGGTGAAAGGACCTCTTTTGCGTTAATGTGCATCTTTTTATTTTTAGTTGTATTTCTTGTAGCCAAGATAAGAAAAATATTGTTAATATCAATAACTTTACTAGCTGTGTTCATTGCGTTGTCAGCAACTATTAATATAGGTAAATCTGATCCTTTTAATAGATTATTTGTAAAAACATTTAATCAAATTACAAATAATTTAATTCTGGATAATAAAATAGACTTAGCAAATGAGGAATTACCAACTATTAGAGAAAATATAACTAAAAATATCCAAATATTTTCAAATGATCATACTGGTCATTATAAACTTGCATATAATTTATTTTTAAATCAGCCAATTTTTGGAGCTGGTCCCAAGGGCTTTAGATATTATTGTAGAAGTGTAAAATATGAACCAAAAATAGGGATATGTTCAACTCATCCACACAATATTGTAATTCAAATTATATCAGAGACAGGTATTGTGGGGTTTATCTTTTATTTTTGTGGCCTACTTTTTTTAATTATAAAAGCTTATTCCTGTATAAAAAAAGATAAACTTTTAAAAGATAAAAATTGCTTTTTAATTGTATCAATAGGATTATTTGTCAGCTTATTCCCATTTTTACCAGGTGGAAATTTTTTCAATAATTGGCTTTCAATAAATAATTATTATTTATTAGGAATCTATTTTTATAGTTATAAGAAAGTTTATAAATAATGATAATGCTATTTTTGATACTTATTAGTTTAAATACAATAATTTTTTTAAATATTGAAAAATTTGTAAGATTTTTCAATATTTATGATTTGCCTGATAAAAAACTAAAATTACATAAAAAAAAAACTCCAATTCTAGGTGGTATAATTTTATTAATTAATTTTTTTATTTATTTTTATTTTCAAATTAACTTATTCGATCAATTTATTTCAACTGAATATTTAAATTTTAGTATTCGGGAATTTATCTCAATTTTAATATTGTTTTTAAGCTTATTTTTTATAGGTTTATATGATGATAAATATAAATTAAATCCAAATAAGAAATTATTTTTTTTATCAATTGTAATTTTTTTATCTTTATTATTAAATGAAAATTTAATTATAAATTTTATATCTTTATCTTTTATAGAAAAAAATATTTTTTTTGAAAATTTTTCTATATTTTTTACGCTATTTTGTATTTTAATCTTAATTAATTCATTAAATTTTTATGATGGGATTAATGGTCAGTCGTGTATTAATTTTATCATAATTTTTTCTTATCTTTTTTTTAAAAGTGGAATGAATTTTTTCTATTTATATAGTATTTTTTTTATTATATTTGTTTTATTTTTAAATCTTAAAAATAAATTATTTTTAGGGGATAGCGGTATTTTTCTTCTAGGAATAATAGTGTCAGTTTCATTTATATATGAATATAATGTTGAAAAAAATATTGTCTTTGCAGATGAAATTTTTTTTCTACTACTTCTACCAGGAATAGATTTGGTTCGTTTGACCTTTGTAAGAGCAACAAAAGGTAAAAATACTTTCTTAGGTGATAGAAATCATATTCATCACTTATTGATTAAAAAATTCTCTTTATTTTATACAAATTTAATTCTTGTAATAATTTCTGTATTTCCAATTATACTTTTTTTATATACAAGCTTAAATTTTTATATAATTTTTTTAATATTTTTATTATTTTATATTTTAATAATTTTAACTTTCAGAATTAATGATTAAGAACATTATTATAGGCCAAAATAGTTCAGTTTCAAAAATTTGTAATCGGTATCTTAAAAATACAGCTATCATCTCTGCAAATGAGTTAAATATAAATAAAATAAATAATGAGATAAATAAATATAAAAAAATAAATTTAATTTTAAATAATTTTTATCCTTCCAGACTATTAAATGATCTCAATAAGAATAATTATCAAACCTTCTGCAATTTATCTTTAGAAAAAATAATATTATTACTTGAAAAAATACCTAGTAATAAAATTAATAAAATTATTTATACGAGTAGTGCATCTGTATATAGAATTGCAGAAAATATTAGTGATCCTAAAAAAGATCATTTTAATCGAGAATTGTATTCTGTATTTAAATTAGCAGCAGAAAAAATAATCATAAACTATGCATTTAGAGAAAACAAAGACTACTATATAATGAGAATATTTAATACATTTGGATATCATGCTGATAATTTTTCTTTTATAGAGAAAATTATAAGGGCTAAAAAAAATCGAACAAAAATAACACTTATTAATCAAGGGCTATCCCTTCGAGATTTTATTCATTTAGATGACGTTGGAAAAATTTATAGTTTTTTTATAAATAAAAAATTCATTAAAGGAGTTTATGACATAGGAACTGGTAATGGTTATCTAATAAAAGACATTGTAAATTTAGCTAAAATACCAATAAAAAAGCTTATAAAAATAAATAAGATTGAAGAAATTCAAAATTCAATTGCTAACACCAAAAATCTCATCTCACAAATAGGAAATTATAAATTTAAAAATATTGATTATTATATGAAAAAAGAACTTAAATTAAAAAAAAATATTAAATTACAATCATTTGTCTATGAAAAAAAAAATAATTATATAAAAACAGGAGTAGTAATTTATGGAGCTGGATATTCTGGAAAACAAATTCTTAATGAATTAAAAAAGAATAATGAAGATGTTTTGTGTTTTGTTGATGATAATCTAAAATTACAAAATTCTTTGATAAATGAAATACCTGTAATTAGTTATGAAAACCTTTTAAAAATTAAAGAACATTCTCAAATTAAAAGAGTTTATTTGACTATACCATCTTTAAAAAAAAAATCTCAAATAAAAATATTGAAAAAAATAAAAAAAAATTTTTTTGATGTTCGTTTTTTACCAGAAAAAAAATTCTTAGTATCTGATCAAATAAATTTTAATGATCTTAAGATCGATGAAATAAATAATATTTTGGATAGAGATCAAATTAAGATAAAAAAAATTAAAAAATTAGTTAATAAAAAAATTTTAGTTACAGGGGCTGGAGGCACTATAGGATCAGAAATTTGCAGACAACTAATACAACAAAAAGTAAAAAAAGTAATAGCATTAGATAAATCTGAATTAGCTATTTATAATTTACAAAATAAGATTGGTGATAAAAAAATAATATTTAAACTTCTAGATATTAATAATATAAATTTTTTAGAAAAAATAATAAAAAAAGAAAAAATTGATATAATCTTTCACGCTGCTGCTTACAAACATGTAAATATTTTAGAAAAAAATATTTTTTCTGCTGTTAAAAACAATATTTTTGCTACATATAATTTGTGCATTTTATCTAAAAAATATTTTTGTGACATGGTTTTGATATCAACTGATAAAGCGGCAAATCCTAAGTCGATATTGGGTTACTCAAAAAGAGTAGCAGAAAAAATTTGTCAACATTTTAATAAAGTCAAAAATAACAAAAATTTTATTAATATAGTAAGGTTTGGCAATGTGTTTGGTAGCTCTGGGTCTGCTATAAACAATTTCTTAGAACAAATAAATACAAATAATCCAATCAATTTAACTGACATTAGAGCTACAAGATATTTTATGACTATTCTTGAAGCTTGTCATTTAGTGCTTCAAACGACAGAAATTAAATCCAAAAAAGATATCTTTGTTTTAAATATGGGAAAACCATTGAATATTTTAAATTTAGCAAGAAATCTTGCCAGAATTAAATCAAGAATAAATCCCAATTATAAGTTTAAATATAGCGTAATTGGTTTGCAACCTGGTGAAAAATTACATGAAACAATAGTTGATAAGAAGGAATCTAAGAAAAAATATAATAATGAGATTTTTTTAGTAAATAGTAAAATGAAGAAGAATACTAATTTTATAAAATATTATCAAAATTTACGTTTAAACTATGATAAACAAAATGAAAATGAATTACTAAAACAATTAAAAAATATTATTAAATATTAAAAGTTTTATCAGGATTATTAAGTGAAAATTTTTGCTAATTTATGGAAATACCTAAATTATAACACCAAATTATCCTTTTTTATAATTATCTTTTTTTCATTAATTCAAAGTATTTTAGAAATGATGGGAATTGCGGCTGTAATACCATTTGTCACTTTTTTGTTAAATCCTGAGGCTCTTAAAAATATTGAAATTATTTCAAATTATATTGATATTGGTAACATTTCAAAAAAGGAACATATAATTTATGTTTTTTGTACAGTTTTATTTTCAATTTTTCTCTTTAAAAATTTGATTATTATTTTCACCAATCAACTGACATATAAATTTGTTTATTCATTTAGATCTAATATGTATAAAAACCTACTAGGTAAAATACTTCATCAAGACTATTTATTTTTTGTACAAAAAGGTATGGGAAAAATATTCCATCAAACTTTTTTAGAAGTAGAAAATTATGCAGCAAATATAGTGAGGCCAATAATCATTCTTGTAATAGAAATTTTTATATCTTTTGCGATTATTATTTTAGTAATCTATTCAGGTTATGCAAATGGTATCATTTATATTGTTCCAGTATTTATTTTAGCTGCTCTTATTTTAAAGAAAATTAATAAGTCAATTAAATTATGGTCGAATGAGAGGATTGTTAGTAATGAAAAAATTTTTAATTTAAACTTTAATCTTATACATGGAATCAAAGAAATATTTATATTAGGTAAGATTAAAAGAATTTTAGATAATATTAATATCCCGTTAGAGAATTTAAAAAATATAGATTCAAAAAATTCAGTTGTAGCAACACTTCCAAAAGCCATATTAGAACAATTTATAATTTTAGTTTTGATAATGATTATATTATCAATGCGATTTATTGGTAGTGCTAGTGAAGAAATCATAATAACATTGACATTTTATGTTGCTGTTGCCTATAGACTTGTTCCATCGTTCAATAAAATTTTTACATCATATCAGCAAATTAAATATGGAAAGCCATCAATTCCAATTATAGAGGAGTATTCAAATTTAAAAAAACAAAATATTTTTTTTGATGATAACAACTATGATAAAATAAATGATAATAAAATCATAACTTTTAATGATAATATTAAATTCAAAAATATTTCATTTTCATATGATGGAGAAAAAAAGATTTTAAAAGATTTTAATTTTAGAATTAATAAAAATGATCTAATCGGTATTTATGGAGAAAGTGGCTCTGGGAAATCAACATTTGTAAATTTATTAACCAGACTAATTAAACCTTCTAGTGGTCAAATATTTATTGATAATGTGGAGGTTGAAAATTTAAATGATGCAAGAAAATATCAAAATTTTTTCAATATAACTTCTCAAGATACTTTTTTGTTAAATGGTACTATAAAAGATAATATTATCTTTGGTTCTGAGTCTAAAATCTCAATTAAAAATCTTGATGAGGCTATTAAATTTGCAAGATTAGATAAAATGCTTAACGAATTACCAAATGGAATAGAAACAGATACAGGCTTAACATTTAAAAAACTTTCTTCCGGTCAAAAACAAAGAATTACAATTGCAAGGTCAATTTATTTAGATAGAGAAATTTTAATTTTTGATGAAGCGACAAACGCACTTGATGAAGAAAATGAAAAAATAATTATTGAAAATATTTGTAAATTGAAATTAAAAAAAACAATAATTATAATTTCACACAATCGTGAAAATTTAAATAAATGTGATGTAATTTATTCTCTAGAAAAAGGAAAATTAATCAAAAATTGATTACATTTTGGATTTATATAAACTTAAGCAACTAACTATATTTAAATTTCTGTAAAGAAACATTTATAATAAGATTGATTAAATTAATATACATACAAGATTACTAGATTAAAAAAATAAAAAATGTAAGTTTGATCTATAACTTTAGCAATATAAATAATGATAATCTTAGAAATAATATTTCTTTTAATAATCTCCAGTATAATCCTTTTGTCTTTGGCGGGGTATGGTCAAATTTTGGTTAATTGGACACAAAGTAATTTTTTTGTAAATATTTTTTTTGGATTTATAGTTATTAGCTTTTTAATTACTATTACTCATTTTTTTATAAAAATTAATTTTTATGTTAGTTTTACGATTTTACTAACAGGTTTATTGTTATTTATTAAAAATTTTAATTTTAACTTACCTAAATTTTTTAAAAATAATTATTTATATTTGATATTATTTTTAATATTAGTGCCAATCTTGATAAGTCAAAAATATCATGAAGATTTTGGATATTATCATTTACCATATGTCCTATCTATGATGGAAAAAAAAATTATTTTTGGTTTGGCAAATTCTAATATAGCGTTCACTCATAATTCAATTTGGCTAAATACAGTTTCAATATTTTCTCTGCCAAATAATAATTTTAATTTTCTAACATTGCCTGCTTTTTTAATATATTCTATATTCATTATTTTTAGTTTAAAAAAAATTTTTACATCATTTAAAAAAAATTCAAGTACTTATTTTTTAATAATTTGTCTATTTTATTTTATTCTAAAATTTACAAGAATATCTGAGTATGGAAACGATATACCTGCTATCATATTCTCAGTATTAACAATATTATATTTTTTAAGATATTCAGAAACTGAAATAAGAGAAGAAAAATATTTTTATTTTTTTTATTGTTTTAGCTTTGCTGTTTTTGCCATATTAATAAAGTTTAGTGTAATTCCAATTTTTTTATTACCTCTTTATTTATTTTGCATAAATTTTAAATTACTTAAAAAAAAATTATTCAAATTAAAATTTATATTTATATTTATATTAGGTCTTGTCTTTTTTATTCAACAATTTTTTTATACGGGATGTTTTTTTTTCCCTTCAAAATTTACTTGTCTAGAAGTTGGTTGGTTTAATTATGACTTTCTTCTAGTAAGAGAAAACCTTGAATTAATAAATAAAAGTTATTCATCTTCTGGAAATGTATTTTCAAAAAATGATTATTTGATTAATTTTAATTGGTTACCTTTTTGGTTCGCCAGGAATTATTCTCAAATCATTGTAAATATTTTTACCATGTTGGTTCCAATTATATTGCTAATAGTCTTATTACAGAAAGAAAAAAATAAAATAGAGTTAGTTTTTAAATATAAAATTTTTTTATACTTATTTATTTTTATAAGCTTTATTTTCTGGCTAAAATTTTCACCTGTTTATAGATTTGCAATACCATATTTTTTAACCTTCTTGTTCTTAATCTCTTTTGAATCGTATATTAATAAAAAATTTTCAATTAAAATATTTATGATCTTAGTAATTATTTCATTATCATTTAATTTTTCCAAAAATATTTTAAGAATTTTAGATAAAAAACATGTTTTTTTGGGAATTGAAAAAATAGATAATAAATTTTTTATAGATAATTCTAGTAAAAATAAATTTATATCAGTATATCGTCCTGATATTCAAAATAATAAAAATGGTTGGCAAGGACGTTTATGTTGGGATATCCCTTTTATTTGTAGTTATAATAAAATAAAAGTTAACAAAAAAAATAGCTATTTATTTTTTTCTAAATTAAATAATTAATATATGATGGACAAAAATTCTTTTAAATTTCCAACAGAAAAATATTGTAAAGCATGGATATAAAGATTGCAATCTTGATAAAAAATACTTACAAAACGCATTGAAATTGTAAATACTGTGAAAAAAATTATCATAACAGGTGGATTAGGATACATAGGAACTGAGTTATGTAAAATTTATTCAGGCTATAGCTGGAAAGATCAAATTACGATCATAGACAACAGATTTATCTCTGAAAGAATAAATCAAATCAGAAATTGGAACATGAACTTTGTGCATGGAGATATTCTTGATAAAGATTTAATTTATAAATATTGTAAAGATGCAGATATTGTTCACCATTTAGCGGGAATTACCGATGTACCTAGAGTAAAAAGTGAGAGCAATGAAATAAGTGATATTCAAATTAAGAAAGTCGCAAAAGAAGGAACACAAAATATTTTAGATACAATTAGTAATAAATGTAAAATTATAATGCCATCTTCACACGTGGTATTTGAGGGTATTGACAAAATAAAAAAAGATATTGCAGAAACAGAAAAAACTTCCCCAATTTTATCTTATAGTAAATCAAAAGATTGTAATGAAAAACAACTCATTTCCTCTGGAAAAAATTATATTATTTTGAGATTAGGATCAGTTTATGGATATTCTACAGATACCGCAAGAATAGATATAATGGCCAATTTCTTTTCTAAAATGGCCTCCCAGAATCGAGCACTGAAATTATACTCTGGGGGCAGACAGATAAAAAGTCTTGTTCCACTAATAGATGTTGCCAGATGTTTTAAATTTATGGAGGAAAAGAACAATATATCAAAACAAATATTTAATTTAACTAAAGACACAGTTACAGTCAAAGAGGTTGCTAAAATTTGTAAAAAAATTAATCCAAAAGTTAATCTTATAGAGACAAATGATGAAATACCTAATTTGGGTTTTTCTTTATCAAATAAAAAAATATTGAAAACTGGTTTTAAGTTTCTCTATGGTCTCGAAGAATGTATAGAGGAAATGATTACTAAATGGTCCAAACAAAATTCAATTAAAGATATATACCATTTAGCTAATGGAGAAAATGAATTTGTAGATTTTAGGGGAAAAATTAGTAACTATGAACTTTCAGAACCAATTAACATGATTGGTCTAATTGACTCAAAAAAAGGAACAATACGAGCTAATCATTACCATCCTCAACAAGAGCAAAAATGTTTATTTGTTAAGGGTCAAATTATTGAAATATTTAAAGATAATCTAGATCCAAGTTCACCAAAAATAACAAAAGTTGTTAATGAAGGTCAATTGTCAACTATAAAGCCCAATGTTGCACACACTATGGTTTTTACTAAAGACACAATATTACTTAATTTGGTAAGAGGAGAAAGAGAGCATGAAAATTATGGTGTAACACATACAATAAAACATGTTTTAGTTAATGAGAATGAAAAAAATCTTTTACTAAGTTGTTATAAATTTGATTGTAGAAGCTGTGGAAACATAGATTTAAAAAGAGTTGTTTCACTAGGATATCAACCATTAGCAAATAATTTATTAAATAAAAAAGATGAAAAGACCGAAATGTATCCTTTAGAACTTAATTATTGTGGTAATTGTCATAACTGTCAACTTTCTGTTGCAGTAAATCCAAAAAAGATGTTTTCAAATTATCTTTACACATCATCAACGTCGAAAAAATTTAGAGATCATTTTATAAAAGCAGCTAATAAATATATAAAAGAGTTTAAGTTGAATTCAAAAAAATCTTATATAATTGATATTGGTAGTAACGATGGTGTTGCTTTAAAACCCTTTTCTGATTTAAAATTTAAAAACATACTTGGAGTAGAGCCAGCTAAAAATTTAGCTAAATTAGCTAACAGAAAAAAAATTAAAACTTATAATGGTTTTTTAACTAAAAAAAACTTAAAAAAAATAAAAAAGAATGCAGATTTAATTCTTGCTTCTAATGTTTTTGCACACTCTGATAATTTAGAGGAAATGGCTTATTGTATGATTAAACTTTTAAGTAAAAAGGGAAGAATTATTATTGAAGTCCAATATTTAATGAATACCCTAAAAGATCTTACTTTTGATAACATTTATCATGAGCATTATAATTATTGGTCACTAACATCATTAATCAATTTTTTCAAAAAATTTAATGTTAAAATTTATAAAGCAGAAAAAGTAGATACTCATGGTGGTTCTTTGAGAGTATATATTAAGAAGAGTAAAGATCAAAAAGTTGAAAATAGTGTTAAAAAAATTCTTAAAGATGAAGAAAATTTTGGAATTAAAAACTTTAAGACTTACGAGAAATTTGGAAAAAAAGTTTATCAAATTAGAGAGAATGTAAAAAATAGAATTAAAGAAATAAAAAAAGACGGAGAAAATCTTGTCGGTTATGGTGCACCAGCAAAAGCAACAACTGCACTAAATTTTTTTGGAATAAAAGATGAAATTGACTATATAATTGAAGACAATGATCTAAAACACAATAAATTTGTTCCGGGTGTAAAAATTCCAATTTTTTCGAAAACCAAAAAAAGTTCAAAAAAATCAGTCATTTTAGTATTAGCTTGGAATTTTTTTGATGAAATAAAAAAAAATAACTTAGAAATTGGTAAAAAGTTTGTGAATATAAAAACCCTTGAATCTTGATTTTTCTTTTAATTTTCAATAAAGAAACTAAATTTATAATTAGTTAATATACAACAAACCCTTAAAGATAATATGTACAATGACCAAATACTCATATCTATTTTGATACCTTCTTTTAATGAAAGCGAAACTATTCTCAAAGTATTAAATAGAATTTCAGAAATATCAGAACAAAATAACAATTATGAAATAATTATTATTGATGATGGTTCAACAGATAATACAAAAGATATATTAGAAAAAAATAAAAGTTTATACACAACTTTAATCTCTTATGGTTCTAACCAAGGAAAAGGTTATGCAATTAAAAAAGGGTTAGAAACAGCAAGAGGTCGATATATTTTTTTTCAAGATGCTGATTTAGAATATGATCCTATTGAATTAAAAAAATTTATAAAATTAATTAATCGTTTTGAACCTGATTTAATTATTGGTTCACGTTTTAATTATTCTGAATACACAAGATCTCACAATATACTGAACAAATTTGGGAATAAGATTATTACTTTAATTTTTAACTTACTTTATAACACTACTTTTACGGATATATATTCCTGCTATGCTTGCTTTAAAAAAAAGCTACTCAATGAAAATAATTTAAGAACAAATGGTTTTGAACAACATGCTGAAATTCTTTGCAAAGTAATTAAAAAAGGAAAAAAATTTTACGAATTACCAATAAGTTATAATGGTAGAACTTTTGAAGAAGGAAAAAAAATAAAATTTTATCATATAGTTAGTGTGATTTTTAGAATAATTTATGAAAGATTTAAATAAAATTGAGTTTAACAATCTTTATATCCATGCTTTACAAAATTTAAATATCTTTCTGTTGGAAATTTAAATGATGTTTTATTAACTATTGTGTAAGTCATGACTTTTTTTTCCGTTTTCATATCACTTACAATGGCAGATCATACGAGGAAGGTAAAAAAATAGGTCTTAAGGATGCATTTATTGCTCTTAAAACCATCATTTTATATTCAATTAAAAATTAGATTTTTTATGATAAATATGATTTTTTTTGTTTTTACCCAATATTATCTTTGACACAATTTTAAGAATATGTATAAGTGCCACTGCCTGGTAATTATTGCGAAAGGGTTATACCCGATCCCATTCCGAACTCGGAAGTCAAGCCTTTCTGCGCCAATGGTACTTTGTCTTAAGACACGGAAGAGTAGGACATTGCCAGGCATTTAATCTTAATGAAAAATCATATTATAGTTACTGGTGGAGCTGGTTTCGTTGGTTCAAATTTAATTGAGTTGCTTTTAAAAAAAACTAATAAGAAAATTATTAGCCTTGATAATTATTCAACTGGAAAAAGAGAAAACCACATTAGTAGTAAAAATCAAAGAGTAAGATATTTAGTTGGCAATACTCATGACATAGATAAAAAATTGAATAAATTTAAAAATAAAATTCACTCAGTGTTTCATTTTGGAGAATTTGCTAGAATATACCAAAGTTTTAAGGAATTTGACAAATGTTATGACTCTAATTCAATAGGCAGTAAAGCAGTTTTTAAATTTTGTCTTGATAATTCAATAAAACTTATTTATTCAGCTACTTCAGCTAGTTTAGGAAATAAGGGTAATGACAAAAATCTTTCACCTTATGCTTTTACAAAATCAAAAAATTTAGAATTGTTAGAAAACTTAAAAAGATGGTTTAATTTTAAGTATGAAGTAGTTTATTTTTATAACGTTTATGGTCCAAGACAAATAAAAAGAGGTGCTATGGCAACTGTCATTGGAATATTTGAAGATCAGTACAATAATAATAGACCATTGACAATTGTTAGACCTGGTTCACAAACAAGAAGGTTTACTCATATAAGTGATACAGTTGAGATCTGTTATGAGGCATGGAAAAAGAATAAATGTGCACATTATAGTATTAGTAATAAAAAAGCCTTTTCTATTAAAAATGTTGCTAAATTGTTTGGTTCTAAAATTATTATGCTTAAATCAAGACAAGGCGAGAGATTTGCGTCCGCATTAACAAAAATTAGTCTAAATAACCAAATAATTCGAAGATATGGAAAAATACATTTGAAAGATTATATAAGTTCGTTTATTAAAGGTCCAAATTTATGAAAATTAAAAGCTCATTAAAGTCTATAAAAAAAAGAGACCTAAACTCTAAATTAGTTAGAAGAAGAGGTAGGGTCTATGTCATTAATAAAACTAACCCAAAGTTTAAAGCAAGACAAAAGTAATTTTTATGGATAATCAAAACCATAAAAATACCTGGAACAATTTTACAAAATTTGTGTTGTGGGGAACGGTCGCAGTTATTGGTGTTTTAGTTTTAATGGCAATATTCTTACTATAATATAGATGTATGAAAATTGCTTCTATTTTAGAAAATCAAGAAATTGAAAAAAGAATTGCAATAACTCCCGAGATTGCAAAAAAATATATCTCACTTGGTATTGAAGTTTCTTTATCTGAAAATTATGGAAGTCATCTTGGAATTAAAGATGAAGAATATAAGGATTTTGGAGTATCAATTTTAAAAGATGAAAAAGAAATAATAACAAATGCAGATATTATTGCTCAATTAGCTTTATTAGATGATGACAAAAGTTCATTATTAAAAGTAAATCAAACTTTTATTGGGGTCCTAAATCCGTATGATAATAATGATAAGATAAATAATTTAGTTAAAAAAAATATTAACATTTTTTCACTCGAGCTACTTCCTAGAATTACAAGAGCTCAGTCTATGGACATATTATCTTCACAGGCAAATCTTGCAGGATATAAAGCAGTAGTCGAGTCGTTTGCTAATTTTGAGAAAGCAATTCCAATGATGATGACTGCGGCAGGTACAATCCCAGCAGCAAAAGTATTAGTAGTTGGTGCAGGGGTTGCGGGATTACAAGCAATTGCGACTGCAAAACGAATGGGAGCAATTGTGTTTGCAACAGATGTTAGAATGGCCTCAAAAGAACAGGTTGAAAGTTTGGGGGGAAAATTTTTAACAGTTGAAGGTGCAGAGAATTTAGAGACCGAGGGAGGTTATGCTAAAGAAGCATCAGATGATTTTAAGAAGAAACAAGAAGAATTATTATCAGAAACATTAAAAAAAATAGATATTGTGATTTGTACAGCTTTAATTCCAGGAAAAAAAGCACCAATAATTATTAAAGAAGATATGATTAATAATATGCAGTCTGGGTCAATAATTTATGATCTAGCAGCGATTCAAGGTGGTAACACAGCGCATACTAAAGTTGATGAAGTTGTATATAGAGATGGTGTTAAAATAATGGGGGAAAGCAATATTTTAAACAAACTACCAACTTCTGCATCAAATTTATATGCAAAAAACGTATTTAACTTCGTTTCAAATTTATATGATAAAGAAAATAAAAAGATCAATATAAATTTGGATGATGAGATAATTAAAAAAACTTTAATAAAATAAAATTATGGAAATAGATCCTTTTATATTTAGATTAAGTATTTTTATCCTTTCAATTTTCATTGGATATTATGTGGTTTGGAGTGTAACTCCATCGCTACATACACCTTTAATGTCTGTTACAAATGCTATTTCATCAGTGATTATTGTTGGGGCAATTATTGCAGGATTAGCTGGAAACTCTGACACTATATTTAACGCTTCAAGTATCTTTGGTTTTTTAGCAATATCA
Source organism: Candidatus Pelagibacter bacterium nBUS_36 (assembly GCF_051201215.1). Lineage (GTDB taxonomy): Bacteria > Pseudomonadota > Alphaproteobacteria > Pelagibacterales > Pelagibacteraceae > Pelagibacter. The sequence continues at coordinate 166,053 of NZ_CP172839.1, forward strand.
TTAGCGGCAATTAATATTTTTGGGGGCTTTCTGGTAACGCAAAGAATGCTTGCAATGTATAAAAAAAAGAAAAGGGATAAATAATGATTTCAGCAAATTTATCAGCTATTTTTTATTTAATTTCAGGAGTATTATTTATTTTAGCTTTAAGAGGACTTTCTTCACCAGAGACTTCTAGACAAGGAAATTTCTTTGGAATTTTAGGAATGATTATTGCAATCACAGTTACTTTTTTATCAATTGGTAATTTTTCAACTGGATTAGTAGTTGTTTTAATCTTTCTTTTAATAGGAGGATTAATTGGTGCTTTTATAGCTTATAAAATACCAATGACAGCGATGCCAGAGTTGGTTGCTGGTTTTCATAGTTTAGTTGGGCTTGCAGCAGTATTTGTTGCAATAGCTGCTTTTTTAAATCCAGAAGCTTTTAATTTAGGATCTCCAGGCAACATTAAACTTGGAAGCTTGATTGAAATGTCAATCGGTGCAGCAGTTGGCGCAATAACTTTTTCAGGTTCAATTATTGCTTTTTTGAAACTTCAAGGAATAATGTCAGGATCACCTATAACGTTTAAAGGACAACATCTTCTTAATGCTTTGATATTAATTTCGATAATAATTATAACCTATTTGCTTTGCTCCACTCAAGCATCAAGTCTATTTTGGATACTATTGGCTATTTCTTTCTTAATTGGTTTTCTTTTAATAATTCCAATTGGTGGTGCAGATATGCCGGTAGTAATTTCTATGCTTAACTCTTACTCTGGTTGGGCAGCTGCAGGAATTGGATTTACTCTAGAAAATACTGCTTTAATAATTACAGGAGCTTTAGTTGGCTCTTCTGGAGCAATCCTATCGTATATTATGTGTAAAGGAATGAATAGATCATTCTTTAATGTAATCCTAGGTGGATTTGGTGCAACTGAACAATCAGGTTCAGCACAAAATAAAGAACAAAGACCAGTAAAAAGTGGAAACGCAGATGATGCTGCTTTTCTAATGAAGAATGCTTCATCAGTTATCATTGTACCAGGTTATGGTATGGCTGTTGCTCAAGCACAACATGCTTTAAGAGAGATGGTTGATACATTGAAAAAAAATGACATAAAAGTTTCTTATGCTATTCATCCTGTTGCAGGAAGAATGCCAGGTCATATGAATGTTTTATTGGCTGAAGCCAATGTTCCATATGATGAAGTTTTTGAATTAGAGGAAATAAACAATGATTTCGCAAATGCTGATGTTGCTTTTGTAATAGGTGCAAATGATGTAACCAATCCAGTTGCAAAAACAGATCCACAAAGCCCTATTTATGGTATGCCAGTACTAGATGTTGAAAAGTGTAAGTCTGTTTTGTTTGTAAAAAGAAGCCTTTCACCTGGATACGCAGGTATTGATAACGATCTATTTTATAAAGAAAATACACTTATGTTATTTGCTGATGCAAAAAAAATGACAGAAGATATTACTAAAAACTTGTAGGTAATTAATTGAAAACTAAAATATTTTGTGACATTGCAGAATTAAGCTTAATTAAAAAATTTAATAAAAAAAAGATTGTCAAAGGATTTACTACAAATCCAAGTTTGATGAGAAAAGCTGGTGCAAATGATTATAAATCTTACTCAAAAAAAATCTTAAAAATTTGTAAAAATAAACCAGTCTCACTTGAAGTGTTTGCTGATGAATACAATGAGATGAAGAAACAAGCAATTCAAATAAATACTTGGGCAAAAAATATTTATGTTAAAGTACCAGTAGCAAATTCCAAAGGTAAATTCATGGGAAGAATTATTAAGGAATTAAACGGTCAAAATATTAAGCTAAATATAACTGCAATTTACAGTGCAAAACAAACTGAAAAAATTTTAAAATTGATTAATAAAAAAACTAAAGTGATTATTTCTATATTTGCAGGAAGAGCAGGGGATACAGGAAAAGACCCAGTTCCTGAATTTAGAAAAAGTATTTCATTAGCTAAAAAATTTAGAAATGTGGAAATTTTATGGGCAAGTGTTAGGGAGCCATATAACTACTTACAAGCTAAACAACTGGGTTGTCACATTATTACAGTGCCACCTGCAACTATTGAAAAAATAGAAAACTTTGGAAAGTCATTTGATCAGCTCACAAAAGAGACTGTTAAAGCATTTCTGATTGATAGCAAAAAATCTAATTTTAAAATTTAACTGGGATTGGTTGCGGGGGACGGATTTGAACCGCCGACCTTCAGGTTATGAGCCTGACGAGCTACCAGACTGCTCCACCCCGCGGTATACTTAAATTCTATTTTTAAGTTTATTTAACTTTTTAACTCTTTTAATATTTTCTTGTAGAATTCTTTTCTTCTTTTCAGAAGGCTTCTCATATGTATTTTTTAATTTGATAACTTTAAAAAAACCATCTCTTTGGAGTTTTCTTTTTAAGACTCTTAAAGCTTGTTCAATATTATTATCTTTAACTTCTATTTTCATAACTTTTTAAAAGAATGGTTAATTAGCACTTTTATAATTTTATGTCTATTAGTTTTATTCATTATACAGAAGCTGCATTAGCTTGTTTTTGTTTTTCTTTTTCTTTTTTTTCTCTCTTAATTCTTCTCTCAGCTTTCTCCAGTGCATCAATCAAATCTTTTTGACTGAATAGATTTAATGCAACAGGATCTTTTGGATTAAGATTATTATAGTTCCAATAGCTTTTATTTCTAATTGATGTTACTGAATTTTTAGTTATCCCTACTAGTTTTGCTATTTGAGAATCTTTCAACATGTTATGTTGTTTTAAAAGCCATAAAGCTGAATCTGGTTTATCTTGTCTTTTGGAAAGAGGAATATATTTCTTTACTTTTTTTTCTGTATTCGAAATTTCAATGTCTGTATTCTTAATTGCTAGAGGCCTATCCTCATCCTTTGACGACAACTCAATTTCTTCTCTAGAAAGTTGGCCTGCGATTATTGGATTGTAGGCTTTAATTCCTTTTGCAACTTCACCATCTGCAATACCCTGAATTTCTACTTCATGTAGATTACAAAAATTTGCAATCTGTTTGAAAGTCAATGTTGTGTTCTCAACGAGCCAAACAGCTGTAGCCATTGGCATTAATGGTGCGTTTGACATCTAATTTTTTTTATCTGATTTAAAGTTTTGAAATTTTTTATTAAATTTACTAATTCTACCTTTATCCATTAGTTTTTGTTTCCCCCCGGTCCAAGCAGAATGTGACTTTGGGTCTATCTCTAATTTTAAAACATCACCTTCAGCTCCCCAAGTTGATTTTGTTTCAAATTGAGTTCCATCTGTCATTTCGACTTTTATTGAGTGGTATTTAGGGTGTATGTCTTTTTTCATAACGAGACTTATAGCAAAAGAATTTTAGAACACAATTAAAAGTTCTTTAAATTTTCCAACATTTTATCATTTATTGCGGCACTTGAGGCCTTAATATCAATATTATAAGTATCATATTGATCTAGGTTATTAACTATTCCACCAGCTTCTTTTACCATTAATGATCCTGCGGCTACGTCCCATAGGTTAATTTTATTTTGAAAATAACCATCAAGCCTACCAGAGGCAACATAAGCTAGATCTAATGCAGCAGATCCACTGCATCTCATATTAAGACTGCTAAACTTAACACCTTCATGGTTACTTGAAAATAAACATTCATCAAGAGCACTTTTTTTTGAAACTCTCAACCTTTGATTATTTAAAAAAGCTCCTTTATCTTTCTCTGCAAAAAACATTTCATCTTTAATTGGATCAAATATTAAACCACTAATCATTTCACCTTTAGACTTAAGACCAATAGAAATTGCAAAATGAGGTATTCCATGAAGAAAATTAGTAGTTCCATCAATTGGATCAATAATCCAAGTATTGTCTTTATCTTTATTTTTGATAATTCCTGACTCTTCAGTAACAAAGGAGTAATTTTTTTTTATTTTTGATAGTTCTTCAATCAAAATTTTTTCAACATGTTTATCAGTTTTCGTTACAAAGTCCTTGGGTCCTTTTTTTGAAACTTGTAACTTTTCAACCTCACCAAAATCTCTGATTATTGATTTGGAAGCTTTTTCCACAGCTTTAATCATTATGTTTAGATTTGCAGAAATAGAAATCATTGAGTTTATATCTTTTTTATATATTCCAGGGTTCTTGTATCAACTATCACCTCATCACCAGAGTCGATAAAAGGTGGTACCTGAATATTTAACCCATTGTCTAGTATTGCAGGTTTGTATGATGATGAAACTGTTTGACCTTTTAATGCAACATCAGTTATTTCAATTTTGCATGTAACTTGATTTGGAAGTTCAATTGAAATTGGGTTTTCATTATAAAAACTCACAGAAACTTCAAGATTTTCAGTTAATAGTTTTCCCTTTTCTCCAACAATATCTTTTTTGATTTCTATTTGTTCAAATGTTTTGGGATCCATAAATATATAATTATTTTCATCATCATAAAGATAATTAAAATTTGTTTCTTCTAGTGATGCTTTTTCCACTGACTCACTAGATCTGAATCTTTCATTTAATTTTGTATTTTTTCCAACACTTTTCATTTCCACCTGAGCGAATGCTCCACCTTTACCAGGTTTTACATGTTGAGTTTTAAGTACTTGCCATAAGTCATTTTTATATTCTAAAAGCATTCCCACTCTTATTTCGCCAGCATTTATTTTCATTTTAATTTTTCCGTTGCTTCTAAGGGTTTATATTTTTTATTATTCCAAACGTAGCTTGAAATAGCTAATAAATTAGCTTTGTTCAATAACAGTTTTTTATAATTTTTATTATTGATACCTCCAATTGCAACTATTGGTGTTTTGGTTAATTTTTTTACTTTATTCAAAATTTTAGTTGTGGCTTTAAATTTTACTTTTTTTGTTTTAGTTGAAAAAAAAGCGCCAAAGGCAATATAACTAGCTTTTTCTTTGACAGCAGTCTTTGCCAGTTTGATAGAATTATGACAGGTAACTCCTATTATCTTGTTTCCTATTATTTTTCTTGCCTCATTTATTTTAATGTCTTTTTGCCCTAAATGACAACCATCAGCACCAAGCTTTTTCACAAGAATAGGATCGTCATTTACCAAAAATTTCACATTATTTTTTATACATATCTGCTTAATTTTTTTTCCAATTAACATTTTTTGCTTAAATGAATATTTTTTAAGCCTCAATTGAAAAAAACCAATTTTACCAGTTTTCAAAACTAATTTTAAATTTTTATAGAAATTAGTAGAAATATTATTGGGAGAAATAAGATAAATAAATTTTTTTTTATTTATTTTCAAGATCGCTAGACCATTTTCCTTGAGCAGCCAAAGTGTTCATTTTTGCTCTATGATTGAACACATTTTGTGTTCCTTTAACATCTTTAATATTTTTTGACCAAAATTTTAGAGCACTTTGTTGTAAAGCTCTTCCGTATGAATAGGTCATTATAAAATTAGTATTATTATTCTTATTAATTAGATTTAAATTTTCTGTTGCTTCTATTTCAGATTGGCCGCCAGATAAAAAAGCAACTCCAGGCACTTCAATTGGAACAGATTTTTTAAGACACTCAAGTGTTTTGAATGACACTTCTTCATTAGAAATTTTATTTTTTGATTTATTTCCTGCAAGGATCATATTTGGTTTTAAAATAATCCCTGTCAGATCAATTTTGTGAGTTATTAATTCATCAAAACATTTTTGAATAACTTCAGATGTTTTAATTAAACAATCATCTGCTGAATGATCACCATCCATTAATACTTCAGGTTCAACAATTGGAACCATTCCACATTCTTGAACAAGAGCAGAGTATCTTGCTAAAGCATGAGCATTAGAATTAATTGCAAGCTTGCTGGGATATTTTTCACTAATATTATAAACACCTCTCCATTTTGTAAATCTTGCTCCAAGTAGATAATATTCTTTTAATCTCTCTCTTAATCCATCCAAACCTTCTGTAATTTTTTCCTCAGATGAATTTGCTAAAACTTTTGCACCAGTGTCAACTTTAATTCCTGGCACCGCACCTGAATCTGAAATTAAAGTAGGGATTTTTTTTTCAGAAATTGAAGATTGATTTATTGTTTCATCATATAAAATTACCCCACCAATACATTCGGTCATACATTCTGATGAAAAAAGGGTTTCTCTAAAAAGAAGCCTATTTTCTGAAGTTGATGTAATATTTACTGATTCTAATCTTTTGGTCATTGTTCCGTTACTTTCGTCTGCTGCAAGAATTCCTTTACCGTCAGAAAGTATTTTAAGAGCAATTTTATTTAATTCAGTCATTTTAATTTAAAACTTTTATACCAGGAAGTTCTTTTCCTTCAAGATATTCCAAGAAAGCTCCACCTGCAGTTGAAACAAAATCAAAACTATTTATTAAATGTAAACTATTTAATAATGCAACTGTGTCTCCACCTCCAGCAACAGAATAAATTTCTTTAGCTTTATTCCTTTCAATTATTTTTTTTGCAATTTTATTGCTTCCATTAGCAAAGTTTGGATTTTCAAAATATCCAGCAGGACCATTCCACAAAATTGTTTTACTGTTATTAATAGTATCATTGATCAATTCGATTGTTTTTGGACCAATATCTAAAATCATCTCTTCTGATGTTACTTCATTAACCTTTTTATTTTTAGGAGACCCATCAAAATTTTTTGCAACAACAACATCTTTTGGGTATATTATTTTACAATTTTCTTTTTTTGAAAGTGAAAAGATTTCCTCAATAATTGAGTCTGTGTTGTTCTCATGTAGTGATTTTCCTATATTATTACCCATATATTTAATAATATTATTAGCCATTCCACCCACGATAATAATGTTATCAAACTTAGGTATTAAATTTTTAATTATATTGATCTTAGTTGAGACTTTAGAGCCTCCAATTATACAGGTAATAGGTTTTATTATATTTGAAGTGATCTTCTTTAGAGCATTGACCTCAATATCAAGTTGTAATCCAGAATATGAAGGTAAAAAATTTCTTATTTCATGAATTGATGAGTGCGCTCTATGAGAACATGAAAAAGCATCATTTACGTAAATATCTGCTAAGCTTGCAAGATGTTCTGCGAATTGTTGATCATTTTTTTCTTCCTCAGAATAAAACCTAATATTTTCTAACATAATAATTTTTTCATTAGAATTGGTAAATAAGTCTTTGTTGTTCATTTCTTTAATATTTTTTGAAATTAAACTTATATTTTGATTTAATTTATTTTCCAAATTTTCACATATTGGTTTTAGCGAAAGTTCATTTACAACTTTGCCTTTTGGTCTTCCCACATGGGAAAGAATTATAATTTTTGTATTTTGAGAAATTAGAAATTTTAAAGTAGGAATAATTTTGTCAATTCTTGTAGTGTCAGTAATTTCACCGTTATCTAAAGGTACGTTTAAATCTAATCTTAATAATATTTTCTTACCATTAAGATTTTTCTCTTGTTTGATACTTTTCATTAAGAGATTTTGTGAACGTATTCTGCTATATCACACATTCTGTTTGAAAATCCCCATTCGTTATCATACCAGACTGAAATTTTTCCCATATTTTTATCTACCACACTAGTAAGAGATAAGTCCACAATTGCTGATGCTGAATTATGATTAAAATCAATAGAAACTAGTTTTTCAGATGTTATTTCTAAAATTTTTTTAGATTGATTTTTTGATACTTCTTTAAAAGTATTATTAATTTTTTCTATATTTATTTCTTTTTTAGTACAAAAAACTAATTCAATAAGAGAAACATTTGGAGTTGGAACTCTCATAGCAACACCCTCTAATTTACCTTTTAATGAGGGAATTATCTCTCCGATAGCCTTTGAAGCTCCTGTGGATGTTGGAACTATAGATTGGCTCGCAGATCTTGCTCTTCTAGGATCCTTATGAGAATTATCCAAAATTCTTTGATCGCTAGTAAATGCATGAATTGTTGTCATAAAACCTTTTTCAATTTCAAAATTTTTATGAAGAGTATTTGCAACAGGCGCCAAACAATTTGTGGTGCATGAAGCAGCAGAAATTATTTGATCATTATTAGTAAGCTGATCTTCGTTAACACCAAACACAATTGTTTTGTCTGCATTTTTACAAGGTGCTGAAACAATAACTCTTTTTGCGCCATTATTAATATGAGGTAATAGTTTTTCTTTTGAATTAAATTTTCCAGTGCATTCAAAAACATAATCAACATCAAATTTTTTCCAATTAATATTTTCAATTTTAGATTCTTGAGAAAAAGTGATTTTATTTTTATTTATAATCAAATGATTCTCATCATAACCAAGTTCTGCATTAAATTTTCCATGAATAGAATCGTATTTAATTAAGGCACAGCTTGTTTCAGAGTTAGACCTGTTATTAATGTGTTTTATTTTTATATTTTTATTTTGGCTTTCAATAATCGCTCTAATTACCATTCTACCAATTCTTCCCATTCCATTAATTCCAACTTTTATTGTCATTTTTACCTTTTTATCAATTTTTTTGATTTATTTGCAATGTTTGTTGATGTTAAACCAAAATGTTTATAAATTTCTTTATATGGTGCACTTTTACCAAAAGTATCAATACCAAAAGTTAAACCCTCATCACCCACATATTTTTTCCAACAATCTGTTGATGCAGCTTCAATAGAAATTTTTATTTTAGTTTCATCAAGAATTTTTTGTTTGTAAGCAGTAGATTGTGAGTCAAAAAGATCCTGACACGGCATTGATATAACTTTAGAGTAAACTTTTTCTTTGGCTAATTTGTGGCTGGTTTCAATTGCTAAATTAACCTCGGAACCACTTGCAATTATGGTTAAATGAATTTTTTTATTTGTTCGAAAAACCTCATAAGCTCCCAAAGAACATTTATTGACGTTAGAATATTTTTTTCTTATTGGGTCAAGATTTTGTCTGGTTAAAGATAAAACACTTGGTGTTTTTGAACTTTTTAGCGCGTGTTCCCAACATTCAATAGTTTCTATTCTGTCTGCTGGTCTAAAAACATTTAGATTTGGAATAGATCGTAAACCTGATAATTGTTCTATTGGTTGGTGGGTTGGACCATCTTCTCCAAGACCGATGGAATCATGAGTCATAATATAAATTACTCTTTGTTCCATTAATGCTGACAATCGTATTGATGGTTTGCAGTAATCTGAAAATATTAAAAATGTTCCACCATATGGAATAAAATTGCTATGTAGAGCAAGACCATTCATTATTCCACTCATTGCATGTTCTCTTACCCCGTAGTGAATATAATCACTGTTGAAGTCACCTGGTTTAGTTATTCTATGGTGTTTTGTTTTAGTATTGTTTGATCCTGCTAAATCAGCAGAACCACCAATTAAAGTATTATTTTCTTTAGTTAGTGCATTGAGAGTTAATTCTGAAGATTTTCTAGTAGCCAAACTTTTTAGCTGTTTAAGAGCATTCTTTTTTTCAGATTTTAAAACTTTTGTAAAATTATTTTTAAGTACCTTGTCTATTTTTTTCTTTTTCTTTTTATAATTTTTATTCCATTTATTTTCAAGTAGCTGGCCTCTTTTACCAATTTTTCTCCATTCGTTTAAAATTTTATTTGGAATTTGAAAGGGCTTATAATTCCAACTTAGAGCATTTCTTACAAGCTTAATTTCATCTAGTCCAATAGGACTTCCATGAGATGAAGATTTACCTGATTTGTTTGGTGAGCCATAACCAATTTTAGTTTTACAAGAAATAATAGTTGGTTTTTTTGCATTTTGAGTTTTTTTCAAAGCTTTAAAAACTTCTTTTTCATCGTGACCATTAACAAGAATGTAGTCCCAACCATAACTTTCAAATCTTTTTTTAAAGTTATCTGATACTGCTAGACTAGTTGGTCCGTCGATTGATATTGAGTTGTTATCAAAAAGCATAACTAAATTTTTAAGTTTTAAATGGCCAGCTAAACTCATTGCTTCATGACTTATTCCTTCCATTAAACAACCATCCCCAGCCAATACATAAGTTTTGTGATCAATAATTTCTTTACCCAATTTCTTTTTTAAAATTTCTTCAGCTATCGCAAAGCCAACTGCATTTGCAATTCCTTGACCTAGCGGTCCAGTTGTTGTTTCAATACCAGTTTTAGGATGGTACTCTGGATGTCCTGCACATATTGAGTTAAGTTGTCTAAATCTTTTAATACTATTAAGTGAAATACTTTTGTATCCAGTTAAGTGTAATAAAGAATAAAGAAGCATAGAGCCATGACCTGCTGATAAAACAAACCTGTCTCTATTTAACCAATCTGGATTTTTAGGATTAAATCTTAAAAAATCTTTAAACAACACTGTTGCAACATCAGCCATGCCCATTGGCATACCTGGATGACCAGAATTTGCCTTCTGTACAGCATCAATTGATAAAAATCTGATGCAATTTGCTAAATCATTGTGTAGTTTGTTCAAAAATTATCCTGACTAGACTAAGAAGAATCTATTTAATAATATAAACATATATATATGAATTCTATAAACGAAAAAGAAAAAAAATTAAACAACGCTTTAGATGAATTAAAAAATTTAGATCTAGGCAATTCTAATATGCAAAATAATATTGAAAATTTGAGTTCCCAAAAAACTCAATTAGAAATTGAAAAATCTCAACTAGAAGATAAATATAAATCATTACTAAATGATCATGCAAGTTTAAGCAAAAAACTTGAAGAAATTCAAAATAAGGAAAAATTAGAACAAAAAAAACAGACAGAATTCTCTGAAAAAATTGATGAATTAAATCAAGAAACAGATACCTTGTTAGAAGAGATAGACAAATGGCAAATGTAAGTATTAAATTTAATAATAAAGAGTTTTTATTGTCATGTGAAGATGGACAGGAAGATCATCTTGAGGAACTTTTAATTCACATTAATCAAAAATTTAATGATTTAAAAAATAACTTAGGAAATTTAGGGGAAAATAAATTACTTTTAATTACAGCTGTTAAAATTATGGATGAATACTATGAAACTAAAAAAAAAGTTGATTTAAAAAGAAATGAATTAAAAGACCTTTCAAATAAATTTAAAGAATTGAAGTCTCTTATTTATGATTATAGAGATAAAAAAGAAGAAGAAATCAAAGAATTAAACACAAATCATCTAAATTTCAAAAATGAAATTGAAGCTAATCATAAAAAATATGAACAGTTAATTGATGAGGCTGCAGATGAAATATCTAATTTTGTTGAAAAGGCGAAGTTAGAAAATATATCTCAATAAATTTTTTGTGAATAAATCCAAGATAAGAAATAAAATTATAGAATTAAGAAAAAATAATACTAATAAAAATTTTAAAATTAGTTTAGACAAATTTTTTTCTTTTCTAAAAACAAGTAAATTAAATTCTAAGAGTCTTGGTGGCTATTATCCCTCTAATTTTGAAATTGATGATTTGGAAATTTTAGATTTATTAGAAAAGAAAGATTATGAAATATCATTGCCAATTATAAAAAGAAATAACCAAATGGATTTTTTTAAGTGGTCGAATAATGATCCATTAAAGATCAATAAATATGGCATACCCGAACCAATTTCATCAAAAATATTCTATCCAGATATTTTATTAGTTCCACTGGTTGGTTATGATAATCGTTTAAATAGATTGGGTTATGGTGGTGGATTTTATGATCGATATATTGAAAAAATTGAAAAAACAAAAAAAGTTATTAAAATTGGATTAGCTTTTTCTTACCAACAATTAAAAAGTGTTCCAATAAATTACCATGATAAAAAATTAGACTACATAATTACTGAAAAGGAAATTTTAAAATGAGAATATTGTTTCTAGGGGATGTTGTGGGAATCTCAGGATGTTCAAAATTGATGAATAGTCTTTTAAGTGAAATAAAATTAAGAAAAATAGATTTTGTAATTGTTAATGGTGAAAATGCTGCGGCACAAGGTGTGGGCTTAACGAAAGAAATATGCCAAGATTTTTTTAATTGTGGTGTAGATGTGATTACTACAGGCAATCATGTTTGGGATCAAAAAGAAATAATGGAATTCATAGAACAAGAAGAAAGGTTGTTACGTCCAAAAAACCTTTTTGAACCAGCTCCAGGAAAAGGTTTTAATATTTATACTACAAAAACGAATATAAAAATTGGAGTACTTAATTTAATGGGAAATGTTTTTATGAAAAAATGTGAGGATGTTTTTGAGATTTCTGAAAAATTTATGAAAAAATATAAATTAAAAAAAGATTTTGATTTATTAGTAGTTGATTTTCACGGCGAAATAACGAGTGAAAAGAATGCAATTGGTCATTTTTTTGATGGTAAAGCCTCTTTAGTTGTTGGAACTCACACCCATATTCCAACTAATGATGCAAGAATATTAAATGGTGGCACAGGTTATCAAACAGATGCTGGGATGTGTGGAGATTATAACTCTGTTATAGGCATGAACAAGGACAACTCATTGAATAGATTTTTAAAGAAAAATTCAACAAAACATTTTCCAGCAATAGGTGATGCTTCTTTGTGTGGTGTTATTGTTGATTGTAATATAGAAACTGGATTAGCAAATAATATTGAAAGTTATATTTGTGGAGGCCAATTAAAAAATACTTAGAAAATTATGTCAGGTCACTCAAAATGGGCAAGTATAAAGCATTCAAAAGGTAAAGCTGATAAGCAGAGATCTAAAATATTCTCTAAATTATCAAAGGAAATAAGTGTTGCAGCAAAACTTGGCGATAAAGATCCAGCAATGAATCCGAGATTAAGATCTGCAATTCAGGCCGCAAGATCTGCCAATATGCCTAAAGACAATATTGAAAGAGCAATTGATAAATCTTCAGCTAATGCAGAATCTAATTTTGAAAATTTAAGATACGAGGGGTTCGGGCCAGACAAGATTGCTGTAATTGTTGAAACTTTAACTGATAATAAAAATAGAACTGCCTCAAATGTAAGGACTATATTTCAGAAAAATGGCGGAAGCTTAGGTACGCAAGGGTCTGCATCACATAATTTTAATCAATTAGGTATTATAAAGATTGATAAAAAAGAAATTTCTGAGGAAAATATATTTGAACTTGCAATTGATTCTGGAGCAGATGAATGTATTTCTCATGATGAATTTCATGAAATTCAATGTCCTATGAGTGAAATTTATAATGTGAAAAAAAAATTAGAGAAAATAATTTCAAATTTTATTTCAACTGATATTGAATGGGTTCCTCTAAATAGCGTTAATGTTAAAAAGGACAGAGAAGAATCTATTATCGACTTTTTAGAAAATCTAGAAGACGATGATGATGTGCAAAGTGTTTTTTCAAATGTTAATTTTGGAAAAAACTAATGCTAGTAATTGGAATTGACCCAGGTATATCAGGATCAATTTGCTTTTTTGATGATGGAAAAATAATTGATGTGGTAGAAATGCCAACGATGACAGAGGGGAAAAAAAATAAAAAACAAGTCAACGGTTCTCAAATTTTTAATGAAATTTCAGAAAGAATTAAAAAGCTTGATAAAAAAGATATTAAAGTAGTTATAGAGCAAGTATCAGCTATGCCAGGTCAAGGAGTGACCAGTATGTTTAATTTTGGTCAATCATTTGGTATTTTAAAAGGCATATGTTCAGCAATGCAATTACCAATGTATTTTGTAAGACCAGCAAAATGGAAAAAATATTTTAATCTCATAAATTCAGAGAAAGATGCAAGCAGAACAAGAGCAATCGAGATTTTTCCTTATTTTTCAGGTCAATTATCAAGAAAAAAAGACTCTAATAAAGCGGACGCAATTTTAATAGCTAGCTTTTACTATGAAACTTATAAAATAGAAGAATAGCCAAAGATATAAGACAAAATCATGACACATTTAAGTGTGAAGAGTAATTATGGAAGCTGATATCGCGTCACAAGCTGTTGGATTAGGAACTAATACTGATTTTTCTTTACTGAGCCTATTCTTAAGGGCTGATATAGTTGTTAAATCAGTAATTATAATTCTTATAGTTTGTTCAATTTATTCCTGGGCGGTAATTATTGAAAAGTTTAAATTATTTAAAAAAATAAATAAATCATCAGAAGATTTCGAGGAAAAATTTTGGAACTCTAAATCTGCAGAAACTTTTTATAATAGCTTACCTGCAAAAGTTGATGATCCTATGGCAGTAGTTTTTCAGGATGCTATGGAAAGTTTATTAAAAAAGAAATCCAAAAACAATTTAAGTGAAAGAATGAGTACGTTTTTAGAAGTTGGTATTGAAAAACAAATGTCTAAAATTGATAAAGGTTTTACATTTTTAGCGACTGTAGGATCTACTGCTCCTTTTATTGGTTTATTTGGAACTGTTTGGGGAATAATGAACTCATTCCAATCAATAGCTATATCAAGAAATACCAGCTTAGCTATAGTAGCACCTGGCATAGCAGAAGCCCTTTTTGCTACAGCCCTTGGTTTGTTGGCAGCAATTCCTTCAGTTGTTGCTTATAATAAATTTAATACTGACTCAAAAAAATATACTCAAAAACTAGAAAATTTTTCAAAAAGATTTTTAACAATAATTTAAAATGGCTTTTAAATTAAATCGTTCATCTAAAGAACCTATGAGCGAAATTAATGTGACTCCATTTGTAGATGTAATGCTGGTGTTGTTGATTATTTTCATGGTGACAGCACCGTTGCTTACAGTAGGAGTGCAAGTTGATTTACCAGAAAGCTCTGCAGACTCTCTTCCAGAAGAGCTGGAGCCATTAACATTATCTATTAATGCAAAAGGTGAAATTTTTATTCAAGAAGCAAAAGTAGAGTATGACAATATTATTGCAAAAGTGTTGGCGGTTTCAAAAAATAGAACTGACACAAGAATTTACGTAAGAGGTGATAAAACTATTAATTATGGAAGAGTGCTGGAGATAATGGGATTATTATCTGGATCTGGTTTTACAAAAGTAGCACTAATATCTGAACCATATAAACAAAGGTAATTTAATTGAATAGAAGTATAATTATCTCTTCTGTTTTACACGCCACTCTAATTGTTATTACAGCGATGAGTTTACCATTTTTAACAAAAAAACCTCTAGATATACCACCAATTGTTTCAGTGGAATTAATACAAATTGCTGAACAAACAAATATACCCTTTGCGCCAAAGGCAAAAAAGATAATCGAAAAAGTAAAAGAAAAAGAAAAAAAATTGGTGTCAGAACAGGCTCCTCCCAAGAAAGTCAAAAAAAATAAAAGCAAAACAGTTGTCTCTCTTGATCAAAACAATGAAAAAATTGAAAACCAAGCTCCTGAAGCAATTCCATTACCAGAAAAAACAGTGAAAAAAATCAAAACTAAAGAGGAAAAAAAACAAAATCCTGATAAATTAGATGAAGAAGTGAAACAGGTTTCAGAATTTGAAAAAAAAGATTTATTTGATCCAAATAATATTGCAGCTTTAATTGATAAATCAAAAGTCGATAGTGCAGATGTAGTAAAAAAAAATGACGATATTACTCAAGATCAAGATAGAAATATTGAAAATACCGGACTTACTTTAAGTGAAGAAGATGCTTTAAAAGCTCAGATTTTTGGTTGTTGGAGTATCCCATTAGGTCTGCCATACAATGAAGATTTGCTAGTAAGAATTAAATTAATGCTAGAACCAGATGGATCAGTCACAAAAACAGAGATTTTAGATCATGCGAGAATGAACAAACCGGGACAAGGTTTTTATAAAGTATTAGCAGAAAGTGCTTTAAGAGCAGTGAAACTGTGTCAGCCTTTAAGAGTTCCTTCCACTGGATATGAAAGATGGAAAGAATTACAATTAAATTTTGATGCAAGAGAGATGTTAGAAGGTTAAGATAGGTAAATGAAAAAAAATTTTATAATTTTATTCGTATCGTTAATTATACCATTCAAAGTAATGGCCTTAATTGAGGTTGATATAACTAGAGGAAATCTAAGTCCGCTTCCATTAGCAGTTTCTCCATTGTCAATTGATAATAAATCTAAAAAAAGTTTTGAACAAATCCTTAAAAAAGAAAATATTGGATCTGAAATATCAAATATTGTTGAAAACAATTTAAAAACCTCAGGTCTTTTTAATCCACTAAATAAAGACGCATTTTTACAAGCACCAGATATTGCAAATTTAAAACCAAGATTTGAAGATTGGAATTTAATTAAGGCCCAGGCACTTATCACTGGTAAAGTTACTTATGTAGATGAAAAATTAAGAGTTGAATTTAGATTGTGGGATATTCTTGCAGGCAAAGAAATGATGGCACTTGCATTTACCACAGTGCCTGATAATTGGCGAAGAGTAGGTCATATCATATCAGATAAAGTTTACGAAAGATTAACAGGTGAAAAAGGATATTTTGATACTAGAATAATTTACGTATCTGAGGAAGGTCCTAAAACACAAAGAATTAAAAAATTAGCAATCATGGATCAGGATGGAGCAAATAATAAATTTTTGACACTTGGTAATGAACTTGTTTTGACTCCCAGATTTAACCCTACTAGTCAGATGGTCACATATTTATCTTACTTTAAAAATTTACCAAGAGTATATCTTTTAGATATCGAAACTGGAACTCAAGAAGTGGTAGGTGATTTTCCTGGCATGACCTTTGCCCCAAGGTTTTCTCCAAATGGTAAAAAAATAATAATGAGTTTTGCTAAAGATGGTAAATCTGATATTTATACTATGGATTTAGAAAATAGAATAGTTGAAAGAATAACAAACCATCCTTCAATTGATACATCTCCATCTTACTCTCCAAATGGGAAATTTATAGCATTCAATTCTGATAGAAGTGGTTACCAACAAATTTATATAATGAAAAGTGATGGAAGCAATGTAAAGAGAATTTCATTTGGTAATGGGATATATGGAACACCAGTGTGGTCACCAAGAGGTGATTTAATTGCATTTACAAAATTGCATAAAGGAAAGTTTTATATTGGAGTTATGAGAACTGATGGTAGTGGAGAAAGATTATTAACTGAAAATTATTACCAAGAGGCACCATCTTGGTCTCCAAATGGACGAGTTTTAATTTTTTATAGAGAAACAAAAACCAACTCTAAAGGAGAAGGTTTTTCAGCGAAGTTATGGTCTATAGATCTTACTGGTTATAATGAGCGGTTAGTGAAAACACCAACGGATGCTTCTGACCCATCTTGGTCGTCTATATTGAGTAATTAGATAAAATTACTTGATTTTTTGACTTGAAAGATCTAACTAGTTGTGAAAAAGTAACTAATTGAAATTAGCAGCAAGGAGCAATTTAATGATACTAAACAAAATTTTTAAAAATTCACTTCTTATATTGGTGGCATGTCTGGTGTTAACAGCTTGTGCAACAAAAAAAGAAGCAACAACAGCAATCAGTGGTCAAATGCAAGGTGATGTTTACACCGGAACTGACTCAGTTAAGTATTTGGCTGATGGTGTTCCAGATAGAGTTTTCTTTGCAACAAATGAATCAGTTTTAACTACAGCTTCAAGAGAAACTCTAAGATCTCAAGCTGCATGGTTAAGAAAGAATTCAAGTATTAATGTAGTTCTTGAAGGACACGCGGATGAAAGAGGAACAAGAGAATACAACTTAGCGCTTGGTGAAAGAAGAGCTAACTCCGCAAAAGATTACTTGATGACTTACGGAATTTCTTCAAACAGAATATCAGTATTAAGTTATGGTAAGGAAAGACCTGTCGATGCTGGTTCTAGTCCATTAGCTTGGTCAAAAAACAGAAGATCTGTTACTGTCAAAGCAAATTAATAATTTAAATTTAAAGACCCTAAAGCAAAAAGTTTTAGGGTCTTTTTTTTGCCATTTTTATAATCATAAATCATTTAATTGATGAAATTCTTATATAAATTAAAAATTCTAAAATTATTATTAATATTTAATTTGGTTTTTTTTAATATTTCTTACGCAGACAATCATAACATTTATGAAACATTAAAAATTATAAAAGAGGACCTTAAGACACTTGAAAGAGCTGTCTATTCTGGCTCTATAGAAGTTGACACAACAGTTGTAAAAAAATCAATTACTGAGTTGGACGCTAATTCTGAGGATGTGCTTACAAGACATTTGTTAAAATTATCTGAAGTTGAAGATCAGTTCAGACAATTAACTAATAAGTTTGAGGAAATAAATTTTAAGTTAGACAAACTATCTAACAGATTAACTAAAATTCAAGCTGATAATCAGATAAGGTTTCAAGATATAGAGACAGCAGTAAGCTCTGGAGAGAGTGGAGCCCAATTAGCTGCAAAACCAAAAACAGATACTGATAAAGTTTTACCTGGTAGCTCACAACCTCAAGATCTAGGCTCAATTTCATATAAAGACACAGAAACTTCTGAAACTTCCCAACAAATTCAATCTGTGGATACAACTGCATCAGTTTTAACAGAAACTTTTCAGGCAGAAGAAAAAATATTACCACAAGATCTTTCACCTAAAAAACAATATGAGTTTGCCACAAGTTTTTTAAAAGTTGGGGACTACAGTACTGCTGAAAGAGCCTTTAGAGAGTTTGTGTTATCAAATTCAGATCATGAATTAGCTGGTAGTGCTCAGTATTGGTATGCGGAGACTTTTAGAATAAGACAACTTTATACGGATGCAGCAACAGCATATTTAGAAGGGTATCAAAAATATCCTAAGGGAAAGAAAGCTCCAATAAATTTGCTAAAACTTGGGGTATCAATGGTTCAAATTGGAGAGAAAGATCAAGGTTGTAAAATGATTAATGGTGTTGAAATGCAATATCCAAATGCTAATCAATCTGTAATTCAAAAAGCTAAATATGAGTCCAAAAAATTTGAGTGCATTAAACAAGACTCATAAGCTTTTATTAAATAAACTAAAAGATAAGCGAACTCGTCAAATTTATAATAAATTTGAAAAATATCTAAATATTAATGAAAATTTTGCAGTAGCTGTTTCTGGTGGACCGGATAGTCTTGCTTTATCTTTTTTAGCAAAAATTTATTCAATTAAAAATTTATTAAATGTAAAATACTTTATAATTGATCATAAGCTGAGAAATAATTCTACTTTGGAAGCAAAAAATGTCCAAAAACAATTAAAAAAATTTTCAATAAATTTAAATATTTTAAAATGGAATGGAATTAAACCTAAGAAAAATATTCAATCTATTGCAAGAGACAAAAGATATGAGCTGTTATTAAATGAAACAAAAAAATTTAAGATAAAAAATATTCTATTAGGTCATCATTTAGATGATTTATTTGAAAATTTTTTTATAAGAATTTTAAGAGGAAGTGGCTTAAATGGATTAATTTCACTAGATAAGAAAACGCAAAATAACAATATCAATATAATTAGACCTCTATTAAATTTCGAAAAAAAAGATCTAACTTATATAAGTAAATTTATTTTTGGTTTTTTTGTTGAAGATCCATCAAATGAAGATGATAAATTTAAAAGAGTTAAAATAAGAAGTTTCTTAAAAAAATTAGAGACAGAAGGTTTAGATAAAAAAAAATTCCTTTTAACAATCAATAATCTTAAATTTTCTAACGAAACTATAAAATTTTATACCAAAAAAAACTTGTTAGAAAATACATATTTTTCAGAAAAGAAAAAATTAATAATTTTAAAAGAAAGTTTTTTTCATCATTCTGCAGAAGTTATCTTTAGATCGTTTACAGATGTAATTAAAATTGTTGGAAAAAAATATTATCCTGTTAGAGGTAAAAAAATAGACTCCATAATCCAATTAATAAACAATAAATCTTATTTCAAGGTTACTTTGGGTGGATGTGTAATTAAAAAAGTTAATCAAACTGTAATAGTGTCAAAAGAGTAACAAAATTATCTTTTTTAATGATATTTTGTCACTTGTTAAATTTATAATAATTCTTATCTTATACGTATGAATTTAAAAAATCTTGCTATGTGGGGAATAATAGTTTTTTTAACTATTGGTCTTTATAATATGTTCAAAAATCCCCAATCAAATATCAGAGGTGGAAATCAAATCATATTTTCAGAATTTTTAACTTCTGTAGATAATGGAGAGGTTTTAAAAGTTGAAATTCAAGGCAACAATATTAAAGGAGTCTTCTCAAACGGTAATGCATTTTCAACTTATTCACCAAATGACCCAAATTTAATTGAAAAGTTATCAGAAAAAGGTGTAAGCATTTCTGCTGCTCCATTAGAGGAAAAGATGCCATCACTATTTGGTGTTCTTCTTTCGTGGTTTCCAATGTTGTTATTGATCGCTGTTTGGATTTTCTTTATGAGACAAATGCAGGGTGGCAAAGGCGGTGCTATGGGATTTGGTAAATCTAAAGCTAAAATGATGAATGAGTTAAAAGGCAAAGTTACTTTTAATGACGTTGCTGGTGTAGAAGAAGCTAAAGAAGAAGTTGAAGAAATTGTAGAATTTTTAAAAGATCCTAAAAAATTTAGTAGGTTAGGTGGAAAAATTCCAAGAGGAGCTCTACTAGTGGGAAACCCTGGTACCGGAAAAACACTTTTGGCACGTGCAATTGCAGGTGAAGCTGGAGTTCCTTTTTTCACAATATCAGGTTCAGACTTTGTTGAAATGTTTGTTGGTGTTGGAGCATCAAGAGTTAGAGACATGTTTGAGCAAGGTAAAAAAAATTCACCATGTATAATTTTTATTGATGAAATAGACGCTGTTGGAAGAAGTAGAGGTGCAGGTTTAGGTGGAGGAAATGATGAACGAGAACAAACTTTAAATCAATTATTAGTAGAGATGGATGGTTTTGATACAAATGAGGGAGTTATAATAATTGCTGCAACAAATAGACCTGACGTTCTTGATCCTGCTCTATTGAGACCAGGAAGGTTTGATAGACAAGTCGTTGTAGGTTTACCTGATATAATAGGTAGAGAAAAAATTTTAAAGGTCCATGTCAAAAAAATAAAAATGGCTCCAGATGTGAATCTTAGAACTGTTGCCAGAGGTACACCAGGTTTTTCAGGAGCAGATCTAGCAAATATAGTTAATGAAGCAGCATTACTTGCAGCAAGAAAAAGCAAAAGAATAGTAACCCTGACTGAGTTTGAGGAAGCTAGAGACAAAGTAATGATGGGAGCTGAAAAAAGATCAATGGTGCAAACAGAAGATGATAAAAAACTTACAGCATATCATGAAGCAGGACATGCAATCGTGTCTTTAAATGAGAAAGCTGATGACCCAATACATAAGGCCACAATACTTCCAAGAGGAAGAGCGCTAGGTATGGTTATGACTTTACCAGAAAGAGATAAATACTCTCAAAATAGAGAATATATGAAATCTCAAATAGCGAAAGCTATGGGGGGAAGAGTTGCTGAGGAAATTATTTTTGGACATGATAAAGTTACTTCGGGTGCCATGTCTGATATTAAAGCGGCAACATCAACTGCAAAACACATGGTGACAGAAGCAGGTATGAGTGAACTACTAGGACCATTAAGCTATGGAGATAATCAGGACGAAGTATTTTTAGGTAGATCTGTTGCAAGAAATCAGCAAATGTCTGAAGAAACTCAAAAAAAAGTAGACTCAGAAGTTAAAAAATTAGTAGACGAAGGATATAATAGAGCCAAAAAAGTATTAAATGAAAAAATTGAGGATTTACACAAGCTAGCAAAAACATTACTTCTCTACGAAACTTTAACGGGTGATGAAATTAGAGATTTAATATTACACAATAAATCTATTGAGAGAAATGACGAAAAGGATCCTGCAGAAGAAGACAAAACCTCAGCATTGGGATCAATGGGACTTAAACCAAAAATAGTTCATTAAGATAATTATGAAAAGATATTACACACGTGCGTGTAATTTCTATTATGGAAATGAATCTAAAATATTAGTTAGAAAAAAAAAATCACTGCCTTTAAATGGTAACAAAGAAATATCTTTTGATTTTGTCGAAATAATTTCTCGAAAATCAAAAAAAAAATTTCAATAAAAAATCTCAACAAATTACATAAATCACTAAAAAAACAAATAACTCTAGATTTAAAAATAATAACTTCCAAAAAAAAAATTTTGCAAATTTAAGCTTTCAAAAGTTACCGAATATAATGGGAGTGTTAAATCTTACCCCTGATAGTTTTTCTGATGGTGGAAAATTTAATAACAAAAATAAAGGAATTAATCACGCATTAGAAATGTTAAAATCAGGAGCAAATATAATTGATGTTGGTGGTGAATCTACAAGACCAGGATCAAAAACTATAAACTCAAAGCTTGAATGGAAAAGAATAAATAAAATATTAAAATTAATAACTAATAAAATCCCAATATCATTGGATACAAGAAAATCAGAGATCATGGAAAGAGGTCTGAAGCTTGGTGTAAAGATAATAAATGATGTATCTGGATTAGATTATGATTGCAAAACTAAGGATATTTTAAGAAAATACAAAATACCATTTGTCATTCAACATTCAATAGGAACTCCTGAAAATATGCAAATAAAACCTAATTATAAAAATGAGTTATTAGATATTTATGATTTTTTTGAGGACAAAATAAAGTTTTTAAGGTCGATAGGTATAAAACATAACAATATTATTATTGATCCAGGTATAGGGTTTGGAAAAAATTTGAAACATAATATGAATTTAATTAGAAATATTTCTATTTATCACTCACTTGGTTTTCCTATACTTGTAGGAAATTCAAGAAAAAGATTTATTAAGGAAATATCTGAAAAAAATGATACTAAATCAAGAATTGGTGGAACAGTTGCTTCATCAATTTATTTAATGATGCAAGGTGTTCAAATTTTAAGAATTCACGATGTTAATGAATTGTTACAGGGATTAAAAGTTTTTAAAGAATTGATAAAAAAATAATGGCGAAAAAATATTTTGGAACCGACGGAATAAGAGGTGCTATCAATAGCAAAAACATCAATGGTGACATGTTTTTTAAATTTGGGCTTGCATCTGGAACGTATTTTAAATCACAAAAAAAAAAGAAGCAAATTGCGATTATTGCAAAAGATACTAGGTTATCTGGATATACTCTAGAACCTGCTTTAGTTTCAGGCCTTGCATCTGCGGGAATGCATGTTTTTACATTAGGACCTTTACCAACAAATGGTTTAGCAATGCTAACAAAAGCTATGAAGGCAAATATGGGAATAATGATAACTGCTTCTCATAATCCTCATCATGATAATGGATTAAAATTGTTTGGTCCTGATGGTATGAAATTATCCGATAAAATTGAAAAAAAAATAGAGAATTTAATAGACAAGCAGATTTCAAAAAATTTATCTATACCTGAAAAATTAGGACGAGTAAAAAGATTAGAGAGTGGGACGAATGATTATATAAAAATTTTAAAAAAAAATTTTTCTAAAGAATTTAATTTGAGAGGGTTAAGAATTGTAATCGATTGCGCGAATGGCGCTGGTTATAAAGCAGGACCTAAGTTACTTAGATCTCTTGGAGCGAAAGTAATTGCAATAGGTATAAATCCTAATGGCCTTAACATAAACAATAATTGTGGATCAACTTTTCCTAGTAAAATCAAGTTGGCAGTAAAGAAGTATAAGGCGCACCTTGGCATTTCTTTAGATGGAGATGCAGATAGAATTATTATGTGTGACGAAATAGGAAATATAATTGATGGTGATCAAATAATTGCAGCTTTAGCAACAAGATGGAAAAACAAAAAAATGCTTAAAGGTGGTGTGGTTGGAACTTTAATGTCAAACTACGGTTTAGAAAAATATTTTAAATCTGAAAGGATAAAATTTATTAGAGCAAACGTAGGAGACAGATATGTCAAAGAAAAAATGCAAAAAAATAGTTTTAATTTAGGTGGTGAACAATCTGGACATATTATTTTAGGAAAATTTGCAACAACAGGTGATGGTTTACTAGTTGCTTTAGAAGTACTGTTCGCAATTAGAAAAGGTATGAAAGCGAGTAAATTTTTTAATAAATTTAAAAGAACACCTCAAATTTTAAACAATATTGATGTAAAAAATAAAGCAATAATTAAAAATTTTGAAGTTAAAAAATCTATAAAAATTGCAGAAAAATTGATGAAAGGACAAGGTAGAATATTAGTAAGAAAGTCTGGAACAGAGTCAAAAATAAGAGTTATGGGTGAGAGCGAAAACAAAGAACTATTAAAAAAATGTATAAATATTATATCAAAAAAAATAAAATAAATTGAAGCTTAGATCAAAAATATTAATCATTGCAGGTTCTGACTCATCAGGTGGCGCAGGGATTCAAGCTGATATTAAAACTGTTACAGCGTTGGGATCATATGCAATGTCGGCTATAACAGCTGTAACAGCTCAAAATACCACAGGAGTTAAGTCTATAGCGCCAATCAGTCCAAAAGAAATTTATAATCAAATTATATTTACCTCAAAAGATATTAGACCCGATGCGATTAAAATTGGAATGTTGCACTCAACAGGGGTTATAAAATATGTAATTAAATCCCTAGATGATATTAAAATTAAAAACATAGTTCTTGATCCAGTAATGGTTGCAAAGGGGGGCACTAAATTAATAGATAACAAAGCAATAGAATTACTTAAAACAAAATTAATTAAAAGAGCAATATTGATTACCCCCAATATTCCTGAAGCTCAAATTTTAACAAAAACAGAAATAAGAAATAAAGAAGACATGATTTATGCTGCTAATAAGTTGATGGAATTTGGTGCTAAAAATGTTCTCATTAAAGGCGGACATTTAAAATCTAAATTTGTTCAAGATATACTTGTTAATAAAGTTGAAATAAAAATTTTTAACAGCAAAAGATATAATACAATCAACACTCATGGTACAGGGTGTACTTTATCTAGTGCAATAACTACCTTTTTATCATGTGGAAAACCTATAAAGAAATCTTGTGAGCTCGGAATTAAATATGTAAATTCTTCAATAAAATTAAACCCTAATTATGGTAAAGGCCATGGACCAATTAATCACCTTAACACAATAAGCATAAACAGAAAATTTAGATAATGAAAAACATAGTTGTAGTTGGATCTCAATGGGGCGACGAAGGAAAAGGTAAAATTGTTGATTGGCTCTCAGAGCAAGCTGATGTTGTAATTAGATTTCAAGGTGGTCATAATGCTGGTCATACATTGGTAATTGATGGAACAACATACAAGTTACGATTATTACCATCAGGGATTGTCAGAAAAAATAAAATTTCAATTATTGGCAATGGTGTAGTTGTGGATCCA
Source organism: Candidatus Pelagibacter bacterium nBUS_36 (assembly GCF_051201215.1). Classification (GTDB taxonomy): domain Bacteria; phylum Pseudomonadota; class Alphaproteobacteria; order Pelagibacterales; family Pelagibacteraceae; genus Pelagibacter. Next base: position 191,284 of record NZ_CP172839.1, read on the forward strand.
TGGGCATTACTTGAAGAAATTGAAGAAATAAAATCAAAAGGTGTTGATGTAAATATTGAAAATTTTATTATATCTGAGGCTGCAAATTTAATTTTACCTTTTCATAGAGAAATGGATGAAATTAGAGAAGATGCAGCTGGTAAAGGAAAAATTGGAACAACTAGAAGAGGAATTGGCCCTGCTTATGAGGACAAAGTAGGCAGAAGATCCATTAGAGTAATGGATTTAAGATCTGAAACAAATTTAGATCAGAGATTAGAGTCAGTTTTGGTTCATCATAATGCAATTAGAAAAGGTTTAGGAAAAAAAATTTTTGAAAAAGAACAGCTAAAATTAGATTTATTAAAAATAGCACCTAAAATATTGCAGTTTTCACAACCTGTTTGGCTTAAAATTGATGAGTTTAAAAAACAAAAAAAGAAAATTTTATTTGAGGGCGCACAAGGAATTTTATTAGATGTTGATCATGGAACCTATCCTTATGTTACTTCATCCAATACTGTTGCCTCAAGTGCTGCAACTGGCACGGGTTGTGGTCCGAATTCAATAAATTATGTTCTTGGAATTACTAAGGCTTACACCACTAGAGTTGGTGAAGGCCCTTTTCCAACAGAATTGATTGATGATATTGGTGAATTATTGGGTACTCGAGGAAAAGAATTTGGAACTGTAACAAGTAGGAAAAGAAGATGTGGTTGGTTTGATGGAGTTTTAGTTAGACAAACAATAAAAATTTCAGGAATAGACGGTATTGCTCTTACTAAGCTAGATGTTCTTGATGAGTTAGATGAAATAAAAATGTGTGTTGAATATGAACTAAATGGAAAAAAAATAGATTATCTTCCCGCAGCTGTTGAAGATCAATTAAAAATAAAACCAGTTTACAAAACTTTTCCAGGGTGGAAAACCTCTACAAATGGAGTTAAAAATATGAGTGATTTACCAGAAAATGCAAAAAAATATATCTATGCCGTAGAGAAATTCATAGGTGCAAAAGTTTCAAGCATATCAACTAGTCCAGAAAGAGAAGACACCATTCTCGTTGAGAACCCTTTTGATATTTAATTAACAGGTAACAGATTTTTTGACTTTGCTAAAAGCAACATGTGTTTTTGCAGTTTTTCAAATGCTTTATTTTCTATCTGTCTAACTCTTTCTCTGCTGATTTTATATTTTTTACTTAAATCTTCCAATGTTGTTGGATTATCATTTAATCTTCTCGAATATAAAATTTCTCTCTCTCTATCATTTAAAACTTTAATTGAATTTTTTAATAGATCTTTTCTTTGCTCCATTTCTTCTTGGTGTGCAAATTTTAAGTCATGATCTAATTCTTTATCAACAAGCCAATCTTGCCATTCATCACCATCTTCACCAACTTGAGCATTTAGTGAAAATTCTTTTCCAGAAAGTCTTCTATTCATCGAAACAACTTCCTCTTTACTAACGTCTAGTTTATTAGCTATTTCATCTACATGTTCATTTCTTAAATCACCTTCAGTTTGGGGTGCAATTTGATTTTTAATTTTCTTAAGATTAAAAAATAATTTTTTTTGCGCAGTAGTAGTTCCTATTTTAACTAAACTCCAAGATCGTAATATGTATTCCTGAATAGATGCTCTAATCCACCACATTGCATATGTTGCTAATCTAAAACCTTTTTCTGGTTCAAATTTTTTTACAGCCTGCATAAGACCAACATTTCCTTCTGAGATCATTTCATTAACAGGCAAGCCATAACCTTTGTAACCCATTGCAATTTTGGCAACCAACCTCAAGTGACTTGTAACTAATTTCTCTGCAGCTTTAATATTTCCAGTGGTTTTCCAATTTTTAGCTAACATATATTCTTCTTCTGCAGCAAGCATTGGAAACTTTTTAATTTGATCGAGATATGCAGACAGACCACCTTCGTTAGATAGAGCCGGCAAGCTATTATTAAAAGTTGTACTCATGAGTGTATTTATTTAATTAACTATTTTAATTTTTCAATGATTTATTCGCTAGTATTTCTAAGCATTTTCAGTAAATTACTTAGTTCTTGTGGCAAAATTGAGGAAAAAATCATTTCTTCATTTGTTTTAGGGTGAATAAAACCCAGTGTTTTTGCGTGTAAAAATTGTCTATTTAATTTGGATATTAAACTTTCTAATTTTATATCTATATTCTTAAGTCTCTTATATTTTTTTTTATATTTATCATCCCCAACTATACTATTTCCCATGTAAGTCATATGAACACGTATTTGATGAGTCCTTCCAGTTTCCAATTTACATTCTACAAAACTTAATGTTGGTGTTTTATCATTTTCAAAAACTTCTATAGTTTTATAATTTGTTATAGCTTGTTTCCCCTTTGAGTTACTAACTTCCATCAGTTGTCTGTTTTTGGAGCTACGAGTTATAAATGTATCAATTTTACCTTTAGAGGGTCTAAGCTTACCCCATATTAAAAGCTGATAAACTCTTGTAATTGTATGCTTGCTGAATTGTGTAGATAAATTCTCATGTGTTTCATTATTTTTTGCTATAACTACTAATCCAGATGTATTTTTGTCAATTCTGTGAACTATCCCTGGTCTAAGTTCATCCCCAATAGTTGAGAGAGAGTCTTTATTATGATGCATCAAAGCATTGACCACTGTTTTGTCATAATTTCCTGCACCAGGATGCATAATTATTCCCGCTGGCTTATTGATTATTAGTAAATCTTCATCTTCATAGATTATTTCTAATTTAAAATCATAAGGTTTTAAAGAAGCCACTTCAGGCTCTGGGATATGAAGACTTAATTTGTCACCAGCAATAACTCTTTTAGACGGACTTTTAATATTTTCATTATTCACTTTAAGTTTTTCTTTAAGTATTAAATTTTTGATTCTAGTTCTACTAATCGACCCTTGTCTTTTATTGATTAAAACATCAACCCTGAGATTGTTTTCATTTTCTTCAACTATAAAATTAATGTCTTTTTCCATAAAATGTAATATTAATACTATATGCGCTTGTAGCTCAACTGGATAGAGCGCCTGACTTCGGATCAGGAGGTTCTGGGTTCGACTCCTAGCAGGCGCACCATTTAATTGATTTTATTAGTTAATTAAATTGCATGTTTCATCTAATATTTTGATGCTCTTTTCAACCTATCATTTATTGTTTTGCCAATCCCTTCATTTGGAATTTTTTCAACTGCGATCATTTTATAACCATCTTTTTTAATTGTTCTTAATAGTGAGTATAGATTTTTAGCAGATTGTTTAAGATCATTTTTTTTACTTAAATAGTAATAGTTTTTAGAATTAGCTTTTCTTTTTTTTGTTAACACAAAGGCTTCATTTTTTTTGGGTTTCTTAGCATTAATTCTTAATGGAACTCCAGGAGAGTAATGTAGGCGAAATTGACCAGGTGAAATTTTGTTTTTTGAATTATATTTAACTAAAATTTTTTCTTTTAATATCTTTTCTATTTTTGAAACATCTAATCCTCCGTATCTAAGCAATGTTGGTTTGCTCAAAAGATTGATGATTGTTGACTCCACTCCTATTCGGCATTTACCTCCGTTTAATACATATTTTATTTTTGACCCAAATTCCTCAATAACATCCGATGGTTGTACAGAACTTAATTTGGTTGATATATTTGCACTAGGTGCAGCCAAAGGATAAGGTAAACTTTTAAGTAGCTTTTTGAATAAAGGATGTCTTGGAAAACGAACAGCAAGGCTCTGCTGTTTATTGGTTACAAATTTAGAAATTTTAGAGTTTTTTTTTAATTTTAAGATAAATGTAATAGGTCCAGGACAAAATTTTTTATAGAGCTTGATGAAATTATCATTAATATAACAATCTTCTTTAACCTTTTTAAAATCTGAATAATGAACAATTAATGGGTTATTCATGGGTCTTTTTTTTAACCTAAATATTTTTTTTACAGATAAGTCTGAATAAGCATTTCCAGCTAATCCATAAACTGTCTCAGTAGGTACGGCTACACAATGATTTTTATCTAAATATTTCTTAGCTTTTTTTAAATTTGATTGAATAGATTTCATGTATTAATAATCATTATTATATGAAAGATAAAAATTTACCACTTGATAATGACCCAAGTTCACTCGAGGAGCTAACAGATAAAGCAAATCAAATAATTGAGTCTTTAGAAAATGAAAAAGATTTAAATAATTCTATTGAAAACTATCAGAAATTACTGAAGTTAAATAATATTATTGAAAAAAAATTTCATAAAAGTTTTAAGTTTATAAGTGAGGAAACAAATAGAAAAGTTAAAGAAATTATAAAAAAAAAATGAAATCCAAACTTGCTAAAATTGCAAAAGATACAAATCTATACTTAAAGAGATTTATTGATAAACAAAATAATTCTAAATTAATCCCATCAATGAAGTATGGATTATTTCCAGGTGGAAAAAAAATTAGATCTAAAATTTTAATTGATATTGGTTCGCTGTTATCAATTGATCACAAAACATTAATTACTATTGGTGCAGCGGTAGAGTGTATTCATGCATACTCACTTATTCATGATGATTTGCCTTGTATGGATAATGATAAAATGAGAAGAGGCAAACCATCTACTCATATTAAATTTGGGGAATCCACAGCAGTTCTTGCTGGAAACTCTTTACTTACAATGGCATTTGAAATTTTAGCAAGTCCTACATTAAAAGTGAGTGAAAAAATTAAGATTGATTTAATTAAAAAATTATCAGAATGCTCAGGTCACTTAGGTATAGCTGGTGGTCAATATTTAGATCTTAGTTATGAAAAAAAGAAGATATCAAAAGATAAAATTATAGAAATGGAAATTAAAAAAACAGGGAAATTATTTAGTTTTTGCTGTTTAGCTCCGGCAATTATTAAGAAAAAAAATGCTAAAGAAATAAAATTTTTTGAAAATATTGGTTCTGATATTGGTTTATTATTTCAAATAGCAGATGATTTGATTGATTTTAAAGGTAATTCAAAAATAGCAGGAAAAAAAACAGGCAAAGATCAAAAAAAAGGAAAAGCAACACTTATAAGTTTACTTGGGTACAACAATGCTATTAAATATTGTGATAAAATTATTTTTGATATTAATAAAAATTTAAAAAAATATGGATCAAATTCAAATAATATTAAAGAAACATTAAATTACATCTTAAATAGGGAAAAATGATACAGAATTATAAATTTTTAAACAATATAAATTTTCCATCTGATTTAAGAAAGATATCAGAAGATGAGCTTCAGACAGTTTCTGACGAAGTCAGAAAAGAAATGATTAGTGCAGTATCAGAAACTGGTGGGCATTTAGGAGCAGGCTTGGGTGTAGTTGAATTGTCAGTTGCTCTTCATTATGTTTTCGATACTCCTAATGATAAATTAATTTGGGATGTTGGTCATCAATCTTATCCTCATAAAATTTTAACTGGAAGAAAAAACAAAATTAGAACTTTAAGACAAGGAAATGGGCTATCTGGATTTACAAAAAGATCAGAAAGTGAGTATGATCCTTTTGGAGCTGCCCATAGCTCAACATCTATATCTTCAGCATTAGGTATTGCTGAAGCAAACAAATTAGCTAACAAATCATCTAATGTGATAGCAGTGATTGGTGATGGAGCAATAAGTGCAGGTATGGCTTATGAAGCAATGAATAATGCTGGAGCATCAAAAACTAAAATGATTGTAATTTTAAATGATAATGACATGTCTATAGCTAAACCAGTGGGTGCTATGAGAACATACTTGGCAAAATTATTTACTGGTAAAATATATTTTAGTTTAAGAGAAACACTTAAGTTAATTACATCAGCCTTTTCGAAAAGATTTAGCGCTAAAGCAGGAAAAGCAGAAGATTTTTTAAGGTCCGCTGTTACAGGAGGTACTCTATTTAATTCATTAGGTTTTTATTATGCAGGTCCAATTGATGGTCATGATTTAACAACCCTTGTTCCAATTTTAAAAAATGCAAGAGACTCAAAACATGAGGGGCCAATTATGATTCATGTAAAAACTCAAAAAGGAAAAGGTTATTCTTATGCAGAAAAAGCAACAGATCATTATCATGGAGTTTCAAAATTTAATGTTAAAACAGGGGAACAAGTTAAAAGTGGCAACAACCTTCCTGCTTACACAAAAGTGTTTGCCAACACATTAGTTAAACATGCTCAAAAGGATAGTAAAGTTGTTGGAATAACAGCTGCAATGCCAGGTGGAACAGGAATGGATATTTTTGGAAAAGAATTCCCTAAAAGAATGTTTGATGTAGGTATAGCCGAGCAACATGCAGTAACGTTTGCAGCTGGTTTAGCTACAGAAGGTTATAAACCTTTTGCAGCAATTTATTCAACTTTTTTGCAAAGAGCCTATGATCAGATTGTTCATGATGTGGCTATTCAAAGTTTACCAGTAAGATTTGCTATAGATAGAGCAGGTTTAGTTGGCGCAGATGGCTCAACACATGCTGGTTCATTTGATATTACTTATTTATCAACTCTACCTAATTTCATAGTAATGGCAGCAAGTAATGAAGTGGAATTGGTAAAAATGATAAATACTTCAATTGATATAAATGACAAGCCAAGTGCAATTAGATATCCTCGAGGAACAGGAGTCGGGCTTGATTTACCTTCAATCGATGAAAAAATTGAAATAGGTAAAGGAAAAGTTGTTCAAGAAGGAAAACAAGTTTGTATTTTAAGTTTAGGAACAAGACTTGAGGAATGCAAATTAGCAGCTGAGGAATTAATGAATAAAGGTATTACAACAACAATTGTTGATGCAAGATTTGCAAAACCTTTAGATCAAGAACTTATCTTAAAATGTGCAAGAGAACATGAATTAATGATCACTATTGAAGAAGGATCGATTGGTGGCTTTGGCTCTCATGTCAAAAATTTATTAGCTGAAAAAGGTATTTTTGATAAAGGTTTAAAATTTAGAGCAATGACATTACCTGATACTTTTATTGAACACGATAGCCCAAGAAATATGTATGAGTTAGCAGGATTGAATGCCACACAAATTTCAAAAAAAATTATGGATGTTTTGTTCAAAAAACAATCAATTAAAGTTGTAAAAAACTGATAGTAATTCTAGCTACATTGAGCTTTGTTCATTAGATAGTGATCTAATAAAACACAATTCATCATAGCCTCTCCAACAGGAACGGCTCTGATGCCTACACAAGGATCGTGTCTTCCTTTAACAGAAATAGAAGTATTTTTTCCAAATTTATTAATAGTTTTTCTAGTTGTTAAAATTGATGATGTCGGTTTTACAGCAAATGAAGCAATAATCTCTTGACCACTTGATATACCTCCTAAAATCCCTCCAGCATTATTAGAGTTAAATTTTAATTTTTTACCTTTTTGAGAAATTTCATCTGAGTTTTGTTCTCCACTTAAATATGCGGAGTTCATTCCAGCTCCAATATTAACTCCTTTGACAGCGTTTATACTCATTAATCCTGATGCTATATCAGAGTCCAATTTTGAATATATAGGTGCGCCTAATCCTGCAGGTATTCCTCTTGCTCTTATTTCAATTATAGCACCACAAGAAGACCCAGATTTTCTAACACCTAACAAATATTTTTCCCAAAGTTTAACCATTGATTTGTCAGGACAAAAAAATGGATTTTTAGCAATTATTTTATCGTTCCATTGATTAGTGTCACATCCTAAAATCCCTAGTTGGGTAACAGCTCCAATAACTTTAAAAGTTTTACTTAACTTTTTTTGTAAAACTAATTTTGCTATTGCACCAGCTGCAACTCGAGCAGCAGTTTCTCTTGCGGAAGATCTTCCACCACCTCTATAATCTCTTATTCCATATTTTTTAAAATAAGTTAAATCAGCATGTCCTGGTCTAAATTTATCTTTTATTTTACCATAGTCTTTTGACCTCATATCTTTGTTATAAATAATAAGAGAAATAGGTGTTCCAGTTGTTTTTCCTTCAAATACTCCAGATAGTATTTGCACTTTATCATCTTCTTTTCGTTGAGTTGTAAATTTTGACTGACCTGGTTTTCTTTTATCCAATTCTACTTGTATATCTTTTTCATTAAGATTTATATTAGGTGGGCAGCCATCAACTATGCAGCCAATAGCTGGACCATGGGACTCACCCCAGGTTGAAAAACGAAATAACTTTCCAAAAGTATTAAATGACATTATTTATATTATATAGATTATTTTGTTTAAATTATGAATCAAAAAAACTCACTTGGCCTTAATAACTGTTTTTTGGATCTAGAAGATCCTATTCAGCTATTTAAGATATGGATGGAAGAAGCTGAAAAATCAGAACCTAATGATCCTAATGCGCTTTCATTAGCCACATCTAATAAAGATAATTCTCCATCAGTAAGGGTAGTTTTGTTAAAAGAATTTAATCAAAAGGGATTTGTGTTTTATACTAACTTGAACAGCCAAAAAGGAAATGAATTAAAAGAAAACCCCAAAGCTGCAATGTGCTTTCATTGGAAAAGTCTTTTAAGACAAATAAGAGTTAGTGGAACAGTTATTCAGGTAACAGATGAAGTTGCTGATCAGTATTACAACTCAAGAGGTTATGAAAGTAGGATTGGGGCCTGGGCCTCTAAACAAAGTAAAGAATTAGACAGTAGAAGTGAACTCATAAATTTAATTAGAGAATTCAAACAAAAATATAATGATGTAAATAAAGTTCCGAGACCTAGTCATTGGTCTGGATGGAATTTATCTCCAACAAGTATTGAATTTTGGTTAGATGGAGACAGCCGAATTCATGAAAGATTAAAATATACTAAGGATAAAAGTGGAAATTGGATTAAATCTTTATTAAATCCTTAAAAATTTCTTCCTAAACTAAATGAAGTAAGGCTTTTAAGTATTTCTTTTTCTTTAGAGTCCTTAAATACCACTAATGAATTTGAAGCAAGATTTATGTAATGTCGAGCTTTTTGATAACATTCTTCAATAATGTTATATTTTTTTATGATAGTAATTATTTTTTTAAAGTCATCACTATTTCTTGTATCCTTTTTAAACAACTCAATTAACAATTTATTTTCATTAAAATTTATTTTTTGAAATAGCAAGATTATAGGTAAAGTAATTTTTCCTTCAAAAAAATCTTGACCAACTTTTTTTCCAAATAATTTTAGATCAGAATTATAATCAAGAGTATCGTCTGCAATTTGAAAAGTAAGCCCAAGATTTCTACCATAAAATTCAAGAGCATTTTTTTCTTTTGTATCAGCATCTGATAAAATTGCGCCCACCTTTGTTGCAGCCGCAAATAGTTCGGCAGTTTTTGCCGAAATGATTTTCAAATAAGTTTCTTCAAGCATGTCTACTTCACCTTTATGCTGAAGTTGTAAAACTTCACCTTGTGCAATCTTAGAGGAGGTTGATGATAATAATTTTAGTACTTCTAAATTACCATCTTCTACCATCATCTCAAAGCATCTACTTAACAAGTAATCACCAATTAAAACAGAAGAATGGTTATCCCATATCTTGTTTAAAGTTTTTTTTCCTCTTCTTACGACACCTTGATCAATTACGTCATCATGCATCAACGTTGCGCTATGAATTAATTCCACACAAGCTGCAAGATTTACGTCTCTAGAACCTTTGGTGTATCCACATAGTTTTGCGGCTCCTAATGTTAAAAGAGCTCGTAGTCTTTTACCCCCTGTTTCACTATGATAGTTAGTCATTTTTTGTACCAGCTCAACATCACTAGCTAATTTTGATTTTATTTTTTCTTCAGTTAGAACAAGTTTGTCTTCAACTGAGTTTTTAAGTTGAAAATAAGAGTCATTTATCTGGTTTTTAAGCTGTACTACAGTTCCCATAATCAGTTTAAATTAATATAATTAACTTTTATATATTACTTATCAATTGACGCACCTGTTTCTTCAATTATAAGTAGGATATATATATTCAATTATTAATTCTATAAGGAATAACAATGTTCTCTTTTTTTAAAAAGAAAAAGACTGTAGCTCATGTAAAGTTAAGCGGAGTTATTGGAAATGCTGGGAAATTTAAACAAGGAATTGATTTTGCTGGACAAGAAGAGCTGATAAAAAAGGCTTTTTCTCTTAAAAAAGCTGCTTGTGTTGCTATTACCATTAATTCTCCTGGTGGATCACCTGTTCAGTCACACTTAATTTATAGTTTAATAAGACAAGAGGCTAAAAGAAATAAAAAAAAAGTAATTATATTTGCAGAAGATGTGGCAGCATCAGGAGGTTATCTTATTTCATGTGCTGGTGATGAAATTTATGCGAATTCAAGTTCAATTATTGGATCTATAGGAGTGATTTATTCATCATTTGGGTTTACAGAATTAATAAAAAAAATTGGTGTAGAAAGAAGAGTTCATACTGCTGGTAAAAACAAAAGTACACTAGATCCTTTTCTAGAGGAAAAAAATGAGGACATTGAAAGATTAAAAAGAATTCAATTAGATTTGCATAAAGATTTTATAGATGTAGTAGAAAAAAGTAGAGGGTCTAAATTAAATAAATCTGAAGTTGAGCTTTTTTCAGGAGAATTTTGGTCAGGCAGTAAAGCAAAAGATTTAGGACTAATAGATGGAATTGGGAATGCTCATCAAGTTTTAAAAGAAAAATTTGGAGATGATGTAATTGTTAAAAAGTTTGAAAAAACTAAAGGTTGGTTAAGTCAGAAACTTTCGTCTTCAAATAACCATGTAGATCAACTAGCTAACATTCTAGACGAAAGGTCAATTTGGCAAAGATATGGCTTCTAAAACAAAAAAAAAAATTCAATCATTCCAAGAAACAATCTTAAACCTTCAAAAATTTTGGAGTAAAAAAGGATGTATTGTTTTGCAACCTTATGACATGGAGGTTGGAGCAGGAACATTTCATCCAGCAACAACTCTTAGATCATTGGGGCCAAAACCATGGAAGGCTGCATACGTTCAACCATCAAGAAGACCTACAGATGGAAGATATGGAGACAATCCTAATAGATTGCAGCACTATTATCAATTTCAAGTTTTGATTAAACCTTCACCAGTCAATATAAAAAAATTGTACCTTAATAGTTTGTCAGTAATAGGCATAGATCATAACGAGCATGATATTAGATTTGTTGAAGATGATTGGGAAAGTCCAACGCTAGGTGCTGCAGGTTTGGGTTGGGAGGTGTGGTGTGATGGCATGGAAATAACTCAATTTACTTATTTTCAACAAATGGCAGGTTATGAATGTAAACCCATTTCGGTTGAAATTACTTATGGTTTAGAGAGAATATGTATGTTCACTCAACAACAAAAAAATGTGTATGATCTTTTATGGAACGATGATGGTGTTAAATATCATGATGTTTTTCATCAAGCAGAAAGAGAATTTTCAGCGTATAATTTTGAACATGCAAATGTTGATAATTTATTAAAGATTTTTGATATGCATGAGTTGGAGGCAAAATCTTTAGTAGAAAAAAAGATATCATTGCCTGCATACGATCAATGTTTAAAAGCAAGTCATGTATTTAATATTTTAGATGCAAGAGGCGCAATAAGTGTAGCACAGAGAGCTGGATATATAGGTAGAATTCGAGATATTACAAAAGCAGCCGCAGGTATATGGCTAGATAGTCAAAGCTAAATGTCAGAATTTTTTTTAGAATTATTTAGTGAAGAAATACCTTCATCCCTTCAAAAAAGTTTAAGAGAAAATTTATTATATAGTTTTAACGAATTGTTTGCAAAAAAATCTATTTCTTTTAAAAAAAGTTCATCATATTCAACACCAAATAGATTGATAATCGTATTTGAAGGTCTTCAAAAAAAAATTGTTTTAAAAGCTGAAGAAGTTAAAGGACCTAGCGTAAATGCCCCTGAAATGGCGTTGGAGGGATTTATGAGGTCAAATAACATACTCAAAAAGGACCTTATAAAAAAAAAGAATGAAAAAGGAGAATTTTATTTTTTTAAAACAAAGTCAAAAAAACTTAATACTCACAATCTATTAGAAGAATCTATACCTTTAGTATTGCAAAAAATACAATGGAAAAAATCAATGAAATGGGGTGAATTTGACTTAAATTGGGGCAGACCTCTAAAATCAATACTAGCTATATTTGATAAAAAAAAATTAAATTTTTATTTTCATCACTTAATTTCATCAAACTCAACTTTTATAGACAAGGAATTTGAGGAGAAGAGAAAAATATTTAACAGTTTTAAAGATTACAATAATTTTTTTAAAAAATTAAGTATTACTATTGATCAAAATCATAGAAAAAATTTAATAGAAAAAAAATTTAATGAAATTACAAAAAAGAAAAATGTAACAATTGAAAACAATCCAAAACTACTTGATGAAATTGTTGATTTATTAGATCAACCAAATGTGATTTTATGTGAATTTGATAGAAAATTTCTTAATATTCCAAAAGAAATTTTGATCATCACTATGCAACATCATCAAAAATATTTTCCAACTTTTGATAAAAAAGAAAATATTACAAATGAATTTTTAGTTGTAACCAATAAGCAAGATAAGAGTGGTCTAATAAAACTAGGAAACGAAAGAGTTGTAGAAGCTAGATTAAGTGATGCAGAATTTTTTTGGCAAAAAGATAAATCGCAAAATTTAGTTAAGAGAGTTTCAAGTCTAAAATCTATGAATTATTTTAAAGGTCTCGGAACATATTTTGACAAAGTTCAAAGAATGAGAAAGCTTGGTGGAATGCTTTCAGATGAATTATTAATCAGCAAAGAGAAAGTTGAATTATCTTCATCTATTTGCAAAGTAGATTTGGTTTCTGAACTTGTTGGAGAGTTTCCAGAACTTCAGGGAATTATGGGGGGTTATTTTGCAAAAGAGCAAGGTTTTGAAAAAGATATTTGTAGAGCTATAAGCGAACAATATTTACCAGCTGGACTAAACTCAAAAGTACCAAAGAAACCATATAGTATTGCACTTTCATTGGCTGACAAATTAGACACTCTAGTTGGTTTTTTTGGAATAAACCAGAAACCAACGAGCTCTAAGGATCCATTTGCTTTAAGAAGACTTGCTTTAGGAATAATAAAAACAATAGTTGAAAATAAAAAAGATTTTAAAATAAAAGACTTAATTAGTTATTCGTCAAGTTTATACATAGAGCAAGGATTTGAATTTGAGAATAGGTTATTACAAAAAGAATTAGCTGACTTTTTGATGGATAGATTAAAATTTTACATGAAAGAAGAAAAAATTCGTCATGATATTATTCAAGCTTCAACAAGCTCTCTAAATCTTGATCAATCCGTAGTTATTTTTGGTAAGGCCAAAAGTTTAAATAAATTTATTGATAAGCCAACTGGCGTTGATTTAATATCTAGTTACAAAAGAGCCTCAAGTATATTAGATAATGAGTCAAAAGACCAAAAACTTGAATTATCAAATACAACTGATCCTGGTATTTTTAAAACAGAACTTGAAAAAGATCTATTTAAAAAAATTAATGAATTGAGAAAGTACTTTCAAAGTATTAATAAAGACGAGAATTTTGTACAATCTTTAGACAATTTAGCTGACTCTAAAAAAGTAATTTTTGATTTTTTTGATAACGTGATTGTAAACGAAAAGGATCCTGCGATAAAAAAAAACAGACTAGAACTTGTCCAAATGTTATGTAAAACATTTGATAATTATGTTAATTTTTCTTTGATTGAGGCTCACTAATGAACAAACTTATTTTAAATTTTAAATCTAAAGAAAGTAAAAAGATTAAAAATCCTAAAAATTTTTTAGGAGGTAAGGGAGCTAATCTTTCTGAGATGGGGAGAATGGGCCTTCCAGTTCCACCAGGGTTTACAATCTCAACTAAGGTATGTGAAATTTTTTACATAGATAAAAAAAAATTAAATAAAAATTTAGTAAATCAAATTAAAAAAGAATTAAAAGTAATTGAAAAAGACGTTGGTAAAAAATTTGGAGACCTTAGGAATCCTTTACTTTTGTCTGTTAGGTCTGGTGCCAGAGTATCAATGCCAGGAATGATGGATACGATTTTAAATCTTGGTTTAAATGATAAAACAGTAAATGCGTTAAAATTAAGAACTTCTAACGGAAGATTTGCCAAAGACAGCTATAGAAGATTTATTCAAATGTATGGAAATGTTGTAATGGGAGTTGAGGGCTATCACTTTGAAGAATTAATTGAAAACTACAAACTTACTAAAGGAGTTCTTTTAGATACTGATCTAGATGAAAATGACTGGGATGGATTGATTGTAGATTTTAAAAGAACTGTTAAAGAAAAAACTAAAAAGGATTTCCCCCAAGATGTTCACGAACAACTATTAGGAGCAATTAGTGCAGTATTTTTATCTTGGGAAAGCAATAGAGCAAAAGTTTATAGAAAATTAAATCAAATACCTGCTGAATGGGGAACAGCAGTTAATGTCCAATCAATGGTTTTTGGTAACATGGGTGAAGATTGTGCAACAGGAGTTGTTTTTACTAGAAATCCTTCAAATGGATTTGACGAAATTTATGGTGAATATTTAATAAATGCACAAGGAGAAGACGTTGTTGCAGGTACAAGAACTCCACAATACATAACAAAAAAAGCAAGACAGCAAGCAAAAGTCGATGCTCCATCGATGGAAGAAGTTATGCCTAAAATTTATAAACAATTACATAAAATTTTAAAAAAATTAGAAAAACATTACAAAGATATGCAGGATGTTGAATTCACTGTTGAAAATAAAAAATTATGGATGCTTCAAACAAGGTCTGGAAAGAGGACGGCAAAGTCAGCAGTAAAAATTGCGGTTGAAATGGTAAAAGAAAAATTAATTTCAAAAAAAGAAGCTGTTTTAAGAATTGATCCAAATTCGTTAGATACCCTACTTCATCCTACTTTAGATGAGAATAGCTCGATAAATGTTATAGCTAACGGTTTGCCAGCGTCACCGGGTGCTGCAAGTGGTAAAGTGGTTTTTACTTCCGAAGAGGCAGAGCGATTAACGGGTATGATGCAAGATACAATTTTAGTTAGAGTGGAGACTTCTCCAGAAGATATTCAAGGAATGCATGCAGCAAAGGGGATTTTGACTGCAAGAGGAGGAATGACAAGTCATGCAGCGGTAGTTGCCAGAGGAATGGGTAGACCATGCGTTTCTGGATCGAGTGAAATTGATATAAATTATGAAAATAAGACATTCAGAACTCAATCTATGGAAATTAAAGAAGGTGAAATTATAACGATTGATGGATCTACCGGCAGAATTATTTTAGGAAGTGTTTCAACAGTAAAACCAGAAATTTCTGGCGATTTTTCAAAATTAATGTCATGGGCAGACGAATTTAGAAAATTAAATATTAGAACAAATTCAGAAACACCCAAAGATACAAAAACAGCAAAAGATTTTGGAGCAGAGGGCATCGGTCTTTGTAGAACAGAACATATGTTTTTTGATGAAGAAAGGATTTTATCTGTTCGTGAAATGATTTTATCTAAAACTAAAGAAGACAGAGCTAAAGCACTTGAAAAACTTTTACCTCATCAAAAAAAAGATTTTATAGAAATCTTCAAAATTATGAACGGTCTACCTGTTACAGTTAGATTATTGGATCCTCCTCTGCATGAATTTTTACCAAGAACAGAAAAAGAAATTAGCGAAGTAGCAAATGTTGTTAATCTCCCAATTAAAGAAGTTGAATCTAGAATAGAAGAATTACACGAACAAAACCCAATGTTGGGTCATAGAGGTTGTAGACTTGGTATATCTTTCCCAGAAATATATGAAATGCAATGTAGAGCTATTTTTGAGGCATTAGTGGAGCTTAAAAAGAAAAAGATTAAATCAGCTTTTCCAGAAATTATGATTCCTTTAGTTTCAACAGAAGCTGAAATTAAAATAATGAAAGATTTAGTAATTAATGTTGCAAGTGACGTTCAAAAAAAACATAAAATAAAAATACATTTTATGGTTGGAACAATGATTGAACTTCCAAGAGCAGCAATCAAAGCTAAAGAAATTGCTAAACATGCTGAGTTTTTTAGTTTTGGAACTAACGACTTAACACAAACAACTTTTGGAATTAGTAGAGATGATAGTGGAAAATTTTTAAATGACTACTTGGAGAATAAAATATTCTCAATAGATCCTTTTGTATCAATTGACGAGGGGGTTTCAGATTTAATTGAAATTGCAGTAGAAAAAGGAAAAAAACAAAATAAAAAATTAAAACTTGGAATTTGTGGAGAACATGGCGGAGACCCTAAAAGTATAATGTTTTGCTCCAAAGTAGGATTAAATTATGTTTCTTGTTCACCTTACAGAGTACCTGTTGCAAGACTAGCGGCAGCACAAGCAGAGCTAGGTAAGCAAACTGTCAAAAAATAAATTATTTAAAATCTAATATAATTTTTTCATCTAATTTTGAAATATGGTGTATGTTTTTATTATTTAATACTTTTTTAATTTTTTCGTACACTTTATTTTTTATATTTTTTTCAATATATTTTTTTGTAGTTAAAAGTTTTATTTGATGAAAATTTATATCTTCTCCATAATTATCAAATCCTTGTTTTTGAGAAATTCTAAATATTTTATTTTTATCAAAAATTAATCCACCATTTCTAGACTCTGAGGAATCCATTTTAATTGGGTTTAATGAGTGCTCATGCCACTTATTCGTTAATGGTCCATTTTTAGAATAAAAAATAGATAAATCATGTGTAAAGTCACCTGCGAGAGATCTATCAATATTAGTAAATAACCACCATAGATTATTCTTTTTAAAAAGCATGCTATCTACAGCTTTAATATTTTTTTTGATAGTTTTATGAAATTTCCATTTATGTGGAAATGATATACTTTTATAAACTCTGATCTCTGAAATTTCAGAAGTATCAGGACACATATAAATATTTTTATTATACTCAAAAATATATGGAAAAGATAAATGAAATTTTTCCTCGATAATAATCTTCTTATTTCTTACAGTCTGACCGTTGTATTCTTTACAAATGATGTGACCTTTCTTTTTTATAAAGTCATATTCTTCAGCAAAACAATAAGTTTTACCTTTCTTCTTAAATAAAAAGGGATCAGCTAAAAACTTTTTTTGATCATTTATTATATAAGTAGGTTTATTTAAAGAATTAATATTAAATAGAGCTAATTTAAATATTCTTTTTCTTCCAGAGATTTTTTTCAATAAAATAAAAAATGTCTTAATTAAATACTTTATCTGATTGGTAATTTTAGGAGTTTCAAAAACTTTTCCTTTATTTCTTTTTTTAATAAATTTAAACTTTCTATTATTGTAAAAATCTAAAATTATTTTTTTTATGTAAAAATTACTTTTTTCATAAAGCTCAGCTTGATTTAATAAAAAAAAAGATTTTGTTTGAAAGAATCCATTTGAAATAATGTTTCCAAAGTCTAAAGTTTTATCGATTTTTTGGATCATAAATCCGGTCTTAATTTCTCTATAAAAAACCTCCCAGAATCCAGCTGGAGAACCGCGAAATTTTCTATAATCACCATGATGAAATGATAAAATTCCATACTTTGTGGTTTTTATTAAATCATCTGAAATTATTTCACTACACAAACGAATTAAAATATCAAACTTTTCTTTTTTAACTTTTTTGATATCTTTATTTTTGAATGAATATTTGTTACCAATCTTATATTTTTGAATTATAATTTTATCCTTAATTACTTTTCTTAAATCAATTTTTTTTAAATGACTTTTGTGAATTTGGTGAAATTGCAACAATACATTTTCAAAGAATATAATAAGCTTGAAAATAATTTTTTTAAAAATTTTTTTATTAATAAAACCTAAATCTTTTTTCTTTTCTATTGAAATAAAAGATGTTGAAATTAGTTTTTTATTATTAGATTTGATCCATCTGGCTAATTGATAGGTGTATTTGTTAACAAAGTTTCCATTAACTATTATTCCAATTTTGAGTTTTTTCATCAAACATCTAATTTTTTTTAATTATAGCTAATGAGCCACTTGTTTCTAGAAATAAAATTATTGTTTTTCTATCTTTAGATACCGCCATATCTCTTACTCGCTCGTTTAGTAAAACATATTTGTGATCCACTACCTTTTTTTTGCTTGCATCTAATAATATGTAATGCAAACCTAAATCTTTTTCTACTATCTCAGATCCCATTGCACCAACAAAAAACTCAGTATCATTTTTATCCAGAGGCACAATTTCACTAATACCAATTGAAGGAACAAAATATTTAACTGGTTCTGTAAAGCCATAATCTTTGTGTGAATTATTTAAGGGAGCTTGTTCTAATATTTCTTTAGAATAATTTTTATAATAATGTTCACCGTATGATGATATGGGCCATCCAAAATTTTTAGTTTGTTTCACGGGGTTTATATTTAAATTTATCTCATCACCACCTTTAGGCCCGTGTTCAGTCGAAATTATAAAATCATGCTTTTTACTGTAATATAATCCTTGTGGGTTTCTATGACCCATAGAGATAATTTTAGCCTCTTTTGAGATGGTATCTATATTTAGAATTTTACCAAATTCACTATTAATATCTTGAGCTAGTGGGCGGTTTCTAAATTCCCCTGTAGTTAAAAGAATTGAGTTGTCATCTTTTTTTACCATTCTTCCACCTCCTCCTTGATGTGCTAAAAATCCATGTTCATTTTTTTTATTTACACATTGAGGAGTTTCATAGAAAATTTCAAAATCTAAGAATTCTTTATTAATTTTTGATTTTATAATTTTTAAATTAAAACAATTTTGTTCTTTTTCTGTTATTAGCGAAACATAAATTAGATCATTATCAATCAAAATATCCTTTACTCCATATTGATCACTAATATAAAAATCTTCAAATTTTACCAAGCTAGTAATATTTGATCTTATTTTTTTAAATTTATTTATATTACTTAGTTTGCTTATTGCTAAGATACCATCATAGGTTACGAGAATAATTTCATTATCATTATTATAAAAATCTAAGTAAGCTGAGGCTACAGCTTTTATATTTGCATTAAACAACACATCATTTGTTTTGTATTTGCTGATAGAGTAATTATTAAAGTCTCCTAAATTCTTATCTTTAAAAATCTCAGAAAAATTAATATTATTTGGACTAATCACGTCATTAATATTTTCATTACGTTGTAAAAAATATTTTTGAACAATTGATATTTGATTATTTTTACTTTGTAGCTGCTGAGTAAGATTAAAAATTTCTTTTTTTTTTGATGCAGAATTTTGTTTATTAATTTTGTGACCTGTAATTAATGTAATAATTAAAATTATTATTAGTATTATAGGTAATCCGATGATTGATATTTTTTTCATGATAATGTTGTCTTTTAAACAAAATAACAAAAAATAACCTTTGCTATTTTTTTTATCAACTTTATATATTAATTATAATATTTAAGAATAGCTTAATGCATAATAATTTTCTAGGATTAATCAATTTAAACCATATTTTTAACATATGTAATCAATGATAAAAATTTTATTATTTGTTTCTTTGGTGTTTTTAGTAGCTTGTAGCGATAAAAATTCACATGATCGGAAGCTGGTTATTGGAAGTGAAATTTATAATAGTCTATGCAAAAGTTGTCATCAGGGTGGACAAGGGCCAAATTTATACTCAATTAAGTTAGAAATTAGCAGTATTGTAAACTCAGTAACTAATGGCGCTGGAAACATGCCATCTTTTAAGGCTTTGCTTTCAGAGGAAGAAATAGAAGCTGTAGCTTATTTTATTTTAGAAAATTAATAAAAAAGTTAGGGGCGTTCTGTTGCCAGGTGCCCCGGACCCCGTCTACTTAATTAACAAAGTTAATTAGGCAGCAAGTGCGTAACTTTCGTTAGCAATTATAAATTAGCCCGTTACGGTGGAACAATCCCGAACAAAAGAATAGCCTTTAGTCATCCGTCGAATCTAGTTCACCCCCATAAGTTGCAATGGTGGAGGTGGTGGGTACTGCCCCCACGTCCGCAATGGTTATTACGAAATTCGTTTATCGTCATAGTTGGAAAACCAACATTATTAATATAAAAGCAATTACAAGAGATTCAATAAAAATCATGAAATTAACTAGCGAACAATCACAAGAAATTAAAGAACAGCAATCTCAGCAAAATCAAACTAAGAGAGTTACGGCTCCTGCACTTGAAAATATTTTATACGAGGCAATGCCAGCATTAGATCATGGTTTTGTAAGAGTTATTGATTATATGGGTGATGACACATCAATTGTTCAATCAGCTAGGGTTTCTTACGGTAAGGGAACAAAAAAAGTTTCAACAGATGCAGGCCTGATTAAATATTTAATGAGGCATTGGCATAGTACTCCATTTGAAATGTGCGAAATTAAATACCATGTTAAGCTACCAATTTTTATTGCCCGTCAATGGATTAGACATAGAACAGCAAATGTAAATGAGTATTCAGCTAGATATTCTATTTTAGATAAAGAGTTTTATTTACCAAGTACAGAAAATTTAGCAGCTCAATCCTCAAGCAATAGACAAGGGCGAGGAGATGTTCTGGAAGGTGAACAAGCAAAAGAGGTTTTAGAACTTTTAAAAAATGATTCAGAGAGAACATATGACAATTATGAAACTATGCTTAATGAAAGATTTGATGGTTCAACTATTGATGAAAATAAAAAAGGTTTAGCAAGAGAATTAGCAAGAATGAATTTAACTTTAAATACTTATACTCAGTGGTATTGGAAAACTGATTTGTTAAATTTAATGAACTTTTTAAGATTAAGAGCTGACAGTCATGCTCAATATGAGATCAGAGTTTATGCAGATATTATGTTGGATACTGTTAAAAGATGGGTTCCAATTACTTACGATGCGTTTATGGATTATAGAGTTGGAGGAACAGAAGTTTCAGCTAAAGGAAAAGTAATTATCCAAAAACTTATTAAAGGTGAAAATGTAGATGTTGATAGTTCAGGTCTTTCTAAGAGAGAATGGAATGAATTAATGATCGCTTTCGATCTTAAAGATAAGTTGATTTAATTTTATTAGCAAAATCTAAATATATTTTTGAAATTTCATGATCAGGGCTAGCTTCAACTATTGGCTTTCCTTCATCACCACATTTTCCAACTTCTGGATTAATTGGAATTTCTCCTAAAAATTCTTTCTCAAATTCCTCTGCAGTTTTTTTAACACCACCTTCACCAAAAATTTTATATTTCTTGCCATCATCTCCAGTAAAATAGCTCATGTTGTCTACTAACCCTAAAATTTTAACTCCAAGTTTATCAAACATCTTAATACCTCTTTTAACATCTAATAAAGCTACTTCTTGAGGAGTGGAAACAATTATGGCCCCATCCATTTTAATTTCTTGTGAAAAAGTTAATTGAGTATCCCCAGTTCCTGGAGGCATATCAACGATTATAAAATCTAAATCTTTCCAATTAACTTTTTGAGTAAAAGTTTTAATAGCACTTGTTACCATAGGGCCCCGCCAAATCATGGGTGTTTGTTGATCTGCTAAAAAACCTATAGACATACATTGAATAGCATATTTAACAATTGGCTCTAGTTTTTGACCATCACTTTTTGGCTTTTCATTAATATCAAACATTTTTGGAATAGATGGACCATAAATATCCGCATCAAGTAAACCAACTTTACAACCAACTTGTTTTAAAGCTAATGCGAGATTCGTTGCAAAGGTAGATTTGCCAACTCCACCTTTGGCGCTTGAAATTGCAATCGTAAACTTTGTTCCTAAGATGGGATTTTTTGTGAATTTCCTAGGCTCTAGCTTCTTTTTCATTGCGTCACTTAGTTCAGGTTTTTTATCAGTCATATTTTCATCATTACTTGTTTTTTGGAATAAAGACACTATATACTTTGACATATGTCAGACGATTTTAAAGGCAGAGGTGGAAGTCCTTGGGGATCACCCCCAGGCGGAGGAGGAAATGGTTCTGGTAAAGGACCAACGCCACCAGACATAGATGCAATCATAAGAGATATTCAAAATAAAATTAATAAATTTTTACCTGGTGGAAGTAAATCAGGCGGAAAGCCAATTGGTTTAATCTTAATCATTTTACTTTTTGTGTGGCTTGCAAGTGGGCTATATAGAGTACTACCTGACGAACAGGGTGTTGTTTTAAGGTTTGGTAAATTTATAAAAACAACTCAACCTGGTCTTAACTATCACATACCTTTTCCAATAGAGACGGTAGAAACTCCAAAAGTTACAAAAGTTAACAGAATGGATATTGGTTTTAGATCTGAGAGAGACAGTGGATTTTCATCAGGTGGAGGAGTTGCAGACGTTCCTCAAGAAAGTTTAATGTTAACAGGTGATGAAAATATTGTGAACATAGACTTTTCAGTATTTTGGGTAATTAAAGATGCTGGTAAGTTTTTATTTGAAATTCAAGACCCAGAAGGAACTGTTAAAGCTGCAGCAGAGACAGCAATGAGAGAAGTTATTGCAAAAAGTGATATTCAACCAATTTTAACAGAAGGAAGAGCTAAAATTGAAATTGAAACACAAGATATTATTCAGTCAATATTAGACGAATACAATAGTGGTATTCAAATTACACAAGTACAAACCCAAAAAGCAGATCCACCAGATCAAGTTATTGATGCATTCAGAGATGTGCAAGCTGCAAGAGCAGACATGGAAAGATCTAAAAACGAAGCAGAAGCTTATGCTAATGATGTAATCCCAAGAGCCAGAGGGGAAGCCGCAAAAATCATGCAAGCTGCAGAAGCATACAAACAAAAAGTTGTTGCATCTGCCGAAGGTGAAGCAAGTAGATTTGTTTCTATTTATACTGAGTACGCAAAAGCAAAAAAAGTTACACAGGAGAGAATGTATTTGGAAACAATGGAGAAAGTTTTGGCTGATATTGAAAAAGTAATTATTGAAAAAAATGCAGGATCAGGAGTAGTTCCTTACTTGCCGTTACCTGAATTAGGAAAAAAAAAGGTGAGTAATTAAATGAAAGCACAAAAAATATTATTACCACTAGTAGCGGTATTAGGAGCTTTAGTTTTCTTTTCAGTATTTATTGTTAAAGAGGTTAATCAAGCAATTGTTCTTCAGTTCGGTGATCCAAAAAAAATTATTGTTGAACCTGGTATAAATTTTAAAATACCCTTTATTCAGAATGTTGTTTTTTTAGATAGCAGAATTTTAAACCTTGATACACCGCCAGCAGAAGTTATTGCATCTGATCAAAAAAGATTAATTGTAGATGCATTTGCAAGATTTCAAATTATAGATCCTTTAAAGTTCTATATTTCTGTTGGAAATGAAAGAGTTGCAAGATCAAGACTTGCAACAATTATTAATTCAAGAATAAGAAATGTTTTAGGGCAACAAGAATTACAAACTTTGTTATCAAAAGATAGATCTAAACAAATGTCTTTAATTCAAGAAGGGGTAAATACAGAGGCTCAAAAATTTGGAATTAAAATTGTAGATGTGAGAATTAAAAGAGCAGACCTTCCTCAAGCAAACAGTGAAGCGATTTATAGAAGAATGCAAACAGAAAGAGAGAGAGAAGCTAAAGAATTTAGAGCAAGAGGAGCAGAGATGGCAGTAACAATTACTTCAACTGCTGACAAAAAAGTTTCAGTTATATTGGCAAATGCTAATAAGGACTCTGAAATAATGAAGGGAAAAGGTGATGGGGAAAGAAATAAAATCTTTGCTGATGCATTTGGAAGAGATCCAGAATTTTTTGCTTTTTATCGAGCGATGCAAGCTTATGAAACAGCTTTAATTGGAGGTGACACTTCTTTAATTTTATCTCCTGACAGTGAATTTTTTAAATTTTTTGGAAATATAAAACCTAAATCAGAATAATTAATCTAGTATGAGAGAATTGATCATAGCTTTTGGTCTATTCCTTTTTATTGAAGGAATTTTATACGCCTTATTTCCATCAAAAATGAAAAGTATGTTAAAAAAATTAGAACTAATAAAGGATAGTCAACTAAGATCAGGTGGGCTAATTTTTGCAGTTTTAGGATTTATAATTATCTATTATATAAAGAGTTCATATGAATAAAATTAAGTTTATACTAATCACGTTAATTTTAACCTTAGGTTTTTCAGTTCAATCAAACTCTAAAACTGTACCAGCTTCTTTTGCAGATCTTGCTGAAAGATTAATGCCATCAGTTGTTAATATTTCAACCACTCAAACAGTTACTACAACTACTAATCCTTTCCCATTTCAATTTCCTCCAGGATCACCTTTCGAAGATATGTTTAAAGAATTTGGAACTCCTCAAGAGAGAAAATCTTCAGCATTGGGTTCTGGATTTATCATTGATGAAAAAGGAATAGTTGTAACTAACAATCATGTAATTCAAGATGCAGAAGATATTGTGGTTAGAGTTAATGGCGATCAAGAATATAAAGCTAAAGTAATAGGAGCTGATCCTTTATCAGATATTGCAGTGTTGCAATTAGAGACAAATGAAAAATTTACACCAGTTGCTTTTGGAAATTCTGACAAAGCAAGAATTGGTGATTGGGTAATAGCTATCGGAAACCCCTTTGGTTTAGGTGGAACTGTTACATCGGGAATAATTTCGGCAAGAAATAGATCAATTGGTCTTTCAAGATATGAAGATTATATTCAAACAGATGCATCTATAAACTCTGGAAACTCAGGAGGACCATTATTTGATATGGATGGTAATGTCATAGGTATTAATACAGCAATTCTTGGAAGAAATGGTTCAATTGGAATAGGTTTTTCTATCCCATCAAATAGCGCAACAATTGTAATTGATCAATTAATTGAATTTGGTGAAACTAAAAGAGGTTGGCTTGGAGTTAGAATTCAAGAAGTGTCTCAAGAAATTGCTGATATAGAAAAATTAGATGAACCAAGAGGAGCATTAGTTGCAAGTGTTGCTGAAAATAGTCCATCGGCAAAAGCAGGTATTAAAGCAGGTGACATTATCTTGGAGTTCAACGGAGTTGGCATTAAACAAATGAAAGAGCTGCCAGCAATTGTTGCAAAAACAAAAGTTGGAACAACGGTAAAAGTTAAAATTTGGAGAGATAAAAAAGAATTAATTAAAAATGTTTTGTTAGGAAGGTTAGAAACTTCAGATGATTTTAAAGTAAGTGAAAAACAGTCTGAAATTCCTAAAGATTTAATTATAGAAGACTTGAAAATAACAGTAAGAAAATTAACGAAAGAAGATATCAAGACTAGAAAACTTCCAAATCAGACGATGGGATTAGTTGTAACCAAAATAGGTAATACAAGTCCATTACGTAATTCAATAAGTGAAAACAGCATTATTGTTGAAGCACAAAAGACAAAAATTAAAACTGCAAATGATTTAGAAAAAATTGTTAAAGGTGTCTTAAAGTCTAATCAAAAAACAATATTATTTGCTATATACAATACCCAAAATCAAAGAAGATATATTGGTGTTAAGCTAGACTAGCAATGGATTTTAAATCCAAAATTATTTTAATTTCTGGACCTACAGCCTCTGGTAAATCAAATTTTGCCATTAAACTCGCAAAAAAAATTAATGGTGAGATTATCAATGCAGATAGTATGCAAGTTTATAAAGAACTTAAAATTTTATCAGCTAGGCCAGATCCAAAAACCTATAAAAGGATAAAACATCATTTGTATGGTTTTCACAATGTTAAGAAAAATTTTTCAACTGGTGATTGGTTAAAGTTTGCAATAAAAAAAATCAAAGAAGTGAAAAAAAAAGATAAAATACCAATTTTTGTAGGTGGTACTGGACTGTATTTTAAAGCATTATCAGAAGGATTAGTAAATATTCCAAATATTCCAATTCGATTTCGAAACAAAATAAGACTAGATCATGAAAAATTAGGCCAAAAAAAATTTTATCAAAAATTATTAAAGCTAGATATTATTTCAAAAAATAAAATTAATCCAACTGATGCTCAAAGAACAATCAGAGCATATGAAGTAAAAAAATTTACTAAAAAATCTCTTCATGATTGGTTCAAAAATACAAAGTCTTTGTTTAAAGAAGACGATTTTTTTAAAATTTATATTGATTTTCCACGAGAGGAACTAATTGAAAGAATTAGCAAAAGAACAAAGTTAATGATGAAATTGGGTGCAATAAAAGAGGTCAAAAGATTTATTAAATTAAAAGTTAAGAAAGATAAGAGCGTCAATAAAGCAATCGGTGTTAGTGAAATTAAAGAATACTTGAATAATGAAAAAGATCTCCAAGAAACTATAGAAAAAATATCAATAAAGACTAGACAATACGCCAAAAGGCAAAGTACATGGGCAAGAGGTAACATGATCAACTGGTTTAAACTTCAGCCGCTCAAGATTAATAAATTTTTAAAAAATATTTAAATAAGTCATTCTAAAACTTGACCAATGAGTACAACTTCAGCTAGATTGCGAAATGCCAAAATTATATACAGGAGCAGAAATTGTTTTTAAGTGTCTTGAGGATCAGAAAGTAGAACATATTTTTGGATATCCTGGTGGAGCAGTTCTGCCAATATATGATGAATTAAAAAATCATTCATCTATTAAACATATTTTAGTTAGACATGAGCAAGGTGCAGGTCATGCAGCAGAAGGTTATGCACGATCATCTGGAAAACCAGGTGTAGTTCTTGTTACTTCTGGCCCAGGTGCTACTAATGTTGTTACAGCTTTGACAGATGCATATATGGACTCAGTTCCTATGGTTTGTATTTCAGGTCAAGTCCCAACTCATTTAATTGGAACAGATGCATTTCAAGAATGTGACACAACTGGAATCACGAGACCATGCACAAAACATAATTGGTTGGTTAAAAATATTAATGACTTACCAAGAATAATACATGAAGCTTTTGAGGTTGCGACAACTGGTAGACCAGGACCTGTACTAGTTGATATTCCAAAAGATATTCAATTTGCAAAAGCAAAATATACAAATCCTAAAAAGAAAAAAGAATCAAAAAATAAAAATAGATTTAATCAAAAAGACATTGACAATTTAATTGAGCTAATGAATAAAGCTTCAAAACCTATTTTTTATACTGGTGGTGGTGTAGTAAATTCAGGACCAAAAGCAAGCGAATTACTTAGAGAGCTAGTTTCTTTGACTGGATTTCCAATTACCACAACTCTTCAAGGGTTAGGTTCTTATCCAGGAGACGATAATCAATTTTTAGGAATGCTTGGTATGCATGGAACTTATGAAGCAAATAATGCAATGCACGATTGTGATTTATTGATAAATATTGGTGCACGATTTGATGACCGAATTACTGGCAAGATAGATGAGTTTTCACCAAAATCAAAAAAAGTTCATATTGATATAGATCCATCATCAATAAATAAAATTATTAAAGTAGATTTACCAATTGTTGGAGATGTGTCAGATGTTATTAGATCTACAATTAAAACATTAAAAAAGAAAAATTTAAATTTAGAAAAATCTAATAAACAAAAAACTTCAAAATGGTGGCAACAGATTCAAAAATGGAGAACAAAAGACTCTTTAAATTTCATTAATAGTGAAAAAATTATTAAGCCTCAACATGCTGTTCAAAGATTGTATGAATTAACAAAAGATCAAGATACATTTATAACTACTGAAGTTGGTCAACATCAAATGTGGGCTGCACAACATTATAAATTCAACAAACCTAATAGATGGATGACTTCAGGTGGATTAGGGACTATGGGATATGGATTACCAGCTGCTGTAGGTGTGCAAGTTGCTCATCCTAAAAAACTTGTTGTTGATATAGCTGGAGAAGCTTCAATTTTAATGACGATGCAAGAGATCTCAACGGCAGTTCAATATAATCTACCTATTAAAATATTTATTTTAAATAATCAATACATGGGGATGGTAAGACAGTGGCAAGAACTATTACATGAAAAGAATTATTCTGAAAGCTATTCAGAGGCTTTACCAGATTTTGTAAAATTAGCTGAGGCCTATGGTTGTGTGGGTATTAGAGCAGAAAACCCAGACGAATTAGACGAAAAGATACAAGAAATGATCAATATTGATAGACCAGTAATATTTGACTGTCATGTAGATCAAGCAGAAAACTGTTTTCCAATGATCCCGTCAGGTAAACCTCATAACCAGATGTTGCTAGGTCCTAAAGATCAAGAAGAAAATAAAATAACAGGAAAAGGTAAAGCATTAGTTTAATGGTAAAATCTAAATCAGCTTACAGTACCCCAAGTAAACTAAGTAAATTAGAAACTCATATAATTGTGGTTTGGGTGGATAATGAAGCAAGTGTTTTATCACGTGTGGTAGGTCTTTTTTCAGGAAGAGGGTACAATATAGAGTCACTTGCTGTTGCAGAAGTTGATCAAAAAAATAACCTTTCAAGAATTACAATTGTGACTACTGGAACTCCAGAAGTAATTGAGCAAATAGTTCTACAATTAAAAAAATTAGTGCCAGTTCATAAGGTAGGTAATTTTAAAAGAGATGATAAAAATGTGATATTTAAAGAAATGGCATTGTTCAAAATCGTTGGAAATAAAGATAAAATTAAAAAAGCTATAAATGCTTGTAAAAAATTTAATCCAGTTATATTAGATCAATCAAAAAAATCAGTTGTAATACAAATTACAGGTTTACGAAGAGAAATAGATAAAATGTCTAAAAATTTAAAAACGCACGGTCTTATAAGTGTCTCAAGAACTGGAGCGGTGGCAATGACTAGAGGCGCAGAAATATTTAATTAATTAAGGAGAAAAAAAATGAAAATGTTTTATGAAAAAGATGCAGATGTAGATTTAATTAAAAGCAAAAAAGTTGCAATTTTTGGTTATGGAAGCCAAGGACACGCTCATGCTTTAAACTTAAAAGATAGTGGGGTTAAGGAAATAGTTGTAGCTCTTAGAGAAGGGTCATCAAGTGCTGCGAAGGCCGAGTCTAAAGGATTAAAAGTTATGAATTTATCTGATGCTGCTGCTTGGGCAGATGTTGTAATGATCTTAACTCCTGATGAATTACAAGCTGAAATTTATAAAAATCATATCGAGCAAAGAGTAAAAGAAGGAACAAGTATTGCATTTGCTCACGGATTAAATGTTCATTATGATTTAATTAAAGCTAGAAAAGATTTAGATGTTTTTATGGTAGCTCCAAAAGGACCTGGACATCTGGTTAGAAGCGAATATGAAAAAGGTGGTGGAGTACCGTGTTTGTTTGCAGTTCATCAAGATGGCTCAGGTAAAGCAAGGGATCTTGCTTTATCATATGCATCTGCTGTTGGTGGTGGTAGATCTGGAATAATTGAAACTACTTTTAAAGATGAAGTTGAAACAGATTTATTTGGTGAGCAAACTGTTTTGTGTGGTGGCTTAGTTGAATTAATTAAAAATGGATATGAAACTTTAACAGAAGCTGGTTACGAACCAGAAATGGCATATTTTGAAACAGTGCATGAAGTTAAATTAATTGTTGATTTAATTTATGAGGGTGGAATTGCAAATATGAACTATTCAATTTCTAATACAGCAGAATATGGAGAATATGTTTCAGGACCTAGAATTGTAAATAAAGAAGAAACTAAAAAAAGAATGAAAGAAGTTTTAACTGATATTCAATCTGGAAAATTTACAAAAGAGTGGATGGACGAATGCAAAAATGGTCAAAAGAATTTTCTTGCAACAAGAGCGAAATTAGCTGAGCACTCAGTAGAAAAAGTAGGTGCTGAACTTAGAGCTATGATGCCTTGGATTGGAAAGAAAAAATTAGTTGATAGTGATAAGAGTTAATTTTTACTAAAGACCTGAATCGATCACTTATTGTAACCAAAATATAACATTTATTTTGCAATCTCTCTTATAGATTGTATTATAGATTTTCTAAAATTTTGGTTATGAGCGATAAAGATAGAGTTATTATATTTGATACTACAATGCGAGATGGTGAACAATCACCAGGCGCATCTATGAGTTTGGAGGAAAAAATCCAAATAGCAAGAGTATTCGATGAATTGGGAATTGATATTATTGAGGCAGGATTTCCAATCGCATCTCCAGGTGATTTTGAAGCAGTTTCTGAAGTAAGTAAAATTTTAAAAAACTCTATTCCAGCTGGTCTTTCTAGACACTCTGTAAAAGATATCGATAGAGCTTATGAAGCTCTAAAACATGCTCCAAGATTTCGAATTCATACTTTTATTTCAACAAGTCCTTTGCATATGAAGCACAAACTTAACATGTCACCTGAAGATGTTTATGAGTCTATCGGAAAACATGTTGCTTATGCAAGAAAATTTACTGATGACGTTGAGTGGTCTTGTGAAGATGGAACAAGAACTGACATGGACTACATGTGTAAGACTGTAGAATTGGCAATTAAAAGTGGAGCAACTACAATAAATATTCCAGATACTGTTGGCTATACAATTCCATCTGAGTTTACTAAAATTATTTCAATATTAAAAAATAAAGTACCAAACATTGATAAAGCAATTTTATCTACACATTGTCATAATGATCTAGGATTAGCAGTTGCAAATTCTTTGGCAGGTGTTCAAGCAGGTGCAAGACAAATTGAATGTACAATTAATGGTTTAGGTGAAAGAGCGGGTAATGCTGCTTTAGAAGAAATAGTAATGGCTATTAGAACTAGAAATGATTTAATGCCTTATTCAACTGGGATTAAAACAGAATTATTAAGCAAAGCATCGAAAGTTGTATCAAATGCAACATTTCCAGTTCAATTTAATAAAGCAATTGTTGGAAAGAATGCATTTGCACATGAAGCAGGAATTCACCAAGATGGAATGTTAAAAAATAGAGAAACTTATGAAATTATGACTCCTGAAAGTGTAGGTGTTAAAAAAACTTCTCTTGTTATGGGAAAACATTCTGGAAGACATGCCTTTAAGGAAAAATTAAATGACTTAGGTTATGCAGATGTTACTGACGATGTAATTCAATCAGCTTTTGGAAAATTTAAAGTTTTAGCAGATAAAAAAAAACATGTTTATGATGATGATATAATGGCTTTAGTTGATGACAGTCTTATTACAGATAATCAAATAAATGCAATTAATCTAAAATCATTAAAAGTATTTGCCGGAACAGGTGAACCTCAAAGAGCGGAAATGACTTTAGATGTTTATGGAGAAATCAAAAAAACATCCGAAACAGGTGATGGACCTGTAGATGCTATTTTTAAATGCATAAAAGTATTATACCCTCATGATGTCAAATTGCAGTTATATCAAGTTCATGCAGTAACAGAAGGAACAGATGCACAAGCGACTGTTAGTGTTAGAATTGAGGAAAAAGGTAAAACAACTGTTGGTCAAGCAGCAGATACTGACACATTAGTAGCTTCTGCCAATGCTTATTTAAGTGCATTAAACAAAATGATTATTAAACGAGATAAAACAGCTCCAATGGAGCAAGAAAGCAAAAAGGTAAGAGGGATATAATGGGATTATTTGATAGTGTAAAAAAAATATGGAGCCAAGATATGGCAATTGATCTTGGAACAGCAAATACACTTGTTGTTTTAAAAGGCCAAGGGGTAGTTCTTAACGAGCCATCTGTTGTTGCAATTGTTGATCAAGGTGGAAAGAAAAATGTTCTAGCGGTTGGAGATGAAGCAAAAACTATGCTTGGTAGAACGCCTGGAAACATAAGCGCTATAAGACCCTTAAGAGATGGTGTAATTGCTGACTTCATTGTAACTGAAGAAATGATTAAACACTTTATAAAAAAAGTTCATAAAGGAAGTACATTTGCTAATCCGAGAATTTTAATTTGCGTACCAACAGGATCAACTCCTGTTGAAAGAAAGGCTATTCAAGATAGTGCACTAGCAGCGGGAGCTAGAAGAGTTCAATTAATTGAGGAACCAATTGCTGCAGCAATTGGTGCGGGGCTTCCAATTTCAGAAGCAACAGGGTCAATGGTTGTTGATATAGGTGGTGGTACTAGTGAAATTGCTGTTATGTCTTTAGGTGGTTTAGTTTATTCAAAATCTTTAAGAGTTGCGGGTGATGCAATGGATGTTGCTATAGTTAACTACATGAGAAAAGAATATAATTTATTAATAGGAGACACAACTGCTGAAAAAATAAAAAAAGAAATGGGAACAGCCATAGCAACTGGAAGTAATACATATCCAGTAAAAGGAAGAGACCTTAGATCGGGAACACCGAAAGAAGTTAATATTACAGAAGAAGATACAGCTGAAGCTTTAAATGACATTATGAAAGAAATGGTTAATGCTATTAAAGATGCATTAGAAAATACTCCTCCAGAACTATCTGCTGATTTAGTAGATATGGGTTTAACTTTAACAGGTGGTGGAGCTTTATTAAAGAATATTGACAAGAGGTTTTCCAAAGAAACAGGTTTACCAGTACATATCGCAGATGATCCTTTATCTTGTGTTGCAGTTGGTACAGGTAAAGCTTTGGATCAGGAAGAAACTTTTTCCACTATGCTATCTGAATATTAAAGACAATGGCTGCAGGCAGAGACGATTTCGTAATAGCCTTCAGGTCTGCATTTTTAAAAAAGAAAGATAAACAAAAGTTTTCATTATTAACTTTAATATTTTTATCAATATTTGTAATTATTTTAAGTAATTTTAATTTTAAGATTATCAAAATTATAAAGATGGGAATAAATGAGGTTGTATATAGATCTTCATTTTTTATTTCAATTCCAGAAAATAAAATAAAAAGCATTAATGCTCAAATTAATGAGCACATGAAAGTATATGATGATTATAAAATTATTGAAACAGATTTAGAAAATCTTAAACAAAAAGAATTATCAATTAATTTTTTAAAATTAGAAAATGATAAATTACGAAAATTAATTGATGAAAGTATAAAATCAGATGAAATATTAGCAAAAGTTTTAATTGATAAAGAAAGTCCATTTTTAAAATCAATTGTCGTAAACAAAGGAACAAAAGACAAAATAAAAATTGGAATGGCAGTAACAGATCGAGCTTATTTAGTAGGTAAAGTAATCGAGGTTAATTATACTAATTCAAGGGTATTACTTTTGTCGGATTTAAACAGCAAAATACCGGCATTATTGGAGCCAATTGGAATGCAAGCAGTAATTTCAGGAACAGGAAAAAATTATGGTGAAATTCAATATACGAAAGAAGAATATGAGAATGAAATTAAGATTAAAGAAATCATTGTTTACACTTCAGGGCTAGGAGGTTTGTTTAAAGCAGGATTACCAATAGGAACTATTTCAGCTGATAATATCAAAAAAGTTAATTTTTTTTCTGATTTTAGACAATTGGAGTATGTAAAAATTGTATCTTTTAATATTGAAGGCACAAAATAATGTCATCATTAAACAAAGCACCAATTTCAAATATAATTTTTTCATATTTTCCAATAGTAGTTTTATTTATATCTGCATTTAATGAATTTGATTTTAATTATCTAAAAATTCAATATTTTTCATTTAATTTTATACATATATTAATTTTTTTCTGGACATTAAAAAATCCAAACCATCTTGGTTACATTTCAATATTTATGGCAGGTGTAGTTAATGATGTTATTGTTGGTTTACCGCTTGGTGTAAGCAGCTTTTGTTATTTGTTAATTTGTTCAGTAACAGCTTATGTTAGAAATATAACTTTAAGTCCAAATTTTATTAATGATTGGTTGTCTTTTTTGTTTACAATTTTATTAGTCAATTCCGTACAAGTTATAATTTTAGATTTAATTTTTTTAATTCAAGTTGATTACATGAAATATTTAATTAATACAGGTTTTACTTTTATATTTTATCCATTATTTTTTTTCATATTTAATTATGTGAATAAAAAAATTATTGTTAAATTAAATGATTAAAGAAAATTCAAGTATTAGAAAAGCAGACATAATTAATAGAAGAATGTTTATAATTGGTGCTGCTAAAGTATTAATATTTGCAGGTATAATTGGTAGATTATTTTCATTACAGATTAATGAAAATAAAAAATACTTAACTCTTTCAGATAAAAACAGAATTAGAGAGTGGAAATTACCACCAACTAGAGGAAGCATTGTAGATTATTTTGGAAATATAATAGCTGGAAACTTAAAAGTTTATCAACTTCATATAATTCCTGAACAAGTAGAAAATTTCAATTATTTATTGAATAGATTAAAGTTTCTTTTGCAGTTAAGTGAAAAAAAAATTTCAAATATTTTAAAATCTAAAAAAAGGTTAAAACCATGGGAGAGTATAATTGTTTCTGAAAATTTAAGCTGGAGTCAATTTGTAAAAGTTAATAATTATTTATATGATTTGGTTGGCGTTAAACCAGTGATGACTATCTCTAGAAATTATCCATTTAATGATATTTACACCCATGTTTTGGGATATGTTAGTCAGCCAAATGAAAATGACATTTTACAGAATCAGATTATTCAGGAAAGATTTGTACCTGGCATGAAAGTAGGAAAACTTGGACTAGAGAAAACTTTAGAAAATCATTTAATAGGTACAAATGGTATTCAAAGATACGAGGTAAATGCTTATGGCAAAAGGATTAATCACCTTGAATATCAAAAAGGAAAACAAGGATCTAAAATTCGATTAACAGTTGATACTGAAGTTCAAAAACTTTCTGCAAAATTATTAGCAGGCCAGGCTGGATCAATAAGTGTAATGGATATTTATACTGGAGAAGTTGTAGCTATGTATTCTTCACCTTCTTATGATCCAAATTTATTTTTATTCGGTATTAGTAAAGATGAATGGGAATTAATTAGAAATAACCCCCTCAAACCATTAATTAACAAAACTCTTTCAGGGTTATATTCTCCAGGCTCAACAATTAAACCAATAGTAGCACTATCAGCTTTAGAAAATAATATAATTAACCCCAATTTCAAAGTTAGATGTACAGGTAAAACTGAGCTTTATGGTCAAACATTTCATTGCTGGAAAGAAAAGGGGCATGGGCTTGTAAGTTTAAATAATGCTATGAAACAATCTTGTGACACATATTTTTATGAAATTGCAAGATTACTTGGAGTCGATCGATTAAAAATTACAGCAAAAAAATTTGGTTTAGGTGAAAAAGTTTTAGGTGATTATTTTGAAAATGAAAAACAGGGACTTTTTCCAAACACAAGTTGGAAAAAGAATAATCTAGGAAAAGGATGGGTATTAGGAGAAACCTTAATTACAGGTATTGGTCAAGGATATACCCAAACTACACCTCTACAATTATGTTTGATGACAGCCCAAATAGCAAATGGTGGATATTCAATAAAACCAAAAATTATAGTTAATAATGATCCATTAAGTTTTGAAGAAGCAAAAAAAAATATGAAAGAACAAAGTTTAATAAACTTTAGTACTCAGTTATTTAAAGATGAAAAAAATATAAAAATAGTCCAAGAGGCTATGTTTAGTTCAACAAATGAAATTGGAGGAACTTCATATCGATCAAGAATTGATAATCCTAAGTATCAATTTGCTGGTAAAACAGGTACAGCTCAGGTTAAAAGAATTAGTAAAAGAGAGCGTGAATTAGATCTTAAAATAGATCAGATACCATATAACGACAGAGATCATGCTTTATATGTTGCCTATGGTCCATATGAAAATCCAAGATATGCTTTAAGTATAATTGTTGAGCACGGTGGGTCAGGTAGTAAAGCAGCAGCACCGATGGCAAAGAAACTTTTTAAATTGATAATTGATAGAGATACGCTTAGAGAAAAACAACCTAACTTTGAAGAAATAGATATTTAAATGTTTCAACACAAAAGATTTAATTCAGAATTAACTTTCTTTCAAAAAGTCAAAAATTTAGATTATATTTTGATATTTTGTATTGTGCTGTTATCAATCATAAGTGTGTTTGTGATGTATTCAACGGATGGAGGTGAAATTCTTTATCATACCAAAAGTCATTTTATTAAAATTTTAGTTTTTTTTACATTAATGATGGTGATTTCTTTTTTTAATATAAAATTCTGGCATATTACTTCTTATATTTTTTATTTTAGTATTATCCTCCTTTTAATTTGGGTTGCTATGTACGGAATAAAAGCATCAGGATCTCAAAGATGGGTGGATTTATATTTTATAGTTCTTCAACCTTCAGAACTTATGAAAATAGGTGTTATTTTATGTCTTGCAAAATATTATCACAGATTAAAAATTGATAGTGTTAATTCTCTTTTGAGCATAACTGTTGCCCTTACAATTATTATAATTCCAATTATTTTAGTTTTAGCTCAACCCGATCTTGGTACATCTATTTTAATTGCTTCCAGTGGATTAATAATATTATGGCTGGGTGGAGTAAAAATAAAATATTTTTTTATTTCTTTTGTTACTTTTTTGATTTCTTTGCCTTTTATAATCTCTTTTTTAAAACCTTATCAAAAACTAAGAGTTTTAACTTTTTTAGATCCAGACAGAGATCCTTTAGGTGCCGGTTATCAAATTATACAATCAAAAATAGCAATTGGTTCTGGTGGATTTAGTGGCAAAGGTTTTTTAAAAGGAACCCAGAGTTATTTAGAATTTCTACCTGAAAAACATACTGATTTTATTTTTACTTTGTTTTCAGAAGAATTTGGTTTTTTAGGATCAATAGGTCTTCTAATAATTTATACAATAATAATAATTAGAATTATTAGAATTGGCGTATTATCAAGAAGTAACTTTGCAAAATTTTTTTGCTTTGGATTTGCTTTTGCAATTTTTATTTATATCGTTGTTAACTTGTCCATGGTATTAGGTTTATTACCTATAGTCGGTTCTCCATTGCCAATCATGTCTTATGGTGGTTCATCAATGTTGGCAACTATGATAGGTTTTGGAATTGTACTAAGTGCCAAAATTAATCACAGACAAACAATTGCTTAACAGGCTTAAGATCAAAAAAAGTATAATTTGTCACTACAAATTAAAATTTTTATCAGTATAAGAAATTTATGAACACAAAAACAAAAGTTGGGATTGTTGGCGCTGGGATACAAGGTATTTCAAATGCATTATTCCTTCAAAAAAAAGGTTTTAAAGTAACTATTTTTGATCGAGATAATCCAGGTAGTACAGCAGCTTCATATGGAAATGCAGGTCATTTTTCCCCATATGCTTCAGTGCCACTTAATAGGCCAGATGTATTAGCTGATGTGCCTTCAATGTTATTAAACTCTTCAGGTCCTTTAGCTTTAAAATGGAATTATGTTCCAAAAATGATTCCATGGTTTGCAAGATTTATTATGAATTCGACAAAAAAAAATATGATGCACACTGCAAAAAATATGCATCAAATTTTAGACTTAGCGCTGCCAGCCTACGATGAATTATTTGATGAAATTGATTTAGAAGGATTAGTTGAAAATAAAGGAATTCTTTACATATGGAATGATCAAGATTTAAAAAGCAGAGAGTTAGAAATTGATATCAGAAAAGAATTAGGTGTGGAGCAACAATTAGTAAATAAATCTGAAATCCATGACTTAGAACCTCATATAAAACCATTCTACCATGCAGGAGTTTATTATCCTTATGCAAGACATGCCAGAAACCCAAAAAAAATACTTTTAAAACTATTTGATTTATTTTTAAAAAAAGGTGGAAAATTTAACAAAGTAAATGTTAAAGATATTAATTTTGATGAAGAAAAACCAATTTTTAAAACTGAAACACAAAGTTATATATTTGATAAAGCTGTAATTGCTTGTGGAGCATTTTCAAAAAAATTAACAGATAATTTAGATGAAAAAATACCTTTGGATACAGAAAGAGGTTATCATGTTCATTTTAAAGGTTGTGATCATTTATTGACTAGACCAGTAATTTTTTCAAATAGAGGTTTTGGTATAACACCAATGGAACAAGGTTTAAGAGTTGTAGGCACTGTTGAATTTGGTGGATTAGACAATCCTTTATCAAAATCAAGAGTAAAAAATTTAATCAACAATGCAAAGTACATGTTGGGAGATCTACCTGAACATGAAGATGAGTGGTTAGGTTTTAGACCATCATTACCAGATTTTTTGCCTGTTATGGGGCCGTCAAAAAATCATAAAAATGTGTTCTATTGTTTTGGCCATCACCATTTAGGATGGACTTTAGGACCAATTTCTGGAAAGATAATTTCAGGAATGATAGCTAAAGAAAATACTAACTTAGATTTAAAACCTTATAGCTCACTAAGATTTAGTTAAGTGAGAGAAAAATCAAATTTTCTTGCATATATTTTTTTGTTACTAACAGTAACTTTTTGGGCTGGAAACTTTATAGTTGGAAAATTTGCAAGTTTTTATGAAGTACCACCTTTTTCTCTGAATTTTTATCGTTGGTTCTTTGCATGGTTAATTTTAGCACCATTTACTCTTCCTGAAATTTTAAAAAAAAAAGAATATATATTTCAAAATTACAAACTGTTTATAATCTTGGGCGTCACAAGTATTACAATTTTCAACTCTATTGTTTATTATTCGTTAAATTTTACTCAGGTTATAAGTGGAGTATTAATGATTTCTACAATTCCTGTGATGATTATGTTTTTTTCATTTATTTTGAAAATTGAAAAAACAAATATATTTCAAATAACAGGAGTTATATTTTCATTTTTGGGCGTAATCATAATTATTACTAAAGCTAATTTTGAAATTTTAAAAAATTTAGATTTTAATAAAGGTGATATTACGATGGTAGTTGCTATGTTTTCTTGGGCTCTATACTCAACTTTGTTAAAAAGACAAAAATATGAATTATCACAAATAAGTTTATTACAAGTTGTGATGACATTTGGATTAATATTTTTAATTCCAATTTATTTCATAGAGTATCAAATTGGCTTTAGAATTAACCTAGATAAACCATTCATTTTAATTTTATCATATGTTGTTTTGTTACCTGGTTTAGCATCATTTATTTTGTGGATTAAAGGTATATCCATGATTGGGGCAAATCGATCTGGTGTATTTTTGCATTTGATGCCTATATTCAGTGCCATAATGGCTATGATTTTTTTTAATGAAAAATTTATGTTTTATCATATCTTAGGAGCCTGTTTCATTGTTACAGGAATTTTATTATCAAATAGGAAAGTTCAAAATGCTTAAAGTTGCAATATTAGATGACTATCAAGATGTTTCACAAGAGTTTGTGGATTTAAAAAATTTATCAGGAAAATATGAGTTTAAAATTTTTAGCGAACCCTTTTTAGATGAAGCTGATGCAATTGAGCAACTAGCTGATTTTGATGCACTGTTAATTATGCGTGAGCGAACACCAATCACAAAAAATATAATCGATAATCTAAATGATCTTAAATATATCATCACAAGTGGCTCAAGAAATAAAGCGATTGATCTAGAGGCTGCAAAAAAAAGAAAAATTATAGTTTGTGGTACTGAGATTAACTTTAATCCTACATGTGAATTAACGTGGGCTTTAATTTTAGGGCTTTCAAAGAACCTCAAAACAGAAATAGATAATATGTATCAAGGTTACTGGCAAACAACAGTTGGCCTTGAACTTAAAGGAAAAATTATTGGTTTAATTGGTCTTGGAAGAGTGGGTTCACAGGTTGCTAAAATCGCAAAGGCTTTTGGCATGCAAGTTATAGCTTGGAGTGAGAATTTAGACTTAGATAAATGTAAAGAATTAGATGTACTTCCTTGTACCAAAGAGGATTTAATCAAAACATCAGATTATATCTCAATTCATGTACAAGGAGGAGAGAGATATAAAGACTGCATTACTATTAAAGAGTTTGACCAAATGAAAAAAACTGCTTTTTTAATAAATACGTCACGCGGTCCAATTGTAAATGAAGATGATTTAATTATTGCCTTATCAACCAATGTTATTCTTGGTGCTGGTTTAGATGTTTATGAAAAAGAACCATTGCCTGAGGGAAATAAACTAAGATTTTTGCCAAATGCATTGTTAACACCTCACATAGGTTATGTTACTGCTGAAAACTATAGTATTTTTTATACGCAAATGATCGAAGATCTTGAAGCGTGTGTTGATGGTAAACCTTTAAGAGTTATAGAATAAATAATGACAAAAAAGATTAATCCTAATTTAACTGAAGAACAGCAATCAGTTTTGTTCGAAGAAGGAACTGAGTTGGCGGGAACAAGTGAATTAAATCATGAGAAAAGAGAAGGAAGTTTTCATTGTGCTAACTGTGGAGAAAAATTATTTGATTCTACTACAAAGTATGAAAGTGGATCTGGTTGGCCTTCATTTTATCAATCATTACCTGATGTGTTTGAA
Organism: Candidatus Pelagibacter bacterium nBUS_36; assembly: GCF_051201215.1. Lineage (GTDB taxonomy): Bacteria > Pseudomonadota > Alphaproteobacteria > Pelagibacterales > Pelagibacteraceae > Pelagibacter. Next base: position 231,539 of record NZ_CP172839.1, read on the forward strand.
ACTAAAACTGATCATCACTTAGGTTATGCTAGAACTGAATACCACTGTAAAAAATGTGGTGGCCATCATGGCCATATCTTTGAAGATGGTCCTGAACCAACTGGAAAAAGATTCTGTAACAATGGGATTTGTTTAGTTTTTAAGGCTAAATAAGTATTTGAAATTATTTTAATAGATCTTGTAACTTATTATCTTTTTCTAAAGCTCTAACATCATCGTATCCACCAATGTGTTGATCATCAAAAAAAATTTGTGGAATAGTTCTTTTACCATTAGCTTTTGAAATCATTTCGTCCATAGCACCTTCAACTGTTGCAATACTTATTTCTTTATATTCAACGTTGTTTCTAGTCAATAATTTCTTAGCTGCTTCACAGTAATTACAAAGTGGTCCTGTATAGATTGTTACATTTTTCATGATTTATAAATAATCATTCTTTTTAATTTTACTAGTAATTTCTTTTCTAGAATATTCAAACTTTTTTCTATGCTTTATACTTTTTTGATTAACTCTTTTTCTCCATAATCTGAATGAGGTTGGTTTAACAGATCTTCGCATAATCTTAATAACCTCAGATTCTGTCTTACCAGTCTTTTTCTCTATTTCCTCAAAAGTGATCCGATCTGCCCAGGCGGCCCAAATGATCCAATCCGGGTCATTCACTTCTGGCTCGGGATTTTTAACTCTTGTGATGGGGGTGTGACCTTTTTTTTTCATAAATCCTTTATATTTGAAAAAAATGATTAATGCATTTTTTTTAGAGCATGATATTATAAATTTGATAGTCCATCTTAGCCATCTTTAGCTCCCGGTTTTTTTGGACTATCTTCCTTAAAATGTACCCCTTAAATTATTTCTTATTTTTACAGATAATATTGTTTTTATTTATAACCCCAGGAACACCTAGAATTGTTATTATTTCATATTCTATGAATTATGGAATTCAAAAATGTATATGGACTGCCTTAGGAGATATTACTGCAAACTTTATTCAAGCAACGCTAGTAATTTTTGTAATAGGTTCTTTTTTTTCAGATAATCCAAATTTTTTAAATATTTTTAAATGGGTTGGAGTAATTTATATTTTATATCTTGCTTATGATCTCTATAAATCAAAACCAAAAGATGTAAGTTCAGATAACAATTCATCAAAAAGTTTATTTTCTTTTTTTAGAGATGGTTTTTTAGTTGCTGGTACAAGTCCAAAAGCTTGGATGTTCTTTCCATTAATATTCCCACAATTTATTGACTTCAATGAAAATTATATTGTTCAATTTTTTATTTTAATCACAACTTATGTTGTTTTAGATTTTTTATCTTTAATGGCTTATGCTTTGCTTGCTAGAAAACTAATTGTTTGGATAAAAGCTAATCCTAAAGTTATAAATACAATTTCAGCGTGCGTTTTAGTTGTTATAGCAATGATTATTGTATTTATGCAAAAGTATTAAGTCGCAACCTGTTATTACCCGCTTGTTTGTTTTCTAATTAAAGGTTTTAATAAGTCTTTAAATTTAAAAAATAAATAGAGGAAAATAAAATGAAAATCAGAAATATAATTATTACATTGGTTTCTGCAATTGCACTTTTAATTTCAGCTTCAACAGTATCTTTCGCGAAGGTTGTTGGAGATAAAATTGTCTTAGGTGCAGCTGTTTCATTAACTGGAAAATATTCATCAAATGGTGTTCATACTCAAAACGGTTACAATTTAGCTGTTGAGAGAATAAATAGCATGGGTGGTGTTAAAGTTGGTGGAAAAAATTACAAGTTTGAAATCATTTATTACGATGATGAATCAAACTCTGGTAGAGCAGCTCAACTTGCAGAAAGATTAATCAAACAAGATGGTGTTCAGTTCATGCTTGGTCCATACAGCTCAGGTTTAACTAAAGCTATGGCACCTGTAACTGAAAAATATGGAATACCTATGGTAGAAGCTAACGGTGCATCAAGATCGTTATTTACTAAAGGTTATAAATATTTATTTGCAGTGCTTGCACCAGCAAACTTATATCTTGATGTAGCAATTGACCTTGCAGTTGAAAAAAATGGTGGTAAGCCAGTTAAGATTGCAATGGCATTTGAACAAGATGCTTTCTCACAAGACGTGAGATTAGGTATCGTGGATGCTGCAAAAAGAACAAAGTCAAAAATCATTATTGATGACAAGTTACCAAAAGAGTTAAATGATATGGCTGCTACTTTATCTAAAGTAAAAGCAGTTAAGCCAGATGTTCTTGTGGTTTCAGGTCACACTAAAGGTGCTTTAACAGCGGTTAGACAAATTTCAGAAATGAAAGTTGATGTACCAATGTTAGCAATGACTCACTGTGATGCTGCTAAATTATCTAAACAACATGGTAAAGCTTCTGAGTATGCACTTTGTGCTTCTCAATGGCATAAATCTCTATCATACAAAGATAAGTTCTTTGGTGGCGGTATGAAATATGCTGGAGACTTTAATGCTAAGTTTGGATACGAGCCTCCTTACCAAGCTGCTGAATCTTCAGCTGCTTTATTAGTTTTCAAAGATGCGTTCGAAAGAGCAAATTCTTTTGATACTAAAAAAGTAAGAGATGCTTTAGCTGCTACTGATATGCAAACTTTTTATGGAAACATAAAATTTGCTGAAGGTGGTCAAAACGTATCTAAGCCAATGGTACTTTTCCAAGTATCATGTAACGATGATGGAAGTAAATGTGAAAACAAAGTTGTTGCTCCTACAAAATGGGCATCTGCTGAGTTAGTACACCCAATTCCATCTTGGTCTAAAAGATAATATCTAATATGCAAAATGCTCCCTAGTAATAGGGGGCATTTTTTAATAAACACTTTAAGAATTTATGGACTTTCTAATTTTCCAAGCACCAATGTTGATGGTTCAAGCGTCAATGGACGGAATACTTTTAGGTATTTTGTTTGCACTAATTGCTTATGGAATGGCATTACAGTGGGGAGTAATGAATATAATTAATATTGCTCAAGGAGAGTTAGTGATCATGGGTGGATACATTGCTTACTTTATGTATCTTTCTGGAATACACCCAGCCTTTGGAATAATTGTTTCACCAATTATTATGTATTGTGTGGGTTGGGGAATGTACAAACTTGTTATTAACAAAGTAGTTGATAAAGATTTATTTACATCAATACTTGCAACATTTGGAATAAGTATTCTAGCACAACAGTTAATGAACTTTGCATTTGGTGCAGATGTTGTGGTTGCTCAGTCAAATTTTGGAACAACCATGTTATTTGATAATATGGTTACAATTCCTAATGCTAAAATATTTTCAGGGGCAGTTTGCGTAATATCAGCAATTATTCTTGTTGTTTATATGAGAAAATCTAAGTTAGGCCGCGCAATAAGAGCAACAGCACAAAATGCAAGAGCAGCAAAGATTTTAGGTGTTGATACTGAAAAAGTTTATGCAGCAACTTTTGGAATTAACGCAGCTCTATGTGGAATAGCGGGTGCGTGTATAGCAATTACATTTACGCTTCATCCTTATACGGGATTACCCTACACCGTCAGATCTTTTATGATTGTAATTATTGCTGGATTAGGAAATTTACCAGCAGTAGCAATATCTGGAATGGGTTTAGGGGTATTTGAAGAATGGGCAGACTATTTGCTTGGAACAGAGTTTAGAATAGCAGCAGTATTTTCATTACTAGTAATTATACTAGTTTACAGAAGGTTTAAATTATCAAGAAAAAGAGAGTATTTAAAATAATGAATAAAAACACTCTTTTATATTTAGGACTATTAGTTTTTGGATTAGTTGGAGCATTTTTGTTTCCAGCTTACAAACTTCAATTATCATTTCTTTATATTTTGATTGTACTAGCTATGACATGGGATGTTCAAGGGGGTCAAATGGGCTACAATACATTTGGTAATATATTATTCTTTGGTATTGGAATGTATGTTGCATCGAGCACTCAAATAGCAATGTTTTTTTCATTAGCTGAATGGACAGATGCTGGTGGTGAAAAAACTTTTGTGCATACTATTCCACAATTTTTCCAAGGTTTTGGTGTAGGAATAATTTTATCAGGAATAATCCCAATGATTATAGCTGGAGTTATAGGTTATGGAATTTTAGGTTTAAGAGGTCACTATTTTGCAATTTGTACATTGGCATTAGGAATTGCTGCTGGAGAAATAGCTGGAGGAATAGAAATTATTGGAGCAGGTCAAGGTATGACAGTTCCTGTTTGGCCAAAGGGATTTGGTTCTAACGAGTTTTCATCACAATTTTTATATTACTTAAGTTTTGCTTTAGCAGTTGTAACTTTTGTTACTTTAAAATGGGCATACAGCACTAGGTTTGGATTAGTTTTAAATGCAATAAGAGACAATGAAGACAAAGCAGAGGCAATGGGAATTCATACAATGAGATATAAAATTATTGGCTGGATGGTTTCAGCATTTTTTGTCGGAATAGCTGGTGGGTTAATGGGTCATATCAATGGTTACATTGAGCCGACAGAAATTGCATTTGCTGGACCAACATTTGGAGTGTTTATGGTATTAATGGCAATCCTTGGTGGAAAAGGAACTTTATGGGGACCACTTGTTGGTGCAACTGTTTTTCATTTATTTAAAGAAGGTTTTTGGACATACTTTTTAGGTTGGCAGTATGTTGCTTTGGGAGTTTTAATTGTAGTAATTGTTGTTTATTTTCCTGAGGGAATAATGGGATGGTTAAGAGAAAAATACCCTGAAAAATTTGGTGAAACAATTGATGAAGCAGATCGAAAGGCACAGGTAGAATTAAAATAATGTCTATATTAGATGTAACAGGAGTTAGTAAATCTTTTGGTGGTGTAAAGGCTAACGTTGATATTTCAATGTCTGTTGAACAAGGATCAATTGTTGGGTTAATTGGACCAAATGGATCAGGAAAAACAACTCTATTTAATTCTATTGTTGGAACCTATCCAATTGACAAGGGTTCAATTAAATTTGATGGAACAGAAGTTTCCGAATTACCTGTACCTGTTGTTGCAAAATTGGGATTGCTAAGAACTTTTCAACAAACAAGAATCTATGGAAAATTAAACTGTATTGAAAATATGTTAATTAGTCATAAGCCTGAAAATGATGGAATCTTTACTGTATTTCAAAAAATACCATCTGATTTAACTGATAAAGCTGAAACTTTACTAAAATTTGTTGGTCTTCACCAAAAAAGAAAGCTTAGAGCAGGAGACCTTTCTTTTGGTCAACAAAAATTATTAGAACTTGCTATGGCACTAATGAATGAGCCTAAAATGCTTTTATTGGATGAGCCAACAGCAGGAATTAATCCAACATTAATAAATGGAATTATTGATCGTTTGATTAAAGTAAATAAAGAATATGGGATTACTTTGTTGGTTATTGAACACAATATGAAAGTAATTATGAACTTAGCTCAAAAAGTTTTTTGTTTAGCGCATGGTCAAATGCTAGCTAATGGAACACCTGAAGAAATAAAAAATGATAAGCGAGTATTAGATGCTTACTTGGGGGCTCAATAATGTCTAGCCAATATGATGTATTAGGAAAAGCACCTGGACCAGAAGAGTTACAAAAATTATCTCCTGATAATAATCATGTAACTATTAATAAATTATCTGCTGGTTATGGAAAAATGGAAATTCTTCATGATTTTGATCTACGAGTAAACAAAGCCCAATCTTTATGTTTGATTGGACCAAATGGTGCGGGAAAATCTACAATACTTCATTCAATTTATGGATTTACAAATATTTTTTCAGGACAAATAGAAATTGATGGAAAAGAAATTACAAATTTAACGCCAGCAGAAAAATTAAAGTCATGTGGTATTGCTTATATTTTACAAGATAACTCTGTTTTTCCAGATATGACAGTTGAAGAAAATTTATTGATGGGCGGTTATATAAAAGAAAATACAGATGAATCTTACCAAGAGGCAGAAAGAATTTTTGAAAAATATGAAAGATTAAGAAATAGAAGAAATCAACCAGCTAAAGTTTTATCTGGTGGTGAAAGAAGATTATTAGAAATATCAAGAGCACTTGTTATGAAGCCATCTGTGTTATTGGTAGATGAACCTTCAATTGGTTTAGAGCCAAGATATATCGATATGGTTTTTGAAATCTTAAGAGATCTTCAAGTAAATGAAAAAAAAACAATCATATTAGTAGAACAAAATGCTAAAAAGGGATTAGAGTTTGCAGATATTGGGTATGTACTTGTATCAGGACAAACTGCTATCGCTGGCAAAGGGGATGACTTATTAAACAATCCCGATGTTGGTAGATTATTCCTTGGAGGCTAATGATTAATAAAGAATTTTTCTTTAGAGGCTTCAAATCCATAATAAAACCAGATAGTCCAGCACTTGCCCTTGGATGTTGTTTTATAGCTATCGGAGCATTACTTAAAAATTTAGGATTTAATATTCAAGAAAGTATTTTTTCAACAATGTTAACTTATGCTTTACCAGGTTCATTGGTAATGGCTGAGTCATTGTTAGTTGGAGCATCATTATTAAATATTTTTTTAGCTGTTTGGTTTGTTAATGCTCGATTATATCCAATGGCTGTTTCTCTATTCCCATTAATGATTCATAAAAGCCAACCAAAATGGAAATATTATTTCTCATGCCATTTCATTGCTGTGTCTGCATGGCTTATAATGAAAAGTAATTATAAAAGTATTGAGAAAAAAAATAGAATAGATTTTTGGATTGGTATTGGTTGTGCAACTTGGACAACAGCTGTAATTGGAACTATCATTGGATTTTATACCTCTGACTATCTTGATAAAAATATTATGATGGGTCTAGCAATTTTAAATCCTATTTATTTCCTATGTATGATGGTAGGTGCAATGAAAACTATCCAAATTGGGGCGTCAGTAATATTAGGTTTATTACTTGGGCCAATTTTTTATTTTTTTTCTCCAGAATGGTCAATTTTACTTGGTGGACTGATTGGTGGAACTATTGCTTACTTTATAGGAGAATTACGTGTCAGCTAGTGTAGTTCTTGCAATTATAGTTACATCGTTTGCTACTTTTTCTTCTAGATTATTAGGTGTTATTTCATCAAAAGGAATTAAGGAAACTTCAAAATTATTTAGATGGTTTAATTGTTTAGCTTACTCAACTTTAGCTGCATTGATTGCAAGAACAATTATTTTTCCTGTAGGAGCGTTAACTGATGCAAGCTATTTAAGTAGAGGAACAGTAGTATTATTTTGCTTATTTATATTTTTTATATCTAAAAGAAATTTTGTTTATCCAACAGTAATTTCTGCTATCATGATGGCATTACTAAGTGAGCACTTATAATGGAAAAAATTGCTGGTCTAACAATTTCAAAACACAATAATTCGAAAAGAATAATTAATATTGATATTGAAAATGAAATTATTGAAAAACTAATATTCCCTTTCAATAAATTTGATTTAACAGCATTAGAGCTCAAACCTTTTACACGCTTTACAATTGCAAAAAGCTTAGACGATCTTACAAATAATAAACTTAGCAAATTAATGAATTCTATAATTAGGGACAGATCTACGGGATGTTTTGTAATTGGTCCTAAAAATATTACAGCAAAAATTAATGATAAATTTCTAGTTAAACTATCTACAGCTATCGCTCATTTGATTGGAATTCCTAACCATGATTCTATGGCAGGTAAATATTACGCACGGTTTGTTGTGAAGCATGAAGACAAAAGTGACTCGTATTTAAGAAAAGCATATAGAAATATGGATCTTCATACTGATGGTACTTATGTTAAAGAAATTACAGACTGGTTATTAATGTCTAAAATTGACGAACAAAATGTAGAAGGTGGAGAGACAGCAATGTTACACCTAGATGATTGGGAACACTGTGAGGATCTATATAATGATCCTGTAGGTAGACAGAATTTTATTTGGGGCTCACCTAAAAGTAAAAATATTGATTATAAAGTAGAACATCCAGTTTTTTCATCTGATAAAAATGGCAAACCTAATATTTCTTATATTGATCAATTTCCTGAGCCTAAAAATATGGAACAAGGTAATTTTTTACAAAGATTATCAGATGCTTTAGAAGAAAGTAAAAATAAAACTATTACTAAACTACCTGTTGGATCTGCAATAATTGCTAATAATTACTTTTGGCTTCATGGGAGAAAACCTTTTAAAGAAAATGAAGAATTAAGTAGAGAATTATTAAGAATTAGAGGCTCCTTTTTTATTAATTAATTGAATATAATCAATATAAAGTAACCAAAATTTATGAATTTAGGATTTATAGGTACGGGCAAAATAGCATCATCAGTAATCACTGGTATTTGCAAATCTAAAATTTCATTTAATAAAATTATAATTTCACCAAGAAACAAAAGAATTGCTAAGAATTTAAAAAAAAGATTTAGAAAAGTAATAATTGCTAAAGATAATCAACAAATTGTTGATAAGTGTGATTGGGTATTTTTATCAGTTACACCTACAGTAGGAGATAAAATAATCAAAGAGTTAAAATTTAAATCAACACAAACTATAATTAGTTTTATTTCTACAATAACTTTATCTCAGTTAAAAAAAGCAATAAAAGTTAAAGCTAAAATTGTAAGAGCTATACCTTTGCCGCCAATTTCACTAAAAAAAGGACCAGTACCTATCTGTCCTCCTAACAAAAAAGTTAAAGCATTCTTTGACAAAGTTGGAACAACTGTTGAAATAAAAAATGAAAAATTATCTATTAATTTTTGGTCTACATCAGGAATGATGGCGCCTTTTTATCAATTGTTAAATTCAATGACAAACTGGTTAGTTAAAAGAGGTGTTAAAAGAGATAATGCTCAAAAATATATAACTTCTTTATTTTTAGCTTTGTCAGAAGACGCTGTTGTTAATTCAAAAAAAGATTTAAAATATTTGGTAAAAGAGTCTCAGACTCCTAAGGGATTAAATGAACAAGGTGTTAAAGAACTAACAAAAGCTGGTTTTTATAAATCTTTAGAGAAAACTCTCAATAGTATACATAAAAGATTAAATAAATAAAATTTCATGGATCAACAACAGAATATTTTACAAATCGAAAATCTATCCAAATATTTTGGAGGGTTAGCTGCAGTTTCAGATTGCTCTTTAAAAATTAAGAAGGGCTCTATCACAGGAATTATTGGACCTAATGGTTCAGGTAAAACTACTTTATTTAATTTAATTGCCGGAAATTTAAAATCTTCTCAAGGAAAAGTTCTTTTTAATAATGAAGATGTGACTGATGTTCCTTCGTATGAATTATTTTCAAAAGGAATTTTAAGAACATTTCAAATAGCACATGAGTTTACAAATTTATCAGTTTTAGAAAATTTAATGATGGTACCAACAAATCAATCTGGAGAAAAATTAATGACTGCTTTATTAAAACCAAGTTTAGTTAGAACTGAAGAATTAGCAGTAAAACAAAAAGCCCAGGACGTAGTTGATTTCTTAAACCTTACCCACTTATCAAATGAATTAGCAGGAAATTTATCGGGTGGTCAAAAAAAATTATTAGAACTTGGAAGAACTATGATGGCTGATGCAAAAATAGTATTGCTCGATGAAGTCGGAGCAGGAGTTAACAGAACGTTACTTAAAGAGCTTGGAACTGCAATCCTTAAACTAAATAAAGAGCAAGGGTATACATTTTGTATGATTGAGCATGATATGGATTTTATTAGTAGATTGTGTGACCCAGTTATTGTCATGGCTGAAGGATCTGTCTTATTTGAAGGAACTGCTGATGAAGTTAAAAAAGATGAGAAAGTTATAGAAAGTTATTTGGGCAGAGGATCAAAACTAAAGGATGAAAATTAATGGCATTTTTTGAAGGTATAAAAATGACAGGTGGTTATGGCAATGGTCCTGATATAATTAATTCTTGTTCAGTTGATGTGAATAGGGGCGAAATAGTTTCAATTCTTGGGCCTAATGGAGCTGGGAAATCGACAGCAATGAAAGCTATGCTTGGTCTTTTAGATTTAAAATCAGGCTCTGTAGTAATTGATGGAAAAGATATCTCAAAACTTTCTCCACAAGAAAGAGTGAGAGCTGGAATTTCATTTGTACCTCAAACAAAAAATGTTTTTGCTGGAATGACAGTTGAAGAGAATTTAGAAATGGGAGCCTATCTAAGAGATGATAACTTTCAAAATATTATAGAGGAAATTTATGATTTATTTCCCATATTAAGAGAAAAAAGAAGTCAGTTAGTTGGTGAATTATCAGGCGGTCAAAGACAACAAGTTGCTCTTGGAAGAGCATTAATGATTAAGCCATCAGTATTAATGTTGGATGAGCCCACTGCTGGTGTTTCTCCGATAGTTATGGATGAATTATTTGATCACATTATTAAAGTTAAAAGAACAAATGTTGCAATTTTAATGGTTGAGCAAAATGCTAAACAAGCACTTAACATTTCTGATCGTGGATATGTACTTGTTACTGGTGAAAATAAATATGCAGGTACTGGTAAAGAGTTATTAAATGACCCAAGAGTAAGAAGCTCTTTTTTGGGAGGATAGTATGGATTTATTAAACGCAATTATATTACTGTTAAATTATATATTTGTTCCTGCCTTAGCTTATGGATCACAACTAGCGCTTGGTGCAATTTTTGTAACTTTAATCTATGGAATTTTAAGATTTGCAAATTTTGCAACTGGAGACATGATGGCATTTGGAACTATGGTAACTATTTTATTCACATGGTACTTTCAATCAATTGGAATTTCTCTAGGTGTTTTACCAACAGCTCTTCTTGCAATACCGTTTGCGATAATTTTTATGATTGGCTACATGCTCTTTGTAGATAAATTTGTTTTTAGATATTATAGAGTTAACAAAAGTCCTCCCGTCCAACTTGCAATGGTTAGCATTGGTGTAATGTTTGTAACACAAGCTGTTGTTAGAATAATAATTGGACCATCTGATAGAAGGTTTTTTGATGGAGAAAAATTTATTATTAAAGCGGGTGAATTTAAAGAAATGACAGGACTTAACGAAGGATTAGCAATTAAATCAAGTCAGGTAATAACTATATTTGTAACACTTATATTGGTTTCAATTCTATTTTGGTTTTTAAATAAAACAAAGACAGGAAAGAGTATGCGTGCTTATTCAGATAATGAGGATTTAGCTTTATTATCAGGAATTGACCCTAAAAGAGTGGTCATGATTACTTGGATTATCGCAGGTATTTTAGCAACAATTGGAGGTGCTTTATATGGTTTAGATAAAAGCTTTAAGCCTTTTACCTACTTTAACAATATGCTACCAATTTTTGCTGCCGCAATTGTTGGGGGTATTGGAAATCCTTTTGGAGCATTTTTGGGAGGTTACGTTATAGCTTTTTCAGAAATATTTATAACTTACGCATATAAGAAATTTTTTATGTATATTTTGCCAGAAAGCATGGAGCCTGAAACTTTAGTGCAACTATTATCAACAGATTATAAATTTGCTGTCTCATTCTCCATACTGGTCATTGTTTTATTATACAGGCCTAATGGAATATTTAAAGGGAAGGTATTGTGAGAAAAAATCTAAATATAATTGCTGCTTACACAATAATGATGGGCTTAATTATTTTGGTTGGGATATTTCAATCATGGAACGTTGCTCTTTCAATTTTTAATATGTGTTTAATTTCTGCAGTAATGACAATGGGAGCAAATGTACAATGGGGTTACGCTGGTTTAATTAATTTTGGTCTTATGGGTTATGCTGCACTAGGTGGTTTAGCTGCAGTTTTAATATCAGTTGATCCAGTTCAAGAAGCGTGGCGTGCAGGTGGTTTCGACATTTTGATGTGCCTATGGCTCATTATCGTAATGATTTTGGCTATTCGCTTCATCTTGAAGAATTTTGCTAAATCAAATTTTAGAACTTATGGAATTGCAGCAATCATTATTGCTGGAATTATAATTATTAGAGTAACTGCCGAACCTGGCATTGAAGCTATTGAAGCAGTTAATCCTGCTAAAACAGGATTTCTTGGAGGCTTTGGATTGCCAATAATGTTTTCATGGATAGTGGGAGCTTTCTTTGCTGGCGGGCTTGCATTCGTAGTTGGAAAGGTTGCACTTGGATTACGAGCTGACTATTTGGCAATTGCCACATTACTAATTTCTGAAATTGTTATTGCAATAATTAAACATGAAGATTGGTTATCAAGAGGGGTTAAAAATGTCATTGGATTAGATAGACCAGTACCTTACGAGGTTAATCTTCAAGCTACGGAATGGTTTATCAATCTAGTTGCAAAATTTAATACAAGTAAATTAGAATTAATTTCTAATGTAGCTGACAAACAAGCTGCGCTTAATCAATTAGTAATTGAAGGATCATCAGTTTTTGTAAAACTTTGTTACTCAGGATTATTTTTAGTCATTGTAATAGCATTATTAATAGTTACTCAAAAAGCTCTTTATTCTCCATGGGGAAGAATGATGAGAGCAATTAGAGACAATGAAGAAGCAGCAAATGCTATGGGTAAAAATGTTGTTAAACAACATTTGTTAATATTTATTTTAGGTTCAGCAATAGTTGGAATTGCAGGAGCAATGCTTGTAACTCAGGATGGTTTATTTACGCCAGGAAGTTACAGACCAATGAGATATACTTTTCTTATATGGGTGATGGTTATAGTTGGTGGAAGTGGTAATAATTTTGGAGCTATTTTGGGGGGATTTGCAGTATGGTTTTTATGGATAGAGGCGGCACCAATCGCATTATTTTTAATAAATCTATTTACAGCAGGAATGGCAGATACTCATGCATTGAAAATTCATTTAATTGAGAGCGTTCCTTACTTTAGATATTTGATGATGGGCCTTGGTTTGTTATTAATAATGAGATACCGTCCAAAAGGTATACTTCCAGAAAAAATAGAGATTAAATAATTACTATATGAAATATATAATATTAGGTGCCGCAATAGCTTGGGCCATGTATATAGCAGATAAGTATATGTTTTAATGAACAAAAATCTTTGGCTATTAATATTAAGTCAGATTTTTGCATTCACTGCTGCGCCAGTTACAGTTTTTTTAAGTGGAATAATTGGTTCTCAATTTAGTCCTATAAAATTATTAGCAACTCTACCGATGGCACTTTCAATTGTGGGAATAGCTATTTTTGCAATTTTTGCAGCGAAAGTTATGAGTGTAATTGGAAGACGAGCAGGCTTTATATTTGCATCAGTTGGTAGCTCATTGTCAGCATTGTTAGCATCATATTCTATTATTATTGAAAGCTTTATCTTATTTAACTTAGCAAACTTTTTACTCGGTGCGGGAGTAGCGTTTAGTCATCAATATCGTTTTGCAGCTGTTGAAACTGTCTCTAAAGAAATGGCACCTAAGGCAATATCAATTATATTATTAGCTGGAATAGGTTCAGCTTTTATAGGACCAAATGTTGCCAATATAACAAAAGAAATTTTAGCTGAGCATTTATATGCTGGATCTTATATTGCACTTGCAGCTTTAACTCTGACCTCAACAATTTTTTTATTATTTTATAAGGACGGACATAAAAGAAACCATGTTAATAAAAAAATTTCTCGTAGTTATTTAGAGTTAATCTCACAACCAAGATTTTTACAAGCTTTGATCGCTTCAGCGTTTGCTTATGCAGTAATGTCATTTTTAATGACAGCAACACCAATAAGTATGCATGTAATGGAAAAAATTAGTTTAACTAAAACAGGACTTGTAATTCAGCTTCATATCGCTGCAATGTTTTTACCATCTCTTATAACTGGAAACTTGATAAAAAAATTTGGTCATAGCAAAATAATGTATGTGGGTGTTATGTTATTTTCAGTTACAATTTTAACAAGTTTATTTGAACAAAATTTTTTTAATTATCTAATAGCTTTAATCTTTCTTGGGTTAGGTTGGAATTTTTTATTTATATCGGGTACTAGTTTATTAGTTTTGTCTTATAGAGAAGAAGAGAAATTTAAGGCACAAGGGTTTAATGATCTTATAGTATATTCGGTACAAGCAGTTGCAAGTTTATCAGCTGGTATATTTATCAGCTTAACTAGCTGGAAAACAATGAATTTAGTTTGTGTAGTTTTTCTAATAATTATTATTATTTCAACTTTAAGAGCAGACTTTAAAGAACAAAAATAAAATGGATTTATTATTATATTTACAGCTAAGTGTATTTGAATCTTTTTTAATAATTTTAATAGTTTTAGCTGCATCTATAATAAGAGGGTTTAATGGTTTTGGATTTTCTGCGATATGTATTTCATTAATTTCTTTTATTTTACCAACGATTGAAATAGTTCCAATAATTTTACTTCTAGAAGTACTAGTCAGTATTTTTATGTTTCGTTATATTTGGAATAATATAGATTGGAAATTCGTTATCCAAATACTTTTAGGAGTATCAATAGGAGGCCCTATAGGTCTTTATTTATTAAAATTTTTATCTCCAAATATCACTCATCTTTCAATTTGTATAATAATAATATTTTTTGTAATTTTGCAACTTCAAGGATATTCCAATAAAAACATTAATAATTTACCTACTAAAATTTCAGCAGGGATAATATCTGGAGTGATTAATGGACTTGGTACCTTAGGTGGTATGCCTATCTCACTTTTTTTACTTATTACAAGAGTTAAACCAATTGTTATAAGAGGATCATTAGCAGCAATATTTTTTTTTTCTGATACTTATCTTTTTAATTTAAGTTTTTATTCAGGAATTGTGGACTACACAGTTTTTCTAAGAGCACTTCCTTTGGTGACTGTTCTACCTATTGGTGTATTTATAGGGAATAAGTTATTTGTTAAAAGTAAAGAAGAAACATATAGAAAAACTGTTTTTTATTTTCTTATTATGATTTCTATTATTGGAATTATTAGAACTATTAATAATTTCTAAAAAAAATCCCCTTACAAAGCAATGTAAGGGGATTTTTTAAATTAGATATTAATTATCTTTGTTTTTTAGTTTTAAATTTTCCGCCTTTGATTTCTTGCTCTAAGAAAGAACCTTCAGCTTCACCAACGCTAGTAAAAGTTACTCCAGTTGCACCTTCGTAATTTACTTTTTTACCTTTGGCTAATAAATCTAATCCTTTTTTAAGCTCACCTGGATAAATTTTAGTTCCAGGAGCATTAGCAACATCCATCACATTTTTTGCAATTGATGCTCTGTCAGCTGAATTACCAGCTTGCATTGCTAAAACTATTAAAGCAGCTGCGTCGTAAGACTCACCAGTGTATGGACCAGAAGAATCAATACCAGCAGCTTTTGCTACGTCAGCAAATACTCCAGCACCTTTTCCAGTTGATCCTGGCATTGTTCCAAAAGATTTACTTAAACCTTTTCCAAATGCATCAACTAGTGATTGACCAATCATACCATCTGATAAAACAAAAGTGTCAAAAGCACCTGAGTCTAATGCAGCTTGAATCATACCTTTTCCACCTTGGTCAAGATATCCAATTACAGCCATAGCATCACCACCAGCTGAAGCTAGTGTTGCAACTTCAGATGAGTAGTCAGCTTTACCATCTTCATGAGCGGTAACAGCTGTAACTTTGATACCATGAGCTTCGGCAGCAGCTTTATAAACATCTGCTAAACCTTTTCCGTAGTCATTATTAGTATAAGTTATAGCTACACTTTTAACTTTTCTATCTTTAGTTACGTCAGCTAAAATTTGACCACCTCTAGCATCAGAAGGAGCTGTTCTAAAAAAGAATCCTTTGTCATCTAGAGTTGTTAATCCTGGTGAAGTTGCAGAAGGTGAAATCATCACTACACCATTTGGTACAGCAACGTTTGATGCAATTGCACCAGTTACACCTGAACAGTCAGCACCCATAATCGCTGCTACACCTTGTGAAATAACACCTTCAGCTGCTGCAGTTGCTGCTGCTGAGTCAACACAAGTTGAGTTTGCTCTTACTACTTCAATTTTTTTTCCACCCAATAGTGAACCTGAGTCAGAAGCTTCTTTAAAAGCAAGTTCTGCAGATCCAGCCATAGCTGGTGTTAGTGATTCTATAGGACCTGTAAATCCTAAAATAATCCCCATCTTAATCGCATGTCCATCTGCCATTACATTAGTTCCAAAAGTTGAAACAAACATAAATGCAGCAATAAATAGTTTTTTCATTCTCGTCCTTATTATATTGTTAACAATTTATAAAAAGATGATTAAATGATGATTATTAGTACAATTCAATGACAAAATTATTTAGTTTTCTGAAGTAAATATATTGATGTAATAACGATAATTCCTCCAAATACTGTGATTAAAGAGGGCACCTCACCAAAGATAAAGAAAGTTAATATAAGGCCAAATACTGGAAATAGTGAATAAAAAGGCATCACCATTCCAACTGGATAAAATTTATATAAATAAAACATCATCATATGTCCAAGTATTGAAATAATTATTCCAGCATACATAACTGCAAGCCATCCAAAAGGCTCAACGCTATTAATTTGCTCAATAACATTTCCTTCAAATATATGAGAAAAAATAATTAGAACCACAAAACCAATCAATCCCATAATTGAGTTTGTAAATTTTACATCTAAATTTTTAATATACCTTGAGAAAACTTGTGACAATCCATAAAAAAAAGCCATACCAAAAATTAATAATGTTCCAAAAATTTCATCCATAATTTTTGGATCAAAGGCTATCAAAATTATTCCAACGAATGATAGAAATATAAAAATCCATTTTTTAAAACTAATGTTTTCATTTAAAAATAAGGAACTTATTAATATTGCAAACGGTATCGACAGTTGTGCTCCAATTGTAATTGGTGCTAATATTGAAACAGCATTAATAGATAAATATAAAAACATATTCACTCCAGCTCCCATACATAATGAAAATCCAATTAATGGTAGTACATATTTTTTTTTAGGAATTTTTATTTTACAAAATGGTATTAAACATAAAAAAACAAATCCCATTCTTAACGCCCCAAAGAAAATTGGATTCATCGATGCGTTTAAGCCAAATTTACCCAAAGGATAAGCGCTTCCAAGAAAAAACATTACTAAAATGATTAAAGCTGTATGTTTAGGAGACAAAATATTATCTAATTGAAAATGGATCTAAGGATGGTTCGTCAGATGTATAGAACCACGTTGTCTTTATTCTTGTATAATCTTTAATTGAGTCAATTCCTGCCTCTTTTCCATAACCACTATCTTTAATACCTCCAAAGGGTGCCGAAGGAGAAATTAATCTGTAAGTATTTACAAATGTAATACCTGCTCGTATTGCTTTAGACACTCTTAATCCTCTTGAAAGATTACTTGTATAAACTCCTGAAGACAAACCATATTGATTGTCATTCATTTTATTAACAACTTCTTCTTCAGTATCGAATTTCATAACAGATAATACTGGTCCAAATAATTCATTTTCTGCAACAGGCAAATTATGATTGTCACATTCAATAATTGTTGGTGGAAAATAATAACCTTCGTTAGAGAACGAGTCTCTTTTGCCACCACATTTTACTTTTCCACCTTGATTAATTGTATCTTTTATATTTTTTTCAATAGTTTCTAATTGTTTAAAACTACTTAGTGGCCCCATTTCTGTTTCTGGATCCATTGGTGTGCCGATTTTTATTTTTGATGCACGAGTTGAAAGTTTATCTAAAAATTTATCATAAATACCTTTTTGAATATAAAGTCTTGATCCAGCTATACAGCTTTGACCACTAGCACCAAATATTCCAGCAACAATTCCATTTATTGCATTTTCTTGGTCAGCGTCATCAAAAACTGCCACAGGACTTTTTCCACCTAGCTCAAGACTTACTTCAGATAAATTGTCTGCCGAATTCCTGATTATATGCCTTGCTGTTTCTGGGCCACCAGTAAATGCAATTTTTTCAACTAGATCATGGGTGGTAAGTGTTTTTCCACATGGATCACCAAATCCAGTAATAACGTTAACTACACCTTTAGGGATTCCAGTTTTTTCAATTAGCTTAGCAAACTCAAACATAACTGCAGGAGCAAGTTCAGAAGATTTAATTACTACAGTGTTACCCATAGCAAGAGCAGGAGCTAACTTAGTTGCTGTCAAAAACATTTGTGAGTTCCATGGAATAATTGCTGCAATTACACCAATAGGAATTCTGGTTGTTATTGCTTGAATATTTGGTTTATCAATTGGAAGAACTGTACCTTCAACTTTATCTGCTAGACCAGCATAATAATCATAATAGTCAGCAATATAAATTGCTTGTTTTTTAGTTTCTCTAATAATTTTTCCAGTGTCAATTGTTTCAATCTCACCAAGCATTTCAGCATTTCCTCTTAATTGTTCGCCAATCGCTCTTAAAAATTTTGCCCTTTCTTTTGGAAGTAGTTTTGGCCATTCACCTTCAAATGCTTTTTGCGCTGCATTGACTGCTTTATTAACATCATTAGCACTGGCCTCAGGCACAACTGCCCAGGGTTTATTATTTTCAGGATTTAAAGTTTCAAAAGTTTTTTTATTTTCAGAGTCAACCCACTCACCATCAATAAACATTTTATACTGTTTTAATTTAGTCATTCTTTTCAACAAAATCTTTGATACTTAAATTTACCTCATCTGCACACTCAATACCACAAAGATGTTTTCCATCTTTAATAATTTTTAATTCACTATTTTTGATTACTTTACTTAATTCTTGTGACATTTCTATTGTTGAACCATAATCATACTCTCCTGTCATTAATAAAGTATTAATCTTAATTTTTTCAAATTCTTCATCATTTTGATGTTTTACAAAAAGCTCATAAGCTTTTAAAAAGTTTTCAATATTATTTGAAGATAAAATTGAACTAATTTTTTCATAGGTATCTGGGTTATCTTCTAAGTATTTATCTGTAAACCATCTTTTTAAAGCTTGTTTTGAAAGCTTTAAGTCCTTTTTGGCTTGGTTAAATCTTTCATTAACTATTTGCTGTTGTTGCGATGTTCTTTTGTAAATTGAACCTAAAAGAATTAATGACTTCAGTCGATTGTTAAACCTTGTTGAAAAATTTCTAGCAATTAATGATCCAATTGAAAAGCCTACCAAGTGTATCTTGTCTATTGTAAGCTCGTCTATTAAATCTAAAAGTTGATTAGAAAAATCATTAAAATCTATTTGTTCTTTTTCAAGCTTTGATTTTCCATGTCCTAAAATGTCATAAGAAAGTGTGCTATAATTTTTAAAAAAATCTAACTGTGGTTGCCAGATCTCATGAGTTAGGCCAACACCATGAATAAAAACTATTGGTGATGATTGTTCTTTCTTATTAAATAAATAAAAGGTACCTGATGCAGTATTTCCAGTTGTCATCAGTTTTATTTTGGCTCAATACCCATTTCTTTCATATCCTGGTATCTATCACCTGTTCTTGCATGCGCCCTTCCAGATGATGCGCCACCTATAGCGATTACAATTTCATCATCGAATGGAGCATCATGTATGGTGAATTCATGTGTTAAATAATAAGGTCTTAAGCCAGAGTCTGTTTTATGCATCATTGGAATTGAAATTTTTGAACCAGCAGGACCTCTTGTATTTGTAAAACTTAGGTAAGAAGTTCCTCCAACAGCATCTCTAAATTTATTTCCAAATCTTAAAGTATGAATAAATGCTGAAGCATGCTCAATTTCTCCATTAAGGCCAACAGTTCCAGCTTTACCATAAGCTAATATTTTATCTGGAGAACCAATTTCTTTTATTAATTCTGGAACAAGAATATCTCCTAACTTAGGAGCAAGATCTAATATAACTGGTTTTAAATCCTCAACAAAACCTTGGTCAGCCCAAGGGTTTTTAAAAACTGCTGCAACTGAAACAAGCAAAACAGGTTCTTTAGCTTCTTTGCCACCTTCAACAAAAGTCTTATCAACAAATTTTGTAAATTTTCTTAGTTCAAGTTTCATTAACTAGCTTTCTCCACACCATTTTTTTCAAAATTAATTTTTGGTATAACCTCATCATTAAACAGTTTTATACTTCGCATGCAAGCTTCATGATCTATTCCAGGAAAGTTAGACCATACTTGCAGATTTTGAAGATTTAATTCTGATTTAAGCTCATTGATCTTGTTAACAACATATTCTGGAGTTCCAAATAATAAATTTCTTTTGTGAAGAAAATCATAATTTAATAAATCTAGTTTATGTTTTGTTTCTGGCAGTTCTTCACCAGGATCCATGTGATTTCCTAAACCCCTCCAATGACATACCCATTTCATATAATTTATTATATGTTCACCAGCTAATTTTTCTGCTTCTTCCATTGTCTCAGCAATAAACATATCTCTTACTAACGAAATACCTTCACCTAAAGGAACATCTCTATTTTCAGCTTTAGATTTCGCCTCTTGATAAATTTCAAATCTTTTCTTTAATGCTTTTACAGTTGGTATCCACATTATTGTGTTTAGTCCATTTTGTGCTGCCCATTCAATTGATCTAGCTCCATCAACAACTTGCCATATTGGTGGATGTGGATTTTGTTTAGGTTTTGGAACAATACTTATTTTTTTAATTTCATTTGTTTTTGTATCTAAAAATTCTTCACTCGGTGGGCTCATATCGTGTTGCCATGTAAAGTTTGGAGAAGGGTAAGTGTAAAATTCGCCCTGATGACTAAAAAATTTTTCAGTCCAAGCTTTTTTCATTATTGTTAAACTTTCTTCAAACAATCTAAAGTTTTTTGCTTGGTCTTTAAGATCAGCTTCTTTATTCATATTGATAGCTTCTCTTCCATAAATTCCACGACCTATTCCAACATCAACTCTGCCATTAGATAACTGGTCAAGTAAGGCAATATCTTCTGCTAATCGGATGGGGTTATGAAAAGTAATGACATTACAAGCTTGTCCAATTCTAATTTGTTTTGTTCTTGCTGCAGCATCAACCCCCATCATCAAAGGATTTGTACATGACTCCATTCCTTCATGATTAAAATGATGTTCAGTGTACCAAATTGAGTTCCAATTATTTTGATCACAATAAGTAGTGATCTCTTTTACTTCATCTAATAATTGATTGTATGGTTTATGATTCCAATTAGTTGTGTTGCAAAAATATCCAAATTTCATTCAAACCTCCTAAATAATTAAATTTAAGACGATCGATCCCACTTTCGTATAGCTTTGAAGTCTTACGACGAGTTATGTATCGCTATTAATGAAAACCTTAATTTAACTAGACAATTTTAGCAATATATATTTAATCTCTTTGACGTATGAAACTTGATAAAATTGACCCAAAATACTTAGAAAAACCTAATCCAAGAATTGGTCTAATTACCCTTGCAAGTGACTTTAGAATTGAAAAAGATTTTAACAATGTAATTTATGGAAAGGAAATTGATTTATTTTCTAATCGCATTCATTGTTATAATCCATTGACTAACGAAACATTAAAAAAGATGGCTGATGATATCACTGATGTCACAAAAGAAATTCTTCCAGATCAAAAATTAGATTGTGTTGCATATGGTTGTACTTCAGGAACAATAGCTGCTGGATATACTTCAATTTATGAAAAAGTTAATCTTGCAAAACCCAATACCAAAGTCACAACTCCAATCACGTCAGCTATTAAGGCTTTAAAAAAATTTAACTTTAACAAAATATCTGTGTTCACGCCTTATACTAATGAGATTAACCAGTCTGTTGTAGAATATTTTAAAAAAGAAAATATTGAAGTTGTTTCATTATCTTTCTTTGATATTGCATCTGATCTTGATATTGGAAAAGTAGATCAAAACTATCTATTTGATGTATTATCTAAAATTGATTTATCTAAAAGTGATGCTTTGTTTGTTTCTTGCACCGCGCTTCCTGTTTTATCTATAATAGATAAGTTGGAAAAAAAATTAGGTAAGATTGTGCTTTCAAGCAACCAAACATTGATCTGGGATACATTAAAAGAGATAAATTATAATAAAAATATTGACGGTTTCGGACAATTATTTAAAGATTAAAAATATGGATTTTACAAAAGAAGAATACAAAGAAAGATTAAAAAAAGTTCAAAAAATGATGCAAAAAAAAGGCATCGAACTATTAATTTCACACGACACAAATAATTTAAATTATTTAACGGGTTACGATGCGTGGTCATTTTATTATGCTCAATGTGCAATAGTTCATGTTGATGCTGAAGAACCATTATGTTTTGTGAGAGCACAAGACTCTGGGGGAGCATATATAAAAACATATTTAAAAGATGAAAATATTATTGTTTATGATGAAAATTATATTCATACGTGGCCAAAACATCCTTATGATTATTTAGTTCAAGTAATCAAAGAAAGAAAGTGGGATAAACTTTCTGTGGGTGTCGAAATGGATGCTCATTATTATACGGCATTCTGCCATGAAAAAATTAAACAAGGTTTACCAAATGCTAAAATTGTAGACAGTGATAGACTTGTTAACTGGGCAAGATTAGTAAAATCTGATGCTGAAATTGGATTTATGAAATCAGCTGCTTTAATTTCTCAAAAAGGAATGAAGACAGCAATGGAGGTCATTAATCCAGGTGTTAGGCAATGTGATGCTGTAGGTGAAATTCAAAAATCATTATTTTATGGAACAGAGGAATTTGGGGGGGAATATTCAAGTATCGCAACTTTACTTCCAACAGGTAAGGGCACCTCAGCTTCACATTTAACTGCTACTCAAGATAAATTTGTAGAAGGTGAGGCAACTATTATTGAATTGTCAGGTGTTTATAAAAGATATCATGCGCCAATGGCTAGAACAGTATTGCTTGGAAAACCTGATCAGTTAAAAATTGATACAATGAAGAAAACTATTGAGGCCTTAGAAACAGGAATTAGCGCTGTAAAACCAGGAAATACTGCAGATGATGTGGCACAAGCGTTTTGGAAAATATTAGATAAATATGGAATTGATAAAAAATCTAGAACTGGATATTCAATTGGAATAGGCTACCCACCAGACTGGGGAGAGCATACTCTTAATATATATAAAGGAGACATGACTGTTTTAGAGCCCAATGTTTGTTTTCATATGATTGCAGTAATGCAATTTGGTGATTGGGGCGTTGAAGCATCTGAGGCTATCAGAGTAACAGACAATGGCAGTGAATTGTTTTGTAATATGAGCAAAGAATTGCATATTAAATAAATTACTTGATTATCAATCTAACAAATGTTTTAAAGTCATATGGGTAATGATCACTTTGTAAGATTCGAGAATGTGGATAAAAGTTACGACGGTAAGCAACTTGTTGTTAAAGGTTTGGATTTAGATATTGCTGAAGGTGAGTTTGTAACGATGCTTGGGCCATCGGGTTCTGGTAAAACAACTTGTTTGATGATGTTGGCTGGATTTGAAACTCCAACTAATGGACAGATTTATTTAGATAACAAAGTTATCTCAGATATTCCTCCACACAAAAGAGGAATTGGAATGGTATTTCAAAACTATGCTTTGTTTCCACACATGACTGTTTATGAAAACTTAGCTTTTCCATTAAGAGTTAGAAAAATTCCAAAAGATGAAGCTGATAAAAAAGTTGATAAAGCATTATCAATGGTATCTCTTCAAGGCTTTGAAGCTAGAATGCCAATGCAATTATCAGGTGGTCAACAACAAAGGGTTGCTGTTGCAAGATCATTAGTATTTGATCCACAATTAGTTTTAATGGACGAACCACTTGGTGCCTTAGATAAAAATTTAAGAGAGAGTATGCAATATGAAATTAAACATATTCACGAAAGCATTGGTGTAACAGTTGTATACGTTACACACGATCAAACGGAAGCTTTGACGATGTCTAATAGAATTGCAGTTTTTAATGACGGAAAAGTTCAACAACTTTCTAGCCCTGATGAATTATATGAAAGACCTGTTAATTCTTTTGTTGCAGAGTTTATTGGAGAGAATAATACTTTTGCAGGTGAAGTAACAGATGTTTCGGGTGATAAATGCAAAGTTAAACTAACTTCAGGTTCAGAAATTTTAGCAAATCCAATTGTTGCAAAAGCAAAAGGGGACAAAACCACAATATCTCTTAGACCTGAAAGAGCATTGATTGATCCAGAAACTAAAATGGATAACAATCACAAAGGTAAAATTGAAGAAGTAATATATCACGGTGACCACACAAGATTAAGAGTAGATCTATTAGGTAACAATCAATTTATTCTAAAAGTTCCAAATAGTTCAAGCAGAATGGATATCAAAGCAGGCAAAGAAATTAATATTGGCTGGAACAGTGTCGACTGCAGAGCTTTAGATCCTAAGTAATCACTGAAATTATTCCCAATAAATATAAGACAAAATAGCCATAATCAGCTGTTGACTAAGCTATTCTATATTGTTTTAGTATCACTTTATAAAATAAAAACGTTAACGTTAAATAGGAGAATACATGAAAAAAATAAGTAAATTATTACTTGCTCTTTCTTTTGTACTTTCTGTAACAACTTCAGCATTTGCAGTAACTGTAGTGTCTTGGGGTGGAGCTTACACAGAGTCACAAAAATTGGGTTACGGTGATCCTACAGCAGCGAAACTTGGAATACCTGTAAACTGGGTAGACTACACTGGTGGATTATCAGAAATTAAAGCTCAAAAAGAAGCTGGAAAAATAACTTGGGACATTATCGATGTGTACGCAAAAGATACTATCGTTGGATGTGACGAAGGTATTTTCCATGAATTCGATTTTGACAAAGACTTTGCACCTGCTCCAGATGGAACACCTGCAAGTCAAGACTTCTTTACAGGCATGCCTTCAAAATGTGCAGTTGGAAACATTCTGTACTCTTGGAACTATGCTTATAACGATGCAACAATCGGTGATACAAAACCAACTAAGTTAAAAGACTTTTTTGACACTAAAAAGTTCCCTGGTAAAAGAGCAATTTACAAAGGTGCTATGTCTAACTTAGAAATAGCTATCACTGCAGACGGTGTAAACCCTGGTAAAGGTTCTGACTTAACTTACAGAAAACTTGAAGCTGATGGTGGAATAGACAGAGCTATGGCAATGTTTACAAAACTTTGTAATGATAAAGAAAATGGTGGATGTGTATTCTGGAATGCTGGAGCTCAACCACCAGAACTACTTGCTAATGGTGAAGTAGTAATGGCTACTGGTTGGAATGGTAGATTCTTTAACGCACAAATGGAAGGAACTCCACTTGTACAAGTTTGGGATGGACAAATTCTTGACTATGAATACTTTGCATTAGTTAAAGATGGTCCAGGTTATGCTGACGGTTCAGCTATGAAAGTACTTAGAGAAATGACTAGCTCAGAAGGTTTAGCTGGAAGTGCTAAGTACATTGCATACGCGCCTTGGAGAAAATCTTCAATCGCAGTTATGGAAGCTGGAGAGCCTTGGTTTAAAGATGGTAAGACTTACATGGTACCACATATGCCAACAGCACCTGCTAACACTAAAAGATACATCCTAATGAACCCTGATTTTTGGGCAGATAACCAAGATGAAATCGGTGAAAAATGGGAAGCTATGAAAGCTGGTCTATAATTTAGTTTTATAGAATAGTTTTTTATACTATATTAAAGGGGCAGTTATTTATAACTGCCCTTTTTTATTATGAGCAAAGAACAAATATTATCATCTGACGGATTACCTTTAGAAGTTAGCTTAAAAAAAGCTGAACGAAAAAATAAACTTAAAGCTGTTGCACTCGTTGCTCCATTATTTTTATTTATTTTAATTATTTATGTTTTTCCAATTGGAGATATGTTGTTTAGAAGTGTTGATGATCGAATGATCACTAAAATGCTTCCTAAGACATTTGCCGCGATGGAAAAATGGGATGGCCAAGATTTACCAGAAGAACCAGTTTACAAAGGTCTTTATGAAGATTTATCTTATTTAAAAAAGAATAAAACTTACGGTAAAATTATAGCTAGATTAAATTATGAAAAAGCTGGCTTTAGTAGCTTAATAAAAAAAACAGTTAGAAAAATCAATAAATTTGAAGAAGGTAATTATAAAGAACAGTTTATCAAAGTTCATAAAAGGTGGGGTCAAAGCGAATATTTGGTAGCTCTAAAAAATACAGCTCCGAATTGGTCTTATGCCAAATATTTAAAAGGTATAGATAGAAAATTTGATCAAGATAGAAATATAATTCAAGTTCCAGAAGATAGAAGAATACACAAAACTTTATGGTTAAGAACATTAAACGTAGCTTTTTGGGTTACCATATTCTGCTTTATTCTTGCTTACCCAATATCACACTTATTAGCGACGCTACCTATGAAATACAGTAATTTACTAATGATTTGTGTCTTACTTCCTTTTTGGACCTCATTGTTAGTTAGAACTTCTAGTTGGATGGTTTTACTTCAGCAACAGGGACCCATAAATGATTTAATTGTTTGGATTGGCTTAGTCGCTGACGATAATAGGCCAGAGCTGATGTATAATGTAATAGGGACGTTTGTTGCAATGACCCAAATATTATTACCTTTCATGGTTCTACCTCTTTATAGTGTGATGAAGACTATATCACCTAGCTTGATGAGAGCTGGAAAATCATTAGGTGGAACACCACTTGTATCTTTTGTTAAAATTTATTTTCCATTAACCATTCCTGGAATTGGTGCTGGATGTTTATTGGTATTTATTTTAGCGATAGGATATTACATTACCCCTGCATTAGTGGGTGGAGCAAGTGGATCATTAATTAGTAACACAATTGCTTATCATATGAAGAGTTCATTAGACTGGGCGTTTGCATCTGCTCTTGGAACTATGTTGTTAGTTGGAGTACTAACTATTTATTGGATTTATAATAAACTTGTAGGAATAGATAATATTAAACTAGGATAATTATGGCATTACCAAAACATACACAATTAAATTACAGAATTTGGCATTACACATACTTGTTCTTTTGTGGTTTAGTTTTTTTCTTCTTAATTGCACCTTTGTTTGTAATATTACCACTGTCATTTAATGCTGAGCAATACATCCACTTTTCTTCAAAAATGTTAGCACTAGATCCTGAAGGGTTTTCTCTAAGATGGTATGAAGACATGATTTATGGAACTAAGAACCCATGGGGACTTGCAACAAAAAATAGTTTAATTATTGCTTTCTTTGCCACAATAGGATCAACCATTCTTGGAACTGTTGCTGCATTGGGTTTAAGCAGTAGGTATATGCCATATAAAGCTGCTTTCATGGCTTTATTAATTTCGCCCATGATTGTTCCTTTAATCATTTCGGGTACAGCGATATTTTTCTTTATGGCAAAAGTTGGCTTAGCTGCAACTCATACAGGAATTGTATTATCACATATAATCTTAGGAACTCCATTTGTAGTAATTACTGTTACTGCAACTTTAACTGGTTTTGATCATAGTGTAACACGTGCTGCTGCAAGTTTAGGAAGCAATCCAGTAAACACATTTATGAAAATTACATTACCATTAATTATGCCAGGCGTAATTTCAGGAGCATTATTTGCTTTTGTGACTTCATTTGATGAAGTTGTAGTTGTACTATTTTTAGCTGGATTAGAGAACACTACTATTCCAATTCAAATGTGGGTAGGATTAAGAGAACAATTAAGTCCAACTATTATGGCGGTTGCGACATGTTTGATTATTATGTCTACCTTAATCTTGGTTAGTGCAGAGCTTTTAAGAAGAAGATCTGAAAGACTAAGAGGAATTAATAGATAATTAATTTACTTAATTATATTTTTTCAATATAAATTTCTTTTCAATATTAAATTATGGATATTAAGAAAGTTGTAGTTATTGGATCTGGAACCATGGGAAGTGGGATAGCCGCTCACTTATGCAATGCAAATATACCTGTTACATTATTAGACCTTACAACTGAAATTTCAGAAAAAGCTAGAGATAGAATATTCAAGTCAAAACCACCATTACTGTTAGATAAATCACAAATCGAAAATATTAAAGTAGGTAATATTGATGATAATTTTGATGTGGTCAAAAAAGCAGATTGGGTAGTTGAAGCAGTAGTTGAGAGAATTGATATTAAACATAATATTTATGAAAAAATTTTCAAAAATAGAAAAGCAGGAGCAATTGTTTCATCAAACACTTCATCTATTCCAATTAAAGTTTTATCTGAAAAATTAACAAAAGAGGAAAAAAAGGATTTCTGTATTACTCACTTTTTCAATCCGGTGCGTTACATGGGTTTATTAGAGATTGTTAAAAACGAAAATAATGATTTAGATAAAATAAACTCTTTAAAGAAATTTTGTGAAATAGAATTAGGAAAAGGAGCAATTGTTTGTAATGACACCCCAGGATTTTTAGGAAATAGAATAGGTGTTTTTGCAATGCAAATTGCTATGACAGAGGCTTTTAAAATGAAATTAAGCATTGAAGAAGCAGATGCAATTTTTGGAAGACCAATGGGAATTCCAAAGACAGGGGTCTTTGGTCTTTATGATTTAATAGGAATTGATTTAATGGCAGATGTTTTAAAAAGTTTTGTCAAAGAATTGTCAGAGAATGATCCTTTTCAAGAAGTAGCTAAAGAAATTCCTTTAGTTAAAAAATTAATTGAAACAGGTTTTACTGGTCGAAAAGGTAAGGGTGGTTTTTATCGAATGAATAAAACTGGCACAACTAAGATTATGGAAGCAATTAATCTTGAAACTGGTGAGTATTCAAAAAGTCAAAAAATTAATATTGGATCTGATATGGTTGATTTAAATTCTTTGATTTCAAGGGATGATAAATTTGGTGAATATGCTTGGTCGGTTATTTCAAAAATTATAAAATATTCTTCTTCTTTAGTCCCTGATATTACCAAAGATTTTAATGACATTGATGAAGCAATGAGATTAGGTTTTAACTGGG
The DNA here is from genome assembly GCF_051201215.1 of Candidatus Pelagibacter bacterium nBUS_36. Lineage (GTDB taxonomy): Bacteria > Pseudomonadota > Alphaproteobacteria > Pelagibacterales > Pelagibacteraceae > Pelagibacter. Next base: position 260,443 of record NZ_CP172839.1, read on the forward strand.
CAAAAGGTCCATTTGAAATGTTAGAAGAAATTGGTGTTGAAAACTTTTTTAATAAAGTTGATGAATATAAAGGAAATGAATTTTTAGAAAATTTATCTAAAAGTAAAAACCAAGATTTTTATGGTTCAAGACAAAAATATACTGAAATTGAAACTTTAGGAAAAGTTAAGAAAAAAGCTGTTAGTGTTGATGGAAATAATTCAGCGCAGATTTATCATTTTAATGACTATAATATTGTTGAATTTACAACTAAAGCTAATGCGCTTGATTACGATTCAATGGACGCTCTTAAAAAGGCAACTGATAAACCGCTAATTATCATTAACGAAAGTATGCAATTTTCTGCTGGAGTAAATTTAACTTATACAATGGATTTTGCAGACAAAGGTGATTTTAAATCTATTGAAAAATTTATTAAATATTTCCAAAAAACATGCAAACATTTAAAGTATTCTGAACATCCAGTAATCTCAGCACCTTCAGGTTTGACACTTGGTGGTGGGTTTGAAGTAATGGTTCAAAGTAATTTTGTAGCCTCACATACAAATATAGTTGTTGGTTTAGTTGAAACTATTGTTGGATTAATACCAGCAGGAGGTGGATGTAAAGAAATGTTAGCAAGATGGCTTGATACTGATGAAGCCAAAAAAGATCCAAATTATGCACCTCTTAAAGTATTTGATATCATTGGTTATGGAAAAACTGCAACTTCACCAGTTGAAGCTGAACCAATGAAATATTTAAAACCTGGAGATAAAAAAATTATGAATAGAAATAGTTTACTTGAAGTTTCAAAAGAAATTTTAAATGAAAATAAAGATTTTAAAGCGCCATCAGAGACAAAGTTTAATCTTCCTGGAAAAGTAGTTCTTCCTGAAATGAATAAGATTTTAGAAAAACTCTATAATGATAAAGTTATTTTAGATCATGGATTAAAGGTTGCTCAAGAATTGGCTCATGTATTGAGTGGTGGTGACACTACAATTGATAAAACTTTAACTGAAGAAGATTTATTTAAATTAGAATTAGATGCTTTTATGCGATTAATTGAAACCAAACAAACACAAGATAGAATTAAACACACTTTAGCAACAGGCAAGCCTTTAGTTAATTAATATTTACTTAAACATTTCAACTGTATTTATAAAATCAGGTCTAAGCACATATTCAGATCTATGAGAATATCTAATTTTTTCTAAAACTTTTATACCGTAAATCACTTTCCCTATAGGAGTGTATTCACCTTCAAATAGCGGTTCATCATCAAGAATAATAAAAAATTGACTATCTTCAGTGTCATATTTTAAAGTTCTTGCCAAAGCAACTGTACCTCTTTTAAAATTAAACTCAGCATCAACTTCTGATTTAATAGTACCAAAACCTGATTTTCCAGTTCCAATTTTACCATAATCTAATTGATTTTTTTTACCAAACTCAAGATCGCCAGCTTGAACAAGTTTATCTTTAATTACTCTATGAAAAGCTACATTGTCATATGATTTTAAGTTTATTAATTTTTTAAATCTATCAACTCCTTTTGGTGATACATCGGGATAGAGTTCAATTATAACATTTCCACATTCCGCATTAAGGACAACAATATTTGTTGGGTTTTCAAAATTAATTTTATGTGGATCAAAATATTTTACAAATAAGCATTTATTTTTAATCAAGATTGTAAAACTTAAAGCAAAAATTCCTAATAGTATTAAAAATATAAAAATTAACTTTTCGTGTAACGACGCTTTAACTATTTTAATCATATTTAAAATACAAAAGTATTATCAATTTTATTTAACTTTTCTTTAATATATTCTATTTTTTTATTAAGAATTTCATCATTTGAAACTTTATAATTACCAGATATTAAATGTGAATATACTTCTGCCATATCTTCTGATGGAATTGTCATCGAATATTCAGTAAAAAAACCGTTAGTATTTTTATATGTATCAAGACCTAATTTTTTTGAACAAGTAGAGCATTCTGCATAGTTAAAATTTGGATCATTAAATTTTTTCCATTCATCCTCATCAAATAAATCCTTAAACCCTTCGTTTATAATATGAAATAGTTCGTGATGAATTACTCTTTCAAAATATTTTTCATTAAATTTTAGATCAATAATTAATGTTTTCATTACATGATCTGGAATTCCGGCTGTATTTATTCCTGAAATAGAAAGGTTTTCACACATGACAATATATTTAAGATTAATCTTTTTCAAAAATTCTTTTGAATATCGATTTAAATTTTTAGATATTATTTGATATTTTTTATCGTAAGTCTTTTGTTCTGAATTATTGCATACAATATTCTTCTGAACTCCCAGTCTAAATGGTTTTGTTGCATAGAAATATTTAAGTTTATTGGTTGTTTTTAATTCATAGATTTCTAAATTTGGTATTTTAATAAGATTATAAATAGAATTAGAGTTTGCAGATGTTATTAAAAAAAATGATATTAAAACCAGCTTAAAAATCTTCATAAATATAATTTAGATGATATTCGATTTAAATAGAATGTGGTACATTTGTTTATAAATGAAAAAAGAACGTAATAAAAATCCTGTTCAACCTGTTAGCGGAACTAAAGTACCAAGATTTGCTGGCCCATCAACATTTGCAAGATTACCTGAGTTAAGAGATGTTGAAAGTTGCGATGTTGCAATTGTCGGAGTACCATTTGATGCAGGCACAAGTTATAGACCTGGTGCAAGATTTGGTCCACAAAGTATTCGTCAAGCTTCAAGACATTTAAGAACTAATTATCATCCAAGTTATGATGTGGAACCTTTTAAGGTTCAGCAGGTAGCTGACGCTGGAGATATTACATGCAACCCTTTTAGTATAGATGAAGCAATAAAACAGATTGAAGTTGGTGCAACAGATTTATTAAATAAAGTAGGTGGTATAATTAGTTTAGGTGGTGATCACACAATTGCAGTTCCGCTTCTTAGAGCAATTAATAAGAAATGTAATGGACCAGTTGCATTAGTCCATTTTGATGCACACCTCGACACTTGGGATACTTATTTTGGTGCACCTTACACACATGGAACTCCTTTTAGAAGAGCAAGAGAAGAGGGATTATTTTTAGATGATGCTTCAATGCATGTTGGTATTAGAGGTCCACTTTATAGTAGGGATGATATTAAAAATGATGAAGGTTTTGGGTTTAAGATAATTCATTGTGATGAATTTCAAACTGAAGGAACAGATAAAATTGCCGAAAGAATTAAGAAAAGAGTAGGTGATAATCCTTTATACTTATCAATAGATATTGATGTGCTTGACCCTGCCTTTGCTCCAGGAACAGGTACTCCGGAAATTGCTGGCATGACTACAAGAGAAATGGTCAATGTTTTAAGAGGACTTTCGGGATTAAACTTAGTTTCTGCTGATGTAGTTGAAGTTTCTCCTGCATATGACCATGCAGAGGTTACCTCATTAGCTGCAGCAACTATTGTTTATGAGCTCACAAATCTATTTGCAAAATCATAAAGAAAGGATAATTTCAAAAATATGTTAGATAAAAAAAATTTTTATATTAATGGTGAATGGGTTTCTCCAAAAAAACCTAATGATTTAAAAGTAATTGATCCATCAACAGAAGAGGAATGTGCAGTTATATCTTTAGGTGGTATAGAAGATGTGAATGACGCAGTAAGTGCTGCAACAAAAGCATTTGAAATTTGGGCTTTTTCATCAAAAGAAGAAAGATTAAAATATTTAGAAGCTCTATATGATGTTTATAAAAAAAGATGGGCTGATATGGCAAAAGCAATATCACTTGAAATGGGAGCGCCAATAGATTTCTCAACTCAACTTCAAGCAGGAACTGGTGCAAGTCATATCAAAACATTTATAAAAGTTTTAAAAGAATATAATTTTGAAGAAAACCTTGGAGAACATGCTCCTAATTGTAAAATAATTCATGAACCAAAAGGAGTTTGTGCATTAATTACACCGTGGAATTGGCCAATGAACCAGACTTGTTTAAAAGTAATCCCAGCAATAGCTAGTGGTTGTACAATGGTTTTGAAGCCATCAGAGATTTCTCCTTTATCATCAATAATATTGGCTGAAATGATTGATGAGATTAAGTTACCCAAAGGTGTTTTTAATTTAGTTAATGGAGACGGTGCTGTTACAGGAAATGCATTAACAAGCCATCCAGATGTAAATATGATTTCGTTTACAGGCTCTACAAGAGCTGGTGCTTTAATTTCTGAAAATGCGTCAAAAGATTTTAAAAGAGTTAGCCTAGAATTAGGTGGCAAAGGTGCAAATATTATATTTAAAGACGCTGACGCTGAGGCTGTTGAGAGAGGTGCTTTAAGATGTTTTAGAAATACAGGTCAATCATGTAATGCACCAACAAGAATGTTGGTAGAAAAATCAATGTATGATGAAGCAGTCGAAAGAGTTAAAAATTTTGCTAATTCAATGAAAGTTGATGTCGCAACAAAAGAAGGTGATCATATAGGACCAGTGGTATCTAAAGCTCAATTTGAAAAAATTCAGTCTTTAATTCAAGTTGGAATTGACGAAGGTGCAAAACTAGTTGCTGGAGGAATTGGTAAACCAGATGGTTTAGATAAAGGATATTTTGTTAAACCTACTGCTTTTGCAGATGTTAATAATCAAATGCAAATTGCAAGAACTGAAATTTTTGGACCAGTTTTATCAATTATACCTTTTGAAACAGAAGAAGAGGCTGTTGCAATTGCAAATGATACTCCTTACGGACTTTTAAATTTTATTCAAACCCAAGATCATAAAAAAGCAAATCGTGTTGCAAAAAAATTAAGATCAGGAATGGTTGATATTAACGGTGCAGGTCCTGCGCCCGATGCCCCTTTTGGAGGTTATAAACATTCTGGTATCGGTCGTGAAGCTGGCAAATATGGTCTTGAAGAATACCTGGAAGTTAAGTCAGTAAGCGGTTGGAACGAATAATCTTAAATAATTAAAAATCAGACTTACTTTGTGTTCAGAATAGGTTTTTCCTACTAATTGATCAATTTTAGACGTTTGTAAGAATTTTTTTTGTTTACAGTTATTACTCAAAGTACATACTGTCGCAGAATAGGATGATGTAATTAAAAAAATTACTTCAACCTGTAACAAAAAAAAGGGAGAAAAATATGAGTAGATCGTCAAAACTCTACAACTCAGATTTAGCACCAACTCCAAAAGCTAAAAAAAATTGGGGATGGTTCGAAATCTTTAACGTGTGGGCTAATGATGTTCAAAGTTTATTTGGTTATACTTTGGCAGCATCTTTATTCTTAGCGTCAGGACTAAATGGTTGGGCTGTATTTGCTGCATTAATTCTTGCAGGATTTTTTATAATGTGGCTTGTAAATTTATCAGGTAAACCAAGTGTAAAACATGGAATTCCATATCCAGTATTCGCTCGTGTCAGTATGGGTGTATTTGGAGCAAACTTTCCAGCAATGGCTAGAGGCCTTGTTGCAATGTTTTGGTATGGAGCACAAACTTATGCAGCATCAACTGCTGTAGCACTTCTAATTACTGGAATTACAGGAATGGAAGGTAAAGTTATGTTTCTTGGCATGACAGGTGTTATGTGGGTTTCATTTATATTTGTATCAGCTTTCCAAGTTTATTTATTTTGGCAAGGTGTCGACCTTGTAAAGAGATTTTTAAACTTCGCAGGTCCTGCAGTTTATGCAGTTATGATATTATTAATGATAGTTATCTGGGCTAAAGCTGGAGGAGGATTATTTTCTGAAGTTGGAACTATATTCTCTGGTGGTGAAAGAACTGGTGGTTTTGAAGGTTTAGGATCATTTGGAGCTTTCTTAGCTGTATTTTCAATTATGGTTGGATATTTCGCTGCGGTTGTAATCAATTTCGGTGACTTTGCTAGATTTGTTAAGAATGAAGATGAAATGAGAAAAGGTAACCTATGGGGATTAGTAGGAAACGTGATCTTATTCTCTTTTATTACTTTAATGATTACTGGTGGAACAATCGCTATTTTCGGTGAATACGTTGCAAGTCCAACAGATATGGTAGCTAAAGTAGATAACCTAGGATTAACAATTATTGCTGCATTTGCTTTCTTTGCTGCAACAGTTGGTATTAACATGGTTGCAAACTTTATACCTCCTGCATATGACTTAGCTAATTTAATGCCAGATAAGATTAACTTTAAAACAGGTGGTTTGATTACTGCTGGTTTTGGTTTTGTAATTGGTGGTATGTGGGTTGCTGTTATTACTCAAATGGGATTATTTCCATTTGTTAATACTTTAGGTGCAATTCTAGCCCCAGTATTTGGTATTATGATTGCTGATTATTATATCATTAAAAAAGAAAAATTAGATGTTGATGCATTGTTTGATGCTAGCGCTAAAGCTAAATATCATTACAGTGGTGGTTTTAACCACAAAGCAATTTTAGCTTGGGTACTATCAGGCTATATTGCAGTGGGAACTGTTTGGCCAAACATCTTAGTTTTAGGTTTAGGTGACTTCTTCGCTAACTTAGGTGGCGGTGGAGGTTATGCATGGATAATTGGAGCATCATTAGGTGCTGCAGTTCACTTAGCAATATCTAAAAGATAAAAAACAAATTAAGTTAAAGCCCGTTGCAGAAATGTAGCGGGCTTTAGTATTTTAAAACTATTTCTTCTTTATCAAAATTTTTAATAACAAGATTGTCACCAGATCCTTTTCTATCAACAACCAAGAAATTCATATCTTCAGTAGAGATTAAAGGAAAATGCCATATATCTGCATTATAATTAACACCTATGCCAGGTGGAACAATGAAAGACTCAACTTTGTTTAAATCAGGTTTGTCACCTGCAGGAGCAACAAATGCTAAAAAGGTAGTTGGCTTCATTGGAATAAATGCTTGGCTACCTAAAGGATGTTTTTCCATCATATCTATTTTCATTGGAAAAGTTCTTTTAAGGGCTGAAAAAATACAAATAGTTGTCTCTCCATTATCTTTAGAGGTATTAAGATTAGCTATACCATCAAATCTTTTTGCAAAGCCTTCATTTATTTCTATTGGATTAATACCATCTGTTGTAATCATATCTCCAAACTTAGAAAAATTTTGTTTAGTGATTTTTTTTGGGGTAATTGTAATATTCATTATTTAGCTTTACCAAAAATTCTAAATCTAGAGATACCTCCGTCAGGAAAAATATTAATCTTAATAAAGTTTATTTTATCGTTTTTCATTAATACATTCCTAAAAGTATGTGTCTTATTTGCCTTTAATATAGTTTTGTTCATTAAAGTTTTCCATTTATTTGAATCATTGACAATTGAAGACGAAGATTTTTTTTTTGTTATATATGCTGCTTGTAAAGAGCAATGACTTGGAAAGTTTCCTTTAAAATGATGAGTTGATATTTCAATCTTATTAATCTTTTCACCATCAATAGAATTTAATATTAACCAATCAAATCCTTTATCTCTTCTTCTTCTAGTTTCCCAACCATCTCCCATATTTTTTGCTTTTCCTGGGGCTAAAATATTTTCAGCCTTGCCAAAATGTTCATTATTACAAGCAATGACTGATGCTCCGTCTAAAAGAGAAGCAAGATTAATTGTTTTATTTCCAAAATCATTTTTTTCTTTAGATATATTTCCATAAAGTCTTAGTCTTGCAACACCGCCGTCTGGAAATATGTTTAATTTAATATGTGTAAAAACTGACTTAGAAGAAGTTTTAAAAATATGAGGACTATTTGCTTTAGTCTTTTTTTTACCAAGTAATGATTTCCATTTAAAATTTTGAATATTGTTTGATTTTGAATAACAGGCATCAATAGAAATCATTGAAGGTTGATTTCCATTAAAATGAGAAGTATCAACATTAACTTTTGAAATTGATCCAGGTCTACCTAATTTGATAATTAAATAATCATGACCAGGAGTTCTTTTTCTTCTCGACTCCCAACCATCCATCCATTTACCATTTTTATCAAATAATCCCTCTTTAAATACAGGTGCAGAGGGGTTAATAATTCTATCTGCAGATGCAAAAAAATCATCTGTTCTAAATATAACTTTTGAACCTAATCTAGGTTGAGCTAGATCAATTAGTCCGTTTGTAAATGTTATTTTTTTTGACATTATTTAGAATAGTTTTTAATCCAATGTTTAGCTATATCAACTCTTTTACATATCCATACATTTTTATGTTTTTTTATATAGTTTAGAAATTTTTTTAAAGCTTGTACTCTTCCAGGTTTGCCAATTATTCTACAATGCAATCCTACAGACATCATTTTTGGATGAGTTTTACCTTCTTCATACAATGCGTCAAAACTGTCTTTTAAGTATGAATAAAAATGGTCACCTGTATTAAATCCCTGGTTTGTTGCAAATCTCATATCATTGTTATCAAGTGTATAGGGAATAATTAGTTGTTTCTTTTTATTTCTTATTTCCCAATAAGGTAAGTCATCACTGTATGCGTCACTATCATATAAAAAACCACCATCTTCAAAAACTAAATCTCTGGTATTTGGACTACATCTTCCTGTGTACCAACCTAAAGGTCTTTCACCAAATATTATTTTATGATTTTTAATTGCCATTTTCATATGTTTTTTTTCTTCAGATTTTTTAATGTTTTGATAATCGATCCATCTCCATCCATGAGAGGCAACTTCATAATCTGAACTCATTAATGCTTTGCATATTTGAGGATTTTTGGCTAAAGCCATCCCAACTCCGAAAATGGTTACTGGAATTTTTTTTTCTTTAAATATTTTATGCAATCTCCAAAATCCTCTACGCGAGCCGTATTCATAAAGAGATTCCATATTAATATGTCTTCCTTTAACTGGTTGAGCACCTATAATTTCAGATAAAAAAACTTCTGAATTTTTGTCACCATTTAAAACACAATTTTCTGCTCCCTCTTCATAATTTAAAACTATTTGAACAGCTATTCTTGCATTATTAGGCCATTTAATCTTTTTATCCTTAGAGCCATATCCAACCATATCTCTGAGATCTTTTTTAGACATATTGAAATTATAATTTACTTTGCGTTGGTAAACAATTTATTAATTTAGAACTGACTCTACTTTAATTCCATCAAGTAAATTCAAACATTTCTTAAGTTCATCTAAAATAATGAACTCATCAATTTTATGAGCTTGGTCAATTGATCCTGGGCCACACACAACAGTACTAATTCCAATTTCTTGAAATAAACCTGCTTCAGTTCCAAATGAAACAACTTGTCTAGAATTATCTCCTGTTAAACTTGAAATTAGTTCACAAGCTTCTGATTTATTTACTCTATCAAAACCAACTATTTCACCAATAATATCTTTTTCAATTGAAGCATTTGAAAAAACTTTTTTCATTTCAGGTAGCAACACTTCATTTGCATATTTGTCTATTTCTTGGTTTAAAAATACACCATCCTCTTTAACTACTGGTCTTGTTTCCCAATTAACATGACATTTATCTGCTATTACGTTGTGAGCAATACCACCAAATACACCACCAATAGAAAGAGTAGAATGTGGTGGATCAAAAATAGAGTCTTTTGGCGCTCTACTTTTAAGTTTTTCTCTAAGTTCAATTAATTTATTGACATATTTTGAAGCATACTCAACAGCGCTTACACCTTTGTGAGGTGCTGAACTATGTCCTGCTAAACCTTTGAAATAAGTTGTGTATTCATAACATCCTTTATGAGCATCAATAATTTTCATATTAGTGGGTTCACCAATTATACAAATGCCATCTTTGATATCTCTTTTTTTTAATTCTTCTATTAATACAGGCGCTCCTTGGCACGCTGTTTCCTCATCAAATGTAAATGAAAAATGAATATCTCTATCTAAATTTGATTCAGAGTAAATAGGCGCATATGCTAGAGCACATGCAATAAATCCTTTCATGTCACATGCACCTCTTCCATATAACTTGTCTCCTTTAACCGTTGCAATAAAAGGATCTGTGCTCCAACCTTTTGAAACTGGAACAACATCAGTATGACCTGATAGAATTATTGGTTTTTTGGTTTTTGAATTTTTAGCTTTAAGAGTCGCAAATAGATTAACTCTTTTTTTTTCATTATCATAAGTTCGAAAAGATGTAGCGCCAAGTTTTTTTAAAATCTCATCACAATAATCAATTAATGAGCTGTTATCTTGTCCAGAAATAGTTTTAAAGGCTATTAAGTCCTTTAAAATCCTAACTGAATGATCAAACAATAGCTCTGAATTATTTTCTGTACTCATATTTAGCAATTATTATATATTAAATATATGAAAGAACAAATTACCTTTAATATATTTGACAAAGTAGACATCCGAATAGGAACAGTAATTTCCGTAAAAAAAAATGAAAAAGCTAGAAAACCTTCATTGGTTGTAGAAGTTGATTTTGGAGATGAGATTGGAATAAAACAATCTTCAGCTCAAATTACTCATTACTACAATGAAGAAAATTTAAAAGGTAAACAGGTAATTGGTGTATGTAATTTTGCTGAAAAAAATATTGCTGGAGTGGTTTCCCAAGTACTTATTTTGGGTTCAATTGATAAAGAAGGTAAAGTAATTTTAGTTCATCCATCTCAAAAATCAGAGAATGGTTTACCAATAGCATAAGAATGCATCCAGAAATATTGTCACTTTCTTTGTTTATGTTTGTAACTAGCTGTTCACCTGGCCCAAATAATGTTGTTGCTTCTCATTCTGGATTTAATCATGGAATAAAAAAATCAATTCCTTTAATGCTTGGTGTTATTTTTGGTTTTACAACAATGTTAGCAATCGTTAACTTTGGATTAATTAATATCTTTAATATTTATCCCATCATTCAAAAATTTTTAATTGGTACTGGAACAATTTTTTTAATTTATCTTGCTTACAAAATTTCATTTTCAAAATCTTCAGACAAAAAAGACAATCTTAAACCAGTAAGTTTTGTTGAAACTTTTTTATATCAATTTTTAAATCCCAAAGGAGTAATCGTTGCTGTGATAGCTGTATCAACTTACACAGAATCAGGCATTAACTTTATGACTTATTCTCTATGGATGTTAGGGGTTGCTTTTTTATTTGCGATTATAAGTATTATATTTTGGACTATTTTAGGAAAATTTATGAGGAAATTCGCGACAAATGAGAAATTTATTAAATGGTTTAATTATGTTATGTCAACGCTCCTATTAAGTTGCATTGCAACTTTTTATTACTAAAAAAAAATATGAAACCAGGAACAAAAAATTCTTTCAATTCACTATCCGATATATCTATTGGTGATAATAATTATAAATATTATTCACTTAAAAAAGCTGAAAAAAATGGGCTTGATGGAATTTCGAGATTACCAAAATCTTTAAAAGTTCTTCTGGAAAATTTATTAAGATATGAAGATGATTTGTCAGTCAATAAAAATCAAATTAATTCAATCAAAGAATGGTTAAAGTCAAAAAAATCAAACACAGAAATTGCTTATCGACCAGCAAGAGTTTTATTACAAGATTATACAGGTATTCCAGCTGTAGCAGATCTTGCTGCAATGAGAGAGGCTGTAAAAGATAAAAATAAAGATCCGAATACTATCAATCCTTTATCAGCTGTAGATCTTGTAATCGATCACTCTGTTCAAGTGGATCAATCAGCAAAATCAGACTCTTTTGAAAATAATGTAGATATTGAATTTGAAAGAAATGGAGAAAGATATTCATTTTTAAAATGGGGACAACAAGCATTTAATAATTTTAGAATAGTTCCTCCTGGCACTGGAATCTGCCACCAAGTTAATTTGGAGTATTTGTCAAAAGTAGTTTGGTCTGAAGAATTTAAAGGAGAAGAATATTTGTTCCCAGATACTTTAGTCGGTACTGACAGTCATACAACAATGGTGAATGGATTATCTGTATTAGGATGGGGTGTTGGAGGCATTGAAGCTGAAGCTGGAATGCTTGGTCAACCAATATCCATGTTAATTCCCGAGGTAATAGGATTTGAAGTTAAAAATAAAATGCCTGAAGGAACGACTGCAACTGATTTAGTTTTAACAGTAGTCAAAATGTTAAGAGACAAAGGTGTAGTTGGAAAATTTGTAGAATTTTATGGCGAAGGTTTAAAAAATTTAACTCTTGCTGATAGAGCAACGATTGCAAATATGGCTCCAGAGTATGGTGCTACTTGTGGATTTTTTCCAATTGATGATGAAACTTTAAAATATTTGAAATTTTCTGGAAGAGATCAACATACAGTTGATGTTGTTGAACAATATGCAAAAGAACAAGGATTATGGACTAGTAGTGAAATAGAATTTACAGACACTATCTCATTAGATATGTCTACAGTAGTCCCAACTATTTCTGGGCCTAAAAGACCACAGGATAAAGTTCTATTAACAGATGCACCAACTTCATTTAAAAAAGTTTTAGAAGATGCAACAAATAAAAAAGATCATTCAATCTCAAAGGTTTTAAATACTGATTATGAAATAAAAGATGGTTCAATATTAATTGCAGCAATAACTTCTTGCACCAACACATCAAATCCAAATGTTTTAATTGGAGCTGGTTTGCTTGCAAAAAAGGCCGTTGAATTAGGATTAGAAGTAAAACCTTGGGTCAAAACTTCTCTAGCGCCTGGATCACAAGTAGTGACGGATTATCTAGCAAAAGCTGAACTAAATACTTATTTAGATAAATTAGGTTTTAATTTGGTGGGCTATGGTTGCACAACTTGTATTGGAAATTCAGGTCCATTACCTGAAAATATAGTGGAAGCAATCCAAAAAGAAAATATTTATGCTGTATCTGTTTTATCTGGAAATAGGAATTTTGAGGGAAGAATTTCTCCTCACATTAAAGCCAATTACTTAGCATCTCCACCATTGGTTGTTGCTTACGCAATTGCTGGTCATATGGAAGTTGATTTATATAAAGACGCACTTGGAAAAGATAAAGATGGAAATGAAGTTTATTTGAAAGATATTTGGCCATCAAATAAAGAAATTGAAGACACTTTAAAACAATCTTTAAATGCAGAAATGTTCATCCAAAGATATTCAAATGTTTCAGAAGGTCCTAGCCAATGGCAAAAAATTAAAACAGAGGAAAGTAGTATTTATAGTTGGGACGAGGGGTCAACTTATGTGAAAAAACCTCCTTTCTTTGACAATTTACCAGATGAGCCAGAAGGATTTAAAGCAATTAAAGATGCAAGGCCTTTGTTAATTTTAGGAGATATGGTTACTACAGACCACATTTCACCAGCAGGAAATATTCAAAAAGAAAGTCCAACTGGAGAATATTTTATGGAGCATCAAATACTTCCAAAAGACTATAACTCTTATGGTTCAAGAAGAGGAAATCACGAAGTAATGATGAGAGGCACATTTGCAAATATTAGAATTAGAAATGAAATGGCACCAGGAACAGAAGGTGGCTTTACAAAAATATATCCAGAAGAAAAAGAGCTGCCTATTTATGATGCTGTTGTTGAATATAAAAAAAGAGGAACAGACTTAGTAGTCATTGGTGGTAAAGAATATGGCACTGGTTCCTCAAGAGATTGGGCTGCAAAAGGAACAAAATTATTAGGTGTTAAAACAGTAATTGCTGAAAGTTTTGAGCGTATTCATAGATCAAATTTAATTGGAATGGGAATTTTACCATTACAATTTACAAATGAAATTAATAGAAAAAACTTAAATCTTATTGGCTCAGAATTAATAAGTGTTCTTGACGTTGAAAAAGGTATTAATCCATCCGATGAAGTAACAATAGAAATTAAATATGCTTCAGGAGATATTAAAAAAGTTAAAACTTTATGCAGAATTGATACTAAAAATGAATTAGAATACTATAAAAATGGAGGTATACTCCAGTACGTTTTAAGGAATATGATTTAGTTATGGATGAAGATGTTTCAATTATAAATAGCAATACAAGAAATGAAAAAATTAGAAATTTCTTAGTTGAGAACAAAAAAAAATTAATTTCAGTGATATTAATTTTAGTTATTTTTTTAGGTAGCGCTTACAGTTTTGATAAATATAAAACTAACCAAAAAAAAAAGATTTCTAATAAATTTAATCTTATAACTTTAACACATTCAGAGAACACTAAAGATAGAACTGTTAAAAGTTTAGTAGAAATCATAAATAAACAAGATCCAACATATTCACCATTATCTTTATATTTTATTATTGATAATAAATTGATCATTGATCAAGATGAGATTAATAGTTTGTTTGATGTAATAATTGAAAAAACATCACTGGATGAAGAAATAAAAAATTTGATTATATACAAAAAGGCTCTTTTTAATGCTGATCAAGCACAAGAAGGGGATTTATTAAATATTTTAAATCCATTAATTAATTCCAAAAGTGTTTGGAAGTCTCATGCATTATATTTAATGGCTGAGTATTTTTATGCAAAAGATCAAAAACAAAAATCTAAAGAATTTTTCAATCAAATAATCAGTTTAGAAATTTCAAATTCAGATATAAAGCTGCAGGCAGAGAAAAGATTAAATAGAGATTTGAGTGAATAAGATAGCATTAATAGCCTTTTTTTTTTATTTTTAAACAATTGTTCATTAAACAAAAATCCTCTTAATTGGAAAAAAGAAGAGGTAAAACTAGAAGATCAGCAAAATATCACAAAAGTATTTACCAAAGATAATGTGATACAGAAAGAGTTTAATTCTGATTTAAAATTAGATCTAAGTAACATTGTTTTAAACAACAAAATAATTGATGATAAGAATAATTTTGGTTCACAAAATTACGAGGGACTATTAAATAAAGTTGGAAGTTATAAATTTTCTAAATTAAATGGTTTCAACCAATTAGGTTTAAAACCTGCATTTTTTGACAATGGTTTGATATTTTTTGATAAAAAAGGTTCTATAATCGAATATAATGAAAAGCACAAAGTCTCCTGGAGTAAAAATTATTATTCTAAGACTGAAAAAAAATTAAATCCAAAATTGAATTTTTTAATTACAAACAAAGATTTATTAGTTTCTGATAGTATTTCAAAATTTTACTCTATAAATCTTAGTACTAAAGAGTTAAATTGGTCAAAAAATTTAAAATATCCATTTAACTCAGACATTAAAAAAAACAAAAATAAAATTTTTGCAGTTGATTATAAAAACACATTAAGATGTTATAATATTAGTGATGGCTCTGAATGTTGGAATTTACAAACTGAAGATTCATTTACAATTTCAGACTCTAAATATTCCTTGATCATAATTGAAGATATGGTGATTTTTAGTAATTCATTAGGAGATATTACAGCGGTAGATATTGACACGGGTTTAATCACTTGGCAACTTCCCACTCAAAGTAGCAGCATTGTTAACGAAACATATAATTTCAAAATTTCTAAATTAGTATCAGATGGAAATTCTATTTTTTTTTCAAATAATAAAAGTGAGTTTTATTCGATTAATGTTAAAACAGGAATTATAAATTGGGCTAATAAAATAAACTCAAATATTCAATCAGTGATAAGTGGTAATTTAATTTTTACGGTCTCTAACGAAGGTTATTTGTTTATAACTGAAAAAAACACAGGAAATATAGTGCGAGTTTCTTACCTTTATGAAGAATACAAAGAAAAGAAAAAAAAGAAAGTAACCCCAATAGGATTTGTAATAGGTAATAAGAATTTATATCTAACAAATAGTGATGGAAAAATGATAATAGTTGACTTGGAACTAGGAGATGTTGTTGAAACAAAGGTTATTGCTAAAAATTTAATTTCTGAACCATTTATTTTTCAAAACAATTTATATGTAATTAAAAATGGATCTATTATTCAGTATAATTAAACATGATCTTAAAATTTCTTGATAAGATCGGTAGAAAAAAAATTGTTTTAGATAGAGGTCCTTCACATTCAAGATATGATGAGGCTAAACCTTGGTTAAACAGATATTATGTTTTGTTCAGATATAGACCAAAATGGTTTCCTTTTAATGTTTTAATACATGAAATGTTGGCAGATGATCATGGTGATGGTGTACACAATCATTTATGTCCATATATTACTATAATTTTAAGAGGAGGTTATTGGGAAACTACTAAAAAAGGCAAATTTTGGAGAAAGCCAGGATATATTGGTTTTCGTTCAGCAAATGCCCATCATAGAGTAGACTTAAAAGAAGGTACAAAACCGATGACAATTTTTATTCCTGGTCCTTTTGGTTTACGAAAAGGTCCTAGATCAGAATATGGTATCGATTTTAAAACAAAAAAAGATTAATGGTAAAAAAATTTCAAAACGAATTTATATCTTTCTGTAACAATCAAGAATTAGAAGTTAATTTAAATCAAATACAGGTTGTTAAGAGATTGGAGCAATACTACCAAGGAAATTTTCAATCCTATTTTTCAAAAATGTTTTCAAAAAAATTGTCTCAAAAAGGTTTTTATCTTTATGGTGAAGTTGGTGTAGGTAAAACAATGATCTTAAATTTTTTTTTTGACCACATAAATGAAAAAAAGTTAAGACTCCACTTTAATGAGTTTATGTTAAACTTCCACGATTTTGTTCATGAAAAAAAAGGAAAAGAAGAAGAAAATGTAATTAATCATTTCGTAAAAAATTTAAAATCAAAAGCTTCACTAATTTATTTTGATGAATTTCAGGTTACAAATATAGTGGATGCAATGATTTTAGGAAAATTGTTTGATCAAATTTTTAAGGAAGATATTAAAATTATTGTAACTTCTAATACTAAAATCTCTGAATTATATAAAGACGGTCTTCAAAGGGATCAATTTAAACCTTTTATTAAAATTATGGAACAGGATTCTATAGAATGTGAACTTAAGATTGAAGATGATTATAGAAAATCAAACAATAATCAAAAACAAAGATATTTTTATCCACTTAATCAAGAAACTAATTTTAAAATAAATAAATTTTTTAGAACCATTACAAAAGATAAAAAACATTCGTTAAAAACAATCAATGTCAAAGGTAGAGATTTTAAAATAGAAAATTTTTATGAAGGAGTTGCTAGATTTAATTTTAAAAATCTATGTGATCAAAACTTAGGTGCAGAGGATTATTTAGAAATTATTAAAAATTGTAAATTTATTGTAATAGATCAAATACCACAATTTGATGAAACTAATTCAAATCAACAACAACGTTTCATAACTTTATTAGATGTAATTTATGACAAAAACATTCCAATATCAGTTACAGCAAATCAAAACCTTGATGAATTTACCTCATCAAAGTTGTTAGAAAAACCATTTAAACGTACTATTAGCCGTTTGTATGAGTTAACTTCAATAAATAACATTAATGAAACAAGAATTTTATAATCTCCAAATTGATACTAGTGGTCAAAAATTATATGAATTTACTAATCAAACAATTAAATGGATTAACAAACACAATTTTAAAAATGGAATACTTAATTTAAGTATTCAGCACACCAGTGCATCTTTAATTGTGCAAGAAAATGCTGATCCAGATGTTCAAACTGATTTAATTAAATATTTTGATAAATTAGCTCCTATGGACAACAAACTGTATATCCATAACACTGAAGGAAAAGATGATATGCCTGCGCACATCAAGTCTGCATTGACCAATAATCAAATTTCACTAAGTATTAGAGAAGGTGAGTTGTTGCTAGGTACATGGCAAGGCTTATATTTATTTGAACATAGGCTAAACGCTCAAAATAGAACAATAATTCATCATTTTATTGGTAATTAGTCTATTTGTTGATTATTTTTTTAAGGTCTTAAAGGCCTCTAGGGCAGAGGCCCTAGCTTTTTCATGAATAACTATTGGTTGTGGATAATCTTTTCCAATAATTGTTTTAATCGCTTGTTGGTATTTTAATTCCATTTCCCAAGGCTTATGAACCAATTTACTTGGTACTTTATCTAATTCTGGCACCCATTTTTTTACATAAAGTCCTTCTTTATCAAATTTTTCTCCCTGTAGAATCGGATTAAAAATTCTAAAATAAGGTGCAGCATCCGCACCACAACCGGCAACCCACTGCCACTGCGCAACATTATTTGCTTTATTAAAATCTAACAAACAATTTCTGAAATGTTTTTCTCCTTCAGTCCAATTAATTCTCAAATGTTTAACCAAAAAAGATCCAACTACCATACGAACTCTATTATGCATCCAGCCAGTTTCGTATAATTCTCTCATACCTGCATCAACTATTGGATAACCAGTCATTCCTGTTTTCCATGCTTTAAGATATTTATCATTTTTGACCCAAGGAAATTTATCAAAATCTTTTCTATAATTACCTTTCAAAAATTCTGGAAAATAATTAATTAAACTATGTGAAAATTCTCTCCATCCAAGTTCATTAATATATTTTCTGTAACCAATTCCTTTAGATTTAATTTCACTACATTTTTTCCAAATACTTGTTACATGAATTTGACCGTGTTTAATATAAGGTGAAAGTTTTGAAGTTCCCTCAACAGATGGAATATCTCTTGTAGTTCCATAATCTTTAATTTTATTCTCTATTAAATCATTTAAGATTTTTTTAGAATTACTCTCAGAAATTTTCCAGTATTTATCAAATTTTTTATACCAATCTTTTTTAGGTAAAATATTTTTTGGCTCAATACAGTTCTTAAAAAAAGTTTTTTCTTTAGTCTTTTTTTTAACAATATAATTTTTAGTAGGAGCTAAACTTAAATATTTTTGCTCAGCAGTTCTCCAAAAGGGAGTAAATACTTTAAAGGGCGTTCCATCATTTTTGGTTACTTCCTGAAATTCATTTAAAATATTTCCTTTGAAATATTTGAAATTGATTTCATTTTTTATAAAAACATCTCTAATTTTTTTTCCTTTAGCAATTACATCTGGTTCGTAAACTTTATTCCAATATATTGTAAGATTATCTTTTTTTTTGATCTTAGAGAAAACATCCAATTCATCACCATTAACTATTTGAAGATTAATATTATATTTTGATAAGTCTGTTTTAAAAATTTCTAAGGATTTTGAAACCCACCATTTTTGTGCTTCAGTTTGATTATCAAAATTTTTATTATTATAGATAAATAAAGCAATTACATTGTCATGATGTTGAGTTGCAAATGACAATGCGGGATTATTTTCTATTCTAAAATCATCTCTTATCCAAAAAATCCCTGTATCTGACATGTAATTAATTTTGATTAACTAATTTTTGGTACATTTCTTGATCTGTGTCACCCTCACAACCAATAACTAAAACATTTGAATTTTGATCTAATTTTAAATTTTGTTTTAAATTTTGATCCTCACAACTAGCAATTAAACTAATCACTCCTGGTGCAGAATTTTCTCCAGCTATAATAGGTTCATCACTAAAACCTGAGTTTCCAAGTAATTTCATAGTTTTTGCAATATCATCATCGGGTAAACTGATGCAATGTTTAACTGAATTTTTTAGAATTTCCCATGGGACTAATGATACTTCTCCACACGACATACCACCCATAAGACTTTCTCTTTTAATATCAATTTTTTCTATTTTTCCTGTTTTAATACTTTCTAAAACACAAGCTGCACTATCAGGTTCAACAACCAATGTAACAGGAACGTTATCTAAGTATCTTGCAATACCTGCAACCATTGCGCCAGCCATTCCACCAACACCTGCCTGTAAAATTATATGAGAAATTTTTTCATTATTAATTTGATCAATAATTTCTTTCATCATAACTGTGTAACCAGCCATCGTGTATGTTGGAACTTGCATATAATCTTTCCAAGCAACATCTTGCACTATTTGCCAATTATTTTCTGTGGATTGCTTAATGCATTCTATTAGTGATTTTTCGTAATTACCTTTTACTTTAATTACATCTGCACCAAGGTCTGCCATAGCTTGACCTCTAGCATCACTAACAAACTCACTAATAAAGATTTTACACTTAAGTCCTAATCTTCTAGCACCCCATGCAACAGATCTTCCATGATTTCCAGCAGTTGCAGTTGCAATAGTGATATTTTTATTTCCTTGGGTTACTTTTTCAACAGCATAGGCACCTCCCAGTGCTTTAAATGATTTTAAATCAAATCTTTTACTTTCATCTTTGTAATAAATTTTTTTTAAATTTAACTCATTAGATAATTTATTAAGAGATATTAATGGAGTAGGGGCATACCCTTCCCATTTTGAAATACTAGAATAAGCATCATCAATTTCTTTTTTGGATAGTGAATTGAAAATTTGTTTTTTATCAAATGAATAATTTTTATTATCTAAAAATTCAGAATACTTCCACTGATGACCGTTAGATAAAGTTGCCATAATCTAACAGTCTAAAGTATTATCTTTTTCCCACTTAGTGACTGGTTTTTTCTTATTAAATGAAAACTTGCTCTTAAAGTCTTTTATCTCAGAATTTTTAAGCTTTATGTAGCTTTCAATTACATCTTTTCCAAAGGCATCAGCAAGAGATTTACTTTTTTGAAGCATAGAAATTGCTTGATTAACATCATTAGGTAATTTTTTTAGTTTTGGATATTTTTTATAATCCTTGTACATGTTGCAATGCAATGGTTTTCCAGGATTTAATTTTTTATTAATTCCTTCAAGACCTGCAGCAATTATTCCTGCTTGAAGTAAATATGGGTTGGCAGCACCATCCATTAATCTTAATTCAAATCTTCCTTGATCTGGAATTCTAATCATGTGCGTTCTGTTATTTCCTGTATAAGAAATACTACTTGGCGACCAAGTTGCACCTGACTTTGTCGGTGGAGCATTAATTCTTCTGTAACTATTAATTGTTGGATTAAAAAAAGCAGATAATGCTTGAGTGTTATTCATCACGCCACCTAAGAAATTGTAAGCTAATTTACTTAAACCAAGTGTGTCTTTTTTATCTAAAAATTTATTATCTTTACCATTCCATACTGAAACGTGAGCATGACAACCATTTCCAGTTAGATTATGAAAGGGTTTTGGCATGAAGGTTGCTCTTAAACCATGTTTTTCAGCTAAACTTTTAACCATATATTTAAAGAATACATGTCTATCAGCTGTAATTAATGAGTCTGTATAATCCCAATTCATCTCAAATTGACCATTAGCGTCCTCATGATCATTTTGATAGGGCTTCCAACCCATTGTAATCATGCAGTCACATATCTCTTTAATTAAATCATATCTTCTCATTAAAGCTGATTGATCATAACAAGGCTTAGATTGAATATCTCTTTGATCAGCAATTGACGATCCATCTTCTGAAATTAAAAAATATTCACATTCAACTCCAGACTTCATTTGTAATTTTTTTTGAGACATCTTTTTAATTTGCTCTTTAAGCATCACTCTTGGTGAAGCCATTACAGGTTTTCCGTCCATGTATAAATCTGATGCCAGCCAACCAATTTCTTTATTCCATGGTAATTGAATTAAACTATCAGGATCAGGCACTCCAAACATATCACTGTCTGCAGGGGTCATGTCTAACCATGTAGCAAACCCAGCAAAGCCAGCTCCATTTTTTTGCATCTCTCCTATGGCTTGAGCTGGAACTAATTTAGATCTTAAAACTCCAAAAAGATCAACGAAACTTATTAGAAAATATTTAATTTTTTTTTGTTTGGCAATTTGTGAAAGATTTTTTCGCATTATCAATCCTACTTGTTTAAAAAGTTTTATTCAATTATTTTTTTCCAGGTATCCAATCTGTGCCAGCTAGAGGAACTCTTGCCATAGCAGCAGCCTCAACTGTTAAGGCAGCTAGATCTTCAGGTTCTAAGTTTCTAACATCTGATTTACCATTAGCTCTAGCTAACGTTTGCAACTCTAGGGTTAAAGTTGTTAAATAATTTTTAATTCTTTTACCAGCTTCAATTGGGTTTAATCTTTTTTCTAGTGTAGGATCTTGTGTTGCAACACCTACAGGACATCTTCCTGTGTGACAGTGATGGCAATAACCAGGTTCTGTTCCAAGTTTTTTATAATCTTCAACATATAAGTCAGCATTACAGTTTAAAGCCATCATTGCAGCAGAACCAATTGATACAGCATCCGCACCCATTGCCATTGCTTTTGCAACATCTGCACCAGTTCTAATACCACCTGAAACAACAAGCTGAACCTTTCTATGCATATTTAATTCTTTTAAAGCATCAACTGCTTCTCTTAACGCACCTAAAGTTGGAATTCCAACGTGTTCAATAAAAACATCTTGAGTAGCAGCTGTTCCACCTTGCATTCCATCAAGTACAACCACATCTGCACCAGCTTTTACAGCTAATGTTGTGTCATAAAAAGGTCTAGCTGCTCCAACTTTTATATAAATTGGTTTTTCCCAATTTGTAATTTCTCTAAGTTCTTGAATTTTAATTTCTAAATCATCTGGGCCAGTCCAGTCAGGGTGTCTACAAGCACTTCTTTGATCAATTCCTTCTGGCAAAGTTCTCATTCCCGCAACTCTTTTATTAATTTTTTGACCAAGCAACATTCCGCCACCACCGGGTTTTGCACCTTGTCCAACAACAACTTCAATAGCATCTGCTTTTCTTAAATCGTCAGGATTCATGCCATACCTAGAAGGTAGCAATTGATAAACTAAATATTTAGAAGAACCTCTCTCTTCTTGTGTCATACCACCATCACCAGTAGTTGTTGAAGTCCCCATTGCAGACGCTCCTCTTCCTAAGGCTTCTTTTGCATTAGCACCGAGTGCTCCAAAACTCATCCCAGCAATTGTAATTGGAATATCTAGCTTGATTGGTTTTTTTGCAAATCGATCTCCTAAAATAACTGAAGTGTTACATGTTTCTCTGTAACCTTCTAATGGGTACCTGGACATCGATGCACCTAAAAAAACAAGATCATCAAAATCAGGAACTTTTCGTTTAGCACCCAATCCTCTTATTTGATAAATCCCTTCGTTAGCTGCTCTTTGAATTTCTTTTATTGTAGAGCTTGGAAATGTTTTAAATTCTTTAAGATTTTTTTTCATTTTAGTATGCACCCACATTATCAATTTTGAAATTATATAAATTTCTAGAAGAACCATATCTTTTAAATTTTTTAGGATCTTCTGAAATATTGAGTTTTTTAAATAGTTTTGTTAATTCATCTATGTTCTTTTTATCCATTTTCTTTTCCACACAATCTGCACCTAAGCTCTTAACTTTACCTTTTACAAATATCTTAGCTTCATAAATTGAGTCTCCAAGATCTGCATCTGCATCACCCATTACAACTAAATTACCTTTTTGCGCCATAAAAGCTGACATATGACCAACAGAACCTTTGACTACTATATCAATTCCTTTCATTGATATCCCACATCTAGAACTTGCATCTCCTTCTATAATTAATGCACCCCCATGACCTGTGGCACCAGCTGATTGAGAGGCGTTACCCTTAACAACAATTTTACCTGACATCATATTTTCAGCGACACCAGTTCCAACATTTCCATGAACTGTGACAGTTGCTTTTTGATTCATACCTGCACAGTAGTATCCTGTATGACCTTTGACTGTTACATCAATATCATCTTTTAAGCCTGCACATATAGCGTGCTGTCCTTGAGGGTTTAAAATTTCAAACTTTCTAGTATTTTTTTTTCTATCAACGTTTTGTAGATGTTGATTTACTTCTCTTAAAGTTTTTTTGTTTAAATCAAAGTTCATAAATTACCAGTGATATACTACACCAGGTTTTGGTTCAAAAATTTTTGCTGAATTTACATTTGGAAGATGCGCCATAGCTTGAAACTCAGATGCAACTGCAACATAATCTTTAGTCTCAGCAACAACAGCTGGCTTACAAGCAATTTCATCTCTTAACAATGCAAAGCCATCTTTTGTACCTGCAATAAAAGTATAAAACCCATCTAAATCTTTTAAACTATTTTTTAATGTTTTTTCTAAGTCCTTACCTTTTGATATTTGATTTGAAATATATCCAGCAGCAACCTCAGTATCATTTTCAGAATTAAAGCTTTGACCATCTTTTACAAGAGATCTTCTTACATTATTATGATTTGATAGTGATCCATTATGAACCAAGCATTCATCTTCTGATGTGGAGTAGGGGTGAGAACCTTGTGTAGTTATCGCACTTTCAGTAGCCATTCTTGTATGGCCAATTCCATGCGTTCCTGAAAAAGAGGACAGTTTAAATTTTTTTACAACATCTTTTGGGTTACCAGTTTGTTTAAAAATATTAATACTTTTTCCATAACCCACTAATGATACTTCTGAAGTCTCTTTTTTTAATAAATCTAATATTTTAGAGGGTTTTTCGTTAGTTTCTAAAACAACGTGATCCGCATAACTAGTTAACTTAATCTTTTTTATAAATTTTGATATTTTCTTTTTGAAATCTTTTTCTTTTATTTCATTAAGACAGATAGAATACTTAAAAGTATTTTTATTTTCTTTTGTGTAAATCGCAAAACCTGCACTATCAGGTCCCCTTGTTGCCATGCCATCTAACATTCCAGATAAAAATTTACCTAAATGTTTTTCATATTTTTTTGTTTTTAAATAAATGCCAACAATCCCACACATAAGTTTTGGTTTAGTTTATTAAAGAAATTATAAAATCCTTATAGTAGATTAGATTAACTACTACAATGATGATAATGGCCGCTATCACTCCATATTTAGCTTTAGGGAAAGCCACCCCTCTCATTTTGCTAGGTCGAAGTTCTTCGTTATTTTTGTCTGTCATATTTTTATCAAAAAAAAAGGGCGCCACAATTAAGTAGCGCCCAGATTTTTATATTATTTTACCAATCGGTAATATTACTTTTATAGTCATTTCCACCACGTCTTTTTCTAGCTTGTTTGGCGAGCTTCTCACTCTCCGAATTGCCAGTTAAAACGTGCCAGCCTATCCACAAAACAATACCAAGTACAACTAGTAAAGTTTCGCTAGAACCAGCTCCCGGATAAACTGCTCCGACAACCTCTTTAGCACTTAAATGATCTATCCAGTTTGTTACTGTAGCCATATTTTTCTCCTTTACCTAGTTGAAGAGGAGACCGCTTTTTCAGCTTCTTTGTCATCCTCCATCATTTCATAGTCTAGTCCAGCTATTTCTACTTCACGTGGTATTCTTAATTTACCAAAAGCGCTTAGTATTTTAGCTATGACATAGCCTGGTATTAGTCCAAGAACTACGAACATTATTATTGCTCCTAGAAATTGTCCTAATGGGTTAATAGATGCGTAAGTTGATCCATCCCACATAGCGCCAACACTGTATCCAGATGATGGGTAACCATTTAAAACAAATCCACAAATCACAAGACCAACAAATCCAGCATAACCATGTACTGCTACAGCACCAACTGCATCATCGATTTTGAACTTACGTTCAACCCAGTAATGTAGTTTGTATGCAATAACAACACCGATCATACCAATGATCATTGCTTGAATTGGATGATATAAATCATTTCCAGCTGAAGCACAGATGACACCTGCTAGTCCACTTGAGTAAGTCCAGAAAGGATCACCTTTAGCAATCCAGTATCCAGCTAATAACCCACCTGATAATGACATCAAGAAGTTAAAAGTAATACCACTAAGTGTAGTAGGGGTTACATATATGTTTGTAGCTGTCCAGTATGTTACACCTTCCATTCCATATTCAGGTCCAAGATCAAATATCGGTATATTACATGCCGCATAAAATCCCCAGAAACCAGTATAGATTAAGAATAATCCAACTGTAACTAACCAAGGGTTTCTTGGTCCTATATTTCTTGGCTCACCACTTGATGAGAATTTTCCAATTCTTGGTCCTAAAACCATTAGAACACCTAAAGCAAATCCACCCGCAATTGCGTGAATTACTCCTGATGCATAAGCATCGTGATATCCTAAAATTTTAAGCATCCAGCCATCAAAGTGCCATCCCCAAGCAGCATCAATTACCCAGAAACACGAACCTATTGCAATCGCTAAAATTCCAAATGCAAAAGTTGTAATTCTTTCAATGATTGCTCCTGAAACAATAGAAGCAGCTGTCCATGAAAATAGTAAGAACGCAGCCCAGAATACACCACTTATGTGGTCACCTAAATTAATAGCCATGAATTCTGAGTTAGCCAAATACCATTTAGCACTGAAAGTACTTTCATCGGTTATCAATGCAGCACTTTCATTCATTATTGAAGGTGCAATTCCAGGTCCTGTTGGAAATGCCCAGTAAATCCACCAACCAAAGAAAAACCAAGTTACTGTTACCAAAGGTATCAGCATTGTATTTTTCATAAGAGTATGTTGGTGATGTTTGTATCGAGAAGCTCCAACTTCATACATACAGAAACCGACGTGAATTAAAAACATCAGTACTACTGTTACCCAGTAGTAAAATTCTGTAAATATGGTTGTAAGAGCACCTAACTGATCAGTCATAATCTCTCTCCCATATTAGTTTAATGGAAGCCTATTAAATTTTGGCAGGTGTTACAAACTAAAGAGTAATTAAAAACCCAGCGTGAACACTGGGTTTTTAATTAAATATCAACTTATGATTGTGTAATTAAAATTTTAAATAAGCTTTTTTCAAATCAACAAGAGGATGTTTTGGAGACATTTGAAACTTAACCAAAAGTTCTCTTGCAATCATATCTCTATCTTGTTGGTTGTTAGGAAGTTTAATAGATTTTGGAATAGTAACCCAGCCATTTGCATTTCTACAAAATACAGCTGGTTTTCCTTCTTCATAACCCATATGAACATCTTCTAACCAGTTAAGATCATCCCAACCCATAGCTTCTACATATTTTTTAAGAAATGGAGTAATTCTTTTGTAATCAGGAAGTAAGTTTACATCATATCTATAACCAATATGTTGGCCAATTAGTTTTTCTCTTGCTGTTTCTTTAAAAGTACCAAGCTTTAGTTTTTTCTCTTTTTTAACTTTGCTTTTTACTTTTGTTTTTTTTGTTTTTTTCTTAGCCATAGTTACCTCTATATTTTGTGATAGTTATCAACACCAACTGTGTAGTTTGTTCCAGCTAATGGAACTTTTGCTAAAGCAGATGCTTCCGTAGTTAATGCAGCTAAATCTTCAGGCTCTAAAGAGTGAATATTAGTTTTACCACATGCTCTTGCTAAAAGTTGAGCTTCTAACGTCATTGAATGAAGATAGTTGTAAACTCTAAGTGCAGCATCATCAGGATTTAATCTTGCTCTCAGTTTAGGATCTTGTGTTGCAACACCAACTGGACAACGACCAGTATGGCAGTGATAACATTCACCTGCTTTTACACCCATTTCTTTTTCAAAGTTAGCTTCTGGGATATCTTTATTACAGTTTAAGGCGATCATTGATCCAGTACCTATTGCAATTGCATCAGCACCTAACGCTAAAGCTTTTGCCATATCAGCACCATCTCTGACACCACCAGCATAAATTAAAGTAACTTTGCCAGTTTTACCCACATCGTCGATTGCTCTTCTTGCTTCTCTAATTGCAGCAATTCCTGGAATACCAGTATTTGCAGCAGCAATGTGTGGTCCAGCTCCAGTAGAACCTTCCATTCCATCTAAATAGATAGAGTCGGGGTCACATTTTGCAGCCATACGAACATCATCATAAACTTTTGATGCACCAAGTTTTAACTGAATTGGCACTTTGTTTTTTGTTAATTGTCTTAATTCTTCAACCTTTAAAGCTAAATCATCTGGACCTAACCAGTCAGGGTGTCTAGCAGGTGATCTTTGATCGATACCTGAAGGTAATGATCTCATCTCAGCCACTTGGTCAGTTACTTTTTGACCCATTAAGTGTCCACCCATTCCAACTTTTTGACCTTGACCAATGAAAACTTCAATTCCATCTGCAAGTTGAGCGTGATGTGGATTAAAACCGTATCTTGATTGAATACATTGGTAGTACCATTTTTCAGAATATCTTCTTTCATCAGGTATCATTCCACCTTCTCCTGAACAAGTTGCACTACCAGCCATAGTAGCTCCTCTTGCTAAAGCAGTTTTTGCTTCATAAGAAAGTGCTCCAAAACTCATACCAGTAATGTAAACAGGTATATCAAGTTCAATTGGGTTTTCACATCTTGGTCCAATTACAGTCTTAGTTTCACATTTTTCTCTGTAACCTTCGATTACAAATCTTGTAAGTGTTCCAGGTAGAAAAACTAGATCATCAAATGTTGGAATTTTTTTCATTAATGCCATTCCACGCATTCGGTATCTACCTAACTGAGATTTGATATGAATATCGTCAATTACCTCAGGAGTAAAAATAGCATTATGACCTAATAAACTTTTATTTCTTTTTCCATCTTCATGTGCATGAACGTCTGCTTTTCCACCAACGCCCTTACCATTTTTTTTTGTTTTTTTCTTAGGCATTAAATTGCTCCTTTCTTCTCTGTAGGTTCTAAATTATCGTAATTCCAAAGTTTTTTACCAGCTACAATTTTTTTCATTTTGCTTACATCAAAATTTTCACCGATTTCTGCAACTTTTAATTTTCGTTTTAACCAGTCTTGGTCACTTTTTGAAAGATCAGCATCAACGGCATCACTTCCATATGAGCCAATACTCCCACCAACAAAAATAGTACCATCATACATAGAGTCACCTAAATTTATTCCAACATCCCCAAGAATAATTATTCTACCTCTTTGCATCATGAAACCTGTAAATGCACCAGCGTCACCACCAATAATAATAGTTCCACCTTTCATATCAATACCAGTTCTAGCACCAACACTACCTTTGCAAATTAAGTCTCCACCTCTGATAGCTGCTCCAAAACATGATCCTGCATTTTTTTCGATTACAACTTTACCAGCCATTAAGTTTTCAGCACAAGACCAACCAACTCTACCATTAATTCTAACAGTAGGGCCATCACATGAACCCATACCAAAATAACCCAAACTTCCTTCAAAAATTAAGTTTAATTTATTCAAAATTCCAACACCTAAACTATGTTTTCCTTGTGGGTTTTTGATAACAATTGTTCCGTAACCTTGGCTCATTAAATTATCGATTTCCTTATTAGCTTCCGGAGCCGACATATCTTTTACATCAAGATCTGTTCTTTTATTGAAATCAACATCATAAGTACCAAAGTAATAAAAGTTTTCAGCTTCATCAGGGTTAAAAAACTTTTGTTGAGTTCTTCCTGTTAAAACTTCGCTGTGCATACCCATTGACTGGGCTTTTGATTTTTTCTCGCTTGTTTTTAGATTTGCCATACTTTTACCTCTCCATCAAAAGGATCATATGTATCAATTTCTTGTGGTAAAACTGATCTGATCGCTATTTCTTCTGAACCCATTGCAACTAAATCATCTAACTCGTAGAGCACTAGTGGCTTTGCTGCCATAGTATCTTTTGCCATTCCTAATGAGTCGCTTGTTGCAACAAAATAAGTGAATACTCCATCAAGTCCTGTTAAAGAGTCTCTCATACCTTCTTCAAGACTTGCTCCTTCTCTCATTTTTTGAGCAATATAAACTGCGATTAATTCTGAGTCACACTCAGACATAAATCTCATGCCTTTATTTTCTAATGCTCTTCTATTGTTCCAATAATTTGTAAGCTGTCCGTTATGAACCACTGATACATCGCTAAAAGGATAACCCCAAAAAGGGTGGGCTGATTTAATATCAACACCAGATTCTGTTGCCATTCTAGCATGACCAATTGCATGAGTTCCAACAAGTTTATCTAATGAATATCTATCACAAACTGCTTTAGCATTTCCAAGATCTTTAATTACTTCCAACGATTTTCCCATTGAAAGAATTTCAACACCTGGGATACTTTCAATTTTTTGAGAAAAATCTAATAGATCTTTTTTATCATAAGAAATTTCATATCTTAATGAATAGGGTAGAGTTCTTTCCTCTTTAAGAACTTTAGCCCCTAACTCTGCTAAATATTGATCTACTATCTTTTTTCTTTCATCGTAAACTGAAACATCTTCCATAATTGATGAACTTCCTTCACCAACATTTTCTCCAACTTTGAAACGCATGATAAAATTTTTACCATCCGTATCACCGTATAGAGCGTAACCTGTTGAGTCTTCACCTCTATGCTTTAATGCTTGAAGCATGCCTTGTAATTCACTTCCAACATTTGAGGATTTTCCTCTATGAATTAAACCTGCAATTCCACACATATATTTTACCCCTTTTATTTATTTTTAAGACCTACGGTAGACAATCAAGATAAGTGTCCAGATCCCATTGAGTTGTTGCACCTAAAAATCTTTCCCATTCATCATTTTTATACCAATGAAATACTTTGTACATTTCATCTGGCATAGCTGATTTAATAACCTCATCCTCAGCTAAACGGTCAAGTGCTTGACCAAGACTTAAAGGTAATTTTTTAACTTCTTTACCAGCTGCTTGAGCTTCGTACATACTTCTAGACTCTGGTTTTCCTGGATCAATGTTGTTTGATATCCCATCTTCAAAACATTTTAATAATCCTGATCCCATTAGATAAGGATTATGCATAGAGTCAACTGAACGATATTCAAATCTTCCTGGTGCTGATACTCTTAATCCACAAGTTCTATTTTGATATCCCCAGTCTGCATAAACTGGTGCCCAAAAACCTGTATCCCATAATCTTCTATAAGAGTTTACTGTTGATGATCCGATAGCAGTCAAAGCACCCAAGTGTTTCATAACACCACCAATAGCTTTTAATCCAACTTTACCTGGTAACTGGACATCTTTAGTATCTGGCATAAAAGTATTTGTTCCACCCTCAACATAAGTGAATACTTCGTCCATTGCAGGGATAGATTTATGAGATAATTTATTAACTTTATCTTTTCCACCTTTCCACAAAGACATGTTGGTGTGACAACCACTTGCAGACACACCCATAAAAGGTTTTGTCATAAAGCAAGCAATCAAATTAAATTCTCTAGCAACTTGAGCACAAATTTGCCTATAAGTTGAAAGTCTATCTGCGTTTCTTAAAACATCATCATAC
Source organism: Candidatus Pelagibacter bacterium nBUS_36 (assembly GCF_051201215.1). GTDB lineage: Bacteria > Pseudomonadota > Alphaproteobacteria > Pelagibacterales > Pelagibacteraceae > Pelagibacter. The sequence goes on from NZ_CP172839.1 coordinate 291,421, forward strand.
ATCCAGTTTAATTCTAATTGACCTGGTGCATCTTCATGATCACCTTGAATCATATCAAGACCCATGGCTCTTGCATATTTCATAACTTGCATGAACACTGGTCTTAAAGACTCGAATTGATCTATGTGATAACAATAGGGTTTTGAAAAACCTTTGCCAGTTGGCGTTCCATCTTCATTTTTAGTTAGCCACATCATTTCTGGTTCAGTTCCAACTCTTAACTGATATCCATGTTTTTTCTTAAATTCTTGAGCGTGAATTCTTAGGTTTCCACGGCAATCTGAGGTTAAATGAGCACCTGGATTATCTCTTTCTTCTCTGTTTCTAAAACAAGTAACAAATACTCTTGCAACTTTTTTATCCCAAGGCAACTGACAAAAAGTTTCTGGATCTGGAATTCCAACTAATTCTTTTGCTTCTGGACCATACCCAATATAATTTCCGTGACGATCAACAAATAAGTTTGCTGTTGCACCATAAACTAATTGAAATCCTTTTTCACAAGTTCTTTCCCAGTGATCAGTAGGAATACCTTTACCTACAACTCTTCCAGTAACAGAAATAAATTGAAAAAAAATATATTCAATACCAAGTTCATTAATCTTAGCTCTAACTTGCTTTACTAACTTTGCTCTACCTGGTTGGTTAACGTGTTTATCTAGATCAGTCATTATTTTCATCCCCCAATGAATTTTATTTATTCAAAGTTAGCTGAAAAACTTATTAGTGTCTAGGCTTGAAGTTTAACTCCAAGGGAACGGACTGTTCGATGTAGGGTGAAGTTCACCTTTCTCGTAACGGTTGAATCTAAACGGTTTCAATAAATCACTCTCAGTACCAAGAATTTCTTTTGCAACAAGCTCACCCACACCAATCATTTTATAACCATGGTTAGCGTCAGCAATCATATAAACATTTTCTAAAAATCTATCAAAGATTGGAAATGAGTCTGGTGTCATACATCCAAGACCACCTGATGGTCCTTTTCTATAAAGATCTGATTTACCTTCAAATCTTTTTTGGCAATGAGCTAAAGCTGAACACCACATGTCATTAAACGCTTCTGTAGTTTGAAATTCAGGAGAGTCTAAACCGTATGGATCTACGTTTACTTTATCAAAATGTTTGTCAACTATGTATGGAGATGTTCCACCTTGAACACCTAAACCTTCAATATCAGGTTTATAATAAATTCCCCAAATTTTTTCTGTAATTAATTTTTTTGTTTTATCTGAGTACAATGGCGCAGTAGAATCAACGTGGATTACCGGTGGTTGTTTTCCATTATTCATCTTTAAAAAATCTGGCTCAACACCAATTACACCCTCTTGCAGCATCCAATATGTCCACATATCGGTTTCGTGTAATTTACCATCTTTGCCTTTAATGTTAGCCTTTTTAGGAAGCTCTAACATGTTCCAAAAATCCCTAGCCCATGGACCTGCTCCAACAACTACTTGTTCACACTCGATAGTACCCTTATCAGTTTCAACTCCTGTAACAGCTTTACTATTACTACCTCTTTTAAACCCAGTTACTGTTACACCCTTCATTACTTGAACACCATTTGAAGTAGATTTGTTTTCAAGAGCTTTAATGGAGTCTTTGTTAAATGCGTAACCGCCTTTTTTTTCATGAAGAACTGATGTGATGCCTTGAGCTTGCCAATCATCAAACATTCCTTTCATATAATTCATGCAATCTTTTTCACCTTCAATAAATTCTGATTCGTAACCAATAGCTTTTTGCTGTTCATAAATAGTTGCAACATCTTCATGCATTACTTCTGGCGATATTTGTAAATAGCCAACCGCATTATACTTAAATGCTTTTGGATCACTCTCCCAAACTGAAACTGAATGAGCCATTAGCTCTCTCATAGCTGGTTGAAAGTAATTGTTCCTAACAACACCACAAGCAATACCACTTGCACCAGCAGCAATATCATTTTTTTCTAAAACTATGATGTCACCAGGATTTTTATAAGTTTCTGAAAGTTTCCAGGCTGTACTTAAACCGTGAATACCACCGCCTATAATTACTACTTTTGCTTTTGATGGTAACGTTGACATAATAAAACATTATTTTTTGAAACAAGATATTAATATAATTTTTTATAGAACTAAAAATTATATATAAAAAATATATATTATGGATTATTTAAAAATAAATAGCTAATAGCTTATGTTTTTAAGGGTATCTAAATATTCATTAAACTCTTTAATAAAAGAAGAACTAGGTACAATATTTTTAATTCTCTGGTCAGTAGAAGTTTTTTCCAAATGAAAGAATCCTTTTTCACATGCCTCAGTAATTATAAGAGCTGATTTTGGTCGAGAAGTTTTAAATAATTTTGTTTTAAGTTCTTCGACTGAAAGTTTTTGTCCTTCTTTATGAGCAGACATGACTAACAACATCATATGATAATGTGAAGGAGATTTTCTAAAAAAATAATTACTTGATGTATGGGATTGTTTCATTTGATCTTCCCAAAAGTTTAAAAGTGTTTTTTTAGTGGAAGCCATTTATCTAAGCTCTTACTCTTGATTTTGTTGGATCGTAGAATGGGAAAGCAATAACTTTGGCGCCAATTCTTTTTTGATGACCGTCTAGTTTACCGATTTCAACTTCTGTTCCAATTTCAGAATATTTTACATCAATTCTACAAAGAGCAATATTTTTACCAAGTTTTGGCGAAAGCATGCCGCTAGTTATTACACCAACTTGAGCGCGTCCTACATGAACACAGTCACCATGAATAGCTGGTTCGTGACCAACCAACTCCAAACCTACTAATTTTTTTTGTGGGTTTGCTTTTCTTTTGATTAATTCCTCTTTACCAATGAAATCATCTTCTTTAGTTTTAAGCGGAACAGTAAAACCAATTCCAGCTTCAAAAGGATCTGTTTGGTCATCAAATTCATATCCATAAAAAATAAGTCCAGCCTCTATACGAACCATGTCTAAAGCTTCCAAGCCAAGTGGAGTAATATTAAATTCTTTTCCTGCTTCCCAAACTTTATCCCAAACTTCAGCAGCATCTTTTGGATGGCACCAGATTTCGTATCCAAGTTCACCAGTGTAACCCGTTCTTGAAATAACAATTGGAGTTCCTGTTTCATGATCTACTCGAGCAATATTAAACCTAAACCATTCTAGCTCGGTTATTGATGGTTGAATTGGTGCTGTCCAAACAAATTTTTCTAAAATTTTTCTACTATCAGGTCCTTGAACAGCAATGTTATGAATATGATCTGTGGCAGACTTAATCCAAACTTTATAATTTTTCTTTTTTGCTTGTTCTTTTAACCATTCTCCACTGTACTCATCTCCACCAATCCATCTGAAATTATCTTGTCCAAATTTAAATAAAGTACCATCATCCAACATGCATCCATTTTCATAACACATGGCAGTATAAACAACTTGTCCGATTGATAATTTTTTAACATTTCTTGTAAGAGTATATTGCATTAGGTTTTCAGCATCTGGTCCTAAAATTTCAAATTTTCTTAATGGTGAAAGATCTGTTGCTATCGCACTTTCTCTGCAAGCGTTATATTCTTTTATCGTTCCAGAATTTGTAAAATTATTAGCAAGCCAAAAACCTTTATATTCAACAAAGTTTCTTGTTAGCTCAGATGTTTTTTTATGAAATCCAGTTTCTTGAGTTAGTTTTGGTTCAGCGTCCGTTTTCATTCTAAATGCAATTGCTTTTGAGTATTTTTCATTCTTTGCATAAGTTCTAACAAATATATCTGTAGGGTTCCAGCCATTTGCGGCATCAACATCACAAGGACAGGCAGATGATACACATGTTAAATCTTTTAAAGCTCGGAACAAAACATAATCACCAGGTCTTGACCAAGGTTCGTCAAATGTTGCAACATTATTTACATCTATAGCTGTATTGAAAAAAAGATTTATTGCTGACCAACTTTTTCTAGCTTTGACATCATATTTTTCCAATTCTTTATTAAAATTATCGGTACAATTGATGTGACCCATATAACCCAAATCTTCGTAATATTTTGAAGTACAGGCTAGGTTAAAAGTATCGTGTCTTCCAACAGTGTCTCTAACTACCTCAACCATTGCCTCATGATCACCATCATAGAATTTTGAAAATAAACCTGGCCCAGGGTAAGCACTACCCATGAAAGTTCTGGTTGCCTTATCATCAATAATACTTTCAATTCCATCATTTAATTTATGAGTATCAAAAGCTAAAAAATCAGAACATTGTCTTCCACCCGTATCAATAATTTGAATATATTCTCCAGCTTTAACTTCGTAAGTTTCTGCAGTTCTTCTTTTAACAAGTTGCTCAACTATTGGATCACTTAAAGGATCTGGTAGAATAAATTGTTCATCGGTTTCTGAGAACTGCGCTTTATTCAAAAAAATTGTTAAGTCAGTTGGCGGATTTTGTTCATGAACATTAAGAGGATTGCCTGGGGCTGCAATCAAGACAAAACATTTATCTTTAGAGGATAAAGTTATTTTTTCACCCATCACACAGTCTTCACTAAAAATAATAGACGATTTAGCTTTATTTAAATCAAAACTCTTTTTCTTAAATATTTTAGAAATTTTTTCATCGTTAGCTATTGTTCTTTTTGAAAAATCTGCATTTGAATTTTCTTTTAAATTTAATATTGATAAATCTGATTTTCCATTAGAGTTAAAAACAATTATTTCACAAATTTGTTTTCCCTCGTCATTAATAATTTCGATTTTATCATCTGGAGAAACTTCGATTACAGATAAACCACCACCCTTAACAAAGTATCTTTCAACCCCTGGTGGTAAAACTCTTAGACCAGGATTTTTAATATTGTTGCTAGTAACTAACATATACAATGCTTATTTAATATTTTTCATTAAGCATAATATAATCATAGGGGATTGACTATAAATTTAATAAGTGAGAACATAGTTTATTAAACTTAATATTGAGGGAGATAAAATATGAAGAATAAATTACCGTTAATAATCGGTGCGGTGGTAGTAATAGTTGCCGCAATCTTTTTCATGCAAGGTGGAGACAAAACTGCCAAAAAAGGTGGTGACAGTGCTCAGCCTATAATTATTGCTACTCATAACTGGTCAAGCCAAATTGTAATGGCTCACGTTATTGGTGGAATATTTGAGAGCATGGGAAATAATGTAAGTTATGTAAACACAGACTCACAAGCTGTATACGAGTCAATTCGTATTGGCGATGTAACTCTAGCACACGAAGTTTGGGAATCTGCTTTTGGTAAATCATTTACTACAGCAATGGACAAAGGTGGAATACTTGATTGGGGTGATCACGAAGCAAGAACTCTTGAGGATATGGGATATCCTAACTGGGTTGCTGATAAAGGATTATGTCCAGGTCTTCCAGATTGGACTGCATTAAAAAATCCAGACTGTGCTGCAAACTTTGCAACACCTGACTCGGGTGGAAAAGGTAGAATGTTAGAGGGTCCTCAAACTTGGCACGGAGATTTAATACCTCAGAGGGTTGATGCTCTAGGGCTAGGAGATCTTTGGACAGTTAAATTTGCTGGAAGTGCAGATGCACTTTGGGCAGAACTTAAGGCTGCTGAAAAAGAAGGTAGAGGAACTATAATATTCAACTGGACTCCAAACTTTACGGATGGAAAAGGTTTCACATTTATTGATTTTCCTCCATATTCTGCTGGTTGTAGACCAGAAGATGGTGGTGATGGAAAATGTGGATCTCCAGATGGTTATTTGAAAAAAGCTGTGAATGAGGACTTTCCTAATACTCATCCAGGCGCAGCTGCGGTTTTCAAAAAAATGTCATTTTCAACAAGTCATATCGGAGCAATGGCTGCTTTAGTTGACGAAGACAAGATGACTCATGAAGACGCTGCAAAAAAATGGTTAGCAGACAACAAAAGTGTTTGGGAACCATTTACCAAATAAAGTTAAAAAATAATAACAGAATCTCCCCCAATAATTTTGGGGGGGATTTTTTTTAAATAAATAAATCTAGTGAAGTTTCAAATTATAAATTTTATTAAAAAAATGACAAAATGCTTTCTTTATGTATTTTTAGGTTTGTTTGTTTTTAATTTATCTTTAGCAAAAAATATCGACATACAAGAAGATATAGATATTGGTTTTGTTTGCGAATTAGAAAAAAAAATATTAAAGAATTCAGAATATAATTATAAAACTTTTCTAGCAAAAGATTTAAATGAAAAAAATTTAGACCAATTTACAATTAATGCCAAACAACCTGAAAAACTTTTAATTAAGGGATTATCAGTATTTCTCTCAAAAAATACAAAGTTTGATGTAAAAGTTGTTAATAAAGATATAGTTTTGTTTAAAGCTTTTGATAAAGATAAGAACTATTCAGAGTCTGGTATTATTAATAGAAAATCTGGTGAATTAGTTCATGAGATTACAAAAGATTTGAAAAGCGATAATTTTGAAAAGGATATTTCTTTTTATACATGTAGCTAAAATGAAAAAATATATTTTTTACATAACTTTAAGTTTTTTAATCGCAACTTCAGTGTCAGCTAGAAAAACAGGCTGTGAAGGAGACTGTGAAAATGGTTTTGGTAAATGGACCTATACAGATAAAACGACCTATGAAGGGAATTGGGCTGGAACACAAAAACATGGACAAGGAATTGAAACTTGGCCCAACGGGTACATCTACAAAGGAGAATTTAAAAATAGTGAGTGGAGTGGTCAAGGAATTTTAACTTTTCCTGATGGCTCTGTTTACGAAGGTGAATGGGCGAATGGCTTTATGAATGGAGAAGGAAAGTTTATTTGGTCTGATGGAAAAATAAAAATAGGAATTTGGAAAAACGGAAAATTACAAGAATAATCATGATTGATGGATATATGAATAGATTAAAACAATTGTTACCTGAGCCTATCCAGAAATTTGGCGGCCTTGTTTCTTTAACATTTGTTGTAATTTTATCTTTTGCTATTTTAAATATGTTTTTTGGTCAGGGAGATGAGCTTGTAGAAAAAATGAAAAAGGAAGAGGCAAGAATAGCAGAAGCTAACAAGTTAAGTAAAATAATCTCTACATTGCCATCTGGAATTTTAACTTTTTATGAGGGAAGCGATCATTACAAATTATCCAAAGAACAATACGAAACAGTATGCAAAATAACAAAAATTATTCCACAACGTGCCGTTATGGGTGCTAATTTAATTAATTATAAAGCTAAACAAATATACACTACTAATGGCAATCAAATTGCCGAAACGTTTGTAAGTTGGGACAAAGAAAATAGTAAATGTATTGCTGGCTTTGTTTTAAATGGAAGTATTAATGGTGGAGAAAAAGAAACAATTACTGTTAGTGGGGAAGTTTTAAATTTTTTAAGTACAGGAATTGATACTAGGGTTTATTTTATTAAAAATTTTTAAAGGAGGAATACAATAATTCGAAATAATATAAAAAGTGTATTTTGTTTTTATTTCGTATAACTTATTAAAATATTATGACTAATGCTGTAATTAAGTGTGACTCAGTTTACAAAATTTTTGGAGCAAACGCTCAAAAAATGCTTCAAGATGCCAATGGAAACGTGGATGCAAAAACATTTCAAGAAAATGGATGCATAGTAGGAGTAAATAATGCTTCTTTTGAAGTTTCAAAAGGAGAAATGTTGGTTGTAATGGGTTTATCAGGCTCTGGAAAATCTACTTTGTTAAGATGTATTTCAAGATTAACAGATGCAACTGGTGGAAAGATTTTTATAGAAGGTCAAGACTTGCTTACATTAAATAATAAAGAACTAATTGATCTTAGAAGAAATAAGATGGGGATGGTATTTCAAAGCTTTGCACTACTTCCACATAAAACAGTTTTGGAAAATATTGCGTTTCCACTTCAGATCAAAGGAGTTGAAGATCAAGAAAGCATTAACAAGGCTATGGATATGGTTAAACTTGTTGGTCTTGACGGAAGGGAAAATTATTTTCCAAGAGAACTCTCTGGAGGACAACAACAAAGGGTAGGGATTGCTCGGTCGTTAGCCGTAGAACCTGATATTTGGTTTTTAGATGAACCTTTTTCTGCTCTAGACCCATTAATTAGAAAAGAAATGCAAGATGAGTTTTTAAGACTTCAAGAAAAATTACAGAAAACAATTATGTTTATCACACATGATTTTGATGAAGCGTTAAAGCTTGCTGATCGAATTGCAATTATGAAAGACGGAATAATTGAACAGCTTGATACACCAGCTAATATTGTTTTAAATCCAGCTACAGAGTATGTTCGGAAATTTACCGAAGAAGTTCCTAGAGAAAAAGTATTAAAAATAGAGGATATTATGGATAAACCTCATAATGAAAATTTAAGTGATTTAAAAGTTTCGAAAGATGAAATAATTGAAAATGTTGCTGAAAAGATTTTAAATCAAGAAAAATCTGTTGGTGTTATTGATAAAAATAATCAAATTGTTGGAACTGTACAACCTTCAAAAATAATTAATACTGTTTTTGGTGGAAAAAAAAATAATGATTAAAATATGGAACTGTTAAAAAAATATCCAAAGTTATTTCAATGGCTATTTTTATTGATTGTATTTTTTTCTTTATGCTTTGCAATTGATGTTCCTGAAACCTACAAGTTTATAAGAGGTCAAGCAGAATTTATTAAAGATCCAAATCAAAGTACTTATACACTTTTTGGTGCTGAAGTAAGATATTACGCCTTTGATGTTTTCTGGAGATTACCACCTTTACTAGGATGGTTACCTATTTGGATAAATGATACTTTATTCTTTTTAATGAACGAGTGGATGCCAATGGAGTTTTGGAATGAAAATACTCAATCATACAAAACTAGACCTTTAGTTCTTCAATTAACACGAAATATAACAGCGTTTATGACTTTTCTTATTGAGCTAATCAGAGAGGTTATATTAGGGGGTGTTCAAACAGTTGTTGCGTTTACTAGTTGGGATTGGATTGGAGCAAATCCATGGGCAAAATTACCAGGATTACCTTGGACAATTGTTGCGGCAGGTGCAGTAATACTTGGATATAACTTAAGTGGAAAAGGCTTAGCTATATTTGCTGGTATAGTCATGATTTATATTTCCATATTTGGTCAATGGAAACCATCGATGCAGACTCTTTCTTTTATATTAGTTGCAGCACCACTTTCATTTGTTTTTGGTTTGGGCTTAGGTATTGCGGCATTCAAAAGCAAACGAGTTGAAAAAGCCTTGTATCCAATACTTTTAGTTATGCAAACTATGCCTCAATACGCTGTGTTAGTTCCTGCAATTGTTTTGTTTGGTGTTGGTGATCATGCAGCAGTTATTATAACGATGGTTGTGGCAGTTCCACCAATGATATTATTAACTTTACTGGGTCTAAGAGGAATACCTCCTGAAGTTATTGAAGCTGGAAGAATGAGTGGATGCACTAATTCTCAACTCATGTTCAAAGTATTAATTCCAACTGCAAGAAGAGATATTTTAATCGGAGTAAACCAAGTGATTATGGTTTGTTTCTCTATGGCTGTGATTTCAGCTTTCATAGGTGCAAAAGGTTTAGGTTTTAATTTGTTACTTGCGCTAAACCAATTAAATATTGGCTTAGCACTCGAGGCAGGTTTGTGCATCAGTTTGATTGCAATATTATTGGATAAATTATCTTTAGCTTGGGCAAATAAACAAATCGATTATTTTGGAAACCTAACTTTTTTTGAGCAACATAAAAATAGTATATTTTTTGGTGGCGCAGTATTAATTGGAATTATACTTGCTTTTGTGGGTTCTTTTTTCTTTAAGGAAGGTTTTAATTATCTTTATGAAATTCCACATAACAAAGGAATATCAACAGCAGATTTTTGGAATAGAGGTGTTGATTGGGTTTGGGATACTTTTTTTCAAACTTTAAAAATATTTAACACATGGTTAATTATAGAAGTTCTTCAACCAATGAGAGCTTTATATTTAAGGATGCCAGCTGTTGCTACTTTAGTATTAGTCATTGGTGCAGGTTATATAATTGGTGGAATACGTTCAGCTTTTGTAGTGGGTGGGTTAACATTATTTATAGCACTTAGCCCGTGGTGGGACAGAGCTTTAGTAACCACTTACATGGCAACATTTGGAGTAATTATTTCTTGTGCTATTGGTTTTACAGTTGGAACTTTATGTTTTCAGAACAAATATACTACAAATTTTATGTTGGGAGTTTGTGATATTTTTCAAACTTTCCCTTCATTTGTATATTTAATTCCAGTAATGATGCTTTTTGGTGTCACTGATACATCAGTATTAATTGCAGTAATTGTCTATGCAACGATACCCGCTACAAGATATACTATTGAGGGATTAAGAAGCGTTCCAGCTTCATTGCATGATGCAGGCTCAATGTCAGGTGTAACGAAATTACAAAGATTGATGAAAATAGAATTTCCATTAGCTTTTCCACATATGATGCTTGGTTTAAATCAGACAATTGTGTTTGCTTTATTTATGGTAATTATAGGGGCATTTATTGGAACAGAAGATTTAGGTCAATATATTTTAAAAGCTCTATCTGATAAAAAAGGTGCTGGTATAGGTTTAACTCTCGGTGTTTGTGTTGCTTTTATAGGCTTGGTATTTGATCATTTAATTAGAACGTGGGTAGATCAACGAAAAAAACACCTAGGTATAAGTTAGGATAAATATTCAACTTCAGAAAAACGATCTGTTGGAAAAATCCAATAAAATTCTAAAGTTTCTTTTCCATTATTTTTTAAGGCATGTTTTGCATTACCAGCTATATAAACTACATCACCTTTCTTAATCTCTTCAAGCTCCCCAGATTTATTTAATATACCAGTACCATTTGTGACCACATATATTTCTGCAGGCGAATGATAATGGAGTGTTAAATCTCCTCCTGGGGCAATTTCAGCAAAACCAAGAGAAAGCCCAGAACTTTTTGTATAATCAGCATCAATTAAGAATTTCCATCTCACGCCTGGATATTTTTCTGTTGTTTGCCATTTTTGATCAGAAATAGATTTAAGGTTTTTAACAAACAACATATTTTTTAAAATAATAGTAATACTAATTATTTTATGTAAGCCTTCATGGAGTCATCTAACTCATCTAACCATACTGTATGATGTAAAGGAGATTTTTTTCCAGTAATCAAAGATTTATAACTATTATTTCTAAAAGTCATAATATCTTCATGTTTATGATGCTCCCATTCCATGAAAGTTTTATTTACCCCTTCAATATCAAAATTTGGATAATCAGTAGCTTCAATAAGCTCTTTTGTGTAATCACCTTGAAACCAAATTTTTTGCTCATCATCTTGTAATGAGTCCTCTCTCTTTTTCCATTCAAGACTATTTTTTGTCATTTCTTCTTTTGAAGGTAACGAAATTTTTCCAAGAATATAATCTCTTGCATACCATGCTTGTGCATCAAACATATTAAAGGTATAAAATTGATCTTGCATACCTAGGTACATCATTTTGGGGTTAGACTCCCAAAATATTCCTTTATATAAATTAAGAGGCCATAATAAATTACTCGTTTTTAATTTAAGATCTTCTTCAAGAAAAGGAAAATGATGCAAATAACCTGTACAAAGTATTATAGCATCTACCTTTTTTTTAGATCCATCTTTAAAGTGAACAGTGTTATCCGGATCAGCTTTTACCAATAAAGGTGCTTGAGTAATTCTATCTGGCCAATGATAATTCATTGGTGCAGTTCTGTGACTGATTGTAATTGAATTACACCCGTATTTATAACATTGAGATGCAATATCTTCTGAAGAGTAACTGGTACCCACAATTAAAATATCTTTGTCTTTAAATTCCAAAGCATCTCTAAAATCATGCGCATGCATTACTCTACCACCAAAAGTTGAAAGACCTTCAAATTCAGGCACATTTGGAGTGCTAAAGTGTCCTGAAGCACATACAACATAATCAAAATCCTCGCTATAGGTTTTCTTTTTGACCAAATCTTCAACTGAGACTGTAAATAGTTTACTGTCTTTGTTGTAACTTACCCAACGAACAGAAGTTCTGAATCTTACTTGTTTTTTAAAATCTGATTTAGCAAGTCTACCACGTATATAATCCAAGATTACTTCCCTTGGTGGATAAGATCCAATAGGTTTACCAAAATGTTCATCAAAAGAATAATCTGAAAACTCAAGGCACTCTTTTGGCCCATTGGACCAAAGATATCTATACATACTACAATGTACAGGCTCTCCATGCTCATCAGTTCCAGTTCTCCAACTATAATTCCATAACCCTCCCCAATCTTCTTGTTTTTCAAAGCAAACTACTTCAGGAATTTTTTCACCTTTTTTTTGAGCTGACTCAAAAGCTCGTAGTTGAGCTAAACCAGAAGGTCCTGCGCCAATAATTGCAACTTTTGTCATGAAATTTCTCCAAGTTTGTTAATTTTATAAGATTAGTTTACTAACAAAATGATAAAAATTGCAATAAAATAAGTTTATATAAATAAATAAAATCTTGTAACAGTTGTATTAATTAATTGGTAAACTTAAGTTTAATTTAGCTTATGAAAAAAATAGTTATAATTGGTGCTGGTGCAATGGGGTCTGCTTTTGCAGTTCCATGTTTAGATAATAAAAATAATGTTACAATTGTTGGAACACATTTAGAGGATAATTTAATTGAAAGCATTAATTCTAACAATCATATTCACCCAGCGCTAAAAACACAATTACCAAAAGAAATTAAATTTGAGCGATTTGAAAAATTACAAAATATTTTAAAACAAAATATTGATATTATAGTTTGTGGAGTAAGTTCAGTAGGTATTGAATGGTTTGTTCAACAAATTTCAAAAAATTATAAAAAGAAAATACCAATTGTGTTATTGACTAAGGGTTTATCCATAGTAGCTAATGAACTTTCTACACTTTCAGACAAAATTAAATATCTTTTAGAAAAAGAAGGTCATTCTGATATTAATATTTCAGCTATCAAAGGACCATGTTTAGCTGCAGGATTAGCAAATAAAATGAGAACAGGAACAGTTATTGCAAATAAAAACTTAAAAGAAAGCCAGTTCCTAAAAGAAACAATCTCAACTAACTATTACTCTACCGAAATCTCAGAAGATATAAATGGTGTTGAGTTATCAGGAGCAATAAAGAATATTTACTCAATGCTAATTGGAGCATCTGAAGGTTTGAGCAATACCAAAGCATCAAAAGATATTCAGTCAAAATATTTTTTAAATACCGCAGCGTCTTTGATACATAGATCAATTTCTGAAATGGTAGAGTTTGTCTCTAATTATGGAGGTAAAGCAGAAACAGTTTATGGTTTAGCAGGTCTAGGCGATTTGTATGTTAGCGCGATTGGAGGAAGAAATAGTTTGATGGGAAAGTATTTGGGCGAAGGACATCTGTATAATGATGCTAAAGAAAAATTTATGAAAGACATTACTGTCGAAGGTGCTCAATTAGCTTTAGAAATTGGACCGAAAATTTTACAAGATTTAAATCCTCAGCATTTCCCGCTAATGTTCAGTATGCTGCAAACTATTTGTGAAAATAAAAAATTACAAATTGATTGGTAAGAAATTTCTAGAATAGACCTTCTATTTCACCATCTTTATTAAGTTTGATTGAGTCAGCCGCAGGCACTCTTGGTAAACCCGGCATTGTCATAATAGCTCCACATACAACAACAATAAATTCCGCACCAGAAGAAAGTCTTATTTCTCTTATTGGGAGCGCATGACCTGTTGGCGCACCCTTAAGACTAGGATCAGTTGAAAAACTATATTGAGTTTTTGCAATACAAATTGGTAATTCACCATAACCAGCTTCTTCAAAGCTTTTAAGTTGATCTCTAATTTTAGTATCAGCAATAACTTCATCTGCTCTGTAAATCTCTTTTGCAATTGTCTCAATCTTTTTAAATAAAGGTGTTTTGCTCTCGTATAAAAACTTGAATTTAGCTTCATTTTTTTCACATAAATCAGCAACATGAGCTGCTAGTTCTTTTGTGCCCTCACCACCGTTTGCCCAGTGAGTACAAAGACTTGCTTTAACTCCCAGTCTATCACAAAATTCTATTAAAGCTTTTACTTCATTGTCAGTATCTTTAATAAAATGGTTAACTGCAACAGCAACGGGTAAACCAAATTTTTTTACATTTTCAATATGTCTCTCAAGATTAATCAGTCCTTTTTTAAGAGCTTCCACATTTTCATTTTTCAAATCATCTTTTGCAACCCCGCCATGCATTTTTAATGCTCTAATTGTTGCAACAATCACTACACAGCTTGGTTTAAGATTTGATTTTCTACATTTTATATCAAGAAATTTTTCTGCACCAAGGTCAGCACCAAACCCTGCTTCTGTTACAACATAGTCAGCAAGCTTTAGTCCAGTTTTTGTAGCAATAACTGAATTACATCCATGAGCAATATTTGCAAATGGACCACCATGAATAATTGCAGGATTATTTTCTAAAGTTTGAGTAACATTAGGTCTAATTGCATCTTTTAACAACACAGTCATTGGACCTTGAGCTTTCAAATCTTTTGCATAAACAGGTTTTCTATCTCTTGTGTATGCTATTGTAATATTTCCTATTCTTTTTTCTAAATCTTCTAAATCATTTGATAAACAAAAGATCGCCATGATCTCTGATGCAACAGTTATGTCAAAACCATCTTCTCGTGGAAATCCATTTGCAATACCACCTAAATTAATATTTATTTCTCTCAAAGAACGATCATTCATATCCATCACTCTTTTCCAAACAATTCTTCTTACATCTATATCTAATTTATTTCCCCAATAGATATGATTATCGATTAAAGCAGATAATAAATTATGCGCAGAAGTTATTGCATGAAAGTCTCCAGTGAAATGTAAATTAATTTGTTCCATTGGAACCACTTGTGCGTATCCACCACCAGCTGCTCCACCTTTCATACCAAATGAAGGACCAAGACTTGGCTCTCTTAAACATACAATAGATTTTTTTCCAATTTTATTTAGACCATCGTTAAGTCCAACTGAAGTAGTGGTCTTACCTTCGCCTGCTGGAGTAGGAGTGATTGCGGTAACTAAAACTAATTTTCCGTCTGGTTTATCTTTTAAGGTATCTAAATATTCTAAATTAATTTTTGCAATGTGTCTGCCCATTGGACTGAAAGCAGCACTTTCATCAGGTACATTTATTTTCGCTAGAATATCATTTATAGGTTGCATTTTAGCTTCTCTAGCTATTTGAATATCTGACTTAACTTCGCTCATATAAAATCCTACAAGTTATAAATTTCTTTGATGACTTCTTATCCCTTTTTGACATCTTTGGAAACTTCTAAAAAATATATATAAAAAAAATAAGAACTATTTATATTGATTGAGATAAAAATATCTGATGCAAAAATATTCAATATTTAATCTTATTAAAAATGCTTTTTCTGGCCATCAAAATTGGGATTTAGCATGGAAAGATCCAACACCTAAGAAAGAATATGACGTTGTAATCATTGGAGGTGGTGGCCATGGTTTGGCGACTGCATATTATTTAGCAAAAGAGCACAACATTACTAACGTTGCAATCATTGAAAAAGGTTGGATAGGTGGTGGAAATGTTGGCCGTAATACTACGATTATTAGATCAAATTATATGCACGATGATAATGCGCTCTTCAGTGAATTTGGAATGGATCTCTGGAGAAAGATGAGCCAAGATTTAAACTACAACGTAATGTTTTCACCAAGAGGAATTATAAATCTTGCTCACTCAGATGCCCAAATGAATGTGTATGCGCGAAGAGGAAACTCAATGAGACTAAATGGAATAGATGCAGTTTTATTAAATAGAGAGCAAGTTAAAGAAATTATTCCAATGGCAGATTTTTCTGAAAATGTAAGGTTCCCAATTTTCGGTGGTTTAATGCAACCAAGTGCTGGAACAGCTAGACATGATGCTGTTGCTTGGGGATATGCAAGACAAGCAGACTCAATGGGTGTTGACATCATTCAAAATTGTGAAGTAACAGGATTTGATGTTGTTGGTGGAAAAATTAATGGAGTAAGAACTTCAAGAGGCGACATCAAAGTTAAGAAAATTGGATTATGTGTTGCAGGAAGTACAAATATTTTAGCAGAGAAATTAAATATGACATTACCTGTAGAAACTCACTTACTTCAAGCTTGTGTTTCAGAGCCTGTAAAACCCATTTTAGATAGAGTGGTTACTTTTGGAGCAGGACACTTTTATATTAGTCAATCTGACAAAGGTGAAATGGTAATGGGTGGAGATCTTGATGGATATAATAGTTATGCGCAAAGAGGTAACCTACCAACTTTACAACATGTGTTAACCGAAGGTATAGCAATGATGCCGTTCTTAAGTAAATTAAAAATGTTGAGAACTTGGGGTGGAATAATGGATATGTCTATGGATGGTTCTCCGATAATTGATAAAACACATATTGAAGGTTTATATTTAAATTGTGGTTGGTGCTATGGTGGATTTAAAGCAACACCCGCATCAGGTTGGACATTCGCTCATACAATTGCTCAAGACAGAGTTCATAAATTAAACGCAGGATATAGTTTAAATAGATTTAACACAGGTCACTTACTTGATGAAAAAGGACTTGGAACAAAAACTTGGATTTCATAAATGCTTCATATTAAATGTCCACACTGTGGAATGAGATCACAAAATGAATTTTCTTATGGCGGAGATGCAACTGTTAAAAGACCAGAACTTAATAAAGAGGTGTCAGACCAAGACTGGGATAATTTTGTTTATAATAGAAAAAGTTTAAGAGGAAAACATTTAGAGTTATGGCAACATTTATCAGGGTGCAGACAGTGGATAAAAGTTGAAAGAGACACCGCAACTCATGAAATATTTAGAACACTAAAAGCTAATGAGGATAACTCATAATGGATCAAAGTTATCGATTATCAGATGTTGGTTTAATAAATAGAGATAAGAAATTATCTTTTAAGTTTAATGGTAAAACTTATTATGGTTATGAGGGAGACACTTTAGCTTCAGCTTTAATAGCTAATGGTGTTCATTTAATTGGTAGAAGTTTTAAATACCATAGACCAAGAGGTTTTTTTGGTGCTGGAGTTGATGAACCTTATGCAATTGTTCAATTATATAGAAATGGTGAAACTGAACCCAACATAAAAGCCACAGAACAAGAGCTTTTTGAAGGGTTAGAGGCAACAAGTGTAAATTGCTGGCCAAGTGTAAATTTTGATATTGGAGCAATAAATAATTTTTTTAAAATGTTTTTACCTGCTGGGTTTTATTACAAAACTTTTATGTGGCCAAAAAGCTTTTGGTATAAAGTTTACGAACCTTTTATCAGGAAAGCAGCAGGACTTGGTGTGGCATCCATCAAACATGACAAAGAAAGATACGAACATAAATATGAATATTGTGATTTATTAATTGCCGGTTCAGGACCATCAGGTTTAGCGAGTGCATACGCTGCAGCAAAAAATGGAGCAAGAGTTATTTTAGCTGAAGATAAAGCTAGACATGGAGGAACTTTATTAACTAGTGATGTTAATATAGGAAATCAATCAGGCAAAGAGTGGGCTGATAGAATAATTTCAGAACTTAAAAAAATGCCTAATGTTGTTGTTAAAAATAGATCACAGGTTTTTGGATATTATGATCATAACATGCTGGTAATGTCTGAAAGAATTAGCGATCATCTTCCAGAGACAAAAAAATATCATCCAAAACAAAGACTTTGGTATATTAGAGCAAAAGAAGTTTTAATTTCTTCAGGATCAATTGAAAGACCAATCGTTTTTGGAAACAATGATACCCCAGGAGTAATGCTTTCATCCGCAGCAAAAGAATACCTAAAAGTTTATGGGGTACTAGTTGGAAGAAACCCTTTAATATTTACTAACAATGATAGTGGTTATGAAACTGCAATTGAATTTAAGAAAAATGGTGTTGATCCAGTTATTTTAGACACAAGAAAAGATCCTCAATCTGAAATAGTTGATGAAGCAAAAAATTTAGGAATAAACATTAAGTTTTCTTATGTGGTAGTAGCTGCCCAAGGTTATAAAAAAGTAAAATCAGCTGATATTGCAAAAATTTCAGATGATAAAGAGCAACTTGGTACAGTAGAAAATATTAAATGTGATTGTATATGTGTTTCAGGTTTTTGGACACCAACAATTCACTTAGCTTCACAATCAGGAAATAAAACAAAATTTAATGAAGATATTGATGCATTTGTTCCAGGTGTATCAAAACAAAATGAAACAACGTTAGGTGCTGCAAACGGATCTTATACTTTAGAGGAGACTTTAAAAAGTTCTTTTGAAACTGGTCATGAATTATCAAAAAAAATCACTAACAATAATAATGAAATTTCATTTCCAAATGTTGTTGAAAAAAAATCAACAATACATGATAAGTTTTGGTGTGTACCATTACCTGAGGGAAAAAATTATAAAAGATTTTTAGATTTTCAAAATGATGTTGCGGTTTCTGATGTGGAGATAGCACTTAAGGAAGGTTATCGTTCAATTGAACATGTTAAAAGATACACAACACTTGGAATGGCAACCGACCAAGGTAAAACGAGTAATTTAAATGGATTACAATTAGTATCAAATATTGAAAATAAAGTAGTACCAAATGTTGGTCACACTACTTTTAGACCACCGTACACACCAGTTTCAATAGGAGCTATTGTTGGAAGAGAAGTTGGAAAACACTCAAAACCAACTAGAAAATCACCAATGCATTCATGGCATGAAAAAAATAATGCAGTTTTTGTTGATGCAGGTGTGTGGTTGAGACCTAGATATTATAAACAAGGAGATGAAAATTTATTTGAGGGATCAAAAAGAGAAGCAAAAAATGTAAGAACAAATGTAGGAGTTTGTGATGTAACCACATTAGGTAAAATAGATATTAAAGGACCAGATGCAGCTGAGTTACTTAATAGAGTTTATACAAATGCATGGTTAAAGTTACCAGTTGGTAAAGCAAGATACGGTGTGATGTTAAGAGAAGATGGAATTGTTATGGATGATGGAACAACCACAAGAATTTCAGAAAATCATTATCATATGACAACAACAACTGCACAAGCTGCAAATGTTCTTTCACATTTAGAATATTATTTGCAACTAGTATGGCCTGAATTAAATGTGAATGTAGTTTCAACTACAGAACAATGGGCTGGGGCCGCAGTTGCTGGACCTAAATCTAGAGATTTGTTGCAAAAACTATTTCCAAATTCTGATGTATCAAATGAAGGATTACCTTTTATGGGTTACATGGAAGGAGATTTGTTTGGTGTTAAGGCTAGAATTTTTAGAATTTCATTTTCAGGAGAGCTTGCATACGAGGTAAATGTTGAGTCTGATAATGGAAACTTTATGTGGGAAAAAATTATGGAAGTCGGCCAAGAATTTAAAATCCAACCATACGGAACAGAAGCTTTATCAACTCTTAGAATTGAAATGGGACATGTTGCAGGATCTGAACTTGATGGAAGAACAATACCTTACGATAACTCTCTTGAAGGATTATTAAGTAAAAAGAAAGATTTTATAGGCAAAAGATCTTTAACTAGAGAAGCATTTATAGCAGAAGATAGACAAAAGGTTGTGGGTGTTGTTCCATTAGATAAAAAAACAAGTATTCCTGAAGGATCGCATTTAGTTAAAGATTCAAATGCACCATTACCAAATCCAAAATTAGGTTATATTTCAGCTTCATGTTGGAGTGTTGAGCACGACAATCCATTTTCTTTAGCAATATTAAAAGACGGAAAAAATATGATTGGTGAAAAGTTATTTGTAATGTCGCCACTTAAAAATAAAGTAATTCCAGTTGAAATAGTTTCTTCACACTATGTTGATCCAAAAGGGGAAAGGGTTAGATCGTGAGTTTAATATCAGCCTTAGCAAACGTTCATACAACAGGTCAATTTGGTGATCATGAAGGTAAAAATGAAAGTAATCTTTTAAAAATTTCTGAGATAAAGAATTTATTAATAGTTCAAATAGTTCAGTATAAAAATTCTACAGTTTCAATTGAAAGTGTTGATATTGATGGTTTAAAATTAAAGGATGAGCCACTAAGTGTAATAAATAATACTGATACAAGAATTTTATGGAATGGACCAAAAAATTGGCTACTGGTTTCAACAAAAAAAGATTTACTTAAAAATATTTCACAAAATTTAAATGAAACAGATTTTGCGGTAACTGAATTATCTCATTCAAAAGCAATAATTGAAATAGAGGGACAAAATGCTAAAGAAGTTTTAAAGAAAGGCTGTCCTTTTAATTTTAATACTTTAGAAAAAAATAATTCAATAAATTCTACTTATAATGGAATAGCTTTCACGGTTGATATGCTAGACGACAACTCAGATAAAGTAAGATTGTTTGCTCTTAGAAGTTTTGGTGAATCTTTGTATCACTCTATTACAGATGCTTCTTTAGAATTTGGCTTTAAATCTTTGTAAGATTAAAAGCTTTATTTTACATCAAATTTAATCAACTATTTAACCCATAATGAGCACATTAAGAATTAAAAATTAATTATTTTTTTTATAAATTTTTAACAAATTTTGTAACTACATGATTTTAGGTTGGTAACCTTCCTAAAAAAATAAATAGGCCATAAGGACTATTTTTTTAATGTGTATACTTATTAAATTGATATTAAATTTTTATAAAACTTACATTTGTGTAAGTTTAATTTTTCTTATTACATTATTAATAATTTTTTTTCCTAAAAAAACTTATGCTGCTGATTGTGCCGATGTTAATGGCACGACTGTAACTTACACTTCAGATTGTAGACAAATAGTAGTAACGGGTGATGGTTCTAACATTACTATTGATGGTGCTACAATTAAAGGACGTTCAAGTGATGATGAAAAGGGAATAGTCACTACAAACGGTACTAATACTACTATTACTATTAATAGCGATGCAGGTATAGGTTACGACACTGCAGATGGCCTTGATAGATACGGAATTCAACATGCAGCGGGCTCAGGCAGCATTACAACAATTACTAATAATGGAAGAATAGAGACTAAGCAATCCACTACCAATGGAGCTGGTTATCCAATTTTTAATGGATCCACCATTGGAGATATAGTTAATAGTGGACAAATTTATTCAAACAGTAAAGTTGCAATTCAAAATACGAAATCTGGAACAATTAACAAAATTGAAAATACTGCTACCGGCAATATATGGTCAAAACAAAAATATACTATTCAAAATTTCAATACCATTGGAACAATCACAAATGCAGGGATGATTAGATCTAGTAAAGAACAAGCAATTAGAAACGCAACAAATGCTTCATCAGTGCCCACAATTACTTTAATAGAAAATAAAAGTGGCGCAACGATACAAGCTGATAACGAAACCATTATGAATTCAGGTCGCGGTATAATTACAACAATCAAAAATGCCGGCACAATTAAGGCATTGGCTGATGGACAAGCAATTCACAATTTTAACGCTACAATAGGTACCATAGAAAATACAGGAACTATTTCTGCTATTGATGGTAATGGTGCAATTTACAATAACGCAACCGGAGCTATCGGAACAATTACTAACTCAGGTGATATTACAGGAGATGACAGTAATGCTGCAATTAAAAATGAAGGGGCAATCACCACAATAAATAACTCAGGCAATATTACAGATTCTACTGATGATGGTATTAAAAATATATTAGGAGCAACTATTGCAACAATTAACAATACTGGAACGATAACAGGTGGTAGTTTAGATATTAATAATGCAAATGACGCAGGTCAATCTGGAACTATTACAACATTGAATAACTCTCAAGGAGGGAATGATGCGCTGACTTATGGATATAAGCTTCCTACAAATTACAATGTAATTGTTAATAGCACTTCTGATTATGGTAAAATAGTTTTTAGCAATAAATCAGGAACGACAACTTTCGGTGTACATAGCACTTCAACACTAACTGGTTCATCAGTAAATACGACTTATAGCGACGTAATTAGCGGCTTAACAGAAAGTGATTTAGTGTCATGCACTAGTGATACAGACTGCATAACTGGTGATCAATTTGAAGGAACAAATAAATATTATTGGAAATTAGATGATACTAATAATGATGATGATTGGGATTTAATTATTACCGCTATAGAAAGTTCAGTTCCACCAGCTTCTAAGTTGCCTAAAACACCTACTCTTGAGTCTATGAATAGTCTTAAAGCAGTAACAGATGCAAACTTTGCTCATATGAATACTTATGATTGTGATTTTTTTGGCAATAATAATGATACATGTCTGTCATTAGGAGGCAGACGTTCTAAAGTTACAAATCCAAGTTCAACAACAGATGGATTAGTACTAGTAGGTGGAAAGAGATTTTCTGATCAACTGAGGATAGGAGGTTTCTATCACACCAATACTAAACACGACACAGCAAAAAATTTAAAACTTTCAGATAATACTCCACTTCTTGGAAGTTTAATTGTTTGGAATCAAAAAAGCTCTGGCTTAGGATTTCAAGTAAAATATGCAAACGCGTATCAAGAAAAAAATGCTACAATCACCCGTGAAGCAGGAGAAAGTTCAGAAGAGGGAACAGGAAAAACACTAACAAAAGCAATTAGTAATACAATTGAAACACGTTATGTAATTTCAAAAAAAAACAAAATTAATTATACTCCCTATTTTGCATCAAGATACGCAGTCAAAACACAAGATAGTTATACAGAAGTAGGACCTGTTAGCCCACTTACTTATAATAAAATTAATGATAAAGCGCTTACCGTTTTATTAGGTACAAGAATTGATGCAAATTTAACACCAGCACTTAACCTTCATGCTACTTTAGGAATAGAACATGATGTTTATCATACAATTTCTAAGTTAACACCCACGGGTATGTCAGGTCTTCCAACAGTAAATCTTGATGCAAACTTAAAAAAAACTCGTCCAGTAGTTTCCCTGGGTTTTGATTATGATTTATCTTCAAATAATAGATTTTCTTCTATTATTCAGTATCAAGAATTAGCCTATGAAAATATGACACAAACAAATTTGTATATTTATTATTCAAAAGCATTCTAACTAAATATCTTTAATCTCGTGTTGCAATGTAAACACCTATTGTGGTTATTAAAAACCCTAATAAATCTAGATTAGTTAAACTTTCGTTTAAAAACAACCAAGCCATGAGAGCGGATGTTGCTGGTATTAAAAAAAATATAGAAACAGTTTTACTTGCTGAGTTATTTTTAATTAAATACATCAATATTGTAAAAGCACCAAATGACACTAAAAATATCTGGTGACTCATAGCAATTAAAAATGTTTGTGAAAAATCAATATATGGCTTTGCAGAAAATATTATAACTAATAGATGAAAAGTAAAACCACCTATAGCTTGATACATATTACTTATTGATAATGGCAAATTGTTACTAAGTTTTTTTTGCCAAATAGTTGAGGATGTTATTGCAATTAAGGCTATTATAGTTGCCACTAAACCAGCTATTGGAATTTCTGAACCAATATCTAAACCTAAAACTAATGTTGCTCCTACAAAGCCCAATAAAACTCCTAACCATTGTTTGTATGTTACTTTCTCATTTAAAATTGGACCACTTAAAGCATTTGTAAGTATTGGTTGAAGAGTAACTATTAAAGCAGCAATCCCTGTCGGCATTCCTTTTGAAATGGAATAAAAAACTCCACCTAAATAAAATCCATGAAAAAGAACTCCACTAAAAAAAGATTCGATAAAGTTTTTTTTACTAACAAAAATTTTTTGTTTTGAATAAATAGAAAATAAGAAAAAACCAATAGCAACAATTGAAAACCTAAAAGCAAGAGCAGAAAATGGATCGCTATTATCAATAATAGGTTTTGTCGTAATGAAAGCGGAAGACCACAGCAAAACAAATATGAATGGAAAAATTTTAATCATTCTTTCTTTTATATTTAAATATTAGACAAAATCTTATTTAAATGCTCATTTTGGACTATTACTATCTTGAGTTGAATTTTGAAATATGTATTAATTATAATAACTTTATGAGATTTATAAAATTATTTTTAGGACTTATATTTTTAGTTTCATTTAATGGATGTGTTCAAACAACAGCTTTGTTAGGTCCAGGTATAACATTAGTATCATCAGGAAATGTGGCACAGGCTGGATTTCAATATGGGGTAAACTCTGCAATAAAAAAAGAAACAGGTAAAGATGCATTAACACATGTGAAAGATGCAGTAGAAAACAATAGCAAGCAGAAAAAATTTGAAAATAAATTCATAAATATGGTTGAAAATAGAGTTCAGGCCACGAGACAAAAATTGTCTTTAAATTAATTTAATATCTGTAAAGTAATTAATTTTTCTTGTTTAGTCTCTTTGCACCACATCTCATAACTTTCGCAAACTCTCCATAAGTGATCAAAAGCTCTTTGAGATATTTCTAAGGGAAAATGACTTTTTGCGTAATATAACTTTGGAATTTTCAATAAAAACTTAATCATAGAGTCTTTTTGCATTTCTAAAAGTCTCATAGTTTCGTTGTTAATTTTCTTGCCAGTAATTTTGTCTACAAATTTATTATTTTTTAATTCTAAAAACCATTTATCGTGAAACTCTCCTGAACTAATCAAATCATAATCTTTTGTAGTCATAAAAATTTCAAAAGCCTGAATGTTGTCCATTTCAGAATTTTCTTTTTTAATTTCAGCAACTTTTAAGTAAATTAACTCTGCAACTCTTAGAACATATGGTTTATCTATATCTGCTGACATGAACTATCTATTGTGATTGGCCATAGCCGAATTAGCAAGGATAAGGTTTGGGTCTAAAAATATTTTAGAAGATTTTACATTGCTGAATGATTTAAAAGCAAAAATTGCAATTGGCAGCTCTGTGCATCCTAATATTATTTTTTTACATTTCATTTTAATTAATTCATTAATTGCTGGTTTGATTGCTTTTGCAGCAGCTTTTACATTACCCATTTTAACAAATTTAATTGCTTTATTTACTGATTTTTTTTGTAGATTTTGAGAAGGTTTAATTAATTTATAATTTTTATTAAAAATTTTATCATACACACCTGTTTTTAAAGTTCCTTCTGTAGCCAATAGGCCAACTTTTGAATTTTTTTTACAATTTTTTTTTGTAAATTTAAAAACTTCTTTTGGCATATTTATAATTGGAATGTTAATTTTTTTTTGTAAATCGTCAAACCAGTAATGTGCTGTATTGCAAGGGATGACAATAAATTTACATTTATTTTTTTCAAGTAATTTACACCCTTGTAGTAAGCTTTTTAAAACAAGATTGTATTTTTTTTTACTATTAGAATTTGAAGATTTATTTGATAAATTACCAGTTTGTACTCCAATAGACTCTGGTCTACCAGGTATGTTGGATTTGTTATAAAGTATAAATAAAGGATACTCTTGATCAATTTTTCCTCTATTTAAAATTGCAAGTTTGTTACAAAAATCTAAACCTGCTTGTGTGCCCATTCCACCTAAAATGCCGATCATATTTTTCTTGAATAATTTATATTAGATTGGTTTGTTAATACCTCTCATAAAAACTATAAGTAGGCAACCATTTTCCGTATGTGAGTTATGAGTACTTCCAGGTTCAAAAGTTACAAAATCACCTTTTTTAAAAATTTTACCATCCGCATCTTCTAACTCTCCATCTATCACATAAAATTCTTCAAATCCTTGATGTATATGTGGCAAGCTTTTAGCGCCTGGATCCATCTTAAGTATGTATGTACCAAAGCCACCATTTTTTTTATCATAACTTATCTTGTGCCAGCTCATGCCTTTAACGGGCTCACCATAGTTATCAAATGGTTTAAATTCTAGATTGTTGATATTGTTTATAAATCTATTACTCATATTAATAATACATATCGTACTATTAAATTTTAATATTTAAAAATTGTTTTAAGAGGATTTTGGCATTGGCTGAATTTAAATATTTCAATCTAAAGATTAAAACTCTAATTTTTCAGCCAATAGCAAGTGTGAATTATGCAGTTTTTAAGTTAACTGCTGAAGGACCTTTAGGACCATCTTCAACATCGAAAGTCAAAGCTTGACCCTCATCTAAACCGTTCATACCAGCATCTCTTACAGCTGAAACATGTACAAACACATCTTTTTCTTTGTCTTCTCTTTCAATAAAACCAAAACCTTTAGTTGGATTGAACCATTTTACTTTTCCTTGTAGACTCATATTTATCTTCTTACTTTTCGTTGTATTAATTTATTACTTATAATTAAGTAATTCTGGCTTTGTTTAGATTTATTTAGGTTTTGTCAACTAAATTAATAATATTAAATGATTAAACACTTATTTGTTGTTAATTAGCATAGTCATATAAACTGAATTAATATTGCTTTTGTAGTTAGAAAAAGGCTCACAGGTATCAAAACCACATTTTTTAAATAATTTTCTTGCAGCTAAAAAGAAATCACCAGCACCAGTCTCTAAACTCAATCTTTCAATATTTAGTTTTTTTGATTCATTTATTAAGTGATTTATAACCTTAAAGCCATTTCCTTGGTTTCTAAACTTGTCACTAACTCTTATTGATTTAAATTCTCCGTGTTCTTTATCTAGAAACTTTAAAGCACCACTTCCTATTAAATTATTTTCATCCCACAAACTCCAAAATTTAATAGTAGGGTCTTTTAACCCAGCTATATCCAGCACGTGACAACTATCCTCCGGTGATACAGATCTCAATTCAATAAAATGATTTGTAAGAAGCTCATGAACCTCTGGATTATCAAAATTACCCTCTATAGATTTTAACATTTATAACAAAGTTGTGATGTGACCCATTTTTCTTTTTTCTTTAACATCTTTTTTAAGATAATCAAAAAAGAACTCATTATCCTTGAATTTAGGTGACTTTCTGTAAAAAGATATCTGATTCCCAATAAGATTAATCATTTTTGCATTAGATAATTTTTTCAATGGAATTTGATCTAATGCACATACAGCTCTAACGTGATTTTCAAATTGACTTACATTAAATGCATTGATTGTTAAGTGCCCAGAATTATGAACTCTAGGAGCAATCTCATTTACATATAAATTATCATTTCTATCAATAAAAAATTCTACACACAAAGTTCCTATATATTTTAATTCTTCAGCAATTAACTTTGCCCATTCTTTTGATTGATTAAAAATTTTTTCATCTATTTCTGCTGGAATCTTTGAATGCTTTAATATTTGATCTTCATGAGTGTTCTCAATTGGTTCATATATTTCATATTTATGCGCACTAAATCTTGTTATTATGATTGATATCTCTTTTTTTAATTTTACTAATTTTTCCAAAACATACCCTTTAGAAAAATCTAGATTAAGTGAGTTAAGTTCTTCAATTGATTTAATTGGATGTTGTCCTTTTCCATCATAACCAAGTGTAGTTGTTTTTAAAATACCAGGTAAAAAATCTTCAAGTGCTTCAATGTCTGATTTTTTTTCAATGGAGGCGTATCTTGTAGTCCTAATATTAAGATTGTTAACAAAATCTTTTTCAGCCAATCTATGTTGGATTAGTCTATTAACAGATGGTTTGGGTAAAACAGGCTTAAGTTTGTTTATCTCATTAAGAGTTTCGTATGGAATATTTTCAAATTCATAAGTTACGATATTAACAAGATTTATAAATTCATTAATTTTTTCTTTATCATCATAATTTGCAGAAATAAATCTATTACAAAAATTTTGTGCTGGGGCATCAATATCATCACAAAAAATTACTGTTTTAATATTTAACTTTTTTGCAGCAATAGCAAGCATACTACCAAGTTGCCCACCACCAATTATGCCAAGTGTAATATCTGACATTATTTTTTAGGATTTTTTTTTACAGATTTTGTTTGAGCCAATCTCCAGCTATTTAGATTTTTTTTAACTGAATAGTTATTGTTAGCTATAATGGATGCAGCTAACAATGCAGCATTAATTGCACCGTCTTCACCGATTGCGAGTGTTCCAACTGGAATTCCTTTTGGCATTTGTGCAATTGACAATAAGCTATCAAGACCTTTAAGTTTTTTACTTTCTATTGGGACTCCCAAAACTGGTAGTGGTGTAATAGCAGATATCATCCCTGGTAAATGTGCAGATCCTCCAGCTCCAGCGATAATAACCCCAATATTATTTTTTTGAGCAGCAGCAGCATACTCGTACATTCTCTTTGGAGTTCTGTGTGCTGATATAATTTTGGTTTCAAATGAAACACCAATCTTTTTGAGAGTTTTTTCTGCTAGTTGCATAGTTTTATAGTCAGATTGACTACCCATTACTATTGAAACTTTTAAAGGTTTATTTTTTTTCATGAAAAGTACCAAATGTCTTATTTCAAAATTACCTCAAAATTTCAATAAAATTAATAGTATTTAAAAATCATTTTGATTAAAGTTGATCATAATATGAATTTTAAAATTGATAATTTACAATACTGTAATTGGTCCAGGAAAATTTTTGAATATAACAGATCTGCTGGGTTAGATGCGGTTCATGTGACAATAGTTTATCACGAAGATTATCATGAACTTTTAGAAGAAATTAAAAAATGGGAAATACTTTTTTCAGAAAACTCTGACTTAATATTCCTTGGAAGAGACTATAAAGATATTGAAAAAGCAAATTCAGAAAAAAAAACAGCAATTTTTTTTGGTTTCCAAAATTGTTCTCCAATTGAAGATGATATTAATTTAGTAGAAAAAGTTCATAATTTAGGATGTAGATTTATGCAACTTACCTACAACAACCAATCATTACTTGCGACTGGCTGCTATGAAAAAATAGATAGTGGAGTTACAAACTTTGGTCGTGAAGCAATAAAAGAAATGAATAGAGTAGGTATTGTAGTTGACATGTCTCATTCAGCAGAAAAGAGCACATTTGATGCAATTGAATTCAGTGAAAAACCAATAGCAATCACTCATGCAAATCCAACATTTTGGCATGCAGCAAAAAGAAATAAATCTAATGATCTTTTAAAAACACTAAGTGAAAGCGGTGGTATGTTAGGACTATCTTTATACCCACATCATTTAAAAGATAACACAAATTGTACAATTGAAAGTTTTTGTGAAATGGTTGCAAGAACAGCTGAAATTATGAATTTAAAAAATATAGGTATTGGTTCTGATCTTTGCCTAGATCAACCAGACACAGTTGTTGAATGGATGAGAAATGGCACTTGGTCTAAAAGTAAAAATTATGGAGAAGGTTCTAAAAATAAACCTGGTTTTCCTAATCAACCTAAATGGTTTGAAGATGCTAGAGGATTTAAAAATATTGAAAATGGCCTTAAAAAAATAGGATTTTCAGATAGTGAGACACATGGAATACTAGGAAATAACTGGTATAATTTTTATAAATCAATCTAATTATGAAAATTAAATTAAGAGACCCAAACATAATAATGAAATTATCAAGATTAGGATCATTTCATCAGTCAAAATTATCATTTTTAAGAAGTTTTTTAAGTGAGTTTAAAGATTGGGATTACAATAGAGATTTTTTTAACTTAGACCAAGATGGTTATGGAGAAGCAGTTTATTCATTTAAAAAAAAAGATAGAGTTTATTCTTTAGTGTGTTTTGCAAATCCAATTAAAGATGAGGAAAGATCTGATAGGGTTATAGCTACTAAGTGGGACGCAGCATTTACATTGCACGATGGCATTCCTAGTAAAGATGATATTAAAAGATTAAAAGACCAAGTTCCAAAACAGGAAGTGGGTAGACTTACATTTAAAGAGTTAACTCTTTCAAGAGCAAATAAATCAGTAAGAGTTTTTAATCATGTAGTAGAATGTTTAAGTGATGGCCGACAGCCTGATGTAAACTTATTATCTAAAGTTGGTTATTTGTATAGAACAACAGCGGTTTATGGGTCTGGTAAATTTGGACTTGCTGATAGATTTAGAATTAAAAATAGAGAGGAAATTAATGGTCCTTTTAGATTAGAGATGATGCTAGTTTACCTCGTAAGACAATTTACTTTTGATCAAGTAAATCATATTGCGCATTGTAAAAATCCAAATAAAGCAGTGAAATTAGACGATCAAATTTGTAAAAATTTAGGTATTGGCAACTCAACTGGCCTAGGTATGGCTCCCTTTATAGTAAATCATCCAACATTGCTAAATAATTGGATCCTAAGTAGAGAAACGGCATTAAAAGAAATTAGAGAAATAAAAATTGTTGAAAACGAGGATAGTGAACTTTTTATAGATTGTGTAAAAAAATCTTTAACAAATATTACTAGCTGGAATACAGATAGTGAATACCAGCAAAAAAAAATTAGTTTACTACTTAAGAATGTTGAAAAATTTATAAATTATATTGAAAATAATTTTGATTTTAAAACCGAATATCCATTTAATGAAATATATTTGTGGTTAGAGCAAAACACTTGTGAAGAATGTATAGAATATATTGTCTCAATAATGATGGAGCCTTATAGCAATATTACCAACCCTTTAGTTGGCAACATGAGTTCTGATGAAGATAAATACTTTAACATTCCAACTAATCGAACAGTACAGGAATTACGGGATATTATTGAAATTAAATATCCAAATATTTTAGATATCAATTTTAATCAAAAAGAAAATCACCAAAATTTCTGGTTTATATCTAAAAATAAAGAAGAGCCTAGATTAGCAGATAGATTTGAGGAACATGGATCTGAGCTTGAACAACCACTTGCTGTTGCAAGAGATATAAAAAAACTTTATGAAAAATTATTGTCCGAAAAAAATAATTCATCTATTGCTGAATTTTTATCTATAAACTCAGAATTAAGACATGTTGTAAGAAGAGCTTTTATAATAGAAAAATTTCCATATTCGGAAATTCAAGACAATACAATCAGTAAAAATATTGTTCCTATAGATATGTTGAGGCTTAAATTGTCTTTTTTTGGTGCATTAAAGTTTGATCCAAGATCAGATAAATGGTTAAGAATTTGCATGTTTCAAGGTGCACCATTACCAAGTGAATTAAAAAATTACGATGAGCAATGGGTGTATAAAACTAATAATTAATTATGAGATCTCTAAGTGAAATTGAAACTGCAGCCAAAAGAGCAAGTAGAGCAGTTGGTTTTTCCTGGGGAAATTCTGAAGAAGTAGGAAAATCTATACGACTGTTAGAAATGTTTGGATTACAAGGAATTAAAACTTTAAATCATTATTATAAAGAGAAAGAGACAAAAAATTTTGAAGATCTAAATTTAATTAGTGAAAAAAATGAACCATCTTCAGAAGCTTTCTGTCCAATAATACTTGGTATTAGTTTTTTAGATCAAATTAAATTGATTGAAAATTTTGACTCAATCCATTTTAAAAGAATTGCACATCCAGTTATATTTCTATCATTCTTAAGTCGAGCTTCAGAGTTAAGTGGAAAAAAAATACATTTTAAATTTGATCAAAATGAAATTTTGCTTAACTTAAATGTAAATATTTCTTCAAATATTTTTAATCAAGAGTTTCCTAAATTTGCAAATGAAATTGAGATTAAATTTATTAATAATCAAGATAATTTCACAGATTCAGAGTGGAATAGTTTGTATAAATTGGCTGAAAATACTTTTGTCGAAGAAAGTGACAGCTTAAAACAAGGTGCTGCTGGAGCAGGACTTACAGATAATGACTGATAAATCAGAACAAAAATATAGTGAAGAAATTGCTAAAGAATTAAATAATATTTGTGAAGAATGCAAGAAAGAGGACGAAAGCGTTTCTCAAAATTTGATTTTAACTAGTTATAAACTGTGCTCGTCTTGTAGAGTTTCTAAGACTATTTTTCCAATTTAGCTAATCTGACTTACTGGCAGCATATTCATTCTGCTCATTACAAAAGAGATTGATAAAAATGCTATTATCAAAAAAGATAAAAATACAATTCCAAAAGATTTAATATTTGATTTTAAGTTTAGCACTTGTTTGGTCGAAATTATTAATCCTGCGAAAATCCAAAATTGAGTCAGAAAAATTATAGGTATCATCATATTTGGCGTTACAGCAAAAAATCTTAACAAACCAGGAGCATGGGCAAACCCAACCGCTGTTAGGACTTTTTTAAAAGGAACTTTTGTTTGTTTATCAGGAAAAAGTTTAACACCAATTACATAAATAAAAATTGCCCAAACCAACCAAGTTATAATTGAAGTAAGTCCAGACATTGCAACTGCTGTTTTTATAATTGTATTTGCAGCAACAGCTCCAGCAATGCCATCCAAAATCATTATTAAACCAGCAAAATACACAGAAGCTTCACCAAAATTTTTATTATCCGTATACAAAGATTTGTCTAATTTTATTGATTTAAAAATTATATTTAAAAACTCACCAAACATTATTTTTTACTCTTTTTATTTTTTTGTGCTTTGTACGAAACTATTAATGGAAATATTATTAAAGCAATCGCAATAATAATGCAAATTACGATTAAAAAACTTTTAGTCATTATTTAGTGGGGGAGCTAAATTTTAGCTCCCCCAAAATATATTTAGCCTTTTACAACTTCTCTTGTATTTGCGTTGAAAGACTCTTTGAATGGTATATCCACTACTACTGCATCAACAGGTGTTCCTGGTGTATCAGAGTATTTTTCAGGCAGATGAACTTTAAATTTAGTTCCAACAGTACCTTTTGGAAAGCCATTAGAGTTTAATGTTCCATCAAATGGCACATATCCCATAGCAATGTTTTGTTTTTTCTCTGGGTGATACCAAGGAGATGTGATAAATCCAACTGGATCTCCACCATTCTCAGGTGATACTAGCCAAAAATCAGGAGCGTACTCTTCAATTGGTTTTCCACCTAATTCAAGTCCAACTAATTGAAGCTTGTAAGGTTTTTTACCATCTTTAAGTTCTGCACCCATTTTTTCTAATGCAGCTTTACCTACATAGTCACCTTTTTTGTTCCATTCACCTTTTCCAGATAACGAAACTTGGTAACCTAGGTTACACTGAAACGGATTATGTTGAGCATCCATATCTTGACCCCATGAAAGAATTCCCGCTTGAATTCTTCTATGGTGAGCAGGAGCAATAACCATTAAGCTATGTTTTTTACCTGCTTCAAGAACAGCATTCCACATATCTTCAGCATATAAAGTAGAGTCTCTTAAGTATATTTCATAACCAGCTTCTCCAGAGAAACCAGATTGAGAAATTACACAACTTCTTCCACCTACTTTAACTTCTGCTAAACCGTAGAAAGGCATATTGTCGAAATCAACTTGATCTCCACAAAGGTCTTTCATTAAAGCTTTTGATTTTGGTCCTTGTATTTGCACAGGACTGACATCAATCTCTTCAATAGTACAGTCAAATCTTCCATCAGCATTTACCCCTTGAAGGTACATACCAATATCAGAGTCTGATAAAGAGAACCAAAATTCATCTTCAGAAATTCTAAGAAGAATTGGATCATTTAAAACTCCACCATATGCGTTACACAAGATTACATATCTTGCTCTCATAGGAGAAATTTTTGTTGCATCTCTAGTTATTACATAGTCAGTAAATTTTTCTGCATCCGGACCTTTTACTCTGATTTGTCTTTCAACAGCAACGTTCCACATAGTAACGTGATTTACAATTGCATCATACTCAACCATTGCTCCACCATCTTCTGGTTTTACATATCCTCTTGGGTGATAAATACGATTGTAAACTGTTGCTCTCCAGCAACCTGCCTGCATTGATAAATGCCAATAAGGTGATTTTCTTACTCTTGTTGAGATAAGCATTTCAACTTTAGTTGGCCCACTTTGTCTTAAATTGTATGGTACTGCACGATCAGATTGATCAACTGTAGTAGCATGTTTTAACTTAGTATAGTCAAACTCATTAGACATAACTATTCTCCTTCAACCACTTGTTTGTTTCCTTCAAGCCGCCGAATGTATAAATGTGGAAGTTATCAGTATGTGATTTAACTTTCCCAATTAAATCATTAGGGTCTTTAGGTTTTAATAAATCTAACGCCTTAGTAAAATTAGATTTAAGAAAATTAATGGAATTTTTCGCCCCGACAATATTAGCAAATTTTATTAAGCTAGATATTTTCATCGGCCCAGTAATTCCAACATGCACTGGTACGCTTTGTTTAGAAATGAAATCAACAATAGGCTGACTATCTAATAACCATTGGGTTACTATGTAATCAGCATAAGGCTTCTTATCTATCATTGCTTTTTCTAAATTCTGTTCTGGTATATCTGGACTTCCTTCTGGATGACCTGCAATACCAATTTTAATTCCTTCAAAAAAACCTGTTTCTAAAATCTGATATGAGCTATCAAACTTTCCAATTGGTTCTCTACTACCACCAATTACTAAAGCCTGTTTAACTCCTTGATCTTTGCACCTTGAAACATAATCTTTTAATTCATCTTCATTGTTTATTGATCTAGCTGGAAAGTGTGGAACAGGATTAAAACCTTTTTTTACAAGGTCTCCCGATTTATTGGCAGTTTCTTTATAATCACCACCTGGTAACATTGTAACATAAACATCCTTTACAGGAGGTAAAGTTTCTAGGTCAGTGTGTGGACCAATTTCCAATGAAAAATTCATTTTTTCCCGATCATTATCTTATTTGAAAAAGCTGTCAAAGAAATTCAGCATGGTCAAAACTGAAATTTGTTGCCAAAAATTATGTCCGTGGTAATTTTTTTTATGGACCAAAATCTTAAAAATAATTCTCTCTCAAAGATCCTGAACATCAAGAAATTGATGAATGTAGACAAAGCTATTGAGGCAGCAAATGGGCTTCCGAATGAGTGTTACACCAGTGAGCAATATTTAGAATATGAGAGAGATAAGATTTTTTGTGATAAATGGACTGTTATAGGAGTGGGTAGCTCTATACCTAACGTTGGAGATGCAAAGCCATACAATCTGCTCGGGATTCCTTTAATGATTGTCAGAGATAAGGACCTCAAAATAAGAGTATTTCATAACGTTTGCAGTCATAGAGGTTTTAAACTTTTAGATAAGCCATGTACTCTGAAAAATTTAATTAGATGCCCTTATCATTCTTGGTCATATGATTTTAAAGGAAATCTCGTAGCCACCCCTCATATAGGAGGTCTAAATATTCATAATTCAGATCAATTTAAAAAGAATCAAAGCAACCTAAAAGAAGTCAGATCTAAAGTATGGATGGATATCATTTTTGTTAATATTAATTCAAATGAAATTGAATTTAATGAGTATATTGAGCCACTTGAGCAAAGATGGTCTAAATTTATTAATCATGAAGATCAAAAATTATTAGTTCATTCCAATGATTATGGTTCGTTTGATTTAGAGGTTAAATGTAATTGGAAATTTGCAATTGAGAATTACTGTGAAAGTTATCATTTACCAACAATCCATCCAGAATTAAATAAAGTTTCAAATATTAACGATCATTATCACATTCAAGGACTACCAAATCGATTTGCGGGACAAGGAAGTAAAAAATATGAACAACCAATAAAAGGAAATAGCAAACTTGAAACATTTAAGAATTGGGAAAAAAAATCACTCAAAAAATCTGAATATATTGCGTTATTTCCTAATGTGATGATTGGTTTGCACCTTGATCATTTTTATGTATTTTGGTTAGAGCCTCTTGGAACTGATAAAACTAAAGAGCATATGCAAATATATTATGTTGGTGATAAAAGTGCAAATGGTGAAGAGCTTAAAGAATTAAGAAAAGAAAATGTAAGGTTTTGGAAGGATGTAATGTTGGAAGATATAAGTGCCATCGAAGGAATGCAGGAAGGAAGAGGTTCACCAATATATAATGGTGGAAACTTTTCACCAGTTATGGATCAACCAACTCATCAATTTCATAAATGGGTAGCAAATAGTTTGTTATAAAGATGAAAATTATTTTAATAATGGGCCTACCTGGCTCAGGAAAAACAACTTTAGCAAACGAGCTTGCCCCAATGCTTAATGCAAAAAGATTAAATGCAGATGAAGTAAGAAAAGAAGCTAATGATTGGGATTTTTCTGAAGAGGGAAGAAAAAGACAAGCAAAGAGAATGGCAGATTTTGCTATAAAGTTAAAAGATAGTGGAAACTTTGTTGTAGCAGATTTTATTTGTCCAACACCTGAGGCAAGAGAATTATTCCCTGCAGATTTTGTTATTTGGGTTGATACAATTAAAGAAGGAAGATTTGAGGACACTAATAAGATGTTTGTTAAGCCAGATAAGTTTAACTTTCATGTAACCACACAAGATGCTAAAAACTGGGCACCAAAAATAATAAAGGAGATAAAATAATGGCTTACAAATGGGATAACAAAAAACCAACAGCACAAATGTTAGGAAGATGGCAACCTTTTCATGACGGTCATTACACTCTATTCAAAGAGATTATAAAAAAAACTGGTCAAGTTTGTATTCAAATAAGAGATGTTCAAGGCGTTGATGACAATCCTTTTGATTTTGAAACAGTTAAAAAGAATATTGAAGATAGGTTAAATCCTGAATTTGAAGGTCAATTTAAAGTAATGATGGTGCCAAATATTACCAATATTTGTTATGGACGTGGTGTTGGTTACAAAATTGAAGAAATCGAACTTTCGAAAGAAATTCAAGAAATCTCGGCTACTAAAATTAGAGCTCAGATGAGAGAAGAAGGAAAATTAAAATAGATTTCAATGAACGATAGATTAAAAACTATTGTAGATTTAAAAAAATATCCAATAAATGACCTATCATCTGAAAAGATTCAAAATTTAATTAAAAAATGTAAAACTGATTTAGACAAGTTTAGCTGCTCTACTATTCCTAATTTCATTTTACCAAAGTCAATTGAGACTATGAATTTTGAATTAGAGAAAAAGATTGATAAAGTTTTTATGTCTAAAAAAAGTATTAATCCATATCTTAACTCTAAAGATGACCGATCTTTATCTCCAAACCATCCTAAAAGAACTTTTTTAGAAAGAGACAATGGATATTTAAACTCAGATCTTTTTGATAAAGACTCTGAAATGAAATTTTTATACGAGCAGGAAGAACTTTTAAAATTTGTATCCGCTTGTGTAGGGATCTCGCCAATATACAGATGGGCAGACCCATTAGCTTGTCACGCATACAATGTAATGAGACCGGAAGGAATTCTTCCTTGGCATTTTGATAGCTGTGAATTTACACTCAGTATAATGATACAAAAACCTGATGAGGGTGGAATTTTTGAATATTGTCCATTTATTAGAGAGCCAGGAAATGAAAATTTTGATGAAGTTAAAAAAGTACTAGATGGTGACAGGACAAAGGTTCGACAATTAAAATTAGAACCTGGAGATTTACAAATATTTAAGGGTAGATTTACAATGCATAGAGTTACAAAAGTAAAAGGAAAAAAACCAAGATATCTTTGTATACCAGCTTTTGTATTAGATCCTTGGAGAGTTAATACTCCTGAACATTCAGAAGCTATTTATGGAAAAATTCTGCCAATTCATATAGAAAGAAATCAAGCTAGATCTGATGGTTTAGCTGATTGATATGACAAGTAATATTAAAATAAAGAAATTAACTAATGAAATTGTATCAATTATTATTGATGAACAAAAAACTTACAACTCTTTGTCGTTTAAAAATTTAACTGATTTACTTAACACTTTTAAAAAACTTGATGCTGATAAACAATTTAAAGTTATTATTTTAGAAGGTGCCGGCAAAGGCTTTAGCGCAGGACACAATTTAACAGAAGTAAAAGGATTAAAAAAAAAGATAAATATCAAAAATTATTTAATCTTTGTTCAAAAGTAATGCTCCAAATTGTTGAAGGAAGAAAACCAGTAATTGCTAAAGTTCATGGAGCAGCATTTGCTGCTGGATGCCAGTTAGTTGCAAGTTGTGATTTAGCTTACAGCACTAATGATGCTTTATTTGCTACTCCTGGTGTTAATATAGGGTTGTTTTGTAGTACACCGATGGTTGCTGTTAGTAGAAAAATTAATAGAAAACCAATGATGAAGATGTTGTTAACTGGAGAACCTATTAAGGCAAATTATGCAAAAGAAATTGGGCTTATTAATGATTGTTATTCAAAATCAAAATTAGATAATGAGGTGCTAAAAGTTGCAAAAACTATTGCATCAAAATCAAATTTAACAATTAAAATTGGTAAACAAGCCTTTTATAAACAATTAGAAATGCCATTAAAAAAAGCATATGCATATACAAGTAAAATGATGACTGTGAATATGATGGCAATAGATGCTAAAGAAGGAATATCTGCTTTTTTAGAAAAACGAAAACCAAAATGGAAAAATAAATAATGAAAAACAAAAAAAATATTTTGATTGTTATCTTTATTATTTTAGGAATGTATTTTGCTTTAAGTTTTAAAGATCATAATCTCAAGAGAGCTGTAGATGCATGTCTTGCTGGAAGTCAAAAATTATCTGAGTCAAAGATTACAGATTTAAAGGAAGCACGAAAATTTTGCGAAGATCAGATAAAAAAAAATAAATAATTTATGTCTGAGATCAAAGATATTCTCTCAAAATATAAAACTATTGCAATGATAGGAGTGAGCAAAGATCCTTCCAAACCATCAACTATAGTTATGAAATATATGCAAAAATATGGATACAAAGTTATTCCAGTTAACCCAAGAGCCAAAGGTGAAAAAATCTTAGGTGAGGAAGTGTTTGCAAAAATAATAGATATAAAAGAACCGATTGATATAGTTGACGTTTTTAGACCTTCTAAAGAAGTATTTCCCATTGCAGAAGATACAGTAAAGATTGGAGCAAAAGTTTTGTGGCTACAGTTAGGTATAAAAGATGAAAATGCAAAAGAGTTAGTTGAAAAAAATGATATTGAATATATAGAAAATAAATGTACTAAAATGGAATATCAAAAACATTTTTTAAAAATTAGACAAGCGTTTCCTGTTTTAAGTAATTAAATGAATATAGTAAATTTTACACCTGTTACGGCAACCCTAGGAGGCATTCTCATTGGTTTAGCTGTTGTGGTATTTTTTTTATTTAATGGCCGACTAGTAGGTATAAGTGGGATAGCTGCCAATGCTCTGACCAATAAAGATAATAGATTTGATAACATATTATTTTTAATAGGTTTGGTAATTGGACCAATCCTTTATAGTTTGTTTGCTAATAGTGATATTAAAATTACAATTTCAAATTCCTTTATTTTGTTAATAATTGCAGGTCTTTTAGTTGGAATTGGAACTAGAATAAGTGGTGGTTGTACAAGTGGCCATGGAATTAGTGGTTGTGGAAGATTTTCACTAAGATCAATTGTTGCAACTGTAACTTTTATGATTGTTGGAATATTAACAGTGCTAGTAAAAAGTTTTATATGAATAAGTTAGTTTCATTAATTTCAGGAATTATTTTTGGTATTGGACTGGTTATTTCAGAAATGATTAATCCTGAAAAAGTTTTAGGTTTTTTGGATTTGTTTGGAAACTGGGACCCTTCTTTGGCTTTTGTTATGATTGGTGCTTTAATTATATCTTCACCTTTATTTCATATGATCAAAAAAAAAGAAAAACCAATATTTGCTAAAAATTTTAATTATTCAAATAACAAAAGTATTAATAATCAACTTATTTTAGGATCTGCGATATTTGGAGCGGGATGGGGACTAATTGGATTATGTCCTGGACCAGCAATATCATCAATTGCACTCTTAGATATTCATTCAATAACATTTGTTATAGCAATGTTTGTAGGTTTTTATTTAGTAAAGTTAATTAACTTTGAGAATTAAAATTCATGAGTAAAAAAATATTTCTAGTTTACGGTCACTATAATGACAAATCTTTTAACGCCGCAATAAGAGACACCTTTATAAAAACAGCTGAAGAAAAAGGGAATAAAGTTGATGCTGTTGATTTATATAAAGAGAAATTTGATCCAGTTTTTGCAGGTGAAAAACCAGGTGATGATGTTCTTAACCATCGTCAAAGAATTGAAGAGTGTGATACAATTGTTTTAATTGCACCAATTTGGAATTTTAGGATGCCAGCGATAGTTGAAGGTTGGATAGATAAAGTGTTAGCACCTCCTTGGGCGTTTAGATTTAAACAGTTGTGGGGTAACTATGGTTATCCGATTGGAAATTTGAGACAAAAAAAAGCAATTATTTTTTGTACTTATGGATCTCCAAGATTAGCAATTACGACTTTTTTTTTAAACCTTCCTATAAGAAGACTAAAAAGAGGAGTATTTCACATGTGTGGCATATATAACATTGTTTATAGAAGATATTTTGCAGTACCATTTGTTAGTGATGCAAAAAGACAAGAATTTTTAGATGATGTTAAAAAGACTGCCATTAATATTTAAAGTTTTAGTTCTACTCTTAATTACAATTTCAATATCCAAAGCAGAAATATTAAAGCCAAGTAGCGATATTAATCCCAAAGAAGTAGTTAAAATTCAGCTAACTGGCCTTCAGAAAAATGACCTTAATTTTAAAGACAGCGGCATAGAGCAAACATGGAATTTTGCCCACCCAAACAACAAAAAGGTTACCGGTCCCCTAGTTAATTTTAAAAGGATGTTGAAGGGCAACTCCTATGAGATGATGATTGATCATTTGAGTCACACAATTACACAGCTTGGAAGTAGCGATAAATGGGCTCAATTTGAGGTGGTTATTTTAGACAAAAATAAAATCTATCATAAGTTCAATTGGCAGGTTGAAAAGTATACTGAAGAGGGTGAACTTAAAGACTGTTGGTTGACGAGCATGGTCTCAAATCCGATCCCATTAGGCAGTTCAATTTAATTGTCCACAGATACAATTTTGTTTCGTTATTTCAAAAAATTTAGTAGGAATCGCAAATGAAAACAAAAACTAAAGTTGTAGTAGTTGGCGGTGGAGTAGTAGGTGTTAGTGCTCTTTACCATTTAGCAAAAAAAGGTTGGTCGGATGTTGTTCTTGTTGAAAGAAAAGAATTAACATCAGGATCTACTTGGCATGCAGCAGGATTATTACCTTTATTTAATATGAGTTATTCAGTTGGGCAACTTCATAAATACGCGGTTGATCTTTATAAAAAATTAGAAGAAGAAACTGGAAAAAATGTTGGCTTTAGTGTTGTATCAAATATTCGTTTAGCAAGTACTAAAGATAGAATGGATGAGTATCATCAATATGCTGGTGTAGCTCAAACTATCGGTGTCGATGTAAAATTTTTAACACCAGATCAAGTAAAAGAAATTTGGCCTTTATGTCATACAGATGATTTAGTTGGTGCGATCCAACACCCAGAGGATGGATATATTCAGCCTGCTGATTTAACTCAAGCAATGGCAACTGGTGCAAGAAATATGGGTGCCGAAATTTATAGAAACACAAGTGTACTTTCAATGAAACAAACTAAAGATGGTTGGGTTGTTGAAACTGACAAAGGTTCTATAGAATGCGAACATATTATTTCTTGTTCAGGAAACTTTGCAAGACAAACTGGTAAAATGGTTGGCTTAGATATTCCTGTTATTCCAGTTGAACATCAATACATTGTAACCGAACCACATCCTGAAATTCAAAAAAGAAAAAAAGATGGCTTACCAGAAATGGGAGTTCTAAGGGATAGCGATAACAGATGGTACATGAGAGAAGAAGCAGGTGGATTAATTTTAGGTCCATACGAAGATGGTGCACCAGCTTGTTATGTTAATGGTCCCTCAAAAGATTCAGAGTATGAATTGTTTCAAGAAGATTTAGATAGATTAGCACCACACATTGAGGGCGCAATACACCGTGTTCCTGCGTTTGGAGAAGTTGGTGTTAAAAAAGTTTATAACGGTGCAATTTGTTATACACCAGATGGCAATCCAATTGTTGGACCTGCGTGGGGATTAAAAAACTTTTGGATTAACGAAGGACATAGTTTTGGAATTACTGCAGCGGGTGGAGCAGGATGGCAATTAGCTGAATGGATTGTTGATGGTGAGCCAACTATTGATATGCTTGGTGTTGAG
This sequence comes from Candidatus Pelagibacter bacterium nBUS_36, assembly GCF_051201215.1. GTDB lineage: Bacteria > Pseudomonadota > Alphaproteobacteria > Pelagibacterales > Pelagibacteraceae > Pelagibacter. The sequence goes on from NZ_CP172839.1 coordinate 333,515, forward strand.
CCTAGACGTTATGGAGATTATGCAACTAAATCTTATTTAAAAGCTAAAAATGAAGAAGCGTATAGTCATGTATTTATTACCCATTATCCTGATGAAGAAAGACCTGCCGCAAGACCTTTAAGAACATCTCCTTGTTATGAAAGAATGAAAGATTTAGGTGCAGTTTTTGGACAAAAATTTGGTTGGGAAAGACCTAATTTTTTTGCAACAGATGGTATGGAGCAAAAAGATGACTGGTCGTTTAGAAGATCTAAGTGGTTTGAGGCCATTAAAAAAGAATGTCAAAATGTAAAAGACAATGTTGGTCTTTTAGATATGACCGCATTTGCAAAATGTAGAATTAAAGGTCCAAAAGCTGAGGAATTTTTAGATCATTTGGTAGCAAATAAATTACCAAAGAAAATTGGAAGAATTGGTTTATGCCATGCTCTTAATACTAAAGGTGGTGTTCATTCAGAGTTTACAATTATGAGAGAAGCAGAAGATAGTTTTTATTTAGTATCTGCTGGTGCAAACTTAAGATTGGATCATGATTGGATTAAAAAATGGATGCCAAATGAAGGCGTTACATTTGAAGATCTGACTAATAGTACAGGTGTGCTTGTTGTTGCAGGTCCTAAATCAAGAGAGTTATTAGAAAAAATATCTACTGATGATTTTTCTAATGAAAATTTTAAATGGTTAACAGCACAAAATGTCGATGTTGGATATGCTCCTGTTAATGCCATGAGAGTAAATTTTGTTGGTGAGCTAGGTTGGGAACTTCATCATCCAATTGAATATCAAAATCATATTTTTGATAAAATAATGGAAGCTGGTAAAAGTTTAGAAATTAAACCTTTTGGTATAAGAGCAATGAACAGCTTAAGATTAGAAAAATCATATAAACTAGTTGGTACTGAGCTTTCAATTGAATATTCACCGTACGAGTCTGGGTTAGATAGATTTGTTCACCCTAACAAAGGTAACTTTATAGGACTAGAGGCTCTTAACAAATGGAGAGAAAAAGGTTTTGATAACAAACTTATTACTCTTGAAATTCATAACACCAAAGATGCAGATGTTTTGGGAAATAACCCAATTTACAAAGATAACAAAGTTGTTGGAAGAGCAACTGGTGGCGAGTTTGGTTTTAGATTAGATAAATCAATTGCTCTTGCCATGGTTAAACCAGAGCATGCTAATGCAGGTGACAAATTACAAGTTGATATTTTGGGTGAAATGTATGAGGCTACTGTTTTAGAAGAGAGTCCATACGATTCTGAAAATAATTTATTGAGAGCTTAATGAAAATTTTAGTCGCCGTTAAAAGAGTTATTGATTACAACGTTCAAATAAGAGTTAAAGAAGATGGCTCAGGTGTTGTTACTGATAATGTTAAGATGTCAACAAATCCACCAGATGATAATGCAATCGAAGAAGCGGTAAAGATAAAAGAAAGTGGAAAAGCAACAGAAGTGATTGCGGTAACAGTTGGTGAAGAAAAAGCCCAGGAAACTGTCAGAAAAGCTCTAGCCGTTGGAGCTGATAGAGGAATTCATGTTAAAGCAGACGGCATAATAGAACCCATTGCAGTTTCAAAAATTTTACAAAAAATTGTTGAGAAAGAAAAACCAGATTTAGTATTTATGGGTAAACAGGCAATTGATGATGATTGCAATCAAACAGGGCAAATGTTGAGCGCATTATTAAATTGGCCTCAAGCAACTTTTGCCTCAAAAATTGAAGTTAAAGATGGAAAATTGGAAGTTATTAGAGAAATTGATGAGGGTTTAGAAACTATCGAGATCAATACTCCAGCCATCGTAACCTGTGACTTAAGATTAAATGAACCAAGATATGCTTCATTGCCAAACATAATGAAAGCTAAGAAAAAACCAATTGAACAAATGAATGCATCAGATCTAGGGGTTGATACAGCACCTAAAATCCAACAGATAAAAGTTGAAGAACCACCTAAGCGTAAAGCAGGAATTAAGGTTTCAAGCGTTGCTGAATTGGTTCAAAAATTAAAAAATGAGGCAAAAGTAATATAATGTCAGTATTATTAATCACAGAGCATAACAATAAAGAGCTTAAATCTTTTACTTTAAATGCTGTAACAGCAGCATCTCAAATAGATGCCGATGTTCACGCATTAGTTATTGGAAATAATTGTGTTGATGCTGCTAAAGCTGCCTCAGAACTACCTTTGGTTAAAAAAGTAATCACAGTTCAAGCTGCTCATTATGAAAATTTTTTAGCAGAAAATTTTGCTCCGGTTGTGACAAAACTTGCAGATAATTATTCTCATATAGTTTGTTCAGCAAATACATTTGGTAAGAATTTAATGCCAAGAATAGCTGCTAAATTAGATACATCACAAGTTAGTGATATTATTAAAGTAGAGTCTGTGGATACTTTTGTTAGACCTATTTATGCGGGGAATGCTTTTGCAACCGTTAAAAGTTCAGATGCAAAAAAATGTATCACTATTAGACCAACTTCTTTTGATCCATGTGAAAGCTCAGGTGGTTCAGCACCAATTGAAACTGCTGAAGCAGGAGAAGAGTTTTCGTTAACAAAATTTGTTAAAAGAGAAGAAGTTAAATCAGATAGACCCGAACTTGGCACAGCAAGAATAGTAGTATCAGGTGGAAGAGGGATGCAAAGTGGAGACAACTTTAAATTAATTACCTCTATTGCAGATAAATTAAATGCAGCTATAGGTGCTTCAAGAGCAGCAGTTGATGCAGGATATATTAGTAATGACCACCAAGTTGGACAAACAGGTAAAGTAGTTGTTCCAGATTTATATATTGCAGTTGGAATCTCAGGAGCTATTCAACACCTGGCAGGTATGAAAGAAAGTAAAATAATCGTTGCTATTAATAAAGACGGAGAAGCTCCAATTTTTAGTGTCGCAGACTATGGTTTAGAAGCAGATCTATTTGAAGCTTTGCCTCAGTTCTTAGAAGAGCTGAATAAATTAAATACTATACAAAAATAATTCTTAAAGATAAAAATATCATATGGCTAGAGAGTCGATGGAATATGATGTTGTTATTATTGGAGGTGGTCCCTCTGGATTATCTACAGCAATTAAACTTAAACAACTTGATCCGAATTTAAACGTTTGTTTATTAGAAAAAGCATCAGAGATTGGTGCGCATATTTTAAGTGGTAATGTTTTTGAAACGCGAGCATTAGATGAACTATTACCAAATTGGAAAGAACTTAACTCTCCAATTAAAACTAAAGTTTCAAAAGAAAAATTTTTATTTTTAGGTAAAACAAAATCATTAAGTTGGCCCACATGGTTGCTTCCTAAAGTTCAGCAAAATCACAACAACTACATCATTAGTTTAGCAAATTTATGCAGATGGCTTGCTGAACAAGCTGAAGCATTAGGAGTTGAAATATTTCCAGGATTTCCAGCAAGTGAAATTTTATATAACGAAGATGGATCTGTTAAGGGGGTTGCTACTCAAGATATGGGTATTGATAAAGAAGGAAATCAAAAAGATAGTTTTGAGCCCGGTATAGAATTATTAGGAAAAGTAACTGTATTTGCAGAAGGTTGTAGAGGTCACTTAGGAAAACAATTAATTGAAAAATTTAATCTCTCAAAAGATAAAGATCCTCAACAGTATGGAATTGGTTTTAAAGAAATTTGGGAAATAGAAGATAAAAATCATGAAGAAGGAATGGTAATGCATACTGCAGGTTGGCCATTAGACAATAATACTTATGGTGGAAGCTTTATGTATCATGCTGAAAATAAGCAAGTGTTTTTAGGATATGTTATTGGCTTAGATTATAAAAACCCACATCTTTCTCCATACGATGAGTTTCAACGATTTAAAACCCATCCAGCAATTAAAAAAATAGTTGAAGGAGGAAAAAGGATTTCTTATGGAGCGCGTGCCTTAATTGAAGGAGGCCTCCAAAGTTTGCCTCAAATGTTTATGCCAGGAGCATTACTGGTTGGTTGTGATGCAGGAACATTAAACATGCCAAAAATTAAAGGGTCTCATACAGCAATGAAAAGTGGAATGATTGCTGCTGAAACAATATTTGAAAATATTAAAGAAAATAAAAATTTATCAATTTATGAGGAAAAATTTAAAAAGAGTTGGGTTTATGAAGAACTTCATGCGGCTCGTAATGTAAAACCTAGTTTTAGTTGGGGTTTAATACTTGGAATAATATTTACTGGAATTGATCAAATTTTATTTAAAGGAAAGCTGCCTTTTACTCTAAAACACAAACATGCTGATCATGAAACACTAAAACCAGCAAATGAGATGCCTAAAATAGATTATCCAAAATATGATAATGTCATCACCTTTGATAAAACAAGTTCGGTTTATCTAACTGGTACAAATCATGCTGAAAATCAACCAGTTCATTTAAAACTTAAAGATCCTAATTTGCCAATTAGTTACACTTTAGAAAAATTTGATGAACCTGCACAAAGATATTGTCCAGCAGGTGTTTATGAAGTTCAAAAAGAAAATGATCAAAATAAATTTGTGATTAATTCTCAAAATTGTATTCACTGTAAAACTTGTGATATTAAAGAGCCTTCGCAAAATATTACTTGGGTGACACCAGAAGGTAGTGGTGGGCCTAAATATGGAAATATGTAAATTAAGATAAATCTATTGCAAACTTTTTTAATGTTTCAATAGGTACGTGCTTAAGAGTATTTTTATGAGTTCTTTTCAAAAATACTGGACAACCTATACCAGCTTCAACTGCTTTAGCGTACCAGCTAGCACAAACACACCATCCATCACCATCTTTTAAACCAGGAAATCCAAACTCAGGGTGAGGTGTTATTAAATCATTACCTGCAACTTTTAACCATTCTAAAAATTCAGTTGTAACTTTTGCACAAACAGTATGAATACCATGATCATTTTCATCTGTATTACAGCAACCATCTCGATACCAGCCTGTTAGAGGATTATTAGAGCACTCTTCTAGGTCTTCACCTAAAACATTTTTTTGTTTTTCACTCATTTAGATTTTGGTTGGATTGGGCTGACCTTTATAAACTTCTTCTGGATCAAAAGATTTTTCTTTTTCTTCAAACTTCATTTTGATTTCTCGACCATTTTCTATTGGCCCCATTGGTATAGATCTATAAAAACATGATCTATATCCTACATGGCAACTTGACCCCTCACCAATATCTACAGTCATCCAAATTGAGTCTTGATCATCATCAATTCTAATTTCAGTTACTTTTTGGGTAAATCCACTTGTTTTACCTTTATGCCAAATAGCTTTTCTTGATCTACTAAAATAATGAGCTTCTTTTGTTTCAATTGTTTTTTTTAAAGCCTCAACATTCATATATCCATGCATTAAAACATCTTTTGTTTTAGAGCACATTGTAATGACAGGTATTAACCCATCATTATCAAATTTAGGTGATAACAGATTTCCTTCTTCAATTTCTAGGACATTTTCTCTCTTTTTGAACATATGGATTGATTATTTAACATAAATCTCGATATATTAAATATTTTAAAATTAAGTATTTACTGTATAAAAAGGCGCTATGAAATTAGTTAAAGATACCGATAGTAAAGTTTTAGACAGAAACAAAGTTTCTGACCAAGAAGCTGAAGAAGCTTTCAAAACTATATTAGCCTGGATGGGCGAAGACCCAAGTAGAGAAGGTTTGCTTGAAACACCTAAAAGAGTTGTTAAAGCATTTAAAGAATATTTTGGGGGCTATAACGAAGATGCTGGAAAAATTTTAGATAAAACTTTTGGTGACGTTGAAGGTTATGATGATATGGTTGTTGAAAAAAATATTTCAGTTACTAGTCATTGTGAGCATCATATGGCGCCAATAGTTGGTACGGCACATGTTGCATATATTCCAAAAGATAGAGTTGTTGGGTTAAGTAAACTTGCAAGAGTTGTTGAAGTTTTTTCAAAAAGATTACAAACTCAAGAAAGACTAACAATGCAAGTTGCACAAGCTTTAATGAAATCATTAGATGCAAAAGGTGTTGCAGTTACAATTGATGCTGCTCATCAATGTATGACAATGAGAGGAATCAAAAAAGAAAGCGCAACAACAGTTACTAATTATTTTTTAGGTCAGTTTAAAGAAGACTTAAGCATTCAAAATAGGTATCTTAGATTTATAAGCAAATAATATTGTGTCAGATCTATTCAAAGCATTAATCATCAATCAAGAGGGTGAAAGCTTTACAAGAGAAGTTAAATCAATTGACAAAAGTTTTTTAAAACATGGTGATGTAACAGTTAAAGTTGAGTATTCATGTTTAAATTACAAAGATGCATTAATTTTAAATAATGGCGCAAAGTTAGTTAAAGAATTTCCTCATATACCAGGTATTGATTTTTCAGGAACAGTTGTTGAAAGTTCAAATGATAAATTTAAAAAAGATGATGAAGTAATCTTAACAGGTTGGAGAGTCGGAGAGATTTATTATGGTGGTTTTTCACAATACGCAAAAGTAAGTGGAGATTTTTTGGTTAAAAAACCAAAAAACCTATCTTTAAAACAATCAATGATTATGGGTACAGCTGGTTTGACTGCATTGCTTTGTTGTTTTGCAATTAAAGCTAGAGAAGAATTATTATTAGGCGAAAAAGTAAAAGATGTATTAGTTACTGGTGCTTCAGGTGGTGTTGGAAGTATTGCTGTAATGATTTTATCAAAGTTCAGTTACGATGTAACAGCGGTAACAGGAAAAAAATCAAACGAAGATTATTTAAAATCAATAGGTGCAAAAACAGTTGTAAATAAAGACGATTTTGACAAAGATCCAAGACCACTAGACAAAGGTTTATGGGATGGAGTAGTGGATACAGTAGGTGGAAAAATTTTAGCTAATACATTAGCTCAAGCAAGAGATAACGGAATTGTTGCTGCATGTGGAAATGCGTCTGATTACAAATTAAGTACAACAGTAATGCCATTTATAATTCGAGGAGTAAAATTATGGGGTATAAATTCGGTCACTGCATCAATTAAAAGAAGAGAATTTGTTTGGAATGAAGTTTCGAATGTAATTGATTTTGATAAGCTTGAAGAGTCTATTAAAACAATCGGCTTGAATGAATTAACGGATATTTATTCAAAAATGCTAAAAGGAGAAACATCAGGCAGATACATAGTCGATGTTAACAAATAATGGACTGGGACAAATTAAAGATTTTTCATGCAGTTGCAGAAGCTGGTAGTTTTACCAATGCGACTGTTAATCTTAATTTAAGTCAGTCAGCAATAAGCAGACAAATACAATCTCTCGAACAAGATTTAAAAGTACAGTTATTTGAAAGACATGCTAGAGGATTAACACTTACTGAAAATGGTGAATATGTGTTTAAAACTGCCCATGAAGTAATCAGCAAGCTAAAAGAAGTTGAAACATCTTTAGGAGATCAAAAAAATAAACCAACTGGAAAATTAACGATTACAACTGTAAGAAGTTTTGGTACTCACTGGTTAACACCAAGAATTCAAGAGTTTATGAGATTAAACCCAGAAATTGAAATTGAATTGGTGTTTGATGATAAAGAATTAGATTTAAGTACTAGACAAGCTGATATTGGAATTTTTATGAGAAGACCAAAACAACTAAACTATATTCAAAAAAAATTAGTTGATATTAAGTATTATATTTATGGATCTAATAAATATTTAGAAAAATTCGGTATGCCAAAGACTATTGCTGATTTAAATAAACATAATTTTATTTCATTTGGTAAAGGAGCGCCGTCTCCAGTATATAATCCTGATTGGGCATTAAAACTTGGTATGCATGATGGCAAAAAAAGAAAAACTGTAATGAAGGTAAATAGTGTGATGGGTTTACTTCTGGCAGTAGAGACTGGAGTAGGTTTAGCTGCTTTACCAGAATATTTAGTATCAAATTCAACCAATGTAATTAAAGTTCTTCCAAAATCTGAAGGCCCAATTACCGAAGCTCATTTTGTTTATCCTCAATCTTTAAAAAATACTGCAAGAGTTCAAGCTTTTAGAAACTTCTTATTTAGTAAAATAGGCGACTGGAAATAACAATTTCCTAAAGATCTCATCTATAAATTATATACAAATAGTCCTTTACAACTGCGACATTATATGCGATTGATAATCATTCGCATTGAGAATAGTTCTCAACTGAAAAATAACAAGGGTAAAGAAAAGGATAAAATGAAAAAAATAAGTTTATTAGTACTAACTTTGGTTTTCTTTACCAATATGGTTTTTGCAGCTGAAGTTAATGTATTCAGTGCAAGACATTACGATTCAGATATTCAGCTTTATGAAAAATTTACTTCAAAAACAGGTATTAAAGTTAATGTTGTATCTGGAAAAGATAAAGCCCTTCAAAAAAGAATAACTGAAGAAGGCACAGACTCTAAAGCGGATATTTATATTACCGCAGATGCTGGAAGACTAGGCGCATTTGATGCAAAAGGGATGTTTCAAAATTCAATGACTTCAGCAATTAAAGCAGCTGTCCCAAAAAATTTTAGATCTGCCAACTGGACTGGAATAGCTAAGAGAGCAAGAATTATGTATTACTCTCCAGAAAGAGTTAATGCCAATGAATTAAATGGAATGACTTATGAGGGTCTTGCCGATCCTAAATGGAAAGGAAGAGTTGTTATTAGACAATCAAACAATATCTATAACCAATCTTTAGTTGCTTCATTAGTTAAGAATAATGGAAAAAAAGCTACTTGTGAATGGTCAAAAGGTGTTGTTGCTAATATGGCGAGGGACTCTAAGGGTAATGATAGAGCTCAAATTTTAGCAGTAGCCGCAGGAGAAGCAGACCTAGCTGTAGCGAATACTTATTATTTGGCTTTAATGTTATCTGGAAAAAAAGGAGCTGAGCAACAATCAGCTGCTAAAAAAGTATTACCGTTCTTTCCTAATCAAGGAGATAGAGGAACGCATATGAATATTAGTGGTGGTGGAGTTTTAAAAAATTCTCCAAATCCAGATAATGCAAAAAAACTTCTTGAATTTCTTTTAACAAAAGAAGCACAGGAACATATAGTTAATAATACATTTGAATATCCAATGATTGATGGTGTTGAGCCTCATGACTTAGTTAAAAAAATGGGTCTAGGATTTAAACAAGATTTAAATACTAAAGTAGTTAATTATGGAAAAAACCAGGCAACAGCTTTAGAGTGTATGCTTGGAGCTAAGTGGAAGTAATTAATGATAAAAAAGAATTCATTAAATTTTGATTATAATAAGTCTTCTAAGGGGTGCGATCCGTGTTTCTCAGAGTGTAAAAAAATTGAAAAAAAAATGAATAACAGAAAGTTATCTGAAATCAAAAGTGATGAGACTGATCAATTCGTAAATATTTTTGATAAAAAAGATTAATTTTCAAAAAGTGAACATAATTTAATAGTCCTTACCCTTCTATTAGTTATGTTCACTTAACATTAAAGGGTAAGTATGTTTTTAAGAAAAATAAATATTTGGTATTTAAGTTCTTTTTTGATTTCAATTGCAGTTGCAATACCTATTCTAACTGTATTTTCCAGCTTTTTTGAGAGCACTGGTGAATATTCAAGTATTATCAAAAATACATTCCTATATGATTATATCTTTAACTCTTTATCACTTTTATTGGGTGTTTTATTTCTTACCTTTGTGATCGGAGTAACAGGAGCTTATTTAGTTTCATTTTATTCATTTCCAGGAGCAAATTTTTTTAAGTGGGCATTGATTTTATCTTTCGCAGTACCTTCTTATATTTATGCATATTCTTTGACAGCTTTTTTTGAAAATTATGGAACAGCTTTTTCCATATTAAAAAATTTATTTGGTGAAGGTGACTACAATTCTTCAATACCTAAATTTGATGGAATGATGGGCGCAATACTTTCAATTTCATTTTCATTATTTGGTTATGTGTACGTGCTAACAAGGGCTTCTTTTCATTATCAATCACAAAATTTAATAGAACTTGGAAGAAATCTTGGTTTTACTAAACAAAAATCATTTTTAAAAATAATCTTACCATCAGCACGACCCGCAATAGTAGCTGGATTATCACTGGTTGCCATGGAAACTTTGTCTGATTTTGGTTCAGTATCTTTTTTTGGAATTTCGACACTTACGACTGGAATTTATAACGCATGGATTTCTTTTGATGATCTTGCCTTAGCAAATCAATTATCTTTTTACCTTTTAATTTTTATCCTCGGATTATTCATATTAGAAAATTTATCTAGAAAAAAAGCACAGTATCACTCACCAAGTAAAGGTGGATTTAAAAAGAAATCATTAACAACCTTATATGGCTTAAGAGCTTGGCTAGCCTTTTCATTTTGTTTTTTAGTTTTTTTTATTAGTTTTTTATTTCCTGTTTTGCAAATGCTTTATTGGACAGTTATTTTTCCAAAACATTTAGCAGATTTAAATTTATTTGAATTATTTTCTAACACAATAATTCTAGTTTTATTATCAAGTATAGTTCTGATTGGTTTTGCTTTTATTTCAAATTATGGAAATAGACTTTCTCGTAGTAAATTTCTAGAAATTTTAACTACTTTTTCAATATCTGGATATGCTATTCCTGGCATAATTTTAGCAGTTGCATTTATCACTTTTATTTCTTGGTTTGATAATAATATTATAAATTTATTTGAAATTAGAAATATAAAATCTATTTTCATTGGTTCTGTATTGGGTTTGGTTATTGTTTATTTTATTAGATTTTATTCTTTAGCAAGTAATGGAATCAAATCTGGTTATTTAAAAATAAATTATTCAATTGATGAAAGTGCATATCTTTTAGGTTATTCAAAATTTAAAACTTTTAAAAATATACATATTCCTTATTTAAAAAATTCTATTATGTTGATTGGAATATTAATTGCTATAGAAATTATAAAAGAGTTACCTATAACACTAATAATGCGACCTTTTAATTTTGAGACCTTTGCAACTCAAGCCTACATATTTGCATCTCAGGACTTATTAGAAGCTGCTGCAGCACCCTCATTATTCTTAATTCTTATTGCAAGTTTCTTTATTTTAATTACATCTAGATATATTCTTAAGGATTAATTCTTATATGCCAAAAAATTTTTTAGAAATTGACAATGTTACCTTTGCAGCAAGTGCTAAAAGCAAAGTTAACAATGTTTCTTTAACAATAGAAAATGAAGGTGATATTATTTGTCTTTTAGGTCCATCTGGCATTGGTAAAACAACTATATTAAGGACAATAGCTGGATTAGAAAAAATTCAGTCTGGAACAATTTCATTAAAAAATAAAATTATTTCATCTAAAGATGTTCATATTGAACCAGAAAATAGAAATATCTCATTAGCATTTCAAGATAACTCACTGTTTCCTCATTACAATGTCCTTGAAAACATTAAATTTGGAGCTGAGAGAAATAAAAAAAAGAAAAAAAGTTTAACTATTGAAGAAGTTATAAAATTTCTTCATTTAGATCATGTCAAAGAAAAATTTCCTCACCAAATTAGCTCTGGTGAAGCACAGAGAGCAGCGTTAGCTAGAGCATTACTCTCTAAGCCAGATTTACTTTTATTGGATGAGCCATTATCAAACGTAGATCAAAGTTTTAAAGAAGAGATTCAAGTTAAACTAAAACAAGTTTTGACTGACCTTAAGATTACAACAATAATAGTAACACATGATTCATATGAAGCTTTTTACCTTGGAAGCAAATGTGGAATAATTTTAGACAGTCAACTCAAACAATATGATGATCCTTATAATGTTTACCATTTTCCAAATTCTGTAGAGGTTGTAAATTTTCTAAATAGAGGAATTTTAATTCCAGCAAAAGTTACCGGTGAAAATAGCTTAGAAAGTGATGATCTGGGAACCATTAATGGCAATTTTACAAAACGTTATCCAAAGGGTTCAGATGTTCAATTATTATTGCAGCCTGAAGATCTAGAACATGATGACCAGAGCAATTTAAAGCTAGAAGTTGTAGATAGAAAATTTAGAGGTACTAACTTTATATATACTTTAAAAACTAATAGTGATTTACTTATCCCTGTTTTTGTCCATTCACACCATATGCACCAACATGAAATTGATGAAAAATTTGGTATCAAGCGACCAATAAATATTGACCATATAGTTTGCTTCTAATACATAGCGTCTTTAAATGAGTAATAGATCTAAAATATTTTTCAAAGGCGTGGCAGATGTAAGCCCATTAATGATACCTGTTGTTCCTTTTGGAATAATATTTGGAGTTTTGGCTATTGATCTCGGTTTATCACCAATAACAACAATTGCTATGTCGATTATTATTTTTGGTGGAGCATCACAAATAATTTTCTTACAACTTTTCTCTGCTGGTGCTTCTTCATTGGTAATACTGAGTTCAGTAGGAGCAGTTAATTCAAGGCATTTACTATATGGGGCTGTTTTATCAGAACATATGTCAGACTTTAAAATGACGTGGAAAATAATAATTTCTTATTTTTTAGTTGATCAAGCGTTTGCAGTAACAAATTCTTATTTAAAAAAAAGTTCTGATAAAGATAAAGCTTTTCATTCATTTGGTGCAGGGGCTACTTGTTGGGTTATATGGCAAATAACAACAATAATTGGAATATTTTTAGGTTCAATAATACCAGAAAAACTTGGATTAAGTTTTGCAGTTCCCTTAACATTTTTAGCTTTAATAGTTGACGATTTAAGAAAATTAATAAATGTAATTGTAATTATTATTTCTGGTTTAATAGCAACAGTTGGGTATGAAATTATTCCATTTAAAGCGTACGTAATAGTAGCAGCAACAAGCGGTTTGATAGCAGCAATGATTTTAACAAAATTCAAAGGGTTAAATAATGGTTGAGTGGTCATTAATAATTTACTGTGGTTTAATTACTTTCTTTTCAAGATATTTAATGATTGCAATACTTAAAAAAGAAATGTTCACAGATAGAGTGAGAGAAGTTTTGTCATTTGTTCCATCAGCAATATTTCCAGCAATTATTTTTCCAGCTATTTTCTTAGATATGACGGGAGATGTTTTAATTGAAAATAATCCAAAAATATTTGCAGCAACTATTGCAATAGTCGTCGGTCTTGTTAGCAAAAATGTAATCGCTACAATATTTTCTGGATTGATTTCTTATTGGTTTTTAATTTTTATTATATTCAATTAATACCTAATTGAATATTTCTACTAACATTACTATCCATCATATCTGGTTTAGTCAGATTTAAGTTTGCCATAATTTCAATATATTCATCAACATTTTTAACCTGTAATCTAGGATTAAATTTTTTTTCATTTCCAATCGTACTTACTTTTTTACCATTATAATCATGACCAGGATAAAGAAGAGTTTCTTCAGGTAATTTTAAAAGTTTATCAAAAATTGAATGATAGGAATCTTTTGAATTTCCATTTTGAAAATCAGTTCTTCCAGTCCCATTAATCAAAAGCGCATCACCTGAAAATAAATAGTTTTCTAGTAAAAAACTATAACTTTCCGATGTATGCCCCGGTGTATAGATTGACTTAATTTCTAAATCATCAATTTTTATTATTTCGTTATCTTTAACTTTAATCTCAACAGCTTCAGAAGGTGTGTGCTCTCCCATAATAGTTGCACAATTTGTTGCTTTTTTTAATTTAGATGCTCCTGTTACGTGGTCTGCATGAATATGAGTATCAATGACTTTTACAAGTTTAAGATCTAATGCTTTTAAAAGTTGAATATATTCATTAACATTTTCGATTACTGGATCTATAATTATAGCTTCGCGACCTTTTGCCGAAGCAATTAAATACGTATAAGTTGAAGTTTTAATGTCAAATACTTGTTTAAAGATCATAAAATATTAATATCAAATTATTATGAATACCTCCACATTTGATTGGTCATGTAATCACACTTGGAAATCAAGTGCTAAAAATACGATGTGGTGTGTGATTGGTTGTTCGATTGGAGATTTTGGAACTATCTTATTTTTTCAAATTACACAAATTCCATGGACAGTTGTAGCCATTATGACTCTAGCAATCATAAACGGTTTAATCACAAGTATAATTCTAGAGACTATAATATTAATGAGACAGAATTTTAATTTCAAAAGTGCATTTAAAATTGCATGTGGGATGAGTTTTATTTCAATGATTAGTATGGAAATTGCAATGAACTTAACTGATTATCTTTTAACAGGTGGGGCAATGTTAACATGGTGGATTGCGCCAATCATGTTAATTGTGGGTTTTTTAACTCCCTGGCCTTACAATTATTGGAGATTAAAAAAGTTTGGAATAGCCTGTCACTAAGCAATGGAAAATATATTCGATAATAAATATTTAAATCAAAAAAAATTAGTCAAAGATCATTTTTACTATCTAGTGTCTAATTTTTCAGAACTTAATCAAAAACAAATAGATTATTTATCAATTAATATTGTTAAAAATGCTCAAAACTACAAAGCTGGAAGCCCATTTAGTAAATTAATTCATGAGTTCTCACTTACAAGCAACGAAGGTATTGTGCTGATGTGTTTAGCAGAAGCTCTTTTAAGAATACCAGATGCAACAACAATTAATGATTTAATAGAAGACAAAATTCCAATAGGAGATTGGAAAAAATATATCAAAAATGATAAAGATTTATTTGTAAATATCTCCTCAATAGCTTTTTTATTAACAGGTAAAATTGTTGAAGAAAAAGTTGAAGAAAATAAAAATATATTAGGTAAAGTTGTTAAAAATCTTTCAGGCCCAATTTTAAGAAATGCAATCAAGCAAGCAATTAATATTCTTGCTAAACAATTTGTTTTTGAAAGAGATATCAAAAAAGCAATTAATTTTAGTAATGAAAAAAAACATGACAAATATACTTTTTCATTTGATATGTTGGGTGAAGCAGCAGTTACTTATGAGGATTCTGATCGATATTATAGTCAATATGAAGAAGCAATAATTAAAACTGGCAAAGGAAAGAACCCTCATAAAAAAAGTATTTCCATTAAACTATCATCTCTACATCCAAGATATGAGCGAAACAAATTAGATCTATTAAAAAAAGAACTTTTTCCAAAGGCTTATAAACTTACTGAACTTGGAAGAGAAAATAATGTTGATATTTGTTTTGATGCAGAAGAAGCTGATAGATTAAATTTATCGTTATTCATATTTAAGGAAATAATTGAAAGTAAATTGATTGATGAAAAATATCAAGGTTTTGGATTTGCGGTTCAAGCTTACCAAAAGAGAGCTTTTTTTGTATTAGATTGGCTTAAGAAATATTTAAGTGAAGTTAATAAAAAGATTAATATTAGATTGGTTAAGGGAGCTTACTGGGATACAGAAATAAAAGTTGCTCAAGAACAAGGTTTTATTGATTACCCAGTGTTTACTAAAAAATTTGCAACCGACATATCATATCTAGCTTGTGCTCATAAGCTCTATGAAAATGATAATGTTTTTTCACAATTTGCGACCCACAACGCTCATAGTATTTCATATATTAAAACTCTTTTTAAAGATCGGGATTTTGAATTTCAAAAATTACATGGAATGGGTGATGAAATTTATTCATATTTTGAAAAAGATGAAAATTTTAAATGTAGAGTTTATGCGCCAGTTGGTGGCTACAAAGATTTACTACCTTATTTAGTAAGAAGATTACTAGAAAATGGTGCTAACACTTCATTTATTCATCAACTAAAAACAAAAGATTTTGATGTCTCAAAGTTAATTCAATCCCCACTTGCTAAAATTGAAAAACTTGATGAGGACAAAATTAAAAAACCAATAGATATCTATGGAGATCGAAAAAATTCGAAAGGCTTAGATTTAAGTGAGGAAGATGTGGTTAAAAGTTTTCAATTTAATGGAAAATTTAAAGATATTAAAGCTTACTCATTAATTAATGGTAAGGATATTAAATCAGATAAAGAGATAGATATAAAATCTCCTCATAGCTCTTCAGTTTTAGGCAAAAAGTATTTTGCTGATGAGAAGATATCTGAAATAGCAATTGAAAGCTTAAAAGAATACTCTTCAAAATGGAAAAAATTTCCAATTGAAAAAAAAGCTGAGATTTTTTTAAAATTTGCAAATTTAATTGAAGATAATGCAAATGACATTATTGAAATATGTGCAAAAGAGTCTGGTAAAAGTATTAAAAACTCAATTGCAGAGATTAGAGAAGCAATTGATTTTTGCAGATACTATTCAAAAGAAGCTTTAAATTTATTTCAAACTCAAACATTAAAAGGACCAACTGGAGAACTTAATCAATACAGAATGGTAGGAAAAGGTCTTTCGTTTGTGGTAAGCCCTTGGAATTTTCCAGTAGCAATTTTTATAGGTCAAACTGTTGCTGCACTTATTACTGGCAATGTAGTAATTACCAAACCCGCTGAACAATCATCATTTGCAGCATATTATATCATAAAACTTTTATTAAAAGCTGGTTTGCCCAGTAACGCAATTGCATTGCTATTAGGTGACGGAGCATTAATTGGAAAAAAAGTTATTAATGATAAAAAACTTAAGAATGTCATCTTCACTGGTTCCTTAGAAACAGCAAAAATTATTCAATCTAATCTTCAGCAAAAAGAAAATATTCCAACTTTCATTGCAGAAACAGGAGGTCTTAATTGCATGATTGTAGATACTTCAGCTTTAACAGAGCATGTTGTAAAAGATGTAGTTAATTCAGGTTTTGATAGTGCGGGGCAAAGATGTTCAGCTTGTAGAATATTATGTGTTGAAGAAAATATCTATGAACATACTAAGCATACTTTAATTGGAGCAATGAAAACACAAAAAGTCGGTAATCCAGAAGAATTGTCAACAGATATTGGGCCAGTAATTGATACTGAAGCATTTGATAATATTAATAATCATATAAAAAAATTTGATAAAGTTTTCCAAACAGAGATAAATTTAAATCAAGGTAATTTTATTCCACCAACATTAATTGAAATTGAAAAACTATCAGATTTAAAAAATGAAGTATTTGGTCCAGTAGTCCACATGCTGAAGTATAAAGCTTCAAATTTAGATCAATTAATCGAAGATATTAATGATCTTGGATTTGGATTAACACTTGGTATACACAGTAGAATAGACAAAACCATTGATAGGGTGGTAGAAAAAGCTGAAATTGGCAATATTTATATAAATAGAAACATGATTGGTGCAGTAGTAGGAGTTCAACCTTTTGGGGGATATGAAAAATCAGGCACAGGTCCAAAAGCTGGAGGACCTGAGTATTTAAAACGGTTATGCCATGAACAAAGTATTTCTAACAATACTGCTTCAATGGGTGGAAATGCATCACTATTATCAGAAGTAGAGGATTAGATTTCTATAAAAAAAACAAAATGGTATCGTTAAAAAATTGGGATAATAAAACTTGGTTGTCCTCAAAAGATTATATTAAATCTTTCAGTAAATTCTTAATTAAAAACAGCAATCTTAATTCTAAATCTGAAATTTTAGATATTGGGTGTGGAAGGGGCAAAATTTCTGGAAACTTATATAATGAATTAAAGTTAACATCTAAACCTACAGGTATCGATATTGTAGACCACAAAGACAAAGATAAAAGAATTAGATTTAAAAAATTAAATGGTTTAAATTTTTTAGACAAAAATAAAAAGTTTTTTGATTTAATCTTAATAAAACAAACAATTCACTTGTTGAAAATAAGAGAAATCAAAAAACTAATTAAACTTTGTAAAAAATATCTAAAACCAAATGGTGTTATTATGGTGTTAACTTTAGATCCATATAAAAATGAAATCCCTACATTCAAATTAATGAACAGTAAACTTAAAAAATCTTTGAATAGGGACAAAAAGATAATTGCACTACTAAAGAAAAACAACAAAATTAGTAAGACAAAAAGATTTATTTATAAAGTTAAAATTTTAAAATCAAAATACCTTCAAATGATTAACGATAGGTATATTTCAATATTATTAGAATTTGATCTAAATCAAATCAAAAAGGGAGTGAATGAAATTAATTCAAACTTTAAAAAAAAAATTATATTTAACGATAAGTTGCAATGTATAATTATATCTAAAAATGTCTAAAAGATCTAACAGTGTAGATTTGTTTACTAATAAAGTCATGAATTATATGACTAATGACTTTATCCTGGTTGAAAAAAATGAACTGGTTAAAACAACTATTGAGAAACTCAGAAAAGAAAAAAAATCAACTGTCATAATTCAAGAAAATGAAAAAATGATCGGAATAATAACTGAAAAAGATATTCTTAAAAGGGTCGCTTTTAGCACTGATGAGAAAACAAAAGTTGATCAAGTTATGACACATCCAGTTAAATTTGTTTATGAGGATGATTTGTTATTTCATGCGGTAGGCAAAATGAGAAAATTAAATTTAAATCATCTTCCTGTTTTAGATATGAGTTTAAAAATACAGGGAATGATTGATATGAATACAGCTTTGCAAGCTGAATTAGGAGATGTGGTCAATCAAATTGACAACATGACTTATGATGAGCAAGACGTTTCAGGTTTAATTAAAATTAAACAACAACAAGTCGTTTTAGCTAATAACATGTTAGTTAGAAATGCTTATCCAGGTGATATTTCATATTTATTAAGTTTTTTAAATAATGTCATCTACCGTAGGGCAATTCGATTGGCAGAAAAAAGAGTTGGGGAAAAAAATATAATAGAAAAAATTCCAGAATATTCGGTCATTGTTATGGGCTCAGGGGGGAGAATGGAAAGTTTTCTGCATCCTGACCAGGATAATGGAATAATCTATGAAAGTAACAATGAAGACCCAAAAAAATTAGATTTATATTTTAATGAACTTGCTAAGGATTTTACAAAAACTTTGGATGACTGCGGTATTCCTTTTTGTAAAGGAGACTTAATGGCAAGTAATCCATTGTGGAGAAAAAGTGTACCAGAATGGAAAAATCAAATTACTCAATTTTTAGATAATCACACCCCTCAAGATATGAGAAATATTGATATGCTTTACGATTTTAGATCTATTTATGGTAAAAAAAAACTAGCTGAAAATTTAAAGATTTATTTAAACAAAAAACTGCATGAAAAAAAATTATTAAAGTTTTTGTATTTTAGTGAAGAACAAAGTGATGCTGCAATTGGTTTTTTTGGTCAATTTATTTTAGAAAAAAATGATAAGGAAAATTTAGGATTATTAAACCTAAAACACACAGGAACACTTCCGTTGGTAGAAAGTATTAGATTATATTCAATCAAACATAAGGTTACAAAAATTTCAACATTTGAGCGATTAAATGAACTAAATAAATTAAAGGTTTTAACTGTTGATGAAGTAGATTTTTTCAAAAATGCTCATCGTTTTATGTCAAATATTTTACTTAAAAATCAAGTTGAAAGAACAAAACAAGGTTTAACAATTAAAAATTTTATTGATCCAAAAACTTTACTTGAAAGAGAAAAAAAAGTTTTAAAAATTTATCTTAAACAAATTAGAAAATTAAAACAAAGGGTAAGAGTAGATATTGGTGAAGAGTATTTTTAATAAGATTAAATATTATTTTGAAAAACAAAAGTTGTTTAATCGAGTAACACTTGAGCAATCTAATTTTGCAATTTTAGATACCGAAACAACAGGATTGAGAGTGTCTAAGGGAGATAAAGTTGTATCTGTTGCTTCTATTAAAATTAGTGAATTTAAGATCAGAGAAGATGTGATTTTAGATGAATTAGTGAATCCTCAAATAAAAATTCCAGAACAATCAACTATGATACACAACATTAAGGATGAAGATGTTAAAGACAAACCAACATTAATTGAAATAGAAGATAAAATACTAAAGTTTATTAAAAAGAGTGTTTTAGTTGGTCATAATATTGATTTTGATATTAAATTTTTAAAAAACAATGCTAAAAATACTAATCTTGCCAATCGAATGAAGGTTATTCAGCCAATTGATACAATTCATCTTACTGCAGGACTTTTCCCAGATTTAAAGAATTATGAACTAACAAGTTTATGTGAACACTTTAATATAAAAGCTGATGATCAAGTTAGACATTCTGCCCTAGGTGATTGCTGGTTAACAGCTAGATTGTTTTTGTTTCTTTTAAACAAAGCAAAAGATTTAGGAATAACAAATATTACAGGATTGATAAAACTATGTGACCGAGGGTTGAACTTGCATCATATTATAAAGAATGCAAAAAATATTCATTAGCTAAAGAATTTTTTTTAATAAATTGTCATTAAAAAATAATTTATGGATAATCACAGCCATTAAATGAATAATGATAAGAGCTATCAGTAAATAGTTTGAAAAAATATGAATATCATAAAATAATTCTCCTAATTCAAAATTATCTTGAATTTTAATTTTTTTAAAAATGATTGTGAGTGCTTCTCCATTGAATAATTTCTTAAAAATTCCTGATATTGTGATTGATAGAATTGTCACATACAGAAGTACATGATTTAGCTTTGCTAGAAATTTTTGACCTTTAAAAATACTTGGTTCTAATTTTGGTGTTGGGTTAAAGATTTTATAAATTAACCTTAAAATTACCAAGTAAAATATAGATAAACCAATTATCACGTGAATATTTTCAAAGCTCAATCTCTCTGGTCCAAAATCTAAATCTACCAAATAAAATCCAAGCGGAATTTGAATGAGAAGCAATGCAGCACTTGCCCAATGTAAAAATTTTGAGATTAAACCATACTCTGTTAAAGTATTTTTAACATGCATTTCCCAATTAAACATATTGCAAACAATATTGGTACCTGTTTGTTTATAATTATTTTAGTATTTTTAGGTTCTAATGCTTATTCTGATCAGTCGGCTGAAGATACTATCAAAGCAAGAAAGGCTTTATTTAGTAAGAATTATAAGACCGCAAAAAGAGTTCAATCCTTATCTGCTAATGGAGAATTTGATGAAGCTAAAGAATTGATGATTGAAATGAGTAAAAATTATGAGGTATTGTTGGGATTATTTCCTGAAAATTCTAAAGAGGGTTTTAAAACCGGTGCTTTACCAACTATTTGGCAGGATAAAGAAAATTTCAATACACTAATGAAAAAATCATCTGTTGATATGATTAAACTAACCTCTTTAATTGAAACTACAGACGACATTAAGGGAACTGTTGGAAAATTAATGTGGGGTAATTGTAAAGCTTGTCATAGCAAATATAGAGAAGAACATTAACAGTTTTACTTAGATATAATTTGAATATGATTCCACCAAAAGTACAAGAACATTTAGAGGAATATATAAGCCAAGAAGTTTATGTTCAGGTATCTATAGTTAAAGGTAAAGAAAAAGTTTCAACAAAGTCAGCAATAAAAAAATATTTTACCAGTAACCATTTTAGAGATCTTTCTGAGGGAAAACCTTACAATCATTTTATAGAAGGTCTTAGGGACAAATGCCTTGCAAAATTAAAAAATTCACCAATGAGAGATAAACAAACAAATGACGAAACTATAAAAGTTTTACAAAAGAAATTAAATGATTTAACTGACGAAGAAATGAACAATACCTTTTGGGAAATTGAAACAGGTGAATTTTTTTCAAATGAACAAATTAAAGAGTTAGAAAAAGACAGAAGTGATTTGATATCAAAATTAGATTTAAATAAAAAAGAAAATGAAGTCTTCGAAACTATCATAGATTTTTGTAAAAATTACGAAGAGCTATGTAAAAAAAAATACCCAGAAGCACCACTTCCACTAGAAATCTTAAAATCTGTAAATTAAATTTTAAGGGTTCGCTCTTTAAGATGATTACCTAAAGAGCTCCCTTATATAGCCTCTTTGGCATTTAAATCCGATTGGATTTTATTTTTCTTGTTTATGGATTTATTGTTCAGTTATGTATCAGGTGGTGTAAGATTTAGCATAATGACCTCCTTATTAATAAAGGTAATTATTAATAAAAAAATATCAATTGATTTATTTACAATTAATGAAAATATACTTCTTGAATACAACCTGCTGCTTTAGTAAAATCTCGATAATTTAATTTTAGTCTTTAATTAATTTTTATTTATCAATTCACTTATAAAATTTTCTCCATGACCATCATCAACAGCTTTTTGGAAATAATTTTTATTTACCTTTGCTACTTTTTCAGCCTCAGGAAAATCTTTCAATAGATCTTGTATATAAGTTAAATCCTTAACAGAATTAGTTGCTGTAAATTTAAAACCTGTAAAATCACCCTTAAGTAAATTATCAAAAACTCTCACTAGCGCCGTTGAATTGCCCGATCCTAGTTTAGCAACATCAAAAACTTTTTTTAAATCCAAGTCTAATTTTATAGCTGTTTTTGCCAAATGGTTGACTAAAGCTGCATTTCCTAACGATAAAAAATTGTTTAAAAGCTTAGATTTTGCACCCATACCAACTGGGCCAAAGTAAAAATAATCTTTACAAAAGATCTTTAAATATGGTTCAGCTAATTTAAAATTACTTTCTGATGCACCCACAATACCTCCCAAGACACCTTCTTCTGCTTGAACTGGACCACCCATTACTGGGCATTCAATATAATTAATATTATTAGACTTAAATATTTTTTCTGTTTCAATTGAGCCAGTTTTGTTGTGAGTAGTAATGTCTATTATAATAGTTTTTGCATTTAGTATTTTTGAAAGCTTTTCAGATATAGATTTAGCAATTGGTGTGTTGGTAACACACATAAACAAACAATCTAAATTCTTATTTGAAAATTCCTTGATAGATACTATTTCTTTAGCACCCTCACTAACAATTTTCTCGATAGGCTTTCTATTTTTGTTTGCCACCACAAAAAGATTGTGGCCATGTTTTACAATATTCTTAGCTATACCGTAACCCATATAGCCCACACCAATAAATCCAATATTGTTCATAATAATAATTAATTGAAGTTTACATAATAGAATAATATGTATAAAGTTTAAAGATGAATTATGTAAACGGACTTATAAAACTTTTAGTTAGTTTAGTTATTTCTACAATAATCATTTATTCTATAAATATTATAGCTGGCTTTGCTGGCGCAGACTATTCATTTACCAACGGTGAAGCTTTTATAATATGGATATTAATGGCAATTTTAGTCAATAACTGTTTAAAAAAATAAATTAATTTTTTATTTTAACTTTTTTTTTGGAACCTTCAGTTTTGATAAATAATATTCCAAAGACAATAATTCCAATTACTCCATAAATTTTATTAACATCAATTGGCACACCAAATATCATAAAGTTTATTATTGTAGACCATACTAATTGTGAATATTGAAAATTAGTTACAAAAGATAAATTAGATAATTGAATCGCGTAAATCAGCATAAAGTGACTAATGAAACCTGATACACCTAATAAAACTAAAAGTAGCCAATAACTATTTTTTTCAATAGGAGCCCAGTTTAAAGAGACGTAAATTGAAAAAACGATAGCTCCTGTAATAGCTGTATAAAAAATTGATGCAAATGGATCATTGTTTCCTGAAATTAACTTTGTAAAAAATTGATAAAGAGCCCAACATAATGGAGGTACTAGTGGAAAAATTAATTCTGGGCTTAAAACCTTCATGCTTGGACCAAGAGAATATATAATTGATCCAAAACTCATTACCATTAACAACAAACCTTTTAGGCTTAAAATATCTTTCAAAAAAATGGCTGATAACATTGCAACGATTAATGGTGCAGAAAAAAACACTACATAAATATCAACTAAATCAAATCTTTGTAATGAATTGAACATAAAAAAAGTTGCTGTAATCATTAATACAGACCTTAAAATTTGAATTTTAAAATTTTTTTTTAAGTTAATTTTTGGCCTAAAAATTAAAAAATAAATTCCTAAAGCTATAAAATGAAAAAAAAATCTACCCCATACAGCTTGTGTAATTGGCATCACTCCTCCTAAAAATTTAGCTAAAGAGTCCATACACACAAACATAAAAAAACCTGTTGCGGACAATAGAATTATTTTTACTAGGGGTGGTCTATTAGTTTCAGTCATGTGATAGTTGAGTAAATATTTTAAAAATATTTACATTACAACACCAACTTGCCATGGGTTAAATTCTTCATCACCATAGCCATTAATTTCACTTTTTGATTTATTACCTGAGGCTGTATTTACAACTAATTCAAATATTTTTTGTCCTACTTCTTCCACTTTTTCTTTTCCTTCAGCAATAGTTCCACAATTGATATCCATATCTTCAGTCATTTTTTCATACATTGTAGTGTTAGTTGAAAGTTTTAAACTTGGAACTGGCTTGCATCCAAAACAAGAGCCTCGACCAGTTGTAAAGCAAATCACATTTGCACCTGATGCAACTTGGCCTGTAACAGATACAGGATCGTAACCTGGTGAGTCCATAAAATTAAATCCTTTATTCTTTAGAGGTTCTGCATAATTTAATACATCTTGAAGTATAGAATTTCCTCCTTTAGCAACTGCACCTAAAGATTTTTCTAATATAGTAGTTAAGCCTCCTTTTTTATTTCCTGGAGCAGGATTGTTATCCATTGAACTATTATTAATTGAAGTATAATGCCTCCACCATTCAATTCTTTTTATTAATTTATCAGCTGTCTCTTTAGAGTTTGCTCTATTAATTAATAAATGTTCTGCACCATATATTTCTGGTGTTTCTGATAATATTGAGCTTCCACCTTTTTTAACTATTAGATCTGCCGCAACACCTAGAGCAGGATTTGCTGTAATTCCAGAATAACCATCAGACCCACCACACTGTAAAGCTAATGTTAAATGACTTACAGGTTGTGATGTTCTTTCAATATCGTTAGCTTCGTTAAGTAAATTTTTTATTTGTGAAAATACCTTTTCAACAATTTTTTTAGTTCCTCCCTCATCTTGAATAGTTAAAAAATGTATTCGATTATGTTTTTTTAAAGATTCATCAAATAAACTTACTTGCGCACACTCACATCCCAAACCTATTACAAAAACATGAGAAAAGTTTGGATGATTTTTAAATCCATCAATTGTTCTTTGAAAAATTTGCATTCCTTCACTAACTGTATTCATTCCACACCCAGTAGAATGTGTTATAGGAACTATGCCATCAATATTTGGATATTCTTTTAAGATATTAGAATATTTAATTTTTTCTACAATCATTTTTGTAACTGTTGCAGAACAATTAACTGTACTAACAATTCCTATATAATTTCTTGTAGCCACATCTCCGTTATCTCTTAAAATACCGTTAAAAAAGGTGTCAGTTTTTTCACTAATAATATTTTTTTTGTTTGAAATTTTAAAATCTCTTTTAAATTCTCTAAATTCTAAATTATGTGAATGAACATGCTCCCCTGGTTTAATGTCATTTAATGCAAAACCAATTATTTGATCATATTTTATAATAGGATCACCTTTATTTATTGATTTAAGACAAACTTTATGACCAAAAGGTATCGGGTCTATTGTGCTTATATTATGACCTTTTATTTTAGTTTTTTCAGGTATGATAAATTGACTTACCCCTACATTATCATTCTGATTTAAAACTATTAGATTATTCACAGATTTATTATATAAATAATGCTTTAAACAAGCCATAATAATTTTATTACATTGTTTCTATGAAAAAAAAGAATTTAAGAAGTCAGCAGTGGTTTGATAACCCAAAAGACCCAGGACAAACTGCAATTTATTTAGAGAGATATCTAAATTATGGGTTAACAAGAAAAGAACTTCAGTCTGGGAATCCAATAATTGGTATAGCTCAATCAGGAAGTGACCTGACACCATGTAATAGACATTTTCAATCTTTAAGCAAAAGAATAAAAGATGGAATTAGAAGAGCAGGCGGTATTCCAATGGAGTTTCCAACACATCCAATTCAAGAAAATGGAAAAAGACCAACAGCAATGCTTGATAGAAATTTATCTTATCTTTCGCTTGTAGAGGTACTTTATGGATATCCTATTGATGGAGTTATTTTAACAACAGGTTGTGACAAGACTACACCAGCAGCTTTGATGGCAGCTGCAACAGTTAACATCCCTGCAATAGTTTTATCTGGAGGACCGATGTTGGATGGAGTTTACAAAGGTAAATTAGCAGGATCAGGAACTGTAATTTGGGAAGCAAGAAGATTGTTATCTAAAGGTAAAATTAATTATGATGAATTAATGGATATGGTTTCAGCTTCAGCCCCAAGCATAGGTCACTGTAATACAATGGGAACAGCATCCTCAATGAATTCTGTTGCTGAGGCATTAGGAATGTCATTAACAGGTTGCGCAGTAATACCAGCGCCTTATAGAGAAAGAGAGCAAATTTCTTTTGAAACCGGAAAAAGAATTGTTGGAATGGTTCATGAAGATTTAAAACCATCAAAAATTATGACACGTAAAGCATTTGAAAATGCAGTGGTAGTTGCAAGCGCAATAGGAGCATCAAGTAATTGCACAACTCATTTAATAGCAATAGCTAAACATATGGGAATAAAGTTTGATTTATCTAACTGGCAAAAGTTAGGTCATGCAATCCCACTACTTGCTAACTGTCAGCCAGCTGGTGAATACTTAATGGAAAGCTTTTATAGAGCGGGAGGAATACCTGCGATAATGAAAGAATTAATGAAACATAAAAAAATTCACACCAACATAATGACTGTATCGGGAAAAAATGTAGGTCAAAATTTAAAAAGAAAAATTGAAGCAGATAGAAGTGTAATTAAAACTTTTGAAGAAGCTCTCACTGAAAAAGCAGGTTTTTTAGTTATGAAAAGTAATTTCTTCTCGACTGCTGTAATGAAAACATCGGTAATTAGTGAAGAATTTAGAGAAAGATTTTTATCTGATCCAAAAAAACCTAATGTGTTTACAGGAAAGGCAGTAGTCTTTGAAGGACCTGAAGATTATCATAAGAGAATTAATAGTAAAAAATTAAATATAGATGAAAAATCAATTTTAATAATTAGAGGCTGTGGACCTGTTGGCTATCCTGGTGCAGCTGAAGTAGTGAATATGCAGCCACCTGATAGACTTTTAAAACAAGGAATAAATGCGTTACCAACAATAGGTGATGGTAGACAAAGTGGAACTTCTGAAAGTCCATCAATTCTTCATGTTTCACCAGAATCTGCTGTAGGTGGCGATTTAGCTATAGTTAAAACTGGAGATAAAATGACTATAGATTTAAATAAGAGAAGAGTGGATTTATTAATTTCTCAAGCAGAATTTAAAAAAAGAAGAAAGAAAAAGAAACTTCTTAAAATTGACAATCAGACTCCATGGCAAGAAATTTTTAGAAACACAGTAGGACAACTTGAAGATGGTGCTTGCATTAAATCTAGATCCCTATATTTAGATGTGGCGACTAAAAAAGGTATACCAAGAAACTCACATTAATTTTATGAAAGCAAAAATCTTAGTTACAAGAAAATTATCAGATGCAGCAGAAGAAAAATTAAGAAAAGATTTTGATGTAACTCTAAATCCTAATGATGAGCCAATTCCAAATGACAAGCTTATTAAAATGGCCAATGAATACGATGGATTTATATCAACAGGTTTTGATAAAATTGGAGAAGAATTTTTTAAAGATTTAAATGGAAAGTTAAAAATTATTGCTCAAGTAGGAGTGGGTTATGATAATATTTCTGTTAAATCAGCTGAAAGTAAAAAGATTAAAGTAACTAATACACCAAATGTATTAAATGAAGCTGTTGCTGAAACAACTATTTTATTAATCCTTGCTGCTTCTAGAAGAATTGGTGAAGCTTATAATTTAGTAAGATCTGGAACATGGAAAGATCAAAAACCTGATTTAACTAAATTTATGATAGGAAATTCAGTTACTGGAAAAACACTTGGTATAATTGGTATGGGTCGAATTGGCAGAATGGCTGCAAAATGTGCCAAGGCATTTGGCATGAAAATTATTTACTATAATAGAAATAAACTTTCTTCTGATTTAGAGGATGGAGCAAAATATTTTTCAGATATAGAGTCTATGATGCCCGAATGTGATTTTGTAAGTATTCACACACCAGCAACTGCTGAAACAAAACATATTTTGAATAAATCATCGATTAGTTTGTTACCCAAACATGCTGTAGTGATTAATACTTCAAGAGGCTCAACCATTGATGATGATGCATTGATAGAAGCTCTTCAAAATAATAAAATTTATGCTGCTGGCTTAGATGTTTTTAACAATGAGCCTAACTTAGATGAAAGATACATGAAGTTAGATAATTGTTTTGTCTTACCACATGTTGGAAGTGCAACTCATGAAACTCGTTTAGCAATGAGCATGATGGCAGTAGATAATATTTTTTGTTTTTTTGAAAACAAGCCACTTATATCTGAAGTAGTCTAATACAACTAAAAGTTGTTATTTAATTAATATATATAATTTCTATACACATATTATCCCCGTTTTAATTGTAATTTAAAATCAAATATGATTTAGTCACATAATTAAAAACATAACCGAGAGGAAGATAATGTTAAAATTAATAACAAAAACTATAGCTGCGGTAGCTGTTGTTTCAGTTGCTTTATTTGGTTCTGCAAATGCAAAAACTTTAAAGATTGAAACTCACTTTACTGCTAATTCACCAAATGGTGAAGTTGCAGCTCAATTCGCTAAAAACGTAGAAATGTTTTCTGGTGGAAGCTTAAAAGTAGAAATGTTTTACTCATCATCAGTTTCAGGAAAATCTGCTGAAGTATTTAACTCTGCACAAACTGGAATTATTGACTGTGATATGACAGGTGCTGGTTACCAAACTGGTAAAAATGCTGCGTTCCAATTTGCAGGTGATGTAATGGGTGGATACGATAACCCTTATCAACAATATGATTTCTTAAAGTACCCTGGTGCTCAAGATGCTGTTGATGCATTATACAATAAATATGGAATGACACTTATTGGTTGGTGGATACCTGGACATGAGTCACTTATTTCAAGTGTTCCAATTCCAGATGTTGCATCAATTAAAGACTTTAAATTTAGATCACCTCCAGGAATGGAAAGTATGATCTTTGCTGAGTTAGGCGCTAAACCAATCGTAATGGATTTTGGTGAAGTTCCAACTGCTTTACAAACTGGTCTAATTGATGGTGCTGACTATTCTAGTTTAGCAACTAACACTGCAGGTGGACACTATGAGCAAAATAAATATGCTACATATCCTGGTTTCCACTCTATGCCAGCTGACCACTTAGCTTGTAATTCTAAAGTTTGGAAAAAGTTAAAAGCGCATGAAAGAGGTGCTATGAAAGCCGGAATAGAAATTGCTGGTAGAACTATCACTAGCTTAGTTGAAAGAAAAAATGCTGAAGCTGTTAAACAATTAGCAGGTATGGGCGTTACTCTTCATGACTGGGCTCCATCAGAGAGAGCTAAGTTCAGAGCTTCTGCACTAAAAGCGTGGGAAACTTGGAAGACAAAATCTCCTGAGGCTGCTCAACTTATAGAAATGCACAAAGCTTACATGAAAGCTAACGGTATCCTATAATTATAGTATACAGAAAAATCTTGAAGGGCCTGAAAAGGCCCTTCTTTTTCAAAATTTTAAAAAATTATGCTTGATAAGTCCTTACAAGAACAAACTGAAAAAGTTGCAAGCAAAGATGATTTTCCAATCAATTGGGTAGACAGAATTACTTTATTTATAAGTCATACAATTAAATATTTAATCCCAGTCATTGTAGTTGTGATGATGTACGAAATTTTTATGAGATATATTATGGAAAAACCAACCATGTGGGTAAATGAATTATGTTTATGGTTAGCAGGAGTTATTTATTTAGTTGGTGGAATATATGCAACAAGACTTAGAAGTCATATAAGAATTGTGATGTTATATGATTATGTAGAAAGGCCAACTCAAAGAATTTTTGATTTAATAAGTACATTAGTAATAGTCATATTTGCTGCAGCTGTCATTTATGGAGGTTGGGAAGATGCACATAGATCATTTGTAACATGGGAAAGATTTGCAACTTTTTGGGATCCTCCAATACCTGCTACTATGAAGCCACTTACACTTATTTGTGTGTTTCTTATTGCAGTTCAATCAGTAAATAACTTAATAGTAGATTGGAAAAATCCAAAAGAAAAACAATACGACCCATCTAAAGATTTGAAATAATATGGAAATAGGAGCACTTTCATTAATAGTTATATTTGGTTTACTTGCACTAATCTCTATAGGTGTTCCACTTGGCTTTGCCTCTGGTTTTATGGCTGCTGTAGTAGTGTTTGCAAATATTGGTGAGCACGCGCTTGGAATTTTACTATCAAGGTATTATTCACTCGTAGTAACTTATTCATTTTTATCTGTTCCTTTGTTTATATTTATGGCTTCATTACTTGAACGCTCGAACATAGCGCGAGACTTATATGATGCTCTAAATGCTTGGCTTAGAAAAACTAGAGGTGGAGTTGGTGTTGTAACAGCAATAATGGCAACGATCATGGCTGCAATGAGTGGAATTATTGGGGGAGAAATAGTTTTACTTGGATTGATAGCCTTACCTCAAATGTTGAGATTAAAATATGATCAAGATATGTCCATTGGTATTATTTGTGCATCTGGATCTTTAGGAACAATGATTCCACCATCAATTGTTTTAATTATTTATGGATTAACAACCCAAACTTCTATTACAATGTTATTTCAAGAAGCAATAGTTCCTGGATTAATGATTTCAGGTTTAATTATTACTTACATTCTTGTTAGAACAAGACTTCAGCCTCAACTTGCACCGATAAGTGATGAGCCAGCTTTAACTTTCAAAGAAAAGATGTCATACCTTCCAGGACTACTGCCTCCAATTGCTATAGTGGTAATTGTTTTGGGTTCAATTTATTCTGGTATCACTGGAATTACTGAAGCAGCAGGTATGGGTGTTGTTGCTACATTGATCATAATTTTCTTTAGAAAAGAATTAACATGGTTTTTATTTAGGGATGCCTTAGTTAGAACTTTTAAAGCATCAGGAACAATTTTAACAATTACATTTGGTGCAACAACTCTAGCTGGCGCTTACTCTTTAGCAGGTGGTCCAACATATGTTGCTGAGTTGATTTTAGGTTATGATCTAAAGCCAATGTATTTAATCTTTATGATGCAAATAATGTTCTTAATATTAGGTGCGTTTATGGATTGGGTTGGAATTGTTTTATTAGCAATGCCAGTATTTTTACCAATAGTTTTAGCTCTTGGCTTTGACCCTATTTGGTTTGGAATTCTATTTTGTGTGAATATGCAGGTTTCTTTTTTAAGTCCACCATTTGGTCCAGCAGCTTTTTATTTAAAATCTGTAACTCCACCACATATATCTTTAACAGATATTTTTAGAGGATTTGGTCCATTCATTTTAATTCAATTAATTGTTTTAGCTTGTGTAATGTTCTTTCCAGAATTTACTACGCAAAATTTCCACGAATTTATTCCAAAAAAATAAATGAATAAAAAAATAGGATTTATTGGTATAGGCTTGATGGGTCTGCCAATGGCAAAAAATATATTAAAAGCAGGCTATAATTTAAAAGCATTTAATAGATCACAAAATAAAGCTGAGCCATTAAAAGAATTTGGTGCAGAAATTTCACCAACAATTAATGATGTTGTAAATGAAAGTGATGTCTTAATTACAATGCTAACAGATGATACAGCAATTGATGATGTTATGAATAGCTCTAATTTTTTAGATAATTTAAAGTCAGGCGCCACAGTGATTGATATGAGCTCAGTTAAACCAACTACTGCAACAAAGTATTATAATAATTTAAAATTAAAAAATATAAATTATTTAGATGCACCTGTATCAGGAGGAACTATTGGAGCAGAAGAAGCTTCATTAGCAATAATGGTGGGTGGTGATCAAAAAGTTTTTGATGAAGTGATTGATATATTTAAAACAATGGGAAACCCAACTTTAGTTGGACCATCAGGTAGCGGACAAGTTTCTAAGCTAGCAAATCAAGTTATTGTTGGATTAACTATTGGAGCAGTTGCTGAAGCCATAACATTATGTGAAAAAGCAGGAGCAAATCCAGATAAAATGATTAAAGCTTTGTCAGGGGGATGGGCGGATAGCAAAATTCTTCAAACACATGGGAAAAGAATGATTGATAAAGATTTTACTCCAAAAGGTAGAACCTCTGTTCATTTAAAAGATATGAATAATATTTTAGAGTGCGCAAATAGTTATAACACACATTTACCTATTTCAAATTTAGTTAAAGAAATGTATAAAACTCTTGTTGAAAACGGACACGGCGAGACAGACCATAGTTCTATTTATAAAGAAATTGAAAGGATAAATAAAAAATGAGCGGAAGATTAGAAGGTAAAAAAATCATAGTAACAGCAGCAGGCCAAGGAATTGGTAAAGCGACTGCAATTGCTTTTCATAATGAGGGTGCAAGTGTTACAGCAACAGATTTAAATGACAAAACCTTAGCTGATTTAAACAGAGAATTTCCTAAAATTAATGTCCACACTTTAGACTCAACAGACAACAAAGCAATTTTAGAATTTGTTAAAACTTTTGAAAAAGTTGATGTTTTATTTAATGCTGTAGGTTTTGTTCATCATGGGAGTATTTTAGAATGTGAAGATAAGGATTGGAGCTTTTCTTTTGATGTAAATGTAAAATCTATGTATCAAATGTGCAAAGCTATTTTACCTTTAATGGTTAAACAAAATGGTGGAAGCATAATTAATGTTTCATCATGCGCTTCAAGTTTAAAAGGATTTCCTAATAGATTTATATACGGAACTACAAAAGGAGCAGTAATTGGTTTAACTAAATCAATAGCAGCTGATTTTGTAAAACAAAATATTAGATGTAATTCGATTGCACCAGGAACAGTATTTTCACCTTCATGGCAAGATAGAGTTAATCAAAGTCCAGATCCAGTTCAGGCTAAGAAAGATTTCATAGCCAGACAACCTATGGGTAGATTAGGAACTGCAGAGGAAATTGCTGCAGTAGCTGTATATTTAGCAGGTGATGATGCAACATTTACAACAGGAACAACAATTTCTGTTGATGGTGGAATTTCAATTTAATTAATTAAAAAAGGAGAATTATGAAATTATTAAGAGTAGGACAAAAAGGAAATGAAAAACCTGCAGCATTAGATAAAGAGGGTAAAATTAGAGATATTAGTTCACATGTTAAAGATTTAAACCCTGATCATGTTAACTTTGATACTATTTCAAAATTACAAAGTGTAGACTTAACTTCACTGCCAGAAATATCTGCAAGTGAAAGAGTGGGTTCTTGTATAACAAAACCAGGTAAATTCGTGGCTATAGGCTTAAATTATTCTGATCATGCTGCTGAAACTGGTGCGGAAGTTCCATCAGAACCAATAATGTTTATGAAAGCAACAAGCTGTATAGTTGGTCCTAATGATGATGTTGAAATTGTTTCAGGATCAAAAAAACTAGATTGGGAAGTTGAACTTGGAATCATTATTGGTAAAGAGGCCAAACATATTCCAGAAGACAAAGCCCAAGATCATATTTTAGGATATTGTTTAGTTAATGACGTCAGTGAAAGAGAATGGCAAATTGAAAAAATGGGTCAGTGGGTTAAAGGAAAATCTCATGATACTTATGGGCCTATAGGACCATACCTTGTTACAAAGGATGAGGTGTCAGATATTAATAATCTTAAAATGAGTTTAGATGTTAATGGGAATAGAATGCAAACTGGTAACACAAGCACAATGATATTTAATGTGAATACAATAGTTTCTTATGTAAGCAAGTTTATGTCTTTACAACCGGGCGATATAATTACTACTGGAACACCTCCTGGTGTTGGTATGGGGATGAAGCCGCAACAGTTTTTAAAAGCTGGTGATACAATGAAACTATCAATAGAAAACTTAGGGGAGCAAAACTCGAAAGTGGTTGCTTTATAATCGATCGTGAAAATAACTTCTATTAAAAGTCATGTACTTAGATATGAGTTAGAAGAAGAATTAGGATATTCACAACAGTATTATAAACACCGAACTGCACATCTTGTAGAAGTTCAAACTGATGAAGGGCTTACAGGCTGGGGAGAATGTTTTGGACCTGGTAATATTGCTTTAGCTAACAAGTTTATTGTTGAAAAAGTTATCCAACCATTAGTTGTTGGTGAAGATCCAATCAATAAAGAGTTTATTTGGCACAAAGTATACAACCTTTTAAGAGATAGCGGTCAAAAGGGAATGCCAATTCAAGCATTATCAGGTGTTGATATAGCTTTGTGGGATATTTTAGGAAAAAAAACCAACACACCACTCTATCAATTAATTGGTGGAAAATGTAATGATCAAATACCAGTTTATGGTTATGGTATGATGTTGCAGAAAAAATCTACTTCAGAGTTAGTAGATTTATTTAAAGAAGAAGCTAAACAAATTAAATCTAAAAACTTTAAGGCAATGAAAATGAAAGTTGGATTAGGCCCAACAGAAGATCTTAAGTTAGTTAGATCTGTAAGAGAAGTTGTTGGAAAGGACTTTAAATTAATGGTGGATGCAAATCATGCTTATAATTTAAATGATGCTTTGTATGTGGGGAGAGGTTTGGATGAACTTGATATTTTTTGGTTTGAAGAGCCTGTCGCGCCTGAAGATTATAATGGATACAGAGAATTAAAAAAAAAAATCAATACAAATATTGCAGGTGGTGAAGCCGAATTTACAAAATATGGATGGAATGAGTTAATTAAAAATAAATGTATTGATATAGCTCAGCCAGAAGTTTGTGGATTAGGTGGAATTACTGAGTATCTAAAAGTATCAGCGCTAGCACAGGCAAACTTTATTCCAGTTATAAATCATGTATGGGGATCTGCAGTAAGTATCGCTGTAAATTTGCATCTATTAACAGCACAACCTGATATGCCCGGAGGATTGTTTCCATCAAAATCAATGTTGGAGTTTGATACAACAGAAAAAAATGTTTTTATTACCGATCTACCGATAGAAAGTTTTTCAATCTCAGATCAAGTAAAGCAAAACGATGGATTTGTCTCTGTATCAGATAATCCTGGTATAGGAATTACACCTGATCCTGAATTTCTCAAAGAATTTGAAATTTATGAATAAACTTAAAACAACTGAAGCTAAAGTACTTTGGAAATTAAGATGCAAACTAGGAGAAGGAACACTCTGGGTTAAGGAACATAATTCAATCTATTTTGTAGATATTAAAAAGAAAAGTTTTTTTTCTTTAAACACAAAAAATAATAAAAAGAAAAAATATAGAGTTAACAAAGAAATTGGTTTTTTAGCTCATATTAAAGGAGATATTTTTATTTTGGGACTTCAAGGTGAATTAAGAATTCAAAATATCAAAACAAAGAAAATTATTAAAAGCATTTTAATAGAAGAGGATATTAAATTAAATAGAGTCAATGATGGCAAAACGGACCCTAAAGGAAACTTATGGTTTGGTACTATGGATAATCTTGAGAGAAAAATTGAAAAAGGCTCATTATATAAATTAGATAAAAATTTATTATTGACTAGAGTAGATAGAAATTACAGAATTACTAATGGACCAGCTTTTATTGATGAATTAAATTTTTATCACACAGATAGTTCTAAAAAAATAATTTATAAAATTAGAATAAATAAAAAGAACAAGATTATAAATAAAAAGATATTTAAAAAATTCTCATCAAAAGAAGGGTCTCCAGATGGTATGACGCTAGATAAAAATAAAAACCTATGGGTTGCCCATTTTCATGGAGCTTGTGTTTCTGTATTCAATAATAGGGCAAAATTAATTCATAGAATTCAATTACCTGCAAAAAATATAACTAATTGCACATTTGGTGGACAAAAAAACAATGAGCTTTTTATTACATCTGCCACAAAAGGTATGAGCAATACAGATTTGCAAAAATATAGATATTCAGGATTTTTATTTAGTGTAAAAACTAATATGAGAGGAAAATTACAAAAAAAATTTATATTAAGTAATGAAAAAAAGAGATCTTTATTATGAGAGGATACCAACTAAACTCTTAAGGGAGGATATAAGATTATTAGGAACATTTCTTGGTAGAGTTATAAAGGATCAGGAAGGTGAAGATTTTTTTAATATAGTAGAAAAATTAAGACTACTCTCCAAAAATACTTTACTAGATAAGAATAAAAAAAAGGTTTTTTCAAAAATTTCAAAAGAAATTAAGAGACTTAATCCTCAAAAAACTTTCAAAATAACTCGATCTTTTTCACATATCTTAAACTTGATGAATCTTGCTAAGTCACTAGATGCATCTCGGAAACTCAATGAATATGAAAATCCATATTTTAAAAATAAAAATCAAAATCTCTTTATTGAAGATATAATCAAAAATCTTTTTAAGAATAAAAAAATTTCAAATAATAAAATTTATGAACAAGCTAAAAATCTTAATATTGGTATTGTTCTTACCGCTCATCCGACAGAAGTAAAAAGAAGAACTCTAATCCAAAAGTATGCAAATTTAATTAAATTAACAGAGGAAAGACATTTATTTAAGAAATATCCCTCTAAAATAACTGAAATAGATAGAAAAATTTATACGGAAATTACTATAATTTGGAAAACAGATGAGCTTAAAAGGTCAAAACCATCTCCATTAGATGAGGCTAAGTGGGGTCTAGCTGTGATCGAGGATAGTTTATGGGATACTATTCCTAAAGTTTACAAAAGATTAAATGATATTTTTAGAAAAAATCTGAAAAAAGATTTACCTCGAGGTTTTAATCCTATTCAATTTGGATCATGGATGGGAGGTGATCGTGATGGAAACCCTAACGTAACTTCTGAAGTTACAAAAAAAGTTATTCTATTTTCTAGATGGCAAGCTGCAAAACTATATGAAAAAGAATTTACTAAATTAATTCAAGACTTATCTATGAAAGAATGCTCTACCCAAATTCAAAAAGTAACTGGTAAAACTTTTGAACCATATAGAGTTTATTTAAGACCTATTAGAGATAAAATTAGATTAACTCACCAATCAATCGAAAATCATTTAACA
Organism: Candidatus Pelagibacter bacterium nBUS_36; assembly: GCF_051201215.1. Taxonomy (GTDB): domain Bacteria; phylum Pseudomonadota; class Alphaproteobacteria; order Pelagibacterales; family Pelagibacteraceae; genus Pelagibacter. The sequence continues at coordinate 370,554 of NZ_CP172839.1, forward strand.
AAAAATGTACCACTCATCAATAATAAGTTGTTACAAGATAAAAATGAAATTTTGCAACCTCTCAGAATTGTAAGAGACTCATTAAATTTAAATCGTAGCCAACTTATAGCAAATTCAGATTTATTAGATTTGATTAGAAGGGTAAGATGCTTTGGAATAAATCTTGCAAAAGTCGATATAAGACAAGAGTCATCAAGACATGAAAAATTAGTAAACTTTTCAATAAATAAGAAATTCAATATTAATTATTTAAACTTGAATGAAAATAAAAAGTTAAATTTACTTAATAAGCTAATTAAACAAAAAAAATATTTTATAAATAGATTAATTATACGAGATAAAGAAAATAAAGAAGTTTGGAATACATTTAAACAAATATCAAAAGAACCTGACCAATGTTTAGGTGCATATATAATATCAATGACATCTAAAGCATCAGATATTTTATCAGTTTATTTATTACAAAAACAAGCGCAAACTAAGAATTTATTAAGGGTAGTGCCATTATTTGAAACATTAGAAGATTTAAAAAATGCAAAAGACATTATGGAAAGTCTTTTCAAATTGTCATGGTATCGAAAATTAATTAACAACAAACAAGAAGTTATGATCGGATACTCAGACTCAAGTAAGGATGCAGGAAAATTGTCTGCAAGTTGGCATCAATATAAACTCCAAGAAGAATTGAGAAATCTTGCAAAGAAATATAAAATAGATTTAGTCTTCTTTCATGGTAGAGGTGGTTCCGCAGGAAGAGGTGGTGGGCCAATTCAAGCAACTTTAAAATCTCAACCAGCAAATACAGTCAATGGTAAAATTAGAATTACTGATCAAGGAGAAGTTATTCAGCAAAAATATGGATATAAACCTTTAGCTGAATATAATCTATGCAGTTACATAGGAGCTGTTATGGATGCTTCATTAAATCCACCACCAAAATCAAAGAAAAAATGGCGTGATTTAATTCAAAAAATGTCTGAAATTTCAACCTCTGCATATAGAAAAAATCTAAATCAAAGTGAAGATTTTATAAGATATTTCAAGACTGTTACTCCACATAAATCTCTTGGAAAACTTGCTATAGGGTCTAGACCAACCAAGAGAAAAAATGTTGATAACATTCAAAGTTTAAGAGCAATTCCATGGGTTTTTGCCTGGACTCAAATTAGATTGATGTTGCCTGCTTGGTTGGGCACTACAGAGGCTCTTAGATATGGATCAATTAAAAAATTTTCAAAAACACTAACTGATATGGAAAAAAATTGGCCTTATTTTGTGTCTACTATGGATATTTTAGATATGGTAATTTCAAAGGTTGATCCTGAAATTTCAATTATCTATGAAAACAATTTAGCAGATGAAGCCTTAAAACGAATTGGTAAAAAACTAAGATTTCAATTTAAAGCATTAGTTAAATTGCATAACAAGATTACTCCAAAAGAGGTATTTAAAGAAAGAAAAGAATTTAGAAAGGCATTATTTATAAGAAATAATTACACAGAGATGCTAAATATTCTTCAGGCAAATATTATGAATAAGATAAATAATAAAAAATATAAAGAATTAGATAAAAAGTTTCTTGATGATGCTTTAATGACATCGATAGCAGGTATTTCTGCTGCAATGAAGAATACAGGATAAATGACTGAATTATTAATTGCTTTTGGAGCAGGACTAATAAGTTTTTTATCTCCATGTGTTTTGCCTTTAATCCCTGGTTATGTTTCTTTTATTTCAGGACAATCATTACAAGATATTTTAGAGTCTAAAAAAATTAAACTTTTACCATTAGCTTTATTTTGTTTTGGCTTTTCTACTGTATTTATTATTTTAGGTGCATCAGCATCTTTTTTGGGGCAAACCCTTTTACAAAATTCTGAAATTCTTAGAATTATTGCTGGTATAGTTATAATAGTTTTTTCATTACAGTTAGTTGGTTTGATTAATATTGGGTATTTAAATTTAGAAAAAAGATTTGAAGCTAAAAGTTCTCAAAATATATTATTTCCTTATGTTATAGGTTTAGCTTTTGGTTTTGGATGGACACCATGTATTGGACCTATTTTAGGCTCTATTTTAGCTCTAGCTTCTATTGAGGAAACTCTGACTAGAGCAGTTATAATGTTAAGCTTTTATTCATTGGGTCTAGCAATACCGTTTGTTTTATCAGGTTATTTAATTCAAAAATTTTTATTATTTTCTAAAAATTTTAAAAAAAATATTAATTTGATATCAAAAATAGGGGGTATTATTCTTTTAATTACAGGTATTTTAATTCTAACTAATCAGTTGCAAGCGATAGGTTTTTATATAATTAAAATTTTTCCATTTATGCAAAATTTCGGTTAAAAGTATTTTATGAAGATTTACCAAATAGATTCTAGTGCTAGAAAAAAAGGCTCTACATCAAGAGCATTAGCAAAAAAATTATTAGATAAAATTAAAAAACCTGGAGACGAGGTTTTATATAGAGATCTTGATGATGAAATGTTGTTTGTAAGTGGTTTAACCGAGTCAGGAATGAAAATTGATGAAAAAGATCAAACAGAGGAACATAAAAAAATGTTTGAACTTTCAGATAAACTGGTGACTGAGTTAAAAGAAAGCGATATCATAATAATTTCAGCTCCTATTTATAATTATGGCCCTCCTGCAACTTTGAAAGCTTGGTCTGATTTGGCCGCTAGAATTGGAGAAACTTTTAGGTTCAAACCTAATGGTAGAAGAGAGGGGTTACTTAAAAATAAACAAGCCTATCTTGTGATTACATCAGGTGGGACTAAACTTAATAGTTCTGAAGATTTCCTTACCCCATGGCTAAAGTTTATTTTAAATTTCTTTGGTATTGAAAAAGTTGATGTAATAAGTGCTGATCAAATGGCATTAGATTATGAAAAATCAATCAAAGATGCAGAAGCACAAATAGAAAATTTGTTTAAAAATTAACTTTATTCAATTTAAATTAAATAGTAAGAGATTGATGTGGATCAACTAAATTCAAAAAAATATAGCATTTATGCAAATTTTCTAAATAAGTTAGCAAAAGATCTAACAACTTTTTATCATTCAAAGTTAAAAGGAACCTTTAAAGTTTCTAATAAACTTAAAGGCAAAGGTTATGATCCTGTCACAACATCAGACAAGGCTTTTGAAAAATTCATTAGATTGAAAATAAAAAAGAAATTCCCAGATCATCAAGTTATAGGCGAGGAGTTTGGACACAAAAAATCTAAAAGTGATTTTACATGGGTAATAGATCCAATCGATGGAACTAGATCTTTTGTAATCGGTAATCCAACTTGGAGTAATTTGATTTCATTGAATTACAAGGGATATCCAATTTTAGGACTGGCCAATTTTCCAGTTCTTAAAAAGTATTATTTAAATTATTCTGACAAAATTGCTTATGTTTATGATAACGGTAAACGAAAAAAAATATCTGTAAATAAAAAAGCTACTTTTAGTGGTGCAAAATTATCAGCAGCTTTTCATGGAGCACTTTCTTTAAATCAACAAAAAAAAATTCCAAAGATTTTGAAATTGATGCAATTTCCATGCAGTGATGCTTTAAGTTATTCTCATCTAGCAGAAGGTAGAGTTGATGCTGTAATGCAATGCTCGAATAAAATTTGGGATATCCATCCATTAATTCCTATTATTAAAGCAGCAGGTGGCATTGTAAGCACGTGGTCTAATAAAGATGCAGTCAATGCTGGAAATATTTTAGTGTCATCTAATAAGATTGTTCACAATAAATTTTTAAAATTATTGAAACCAGTTTCTAAATGATCCCAAAAAAAGCACAAGAAGTACTAGATTTCTGGTTTAAAGAAACACCTGCTGAAAAAAGATTTAAAAAAGATGAAACTTTTGATCAAATTATAAGAGATAGATTTTTAAATGATTATGAGCTTGCCTCTCAAAATGAATATGATGATTGGCAAGATCAACCGATGAGTGCGTTAGCTTTAGTTATTCTTTTTGATCAATTTTCAAGAAATATGTTTAGAGATGATAAAAAGGCGTTTGCTCAAGATCATAAAACAAGATTGATAGTAAATGATGCTGTTTATGCAGGCTATCTTGAAGCGATGAATGAAAGTCAAAGATTTTTTATGATTTTACCTCTTATTCATAGTGAAGAAATTACAGATCACGACATGGCTTATTATTTGCTTAATAAATATTTAAGAGAACACGAAGGTTATGTTCAAATTAAAAAATTTTGGCAAGATCACACAAAAGCTATCAGACAATTTCACAGATATCCTCATAGAAACAAAATTCTTGGTAGAGAATCTACTGAAGAAGAATTAGCGTTTTTAAATGGTCCTAATTCTTCCTGGTAGTTGTGAATTTAAAATATATTTTTAAAATAATTGATAAAGTTGAGTGGCAAAAAGTAAAAGAGTCAGGAACTTATTTGGGATCTGCTAAAGATATACAGGATGGTTTTATTCATTTTTCAGGAGAAGAACAAGTTAAAGGAACTCTTGAAAAGTACTATTCAAAACAAAAGAATTTAGTTTTACTTAAAGTTGAAACATTAAAGTTAGATCATTTAATTTGGGAACAAGCCTCTGATGGAAATATGTTTCCTCATTTATATTCTTCATTAGATTTGTCTAATGTTGTAGATGAATTTGAGATCATCTTGTCAGATGATGGTACTCATAAATTACCTGATAATTTTAATTAATTTAATTTCCCTAAGTAATTAACCATTACAACCCCAATAATAATTAAAACAATTCCAATAGTTGCAAATATATTTGGAACTTGATTGTACTTAAGCATTGCAAAAACCAAAACACCAGTAACTGTTAACCCGCTATATGTTGAATAAGCAAATCCAACTGGAAGCGCTGACATAGCTTTTGCCATACAAAACATCGTTATACACATAAACAATATACATAAAAATGAGGGTGTTAATTTTGTAAAACCATCAGATATTTTTGCAAAACTATTTGAAGCTATTCCAAATGAAATACCAACAGCTAAAAATAAATATCCAAACAAAGGTTTCATTTAATTATTTCCCAAAAGGTTTACCATTAAAACTCCAATTATAATAAAGGCTAAACCTATTGTTGAATACAGATTAGGCATTTGATCAAATCTAAATATTCCAACAACTACAGTTGCAATAATAGTTAATCCTGCAAACGATGCATAGGTAATTCCCATTGGAATATTTTTCATCACCATTGAGAGTGCATACATACATGCAACAATTGTTATACCGGTGATAATACTTGGAAAGAGAAGGGTAAAACCTTCAGCACTTTTAGCAAAACTATTTGAAGTTACACCCAAAACAACTGCTAGGATTAAAAATCCATATGATGTTGCGAGACTCATTGAATGATATTAGCAGCTTTGTCTTTTGCTTCCATAGCTGCGTTATATTTTGCCAATACCAACATATTTATCGTTCTTTCTTTTATTTATTAACCAGAATGGTTCATTACTGAATCATCAGACATCATAGTCATTTTTGATTGATCCATAATTACACCAGCATCAATTCTTGCTTTAATTATTTCTTCGTCTCCACTAAATCCTTTCATTCCTTCCATTGACTCAAAATGTACAATTACTGTCATTGTATTATCATCTTCTTTATCTGTGCCTGCAAAAGCAATTGTCATTCCATATTTTTTTAATTTATCTCCATTTGCAAGGATCATTTCTTTCCATGAGTTAAATCCCTTAGATAGTTTTTGTTCTATTTTTACGTACATTTTTATCTCCTTTTATTAATATTTACTTATTCACTAAAGATGACTCTTATTTCGTCTTCGATAGTTCCTTCAACTGCAACTTTCTTCAATTGCCTCTGAAGACTTTGATATTTTTTATCTGCTGACATTTTTGCATCAGCCTCATTATCTCCTTCAAACATTGGACCAATTAATGTTTCTCTGATTGTTCTTGGATTACCACCAATTTGAAATGAAAAATAAATATTGTGCTTAGGATAATATTTTTTTCTAACCTTTGCTAAACTTTTTCCAACTTCCATTGCTTCACCTAAGCTGTTATCTTTTACCTTCATTGTTCTTGTGTATATTGCTTGCATTTTTTTCCTTTAGTTTTTGTGATTTAAGATTACCGCACCAGCTTTTCCATCAACTGAATCAATTACTTCCTTATTTAAATCCATTCGTTTCGTTCTTGAAGCAGAAGCTCGTTCCATTGCATCATTATCGGCATACAATGATACAAACATTAAAGTTTTGTCATTTATACGAACTTCCAATAATTGTTCTGCTTCAGGAAATTCACTTGGTGCATTTGTTTTATAAGTTTCTGCAATTTGATCTGCGCCTTCCTTAGATTTTAAGTTTAGAGTCGTTATTCTTGCTACTGACATTTTTATTCTCCTTTCATTATTAATCTTTTATTATCCCAAAAAATTAAATGCATAACATTAGAAAAATATCGAAGAAAAAGGCTTAATACTTATAAAATTTAGTTATTTTACAACTTATCATAGAATTAATTTCTTAATTTAAAAATTAACAATAACAATTTTTTTTGATAAAATTAATTATGATTGAAAAATTTAATGGAATTTTTTACTTAATCCTTTTCATTACTCATTTTTTAGGTTTTGGAATTTATGCTTATCAAATGATAATTAATAATAAAAATTTTAGAGCTAAATTTGAAATGGATGAAACAGCAACACCTATAATGCGAATGATAGGTGCTACTTTTCTAGGAGCATTATTGATGGCTCTTTATATAATGTTTGTCAGACCTAATGGTGTTGAAGGTACTTGGGCATTCTTTAATTTAATTTTTGTACAAAATGTATGTATCTTAATTGTAAACACTTATTCGATAAAAATTGACAAAACAGGAATTAGAAATGATTCGAACGAAGGTGTTATAGCACCACTAGTATTTACTATTTTGAGTGCAGTTCTAATATATGGGTTGTCAGATAAAATTTATATCTAAAGCCAATTAGGGAAGGGTAAACCTTTTTCTTCAAGGAATTTTTTATTAAACATCTTAGTTGAGTATTTATCACTTCTATCACAAAGAATTGTAACAATCGTTTTTCCTGGTCCTAATTCTTTACCTAATCTAATTGCACCAGCGATATTAATTCCACAGCTTGTGCCAAGGCTTAACCCTTCATTTTGAATTAGATCGTATAGAATAGGCAGTGCTTCATGGTCATCGATTGAATAAGCATCATCTATTTTAGCATTCTCAAAGTTTTTAGTTACTCTACTTGAGCCAATTCCCTCAGTAATAGACCCACCTTCTGATTTTAACTCACCATTCTTTATATAATTATAAAGAGCAGAACCTTTGGGATCTGATAAATAAATTTTTATATCTTTATTTTTTTCTTTAAGAGCATTACTTACACCAGAAATAGTTCCACCGGTTCCAGACGAGCAAACAAATCCATCAACCATACCATCTGTTTGATCCCAAATTTCTGGTCCAGTTCCCTCATAATGACCTTTTGCATTTGCCGTGTTATCGAATTGATTAGCCCATATAACACCGTTATTATTTGATGGTCTTAATTCATCAGCTAGTCTTGCTGCAATTTTTACAAAGTTATTTTCATCTTTGTAAGGCTTTGGTGCTACCAATCTAAGTTCTGCACCTAGGTTTTTTAATAAATCTTTTTTTTCTTGAGTTTGATTATCGTTCATTACAATAATAGTTTTGTACCCTAAGGAGTTTCCTAAAAGACCCAAACCAATTCCAGTATTACCTGCTGTTCCTTCAACAACAGTTCCACCTTTTGAAATTAATTTTTTTTCTTGAGCATCTTTTATTAATGCTAATGCAGCTCTATCTTTAACTGATCCACCTGGATTTAAAAATTCAGCTTTACCATAAATATTGCATCCAGTTATTTCTGATGCAGCTCTTAATTTTATTAAAGGAGTATTTCCAATCCCTGAAATAAAATCATTTTGAATGTTGCTCATTAATCTGATTTTGTATCACTATCTGGAGTAATACCATAAGGTTTGAATTCGCTATCAGCAATACCAACATTCTTTGCTGGTATACCAACCATAACGGCTTTTTCTGGAACATCTTTTGTAATCACTGCGTTAGCACCAATTTTTGCACATCTTCCAACCCTGACAGGACCTAACACTTGTGCACCTGATCCAATAACTACATCATCTTCGATTGTTGGGTGTCTTTTAATATTACGCTGACCATTTGAGTTTATACTTGGTGCAATCCCTCCAAGTGTAACCATATGATAGATAGTTACATTCTCACCAATTTCGGAAGTTTCTCCAATCACAACTCCCATACCATGATCAATAAACAAATTTTTTCCAATTTTAGCTTTAGGGTGAATCTCAATACCAGTTAAGAATCTTGAAAACTGGGAAATCATTCTTGCAATTATTTCAAATTTAGCGGTACTAAAAAAATTTGCTAGTCTATGAAAGAAGACTGCTTTAACTCCAGGATAAGTTAAAATTAAACTTAACTTAGATTTTGCAGCTGGATCTCGATCAATTATAGATTGTAAAAAATTTCTCATGTTTTTTTGCTAGATTGACTTAATTGTGATCTTTATATAGTGATTATATTTCGTAATTAAAGAGGAGATTTATGTATAGAAATACCAATTGTTTTCATTTAGCTGTCCCTTGTGGTGACTTAGAAGTAGCAAAAAAATTTTACAGTGAAACATTAGGCTGTAGATTAGATAACTCTGATCAAGAGTGGGCTGATGTTGATTTTTGGGGAAATGAATTAACTCTCCATGCAAGTGAGCAAAAATTAGATAACGAAAGACATGATGTTGATATGGGAAATGTTTCTGTTCCTCACTTCGGTGTACACTTATCAAGAAAAGATTTTGATACTTTAAAACAAAGATTAAAAGACAATGGCACCAAGTATTATGATGAACCTTACCTAAGATTTAAAGGAACAAAGTATGAGCAAGAAACTTTTTTTGTTAAAGACCCTAATGAAAATGTTTTAGAGATTAAAACACTTACAGCTAATCCAGAATAGTTAGTGGCTACTAATTACAAAGCTATCGCAAAAAAATTAAAGTTTGAAGGAAGAGCTTTTATTAATGGTAAATATGTTAATGCTATAGATGGTAAAAAGTTTGAAACAATAAATCCTGCAACAGGTGAAAAACTTTGCACTGTTGCTAAATGTAATCATAAAGATGTTGATCTTGCAGTCAAAGTTTCAAGAAAAGCTTTTAATAGTGGTGTTTGGTCAAGATGTTCTCCAGAACATAGAAAAGAAATTTTATTAAAATTTGCAGAATTACTTCGAAAACATGGAGATGAAAATTCAGTTTTAGAATGTGTTGATACTGGAAAGTTAGTTACAGATTGTATTAATGAAGTCGCCAATGATGCTCCAATGCATTTTCAGTGGTATGGAGAACTTATAGATAAAGTTTTTGGAAAAGTTGGTCCAACCGAACCATCTATTACAAGTTTAATAGTTAAAGAACCAATAGGTGTTGTTGCAGGAATTGTTCCTTGGAACTTTCCTTTAATGATGGCTGTTTGGAAGATGGCTCCTGCATTAGCTGCGGGCTGCTCAGTAATTATCAAGCCAGCAGAAGATACTCCACTAACAGCAATAAGAGTTGCTCAAATTGGTAAAGAGGCCGGAATTCCAGACGGTGTATTAAATGTTCTTCCAGGATATGGAGATGTTGGTGAGGCTCTAGGTCGACACAAAGATGTTGATGCTGTTTCATTCACAGGCTCAACTGAAGTAGGTGGATATTTTTTAAAGTATTCAAGCGAAAGTAATTTAAAACCTGTTGCTTTAGAGATGGGTGGCAAAAGTCCATTTATAGTTTTAGAGGATGCGAAAATCAATGATGATTTAATTGATAATGCAATTAATTCTGCTTTTTGGAATGGTGGTCAAAACTGTTCTGCAAACATGAGACAAATAGTTTACAAAAAAGTTAAAGATGAATTTTTAGATAAAATAATTAAAAGAGTAAAAAAATTAAAAGTAGGAGACCCATTAGATTTAAAATCAAATATGGGATCTATGATTTCAAAAGGACATTTACAAACAGTTGATGGATATATTCAAAAAGGAATCGATGAGGGTGCAAAACTTTTATCTGGTGGAGTATCGAACAATAAACAAAAAGGCTTTTATGCAAAGCCAACATTGTTTGATGGATTAAAAGAAAATATGACCATTGCTCAAGAAGAGATCTTTGGCCCAGTACTAGGAGTTTTGACAGTTAAAAATGATGAAGAGGCTTTGAAAATTGCAAGTAATTCAAAATATGGATTACATGCTAGTGTATTCACCCAAGATATAAACCGAGCATTTCATTTAGCCAAAAGCCTTCCATGTGGAACTGTATCAGTTAACACTTTTTCAGAAGGTGATATTAAAACTCCATTTGGAGGTTATAAACAATCTGGATCATTGAGTAGAGACCAAGGTACTGAAGCATTAAATTCTTTTCTTCAAACTAAAACTATTTGGATTAGTCACCAATAATATCTGCGACCATTAAGTTAAAAAAGCATTGTTATTTATACATTTTATAACTTTATTTCCTTTGACTCACTTTAATCATTCACGTTAGACTAAATTTTATAAATTAATAGGAGAGATAATGAGAATAATTAAAACTACACTTGTAGCTGGACTTATTTCACTTTTTGCAACATTTTCATCATTCGCTGAAAAAGTAAAAATTGGAGATCCAGGTTGGACAGGTGCAACAGCTATTGCAAACTTATTAGCTGCAGTTGTTACAGATAAAATGGGCGGAGAAGCAGAACTTGTTCCAGGAAACAACACTGCTATTTATGGTGCGATCGACAGAAGTAAAGGTGAGATTGAAGTTCACCCTGACATCTGGTTACCTAACCAACAAGCTTACACAAATGATTTAGTTCCAAAAGGAACTTTAAAGTTAAGCAGCAAACCATATGAAGGAAACCAAGGGTATTGTGTTTCTCAACAGTTTGCAAAAAAGTTTAATATTACTGCAATTGAAGATTTAGGAAGACCCGAAGTTGTTAAAGCTATGGATAGTGATGGCAATGGTAAAGGTGAGTTCTGGATTGGTGCAGATGGTTGGGCTTCAGCTAATGTTAACCAAGTTAAATTAAGAGACTATGGTTTATATGATGCAGGTATCGAACCAATAAGAGCAGCAGAAGCAGTTAAAAATGCAAGAGTACTTGACTCTATTAAAAAAGGTGAAGGCTATGCATTTTATTGTTACAAGCCACATGCGATTTGGGGAATGGCTGATGTAGTTATGTTGGAAGAGCCAAAATTCGATCCAGCTAAATACAAAATGGTACAACCTAAAGAAGATGCTGATTGGTACAAAAAATCATACGTAGCTTCTAAAGATGCACTTAAACAAATTCAAATTGGATGGGGAACTTCTCTAGAAAGTAAATCTCCAGCAATCGTTGAATTCTTTAAGAACTTTCAATTAACAGCAGATGATGTATCTGCTATGGCTTACGCAATTTCAGTTGAGAAAAAACAACCAGCTGATGTAGCGAGAGCTTGGATGAAAGCTAACAAATCAACAGTTGATGGTTGGTTAGGTCTTTAATCTAAAATAAATTATTTATACTCGGCAATTTTATATTGCCGGGTATATTTTCCTTAAGTAAAAGAAAGTTAAATGGATTCATCTGGATCAGCAATTAAAATAGAAAATGTATGGAAGGTATTTGGCAATACTTCTCCTGAGGCTTTAGATGCAATACAAAATAAAAGAATTTCAAAAAATGAAGCTTTAGAGAAATATAACTCTGTTATAGGTGTTTCAGATGTTTCTTTTGATGTTAAACAGGGTGAAATATTTTGTGTAATGGGCCTTTCCGGTAGTGGAAAATCAACGTTAGTTAGACACATAAATAGACTTTTAGAACCAACCTCTGGCAAAATTTTAATTAATGGTCAGGATGTAATGAGTCTTGATAGAGAAAGTTTACAAGAACTAAGAAATAAAAAAATTGGTATGGTATTTCAAAACTTTGCCCTAATGCCTCATAGATCTGTTGTTGATAATATCGCAATGCCCCTTGAAATTAGAGGTGTGAGTAAAAACGATAGATTAGACGCTGCAAATAAAATTTTAGATATAGTTGAATTACAAGGTTGGGGAAATAAATTTGCCCATGAATTATCAGGTGGAATGCAGCAAAGAGTAGGTCTAGCTCGAGCATTAGCAGCAGATCCAGATTTTTTATTAATGGATGAACCGTTTAGTGCATTAGATCCATTAATTAGGAGACAACTTCAATCAGAATTTATTAAACTTTCAAAACAAATGAAAAAAACAACTGTTTTCATTACCCATGATTTAGATGAAGCTGTAAGAGTAGGGCATCGTATTGCGATAATGAGAGATGGTAAAGTTATTCAGGTTGGAACACCTGAAGAAATTGTTGTTAGTCCAGCTGATGATTATGTTGCTGATTTTGTTAAAGGAATTTCTAGATTAAAAGTAGTTCAAGCTAAGTCAATAATGCAATCAATTGAAAATTTTGAAAATAAAAATGGAAAACTTTCAAATGATTTAGAAGTTGTTAATGAAAGTGATTTATTGAGTAAACTTATTGAGACATCAGCTTCAAGAGACAAACCAATTATTGTAAATAATGATCAAAATAAAATTGTTGGTGTTATTTCTCAGTCTGATCTTTTAAAAGCAGTTATTGAAGGAGGAGATGGTGAGTAAAGAACTAAATAATCCATCACGATCAGAGTTAATAACTGATTTTGTTAAAACAAATCCTGATTATTATATTGATCAATTCCAAAAAATAGGAAGCAAACCCTCATTTTCTTTCTCATTTAATTTATATGCTGCAATTCTTGGGCCAATTTGGTTTGGAATGCGAAATATTTGGAATTGGGCCTTAACTTTTTTAATTATTGAAACTTTCTCAGTTGTTCAAATTATTAGAGGTTTATTTGGAAATATTACAAAGGATGCTATTCAAAAAATTGAACAGGTACAATCTACTATTGCTTTTAGAAACAAACAATTAGAAGCAGCTATAACTAACAATCCAGACAAAGTTGATGTTTATAAGAGGAACATTAAATCGTTAGAAGATGCTATGCAAGGCTATATAAATGAAGTCGATAGAATTGAAGCATCTGCTATTTGGATAACAATTTTTGGTATTGTTTCATTGATTTTAATAAAAATAGTTCAAGGTGTTCTTGCAAACTCTAAATTAGAAAAAAGATATTCTGAATGGCTTTCAGACAAAACAATAAGTCCAGGCATGCAAACTAAAAACTATTTTTTAAGTACAGTTTTTGCTTCTGTGATCATGTTCTTCTCTGTAGTTCATTATAGTTTTCCAGGTTTAATAGACATTATGAATGAGTTTCCAACTCATCCCGATATTAGATTGACGTCTATAGCTTGGGTCGAAACTATTTTTAATTATGCTGTTTTAAAAGGAGATGCATTGTTCACGGCAATTACAATTGGAATAAGATCTGTTTTAGATTTCTTAGAATTATTGTTTGTTAAAACTCCCTGGATAGTAATTATAACTACAATAGTAACCTTAACGGGATTATCAGCTGGGCCTAGAGCTGCAATTTATTCTGCTGGATTTTTAAGCTACATGGGTTTTTTGGGTTTTTGGGTAAAAGCTATGACAACACTCGCATTGCTTGGAACAGCAGCAATTTTAAGTATTGCAATTGGAATACCACTTGGAATTTTCTGTGCGAGACGACAAAGATTTTATTCAATGATAAGACCAATAATGGATTTTATGCAAACAATGCCTGCATTTGTATTTATGATACCTGTAATTGCATTCTTTGGAACAGGGAAGGTTGCAGCAGTAATAATTACAATGATATTTGGTGGAACTCCTGTTGTTAGATTAACAGTACTTGGACTAAGAGGAGTGCCAGAGACAATCAGGGAAGCTGCAATAGCTTACGGTGCAACTAAATGGTATTTATTAAGAAAGGTAGATTTACCTTTAGCCACTCCATCAATTTTAGCAGGTGTAAATCAAACTGTAATGTTAAGTTTAGCAATGGTTGTAGTTGCATCACTAATTGGAGCAAAAGGTTTAGGACAAGATGTATTAGAAGCTTTACAATATGCCAATGTTGGTCAAGGTATTCTTGCAGGTGTTGCGATATTATTTGTAGCATTAATTTTAGATAGGGTTGTTCAAGGTAAGAAAAGAGTTTAATAAACCCTAATGGAATTTCTGTTACTAGGTTTCTTTACTGGACTAAGTCTTATTTTAGCAATAGGTGCTCAAAATATTTTTGTAATTGAACAAGGGTTAAAAAAACAACATGTCTTTCTTGTTTGTATAGTTTGCTCTATTTCAGACTTAATTTTAATTTTTCTTGGGATATTTATTTTTCAATTTTTTAATCAGTATTTTAATTCAATTGTTGAATTAATATTCAATATAGCTTTAGTTATTTTTCTACTTCATTTTATTTATTCAAAAATAAAGAATTATAATACGGCAGTCAATTTTGATACAGGTTTAACCAGTATTACAGCATTTAATATTTTTTTAAAAACTCTTGGATTTACATATTTAAATCCACATGTTTATTCTGATACAGTATTTTTTTTAGGAAATTTTTCAAAAAACTTCATAATTAGTCAAAAAATACTTTTTGGAGTAGGTGCATCAATTGCATCTTTTTTATTTTTTTTCTTAATTGGATATCTTTCAAAATATCTGTCTAAATATGCGAAAAGTAAAAAAATTTGGAATATAATTAATATCTCAATAATTATTTTTATGAGTTTTTTAACATTGTTTATTATAACAAAAATGATTAATTAAATATTATGAGTAAAATTTATATAGATGATGTAGGTGAGGGATATCCTTTAGTATTAGTTCATGGTTATTTGGGCTCATCTGAAATGTGGTGTAATCAAAGAAATTTTTTTTCAAATTTTTGTAGAGTAATTTCACCAGCCTTACCTGGATTTGGTGAGAGTAGCAGCGTCCAATCATTAGACTCAATTAATAAAATGGCCAAGTTTGTAATTGACATAATAGATGAAAAAAAAATAGATAAATTTAATTTACTTGGTCATTCAATGGGTGGAATGATAGTTCAAGAAATAACTAAAATTGCTGGTAACAGAGTTAATAAATTAATTTGTTTTGCAACTGGATCTATCGGTGAAATACCCGGAAGGTTTGAACCAATTGACGAAACTAGAAAAAAACTTAAAGAAGATGGGGTAGAAATTTCATTTTCAAGAGTACCACAAAAATGGTTTGTAAAAGGTGACCAGGATAAAAATTATTATTTATGTGCAAATGCAGTTAAAAATGTTTCTCTAGAGACTGCTGATAATGCACTTAAAGCAATGCAAAATTGGTCAGGAATTGATGAATTAGAAAATATTAAAAATGAAACATTAATAGTTTGGGGTGATAAAGATACCTCATATAATTTTGATCAAGTTGATACACTTAACAAAAAAATTAAAAATAGTAGACTAGAAATCTTTAAAGATTGTAGTCATAACGTGCATCTTGAAGAACCAGATAAATTTAATAATTTAATTAAAGATTTTGTTAATTAACCTTTTACAGCGCCTGCTGTTAATCCACTTATTACTTGTTTTTGAAAAAACATTACCAATAAGAATAAAGGTGCTGTAGCAGAAACTACTGCTGAAACTGCCCACATCAAATTACCCTCGTGTTGATTGGTTCCAAGGTAACTCTGAATTTTAGGAACCATTGTATGATTTTCTTGATTAAGTAATAAGGCTGTCACAGTAAAATCGTTATATGCTAGCATTAAACTAAATAATCCAGCTGTTATTACTCCTGGCCACATCACAGGCATAATTATATGTCTGAATGTTTGAAAGTATGTACACCCATCTATTAGTGCACTTTCGTCAAGTTCTTTTGGAACAGTTTTAAAAAAAGAGTAAAGTAGCCAAAGTGTAAATGGTTGATTAATTGCTATTAACACTACAATTGTTGTAGGTAGAATTCCCCAAATTTGTAATTGAAAAAAAGGAAATAAGTATCCAGAAACTAAAGTTATATGAGGCATAGCTCTAAATACTAATGCAATAATTAAAATCCAAAATGCATAATTTTTTGTAGATCTTGATAAAGCGTAAGCACCTAAGGTTCCAAGAAACAAAGAAACAGAAACTACACTTACAGTTACTATTATCGTGTTTCTTGATGCTTTCCAAAACTCACCCTCAAACCATGCGCCACTATAAGCTTCAGTTGTAAAACTTTTACCAGTTTCTAATAATGTGTTGAAAGCTGTTATTGCATACCACCAATCAGCTCTTGAAAAAAAGTCTGCTCTTACTTTAAAAGAACCCCAAAAAGTCCAAATAAATGGAAAACATGCTATCAATAACCAAACAACTATAAACATAGTATTGAAGGTCTTTAAACTATTTGATTTTTTATCTAATCCGTAATCCATTATTATCTATTTGTTCTAAATTCTCTCCAAGTTCTTATTAAAACTGGCGTTAGTATTATTGCTATTCCAATTATTGTCATTATTGAAGTTGCAGCTGCTGAGCCAAATAAAATAACCTCTTCATTAACTAAATTATCATATATCAACCAAGACAATGATTGAGCACTACCCTGTGCGCTAAAACCAATGATAGGTTCAAATACTCTAAAGTTATCCATTAAAGAAATTAAAGCTACAAATGTTACAACAGGATAAATATGAGGTAAAACAATATGCTTAACTCTCTGAAATCTTGAAGCACCATCAATAATTGAAGCTTCTAACGGTTCCTGAGGAACTGTTTGTAAAGCTGCATAGAATACTACAAAGGCAAAAGGGGAGTGATGCCAAATACCATAAATAATAATTGTGATCCAAGTAAGTGTTTTAGAAGATTTAACTGATAGATAAGGATCATTCATCAATAATTGTAAGTTTGCTCCAATAATTCCTTCTGCATCTACCATCCAAAATAAAACTAAAGAACCAACTAATGGAGTTACTATCATTGGTAAAATTGTACCAAAAATTAAAGCACCTCTTATTTTTCTAGAAATTGAATTTAGACTAAGGGCAATAACAAATCCCAACAATAAAACACATGGTGTAACAATAATACAATAAGTAAAAGTAAAAATTAATGCTTTATAAAAAGGTAGATTACCTACTTTAGTTAAAAATTCTCCAGTTGAATTGCTCTCATTCCAAAAATTAGATAATTGGTCAGTCGCCAAATGATTTCTGTCTACATAAGTTCCAAAACCATTAAATTTTCCAAGTGGCTTTTCTTCCCTAATTTTTGAAGTAGCCTCTTGATCAATTTGCACTGAAACCTTGCAGCCAAATGGATCACATTTTTTAACTTCTTTTAAAATCTGATCGTGTTGAGCATAGAAAGATTGAACACCTGTGGATATAATTGGTAACCCAATGAATAAAATCATTGCTAAACCAGTTGGTAAAAAAAACCAAAAAAAACTTTTATTAGGCATGAATTTTAGTTAAGTGGGGAATAAATCCCCACTTAAAGATACTTAGATATTATAGGAAACCTTGTTCTTTTGCTTTAGTGTTATAAGCAGCTTCAACATCTTTTAATGCTTGTTCAGCTGTCTCATTTCCTTGCAAAAATTCAACAATTTCATTACCCAAGGCACCGTGCATTAGTCCCATTTGAGGTAACATTGGATAAGGTTTTGCACCCATTTTAACTGCTTCAATTACACCAACAGATTTTGGTCCTGGAACAAATCCTTCAACTAACCAAACAGCTTGGTCTGCAGCTTTTGCTACCATTTCTTTTGAAGAAGCAGCATGAGCCATTGCTCTAAAAGAAGCTTCTGCATCTGCATCTGGTCTATTTTTAGCAAGTGTAAATCCATCCCACCAAAGTGTTGCAGCAGGAATGTTTCCACCACCAACAGTTGCTGGCGCAACTAGTTTAGTAGCAGCTGTGATTTTAGCATCTCCCTCATCATCTAGAAGAGTTCCAGATCTTGAAGCCCATAAAGTCATAATGGCAACATTTCCAGCTTCCCATTCTACTTTAATTGCTTCACTATCATGTGTTAAATAATCAGGATTACTTAAATCAGCTAATTTTTTTAACATATTAAGAGTTGCTACACCTTTAGCATTATTGATGTTTGGTTTTGCTGTTCCAGCTTTAAAGAATTCACCACCATGACCAATATACATGTTTACAAATTCTTCTGCTAAGTTCCAGCCAGCTTTGTAGGCAGCAGCATAAGGATATTTCATTTTTCCAGCTGCTCTAATTTTTTCAGAAGCTGCAACAACATCCTCATAAGTTTTTGGAATTGCAATACCGTTTTCTTTTAAGACATCCGTTCTTACATATAAATGTTGAGTGTTAGCCATAAATGCAACAGCCATAACTTTTCCATCAATTGTAATTAATTGTGAGTCTTGAATGCCTTTTCCATATTTTTTAACTAGATCATTCATAGGTCTAATTAAATCACCATTCATTAATGGAACAATTGAACTGTTTGCTGCTACTCTAACAGAAAATTCTGAAGGATTAGCAGTTAGCGCTGGTACAGCAATTTTATTGTGTTCTGCTGAATGAGTCACTTTAAAATCTGCGCTACCTTTGCATTCTTTAGCTGTATCAACAAGTGTTCTTAATGCTGGAAAATCATTCGCTAAGATGTTGATTGATCCAGATTTAATATTACAGTCTGCATTAGCATAAGTGCCAAATAGCAAAAATGATAATACGATTAATATTTTTTTCATATTCATTACCTTTCTATAATTTTAATCTTTAAACCCTACAAAATACTTAAAAGTATTTATAAAGCCATTCTGTCGTTTTTTTTGATAATTTTAAAGCAAAAAATTAAATAGCTTTAGAAGCAAGCTCTGTACCAACTATTAAAGACTCAAGTTTTTTATAAACTATGTTTTCATCAACATTTCCAAAACCTGCAAAAGTACTAAAACCACAATCTGTTCCTGCCATTAATTGATCTTTGTTAACTACTTTTGAAAACTGAATAAGTCTATTTTTTACAACCTCTGGGTGTTCTATAAAGTTAGTAGTAGAGTCGATCACACCTGGGGCTATAATTTTATCTTGAGGTAATTTAATACCTTCAAACGCCTGCCATTCATGAGAATGTCTTGGGTTTGATGACTCTAGCAAATATGTTCCAACATTTGCTTTTAAAATTAAAGGTAAGATTTTATCTAAAGAAATATCATATGAATGAGGTCCTTCATAATTACCCCAGCAGATATGCATTCTAATTTTAGATTGTGGAATATTTTCTAAAGACTGATTAAGAAATTCAATTTGTTTTTCTGCTCTTTTTAAAAATTCATCTTCTGACAAATCTTTAAATGTCATGTGTCTTGCTAAAGCAAGATCAGGACAATCTAATTGCAAATATAAATCGTTAGAAACAATTTCTTCATATTCTTGCTTCATGAGTTTTGACAAAGAATTTAGATATTCATCATCATTTTTATAAAATTTATTTGGTAAAAATGCTGAAATTACACCTGGAGAGGCAGCATTCATAAATGCATGACTATGATTATTTTCTTTGAGAGCATCTTTAAAATTATTGATATCTTTAGTTAAAGATAAAGTGTCTTTTATTTTTAGTTCATGTGTGCAGCAAGGTCTTGTATAGGTTGGTGTTCCACCTGTTCTTGCAATTCGTTCTTTAAATGTTGGAAAATCATCAAGATCTCTTGGAGCTTTTCTTTCACTTTCTCCTGAAAATCCATCTATTCTATCTTTAACATAAGTCGCATAACTGATTTTTGACATCTCTCCATCACTTATAAAATCAATACCTAGATCAATTTGTTTTTTTACAATTTTTTTTACATCTTTTTTTACTACAGCATCAAAATTTTCTAAATCGATTTTTTCTTGCTTGTCCTTTTTAAATAAAAGATCAGAAAGCTCATCTGATCTTGGTAAGCTTCCAACATGAGTTGTTTTTATTTTAGTCATTTTAATTACTATTTATTAGAATTTGTTTCCATATTGCAACCTCATCAAACAAAACCCATTCTCTTATAACCCCATCTTCATTTAATTCTACATGATTTATTCCCATAATAAATAATTTAGAATTTGTTTTTTTACCATAGTCTCCACTGTCTGCTGAGTGTATACCTTCTAAAAACCATCTAATTGATGCCCTTGGGTTTTTGTTAGACTCATCTAAATATCCAACATGTTCAATGGTAAATTTGATATCAGTAAAAATATCTTTTAAAGAGTTCCAAAATTTTGAAATATCTTCTCTTCCATGACCCAATTTGTTTCCTGGCCAATAAATACTTGAAGCTCTATTATAATCATTAAAATCATAACCTTCTTCAAAAACTTTACTTAATATTTCTGAATATTTTTGACCCGCAGAGTCTTTTTTTATTTTCTCTGGTTGATAGTCTGATGGTTTTATTTCACTTTTATCAAAAAGTTTTTTAGCTTTTTCAAATCCACCCTCTTTTTCAATCATTATTTGTGCAAATTCTTTTGGTGTATAACCAATTTGTCTTACCATTGCTCCTTGATCTCTCACAATCCATTCATCGTACACCTGATTACCTTTACAAGCACAATCTGCTATTACTCTATAATAAATATCTTTACCAGTTGGTTTGCCGTAAAATCCATCTCCTAAATGTGTTCCTTTGCTTAAAATTCTATGTGATGAATGATAGCCATTAATATCATTACCATTCCAGATAACGTCTTCACCAAGCAATTGTCTATTTGGAAATTCTTTTAGGGTATTATAGGTCGCCTCTATAACAGGCTTGTTACCATAGGTAATTCCAAAAGGAGACCTAACTGGAATATCATCTGTATAAAATTCACCAATTGAATCCACATCTTTTCCTTCCCAAATCTGTTTAGTAATTTTTAAAATAAAGTCTGGAAAATCTTTATATTTTTTATCAAAGCCCTTCATTAAGCTTTACTAACACAATTTAAAAAACATTCTTCATTATTATCAATAGAAATACTAACTTTAGTATTTAACGGAAGGGAAAAAGTATCTTTTGAATTAATATCAAATTCATCTTTTTCAATTTTAACTTTCCAAGTTCCTTTTTGTGAAAATAAAATTGTTGGTTTGTCAAAGGTCAAATCCTCAATTAGCCCTTTTTTAGCTTTTAGAATACTGTAATTAAAACCAGTGGTATGATTAATTAAAGGATCATAGGATTTTTTACAAAAATTATTACCTATAATTTGAATTAATTTAATTTCATTATTTAGAATAGTTTCATGATTAATATGATCTTTAAACTTACAAACAAACTTACTAATTTCATCTATTTCATAGTTATCAAATTCTTTAAGCTTTTCATTTGTGATAGGCTCTAATAGTTTTCTGTTTTGAGGTATTTCACTTTCATTTAAATCAATCAAAGAATTGTCATCTAACAAAGCTAATCCAGTTTCTTTTGCTCTAGTCAAAACATTAGGAACCCAAGTGATTATTCCAGGATCATCATTTCCCAATATTACAAAAATTAAACCTTCTTCATTACCAGCGTTTTCAAAACCTCTAAACATATTAGTTGGCATTGAAACAACATCCCCTTTACTCAAAATTATTTCATTTTTACCATCTGCACCCCAATAGAATCTCCATTTACCTGAATAGATTAAAAATACTTCAGCAGTTGTGTGACTGTGTAACCCTGAACCATTTTTAGGGTTAGCGCTAACTGCACCAAGATTGTAACCATGAGGTATAGAAATTTTAATAGACTGATTACTATCTTCTGCGACACCCGGACCTACAATTGAATAATTTTTTCTTTCTTTATGACCTTCCATTCTTCCTTCAACAAAAGGTAAGGTGCTAGGTGTGAGCTCATTAAATCTTGCAATTCTTTCAGTCATAATATTTATTGTCTTTTTATTAAATATAACTGTTTTATATATGAAAATTGAAAATTTTGACACAGGACTTAAAGGGCAAGAAGACGTAGAAAATATTATTATTACCCCTGAAGAAAATTATAAAAACAAACAAAAAGTAAAAAATTATTTAACAGATATAGTTCATTCAGGAAAATCTAAGCTAGATGATAATTTAAACAAATATTTTGCCAAAGACATTAAAGTTAATTGTTTCCATCCTATTAATGAATTTGTTGGTATTGATCAATTTAAAGAAAATTATTGGTTACCATTATTCGATTCTTTTCCTGACCTAGAAAGAAGATCTCAACTAATAATTGGAGGAGCTTTTAGAGATAAAATACAAGTCGCTTCTATCTCTACGCTTTCTGGAATTTTTAAAAAAAGTTGGTTGGGAATAAAACCAAATAATAAGATGGTTAATTTAAGATGTTGTGAAATACACGAGCTTAAAAATGACAAAATAGTTGAAAGCCATATCTTAATAGATGTTATCGACTTAATATTTCAAACAGGTATTTTCCCAATTAGCAAGTCTAGAGGCGCTGAGGGCAATTGGTTAAATCCAATAAATACTGATGGTGTAAATTTCTTTGAAAAAGATCTTAACATTTCTAAATCAAATTTAGATCAAGCTTTGATCATGCAAAGAAGTTTAAATATTAAACCTGAGTTAGACAGTAATTCAGATCAAGATTTAAAATCAAAACTAATCGATCATCCTCAAGCAGAGTTTTGGCATGATAAAATGATTTGGTATGGACCAAGTGGAATAGGGACCGCAAGATCTTTAGAAGGTTTTGTTGACAATCATCAACTTCCATTTAGAAAAACTTTTAAAGAAAGGAATTATTGGAAATTAGGTCATTATTCTGAGCTAGGAGACGGAAAGTTTTCTTTAACTGCAGGATGGCACAGTATTCAAGCAACTTATGGTTCAAATGATTGGTTAGGATATCCTCCTAACAATAAAAATGTTACAATGAGAGTAATGGATTTTTATCATCATGATGAAGGAAAAATAAGAGAGAACTGGGTTCCAATTGACATAGCCCATATTTTAAACCAAATTGGTGTTGATATTTTTGAACTAATAAAAAAATTATAATGTCTAATATAAAATTTACTAACATTCACAAATCATTTGGAACTAACAAGATTATAAATAATTTTAATCTTGAAGGTAAAGAAGATGAATTTTTAGTTTTAGTTGGACCTTCAGGTTGTGGAAAATCTACTTTATTAAGAATGATTGCAGGGTTGGAACAAATTGATGAAGGGGAGATATTTATTAACGATCAGTTAGTTAATGAATTACATCCATCAAAAAGAGAAACTGCAATGGTTTTTCAATCTTATGCTTTGTATCCACATATGAATGTTTATGAAAACATGTCTTTTGGTCTAAAAATTGAAAAAAGATCTAAAGAGGAAATTGAGCAAAAAGTTATGCATGCTGCCAAAATTTTAAAAATTGAAGAATTATTAGAGAGAAAACCTAAACAACTTTCTGGTGGTCAAAGACAAAGAGTTGCTATTGGAAGAGCTATTACAAGAAATCCAAAAATATTCTTATTTGATGAGCCGCTATCAAATCTTGATGCAGCTTTAAGAGCTGAAATGAGAGTTGAAATTTCAAAACTTCACAACCAAATAAAAACAAATATGATTTATGTAACACACGATCAGGTTGAAGCTATGACTTTAGCTGACAGAATAGTTATTTTAAATCATGGAAATATTGAACAAGTTGGTACACCAGATGAAATATATACAAATCCTTCAAATGTTTTTGTGGCTCAATTTATTGGTACCCCTAAAATGAATATTTTAAAAATTAATGGTGATAATGTCATCTCAAATAATGAAATTAAGTTTCTAGGAAATTCAGTTAAAATTAAAGGAATAAATTTTTCTAAGAAAGATTACTATTTAGGTTTAAGACCTGAGCACTTGAGTGTTTCAGAAAATAGTGAATACAAGTTTAATCCAAAAGTAGATTTAATTGAAAATCTAGGTAATGAAAAAATTGCCTATCTCAAAATGGATCAATACGAAATTAGTGCCAAAATACCAAGTCATCACAACATAGAAAATACAATGGGCTTCAACTCAAAAGATATTTTCGTTTTTGATGAAAACGGTAAAAGAGTTAAATCCTAGTTAGAATAACCGTATTTTTTAAGTCTCACATCACCAGTTCTTGCGTGCGCTTCCATTCCTTCGTATCTAGAAAGTCTAGCAGCAGCTGCACCAACTAATTCAGTAGAATTCTTTGGTCATTCTTTGAAAACTTAAAGTTTTAATAAATTTTCCAACAAACAAACCACCCGTGTATCTTCCGGCACCTTTAGTAGGTAAAATATGATTTGTCCCTGAACATTTATCACCATAAGCAACAGTTGTTTCTTCACCTATGAATAAAGATCCATAATTTTTTAATCTTTTGTGAAACCATTCTAAATTTTTTGTCTGTACTTCTAAGTGCTCAGGAGCATATTCATCACTAATAGAAGCCATTTCTTCGTCTGTATCACAAAGAACTACTTCACCATAATCTCTCCAAGCTGCATCAGCATTTGTTCTTGGAAGTTCTGGTAATTCAGCAATCAACTCAGGAACTCTTTTCATCACTTTTTCAGCTAATTCTTTACTTGTTGTGTATAACCAAGCAGGAGAGTTATAGCCATGTTCAGCTTGACCAACTAAATCTACTGCAACAATTTCAGGATCTGCAGTTTCATCTGCAATGACAGCTATCTCTGTAGGACCTGCAAATAAATCAATTCCAACTTTTCCAAATAGTATTCTTTTAGCTTCAGCTACAAACTGGTTACCTGGACCAACTATTATATCTGCTGGTGCATTATTAAATAATCCATTTGTCATAGCTGCTATTGCTTGAACACCACCTAAATTCATAATTACATCTGCACCACAAAGGTCAGCCGTATAAACTATAGTTGGGTGAACTCCTACACCAGGTTTTGGAGAACTACACACTAGAATATTTTTTACACCCGCAACTTTTGCAGTTGTTACACTCATAACTGCAGAAGCAATATGAGCATATCTTCCAGCAGGAACATAACATCCAGCTGTATTAACAGGAATTAATCTTTGACCTGCAAATAATCCTTCAGAAAGCTCAACTTCAAAATCTTGTCCATAGTTTTTTAATTGTGCTTCAGCAAATTTTCTTACTCTCTCATGAGCAAATTGAACATCATCTTTAGTTTTTTGATCTAATGTTTTTTTAATTTCTTCAATTCTTTCCTTAGAAATAACCACATCACCTTCAAATTTATCAAATTTTTTTGAAAGTTCTTTACAACCCTCTTCTTTAGATTGTTCTATGTCTTTAAGAATTCCTTCAACTATACCTCTAGTTTTTGTATCGTCTGTTGAAGATGTTTTTGGTGATTTTTTTAAATATTGTATTGCCATTGATTATTTCCTTTGTTTTAAGATTGTCTTAATAAAGTATAAATTGATTTATTTCAACGATTTAAAAATAAAACCTGTAAGCCATATTTACACTAGTAACACAAAGAATGATCACTAAAAGATATAAACTTATATAATCGATTGGTTTCATAAATTTAATTTAGAATTAATCTAAAGCAACTACTGCCGCTGCAATAGAAGCTAGTCTTGCTTGAGCTTCATCAGATCTGCTTGTAATTACAACTGGAACTTTACCACCAACTACAACTCCAGCAGCACAAGCTCCCATAAAATAAATCATCATTTTAACTAAACCATTTCCAGTTTCTACACTTGGAACTAATAAAACATCAGCTTCTCCAGCTACTACATTTTTAATTCCTTTTATAGCAGCAGATTTTTTTGAAATACTATTATCGAATGCTAACGGTCCAAAAACATCAGCTTCTAAATTTTCTTCTTTTGCAAGTTTTGTTAATTCGGCAGCATCTAAAGAGCTTGGAACACTATCTAAAACTTCTTCTGTAGCTGATAAAACAGCAACTTTTGGTCTAGATATTCCTATTCTATTAGAAAAATTAATTACATTTTTAAGAATATGCATCTTTGTTTTTACATTAGGCAAAACATTTAAAGCACCATCAGTAATGATTAAAGGTTTGCCATCTTTTTCAACAGACATATGCCAGATATGACTTAATCGGGTTTTTCCTAACAAATTATATTCACGTTTTAAAACTTCTTTCATTAAGACATCTGTATGAATATGACCTTTAACAATTATTTTTATTTTATCTTCGCTAGCAAGTTTTGCTGCAATTTTTGCTGTATCGTTTTCAACAGGTTCATCAATTATTTCGTATTCTGAAATATCCCATTTTAAATCCTCTGCACATTTTAGAATTTCTTTTTTGTCACCAATAAAAATAGGTTCAATTAAATTTTCATTTACTGCATCTTGAACTGATAGCATGGGTAATGGTTTACCCGCATTAACAACAGCAACTTTTATACCTTTTTTTTTATGAGCCTCATCTAAAAGGTTATTGGGGCAGACTATTTCTTTATTTGAAAGCATAAACAATAATTATAAATAATAATTAAAATGTATATAGTTGTTTTTATAATTATTGATAACAAAATAAGACAAAATGATTAAAGATTTTAAAATTAATGTATCAGATGAACAGATTTCTAACGTTAATTCAAAAATAAAGAATTACCCGTGGTCTTCAATTCAAGACATGGATGATTGGGTACACGGAACTAATAAGAACTATTTAAAAGAATTGTGCGAATATTGGGTCTCTAATTTTGATTGGAAAAAACATGAAAAATTAATCAATAGTTTTTCAAATTTTAAAACTAATGTTGATGGGATAGATATTCATTTTATAGAAGAAAAGGGCAGTGGAGCAAATCCTAAGCCTTTATTGTTGATGCATGGATGGCCAGGATCAATTGTTGAATTTTTAGAAGTTATAAAACCACTAGCTCACCCAGAACAATTTGGTGGTGATGCAGAAGATGCGTTTACTGTTATTGCACCATCCTTACCTGGTTTTGGTTTTTCAGGTGCACCAAAGAAACCTATTGGTCCAAGAAAAATTGCTGAAATTTTAGATAAATTAATGACTAAAAATTTAAACTATAAACAGTATGTGGCGCAAGGAGGTGATTGGGGCGCGACTATCGCTAACTGGCTAGGATATGATCACTATGATCATTGTAAGGCTATTCACATTAATTGTTTAACTATGAGACATCCCGATGGTCCACAAACAGAAGAAGAAAAGGCTTGGCAAAATAAGTTTGATAATGATCAAATTATTCAAGATGGATATAGAACTCAACAAGCAACAAAACCTCAAACATTAAGTTATGCAATGATCGATAGCCCAGTAGGAATTGCTGCTTGGATAATTGAAAAAATGCATGGTTGGTCAGATTTAAAAGATAACAATATAGAAAGCGTTTATTCAAAAGATGTTCTTTTAGCAAACATCATGGTTTATGTTTTAACTAATACTTTTAATACAGCGTCTTGGATATACTTTGGTAGACGTGAAGAGGGTGGCCGCTACTTTCCAAAAGATTTTAAAAAGATTTCAATCCCAACTAGTATTGCTATGTTTCCAAAAGAAATGTCTGAATGGCCTCCACAATCTTACATTGAAAGAATATTTAATGTTAAACAAATTAACAAAATGAAAGAAGGTGGTCATTTTCCTGCGTTGGAAAAGCCAAACCTGTTAACGAAAGATATAAATTTGTTCTTTAAGAAAATATCGTTATAAATAACTGTAGGTATGGAGATAGTTACAAAAATAGCACCAATTTGTTTAGCATTAATAATGTTAGGATTAGGCCTTTGTCTTAAAGGTGAAGATTTTATAAGAATATTAAAAACTCCAAAAGATTTTTTTATTGGTTTTTTTTCTCAATTAGTAATTTTACCAATAGTTGCCCTATGTGTAGCTTTAATATTAAATCTTTCAGCTCCATTAGCTGTTGGTTTAATGATTATTGCTGCAGCACCAGGAGGAGTTACTTCAAATGTATTAACTAAATTTGCAGATGGAGATGTAGCATTATCAATCTCTTTGACTGCAGTTGTAAGTTTAATTAGCATCATATCAGTTCCATTTGTTGTCATTAACTCAGCTGAATTTTTAGGAGCTGTAGTTCCAAAAGATGTTTCATTAATAGGTATTGCATTGAAGATGGCATTAGTTGTAACTGTCCCAGTTTTTATTGGAATGATTATTAGAAGATTTGCTGAAAATTTTATTTCATCTAAAATTAATATTATTAATAAATTAACTAGCTTGTTATTTGTAATTGTCTTCGTTGCAATTTGGATTGAAGAAAAAGATAATATTTTAAATTATCTTGCTCAAGCAGGTTTAGCTGTTTTAATTTTAAACGTTACGATGATGTTGATAGCATATTTTATAGCTAAAAAATTTGTATCAGGAATAGCTCAACAAAAATGTATTGCATTAGAATGTGGTTTACAAAATGGAACTTTGGCAGTGTTTGTTGCAACATTAATGTTTGATGATTTAGCTTATATGGTACCCACAGCAGCTTATGCACTTACGATGTATATAACTGGTTTTATCTTTATTTATATTTTAAGAAAATCTAATCAGAATTTATAACCTTAATTTGGTTAAAAATTCTATGCAACATATTACTTAAACTTTTCATATTTTGATTTTGCATCTTAATTTGTTTTTTTAACCTTGAACCTTTTATGTTCAGTGTAATAAGTTTTTTTTCATTAATATGTAAAAAATCAGTTTCAATTAATCTTTTTACCTTTCTAACAACTGTAGGTCTAGGAATACCTGTAATATCTGATAAAGACATGGTATTAACTCCCACATCATCGGCTCCCTGAGCTAACTTTGTCCAATGATTCATATTTAAATCTTTTGCTTTAAAAGTTTTATTGCCTACTGTATTTAAAAGAACTACTGACCCAATAGCCAAAGTTTCTAAATCAGCAATAACAATCCTCCAACGATTGGTAAAAATAAATAGTAATTTATAAAATTGATACCAACAAAAAGAAAAATTATTTTTAAGTGACACTATAATTTCATCTGCAGTGAAAACTCTATTGTTTATTTTTTCGTCTTTTAATATTTCACTAAACTTACTAAGCAAGGTAGTTAATTCTTTTAAAGTTTGTTCTGGTTTTGCAGTAATATATGCAGATCTATCTACAAAAATCTTTTTTCCATTTTTTCTAATTACCTTTGCTTCCTCTAATTCTTGAAGCTTACGTCTTACACTTTCTTTAGGTATCTTAAGATCAGTTGAAATATCAGTGATATTGATTTTGGGAATTTCTATTGATTTATCATTATAAAATGTATCGTAATCTACAATTAATCCATTTTTTCTATAGAATATTAAGTCTTTATTTATTAAGTAAACTAAAATTATGTATTTATCGATATCCTGAAAAACAGTGTATGAACGAATAAGCCAACTAGATAATAATTCAAACCAATAGGGTGCGATTTTACTAAAGTTCTTACTGATAATTTTAAAGATTATATCTTCATTAATTTCATTGGATATACTTGGTATTTTTTTCATACTTTTTAAAAAACCCAATTTGAACAATTAAAAACAATGAGTCAACCCATTTTGGACAACAGTCATATATCTAATCTAAGTATTACATGATCTATTGCTATTAATGAGTACAGAGAGCTTAAATAGAACATCAGTTGTTATAGAGACCCCTCGAGTTAACGTCGATGTTCTAAAGCAAAGACTTTTAGTTCAAAAGAAAAAAGATAAAATTAAGAGAACTGTGATTTTTTCAACTGTTTGTTTATCTTTAGGTGCTCTAACGATTCTAACTTATTAAAGCTTCCAAATCTTTTTTAATTATATCCGGTATTGAGATTTCTTTTTTAAGATTTTGTTTGTATCGAATAAACTTATTTTGTCCTGGATACATTATTTCTTTTACACCTTTTATTTTAGGAAGTTTTTTAATCGTTTTAATATTATCTTTAATTCTTTGATTGTAATTTTTTTGAAATAAATTTGTTTTAAAAGTTATAAACAAATGACCAATATTTTGTGGTCCAGAAAAGTCATCAAAAGGATCTTTAACTCTACCCGCATGATTTCCACCTGTTAGCACACCACTTAAAATATCAACCATCCAAGCAAGTCCAGATCCTCTAAATCCTGCGATTGGAAGCTGTACACCTTCAAGAGCTTTTTTTGCATCGATGGTTGGTTTACCAAATTTATCTAAAGCAACACCTTCAGGAATTTTTTGATTATTTCTTGCAGCTACTCTAATCTTACCTCTGTTAATCATTGAAATCGATGTATCTAAAATAAAAGGAATTTTAGAACCAGTAGGGGTACCAAAACAAACTGGGTTTGTGCCAAATAAAGTTTTTAATGCACCATGAGGTGCAACAGCTGGAGGAGCATTTGTATATATCATTGCTATTAAATTTTTCTTTACAGCCTGTTCTGCATAGTAACCTGACAAACCATAGTGACCACTATTTTTTACAGCAACCATTCCGATACCTGTTTTTTGTGCATGCTTAATTGCAGTTTTAATTCCAAGATCAGCTGCAACAAAACCAATACTATTGTTTGCGTCTATGTGAGAAATTGATTGAGAAATCTTTTTAATTTTAATTTTTGGTTTAGGGTTAATTACTTTTTTTGAAATACGATCACAGTACATCTTTAATCTCGATAAACCGTGTCCATACGCTCCAACTAATTCTGCATTAATTAATGCATTAGCTGAAATTAAAGCATGATCTTTACTTAGACCATATTTTAGAAAAATTTTTATGATTTCTTTTTTAAGTAGTGAGGTTTTCACAATTAGCCTTTACCACGCCATGGAATATATTTGTCTATAAGTTTTCGTAAAGTTACATCAAATAATAAACCCAGCATTCCCATAACAAAAATAGTGATCCAAATAACTTCGTATTGGAAGTATTTTTTAGCAACGTTTTCAACAAAACCAATACCAGTAGTTCCTGCTAAAAACTCAGCAGCAACCAGTGTTCCCCAACACATACCGATTGCAACTCTTACACCAGTTAATATTTCTGGTAATGAATTTGGAAATATTACGTATCTTAATATTTGCCATCTCGAAGCTCCTAATGAGTGTGATGCATGAATTTTTGACAATTGTGTTCCTG
Source organism: Candidatus Pelagibacter bacterium nBUS_36 (assembly GCF_051201215.1). Classification (GTDB taxonomy): domain Bacteria; phylum Pseudomonadota; class Alphaproteobacteria; order Pelagibacterales; family Pelagibacteraceae; genus Pelagibacter. The sequence continues at coordinate 401,661 of NZ_CP172839.1, forward strand.
ATGCACCAGCTCTAGCTGATATAATCATAATAGAAAATGATACCATGAAAAGTAAAAATACTTTTCCAACGTTATCAATTCCTAAAACAGAAATAATAAGTGGAGCCCATGCAAGTGGTGGAACTGGTCTGTATAATTCAATTAATGGATCAAAAAATCCTTTTGCAAATCTATTAAGACCCATAAACAATCCAAGAGGAACTCCTAAGATAATTCCAATTACCAAACCTAATAATACTCTTAAAAAGGAGTCCCATATGTGTCCCATTGGAACAGGAATTTTAAATAATTTAAACTCACCAGTAACTACACTTAAAACTTTACTTTTAAAGTTTGGTTCAACTACACCACTTTCATTATGAACAGGGTATTTACCTGGAACAAAATCCGCAATCCAATCAGGTAGAATAAAACCAACTATTTTACTAACATCCATCATTTCAAACCAAAGCAATGGAATATTTTTAAAACCAACACTAGGTTTTGATAAAAGAATAAATTTATCTAGAGTATCAGAAGGTTTGGGTAGCCATCTTCCTGAACCTTGTTCAGAACAATTTGGACCACTTGATACAATTGTACCAGCTGGAAATAAAAGCATATCCACATACTTTAAAGAGCCTTGTTCGTTTTTTTGAACTTCATCAAAAGATATGATTGCCCCTTGTAAATCATTTAAAGTTTTAGGGGGGAATATACTTGCATATTCAATTCTTCTTGCAATTTTAAGAATATCTTTTGCTAATGTTGAGGCAACTTCTTCACTATCGTTAGCTTCTTTTCTAAAAGTTTTAACATTATCTTTAATTTCTTTCATAACTGATTTGTATTGAAAGTTATGATTTCTTAATTTAAAGAATTCATCGCTAATTACTTTAAGTTCTTGTGCTGCTGCATCAAATTTTAGACCTTTGTCTGTTTTAGGAATAGTAGGTACTTCAACTTTATTTTCTACCGCTGTCCCAGAAGCTCCCCAGCCACCTTCAGCTTTAGCTTCTATTAATCTTTTATTTTTTTGTTCTGAAGTCTCATAAGGATAATTTTTTTTTTGAAAATCAGAAGATAGTTGGTCAATTTTACCTACAAGTTCAAAAATTTTAACTTTTGTTTGATTTTCTAATAAAGCTTCATTAGTTAATAATGGAATAGTTGATTTAGTTTTATCAATTAATCCAAGTAAAGTTGTTCTATGTTGCTCACTAATTTCATTAGAGTTCTTAATTTCATTTTTAAGCTTAGTTATATTTTTATTTTCAGCTTTAATAATAGACGTACTTTTGAACTCTCTTTCTTCAATAGGGAACAAGTATTTTAAAGATAATAAAGAGTCATTTACTTTACCAACCTGGCATAGTTCATTTGCTGATTGAGGGTAAAAAGATTTTGCTATATCCCATGAATAATAAAGCCAAGTTAATAGAATGACACTACTTCCAACAATAATCCAATGAGTTCCACCTTTTGCTCGCTCTGGGTTTCCAAAAACAGCATCTACTTTTTCAGTTCTTATAAGTTTTCTGCCATACATAATGCAGCCAATGATAGCTACAATAATTAAAAAAGTTATAATTTGAGTAAACATATTAGATATCCTTACCCATTATCTCTTCTTCCATGTTCCAAATCATAGTTAAGATTTCTTCTCTTTTACTTGTAAAATCTTTCAAGTTTTTAATATCTCTTAAATCTTCTTTTAAACCCATTGAAGCAAATGGAAGATTGTACTCTTTATGTATACGTCCAGGTCTTGGAGCCATAACATAAAGTCTTTCGCCAAGTAACAAAGCTTCTTCAACTGAGTGTGTGATTAAAATAATTGTTTTGCCAGTTTCTTTCCAAATTTTTAAAACTAAAGACTGCATTTTTTCTCTAGTCAGTGCATCAAGTGCTCCCAGAGGTTCATCCATTAAAATTAAATCTGGATCATTAATTAAGCATCTTGCTAAAGCAACTCTTTGCTGCATACCACCAGATAATTGGTAAGTAGGAGTATTTCCAAATCCTTGAAGGCCAACAATCTCTAACCATTCTTCAACTTTTTTTGCAGTTTCAATTGGATCCTCTTTTTTCATTCTTAATCCAAAATTTACATTCTCTGCAACTGTTAACCATTCAAACAAAGCACCTTGCTGAAACACCATTCCTCTTTCAACACCAGGTCCATTAATTTCATTATTACCTAATGTTATTTGACCTGAAGTAGGTCTTAAAAATCCAGCTGTAATATTTAGTAAAGTTGTTTTCCCACATCCAGAGGGACCAAGAACTGTTAAAAGTTCTCCTTTTTTTAATGTAAAATTAACATCTTTTAATGCGTGAACTGTTTCTCCTTTAGGAGTTTTGAAAATCATGTTTAGATTTTGAGAAACTAAATCACTCATAAGAATACTTTATATTAGATTATTTTAAAAAAATAGGCACCAACTATTTCTAATTGGCGCCTATTAAAATTTATTTTACTCTCTTATTAAAGAGGTAAAAAACTTGTGTCCACTGCTCCGTTAGGAGTATCCATTCCTTTTAAGAAACCAGCAAGATTTCCAGAAGTCATAGACTTTTCAGTTTCAGCAGGTGAAAGAAATTTAAATCCACCGATTGTTTCCTTCATATCACCAAGTTTCATTTCAGCGTCTTTTGCTATTACGTTCATGTCTGATTTACCAGCAGCGTATCTAGCATTTGCTTCGTGAGTTACTTCGATGAAAGTTCTTAACATACCAGGATTTTCTTTCATGAATTTGTCAGTTACAGATGTAATATCTATACCTAGGATACCAGCATCTCTAGCTTCTTGAACAGTTAAAAGTCTTGATCCAACTGCAGTTGCAGCTTTGATAGAGTTACCACCAAATAGACAAGCCATAACTACGTCACCACTTACTAATGCAGCAGCACCTTCTTCTGGGTCCATTTGAATAACATCCATTTTAGATCTGTCAGCTCCAACAACTTTCATACTTTCGTCAAAAACATATTCAGCCATTGTTCCAAGTGGAACAGCAACTTTTTTACCTTCTAACTCAGATCCATTTGCTTTTGTAATACCAGAAGCATTAGATGTAACACAAGTAGTTCCACCCATTCCGTATTCCATAGCAATGTCAACAAGCTTTAAAGGCGCTTTTGATTTAACAGCATTTATAAAAGGCACTAAACCTTGAGAGTAAGAAATATCAATGTCACCAGCTAACATAGCGTCAGTCATAGCACCACCGTTTGAAAAGTTAGTCCATTTTACTGGAACACCTAAAGCCTTCTCATATATTCCTTTTACTTTGTCTTCTTGGTTTGGTGTTGGCCATTCTAGAAAGAATGCAACTCTAACTTCTTTAGCAGCTGAATTTGCAACTGATATAGAAAGGTTAAGAGCAACGATTGAACCAAGAATAAAACTCAATATTTTTTTCATTATTATTCCTCTGTTTAATTAATTAAATTAGGTACATTTAAATTCAATTTCTCATTGAAGTAAAACAAAAAAGTGTCGCTTGATACAATCTATAGTTGTGTCAATAATGTTCTAGTTTAAGTATTTATTTTAGTCTAAAGAGGCCTAAGATTATGAAATTAGAAAACAAATATTTTATTACAAAGAAAGAAATTTTATGAGCTCAGAGAATAGAACTTCAGTTCCAAATTCATTGAATGAACATTGGATGCCGTTTACATCTAACAAAGATTTTAAAGCAAACCCAAGATTAATAACTGAAGCAAAGGGTGTTTATTTAAAAACACACCATGGAAAAACTCAAATTGATGCGAGCTCAGGATTATTTTGTAATCCTTTAGGACATGGAAGAAAAGAAATAACAGAAGCTGTTACAAAACAATTAGAAACTTTAGATTACGCGCAACCTTTTCAACAAGGTTTTGGTGGATCTTTTGAATTAGCGTCAAGAATTTCAAAACATACTCCAGGTGATTTAAACAAAATGTTTTTTACAATTTGTGGATCAACTGCAGTTGAAACAGCAATTAAAATTGCTGTTGCTTATCATAGAGCAAAAGGAGACGCGCAAAGATTTAGATTTGTAGGTAGAGAACGTGGCTACCATGGAATGAATATTGGCTGTGTTTCAGTTGGTGGAATGGTTAACAATGTTAAAACATTCGCAAGCATTTTAATGCCAGGTGTTCAACATATTAGACATACTCACTTACCAGAACATAAATTTGTAAGTGGTCAACCTGAAACAGGAGATTATTTAGCAAACGATTTAGAAACTATTTGTCAAAACTTTGGTGGCGAAAATATCGCTGCATGTATTGTTGAGCCTATTGCTGGATCAACAGGAACTCTAGTTCCTCCAAAAGGTTATTTACAAAAGTTAAGAGAGATATGTGATAAACACGGCATACTTTTAATTTTTGATGAAGTAATCACTGGTTGGGGTAGAACGGGATCTAAATTTGGAGCACATGAATTCGGTGTAACACCTGACATTATGACAATGGCAAAAGCCACAACTAATGGTGTGGTTCCTATGGGTGTAGTTGCATGTAACGACTCTATTTATGATGCGGTAATGGATGCTTCACCAACAGGTGCTGTTGAATTATTTCATGGTTACACTTATTCTGGAATACCTGTTGCAGTAGCTGCTGCTTTAGCTGTTCAAGATATATTTGAAAAAGATGATATTTTTAATAGAGCGAAAAACTTAGCTCCTTATTTCCAAAAAGGTTTGTTTTCTCTTCAAGACTTAGAGTCAGTAGACAACATCAGAGGTTATGGAATGATGGGTGGAATTGATATGAAATTAAATACTAAACCAGGTAAAGCAGGTTTTGAATGTTTTAAAGCATGTTACGAAGCAGGTGTTAATTTTAAAGCTACTGGTGATTGTCTGATTATCGCTCCACAGTTTATTTGTGAAGAAAAACACATAGATGAAATTATTGATAAACTTAGAACCGGTATTACTAATTACCAAAAAAACCAAAAAAACTAATTAGTTTTTATATATAGAGAGAAAAGACGTTATGAAAATAGGTGTACCTAAAGAAATCAAACCACAAGAAAATAGAATAGGACTAACACCAGAAAGTGTAAAGACTTTAGTATCTGAAGGTCATGAAGTAATAGTTGAAAACAATGGAGGTTTTGAAGCTGGCTTTGAAAATGAACAGTATACAAGTGTAGGTGCTAAAATTGCTAATACTGCAGCTGATATTTTTAATGACGCCGAAATTATTGTTAAAGTTAAAGAGCCTCAAAAAGTTGAGGTAGACATGATTAGAGAAAATCAAATCGTATACACTTATCTTCATCTTGCTGCTGCAAAAGAATTAACTGAAGGACTAATCAAATCTAAAAGTATTAACATTGCTTACGAAACAGTAACTGATGACAACGGAAGATTGCCATTACTTGCACCAATGAGCGCTGTTGCAGGTAGAATGTCTGTTCAGGCTGGAGCACACTGTTTAGAAAAAAATCAAAAAGGAAGAGGACTTTTATTGGGAGGTGCGCCTGGTGTTGAGGGTGGAACAGTAGTCATTTTAGGTGGTGGAGTTGTAGGTGAAAATGCAGCTGTTATCGCAACTGGCATGCAAGCAAAAGTTCACATTGTAGACAAATCAGAAGCAAGACTTAAACAACTTGTTGAAATGTTTGGAGATAAAATAATTCCTGAACAAAGTGATAAAATTGATTTAAACAAACTGGTAGCAAACGCTGATTTATTGGTTGGCGGGGTTTTAATACCTGGAGCAGAAGCACCTAAATTAGTTACTAGAGATATGATCAAATTGATGAAACGGGGATCAGTAATTGTTGATGTTGCAATTGATCAAGGTGGTTGTGTTGAAACAAGTAAACCAACAACTCACGGTGATCCAACATATATAGTTGATGATGTTGTTCATTATTGTGTTGCTAATATGCCAGGTGGAGTGCCAAGAACTTCAACATTAGCTTTAAATAATGCAACGTTACCTTTTTTAGTAAAACTTGCAAATAAAGGTTATAAAAAAGCACTAAGTGAAGACAAGAATTTTTTAGAAGGTTTGAACGTTTGTCAAGGCCAAGTAACATATAAGGCTGTTGCAGATGTTTTTGGATATGAATATATTGATCCCACTAAACTTTTATAATTTTTATAGTTATATAAAGATTCAAATTAATTTTAATGATTACAGATAAGAAAATTTTAATAGTTGGAGCAGGCGGGTTCATTGGCGGTCATTTAGTCAAAAGACTTTTAGATGATGGAAATTCAATTGTTGCAACAGATATAAAACCAAAAGAATATTGGTTTCAAGATTTTGAAGCTGCAGAAAATCATTATTCAATGGATATGAAAGATATTAGTAACTGCAGAAAAGTTTCTAAAAACATTGATTATGTTTTTAACATGGCATGCAATATGGGAGGTATGGGTTTCATTGAGAATAATAAAGCTGAATGTATGCAATCAGTATTAATTAATACTAACTTATTAATTTCGTGCAAAGAGGATAAAGTTAAAAAATATTTTTTCTCATCTAGTGCATGCGCCTACAATAAAACAAAACAACAAGAAGTTTTTATAGAAGGTTTAAAAGAGCAAGACGCATATCCTGCAGATCCAGAAGATGGATATGGTTGGGAAAAACTCTTTAGTGAGAGAATGTGTAGACACTTTATGGAGGATTACGGTATTGAAGTAAGAGTAGCAAGATACCATAATATTTATGGTCCTTATGGAACTTATGACGGTGGAAGAGAAAAAGCCCCAGCAGCACTATGTAGAAAAGTAATAAAGGCAAAAAAAAATAAAGATAATCAAATCGAAGTATGGGGTGATGGTAAACAAACCAGAACATTTTTGTATATTGATGATTGTGTTGAAGGTACGTTAAGATTATTCGAGTCAGATCATTCAGAGCCAGTAAATATCGGAAGCGATGAACAAGTTTCTATTAATCAAATGATAGAAATAATTGAAGATATATCAGGAATAGAAAAATTAGAGAGAGTTTATCAATTAGATAAACCAAAAGGTGTTAGAGGAAGATCAAGTAACAACGATTTAGTTAAAAAAGTTTTAGGCTGGAGTTTTAAAATAAAACTTAAAGAGGGTCTTAAAAATACATATGATTGGATTAGTAAAGAAACTAGCAAAGAAGGCTCTAATATTAGTAGATTTACAAAATCATAGATCTAAAATTAATCAATAATTTTATTTATTAATATTCAATTAGTAACTATATTTATAAAGATTGTTTATGATCAGTAAAATAATTTTCAAAAAAATTACTTTCAATAATTTAGATTATAAAAAGTTTAGTAAAATTATATCTAAAAAGGGCTTTTTTGTTTTTCCTGCTGGTCCAGCAATAGCAACAATTCAAAACTCTAATATTTATCATAAGGCAATTCAAAAAGCAGACTTAGTTTTTTTTGACAGTGGCTTTTTTGTTTTGCTTCTAAAAATTTTTAAAAATATTGATGTAGATAAATTTTCAGGCTTTAAATTTTTAAACTTATTTTTTACTTATTTAAAAAAAAATAAAAAAACATCTGTTTTATGCATAGATCCAAATTCAAAATTTTCTAAATCAAACAAATCTTATCTTAAAAAACTTGGTATCAAAAAAACTTATAATTTTTTAGCACCAAAATACGATCCAAATAATCTGTCTGATAAAAAACTTTTAAAACTAATTAATAAAATTAAGCCTAATTTTATATTAACTAATATTGGGGGAGGTACACAGGAAGTTTTAGGAATGTATTTAAAAAAAAATTTAAAATTTAGAACAACTATTTTATGCACCGGTGGTGCCATTTCTTTTTTTACTGGTGATCAAGCACCTATTAATACTTTTGTAGATAAATTTTATCTTGGATGGCTGGTAAGATTAATTTTCAATCCGATAACTTTTTTAAAAAGATATATTATTGGTTTAAAATTGATACCAATGGTCATTTTTAGCAAAATTAAGATAATTAACTGATGCAAAATAATTTTCCAAAAAACTGCAAAGTTGTCGTAATTGGTGGCGGTGTAGCAGGTTGTTCTGTTGCTTATCATTTAGCTAAATTTGGTTGGAAAGACACAGTTTTACTTGAAAGAGATCAATTAACATCAGGAACTACATGGCATGCAGCGGGCTTAGTAGGACAGCTTGGGGCCACAGCTACAATCACAAAACTTAGAAAATATTCTCTTAATTTATACAAAGAGCTTGAAAAGAAAACTGAACTTTCGACAGGATTAAAACAAAATGGAGCAATAACTATTGCTAGCACAAAAGAAAGGCTACAAGAATTATTAAGACAAGCAACTTCTGCTCAACTATTTGACGTTAATGTTGAAGTGCTAGATAAAAAAAGAATAAAAGATTTATATCCCGTAATTAATGATCAAGATATTTTAGGTGGTGTACATATGCCAGAAGATGGTCAAGCTGATCCAGTAGGTGTTACTAATGTTTTAGCTAAAGCAGCTAAAATTGAAGGAGCTAAAATTTTTGAAAAAACTCCAGTAACCAAAATATTGATTAAAGATAACAAGATAACAGGAGTTCAAACTTCAAAAGGTAAAATTGATTGTGAGTATGTGGTTTTGGCAACAGGTATGTGGTCAAGACAAATTGGTGAAGATATTGGAGTAAGTGTACCTTTGTATCCAAATGAACATTTTTACATAATTACAGAGCCCATGAAAGATCTTCCAAAAAACCTTCCTGTATTAAGAGATTATAATGATTGTCTTTATTTAAAAGAAGATGCTGGAAAGATGCTTGTTGGTATTTTTGAACCTGGTGCAAAAAATGCATTTAAAGAAAAAGGTATTGTTCCAGAAGATTTTTCATTTGGTGAATTTCCGGATGATTTTGATCATTTCGAGCCTTATTTGGAGAAATCTTTTCACAGATTACCTTCGTTGGAAACAGCTGGTATAAGAAAGTTTTTTTCAGGTCCAGAATCTTTTACTCCAGATACACAATATCTTTTGGGAGAAACAGCTGAAGTAAAAAATTTATTTACATGCTGTGGATTTAATAGCATTGGTATAGCTAGCTCAGGAGGTGCGGGTAGAGTAACTGCTGAATGGATGATTAACGGACACATGAATGAAGATTTATATTCACTCGATATAAAAAGATTTCAAAAATTTCATTCCTCTAAAAAATTTATTATGAGTAGAGTTACTGAAACTTTAGGTGATTTATATGGCATGCATTGGCCCTACAAACAACACGAAACATCAAGAGATCAAAGACTACTTCCTTACCATGAAGAACTAAAGAAAGCTGGTGCTTGTTTTGGTCAATCAGGAGAGTATGAAAGACCAATGTGGTATTCTATAAATGGTCCTGAGCCAAAATATGATTATAGTTTCAATTACCAAAACTGGTATCCATCAGTAGAATATGAGTCTAAAAATACGGTTGAAAATGTTGGTTTGTTTGAACTTTCTCCTTTTTCAAAATATGAAATTAAAGGTGAAAAAGCATATGAAGAATTACAAAGATTGTGTGCAGCAAATATCAAAAATGAAATTGGAAAATGCACTTATACTCAAATGTTAAATGAAGACGGCGGTATTGAAACTGATTTGACTGTTGTATGTATAGATAAAAATAATTTTAGATTAATTAGTTCTGCAGCTGTGAGGACACATGATAAATGCCATATATTAAAGCATTTATCTAAAGATGTAGAATTTAAAGACATCACCGATGAATTAATCTGTTTAGGAATATTTGGACCAAAAAGTAGAGATCTTTTATCTAAAATTTCAAATGAAAATTTATCAAATGAAAATCTAAAATTTGGAACAGGTAAAAATATAAAACTAGGTTCAATCAAAGTTTGGGCACAAAGATTATCTTATGTTGGAGAACTTGGATATGAACTTTATATAAAAAATGAAAATGCTAAAGAGGCATACAACACACTTGTTAAAAGTGGAAAAGAGTTTGGTATTTCACATTGTGGAGCTCATACAATGGATACTATGCGAATGGAAAGTGGTTTTTTACACTGGGGACATGATATTTCTCCAGAAGAAAACCAATATCAAGCTGGGTTAAATTTTACCATCAGTTTCAAAAAAAAATTTGATTTCATAGGAAGAGATAAATTATTAAAAATAAAAGATCAAAAGTTAGACAGAAGATTTATTATGCTTGTTTTAAAAGACAATAAAGTTGGAAGTCCATTGTTACTTCATGAAGAACCAATATATTTGAATAATGATATTATAGGTAAAACTACATCAGGAAATTATTCATTTAATTATAATAAAAACCTTTCATTTGGTTACATTAAATCGGATTTATCAAATGAAGATATTGCTAAAAAAAAAATATTTATAGAAATTGAAAAAATAAAATATCAAGCTGATTTACTTACAAAGCCATTAAAACAAAGCAATTTTAAAAGTATCTAAAAATTTTTAAATAGATTGTCTTTTAATCAAATAACTGCTTTAATTACTTATGGAAAAAAATTATCGAGATAAAATTATAATAAATAATGATCTTGATATTGATAAAAATCACAACACTGAAAGAAAAAAAACTACTGATATTAATATTTTACTTAACAGAGTAAAAATTGATAAAAAAAAGGATTTTAATAAGAAAATAATTTTTATATCTATAATGATAGTAGGTACTCTAGCGATGTCAGCTTTTATGTTAGTTTAGCTGATTAATTAAACAAACATAATTTTTCCTTATATCTAATAAAATTAAAATGTTTATTGAATCGATGTAGAATTATATTATAAATCTTTTCTTGTAATTTATGGCGGGGTAGCTCAGTTGGTTAGAGCGCAGGACTCATAAGCCTGAGGTCAGTGGTTCGATCCCACTTCCCGCTACCAAACTGCAATTATTTTTTTTTTAAAATACCTTTTAACTTTGATAGATTCATTGTTTGATTAAGTGGTAGTTTATTATTTTTTGAGGCCATAATTTTTTTTACTTTCTTATTAGTTAATCTGGCAAATGAATAAACAGATTGACTTTTACCACCAATATTAATGATTCCTTTATGTTTTATAATTTGAGGAAGCAGCTTAACCAAATCTTCATGAAAAAAAAAATTAGTTTTTAAATTAGAAAAAGCTTTTTTGTGTAAAAATGGTTTTTCAGTCATTGTAATTCTTAAGATTAAAGAATTTTTATACATTTGAACTGCACACTCACCACCGAGCTTTGATAAAGCATAATTATTTACTGGTTTTAGTGGACTATCTTCAGAGTAGTTTCCTTTTGTGCCCGCATAAACATATCCAGTTGAAAAATAGATTAATTTTAAATTTTTTTTTTTGGCAATCTTAACTAAATTTGCAGTACCAATTATATTTAAATCAATACTTTTAGATATATCTTTTTTATGCACACTCATCGGTCTTGACAATCCAGCACAATGTAAAATTATTTGTGGTTTAATTTTTTTTATTATTTTTTCTAAAGAGGTTAATTTTAAGATATTACACTCTTTTTTTGATGCAAAATATAGATTTAAATCCTTATTTTTTTCTTTTAGAACTCTTGCAAATCTTCCATTTCCACCTGTTACTAAAATTAGTTTTTTCATTTATTTTTATTAAAATCTAAAAATGAAATTGCATCTTTATCTTTTTTTGAAACAATAGGTTTTTTAATTGGCCAATTAATTGCTAAATATTTGTCATTAAAATTTATAGATGTTTCACTTTTTTTATTTCTATATCTTGTACAACTATAAACAATGTAATTTTCATTTTCTAAAGTTTGAAAACCATGGGCAAAACCAGGTGGTATAAAGATAGATTTGGAATTTTTTTCGCTAAGAACACATGTGTAAGATTTTCCAAAAGTTTTGGAATCTTTCCTTAAATCGACAGCAACATCAAAAATTTTACCTTTAATTACCGTAACAAACTTACCTTGTGAATCTTTTGTTTGTAAATGCAAACCTCTTATTACGTTTTTTCTTGAATAAGACATAACTAAGAAAGGAAATTTTTTATTTATCCTGTTTTCTCTAACTAACTCTTTAAAATAACCCCTCTTATCATTGAAAGATTTATTTTTGATTATGAATAAATCTTTAAATTTTGTTCGGGTTATCATTAAGATATTATTTTTTTTAGATATTTTGAGTATTCACAATTTCCATAAAACTTAATTGAATTCAAAATTTCTTTTTTTCCAATCCATTTGTTCTGAAAAGATATTTCCTCTAAGCAAGCTATTTTAAAACCTTGTCTATTTTCAACAGCAGAAACAAAATTAGTTGTTTTGTAAAAGTCTTCAATGGAACCAGTGTCTAGCCAAGCTCCACCACGCCCAATATATTCAGCAGTCAATTTTTTCTTTTGTCTATATTTATTAAGCAAATCTGTTATTTCCAGCTCATTCCTTTTCGAAGGTTTTAAGTTTTTTGATAAATTAACAACTTTATTATCAAAAAAATACAAACCTGTTATAGCTAAGTCAGATAAAAAGTTTTTTGGTTTCTCTTTTATGGATATTATCTTTTTATTTTTTACTTTCGCGACTCCAAATTTTTCAGGATTTATTACTCTATGTAAGATTACTTTTGAACCACTTTTTAACTTCACACATTTTAATAGTGTTCTTGTTAATGATTGCCCATAAAAAAAATTATCACCTAAAATTAAGGCAACCTTGTCTTTTTTGATAAAATTTTCACCTAAAATAAAGGCATCAGGCAAGCCTCTTGGTTTATCTTGTTCTTTGTAGATGATTTTAATTCCTAAATTTTTTCCATCTCCAAGAAGATTTTTGTATTGTGAAAGTTGACCTTTATTCACTATGATCAATATGTTTTTAATTTTAGCTAACATCAAAATTGATAAAGAGTAAAATATCAAAGGCTTGTCATAAATAGGTAGAAGTTGTTTGTTCACAGCTTTAGTCAAAGGGCTCATTCTAGTCCCCATACCTCCAGCAAGTATAATTCCTTTTTTAATCATTTTTTTCCAAGACGTTTAAGAATATCTTTTTTATTTATTAAATTAAAATATTTTTTATTATCTAAATACCACTGAAATGTGTTTTCTAAACCTTTTTTAACTTTTGTATTTGCTACCCAATTAATCTTTTTTTTAATTTTATTGCTATTTAAAGCGTATCTAACATCATGACCTGGTCTATCCTTAACATATTTTATCTTAACTTTTTTTCCAACCAATATATTTTTTCTAGATATTTCTAATAAATATTTTACAATTGATTTATTATTTAAATCTTGGCCAGAGCCAATATTGTAAAATTCTCCAATTTTTCCTTTTTTAAATATTTCAAATAAAGCTTCACAATGATCTTTGACATATATCCATTCTCTTAAGTTTTTTCCATTCCCATAAATAGGAAGAGGTAAATTATTAAAAATATTGTAAATCATTTTTGGAATTAATTTTTCTGGATGTTGATTAGGTCCATAATTATTTGAACAGTTAGTTATGATTACTGGCACATTAAATGTTCGATAATAGGAATAAACTAAATGATCTGAAGATGCTTTGCTAGCCGCATATGGAGAACTTGGTTTATAAGGATCATTTTCTTTTGATCTACCAGTTAGCACATCTCCATAAACTTCGTCTGTTGAAATATGAATAAACATAGTTTTTTTATATTTCTTATTAAAATTTTTAAATTCATCTATAAAATTAAAAACACTCACAATATTACTATCTAAAAAATTTTTTGGATTATCAATAGATCTGTCCACATGAGTTTCAGCAGCCAAATTAAATATTGCTAGTGGTTTGTATTTTGATAGGATTTGTCTAATTTTTATTCTGTTTCCAATATTACATTTAATAAAATTATAATTTCTTTTTTTTTCAAATTTTTTTGTATTATAGAAATTTGACGAGTAAGTAACTTTATCGATATTAACAATATTATAATCTTTATTTACGAGTAAATCGATTAAGTTACTTCCAATAAAACCAAGGCCACCAGTTACAATTATATTTTTATTCATATTCAAATGAATTCTTATATTATAATGATATATTTTTAAATGAATTACAAAGATATTACTGTTGGTATTGTTACTTTCGAAAGTGAAAAGGTCATTTTTGATTGTTTAAAAAGCATAAAAAGAATTAAAAGAATCATTATTTTTGATAATTCAAACGACATATTTTTAAAAAAAAAGATTAATTTAGCCTATCCAAAAATAAAATTTATTTTATCAAAAAAGAATTTAGGTTATGGAAATGCTAACAATGAAATTATCAAACTTTGCAAAACTAAATACCTCTTTATTCTTAACCCTGATACCATTTTAAAAAAAAATTGTGAAGCTGAATTATTAAAATCAATAAATATTAAGAAACTAGATTTTTCAATTTTAGCCCCAATTTCTCAAGATACAAATTTTGGATCTTTAAAAAAAACAAAATTTTTTAAAAGTAAAAATCTTATTGAAACCAATTATACAAAAGGTTTTGCCATGTTGGTAAATAAGCAAAAAATAAAAAAAATAGGAATGTTTGATAAAAATATTTTTTTATACTTGGAAGAAATTGATTTATGTAAAAGACTTAAATTAAAAAAACAAAAAATATACCTAAATACAAAAGCTAAAATTTTTCATAAAGCAGCAAAATCATCTAATATTGGTTTTGAATTTGAAAAATGTAGAAATTGGCATTGGATGTGGTCTAGTGTTTATTACAATAGAAAATACACAAATAATTTGAGAACATTTTTAAAATTTTCTCCAAACCTTTTTTTAAGTTTATTTAAAATAATTTTTTATTTTTCGATATTTCAATTTAAAAAGAGTTTACTAAATTATATGCGATTTTCTGGTACATTTAACGCACTAATAGGAAATAAGTCTTGGTACAGACCAGATTATAGATAGTTTACTTAAAAATTTTTTTAAATTCAGGTAAACTTATTACTCTCATGTATTCTTTATAATTTTCAAAATAGTCTTTAAATTTAATTTTACCAATAGGTTTATTAAGTTTAAGTACAGAGGAATTTTTTTTATTTGTTATAATTCCAATACCTTGATCCATTTCACAAGTATAAATATCAAGATTTTCTTTTTGTCTTAAATCTACAATCGCTTTCCACACATCTCCATTCCATTGCATTTTGTACCTTGGTACAGCTTGTTTACCTAAACTATCAGGCATGCAGTCATGTACTAAAATTATTCCATTTTCATTAAGAAAATTAACTGAGTTGAGAATATCTTTTTTGACTTGTTCGTAAGTATGAAGACCATCAATAAAAACAATATCAAATTTATTAACATTTTCTTTGAAAAAATCATCACTAGTTTTCCTTATATTTCCACCACTAACTGGGTCTACACCAATTTTATTTTCAATAAGAACTTTTGAAAATAATTGATTTTGGTCACAACCAATTTCTAAATAGTTAGTGTAATTATTTTTTTTAATCAAATATTCTATCAAATCCCATCGATAAAAGTTGCTTGGAAAATCATATTTCAATTTTCCTTTAAAATTCTCAATGAAAGTTTTATAATAAATTTTTTTAAATATCTTTGTAAGTTTGTTTAATTTTTCCATAATTTAGGTTATTAATGTCCCGGAAATTCTATTAAATTTTCGATATTATACCCTTTTTTTCTTAAATTGTCAGATCCATTTAAGTCAAACAAATTAATAACAAATATAAAAGCAGCAACTCTTCCCTTAGAGATTTTGATTAACTTTGCAGCCGCTTCAGCTGTTCCGCCTGTAGCTATTAAATCATCAATAATTAAAACTGAATCATTCTCACTTATGGAGTCTTTGTGAACTTCAATTGTTGCAGTTCCATATTCCAGCTCAAAGTCTATAGAATGAACATCAGCAGGTAATTTATTTTTTTTTCTAAGCATTATAAATGGTTTTTTTAAAACATATGAAACTGCAGAAGCAAAAACAAAGCCTCTTGATTCAATCGCAGCAATTTTAGTAAAGTTATACTTTTTTGATCTTTCAACAATTTGATTAATACTTTCTGCGAATGCAAATTCATCTTTAATCAAAGTAGTTATATCTCTAAAAAGAATTCCTTTTTTAGGATAATCTGGTATTGATCTAATATATTTTTTTAAATCCATATTTTATGAATAAATTATTTGTTGCAGCTTTAAAAGAAGAAACTGTTGGTTTAGATTATTTTCATCATATTGGTGTAGGTAAAATTAATGCTACATACAATTTAGTTAAACTGATTCATAAATACAAACCTTTAGAGGTAATAAATTATGGTACAGCAGGGGCTTTAAAAAAACAATTATCAGGTATAATTGAGTGTACTAAATTTTATCAAAGAGATATGGATGTAAGAGGATTATTGGATCTCAAATTAGGCCAAACTCCTTTTGACAATATTAATGAAATTATTCTTTCTGAAGAAGGTTTTTCATGTGGCAGTGGAGACAGTTTTGTTAAAAAACAAATTGAGATGAATGTAGATTTGGTTGATATGGAAGCTTACGCTTTAGCAAAAGTTTGCAAGTTAGAAGATATAAATTTCAGATGTTTTAAATTTATTTCTGATAATGCGGATACTAATGCTTCGTCTGATTGGATAGAAAATTGCAAAAAAGGTGCAGAATTGTTTCAAATTAAAATGAAAGATTTCTAGTTGAACGATTATTTTTTTTCATTGAAAATGACATTAATATCTATAAATAAGAACTTCTTTTTAAAAAAAGGCTTATATGACTAAAGTTGGAGAACATATTACTCTAGATATAATTGGTACCAGTAAAGAGTACGATCCTTCTTTATATGAAAAAATAATTCACGATATTGCAAAAGCAGCTAATGTAACAATTCTTAATATTTCTAAATATAAGTTTGAACCTCAAGGTTTTACTATTTTGGCATTATTAGCTGAAAGCCATATAAGTTTTCATACATTTCCTGAAAAAGGGATAATTAGTTTTGATTTCTTCACATGCGGTAAAATTAGCCCATCTATAGCAGTAGATATTATTAAAAAAGAATTTAAACATAAAAGGATTGTTAAAAAAGAATTTAACAGAGATACTAAATCACTCTATCACGATATTTATAGTTCACCAGGATTACAAAAATCATATGTGGTAAATGATGTTCTTGAAGATTTTAAATCAAAAGTTGGTCAACATATTGAAATTTTAGAATTAGAGCAATTTGGAAAATCTTTGTTCATTGATGGAGAAATTCAAGTTGCCGCAACAGATGAACATTTGTACAGTTCTACTTTCGTAGGAGCGGGCCTTAATCTAAACAAAGACAATGAAAGAGCTGCTATTATTGGTGGTGGTGATGGCGGTGTTGCAAGAGAATGTATTTCAAAAAAATTTAATTTCATTGATTGGTATGAACTTGATCCTGAAGTTGTTGACGTTTGTAACAAACATCTAGGTGATATAGGAAATAGAGCCACTGAAAAAAATTCAGTCAAATGTGTTTGGGGCGATGCATTTCAAAGTATTAAATCAGTTGAAGATGATACATACGATCACATCTTTGTTGATTTAAATGATGACCAATTTTGTATTGATCTTGCATCAAATAATATGGACTCTATGATTAGAATTTTAAAACCAAAGGGTGTAATTACCGCTCAAGTTGGAAGCCAAGATAAAAAACCCAAACAAGTCGATAGTTGGTTAAATGTTTTTAACCATCATTTTGGAAACACCAAATTATCTAGGGTTTATATCCCAAGTTTTGATTGTTCTTGGAATTTTTCTTCATCAATAAATCATTAATTTTTCTTTTTAAATTATAAAATTTGTGAAATACTTGCTCCAAATTAAAGGAGAAAATAATGAATATATTCAAGAAAACTATTTTAACAGTTCTAGCTTCATTATTAATTATCGGAAACGTTTATGCTGATAAAGTTAGAATTGGAACTGAAGGTGCTTACCCTCCATGGAATGATACAGATCCATCTGGCGCACTTGTAGGTTTTGAGATTGATTTAGCAAATGAACTTTGTGCTATTTTAAAGCATGAGTGTGTAATTGTTCCTCAAGATTGGGATGGAATGATACCTGCTTTGTTAATGAGAAAGTTCGATGTAATTATGGCAGGTATGTCAATTACACCTGAAAGAGAAAAAACAATTACTTTTTCTCAAGGTTACGCTACTGAACCAGCTACATTAGCTGTAATGAAAGGTTCTAGTCTTGAAGGTATGGATACACCTCAATCAATAAATTTGAACTTAAGTGGATCTGATGTCAAAAAAGCTCTCAAAACTATTACAGCAGCACTTGCTGGTAAAACTGTTTGTACACAAACAGGAACAATTCATCAAAACTTTTTAGACTCTGGTGATGTAGGAAGTGTAAATGTAAGAACTTACAAAACTCAAGACGAAGTAAATCTAGATCTAACATCTGGAAGATGTGATGTAGCATTAGCTGCCAAAGCTTCATTTGTAGAATATGCGGAAGCTTCTGGAAAAGCAGTAGTTACTGTTGGACCTAATCTTGCAGGTGGTGCATTCGGCAATGGTGTTGGTGTTGGAGTTAGACAAGGTGGAGATGATGCGATTGGCAAAAGAGACGCTAAACTTCTAAAAGACTTCAATAGAGCAATTAATACAGCAAGAAAAAAAGGTATTATTAGCGAACTTGCTATTAAATGGTTTAAAGACGACGTGTCTATGTAATTAATTTCAGATTTGGCGACTATAATATATAGTCGCCAGTCTTTATGGAACTTCTCGTATTTGGCAAAACAGGTTGGGGTGATGAATTATTTTATGCTACCCTAATGACAATAGCTGTCTCTGTTACAGCAATGTTGATTGGTTTTATTTTTGCATTAATATTCACACCTTTAAAGTTATCTAGATACAAATTTTTAAATTTAATTGGAAATTTTTACACCACAGTTATTAGAGGTGTTCCTGAACTTCTTGTAATTTATCTTTTCTTTTTTGGTGGAAGTGGTGCAATCATGTATGTTGCCTCTATTTTTGGATATTTTGAATATATTGAAATAAATGCATTTATCACTGGCTCAGTAGCTATTGGAATTATTTCTGGTGCTTATTCAACTGAGGTATTTCGTGGCGCAATTCAATCAATTGACAAAGGTCAGTTCGAAGCAGCTAAAGTTTTGGGTGTAGGTAAATTTGCTAAATTTTATAAAATAATCTTACCACAAATGTTAAGACTAGCTATTCCCAACTTAAGTAATGTTTGGCAGATTACATTAAAAGATACTTCTCTTATTTCTGTTACTGGATTAGTTGAAATTATGAGACAATCTAATATTGCAGCAGGATCAACTAGAGATCCGCTGTTCTTTTATTCTTTTGCAGCTGTTTTATATTTGTTGTTAACATATTTAAGCATGAAGCTAATCAATAGATTAGAAGCAAAATACAGTAGAGGGTATTAATGGATCTTGATTTGATGATCACTAGTTTCCCAAAGTTACTTGGTGCAACTTTAATTACATTAAAGCTTCTATCTGTTTCTTTAATAGTTGGAATGTTTCTTGGTTTATTTTTTGCAATATTAAGAATGAATAAAAATATATTTATTAATCAATTTGCATATGGGTATTCTTATGTATTTCGAGGAACGCCTTTACTAGTTCAAATTTTTATTATTTATTTTGGCTTAGGTCAGATTGAGTATCTAAGATCAACATTTTTATGGGTAATTTTGAAAGAACCATATTGGTGCGCTATTATAGCTTTTGCGTTAAACACAGGTGCTTACACATCTGAAATACTTAGATCAGCATTTCAGACTATAAAACCAGGAATTATTGAAGCTGGTAAGAGTTTGGGGATATCAAATAAAATTATCTTTTACAAAATTCAAATACCAATCGCTATCAGACAATCTTTACCTGCGTATGGTAATGAAATAATTTTAATGATGAAGGGTACGTCGTTAGCTAGCACAGTAACATTAATGGATTTAACAGGTGTTGCTAAATATATCATTTCAACAACCTTTAAACCAATTGAAGTATTTATTGTTGCTGGGGGTATTTATCTATTTATGACTTTTTTAATTCATAATCTAATTAAATATTTAGAAAAAAAATATAGTTTTCAATAAGATTCAATATGTATCTCTCAAAAAAACAAATAGAGGATTATGAAAATTTTGGAGTAATAATTATCAAAGATGTGTTTAAAGATTGGATTGAACCTTTAAGATTAGGATTTCAAAAAGTTTTAGATAACCCAAGCATACATGGAAGAGAAAATGTTAGTGGCAATAATGGGAGGTTTTTTGAGGATTATTGTAATTGGGAGAGAATAAAAGAATTCAAAGACTGTATTTTTGAATCTCCAGCTGCAAAAATAGTTGCTGAAGCAACATCGTCTCAATCATCACAAATTTTTCATGAACATATTTTTATAAAAGAAGCTGGAACACATAAAGAGACACCATGGCATCAAGATATGCCTTATTATTGTGTGAACGGAAATGATACAGGAAGTTTTTGGATACCTTTAGATAATGTTGATAAAAAAAATAATCTTCAACTAATAATGGGTTCGCACAAATGGCCTAAGTTAGTTCGTCCATTAAAGTGGTCAAATGATCAATCATGGTATAGGGATGTTAGCTCTTTTATGGATCTACCTAATATAGATGATTATAAAAATGATATCTTGATACCTGAATTAAATCTAGGCGATGCAGTGTTATTTAATTTCAAAATTGTTCATGGATCAAGTGGCAACAAAACTACAAAATCACGTAGAGCATTCTCAATGAGATTTATAGGAGATGATGTTAGATATATTGATAGAGGAGGACCTACCTCACCACCTTTTGATGGTATTAATTTAAAGTCTGGTGATATGATGCGTGAAGATTGGTTTCCTAAAATTTTTAATGGTTAATTATCTTTTATTTTTTGATGGATAACCAGAATGGCTCCAATTATTAAAATAGGAAGTCCAATTATTAAATCAATTTGCCATTCTAATTTTTCAAATATTGTTGAAATTATTAAGGCAAGAACTGGCATAACAACTCCAACATATCCAGCTCGACCAGGACCAACTTTTTCAAGTAATTTTAAATATGAAATGAAAGCAAAGATTGATCCAAAAATCGATAAATATAATAAGGATGTTATATAACTAAAACTATATTCAAACAGTAGTTCAGCACCACGTATTTGAGTAATTAAAAAAGTAAAAAGAGAACCATATAACATTGCATAAGCAATTGTTTGGAGTGAAGGAAACTTGTTATTTAGATTTCTCTGATGAACCATGTTACCTGTTGAAGCGCAAAATGTTCCTATTAGTGCTAAAAATAAACCTATGTGAGTACCTTTTACCAAACTAAAATTAAAAATTTCATCATTAAAAATAATAATAATTCCAATCATCCCAATTGTTGCACCAATTAAAGTTTTTAAAGAAGGTTTTTTATTAAAGTAAAAAGCCTCACCTAAAATATTCATTATAACAACAGTGGAAAAAACAATAGCAGGAAATGCACTAATTAAATATGTATTAGATAAATAAAAGAAAACATAATTAATTGAATAAAGACAAGTTCCAAAAAATAAAAACCAGATATGATAATTAATAGAAAATTTTAAATTCTTTTTTTTTATCATCAGGTAGATAAAAATAATAATTGCTGCAATTAAAAATCTATAAAAAACTGACACTAATGGATCTACATAACCTAATTGGAATTTGATTAAATACCAAGTAGGAGACCAACAAAAAAGTGTTATTAAAAATAGAAGATAATTATTCATTATTTTTTTAATGAAATTAATCTCTAAAATTTACAAATTCAATTGGGAGACCAATATCAATTGCTTCTATTGCAGATATTGCTTCTTGAAGATCATCTCTTTTTTTTCCTTCAGCTCTTAATTCTTCTCCTTGAATTTTAATTTGGATTTTAAGTTTAAGTTTTTTTATATCAGCAATAATTTTTTTAGCATTTTCTTGACTAATACCTTCTTTTAATTCACTGACTTGTCTAATAGATGTGCCTGTAGCACTTTCTGAATTTTTAACAGTTATTACCCTTGGGTCAACTTTTCTTCTTATAAGATGAACTTGTAGTAATTCATTTACTTGTTTTAATTTTAATTCATCTGGTGCTAGTGTAGTGATTATCTTATCTTTTCTTTCAATCGAAATATTAAGTCCTTTAAAATCATATCGGTTAGTAATTTCTCTTAAACAATTAGCAAGAGCATTATCAAATTCTGGATAATTAATTTTACTTATAACGTCAAAAGAGGGCATAATTTACTATATATTCTAGACACTAAAGGTTCACAAGATCCAATTTTTGTTTCCCTAATCTCTCATTACCATTTTCTGTAACCAAATAGGTTTCACCCAAATTCATTGCTAGATTATTTTCAGAGTCCATCAAGATCATGTGCATAAAGAAGATATTACCTGGTACAATCTTGTAAGGATTACCCGTATAAAGCATTGGCCAGTCCATCCAATTTGGTGAAAAAGTTGATCCCAGTGAGTATCCACAAGCATTCATTCTTGATTTATTGTAACCAAGATTGTCAAAAGTTTGAGCGTGGACATCAAAGACTTCACCAACTGTATTTCCAGGTATTAATTTTTTTTCACAATTTTGTAATGCTTCAAGGCAGGCTTGATGCATTTTAATATGTTTAGGATTAGACTTTCCAACCGCAATAGTTCTAAACATAGCAGAATGATAATGCTTATATGTACCAGCCCACTCAATACTTAATTGGTCTGTATCTGATAGAATTCTTTTTTCCGATTGATATCTGCATAGCAATGCATTGTGTCCAGATCCAATAATATATTCATTAGCTGGATAATCTCCACCACCTTCTAAAACAATTTTTTGCATTTCAGCTAAAATTTTTGCTTCACTTGCGCCAGCCTTAGTATGTTTCCAAGCTTGTTCTAAAGCTAAGTCTGCAAGTTCTGCAGCTTTTTTTACATAAACAATTTCTTCTGAAGATTTAACAACTCTAATTTTTGTTATAAGTTCTGATTGATCCTCAATATTACAATAATTTTCTAAAGATTTATTTAATCTTAATGCATTACGACCTGTTAAGCCATAAGCCTCATACTCAATACCAACTTTTTTTCCTTTTAAAGATAGTTCATCCAAAATATCTTTAAGATCATCAGCAGGGTTTGATCCATCTTTATCAACCCAAATTCTAATATCTTCAATGTCAGATGTATTCTGGGCTTGTCTTAAATCCGGAGCTCTTGTTAAAAGAATTACATTACCTTTGTTATCAAGTATCAATGTTTGAAAAAAAACATAACCAAAAGTATCATAGCCAGTTAACCAATACATAGACTCTTGTCTAAACATTAGTATTGCATCTAGATTTTGTTCTTTCATTGACTGAAGAACTTTAGCTTTTCGTTGTGAAAATTCTTGATTAGAAAAATGAAGTGCCATTAATTTGTTAATAACTAGTGTATTCTTTAATTTCTTTAATCTTTGATCCAGTTAGATTATTTATTTCTAATTTAATTTTTGCTCGGTCATCATTTAAAAAATGCACATCTCTTGAAAGTTTAATAAATTTTTCAGTAAAATCTTTCTCTTTTTCACATAGTCTTTTGTCGTCTTCAATGACCCAAAGTTTAGCATTAATCTCTTTTAGTGATTGAAATAACTTTTCAAGCTTATCATTTGATTTTACATTTTTATCTAATTGATTTTTTAAAACTGCATGTTCATCTGATATAAACTTCAATTTATCCTGATCTTTAATTTTTTCTTGTTTAATTTCTAATATCGAAATTTTATCTAATAGTTCGCCAATTGATACTTCGACTATAATTTTATTCATAAAATTTTATACTATGTTAAGTTGTTATAAATATGTCTAATATTTTAATCATTAAACATGGGTCATTAGGAGATATAGCTCAAGCCTGTGGGGCAATTCAAGATATTTCTGAACATCATAAAGATGATCAAATTCACCTATTAACTACAAAACCTTATTATGATTTGTTCAAAAAAAACCCACATATATCAAATGTAATTTTAGACAAAAGACTATCAAAATTAAATTTGATTTACTTATATTCACTAATGAAATCGATAAAAAGGTATAGTTTTTCTAAAGTCTATGATCTTCAAAATTCTAGCAGAACTTCTTTTTACAAAAAAATATTATTTCCAAGTGCTGCAAAAGATATTTGGTCATCAACAGAAACAACACTTCCAGCTGGTACTACAAAGCAGGATTTTGATAAAGACTCTGTTCTAGAAAGATTTGATCATCAATTAAAAAGTTCTGGAATAAATACAGTTCATACAATGAAACCTGACTTTAAATGGAGCTCATCAGATATAACTCAGATAAAAGATTATTATAAATTAGATAAATATATTGTTCTTTTTCCTTTTTGTTCACCTCACTTAAACTCTAAAAAGTGGCCATATTATAATGATCTTATTAATATAATTAATGAAAAATTTAACAACATGTACAAAGTTGTTTCAGCACCAGGCCCAAATGAAATTAAAGAAGCATCAAATGTCAATGCATTGGCTATTTTAGATAATGGAAGAGCTTTAGATATATCTCAACTATCATCATTGATTAAAGGTAGTTCTTTTGTTGTGGCTAATGATACTGGACCTGCTCATATGACATCGCATCTGGGTTCTAAAGGGTTAGCTTTATTTGGTGCACATACTACAGCTCATAAAGTAAGTATTGAGCGAGAAAATTTTAAAGCAATTCAAGTTTCTGAATTATCCAATCTATCTGCTGAAAAAGTTTTTGAAAGATTGTCTAGCTCAATTTCTTAAATTTACTTAGCACTTTCAAAATAACTGGCACTGTAAAAAGAATAAACAATAATCTTATTATATGATGGAAAGCAACAAAGTCAGGCTCTAAATTAAATGCTATTGCAATTACTGCTACTTCATAAATACCACCAGGACTAAATGATAAGATGAGTGTTAAAATATTTGTATCAACAAAAAATGTTGCAACATAAGCTGCAACAAATCCTAATAGAACAAGAATTGTTGTTGCGACCAAACTATGAAGGGAATTATTGGCAATTTCTTTAATAGTTTTTTCAGCAAATCTACACCCAACAGAAGCCCCCAAGATTAAAAGACAAAAGTTAATTGAAGCATCTGGTAACTTGTATGATGCAACATCAGTCATTTGTAATAACCCACTAGCAAATAGTGTTCCTGATAATAAAGCTGCTGGAACTCTAATTTTATCAAAAACAAAAATAAAAAATAAAGATGCAATGATAAGTAAAATTAATTTTAGATGATTTTGACCCATGTAATCAAAGTTATCTAATAGCAATACTTCTGAACCAGTATTATTAACGATAATAAATGGAATAACTGTTATAATTATAATTAATCTAATTAGATGTGAAGTTGCCACTTGAGATAAATCAGTTTTTTCATTTTCAGCTAAAATCATTAAAGGACCTAATGCACCAGGAGCTGCTGAAAATATTGAGGCTTTTTGACCATAACCCGCAAATTTTTGAAGATATTTGGCTACAACTAAAATACAAATTATTATATAGATCAACATAATCAGTGAAGTCCATATCCAATCAAACATTTGATTAAATAGATTTTGATCTATGTAATTACCGATATGCAAACCTAAAATTATCAAAATAAAGCTTAAAACAATTTTTGGCATTATAATTTTTAGACCTGATAAAGCGGCAATTGATGTGATAATCATTGGTCCCAAAAACCAAGCTAGAGGAATATTAAAATATTCAGCAATAATTGCACTCGGAAAAGAAATTATTAAAACGGAAATAAATCTTATTTTAAAAATTTGATTAATTTGTTTTATCATTATTTGATTTGAATTAAATTTTTTTCAATTTTTACTCTTGAGGATCTAAGTACATTTAAGAAATTAATACAGTTTTTTTTATTAAAATTAGAAATATGACCTGCAATGGTTAATGCTCCAAGAATTTGATTTTTTTTTCTAAATATTGGAACTGATACAGACGCCATTTCGGAATCTCTTTCTCCAAAAGTCATAGCGTATCCATTTTTTAAAACTTTATCTTTATCATTAATTTCTAAATTATTATAAGCCGATAAAACGTGACCACTGGATCCTTTGTTTAAAGGTTTTTTACCTCCTATTTCTTCTAAGTGTATAATCGATTTACTAGGCGTACTAGACTGAATGCAAACTCGAACATCATTCTGCCTTACAAAGAAACTCGCTGTTTCTTTAGTTTTTGATGAGATAAAATCTAATTCTGATTTAATAGAATTTTTTAAATTAAAACTACTATCGTAAATTTCATACAATCTAGGAATAGAGTGGCCTATTTTAAATTCTCCACTTTTTATTTTTCTAATGTATCCAAAATTTTCAAGTGATTTTGATATTCTAGAAATTCTACTTTTATGATCGCCGGTAATCTGAGCTATCTTTGTTACAGTAAGAGCTTCATTTTTTTCAGTAAAACAATTTAATATTTCTAAAGCTTTGTTTACAGCTTCAACACCAACTGTATTTTTGTTTATTTTCATATAATTCTATTGTTTAGAATAACATGTTCTATTGTATAGAACAATAGTAATAATATATTTAGACATTGACTAATAAGATAAATTAAATCTAATTTAATTAAATAGAGAGGGAAATAATGAACAATATAAAAAAAATACTTTCAGTATTATTCTCAGCAATCTTATTATTTTCAGCAACTACAACTAGTTCAATTGCGATTGATAAAATTCATTTCGTAATCGGTGGTGGTGCTGGAGGTGGTTGGGATGGAACTGCTAGAGGTACTGGAGAAGCTTTAACAAAAGCTGGTATGTTAAAAAGTGCATCATTTGAAAATATGTCAGGTGGTGGTGGTGGTAAAGCATTAGCTTTCATGATTAATACTAAACCTGCAAATACAGTTTTAGTTCAATCTACACCATTAGTTTTAAGATCAATCACTAGACATAAGGGTTACGTGAGTGGAAGTGGTACTTTATCTTATAAAGATGTTGTGCCAATCGCTGGTGTAATCGGGGACTATGGTGCAATTGCAGTTGCAAAAAACTCACCTTACAAAAACTTTAAAGATGTAGTTGATGCATATAAGAAGAATCCAAGCTCTATTAAAATGGCTGGTGGATCAGTAAGAGGAAGTATGGACCATTTAATTGGTGCGTTAGCTTTCCAAGCTGCTGGTGCTAATCCAAATGATGTAGCTTACATTCCTTATGATGCTGGTGGAAAAGCGTTAGCTGGACTTTTATCTGGAGAGACTCAAATTATCTCTACAGGTTTAGGTGAATTGATGGGTGCAAGAGACCAAGTAAGAATTATTGGAATTACTGCTCCTTCAAGAGTTTCTGATGCTCCAGATGCACCAACTCTAAAAGAACAAGGGTACGATGTACAATTCGTTAACTGGAGAGGATTCTTTGGTCCTCCAGGTATGAGCAGTGCAGATAAGAATGCAATTGCTAAAATGCTAGGCGATGTACAAAAAACTTCTGAATGGGAAACTGTTAGAGCAAGAAATGCTTGGGTTAATATTTACAATCCAGGTGATAAGTTTGTTACTTTCTTAGAAAAACAAACAGAAGAAATGACAGCTCTTATGAAGAAATTAGGAGTTATATAATCCTTAGGATTATTTAAAAATTAGAGCAGTGAATATAAATACTACAAAAATTATATCACTGCTCTTTTTTATTTTTTCAGCATTCTATTTATATACCGCATATCAAATCCAAGTTTTTTCATTTGATGAAAATGCACCTTTTAATGCTAGAACTTTTCCGATTTATTTAGGTTATGCTGGATTATTTTTTTCAGGCCTTAAAGTAATTTTACCTGATCCAAATACAATTAAAGTTGAGCATAGAACTTTAGAATACAAAAAAACTACTATTTTAGTTTTAATTGCAATAATTTATGGGGCCTTAATCTTAAAAGTTGGGTATTTTTTAACGACCTCTTTATTTCTAATGGCATCTTATTATTTTTTAGGTGAGAGAAGGTGGGTATTAATGTTTATGCTTTCTTTTCCATTTGTTGCTGCATTTATGTATCTTTTACACGGTGTTCTTGACATTTATTTAAGAGATCCATTTCTTCAAATGTTAGGAGTGATGGGATGATAGAAGGAATTTTAATTGGATTAAAAACAGCTCTTACATTTCAAAATATATTTATGGTAATGATTGGTTGTTTCTTTGGAACAATCATTGGAATGCTTCCTGGTCTTGGACCAATGACTGCGATAGCTTTAATGATACCTATTACTTACGGTTTTGATCCAGCGACTGGCTTAATTTTAATGGCAGGAGTTTATTATGGTGCTGTATTTGGAGGTTCCACTTCTTCAATATTGTTAAATGCTCCAGGTGTTCCTGGAACAGTCGCAACTTCGTTTGATGGTTATCCAATGGCACAACAAGGTAAAGCTGGAAAAGCTTTAGCTATAGCTGCTTGGAGTTCTTTTGCAGGCGGAACACTTGCTGCAATTTATTTATTGTTTATGGCACCAAGTTTATCAAAAGTAAGTTTATCTTTTAGATCACCTGATTATTTTGCTTTAATGATTTTAGGTTTAACTGCTATTGCTGCATTTTCATCCAAAGGACAATTTATTAAAGCGATGATGATGGTAGTGCTTGGTTTAATGTTAGCATCTGTTGGTCAAGATAGTTTGTCTGACATTACAAGATTTACTTTTAATAATATGAACTTAACTGATGGTATAAGTTTTGTTCTTGTTGTAATGGCAACCTTCGCAATGAGTGAAGCATTGACAATTATTTTGAAACGTAATGACCCGACTGCAGCTGCAAAACAAGTATCTTTAACAGAACTTGGTTCAATTAAGATCAATAAAGAAGAAAGAACTAAAATGTTAAAAACCATTCCTCGAAATTCAATAATCGGATTTTTAATTGGAGTATTACCTGGAGCAGGAGCAACTATTGCATCTTTTCTAGCATATGGAATGGAGCGAAATTTAGTAAGCGATGAAGAAAAAGAAAAATTTGGTAAAGGAAGTGTTCATGGATTAGCTGCACCTGAAACGGCAAATAATGCAGCATGTTCAGGAGCTTTTGTACCATTATTAACTTTAGGAATACCTGGAAGTGGTACTACTGCTGTAATGTTAGGGGCTCTTCTAGGATTTGGCATTCAACCTGGCCCAAGACTTTATGTAACTAATCCTGAAATTTTCTGGTCAGTTATAATGTCGATGTATATTGGAATGGTAATTCTACTTATATTAAACTTACCCTTAATTCCCTATATCGCTAGAATTTTAGCGATACCTAAAAATTATTTAATTCCACTAATTTTATTTTTTTCAATTACAGGAATATATGTGATGTCATTTAATAATTTTGATATTTATTTGATGATAGGAATAGCTGTTGTTGCAACTTTTATGCGCTTGTATGATTTTCCAATGCCACCACTAATCTTAGCTTTTGTGCTTGGTGGTTTAATGGAAGAAAATTTAAGGAGATCTTTATTATTAAGTGATGGCTCTTGGACATTTTTATGGGATAGAACACTCACAGCATGTATATTGGCTACAACAATACTAATAGTAGTGTGGCATATATATAAAACTTTTAGGGGTAGAAAAGTTTAATTTAAAATTTTTTTATATTCTTCAATAATATTAGACCAATAGAATTTTGAGACACTATCTTTTGCGCCTTTTCCGTATTCTAAATATTTTTTATTTTCTAACATTGAATTAATTGATGAATAAACATCATCTAGATTATTTCCATCACAAATTAATCCAGTTTTTTTATGTTCAATAGCATCAGCTGCACCACCATCTTTACCACCAATTGATGGAATTCCATATTGTGCTGCTTCAACATAGACAATACCAAATCCTTCAACAGATTTTTTATAAATAACTGAGGGCATGACAAAAATATTTGATTTCGCAACTAAAGCATTTTTTAATTCATTGCTAATATCACTGAAGAACATAACTTGAGACTCTAAATCTAGCTCTTTTACAAGTTTTTTAATATTTTCTTCTTCATCACCATAACCTACGCAAATGTAAACTATATCAGGATAAATTTGTTTCAAATTCCTTAATGCCATAATAACTTTTTCATGATTTTTTCTCTTATCAAATCTTGAAACAGTAATTAGTCTTGGCGTTTTTACTTTAAGAAGACTTTCAACTTTATCTAAAGATTTTTTATCTAATTCAACAGCAGGGTCTATACCTGGGTTGATGACAATAATTTTATCCTGATTAACTCCACACTCAATAGCTAGATTTTTTGTAAATTCAGAGTTAGCAATTACTTTTTCAACACTATTTAAAACATTTAAAACACGCTTGTTTAAACTCGTTCCTTTTGGATGATTAATTTCTTTACTATGAATTAAGCAATATTTCCTTTTATTTGATTTAATAAGCTCTAAACTTTTCCAGTGGTCAGCAATAATTCCTTCAATTTTATTTTCTTTAATAAACTCATTAATTAATTGAGCTTTTCTGTATTTTCTAAGTAATTTAATTCCACCAACTCTTTCAATGGAAAAAGATGATTGTTCATCAAAAGTTTTATGATTCTCAATATGATCTGCAAAAACTTTGATCATAAAGTTTTTAGATAACTCTCTTGCTAAACCCCATATTAAACTTTGCATACCACCAAGTTCTGGTGGAAAGGATCTGGTTACAATTAGATACATTAATTATACTTCCATTTAATACCACAGCCTGCGCTTGGTATTTGATCTTTTGGTCCTTTGCCAGTTTCGGCTATTTGTTTCATGGCTTTTAAAAGGTCGCTTTCACCATCTTTAACTGGAATAAAATTTTTAAGCTCTCTTAATCGACCTCTATACTGAAGCCCTAAATCTTTATCATATCCAAAGAAATCTGGAGTACAAACGGCGTCATATTTTTTAGCAATTTTTTGTGTATCATCTTGCAAGTATGGAAAACTAAACTGATTATCCTTTGAAAATTTGATCATATTATCAAATGAGTCTTCTGGATAATTAATAAAATCATTAGAGCATATTGCAACAGAGTTAATACCAATTTTTTTTAATTCATTACAATCTTCCACTATTTCTTTTGTAATAGCTTTTACATAGGGACAATGATTACAGATAAACATTATCAAGGTTCCATTTTCACCTTTAATATCATCTAGTGAAATAATTTTATTATCTGTAGACTTTAATTCAAATGGTAAAGCTTTTTTACCAAAATCACATATTGGAGTTTGAACTGGCATACTGTAAGAATATATAAATTATGTTCTACGATTTAAAAGATAAAAAACTACAAAACTCTGGCAAAAATTGGGTTGCACCAAATGCAACTATAATTGGTGACGTTACATTAGAGAAAAACTCCAGTATTTGGTTTAATGCAGTATTACGTGGTGATATTGAAAATATTTATATAGGCGAGGGGTCAAACATTCAAGATGGCAGTATTTTACATACTGATCCAGGTTGCCCTTTAAAAGTTGGAAAAGATGTAACAGTTGGGCATCTGGTTATGCTTCATGGATGCACGATAGGAGACAATAGTCTGATTGGGATTGGTGCAGTTATTCTTAATAACGCAAAGATTGGAAAAAATTGTATCATTGGAGCCAAAGCTTTAATCACTGAAAATAAATTAATTCCAGATAACTCATTGGTAGTCGGTTCTCCTGGTAAAGTAGTTAGGGAAGTCACAGAGGAAGAAAAACAATCTGTATTAGAGAACACCAAACATTATCAAGATAATTGGAAAAAATATTCTAAATCAATATTTTAAGGTACTAGCCAGTGCTCTTTATTGTTTTGTAAATCAAATTTAGCTCTTCTATGACCTTTAGCTGCTAAATAAAGCCATTCAATAGATTTAATTTTACATTGAATAACAGTAAAGTTTTTATAACCCTCTTCACTTTGCTCCATTGTATATTCAAAATTATCTAATTCAGGTTTTAACCCTGATGTCGGGTTATCAGACTCTGCCCCAGGCCCATTATCAACTAAATAGCATTTTCTACTCATGTGACCTGTTTTTAACCAAGATGCTTTTGTTATTTCATTATCATGATTAACAATACATTCAACTTTTAGCCTAACCTGTATCTTTTCTTCCTTGTCATAAAAAAGCAATGCAGCATTTTTGTTAGCTTTTAATTTGGTAATTTTATCTGATCTAATATCACTGTGGTATTGAACAAGGTTATTAGCTTCATCTGATTTTCTAAGAACTACAATTCGTCCATCAAAATCATTTTGATTCCCACAAATGAATACAGGTATTCTAAATGGTGAGCCTCTATCCTTAACTGCATTTGTAAGCATCGACCAAATTTTTTTTTTGATCTGAATAAAATCCTCGTAGTAAGGAACTGTGTCAGTCACAGATATTATTTCTTCTTCTTTAGTAGAGCAATCAAACTTGAACTATCCCAACGATTACCGCCCATTTCTTGAACTTTTGCATAGTAGCCATCAATTAGTTCTGTAATTGGGACTGGCGAACCATTTTTTTTTGCTTCTTCAATAACTATTGCTAAATCTTTTCTCATCCAATCAACAGCAAAACCATAATCAAATTTATCATCAGTCATAGTTCGATATCTATTTTCCATTTGCCAAGATTGGGCAGCACCTTTTGATATTGTCTCCATTACGATATCCATATCTAAGCCAGCATTAATTCCAAAGTTAATAGCTTCTGATAAACCTTGTACAGCACCTGCTATACACATCTGGTTCATCATCTTAGTTAATTGACCGCTTCCAGATTTACCAATTAATTTTACTTTACGACTGTAACAATCAATTACTGGTTCAGCTTTTTTAAATACTTCTTCATCACCACCAACCATAACAGTTAGTATTCCACCTTCAGCACCTGCTTGACCACCTGAGATAGGTGCATCTAAAAAATCAAATCCTTTATCTTTTGCAGCTTTATAAAGCTCTCTTGAAATCTCAGCTGATACAGTTGAGTTATCAATATAAACACAACCTTTTTTAGATGTATTAAACAACCCATTTTCTCCAAGAGAAACTTCTCTTAAATCGTTATCATTTCCAACACAGGTAAAAATAAAATCAGCACCTTCTGCAGCTTTTGCAGGTGTATCTGCTTTTGAACCTTTATATTCTGCAATCCATTTATCAGCTTTAGCTGCTGTTCTGTTATAAACAGTTACATTGTGACCAGCTTTTGATATATAACCAGCCATTGGATAACCCATGACACCAAGACCTATGAAAGCAACATTACAAGACATAATTTTTATTTCCTATGTTTAATAGTTTGAAGTTTAAAGTAATTCTATTTGGTTTTATTTTTACATTTTTTTCTAGCTTTGGACAGAGTTATTTTTTAGGACTATTTAATTCTAGTATTAGAGATGCACTATCTATTACCCATGGACAATTTGGCTCAATTTATGCTTCTGCTACTTTGTGCAGTAGTCTTTTATTAATTTGGGTTGGAAAGAAAATAGATGATGTAAATATTTTCAAATTTGCTTTTTTTGTAACTATTCTTTTATCATTTGCATGTTTTTTCTTTTCAAAAGTGTCTTCAGTTTTATTACTGTTTATTGCAATTTTTTTGATGAGATTTTCTGGACAAGGAATGATGTCTCACACAGCATCAACAACAATTTCAAGGTATTTCACTCGAACTAGAGGTAGAGCTTTAAGTATAAGTTGGTTTGGTCTTTCGTCTGCAGAATTTATTATGCCTGTTTTAATGGTATATCTATTAACATTTTTAGATTGGCAAAATCTTTGGCTTATATTTTCAGTAACAGTTTTAATTGTTTTACCTATTGCATCTTTTTTATTAATTAAAAATTTAAATTTAGACTCTAGAGAAAGCAATGATGAAAATATTGAAGAGATTGAAATAAAACAATGGAAGAGAAGAGAGGTAATAAAAGATTACAGATTTTATATTATTAGTCTTAATATGTTAGCTATGCCATGGATTTTTACTGGGTTTGCTGTGTTTCAATCTTTTGTGCAAACCTCAAAAGGATGGGGGCCCTATGTGATTGCTCAATCTTTTATGTCTTATTCTATTCTTTCTGTATTAACTTTATTTTTATCAGGTTTTTTAATTGATAAATTCACAAGTAGAAAACTTTTAATTTACATGAATATTCCACTTTTACTTTCTGTGATTGTTTTATTCTTTTTTGATACACCTATCACTGCATTTGTGTTTCTTGGATTAGTTGGAATTTCAAATGGATTTGCAAATATATTAGGATCTTCTACTTGGGCTGAATTATATGGAGTAAAATACCTTGGATCAATTAAAGCACTTACAACGGCATTAATGGTATTTGCTACAGCTTTTGGTACAGCTTTATTTGGGTATTTAATAGATATGGGTTTTACCGTGGAAGATATTGCTACTGTATCAGGCACATATATATTCATTTCTTTAATCCTTCTGTTTCTTGTCAGAAAAAAGCTTAATCCTGTAATAATTTAGAAAAAACTTGCATTTTTAAGGTCTCGGGTATAAATAATCGCCCATGGCAAGAGTTACCGTAGAAGACTGTATAGATAAAGTAGATAGCCCTTATGAATTAGTACTTGTTGCTAAAGAAAGAGCTACACAATTAAACTCAGGTGTTGAACCAACTTTAGATAGAGATAACGATAAAAATACAGTTATTTCATTAAGAGAAATTGCAGAAGAAAAAATTAAAGTAGCAGACTTAACTGAAAGTGCTGTCTACAAACTTAGAAAACATGTTGAGCAAGTTGATGATGGTTCTGAAGATG
This sequence comes from Candidatus Pelagibacter bacterium nBUS_36, assembly GCF_051201215.1. Lineage (GTDB taxonomy): Bacteria > Pseudomonadota > Alphaproteobacteria > Pelagibacterales > Pelagibacteraceae > Pelagibacter. The sequence continues at coordinate 436,409 of NZ_CP172839.1, forward strand.
ATGAAGAAGTAGGTGATGATTTTGAAAGCATGTATAAAGGTGAAATCTCAAAAAGTGGAACACCAATTTTACCATCTAAGAGAGCAAGAAAAACTCCAGAAAAAATTCAAGTATCCCAAGAAGATTTAGCTGAATTATCAGAAACAGCTAAGCCTGACGTTGATCCTTCATCAAGTGAAGAAACTGTGAATGAGCAAGGTGAAGTTTCTTTAGATGAAGTTTCAGAACAAGAAAACCAAGAAGCAGAAGCAATTACAGAAGATTCAGACGCTTCAAACTCATAATAAAATCATATAAAGTTAAATCATGAATAGGAAAGTATCAGTTGCTCCTATGATGGATTGCACAGATCGTCATGAGCGATTTTTTCTTAGATTAATTTCTAAAAACACACTTCTCTATACAGAGATGGTTGTTGATGAAGCAATCAATAGAGGTGATAAAAAAAAATTACTCGGGTTTAATATAAATGAAAAACCTGTTTCACTTCAATTAGGAGGATCATCTCCAAAACTTTTATCCGAAGCTTCGAAAATAGGTGAAGATTTTGGCTATGATGAAATCAATTTAAATTTAGGTTGCCCAAGTAAAAAAGTTGAAAAAGGTAAGTTTGGTGCTTGTTTGATGAAAGAACCAAACTTAGTTGCAGATTGCCTCAGTAAAATGCAAGCTTCAACAAATTTACCAGTAACTATCAAAACAAGAATTGGATACGATAATGTTGAAGATTATGAAAACCTACATAATTTTATTTCAACTTTAAAATTAACTGGAGTTAAAACATTTATAATTCATGCTCGAAAAGCAATGCTTGGAAAATTTACTCCCAAACAAAATTTAAATATTCCTCCTCTAAAATATGAATATGTTTATAAATTGAAAGAAGATTTTCCAAATGAAGAAATAATAATTAATGGTGGAATAACATCTGTGGATCAAATTAAACCATTACTTCAAAAAACAGATGGAGTGATGATTGGTAGAGCTGCATATCACACACCTTACATGTTGGCAGAGATTGAAAAAGAAATTTTTAATAATGAAAATATTCCAAGCAGACAAGATGTTATTGAACAGTTAATTCCCTATGTAAAAGATGAATTAAAGAAGGGAACTAGACTAAATCAAATAATGAGACATACTCTTGGTTTATTTCATGGACAAACAGGCGCTAGTTACTGGAAAAGATACTTAAGTGAGAATATGTGTGTGAGAGATGCAGATGTTCAAAAAATTGATCACATAATGGATAAGATTAGGTATAACAATGTTGACACAAGTGTAGGCCAATCTGCTTAATTCAATTTTAGCAAACGAATATAGTTATTTTATTTTATTGATGGCATTAACAGCCATACCCGTTGGTTTTATAGCTGGTCTGTTTGGTATCGGTGGAGGATTGGTAATGGTTCCATTTTTATTTTATGTTTTTGAAAGCTTAAATATTGATACAAATTATATTATGCACCTGGCTGTTGGAACTTCTTTTGGTATTATTATTCCAACTTCTTTTGTTTCTGTAATGACTCATTATAAACTTGGAGCTGTTGATACAAATTTGGTTAAAACTTACGGTATATTTACAGTGATAGGTGTTTCATTGGGTACAATTTTTGCAGTTTATTTAGATACTAAAAATATGGTTTTATTTTTTTCATTAGTACTTTTTTTGTTAAGTTTGTATTTGTTATTTTTGAAAGAAAAAGAAACCATAATAACAATTTCGATTAAGCAGAAATATAAAATTATTTTTGGCTTAATTTCTGGATTTATTTCTGCGCCAATGGGTATTGGAGGAGCAGTTATGAATGTACCAATATTTAAGTTTTTTGGTTATTCAATTAATAGAGCTATTGGGACAGCTGCAGCAATTGGTTTTTTTATTGCATTATTTGGTGCTATTGGTTTTGTCATAAGTGGTACGTATTTAAAGACCAATTTACCTCTTAGTGTTGGTTTTCTAAATATACCTACTTTTTTAATCTTCATTCCTATTACAACTTTTATGGCTAGAATCGGTGCTCGGACAGTTCATAAAATCGATAAACAAAAAATAAGTAAATATTTTGGACTTTTATTGTTTGTGGTAGCTTGTAAATTTTTATACGAATATTTTACGATTTAAACTTTAATTCTTTTATAGACTTTTTGATTAAAATTTAGTTAGACTTAAATTTTAACATTATGGAGTTTATAGGATATTTTTCTAACGTTTTCATATTTGAAAATTTATTAATTTTAGTTTTAGGAACTATTGGTGGACTTTTAATGGGAGCTGCTCCTGGATTGAGTCCTACAATGGCAGTTGCTTTATTAATTCCTTTCACTTTTAAAATGAGTCCTGACCAAGGTTTAATTATGCTTGGTGCGGTTTATACAGCTACTGTTGCTGGTGGAGCAATTAGTGCAATATTATTAAAAATACCTGGAGCTCCTGCAAACATTGCAACAGTTATGGATGGCTATCCAATGGCAAAAAGTGGTAAATCAAAAGAAGCTCTACATTATTGTTTTATTAGTTCATTCATTGGTGGCGTAATAGGAATTATTATTTTAATTTTTTTTACTCCTATATTAGCAAATTTTGCTCTTAAGTTTGGTCCATCACATATGTTTTGGATAGCAATTTTTGGTGTTACTGTAATTGCAACATTAGATTCTAATTCAATAATTAAAGGACTCTTTTCTGGAGCCATCGGTTTATGGCTGGCAACTATAGGGTATGACTCGGTGCTAGGTGTTGAAAGATTTGTTTTTAATCCAATTTTTTCAGGAGGCATAAATATTATTGCTGCTTTGGTTGGTTTGTTTGCTATCCCTCAAGTCTTATCAATGATTGAAAAAAAACAATTAGATTCTGATCAATTTCAAATGGAAAAAAAAAGTATAGTTCAGTCTATTATTTACAATCTTTCAAGAATTAAAGCATTAGTAGTTGGAAGCGTATCTGGAGTTATAATTGGTTTAATCCCTGGTGCAGGAGGACAGATAGCGGGACTTGTATCTTACGATCAAATTAAAAAATTAAGTAAAAATAAAGAAAATTTTGGAAAAGGAGAACCTGATGGAATTATTGCCGCTGAGTCTGCAAACAATGCTATGGTTGGCCCATCTTTAGTTCCTTTACTTACACTCGGGGTTCCAGGAAGTCCAACAGCAGCTGTTTTGTTGGGAGGCTTATTAATACATGGAATGTTTCCAGGACCAAATCTTTTTACAATTTATGCTGAAACAACATGGACTTTTATTAATTCATTATTAGTTGCACAATTTATGATGTTGATTTTTGGATTATATATTAGCGGTTTAGCAAAATATGTAATTAAAACTCCAACAAATTATATGGCTGCAGCTATAACGATACTTGCTATCTTTGGAACCTATAGTGTCCAACATAACTTTGCGGATGTGATTGTTATGTTGTTTTTAGGTGTTTCAATGTTTTTTTTATCAAAATTTGGTTTTACAGCTGCACCGATAGTTTTAGGTTTAATATTAGGACCAATTGCTGAAACTAATTTTAGTCAAGCAAAAATAATTGCAGATACACAAGAGGGTATTTTTAGATATTTAACATCAGGATATTTAAATTTAACAATAATAACATTATGTATAATTTCTATAGTTTATGGAATTGTTTCAGAAATGAAGAGAAAAAATGCTTAAGATAAATAACTTAATATCTTTGATTTGTATATTATTTATCTCAATTTTATTAGCATTTGCTTCGTTCACTGGCGGTTCAGAAAATACATCTGAAGCATATTTATTTCCAAAATTAATAACATCTGTAATGATAATCTTATCTTCTTTTTCATTAATTTTTTATTTTTTAAATAAAACTTTATCAGTTGCAGAGATTGATATTAAAAAACTATCAGTTTATTTAGTTTCTTTAATTATATTTATTTTTATCGGTGAAACTATTGGGTTTTATCTTTTAGCTATATTATTGTTTTTTATAAATAGTTACTACTATTCAGAAAATAAAAATATTAAAAAAATAATTCAAACCATAATTATAACAATTATATTCATGTTATTTATTTATTTCCTTTTTTCTATTATGCTTAAAGTTCAAGTACCTAGATTTTTTCTTTTTTAGAAATATTTAATTAAAGATACAATCACAAGTAGTATTCTAAATAAGACACCTTTAAGACAAGTAATTTTACGTATCTTAAATATAATTAAAAAATATAACTAAAAAAAATAATGGTCAGACTAATTTTATTGTGATCTAATTTCTATTAACAGAGGAGGTAGATATGAATATAAAAAAATTTTTTTTATATATCACAATAATCTTATCGCTTCTTTCATTTGGATCAATTGCTAAAGCAGCTGATTATCCTGATAGACCGATAAGTGTAATGGTAGCTTATAACCCAGGTGGTGCTACTGATTTTCAAGCAAGACTAGTGACAATGATGGCGGCTCATCCTAAGAAAGATTATTTAGGACAGCCAATAGTTATTGTTAATAAACCTGGGGCAGGTGGAAAAGTAGGATGGAATTGGTTTGCATCTAAAGCTAGAAAAGATGGATATGATTTAGCTGCTTACAACATCCCACATTTTGTATCTCAATCAATAGTATTTGATGATACAAAATATAACATAGATAACTTGGAACCTATAGCGAACTGGGGAGCAGATCCAGCGGTTTTGATTGTCAGTAAAGACAGTCAATTCAATTCAGTTGGTGATATGGTGAAATTTGCAAAAGCGAATCCAGGTAAAGTTACTTTTTCAGGTGCTGGAAAATTTGTTGGTCATCATATAGCTTTTTTACAATTTCAAAAAGCTAGTGGAGCAAAGTTAACTTATGTTCCTCATACAGGGGGTGTTCCTGCATTAGCAGCTGTTAAAGGCGGTCAAGTAATGGCTGGTTTTAATAATCTTTCAGATGCTTTCAGAAGTCAGAATGATATTAAAATTTTAGCAATTGCCGATCTTCAAAGAGAAAAAACATTTTTACCAAATGTTCCAACATTAAAAGAAGAAGGTCTTGATGTTGATAATTCAAGTGTAAACTTTAGAGGCATTATGGCTCCTAAAGGAACTTCACCAGAAATTATTGAATATTTAGCAGCTAAAGTTCCTTTAATGTTTAATGATAAAAAAACTTTGGGACAAATGAAAAAAGGTGGTTCACCTGTTAGAATTATGAACAGAGCTGAAGTACAAGAAATGTGGAAAGCTAGAAAAGTAAGTTTAACAAAACTTCTTGCTGGACTAAAACCTTAATAGTAATTATTACTATATCAATATAGTTTCGCCTTAATATTTTAAGGCGAAACTTCTAAAACTTAGTAAAAAATTATGAATAACAAGACTTCTTCAGAAATAGTTCAATCATTAGTTCTTAAAGCAAAAAAAGCTCAATCTATTTTTGAAAATTATAATCAAAATCAAGTTGACGAAGTTGTTACTGCAGTTGCTTGGACATTATGTAAGCCATCGAATAACAAAAAAATATCAAATTTAGCTGTGAGTGAAACTGGTCTTGGAAATCCAGAAGATAAAATTTTGAAGAATAAAAGAAAAACACTTGGACTGTTAAGAGACCTAAAAAATATCAAAACTGTCGGAGTGATTAATGAAAACAAGGAAAAAGGAATTATTGAAATAGCAAAACCAGTTGGAATTGTTGCAGCAGTTACACCATCTACCAATCCAGCAGCAACTCCAATAAACAATATCATTAATGCGTTGAAAGGAAGAAATTCAATTATAGTTTCTCCATCACCAGCAGGATCTAAGGTTTTTAGGGATTTATTAATATTGATTAATAATGAGTTAAAAAAAATTAATGCTCCTGAAAATTTAATTCAAACTTTTGATTGCGATGTCACAAAAGAGTTAACTAATGAGCTAATGAAAAATGTTGATTTAGTTATTGTAACTGGCTCATTAAATAATGTTAGGGAAGCTGCAAAATCTGGCACCAAAGCAATTGGTGTTGGACAGGGAAATGTAACATCAATTGTTGATGAAACAGCTGATTTAGTAGACGCTTTTAAAAAGATAAAAATGTCAAAAATATTCGATAATGCCACAAGCTGTTCATCAGAAAATAATTTGATTTTAATTGAAGATATCTACGAAAAAGCAATCAACTTATTATCTAAAGAAAATGCAGTTTTACTTAATAAAAATCAAAAAGAGGTTTTACAGAAAAATTTATGGATTGATGGAAAACTAAATAGAAAAATAATTGCAAAATCAGCAAAATTTATTGCAAATGAGTTAAATCTTAAAGTAGATGAAAATGTTCAAATATTAATGGTTGAAGAAGATGGAGTTGGATTAGACTACCCTTTTTCAGGTGAAAAATTATCACCAGTGTTGACCGTATATAGAGTCAAAAACTTTAATGAAGCTAAGGAATTAGCCAAAAAAATTCTAAATTATCAGGGCATAGGCCATTCCGTTGGTGTACATACCAAAAAAGATGAAAGGGTAATTGAATTAGGATTAGATTTATCTGTGTGCAGAGTGATTGTTAATCAAGCACATACATTTGCTACAGGCGGAAGTTTTACTAATGGTCTACCTTTTTCTCTATCAATGGGTTGTGGAACATGGCAAAAAAATACAATTGATAATAATTTAAATTACAAACATTTTTTAAATATAACTAAAATATCCAATTTAATCCCGGGTAAGGAAGCTGAACTTAAAGAGTATTTTAAAGATTACTGTGAAAAAAATGACCCCAAAGAATTAAAAAATTTAGAATAGTTGAATGGAATTAGGCACAGTAAGAGATTTTATAAACTTTAATTCAGAAAATAATCCAAATTTAGATTTTATTACTTGCCCAAATACTCAAAAAAAAATAACAAATAAAAACCTTAAAATAAATTTAGATAAGATAAATTATTATTTATCTGTTGAAAAAAAACAGAAGAAAAATTCACTTATTTGTACACTGACAGAAAATTCACTAAGTGGAATTCAACTCATGTTAGGAATTATGTATTCTGGAATGATACAAGTTCCTCTCAATTTAGTGGCAGGAGAGGAACAGCTAGCTTACATCATTGAGCATTCTGAATCTAAGCTATTATTTTCAACTAAATCAAATTTAAGTTTAGCACAAAGAATAATCAAAAAGTCTAGAAGTGAAGTTGAGCTTATAGAAATTGATAAAGACAATTTCATAGATGAATTAAATGATGAAAAAATAGAATTAGATAATCTTAATAAATCTAATAATGCTTTGTTAATGTATACATCGGGTACAACTGGAAAACCCAAAGGTGTAATGCTCACTCATGACAACGTTTTAAATGGAGGTAAAAACGTTTTAATTTCACATGAATTAATTACTACCGACAAGGCATTATGCGTTCTTCCATTATATCACATTAATGGCTTGATAGTTACAGTAATGGGACCATTAGTAAGTCAAAGCTCATTAGTTTTATCTGAAAAGTTTTCTGCTACAAATTTTTGGAAACACATTGAAGAATTTAAATGTACTTGGTTTAGCATAGTACCAACTATAGTTTCTTCATTATTAAATAAATATTCAGAAGCTGAATTTAAATCATTGGATACATCACTTGTAAGATTTGGTAGAAGTGCATCGGCAGCATTAGCCCCAGAAACACATAAGAATTTTGAAGAAAAATTTAAGATAAAGATGATTGAAACAATGGGTTTGACAGAAACGTGTGCACCTATTTTGTCTAATCCGCCTTCTCCCAATCCTATTAAATACGGCTCACCTGGTATACCTTATGGAAACGAAGTTAAAATTTTTGATAATGAATTTAATGAAGTTGAAAGAAATACAATCGGTCAAATTTGTGTAAGAGGTAAAAATGTGATGAAAGAATATTATAAAAATCCCAACGAAACAAAAAAAAGTTTTTACAATGATTGGCTTTTAACGGGTGATTTAGGTTTAATGGACTCTGAAGATTTTGTCTTTGTAAAAGGTAGAATTAAAGAACTTATAATTAAAGGAGGTGAAAATATTTCACCAAGAGAAATTGATGATGTTTTGTATCAACATCCTGATGTACTCGAAGCAGCAGCATTTGGTGATGAATGTAGTCATTATGGTGAAACTGTAAAAGCAGGTGTTGTGTTGAAAAATAAAAACTCATTAACCGAAATAGATTTGATTAATCATTGTTCAAAAATTTTAGGTAAATTTAAATCACCAGAAAATATATTTTTTTTTGATGAACTTCCAAAAGGATCTTCAGGAAAAATTCAAAGATTAAAGATTAAAAATTTAATTAAATAATCTTATGTATCGAATTAATAAGAAATTCTTAAAATCCTCTCATCATATAACTGAACTAAAATTATGCTCTATAAGACTTCATGATAATTTTAAATTTCCCTGGTTGATATTAATACCCAAGAGAAAAAATGTAACAGATATAAGTGAACTTAATTCTAAAGATCAGATATTACTTATGAACGAAATTGTTTTGGTAAGTAGGCTTATGAAGAAACTATTTAAAACATCAAAGCTTAATATAGAAAAAATAGGTAATATAGTTCCACAATTACATATCCATATTATCTCTAGAAAAAGAACTGATAGCTCATGGCCATTATCTGTATGGGTTGTTAAAGGAAAAAAATATTCAGCAAAAAACTTAAAAGATGTTTTAAATAAAATTAGATCAGCTTTTAAATAAAAGGAGGTGACTTTAGTCTCCCTCCATCACCTCAGATATAGATTAATTGATTCTTAAAAAAATATTAAACACGTAAAAGATGTATTTTAAGAATATACACAATTTTATCTGTGTATTTAGTTGTTAAAAACCTAAATTAAACATCAATTGGGTATTAGAACCTTATTATTGTTGATAACTTTTTAGAATGAATAAGAAAATTCATAAAAAGATTACTAAATTAGAAAAATTCTTAAGTATTGATGAGTTTGTTAAAAAAACAGATTTAAAAAAATTGATAAAAACAAACCCATTAAATCAAGCAAAGAAATCAATTAATAAATTTTATCAAGATTATAAAAAAATCAAAGAACGAGAAGACATTAAAAGAGAAAAAAAATTTGAGCTCGAGAAACATAAAATTATTCAAGAAGAAAAAAAATTAATCCAAAAAGAAAAATTACAACAAGAAAAAAATGAAAAAATTAAAATTGCACAGAAAGAAAAACTTATAAAAGATAATGAAAAACTTATTGCAAAAAATGAAGAAAAAAGAAAAAAAATTGAACTTCGAAGATTAAAGATTGAGCAACAAAAAATAAAAGATGAAGAAACTAAAAAATTAAGAGAGGATGCTAGGAAATTAAAAGAAGAAGAACAGCGTGTAAAAATGCTTGAACGAAAAAGGATTAGAGAAGAAAAAACAGAATTTAAAATTGAGCAAATAAGATTAAAAGAAATTGAAGCTAAAAAAAAGAGAGAAGAAAAAGAACAAGAAAAACTAGAAGCAAGAAGAATAAATACAATTGAAAGACAAAAACGTAAAGAAGAAGAACAAAGAATTAGAGAAGCTTCAGCTAAACTTAAATACGAATCTGAAAGATTGAAAGAAACAGAGGAAAGATTAAGAAATTTGGAACTTGAAAGACAACAAGACTTAAAAAGACAATTATTAAAAGAAGAGGCTGAACAAAATGCTAGAGAAGCTGAGCTTAGAAATAAAGAAAATCAACTTAAATCAATAGAAACTGAACGTTTGCAAAGATTAAAAGCTGAAAAAGAAAAAGAAAGAGAGTTAATTCTTCAAGAAGAAAATCTTAAAAAAACAGAAGAAGAAGAGGAGAGAATTCGCAAAGAAAAATTTGAAGAAGAAGAGAAATTAAAAGAAGAAGATCAAAGAATGAAAGAATGGGAAAGAAAATTTGATGAAGAGCAAAAAATCAAAGAGGATACTTTAATTAAAAATTTTTATAAAGACTCATCAGACGAAAATAAAGAAATAGATTTGAATAAATCAGATAATGAACTTAACAATAATGAAATTGGTTATGAAAAAACAGATTTTGATAATAATAATCCAAGCTCAAATGATGATACGAAATAATTTCTAACTATATTTTAATTTAATTAGATTTGTTTTTCACAAAACAATGATGCAAATTTCGTAGCTTCAATAATTTTTTCGGGTTTTTGTTTAAAAACTTCATTAATTTGTTCATCGTTATATTTTTCATTGAGTTTTTTTAATGTACAGAGACAATATCTTTTTGCTTTCTCAGGTCCTATGTATTGTTTAGAACTACCGTAACAACCGACATAAATTTCTTGTTCTATTTCAGGGCTAAAAGCTAGGGTTTCTGATGAAAATAACAGAATTGTTATTAATAAAAATTTATATTTTTTGATCATATTCTCCAACTTTACCAGTTTTTTGGAGCAGATTATCAATAAAATCAAAGATTTTTTTCTTTCTAATATCTGATGTCGGACTCTCAGTTACAATCACAAGTGATGGTTTGTTTGAAGATGCTCTGATCAATCCCCAAGAACCATCTTCAAAAGAAAATCTTACACCATTTACTGTTAGTACTTTAGTGATTATTTGATCATCAATCTTAGCTTTGTTATTTTTTATTTCTTTAACTTGTTTGACTAATTCTTCAACAACTTGGTATTTTTCTTCATCTTTACAAAAAGGTGCCATAGTAGGTGTTTGATAAGTGTTAGGTAATTCATTTATAATTTCATTCATCTTCTTATTTTGATTATCCAATAAGTGACATACATGAATAGCTGAGTTAATCCCATCATCATAACCATAACCTAATGGTTGATTAAAAAAGAAATGGCCACTTTTTTCAAAACCAGCTAATGCTTTTTCAGTATTAACTTTTCGTTTAATATGGGAATGACCTGTTTTCCAATAAATAGTTTCACAATTATTTTCTAATAGAATGTTATCTTTTGAATATAAACCAGTTGATTTTACATCCACAATAAACTTTGAATTTTTGTGTTTAGTTGAAAGGTTTCTTGCAATCAACAATCCTATTTTATCTGAAAATATTTCATTTCCTTCATTATCAATAACGCCAACTCTATCTCCATCACCGTCAAAACCAAAACCAATATCAGCATTATTATCTTTGACTGCTTTAGCAATAGCGTGTAGCATTTCCAGATCTTCAGGATTTGGATTATATTTTGGAAAAGTCCAATCTAATTCACAATCAAGCTCTATAACTTCACAACCAATTCCTCTTAAAATATCTGGAGCAAATACACCAGCAGTTCCATTACCGCAGGCAACAACTGCTTTTAATTTTTTTTTAATTTTATTACCTGTTATTAAATCATCTTTGTAAATTTGTTGAAAATTTTCTATTTGTTTTTCATTACCATCTCCATTTGAGAATTTTTCATTTAAAGTTATATCTTTTAATTCTTTCATTTCTTCAGGAGCATGAGTTAATCCTTTTTTGATACCCATTTTTACACCAGTCCAACCATTTTCATTATGACTAGCTGTAACCATCGCAACTGCATCGGCATCTAAATTAAATTGAGCAAAATAAACCATTGGTGACAATGATAAACCCACATCCTCAATATGACATCCAGTAGAAAGCAGTCCTTTTTTAAGAGCACTTTTGATTTCCTCACTATAGGATCTATAGTCATGACCAACTATTATTCTTGGGTTATTTTTTTTGGTATGAATTTTTATTTGAGTTCCTAATCCTTTGCCAAGATTCGTGATTCCTTGACTATTAATATCTTTTTCGTACACCCAACGAGCGTCATATTCCCTAAAACCATAAGGATCTATTTTTATTTTTTCAGACATTTGTTAATTACTTACTCTTTTTTGAATTTTTTTATTGATATTTTTTTTGTCGCGTTCTATAAATGTTCTGTTGATTAATTGTTTATATAGTATATCAACATAAAACGCATACAACATCTAGTTGTTTTCGTCACAATAACAAAATATAGTATTAAATATGAACAAGATTCTATCTCAGGCCCTAAAGAAAGCTGTCTCCGAATATAGCCCAGAAGTTAAGGAAGTTTCAAAAGGAAATAGACCTGATCTATTTTCATTAAGCAATGAAACTGAGCTTTTTCAAAATGACAAAGGTATCATAATTAAGATAGATAGATCTAAAGATGCAAATTTAACCGACTTTGGAAAAGCAACCTTAAAAGACAGATACTTAGGTCATAACGAATCTTTTCAAGATTTATTTGCACGTGTAGCAAGTTCATATGCGGACGATAATTTACATGCACAAAGAATTTATAATTATATTAGCAACCTTTGGTTCATGCCAGCGACACCTGTTTTGTCAAACGGTGGTACAAAAAGAGGGTTGCCGATTTCATGTTTTTTAAATGAAGCTTCAGATAGCTTAGGTGGTATTTTAGATCTTTGGAGTGAAAATGTTTGGTTAGCAGCAAAAGGAGGTGGCATTGGAAGTTATTGGGGCAACCTTAGATCTATTGGTGAAAAAATTGGCAAGGTTGGAAAAACATCTGGAATTATTCCTTTTATAAAAGTTATGGACTCTTTGACAATGGCTATCAGCCAAGGTTCTTTAAGAAGAGGTTCGGCTGCTTGTTATTTGCCAGTTGATCATCCTGAGATCGAAGAATTTATTGAAATGAGAAGACCTACAGGTGGAGACCCAAACAGAAAAGCTTTAAATTTACACCACGGTGTTTTACTTTCGGATGCATTTATGAGAGCTGTAGAAAACGATGAGCAGTGGGGATTAAAAAGTCCTGCAGATGGTACTGTTCAGCAAACAATATCAGCAAGAAATTTATGGATAAGATTATTAACTGCTAGAATAGAAACTGGCGAACCTTACATTATTTACATAGATACAGTTAACAGACTAATTCCTCAGCATCATAAACTTGCTAACCTAACTGTTAAAACATCAAATTTATGTAGTGAGATAACGCTCCCTACTGGAATTGATAAAGATGGTAGAGATAGAACAGCTGTTTGTTGTTTGTCTTCATTGAATTTAGAAAAGTATGATGAATGGAAAGACGATCCCGACATGGTTAAAGATGTAATGAGATTTTTAGATAACGTTTTATCTGATTTTATTAATAAGGCTCCAGACCAATTTAAAGATGCAAAATATTCTGCTGAGAGAGAGCGTAGTGTCGGTTTAGGTGTTATGGGCTTTCATTCTTTTCTTCAAAAAAATAGAATTCCCCTTGAGTCAGTAATGGCTAAATCATGGAATAAAAAAATATTCAAACAAATTGATGAACAAGTAAATCAAGCGTCTAAAGATTTAGCAGAAGAGAGAGGAGCTTGTCCAGATGCTGCTGAGTATGGTTATCAGGAAAGATTTTCAAATAAAACAGCAATTGCGCCAACTGCATCAATTTCAATTATTTGTGGTGGTGCATCACCTGGGGTAGAGCCAATTGCAGCTAACAGCTATACTCACAAAACTTTGTCAGGTTCTTTTAATGTTAGAAATAGATATTTAGAAGAAATCCTTGAAAGCCATGGAAAAAATAATGATGAAACTTGGTCTACTATTACAACCAATCAAGGCTCTGTATCTCATTTAGATTTTTTAACTGATTTAGAGAAAGATGTCTTTAAAACTGCATTTGAACTTAACCAGCAGTGGATTATTGAATTAAGTGGAGACAGAACTCCATTTATATCACAAGCTCAGTCAGTAAATTTATTTTTACCAGCTGATGTTCATAAAAAAGAGTTACACAAAATTCATTTTGATGCTTGGAAAAAAGGTTTAAAGAGCCTTTATTACTGTAGATCAAAATCAATTCAAAGAGCTGAAAATATCAATGATGCAAAATCAACAGATGTTTTAGCTAACGTTTATAAAAACAAACAAACTAAATCTGAAGAACCAGAATACGAGGAGTGCCTATCATGTCAGTAGCAGAAAAAATTAAGACACCAAACAATGAAATAATCCAACCAAAAAAAATGGGTTTATTAGTTGAAAATCCAGTTTACAAACCTTTTAGATATCCATGGTGTTATGATGCGTGGTTAACACAACAAAGAATTCACTGGTTACCAGAAGAGGTGCCACTGGGTGACGATGTTAGAGATTGGCAAAAAAATTTAACTCAATCAGAAAAAAACTTATTAACTCAAATATTTAGATTTTTTACTCAAGCAGACGTAGAAGTTAGTAATTGTTATCTTAGACATTACACAACAGTATTCAAACCAACAGAAGTTTTAATGATGATGACAGCTTTTGCTTCAATGGAGACAGTCCACGTAGCAGCTTACTCTCATTTACTTGATACTATTGGAATGCCTGAGTCTGAATATTCTGCTTTCATGAAGTACAAAGAGATGAAAGATAAATATGATTACATGCAAGGTTTTAATGTAAATTCTAAAGAAGATATTGCAAAGACAGTTGCAGTGTTTAGCGCTTTTACTGAAGGACTTCAGTTGTTTGCAAGTTTTGCAATCCTTTTAAACTTTCCAAGACATAATAAAATGAAGGGAATGGGTCAGATTGTTACTTGGTCTGTTAGAGATGAAACTCTTCATTGTAATTCTATGATTAGAGTTTTTAAAGAATTCATAAATGAGAACCCAGAAATATGGACTCCAAAGCTTAAAAAGGAACTTTATGAAGCTTGCAGAACTATTATTGAACACGAAGATGCTTTTATTGATCTAGCTTTTGAAATGGGTCCAATGGAAGGTTTAACTGCTCAAGAAGTTAAAGATTACATCAGATTTATAGCTAATAGAAGACTTACACAATTAGGTCTGGAGCCAATTTATGATGTGCAAAAAAACCCTTTAACCTGGTTAGATACAATGCTTAATGCTGTTGAGCACATGAACTTCTTTGAAGGTCGTGCAACAGAATACTCTAAAGCATCAACACAAGGCACTTGGGTTGAAGCTTTTAGTTAATCTTGAAATATAAAAAATATTATAGGAAAACTAGCTTAAAGCAGAAGGGTGTTGGTTCCTTTTTTTTAGAGGAGATCATTAGAAAAAAACCAAAATTTTTCTTAGAAGTGGGTGTCTTTCACGGAGTTACCGCAAGGAACGTATGTGAGGTACTATATAAACTTCATGGAAATGATTTTAAATATGTAGGTTTAGACTTATTTGAAGAAAATGATGAGAATAAAAACGAAGTTATTCCAAATACAAAATTTTCAAACCCATTAAAAACTTTTTTTTTTAGATATATAAAGAGAGTAAACCCATACAGTTTAAATGGTGTAAACGACTTACTGAAAAAATTTAAAGACAATGTTCATTTAATTAAAGGAAATTCTAATAAAATTTTAAAAAAAATAGACATGTCAAAAATAGACTACGTATTTTTAGACGGTGGACATGCTTATGAAACAGTCAAAAATGATTTAGATTGTTGTTTAGAAGTTATAAATTCTAATGGCACTATTTTATGTGATGATTATAATTTAGGTGCGCAGGCACCAGAAGTAAAAATTGCAATCGATGAATTTGTTAAAAAGCATAATTTCAAATGTGAAATATTGTGCGATGAAAGATTTGCAAAAATTGAAAAAAACTAAACTATCTGTAATTTAATTCCATTACTTTTCTATGTTTGCTTCCTTTGTATTTTGCAAGTGGACGAATTAGTTTATTAGCAGCATGTTGCTCCATTATATGTGCTGACCAACCTGTAATTCTTGAAATTACAAATATTGGAGTAAAGAAATCAGTATCAAAGCCCATTAAATGATATGTTGGACCTGTAGGATAATCAACATTTGGATGGATATTTTTTTCTTTAATCATCACTTTTTCAACAATATCGTAAATTTTTTCAAATTTTTTATCTTTTTTAATTTTGGCAACTTTTCCAAAGTATTCTCTCATTGTTGGAACTCTAGAGTCGCCTGATTTATAAACTCTATGACCAAATCCCATTACCACATCTTTATTTTTGAGAGCATTCTTAATCCATTTTAATGCATTTTCAGGTTTCTTAATTTTGTTCATCATGTGCATAACTTCCTCATTAGCTCCACCATGCAATGGTCCTTTCAAACTAGCAATTGCTCCAGTGATAGCACCATGAATATCAGATAAACTACTAGTAATAGTTCTAGCTGTAAAAGTTGAAACATTAAAACTATGCTCAGCATATAATATTAATGATACATCAAAAGCTTTAACAATTTCTTTCTGTGGAACTTTTCCAAAACACATGTAGAAAAAGTTTTCAGCAAAAGACAAAGTTTTTTTGGGTTTTATAATTTTTTTACCACTTCTAATTCTATAGAAAGCAGCTAATGCGGTAGGAGTTTTAGCAAAAATTCTAAGTGCTTTTCTCATATTAGCTTCAGGTGAAGAGTCAGGGGTTTCTTTATCCTCTAAGCCCATCACACTAACAGCAGTTCTTGCAACATCCATGGGATGGGATCTTTTTGGCATGTGCTTAATTATTTCGTACAAATTTTTTGATAACTCTCTGTTATCTTTTTCTTCTTTTTCAAAGTTTTTAAGTTGAATTGAATTTGGTAAATCTTTATTTAAAATTAAATAGGCAACTTCTTCAAATTTGCACGCAGCACATAAATCCTGAGCAGCATAACCTCTGTAAGTGAGAGAGTTTATTTCAGGCATTACTTTTGAAACTTCAGTTTCGTCTACAACAATTCCAAGTAAACCCTTTTTAATATCATCACTCATTATTCGTGTCCTTCCGTGCTAAAATTATAAATCTTTTCATCTAATGAGTTATATTTTTCATATTCAACTAACTCATAAAGCCTTTTCCTAGTCTGCATTTTATCAATAATATTGTTCTGATGTCCATTAACATAAATGTCTCTTAATCCATCTTCTACGTTTTTCATTGCTAATCTTTGAGTGGTTACTGGGTAAATTACAATATTATAGCCAAAATTTTCTAATTCTTTATAATTAAACAATTTAGATTTTCCAAATTCAGTCATATTAGCTAATAAGTAACAAGAAAGTTCTTTTCTAACTTTTTCAAAATCCTGTTCATTATGTAAAGCCTCTGGAAAAATTATCTCTGCACCAGCATCAATGTATGCTTTACATCTTTCAATCATCTTATCTATTCCTTCAACACCTTTTGCATCTGATCGAGCAATAATTTTAAAATTATCATCTTTTTTTGCTGTAACACATTCTTTAATTTTTTTAACCATGTCATCTGTTGATATCAATTCTTTATTATCAAGATGGCCACATCTTTTTCTTTCAATTTGATCTTCTAGATGAACAGCTGCAATTCCAAATTCTTCAAAAGTTTCTATAGTTTCTTTACAAGATTTAAATCCTGTATCAATATCAACAATTGTTGGTAGGTTGGTTACTCTTGAGATTAAATACGATCTAGTACTCACATCTTGTAAAGTTGTTAAGCCAATATCTGGAAATCCAAGATCATTTGCCATGACTCCTCCAGAAACATAAACCGCATCATAGCCAATTTCCTCAATCAGTTTTGCTGTTAATGGATTGTAAGCGCCTGGAACTCTTAAGATTTTATTTGATTTTAATTTTTCATTAAAATCTATTCTTTTTTGACTGGGTTCTTTTTCAACAAAATGCATTAAAATATTCCTTTTTTAAGATTTCTTTTCAATTTATTTTTTTTAATTTCTATATTTAATTTATGTAATTGACCTGATTTCAAATTTTTAAGATTTTGGACAGTTTTTAAAAAACGGTCACTTTCTTTTTTATCTAAAATTCCATGAGTTAATGTCAAAAATTTATTTATATAATTTTGTCTTTTAAAAGGACGAGCCCCATATGGATGAGCATCTGCTCGATCAAGTGACTCAGTAATTTTCTTACCATTGTTGAGAGTTATAATTACTTTTGCACCAAAAGATTTATTTTTTGGGTTTGGATCATGATATTTTCTTGTCCATTTTTTATCTTCAAAAGTTTTGATTGATTTCCAAATTTTGATTGTACTTTTTTTATTCGCTCTTGATTTTGTATACGATTTAACGTGATGCCAATCACCATCCTCTAAAGCGACAGCAAAAATATACATTATAGAATGATCTAGTGTTTCTCTACTTGCGTTTGGATCCATTTTTTGAGGATCGTTAGCTCCTGTTCCTATTACATAGTGAGTGTGATGACTTGTAAAAATATCAATTTTTTTAATTTGATTTAGTTGAGGAATTTTTGATTTTAATTTTTTTGCTAAATCTATTAATGCTTGAGATTGGTATTCTGCTGAATATTCTTTAGTATATGTTTCAAGTATTGCTTTTTTGCTTTCACCTTTTTTTGGAAGAGGGACTTTGTAGTTAGCTTTTTTACCATCTAGTATTCTGGCAATCACACTATCTTCACCCTCATAAATTGGACTTGGTGCACCTTCACCACGCATAACTCTATCAACAGCTTCAATCGCAAGTTTACCTGCATGAGCCGGCGCATAAGCTTTCCAGCTTGATATTTCACCTTTTCTTGATTGTCTAGTTGACACAGTTGTGTGAAGTGCTTGTTGTACCGCCTGGTAAATAGTTTCGGTATTAAGTTTAAGCATTGCACCTAAACCTGCTGCAACACTTGGACCTAAATGTGCTATATGGTCAACCTTATGCTCGTGCAAACAAATACCTTTAACTAAATTAACTTGAACCTCATATGCTGTAATAATTCCTCTTAAAAGATCCAAACCACTTTTTTTATTTTGTTGAGCAACACTTAATAGAGGTGGAATATTATCTCCAGGATGACTGTAATCCGCTGCTAAAAATGTATCATGAAAATCAAGTTCTCTAACAGCTGTACCATTTGACCAAGCTGACCATTCACAATCAAATCTTAATTTTGAGTCTACACCAAATAAAGTTGCACCATTCTTTCGAACATGTTTAAGAGCCATCTCTCTTGATGAGATCACTGGCTTTCTATTTAAAGAAGCTATAGCAACTGAAGCATTGTCAATAATTCTATTAATTACCATTTCAATTGCATCTTTATTGAGCTTAGCATTATCACTTGCAATCTCAGCAATTTTCCATGCAAGCTGTTTCTTCTTTGGTAAATTTATTTTAGATGGATAAACTTTAACTGTGTGTAATAACAAAATAACTCCTTAATAGAGTTTTTGTTTTAATAGCTAAAAAAAATTAATCAATATTAAAGATATTTTGATATTATTTTTTCAATACCAATAAAGTCTTTTATCAAGTGATTATGATATATTTCAGTTGTATTTTTTTCAGTATATCCGTTTTCCAATAAAATAACTGGTATCTCCGCTGCTTTTGCAGCATTAGCGTCTGTTTCACTATCTCCAATCATAATAGTTTTTTTTACATCCCCATCTAATATTTCCACAACAGATGTTAGGTGTCTAGGATCTGGTTTGCAGTAATCAAAAGTATCTGATCCTGCCACATATTCAAAAAAATCATAAATTCCAATTTTTTTTAAAAGATCATTTGATAAATGCTCTTGTTTATTTGTACATACAGCCATCGATATATTATGCTCTTTACACCATTTTAAAAATTCTTTTACACCATTAATTAAAGTACTTTCGTTAATAATATTTTGTCCATAAAAATTTACGAACTCTTTGACCATTTCATCTTTAATTTTATCATCCAAAACTTTACTAAATTCTTTTTTTGCTTG
Source organism: Candidatus Pelagibacter bacterium nBUS_36 (assembly GCF_051201215.1). GTDB lineage: Bacteria > Pseudomonadota > Alphaproteobacteria > Pelagibacterales > Pelagibacteraceae > Pelagibacter. Next base: position 455,998 of record NZ_CP172839.1, read on the forward strand.
ACCCCAGATTGATCTACCAATTAAAGCTCCAGCACCTTTGCCAACTAAATTTCTAATATCTTCAGTTGATTTGGTGGGATACCCAAATTTTTTCATAACATGATTGTGCGCAAGCATAAGATCTGGCGCTGTATCAACAAGAGTACCATCTAAATCAAATAAAATAGTAAATTTTTGGTTCATTTTAAAAGTATTTTAAAGAAATATTATGTGAATTAATTAAGACATATTCTTAATGTAAAGCATTTTAAAATGAAAGAATTAAATTCACAAAAAGTTCAAAATAAACTTAGAAGTAAATTTTTAAAAGCAGGCGTTAAGATGACTGGACCTGAAACAATTTTTTTCTCAAATGATACAAAAATTGGAAAAAATGTAACAATCGAACCTTATGTAGTTATTGGACCAAAAGTAAAAATTGCAAACAATATAATTGTTAAATCTTTTTCTCATCTAGAGTCTTGCACGATTGAAAATAAAGTTGAAATCGGACCTTATGCTAGGATCAGACCTAATACAATTTTAAGAGAAGGTTCTAAAATTGGAAATTTTGTTGAAGTTAAAAAAAGCACTATTGGAAAAAAATCTAAAGTAAATCACTTGTCTTATATTGGTGATAGTGAAATTGGTAAATCTGTTAATATTGGCGCTGGTACAATCACATGTAATTATGATGGAGTTAAAAAGAGTAAAACAAAAATAAAAGATAATGTTTTTATTGGATCTAACTCATCCTTAGTTGCTCCGGTAACAATTAACAAACAAAGTATTGTTGGAGCTGGTTCAGTGATTACTAAAAATGTCAAAAAGAAATCTTTAGCATTAACAAGAACAACACAAATAGAAATTAAAAACTATAAAAAAAAATAATATATGTGTGGAATAATAGGCATCACTAGTACCAAACCAGTTTCATCAACTATAATAGATTCTCTAAGAAAGTTAGAATATAGAGGATATGACTCTTCTGGTATAGCAACATTATCAAATGGTTTTATAAACGAAATCAAATCAGAAGGTAAACTTGATAATCTAGAAAAAAACCCAATGCTTAAAAATATTTCAGGAAATTTAGGTATAGGACATGTTAGATGGGCAACACATGGTATTCCAAATACTATTAATGCACATCCACATTCATCAGAGTCAGTATCGGTTGTTCATAATGGAATCATTGAAAATTCAACAATCTTAAAAAAATTTTTAATAGGAAAAGGACATAAATTCAAATCACAAACAGATTCTGAAGTAATTGTTCATTTAATTACAGAAAATCTAAAAACAGCTGAAATTCAAGAAGCAATCACAAAAACTTTAAAACAACTTCATGGTAGTTTTGCTCTAGGCGTGATCTTTAAGGATAAATCAGATTTAATAGTTGGTGCTAGACGAGGATCACCTTTAGCTGTCGGTTATGGCCCTAATGAAAATTATTTAGGATCAGACTCATATGCTTTAAAATCAATGACAAATAAAATCACTTATTTAGATGATGGAGAATTTTGTATAATTAAAAAAGATGAAGTTCATTTTTTTAATGAAGAGGGAAAAAAGATTAATAAAAAAGTTTTAGAACTTTCTTCTGATCAGGAAAACTATGACAAGGGGGATTACAAGCATTTTATGGTTAAAGAGATTGAGGAACAACCTGCAACTCTAAAAACTGGTATTAAGGAATATTTGGATAATATCAATAACGATATCAATATCTATAATTTTCCATGGAAAATTAATGAAATAAACTCAATTACTTTAATTGGCTGTGGAACAGCTTATCACTCATGTTTAATGGCCAAATATTGGTTTGAAGAACTAACAAATTTAGATGTCAATATTGATATAGCATCTGAATTCAGATATCGAAAAAATAGATTTAAAAATGATACTTTGTATGTCTTTGTTTCTCAATCAGGTGAAACAGCAGATACTTATGCTGCTTTAGATTTATGTAACAAAAATTATATGAAAACTTGTGCTGTTGTGAATGTAATTGAAAGTTCAATTGCAAGAGATTCTAATTTTGTTTTACCAATCCATTGTGGTCCTGAAATAGGAGTTGCATCGACTAAAGCATTCTTAGGTCAAATACTTGTTTTATATATTCTCTCGCTAAAATTAAGCTCATTAAGAAAAGAGATTGTGCTTAAGGAGTACCAAGAAAAAATTAAAGACCTTAAAGAATTACCAAAATTGATTGAAAAAACACTATTAATTGATAATGAAATTCAAGCAATATCGTCTACATTTAATGATGCAAAAGGCTCAATGTTTTTAGGTAGAGGTTTTTCATATCCAATTGCTCTTGAGGGTGCGTTAAAACTAAAAGAATTATCTTATGTTCATGCAGAAGGTTATCCGGCTGGTGAAATGAAACATGGTCCCTTAGCTTTGATTGAAGAAGGAATGCCAGTTGTTGTTCTGGCACCAAGAGATAGCTATTATAAGAAAACTATTTCAAATATGCAGGAAGTTATAGCAAGAGGTGCTAAAGTTTTGTTAATTACTAACAAAAGTAAAGATGAGGTGATTTCAGAAAATATTTGGGAAACAATTGAAGTTGAGAATACCAATAATGATTTACTTCCTTTTCTTTTAACTATTCCACTACAGAAACTTGCATATTATTCAGCTCTTAAAAAAGGTTATGATATAGATAAGCCAAGAAACTTAGCTAAATCAGTAACAGTTGAATAAAGCTCAAACTCTGTTAAAACAATCAGCAGTTGAATATGAAAAATTGGAAAAAAAATAGTTGGAAGAAATATCCTGTTAAACACATACCAGAATATCCAGATAAGAAAGAATTGGATATGGTTTTGGACAAGCTTGGAACATTCCCACCTTTAGTATTTGCAGGTGAGACAAGACATTTAAAAGATCAGCTTGCTAATGTAGTAGATGGTAAAGCATTTTTACTTCAAGGTGGAGATTGTGCAGAAAGTTTTGCAGAATTTAATCCTGATAATATCAGAGACACATTCAAACTAATGTTGCAAATGTCATTAGTTTTAACTTATTCTGCATCATTACCAGTTGTTAAAGTTGGAAGAATAGCTGGTCAATTTTCAAAACCTAGAAGTTCACCAGTTGAGTCTAAAGATGGTATAGAGCTTCCAAGTTATTTAGGTGATAATATTAATGGAATGGAATTTAATGAAAAGTCAAGAGTTCCTGATCCAAAAAGATTATTTAAAGCTTACTCTCAATCAGCTGCAACATTAAATCTTATCAGAGCTTTTTGTCATGGTGGTTTTGCTGATTTACAAAATGTGCATAATTGGAACCTTGGATTTATCAAAAATAGTCCAGCGTTAAAGAGATTTAAAGATTTAGAAGATAAAATTGCTGATGCATTAGCATTTATGGATGCTTGTGGAATCAATTCAGATTTTAATAGAAGATTAAAGACGGTTAATTTTTGGACTTCACATGAAGCGTTGTTATTACCTTTTGAAGAAACAATGACAAGAACTGACTCTACAACTGGAGAAAATCATGACACTTCAGCTCATTTCGTTTGGATTGGAGATAGAACTAGACAACTTGATGGTGGACATGTTGAATTTTGTAGAGGAATTGAAAATCCAGTAGGAATTAAATGTGGACCAACTTTAAAACCAGAAGATTTAATAAATCTTTGTAATAAAATTAATCCAAGTAATGAAAAAGGAAAAATTACTTTAATATCAAGATTTGGTGCAGATAATGTTTCAAAACATTTACCTAAATTAATAAGAGCAATTAAAAAAGAGGGTTTAAATGTAATTTGGTCATGTGATCCTTGTCATGGTAACACAGTCAAAGCTGCAACAGGATTTAAAACAAGACCTTTTAATAGTGTATTAAACGAAGTTAAAAATGTATTCGCTTGTCATCAAAGTGAAGGAAGTTATGCTGGAGGTTTGCACATAGAAATGACTGGCCAAAATGTTACCGAATGTATTGGTGGAGCTCAAAAAATATCAGAAAAAGATTTATCATCTAGATATCACACTCATTGCGACCCGAGACTTAACGCAAATCAAGCCTTAGAATTAGCTTTTTTAATTTCTGATGAGATTAAAAAGAATAGCTTATATTCTAAAAATGCAGACAGAGCGGCATCTTAAAACATTGTAAAAGATACCAACTGATAATATTTTAAGATTATGAATGCTTCAGAAAAATTAAATTTTATATCTAATTGGATAAAAGATTATGCCAACAATATGCCAAGTAAGGCACAATCATTGGTTATTGGTATCTCCGGTGGTATAGATTCTTCTGTTTCAAGCACCTTAAGTGCAATGACTGGATTAAAAACAATTGTATTATCAATGCCAATTAAACAAAAATCTCAGCAACATGATTTAAGTTTAAAACATCAAGAGTGGTTGGTTAAGAAATTTGATAATGTTGAAGCACACACAGTAAACTTAGATAAATTATTTTCTGCTTTTTCTTCAACTTTATCTCAATTTGATAATGAACATGGAATGGCAAATTCTAGAGCAAGATTAAGAATGACTACTCTTTATCAAGTAGCAGCAGCAAACAAAGGTATTGTTGTTGGTACGGGTAATAGAGTTGAAGATTTTGGTGTTGGTTTTTATACAAAGTATGGTGACGGTGGAGTCGATATTTCTCCAATAGCAGATTGTAATAAAACAGAAGTTTGGGAGATAGGAAAAGAGCTTGGAATTTTAAAAGAAATAATTGAGGCAGCTCCTACAGATGGTCTATGGGACGATGGTCGAACAGATGAAGGTCAGCTTGGTTTAAAATATCACGAATTAGAGGAAGCTATGGATAACCCAAACTCACCTAATAGAGCTAAATACGAAATAATAAGAAAACAAAATTTGCATAAAATGGAGCCCATTCCAGTATGTAAAATTCCAAATTAATCAAATAGATTCACAAATCTATAATTTAAGTATATTTCTAAAATGATGAATAAAGATATTTTTTTAACAAACAATCTAAGTAATAAAAAAGAAAAATTTGTTCCAATAGATAACAAAAATGTAGGTATGTATGTTTGTGGTCCTACAGTTTATGATGACCCTCATATTGGTAATGCTAGACCTATAGTTATCTTTGATATTCTTTTCAAAATACTCAAGAGTAAATTTTCCTCAGTGACTTACGTAAGAAATATTACAGATGTTGATGATAAGATAATTAAATCATCACATGATAAGAAAATATCTATCTCAAATTTAACTAAAACTGTAATCAAAAGTTTTGATGAAGATTGTAATTATCTAAATTGTGAAGCACCAACACAACAACCTAAAGCGACAGAACATATAGATTTAATGATCGAGATGATTTCTGAATTAATTAAAAAAGATTTTGCCTATGAAAATAATAAACATGTTTATTTTGAGGTTAAAAAGTTTGAAGACTATGGAAAATTATCTAACAAAAAGTTAGAGGATTTAATTGCTGGATCAAGAGTTGAAGTAAGTGACAATAAAAAGAACTCTGAAGATTTTGTGTTATGGAAACCTTCTTTAGAAAATGAACCTTCTTGGGACTCACCATGGGGAAAAGGTAGACCAGGCTGGCATTTAGAATGTTCTGCAATGTCTAAGAAATTTCTAGGTAATGAATTTGATATACATGGAGGAGGAATAGATTTAATTTTTCCACATCATGAAAATGAAATAGCTCAATCAAGATGTGCAAATGACACTAAAGTTTTTGCAAATTATTGGCTGCATAATGCATTTATCACTATGTCCAATGAAAAAATGGCAAAATCTCAAGGAAATATATTAAAAATAAAAGATTTTAGAAAAAAAGTTAGCGGACAAGTTTTAAGATTGGCTTTAATTAGCGCGCACTACAAACAGCCATTGGATTGGAGTGATAAATTATTAGAGGATTGTCAAAATACGATTGATAAATGGTATAATGTTCATATGCCGTCAAACAAAGATGTTAATGACGAAATTATCCAACCTTTGTATGACGATATAAATACACCTGGTTATATTGCAAATTTACATAAACTTTATGAAAAAGCTAATAAAGGAAATGATGAAGACAAACAAATATTTAATTCAGCTTGTAACTTCATAGGCTTACTTCAAGAAACTAAAGAGGTGTGGTTAAATTATAAAAAAGATAAAGCAGATATTTCAGAAGAAGAAATTGAAAGTAAGATAGAACTTAGAAATAAAGCTAGAGCTGATAAAGATTATAAAGAAGCCGATAATATAAGAAATTACCTTTTTGATAAAGGTGTTTTAATAGAAGATAAAGATGGTAAAACAATTTGGAAATTTAAATGAGTAAGGAAAAACTATATATTTTTGACACCACGTTAAGAGATGGTGCTCAAACTCAAGGTGTTGACTTTTCAATTGATGATAAAGAAAAAATATCAAATTCACTTGATAACTTAGGAGTTGATTACATTGAGGGAGGTTGGCCAGGTGCCAATCCAACAGATACTGAATTTTTTAACAAAGATCATGGTTTTAAAAATGCTAAATTAACTGCATTTGGTATGACCAAAAAATCAGAGCATAGTGCTGAAAATGACCCAATGTTAGCTTCACTAATTAATTCAAAAAGTTCATCAGTTTGTTTGTTTGGAAAATCCTGGGATTTTCAAGTTGATGTAGCACTTGGAATCACTAATGAAGAAAACTTAGAAAATATTAGCGAAAGTGCAAAACATATAGTTGGCTCAGGTAAAGAATTCATGTTTGATGCTGAACATTTTTTTGATGGATATAAATCAGATCCTGATTATGCATTAAAGTGTCTTAAGGCTGCATTTGATCAAGGCGCTAGATGGGTTGTTTTGTGTGACACGAACGGCGGAACTCTTCCACATGAAGTGTCAAAAATTGTATCAGAAGTTACAAAACATATTCCAGGTGAAAATCTAGGTATTCATGCTCATAACGATACTGAAAATGCTGTAGCAAATAGTTTGGCTGCAGTTCAAGCAGGGGTTAGACAAATCCAAGGAACTATCAATGGATTAGGGGAGAGATGTGGTAATGCAAATTTAATGTCTTTAATTCCTTCATTATTCTTGAAGAGGGATTTTAGTGATAAATTTGAACTTAATATCAAACGAGAAAATTTAAAAAATCTAACTCAATGCTCAAGATTATTAGATGAATTATTAAACAGAAAACCTAACAAACATTTACCTTATGTGGGTGCTTCTGCTTTTTCACACAAAGGTGGAATGCATGTTTCTGCAGTTCAAAAAAATCCAAAAACTTATGAACATATTGAACCTGATGAAGTGGGAAACTCAAGAAACATTGTTGTTTCAGATCAAGCTGGTCAATCAAATATAATGTCTAGATTAAAGTCTATTGGCATTCAAATAGAAAAAAATGATCCAAAAATTAAAAAACTTTTAAGTGAAGTTAAAGACAGAGAATTCATTGGTTATAGTTATGATGGAGCGGACGCTTCATTTGAATTATTAGCTAGAAGGTTAATAGGTGATATCCCAAGATACATATTAATTAATGAGTATGATGTATCAGTTAAAAAAGATAGCACTGGTGAAATCATTTCTCACGCTAAAGCTCAATTAGAAGTCGATGGTCAAAAAATATTATGTGAAGGACAGGGAAATGGACCTGTAAATGCACTTGATAATGCGATTAGAAAAAATGTAAATAAACTTGCTAAATATTCTGAGTATTTAAAAGATTTAAAATTAGTTGATTATAAAGTAAGAATTTTAAATACAGGTACTGAAGCAGTAACTAGAGTTTCAATTGAAAGCACAGACTCTAAAGGTATTAACTGGTTTACCATAGGTGTTTCACCAAATATAATTGATGCATCATTTAAAGCATTGGTTGATAGTTTGGACTATAAATTATTTAAAGATAAGGCCCCAGCTAGCTTATAAGTTTTGATTTATCATAAATAATGTCATCAAATAATATTACTTTTATTTTACATAAGCCCCAGTTATCAGAAAATATTGGTGCATGTGCTAGAGGGATGAAGAACTTTAATTTTCAAAAACTGTCAATTATTAATCCAAAACCAATTTTTCCTAATGATAAAATTTTAGCAACTTCTGTTGGTGCTAAAAATATAATCAATAAGAGTAAAGTGTTTGATACATTAGAACCTGCACTTAAAGATATAGATTATGTCATTGCAACATCTGCTAGATTTAGAAACAAAAACATTAAACATATTCAATTAGAAGACTTAAAAAAGATTGATTTTACCAAAAAAGTAGCATTTCTTTTCGGATCTGAAGCTTCGGGTTTGTCGAATAATGAAGTGAGTTATGCAAATTACACATTACAAATTCCAACTAATCCTGAATTCAAATCTTTAAATTTATCTCATAGTTTAATTATCATTGCTCAGTATGTCTCAAGCATCATAAAATCTAAGACTTCCAATTTTAAAAAATCTAAAAAGGTTAAAGCTGCCTCTAAAAAAGAGATACATTCAATGGCCAATTTATGCATTCAAAAATTAGATGTGATCAATTTTTTCAAACCAAAGGAGAAGAAACCTATTATGCTAGAAAATCTAAGAAATATTTTCTATAGAATGGAATTATCAGCCAAAGAAACCCGTATATTGGCCAGTGTATTTGCTAGTTTGGGTAAAAAACGTTGATTGACAAAATAGCCTGTAAGCTTATAAACCCCAATATCAAATGACAAAAAGATTAAACTCTAAACATAAAGTAGATAGAAGATTAAAAGCCAATCTATGGGGAAGACCAAAGAGTCCTTTCAACAAAAGAGACTACGGACCAGGACAACACGGTCAAGGTAGAAAAGGTAAACCATCAGATTATGGAACTCAATTGCAAGCTAAGCAAAAATTAAAAGCTTACTATGGTAACATTAACGAAAGACAATTTAGAAATATTTATAAAAAAGCTGTTATGCTTAAAGGTGATACTGGCGAAAATTTAATTGGTTTACTAGAAAGAAGATTAGATGCAGTTATTTATAGAGCAAAATTTGCAACAACAGTATTTTCTTCAAGACAATTAATTAACCATGGTCACGTAAGAGTGAATGGTAAAAAAGTTAATATTGGTAGCTATATAGTTAAAGAAGAAGACTCTATTGAGATCAGAGATAAATCTAAGCAATTAGCAATTATTGATATTGCTTTAGCTAGCAAAGAAAGAGAAACTCCAGAATACATTCAAATGGATGAGAAAAACAAAAAAGTTAAATTTGTAAGAGTACCTAAATTTGAAGAAGTTCCTTATCCAATTGTGATGGAACCAAATTTAGTAATTGAATATTACTCTAGATAATAATTAATTTTTAGCTTTAAAACTTATACCTTTAGTTTCAAGTAATTTTGCTAATTCACCACTTTCATACATTTCTTTTACGATATCACAGCCACCTACAAATTCTTTTTTGATATAAAGTTGTGGGATAGTAGGCCAGTCACTGAAAGTTTTAATTCCTTCTCTAACATTTTGATCTTCTAAAACATTTACACCTTGGAAATTAACTTCAAGAATTTTTAACATATTAGATACAGCCATTGAAAAACCACACTGAGGAGCATCAGGCGTACCTTTCATAAATAAACATACTTCGTTACTATCAATATGAGTTTGAATTAAATTTTTTGTATTATCATCCATTATTGCTCCTTTGTTTTAATTGCTAAGGCATGTAATTCATTTCCCATTTTACCCTTTAGAGAATTATATACCATTTTATGTTGTTCAATTTTACTTTTACCTGAGAATTGAGCAGAAGTTACTGTTGCTGAGTAATGATTGCCATCACCAGCTAAATCTTGAATTTCAACTGTAGCATCAGCCAAAGCTTCTTTGATTAAACTCTCAATTTCTTTTAAATCCATTGCCATTATTTGCTCATGTAATCTGTTAGCCAATTTGTATTCGATGATCTTAATTCGTCAATTGTTACTTTTGTCTTTTCGTTAATAAACATTTGATCTTTATCAATTATTCCAAGCTCATCATAATGAACTGCATTTTTGTTTAAAATAGCAGTCACTTTTTTAAGATTATCCTTGTTTACTTCGATCACGTATCTACCTTGATCTTCAGCAAAAAAATATTCAATTTCATTAATTAGGTATTTTGGTTTTTTAAGATTAATACCCTTGTTTCCTTTAATACACATTTTAGCGGCAGCAGTAATTATTCCACCAATAGATACATCGTGAGCACTTTTAATATAACCTGCATCTATTAACTTTAATAAAGTTTCTCCATTATTTTTTTCATTAAATAGATTGATTTCTGGTGGAGGACCATTTTTTTCATCTAAAATATTTCTTGCAAATAAACTTTGATCAATATGTCCTTCGGTTTTTCCAATTACTAAAACAATATTATCAACTTCTTTAAAATCCATTGTGATCATTTTATTATAATCTTTGATTAAACCAACACCACCGATGGATGGAGTGGGCTTAATTCCTTCTTCTTTTGTTTGATTATAAAAAGAAACATTTCCAGAAACGACTGGGAATTTTAAATATTCAGCAGCTTCTCCAATACCTTGAACACATTCAACAAACTCACCCATGTTTTCTTCATTTTCAGGACTACCAAAGTTTAAACAATTAGTAATAGCAATTGGTTTTGCACCCACAGAAATTAGATTTCTAAAACTTTCACAAACAACTTGCTTTCCACCAGTTAACGGATGCGCCCAACAATATACAGCAGATGAATCAACCGATGCTGCAACTGCTTTATCAGTTCCATGAACTCTCACAACACCAGAGTCTCCACCTGGTTTTTGTATAGTGTCACCCATAACTGTATGATCGTATTGTTGCCAAATCCATTCTTTACTACAAACATTTGGGTTAGATAAAACTTTTTTTAACACATCTATAATTTTTAAATTTTTAAGATCTTCTTTTTTAATTTTGTTTTTTTTAGGTAGTTTTGCTTTTTTCCATTTACGGTCATACATTGGTGAATTTTCAACTAAAGTATTGACTGGAATATCTGCAACTTGCTCATTATCAAAGAACAGTTCAATCTTTTTAGAATTAGTTGTTTTACCAATTACTGCAAAATCTAAATTCCATTTATCGAATATTTTTTTAGCCTGATCTTCTTTGCCGTTTTCTAGAACAATTAACATTCTCTCTTGGCTTTCAGAGAGCATAATTTCATAAGGTGTCATTTTAGTTTCTCTGCATGGAACTTTATTTAAATTAATTTCAATTCCAAGATCTCCTTTTGAGGCCATTTCAATACTTGATGATGTGAGTCCAGCTGCACCCATGTCTTGAATTGCTATAATTGAATCCCCAGACATTAACTCTAGGCAAGCCTCAAGTAATAGTTTTTCAGTAAATGGATCACCAACTTGAACTGTCGGTTTTTTTTCCTCTATTTTTTCATCAAAGCTAGCTGATGCCATACTAGCACCATGAATTCCATCTCGTCCTGTTTTAGACCCCACATAAATTACTGGTTTACCTAGACCTGCTGCTTTTGAATAGAAAATCTTATCTTTTTTAACCAATCCTAAAGTCATCGCATTAACTAGAATATTACCGTTATACGAGCTATCAAAATTAGTTTGACCTGCTATCGTTGGAACACCCATACAGTTTCCATAACCACCAATACCGTGAACCACTCCTCTAAGTAAATTTTTAGTTTTTTTGTGTTGAGGAGATCCAAAATGAATAGAATTTAAGTTCGCAATAGGACGCGCCCCCATTGTAAAAACATCTCTCATAATACCACCAACACCAGTTGCAGCTCCTTGATAAGGTTCAATAAAAGAAGGGTGATTATGGCTTTCAATTTTAAATACAATTGCATCATTGTCACCAATATCTACAACTCCCGCATTTTCTCCTGGTCCTTGAATGACTTGCTTTCCTTTTGTTGGAAGTTTTTTTAAGTGAAGTCTTGAAGATTTGTAAGAACAATGTTCATTCCACATTGCTGAAAAGATGCCTAGCTCAGTAATGTTTGGAGTTCGTTCAAGAAGTTCACAAATTTTTGCATATTCATTTTTTTTAAGACCATGATCTATAGCAACTTGTTCGTTTACAATCATTTTAGATTATTAATTAAATTTTTAAAAAAAAGAGATCCATCTTCACCTGAAAGAGAAGGGTCAATCATTCTTTCAGGATGGGGCATCATACCTAAAACATTTTTTTGTTTATTAAAGATACCAGCAATATTTTTAATTGAGCCGTTGGGATTAAATTGTTCCTCTGATTTACCATCTTTATCACAATAATTTATTGCAACTTGTTCATTTTCCTCAATTTCTTTTAATTGATCGTTGGTGCAAAAATAGTTTCCCTCATTATGAGCTATATGAAACTCTAAGATATCATTATCTATATTCTTAAAATAGGAGTTTTGTTTATTGTTAATTTTGACAAAAACATTTTTGCAAATAAATTCCAAGTATTTGTTTCTTAACAAAACACCAGGCAACAAACCTGTTTCAACTAAAATTTGAAACCCATTACAAATTCCCATTACCATTCCACCAGAATTTGCAAAGTTAATTACTGATTGCATTATTTTAGATTTAGAGGCCATACTTCCACATCTAAGGTAATCACCATAAGAAAAGCCACCAGGTAAAACTACTAAATCACTTTTTGGAAGTTCAACATCATTATGCCAAACCATTTTATTATTAAAGCCAAATTTTTTAAGAGCAACATCCATATCTCTATCACAATTAGAGCCAGGGAATGTAATGACTGATGATTTCATTAATTATTGTGCATCAATAATTTTATAATTTTCAATAACAAGATTAGCTAAAAGCTTTTTGCACATCTCCTCAACTTTATCTTTAGCTTTTTTTGGATCACTTTCTTTAGTGTCAATTTCAAAGTACTTTCCTTGTCTCACTTCGTTTACATCATTAAAACCCATTCCATCTAATGTTTGATGGATAACTTTACCTTGGGGATCTAATACATCTTTTTTAAGTGTAATAATTACTGAAATTTTCATTTACGTTTCCTCTTAACAGAAGATAATTTTGTAACATTTACTACAGAAACATTTGATTGTTCGTGAAGTATTCCTAATCTTTTAGCAACTTCTGTATATGCAGGAATTAAGTCACCTAAATTTTTTCTAAATCTGTCTTTATCTAATTTTTTATCAGTAATGCTGTCCCAAAGTCTGCAAGTATCAGGACTAATTTCATCAGCAAGAATAATCTCCTCTTTACCGTTAGCTTTCAATCTTCCAAATTCCAATTTGAAATCAATTAATTTAATCCCAACACCCCTAAACATGCCGATCATAAAGTCATTAATTCTTAAAATCATTTTCTTAACTTTTTCGATTTCTTTTTTTGTAGCCCAATCAAAAGCAAAGATATGTTCTTCAGCTATTAATGGATCGCCTAACTTGTCATCTTTTAAGCAATATTCAATAAGAGGTTCTTTTAAAACTGTACCATCTTCAATACCTAACCTTTTAGTAATAGATCCAGTTGCAACATTTCTGACAATGAATTCAATTGGAATAATTTCAACTAACTTGATTACTTGCTCTCTCATATTAAGTCTTTTGACCAAGTGATTTTTAATTCCTATCTGAGACAGGTTTGAAAGGATATGTTCTGAAATTCTATTATTTAAAACACCTTTTCCTTCAATAGTAGATTTTTTTTGATTGTTAAATGCGGTAGCGTCGTCTTTAAAATATTGAATAACTAAATTCTTATCATTTGTTGTGTAAATGATTTTAGCTTTACCTTCGTATAATTTTTTTCCTTTTTTCATTATTTAAAAACTCTTCTAAAGATGAAATTTACATTTTTAAAGTGTTTTGCGTAACTAAATATAGATTTAAGTTTTTTAGGAGTGATTTTGCTCATAATTAACTTATCTGAGCTGATAACATCAAACAAATCTAAATCTTCAGCAAAACATTTTTTAGCATAATTTTGAACCATTCGGTAAGATTGTTCTCTACTTAGACCTGATTTTGTTAATTCCAGCATAACTTCTTGTGAGAAAATTAAGCCTTTAGTAATGTTTAAATTCTCTAACATTTTTTTAGGATAAACAATCATGTTGTCTAAGATATTTGTTAATCTTACTAAGGCAAAATCAGTTGTAATATTTGCATCAGGCCCAATATTTCTTTCAACACTTGAATGAGAAATATCTCTTTCATGCCAAAGAGCAATATTTTCTAAAGCAGGTATGACTGCACTTCTAACCATTCTTGCAAGTCCTGTTAAGTTTTCACTTAATATTGGATTTTTTTTATGTGGCATTGCTGAAGAACCTTTTTGATTTTTTGAAAAAAATTCTTGCATTTCGTAAACTTCAGTTCTTTGTAAATGTCTAATCTCAACTGCAACTCTTTCAATCGATCCAGCGATAATACCTAGCACTGAAAAATAAAAAGCATGACGATCTCTTGGTATAACTTGAGTTGAAATTGGCTCAACTTTTAAACCTAACTTTTTTGCAACATGTTTTTCAACATTAGGATTTATGTTAGCAAAAGTTCCAACAGCACCAGATATTGCGCAGGTTGACACTTCATCTATTGCATCGACTAATCTTTTTCTATTTCTTTTAAATTCCTCATAAAACGAAGCTAATTTTAAACCAAATGTAACAGGCTCAGCATGAATGCCATGACTTCTACCCATACATGGAGTAAATTTATATTTTTTAGCCTGTTTTTTTAAAACTTTTAAAATTTGATCTAAATCTTTTAAGATTATTTTACCGGATTGAACCATTTGAATATTAAAACTTGTGTCCAATACATCTGATGAAGTCATTCCTTGGTGTAAGTATCTAGCTTTAATTCCAGCCCTTTCAGTGACTGAAGTGAGAAATGCTATAACATCATGTTTAACTTCAGACTCAATTTTGTGAATTCTGTTTACATTTATTTTAGCTTTTTTTCTTACAATTGAAGCAACTCCTTTTGGAATTTGACCAAGCTTTTCCATAGCTTCAGCAGCGGCAACTTCGACATCTAGCCAAATTTTATATTTATTTTCTTCTGACCAAATGTCAGTTAATTCTTTTCGAGAGTATCTTTTAATCATTAATTATAAGTATGGAGGCTTTGAATAATCTTTAGCAGATTCTGTAAAGATTTCATAACCATTTTCAGTAATTCCCAATGTATGCTCAAATTGTGCTGATAAAGATTTATCTTTTGTAACTGCAGTCCAACCATCATTTAACATTTTAACATCATATTTACCGGTATTAATCATAGGCTCAATTGTAAAAGTCATTCCAGGTCTTAAATCCATGCCTGAATTTTTACTCCCATAATGCAAGATGTTAGGGGGTTCATGAAACGTAGTACTTATGCCATGACCACAAAAATCTCTAACAACAGAATAACCTTTTTCCTCAACGAATGATTGAATTTCATAACCAATATCACCTAATCTAATTCCAGGTTTTAATATCTTAATCGCTCTCATCATAGACTCGTGAGTTGTATCTATAAGATTATTTAATTTAACAGAGGTATTACCGATTGAAAACATTCTACTAGTATCTCCATAATGTTCATCAACAATAGCTGTAACATCCACATTGATTGCATCACCATCTCTTAAAATTCTATCTGATGGAATACCGTGGCAGACAACATGATTTAAAGATGTACATAAAGATTTTGTAAAACCCCTATAATAAAGTGGGGCAGAGTATCCACCGTTATCTCTAATAAACTCGTAACCTAATTTATCAATATGATCTGTTGCTACACCTTCTTTAATATTATCAGTTAACATATCTAAAGTTTGAGCTGCTAACTTTCCAGCAACTCGCATTTTTTCAAATTTTTCTTTATAATCACTCATCAATAATCTTCAGTTTTTTATCTATAAAAATTTTTTTAAAACTTATATCACATCTATAGGCTAAAAAGTTAACTCCTGCTTTTTTAGCAATTAGATAATTCTTATAATATTCAGCATCAACATCTTTAGCTATCTTAAACTTTTCCATGTTTTGGATTTGAACTAAAAATAATAAGTAGCTTTTATAACCTTTTTTTATGGCATCAATAAGAGTGAGTAGATGTTTGGTGCCACGTGCTGTCACAGCATCTGGAAACTCAGCTGTGTCTTTATTTCTAAAAAGGGTAACATTTTTAACCTCTACAAAGCTTTTTTGTTTATTTTTCTCAATTAAAAAATCAAATCTAGTCTCTTTATTGAAAAATACCTCTGGTTTAATTAGATCGCAATTTTTAAGTTCTTTAATAAGATTATTTTCTAAAGCGTGTTGAGCTATTCTATTAGCCATGTGGGTATTAACACCGACCAGGTTTTTTCTTGTTTTAATAATTTCAAGTCCGTATTTAAGTTTTCGCTTGGGATCGTTATTAGGAAGCACATAGACATCATTCCCCTCATCTAACAGGCCTTTCATCGATCCTGTATTAGGACAATGTGCTGTAACTACTTCATTTGTTAATTGAACATCAGTAAAAAATCGTTTGTAACGTTTGATTAATTTGCCTTTTATTAAAGACTTGGTAAATTCCATTTCTAAATTATACATTTAAAATGACCAAAAACACAAAAGTTAATGCCGCAATATTAATCATAGGTAATGAAATTTTATCTGGCCGAACTCAAGATACCAACACTTCAACTTTAGCAACTTGGTTAAATTTAATTGGGGTTAAAGTGGGTGAGGTTAGAGTTATTCCAGATATTGAAAAGACAATAATCGATACACTTAATTTATTAAAGACAACTTACGATTATGTTTTTACAACAGGAGGAATAGGTCCAACCCACGATGATATTACTGCCGAGTCTGTTTCAAAAGCATTTGGATTAAAATATGAGATACATAAAGAGGCATATAAAATTTTAGAGGCTTATTATAAGCCAGGTGAATTTAACGAAGGTAGACAAAAGATGGTTTGGATGCCAGAAAATGCAAATTTGATTTTAAATCCCACAAGTGGTGCCCCAGGTTTTAGTGTTGAAAATGTGTTCTGTTTGCCAGGGGTTCCATCAATTTTAAAATCTATGTTAGGAGGCCTAACCAATAGTATTGTTGGTGGAGAGCCAATTTTAAGTTCAACTATTAGTCTTAGAACTGTTGAAAGCGAAATTGCTGATTCATTGACTAAAGTTCAAAATGATAATCAAGATGTTGAAATTGGAAGTTATCCTTTTTTTCAAGCAGGAAAACTTGGGGTATCTATTGTGATAAGATCTGAGGATCAATCTAAAATTGACAATTGTAATTCACAAATTTTAGAGTTTGTTAAGCAAAAGAAAATTGAAGTAGTAGATCGTTAAATGCTTTATTTTGCTTATGGAAGTAATCTCCATCATTTTCAAATGAAGCGGAGATGTAAAGATAGTATTTTTTTAAAAAAAATTAATCTTAAAGATTTTAAATTATCTTTTAGAAGCAAATATAGAGCTGCAGATGTTGAGCCTAAAAAAAACTCTATTGTACCTGGTGGGTTATACAAAATATCTAAAAGTGATGAAAAAAAACTTGATGTTTATGAAGATTTTCCAAACTTATATAAAAAGTATTTTTTTTACTATTATGGAAAAAAAGTGATGACTTATACAATGGTTAAAAAATCTATTTTCAAGTATCCTACAGAAAGATATTTAAATATTGTTAAACGAGGATATAAAGATTGTAATTTAGACTACTCATATCTGAAAAAAGCTTTAAGGTTGTAATATTTGTTAATGAAAATTAAAAAACTTAGAGAAAATATTTTAGGATTTGTAAAAAAAAACTTTTTAACTCTATATGAAGTCATAATTATTATTGGTGGATATATTAAGTTTTTTAACAAGATAAATCGCAAAAAAAAATACATAAAATTTTCATCAAATCTTGATAAAATTAATCATTATGAATACCAAATTACCTCACAAAATAATGAGGATGGAATTATCAATCATATTTTTGATCAATTAAAAATTGATAAATTAAATTTTATAGAAATTGGTTTTGATTATTATCAAAATAACTCATTAGCTATTTTAAAGAGATGTAATAAGGGTTTATTTTTAGATGGTGACAATAAAAAATCAATAATTTTAAGAAATGTTCTTAAATTATTTTATCCTAAGACAAAAATAACTGTTCAAAATGTATTAGTAGATATTGATAATATTAATCAAATTAAAGAACAAAATTTTAGCGATCAAGAAGAAATTGACTTTTTGTCAATTGATGTCGATGGAATTGATTACTATCTATTTAAAGAAATTAACTTTAAACCCAAATTGATTTGCATTGAATATAATTTTTGGTTTGGAAAAGATTTAAGTTGTGCTGTTCCATATGAAAAAAACTATACATTAGATTCATTATCAAACTATGTTGGGACCTCATTAAAAGCTTTAACAGATCTTGCAAATTCCAAGGGCTATCATTTAATTGCAATAGATTCTGCTTGTATAAATGCTTTCTTTATCAGGGGTGACCTCAAACATCATTTTGAAATTTTAAGCTTAGAAAAAAGTTTTAAATATCCTTTAAAATTTAATGAAGAATTTATTACAGAAGTTAAAGAAAAATTACTTCTAAAAGATTTAAAATATTTTAAATAATTTCAAAATAACAAGTAATTACTTATAAAGTATGTGTTTTTTTTACTTTTAAACAATGGTGAAATATAAGATAATAAATTATGAAGAAAATATTAATTAGTATTTTTTTTACTTTTTTTTTATTTAATGTTGCAAATAGTGCCTATGAAGGTTATGGGCCGCTTAAGTTAAACCCAACAGTAGTAAAATATTTTAATCAATATCTTGATTCAAAAAAAATTTTCAATGAGAATAAAGGCTCTGAACGCCATGGAAGAGGATGGTTTTTTTTTGTAGAGGAAAATGGGGAAGAATTTGGTTTTTCTTATTGTCCGCAGGGCAAACAGTGCGTGAGGACCCCAGCTGTAGCTAGATCACAATGTAAAAAGAATGTTAAGAAATATCTTAAAAAGAAAAGTAAATGTAAATTATTCGCAAAACAAAGGCACATTGTTTGGGATGGTAAAGATATAAAAATCCCTAACAATGCTACTATCGATGAAGTTGAATCAATTTTAAGAAACAATAATTTTATTGACTAACAGCATAATAATGTATTAAATTTTTGATAATGAAACTATTTGCAAATATATTAATTTTATTTTTTTTAACATCATGTGCAACTATAGTTAATGATGCTAATGTTCCTGTGACACTCTCATTTAGTGATGGAAGTTCTGGAACTTGCAATCTTTCAAATAAAAGAGCACAATATAAAGTTGATGTACCAGGTACAAGTCAAATTAGACGTTCAGATGATGCATTAAAGTATGATTGTAAAACTGCTGGAGGTAAAACGGCATTTGGAAGTATCCCAAGTGAAATGGAAGGTGCTAAGTTAGCAGGTAGCGTAGTATTTTTTGATTTAGGAATAACAGACTCAATTACTGACAAGCATAGAACTTATACGCCTAACTTTACAATTCCAGTTAAGTAATTTTCTCGATTAATATTTTAAAGTACATTGTGGGATTACAAGCATATGATCAACACATAGAAAGATAAAAAATTATAGTTATTTAATGAACCATAAAGCATTCACCCTAATAGAACTTTTAGTTGTAGTAGCCATCATTGGTATTTTAGCTGCAGTAGGGGTTGTTGCTTATAATGGATATACAAGTGCAGCTAAAGTCAACAGTGTAAAAACTAATCACGTTCAATCAATTAAATATACAAAAGCAGAACTTATGAAATGTAGTATGGGAGAAAATTCTATTATGGAAGGTCACGTAATTTGTAATAATACATATGGTGTTAATGTTTTTCATCCAAATGGTTTAGGTGCTCAAAAAGTTGCTGAGGCACTTGTAAATGTTAAGGCATATAGATCTGGAGGTTATGATTGGGGAGTATTAAAAGGTTTTAAAAATCCATACAATACAATTGCACCAGGAGTTAGATCTGGTTTTGGGTATACAGTTGGCCAAGTAAATATAAGCTCAACTGGAAATGTAAATAACATGGCAAGATTAAATTTTATGACTTGTTTAAAAGAACCTTGTTCAGGTAGTAATATAATTGAAGAATTTGTATATTTTCAAGAATAGATGAAGCGAAATGGTTTCACGTTAATCGAGCTTTTAGTCGTTGTAGCCATCATCGGTATCCTCGCTGCAGTAGGAGTGGTTGCTTATAATGGATATACCAAAGCTGCCAAGATAAGAGCAATCAAAGCACAACATGCAATGATCAAGGAATATATTGTTGCAGAAATAATTAAGTGTGAATTGGGCCATTCAAAAATATTTATAGATAAAGATGGTGTTGGCGAAACATGTCCTATTAGGTCAGCAGCTAATAGTAGCCCAGAGACATTTATCGCAAATGCAATGTTAGATACCGGTATGCAAAATATATATGGTAAACTTTATACTGGAGATCCAGGTGCACCTACAAACTGGCCAGTAGCAGCATTTTATACTTCTAATAGGCATCAGGTAGCAAATTGTTATAAAAATTCACCAGGTTGTCACTATTTACAAATTAATAAATCATACAAACCTAGAACAATTATAGTAAAAGTTAAGGTTGATAACGAAACACTGTATTCAGAAATTGATTTTTGATATGAACCGTAAAGCCTTCACACTAATAGAACTCCTAGTCGTAGTAGCCATCATCGGTATCCTCGCTGCAGTAGGTGTGGTTGCTTACAATGGGTATACTAAAAGTGCTAAAATAGCAGTTACAAAAAAATTACATCAAAATTTTTTAAGTTGGGTTAAGGCGGAATATACTAAATGTGTTATTGATGACTCAATATCAATTAAGTTAACATCAAGCAGTGGCAACCCTGAAGATGTTCCTTGTGATCGACTTTCACAAAATAAGGGA
The DNA here is from genome assembly GCF_051201215.1 of Candidatus Pelagibacter bacterium nBUS_36. Lineage (GTDB taxonomy): Bacteria > Pseudomonadota > Alphaproteobacteria > Pelagibacterales > Pelagibacteraceae > Pelagibacter. Next base: position 476,868 of record NZ_CP172839.1, read on the forward strand.
GGAGGATATACAAACCATACTAATTTAATTTATTGGCATTGGAGACTTGGTGTAGATGCAAAAAATGCCTGGGGACATAAAAGAGATCCTGGGACAGTAGCTGAAAACGACGCATATCTTCAACATAGTTCTATGACTTGGTTTAAAAAAAATTTAAATAATATTACAGCCGCAAGTCCTGGAGCTTTAGTTGGATTTGGAAATTATGAATGCAGTGGTACAACAAATTGTGAATTATGTTCCTACGATGGTGTTAAATTAATGTGTGATAATTTTTCTCTATATCCTGAATAAATGAACCGTAAAGCCTTCACCCTAATAGAACTTTTTAGATATAGGATATTATAGTAGAACTTGGACATGGAGAGATAAAATTGTAAGGTAGTATAATGAAAAAATTTTTTTTTATAATTTTCATTAGTTTTTTAATAACCAACAATTCTAGCGCAGAGTATGTAGTTGATTACTATAGATGGTTGTTAGATAACAATCAGATTCAATTCCTGGATAAAGAAAAAAAACTAAAAAGGTGGCTTTTTGATAGTAAAAAACTGGGAGAGAGATTTAAATGGGGCACAAATCCAAGCCTAGAAAAATTACATTACCAGGTTTTTCATTTTAATAAGCAGCATGATAATTGGGATAAGCATATAATTAAAGGCTCAAATAATCCTTATAAATTTAAAATAAACTTAAAAGAAGATAAAAAAAAATTAATAAAAAGTATTGATAAGGAGATGCAGAGATCTGGATTATTAAGTTATTTGTTATTTGAAAATGATGAAGTTATAATCGATAAAAAATCTCCTAATAGTAGATTAGGTTTATTATTTAATGACGACACAAAGTGGACTACAGCTTCTGTAGGCAAAAGCTTTACATCTTATGTTGTTGGTCAAGCTATCTGTGATGGTTACATTGAAAATGTTGATGTAAAATTGTATGACTGGCCTTTAATTAAAAATACTTTGTATGAAGATGCAAAATTAATTGATCTTCTAAATATGGCTGCAGGTGACCAGAAATATTCAAAAAATGATTTAGTCAATACAAGACCAAAAAATCCAAATGTAAATTCGTTGAAATATCATATGGAAGGGCATTTTAAAGGATCTAAACCAAGTAAAAAAAAATATAACTACGGCAATATTGTTACAAATATAATTATCAATTATGTGTGGTTTAAGTCTAATGGTGATTTTCAAAAAATTACTGACAAAGTTTTTAAAGAAAAAGCAAGAATTGAAGATAGTATATATTTTTTAAAGATTAGTGATCGAACAACTCGTGGGATAAAAGATGGCATAAGGTATAAATACGAAGTAAACGATGAAGATGGTCCATTGAGATACTCAATGGAATTGAATAGGTATGATTTTTTAAGAGTAGCAAAAGCAATGTTAGATGATTGGAAAAATGATACTTGTGTAGGCAAATATCTTAAAACAATTCATGAACGAAGGATCTCTAAACACAGGGAAAATTATAATAATAAAATCAAAACAGCTTATAACTATGGAAGATCTTATGGTGGACAATTCCATTTTGATTTTGGGGGATTTAAAAATAGAAATATTTTCGCTTTAGACGGTGCTTATGGACAGTCAATCATAATTGATATGGACAATTCCAAAATAGTTTCTGTCAATGGAATACACATGAATTACAACTGGCACAAAATAGTCTTAAGTGCGCTGAAATGATTTACTAGGATTTTATTGAGTGATGGTGCCCCCGTACGGATTCGAACCGCGGATCTATTAATTACAAATCAATTGCTAAAGTTTAAATAAACATTTGTTTGCAACAATTATCTCTAAATACTTTTGAGTTGGCAACAATCTGACAACAATGCTAAAATTTAAATAATGAAAAAACTTTTAGGGATCGTAGTTTTAGGATTTTTGTTGGGTGGATGCGCGGCACAAGAGACAAAAGAAACTGAAGTTAAAAAAAGTTTCTGGGATTCTTTTAAAGAAAAGACTGGTATTGATATGAGTACTGGTTCAATGCAATTTAAAAAAGGACATAAAATAAAAGTTTATAAAAAAGAGTGAAGTGGTGCCCCCGCACGGATTCGAACCGCGGACCTATTGATTACAAATCGAGAGTCTAAATTCAAAAAGATAAATACTATCAACGTTAATTGAAAGTTATTTCAAATCTGTACACACTATAGGCACAGTGATAAAGTTAATTTTATGAAATCTTGGGTTAAAGATAAATTCAATAGAATTTCTGTTGCACTTTCTGGATTATTAGCAGTACCATATGGAAAGCAATTAGAAAAATTTGTTTCCAATATAATAGATGAAACACCAACTATATACGATAAAGCTATAGATAAAAATTATAACGAAACTGGAATAGGTTCCTATCTTCATAGATTATTTGATGACAGTCATTCTCCAATAAAAATGTGGGAGAAAGTTAGAGAAACTCTTCCTGATGACTCTAATTTAGAAGAATTAAAAAATTATTTTATTTCAATGGCAAAAGATCTTCAAACCCCAATGGGTATACCTTTGCATAATATAGAAAATATGGAAGCCTATAATTCATTAGCATCTAAAATAAGCAGTACTTTTTTTATTAAAAAACAATGGTTATATGATTTTCAAAATATTGACATTTTAGAAGTATTGTCATCAACAATAGGTGTTGTTGCATTATTCTTTGGTTGGAAAAAAAAAGATAAAGAAGAATTCGCTGAACTTTGTGCATCATTAGGTTTGGCGGGTGCAGTAGGTGCCAATCCTTTTCTTTTAATTATTGCACTCATTGCTCTAGCCAAATCATACACTCAAAATAAAAATAAAAATAAGTTTAAGAGAGGATCTTTAAGAGGATTTGTTGGTATGGGATCTTTTATAATGACTGCAAGTCTTTTTTCTAGTCCATTATTGGGTATTATAATTGGTTTAGTGGTGGCAATAATTTTAAAGAAAAAAATGAAAAAAATGAATTTTAGTGAAATATATGAATGGTTTAAAGAAAATATTAAGAAATATGCTGAAACTATTTCAAATGCTACAGGTATAAGTTATCTTTATAATAAGATTAAAAATTTTGTTTAGGTGAAAAAATAGTTATGGGATTATTTGATTTTTTTAAAAATAAAAACAAAAATAAAAAGAAGATAGTTGATCCTGAGATTGAAGAGAAAATTTTTAAAGCAAACAACTTAGTTGATAGATTATTAGAATGCTCTACAGCTTTTTCACATAAGCCTGGTTATTATCCATCGTCATTATATGTTGTTGGTTATTTATATGGAGCATCAGATGGTATGTATCAAAAATTATTTCCTCAAGTTGATGTGATTCATTTTATGGCAACTTATAATGCTAAACTTTCAATGTATTATAATGAAAAACAAGCATTATCATTATCAGAATATTTAGAGGAGTTAACTATGGGTTCTAACGAAGAATTTTCAAAAGGAATGAGCGATGGAGGTAGAGAGATATTTGCTTGGTTAAGTGAAAATAAGCATCCAGCTTCTTTAGAATTATATCTAAATGAAAATTCTAAAAACCTTAATTATAAAGCTTCAAAAAAATTTATTAATAACGATTATAAAAAAGTATCTGATATTTTAAAAGGATCATACGAAGACTATAAAAAAAATAAGAAAAAATGAGAAATGTATCACCAGAAAACAATAAAATTTTTTGGATGGCACCAATACTCGTTTTGGCTATTGGAACATTTCCTCTTCCAATAGGTTATTATACATTATCCCGTTTAGTGGTTTGTGCTTCAGCAATATATTTTGCCTATAATTTTTATAAAAAAAACAATCAAACAAACGTTTGGATTTTTGGTTTTTTAGCAGTTTTATACAATCCAATTATTCCCGTTTATTTGTATGAAAAAATTATTTGGATAATAGTCAATATAATAACTATCTATATATTTTATAAAAATAAAGATTTGAATTAAATTTATAAAGAGAAAAAATTTAAAAACTAAGACTACTTGATTGATACACAATCCATACACACTCTATACACAACCAAAGCACACTATAAGCACAGTCAGAATAGAAATTTATCTTTTCGAAAATATTTAACGTTGATTTTATTGAGTGATGGTGCCCCCGCACGGAGTCAAACTGCGGACCTATTGATTACAAATCAAGACTCATCTCTTAAATAACCATTAGTTTGCAACGACATTTCTTAAATGATTATGACTTGGCAACACTATGGTAACAGTGGTAGAGTTTTTTTATGAACCGCAAAGCCTTCACCCTAATAGAACTCTTGGTCGTAGTAGCCATCATCGGTATCTTAGCTGCAGTAGGAGTGGTTGCTTATAATGGGTATACTAGTAGTGCTAAAAAATCAGCTACTACAGCAAATCACAAAAATTTAGTAAAATATATAATGAATGAAGCAATGAAATGCTCAACTGGTGCAAGTACTGCAATGAACGGAGAATTAGATTGTTCAAAACAAGGGGTCCAAACTTGGAAAGATTATGTTGCTAAAGCTGTAGAAAGGTCCTTAGTTGATTTAAAAAATCCTTATAATTCGTCTGAAAAAGCCGTCACTCATGGTGGAGGTATAACTAATGATATTCATGTAGGATATAATAGGATGTTGTCACCTGGAACAAAAATTCAAGTCATGACTTGTGTAAAAACACCATGTTCAGGAACCAGATGTCAAATGCCAAACCACGTATGCAGTGATGATATAATTTTAGACTAATGAAAATTAAAGCCTTCACTCTAATAGAACTCCTAGTCGTTGTAGCTATCATCGGTATTCTAGCTGCAGTAGGGGTTGTTGCTTATAATGGGTATACAGGAGCGGCTAAAATTTCTACAGTTAAAACAAATTATAAAAATATTGAAAAAAGATTAACAAGTGGCATCACAGCATGTATGTCGGGAATAGAAATTGAATTTGGTCCTTTTAAAAACAGAAGTCCAAATACTTGGACATGTTCTGGAAGTTTAAATGCTGATAATATTACTTTTAATACTTATCTTGAAGTTAAAGATAATATAAAAAATCCATATGATTCAAATGCTGCTAAACCTGTCGATTGGAGTAATGGAAGATGTCCACCTGCAACAAATCCTGCAAAAGGACAGATAATTTTAGGTTACGCACATAAGAATAATACCTGTGGTATGGGGGGGAATGTTTCCTGTATTAAAGCAAATATTGGAGATTCAGACAAAGATGGTAATGATGATTATTTAGAAAAAGAAATAAATCTCTGTGAATTCTAAAAATAAAAAAGCCTTCACTCTAATAGAACTCCTAGTCGTAGTAGCAATCATAGGAATATTAGCTGCAGTAGGTGTGGTTGCTTATAATGGGTATACTAATAGCGCTAAAGTATCTGTCTCAAAATCAAATCATAATACTGTCGTAAAAAAACTTAATTTATTAATACAGGAATGTCATTTAAGCCCAAATAGCAAAGTTAAACTGAAGATGTCAGTTTATAATAAAAAAGAATATGAAAAAGGCTGCTGGTATGATGTGAATACATATTTATTTTTTAGGGAGTATTTCACAAACGATTTAAATAATTCAATAGAGTGGAAAAATAACCATACTAAGGAGCCTTGGGGTAGAAATTATGTTGCAACTTCTGGAGATAGTTGGGCATGTACTCAGGAAAAATATATTGGCTATGTCTTTGTAAATTATACAACTTCAACAAAAAAGATTGATGTTTGTACTTGTATAGATTCTCCTTGTAGCAATAGTTCAAATGTTCAATCTTATCAAACCCAATGGCAATAAATGAATTATAGAGGCTTCACCCTAATAGAACATTTTAGATATAGGATTATATGGGAGAACTTGTACAAGACTTGTACATAGAGAGATAAAATAAAAAAATTTTACTTATTCCTCTTGTTCAATTATAAATATTAGCATAAATACTCATGAAATTCATTAATGCCCTCGTGGTGAAATTGGTAGACACAAAGGACTTAAAAGCCGAGGGATTCACAGACGAGTCAGTCCATAGCAGTCCAGGGTAGTCTAAACATCCTATAAAATCTCATAACTTTAATTTAGCTTTCAATTAAGATTAGAAAATGACGTTAAATTAATTTGTAAAAACCAGCACAAGACCAGCACATAGAGAGATAAAACAATTATAATTTATATCAAAATATATATATGTCAACAGCTGTTGATAAATTAAAAATATAAGTCAACAGTTGTTGACTCTCAAAATAATATCTCCTAAACTTTATTTTTATTTTAAAAAAAGGAGCAATTATGAATAATAAAAATAAGAATATGAGTCGAAGACAAGCAATTAAGGGAATGGGTGCGGTAGCATTAGGTACTGCAGCATTGGCAGCTTCAAGTACTGCTAAAGCAAATGAAAACAAAACTAAAAAAGAACTTGATGGAAAAACAGCTCTAATTACAGGTGGAGCACGTGGCATTGGCTTGGCAAGTGCTGAAGAGCTTGCAAAAGCAGGTGCAAATATAGTTCTTTTTGATGTAGCAAGTGATCTAGAAGGTGTAAATTATTCTTTGGCTACTGATTTAGATTTAGCAAATGCAAAGGGTAAAATAGAGTCTTATGGTGTTAAATGTATTTCTTATAAAGGAGATGTAAGAGATAGATCTGCCCTGTCAGGTGCTGTAAGTATGGCAGTTAAACAATTTGGAACGTTAGATCATGTTGTAGCTAATGCAGGAGTAACACAAATTGGAATGATGGAATATTTCAGTGAAAAAGAAATTCAAACTGTAATTGATATAAATGTAACTGGAGTTGTGAAAACCATACAAGCTTGTATACCAATTATGAGAAAACAAAATTCAGGAGGAATAACTATTCTATCTTCAGTTTTAGGTCGTATGGGTGAAGAGTGGTTTCCAGTTTATTCTGGCACTAAATGGGCTGTAATTGGATTAGCAAAAAGTACCGCTTTAATTATGGGAAAACATAACGTTACTTGTAACGCTATATGTCCAACTGTTGTAAAAACTAAACTCATGAATAATAAATATGTTCTAGGAGCAATGTCTCCAGAAAACCCAACATGGGAAGGTCTAGAGACTATAATGAAAACATGGAGAAACCCACTTCCAATGGGAGCATATAGCCCTAATGAAATTGGTGAAATGGTCAAATTCTTTGCAAGTAAAAGTGGTCAAAAAATTACTGGTGAAGTTCTAGGAGTAGCAGCAGGTTTGTTTGCACGTAATACAGCTTAGATATTCTTTCTTTTGGATCAATCTTTAAAACCCTATTCAAATTGATCAAAAAAACTATAAGTCACCTTATATTTATTATAAGGTGACTTGTTATGTTTTTAAAAGATGAAAAATTCAAATAATTCAAAAAAAATAATTTTTAATACTGCTAAAAAACTTTTCTGGACGAAAGGTTACTCAAATGTTTCAGTTCGAGATATTGCCAAAGAATCTAAATATGACATCGCTCTTATCTCTAGGTATTTCGGCAGTAAGAAAAAACTTTTTGAAGAAACCTTAAAAGATGTTACGGAATGGTTTGTTAATGTAAATCCAAATAATGTTGTTAATTTTATGGTTGAAGGTCTAATGGAAAATTCAAATCCAAAAGATGATGTAAACCTTGTTAGAATGCTATGTATGAATTCTGGAGATCCAGAAGTTGGCCATATAGTTAAAAAATTTCATAGAGAAAAAATGAGAAAACCAGTAATAGATGGGATAAAGAAAAAAATTAAACCTATTAATTATGATTTAATGGGTGCAATTTTGGTAGGAGTTTCTATTGCACGAAAAACTCTCGACAATCCCATTTTGAGCAAACTGAATGATAAAGAATATGAGAAGGTATTGAGACATTTATTTAATGCAGCATTAAATTATAAAAGTTAATTATAGGATTTTATGGGATAACCAGCACAAGACCAGCACATGGGAAGATAAAATAAAAAAAATTTACTTATTAAACTTGTTCAATTATAAATATTAGCATAAATACTCATGAAATTCATTAATGCCCTCGTGGTGAAATTGGTAGACACAAAGGACTTAAAAGCCGAGGGATAGAAGTTAAAGTCAGTCCATAGAAGTCCAAGGTAGTCTAAAACATCCTATAAAGTCCCATTAGTTTAATTTAGCTTTCAATAAATATTAAAGAATAAGGCTTAATTAATTTGTGTAAACTTGTACAAAACTTGTACATGGAGAGATAAAAAATTATAGTTATTTAATGAATTTTAAGTTTAAACAACCACCATTATATCTCTATATAATTCTTTGGATTGTAGCTTTGGCACTTGGCTTACAGTTGGATAAAAAAATTCAGAACTTAAGTGATTTATTTGGATTAGTAGTACTAATAATGCCCATAACATTTGCGTATATATGGGTGCTAAGAAATAAGATTAAGATATTTAAATACTATAAAAAAATTCGAAAAAAATTTAAACACGTATTCTATACAATTGAAGGTTTGGTTTGTGTTTTTATTTTTAGTGTTATTGTAAGTTTAATTTCGTTAGGTGGTTACAAAAATTTAAAAGAAAGAGTTCTGCTTGAGTATATTGTATGGAATGATAAGTCTGGTTTTCTGTGTTCTCCAAATGGAATAGCTTATAAAGGATATGGAAAATACTCCCAGTATTTCTTTAAAGCACACACTCAATTTTTAGATTATTTCCAATTCAAACCTTATTCATTTGTTAAAGAAGTTTATGCACTAAAGGATGAAAGTTTGTTTAATTTTAACGTTTGTAAAGCTACTAGAATATTACTAAAGGCAGCTCATAAAGGCAACCAAGTAGCCAAAGATATGCTGGCGGCATATCCACCATCTTTAGATATTTTTTATGACACTAATTTTGAGTATTTATTGCAGAGATATAAAGAGTCATTAGATGAAAAAAAATTATATAATCCAGCTCTTATATATACAGGATCCTATAATACCAAAGGAGGCATTGAAGAGAGAATAAAGAGGTATAAAGAGGCTGCAAAAGAAGGTTACCTTTTAGCTATGGAAGACTATCTTTTGGATGTTTCTAAAGATTTTGATTTTAAAATTCATAAAGATGAGTGTCCATTTATTTTAAAGTATTCTGAACATTTATCACAGCAAAAATCCCTTATGGCTGACGCTTTTAAGATATTTTCTTTAATGGGAATGATTGGAGGTTCTCAAACTAAATTAATCTATGAATGTTCTAATAAAAAAGTTGATTTTGATAAAGCTATAATTTTGATAAATGATTTTCATAATTACATTGGCTACAAAGATACATCAAGGTTAGCTACAGTCTATCCTGCTTTAATATATTTTAATGGCTGGGGTAATGTTCAAAAAGATCAAGAACTTGCAATTAAATTTTTTTTAAAAAATATGGAAGATAAATACCCATCAAAAGTGTCAAAAGCCTACTTGTCTCTTAATGAATTAAACAATTATCAAGATGGTTTAGAATTATTAAAAGAAATATTGGTCTCAGAAGTTACAACTTATAAAGCTACTAGATATATTTATTGCAATAATATCAAATACGATTTCGTAATACCAGTGGTTGCTAATGAATCAAAGACAGAGAAACAGACTAGAGTATCAAAATATTTAAAACCATTAAAAATATGCTTAAGTAATTCTTCTAGAGAAGGGAGAATTGAGTCTGTTCAATCCTACATTAAATCATGGATTGATAATCGATTTAAAAATCCTGAATTTGTAAAAACTTTAAATTTATATGGTGAAGATACTAATATTTATACTCAAATTATTAATAATCTCCCTAATGTGTGGAATAGAATACATAATAAAAAGGTTGAATTTAAAGAATTAGAAAAAAATTCAATTGAAATTATTGTAACGGGAGGCCCATTTTCAGACCAAAACTTATTAGATTTTATCTTTAATCTTAATAAGATGTCTATTGTTGAAATGGCATCCTTAGTTGCACTTAAAAAAAGTGATAATCTTGATCCATCTTCTTGGTCGTTTACAATTAGAATACACTTATTAAAATAATGAATCAAAAAGCCTTCACCCTAATAGAACTTCTAGTCGTAGTAGCCATCATAGGTATTCTTGCTACAGTAGGTGTTGTTGCTTATAACAAATTTACTCTTGCTGCAAAAAAAAGTGTCACAAAACAACAATATAAATTATTTGTTAATTTAATGGAGTCACAACTTGCTTTCTGCTACTTGGGCGATTCTAATATGAAACTTATGTATAAACAGGAAGACCCAACTTACTATGATTATTCCTGCAAAGTAGAAAGTCACATGCGAAATGGAAGAACTGCACAGTTAATAAATTTTATGATTAATCATGCAAAAAACTTAGGCGGTGGATCAAAAGGTGGAAAGACTGAAGGAGGTCAATGGTTAAATCCTTATTCGGAAGGTGGAATTAATGCAAAAACTGGAAAAAGGTACAAGGCAAGTTGGGATCCTGGAAATGCTTTTGATGATGGTCCTAAAGGAATGATACAAGTTGAATTGAAATATCCTTGTGATCCATATTGTAAGATAGTTATATCGACACAATATGATGACTCACATGAACCAAGAGTCTGCAACAAAAATTGTAAAAAACTTAGTAAAGAAATTATTGATAAAAGAAAATCAAAATAATTAAATTAATGAAGCAAAAAGCCTTCACCCTAATAGAACTCCTAGTCGTAGTAGCTATCATCGGTATTCTAGCTGCAGTAGGGGTGGTTGCTTATGATGGGTATACGAGTAGTGCTAAAAGATCAGCTACGATGTCTAACTGTAAGCAGGTTTCAAAATATATAACAAATGAAGTCATGCTATGTACATTAAATCCACAAAGTTATGTGATGAATGGAAAATTAAATTGTTCATATCAAAGTAGATATGAATGGCAAGATGATGTAGCTGATGCAACTGTTTTGGCATTAAAAGATGGATATCAAAATCCTTATGACAAAAAAGCTCAGTCTATGACTAAAGGTGGCCAATATTGGTATGACAAAGATGTTGGATTTATAAGAATACACACTGAGGATCCAAAATATTTACATGTGATATGTTGTTTAGAAAAACCATGTGGTAGCCCACCTCATAAAAATATTTATGAAAGTTTCCCACGAATTGAGTAAACCAAACAATTCAGGCTTATTGAATATTGTTATAGGATATTATAGGAGAACTTGTACAAGACTTGTACATAGAGAGATAAAATAAAAAAAATTTACTTATTCCCCTTGTTCAATTATAAATATTAGCATAAATACTCATGAAATTCATTAATGCCCTCGTGGTGAAATTGGTAGACACAAAGGACTTAAAATCCTTGCCGCTTGCGGAGTGCCAGTTCGAGTCTGGCCGAGGGCACCACTAAATGAGCAAGCTTCAGATAATTTCTGATAAAAATAAAAAATCCTTTAACATTAAAAAGTTATTAGTAAAAAAAATAGATAGTCATCAATTTAAACAAAACAATCTTATAATTGTTATTGGTGGTGATGGTTTTATGCTTGAAACTTTAAAAAAGAATAAAAATTCAAATAAACAATTTTATGGAATTAACTCAGGAAATTATGGTTTCTTGATGAACAAATTTTCATCAGAAAATATTATTAAAAATTTAAAAAAAGCAAATATGATTTCTATTTCACCGCTAGAAATGATCGTTAAAAACAAGAATAATAAAATAAAAAAATCCCTAGCTATAAATGAAGTGTCAATTTTAAGACAAAGTAGACAGGCTGCCTCATTATCAATCAAACAAGGGTCCAAACAGATTATAAAAAAACTAGTATCGGATGGTGTTCTAGTTTCAACACCAGCTGGTAGCACAGCTTATAATTTATCAGTGCATGGACCTATACTTAGTCTAAATTCAAAAAAATTATCAATTGCTCCAATCAGTCCATTTAGACCAAGAAGGTGGAAGGGTAAAATAGTCAATGATAGATTAAAGATTATAATCATTAATTTAAATCCATCTAAAAGACCCATCAGTGCTGTTGCAGACAATCTTGAAGTTAGAAATGCTAAATCAATTATAATAAAGACCAACAATAAAATTAAATTTAACCTTCTCTATGACAAAAATAGAAGTTTACAAAAAAAAATAAAGATTGAACAATTAAGAAGAGAAACTACTTAATTTTAAAGTGCTAACACAAGAACAAATCAAACAATATCAAGATGATGGTTTTGTAATTCCTGATTTTAAAATGCCTGAAAATGATCTTTTAGAGATTGAAGAGAAGCACAATCAATTAATTAAAAAATTTCCAGAATATAAAAATTATTGTCCAGCTGTACTTTTAAAAGATGAAAGTTTTTTAAAATATTGTTTAAATGAAAAGATAATAAATTTTGTTGAGCAATTATTAGGCAGAAAGTTTGCTTTATGGAATTCAAGTTTTTTTGCAAAACCTGCTCACAATGGCTTTGAAACTCCTTGGCATCAAGATGGTCAATATTGGCCAATAAAACCACTTGCAACATGTACTGTTTGGTTAGCAATTGATGATGCAACCGAAGAGAATGGGTGCTTAAGATTTATAAAAGGATCACATAAAGATAAAAAACTTAAAGATCATTTTAGAAATAGCAAAGAAAATTTAACATTGCATCAAGAGCTTAACAAAAATGAATATGACATTTCTAAATCAGTTAACCTATTACTTAAAAGAGGGCAAATTTCCCTTCATGATGTTTATATGGTTCATGGATCAAAAGAAAATAAATCACCAAACTCAAGACGCGCAATGACAATGAGATTTATGCCTCTATCGAGCAAATTTGATCATGAATTTACTTTCGATAGCAAACCATCATTTAAAATTGATAAGATTTATCCTAGAAGAGATTAAGAAGTGGTGCCCCTGCACGGAGTCAAACCGCGGACCTATTGATTACAAATCAAGACTCAAAGTTTAAATAAACACTTGTTTGCAACAATAATCCATAATATTTTAGGTCTGGTAACACTATTGTAGCAATGATAAGTTTTTTTATGAAAAAATTTCTAAATTTTTTAGTTATATATTTATTATTATGTAGCAATACTTATGCGGCTACAAAATATACTTACTTATCTTGTAAAGCTATTATAAAAAAAAATGAATCCAAGGGAGCTGCCTTTTCATCAAATAATGACCATTTAAAGATTGGATCAAACAACGGTCATTACTTTTATAAATTTAAAGATAACAAAAAAAAATCTAAAGTTTGGATATATGATCAAGGTACATTTGTAGAGTCTGATTGGAAGTCAATGAAGCCAAAAAATTACACGCAAAATGGAGTCAAATGGGATGAAATTAATAAAAAAGATCATTCATATACTTTTGTAGATATGGCTCAGGCTGAAGGAAATATTTTAACCGCAGGCTTTGTAATACAAAAAATTAATAATGAATACTTTAATACCACAACATTTACTTGGGATAAAAATGGACAAAATGAAATTGATTTAGCTATGGATCAAAAATGTTCTGTTGTAGACAAAAAAGATCTTAAATTATTTCTTAAGAATGGTGTTCAATATTAACAAATTGTATTGATAGCACTATGGTAGCAATCATTGTTACCAAATAACTAATTTTTGAATTTAGCAAAAATAATAAGTGTTGATTTTATTGAGTGATGGTGCCCCCGCACGGAGTCAAACTGCGGACCTATTGATTACAAATCAAGACTCATCTCTTAAATAACCATTAGTTTGCAACGACATTTCTTAAATGATTATGACTTGGCAACACTATGGTAACAGTGGTAGAGTTTTTTTATGAACCGCAAAGCCTTCACCCTAATAGAACTCTTGGTCGTAGTAGCCATCATCGGTATCTTAGCTGCAGTAGGAGTGGTTGCTTATAATGGGTATACTAGTAGTGCTAAAAAAACTGTTGCAAAACAAAATCACAAAATGATGGTAAAAGAATTTAATGTTATGGTTACAGCATTTGATTTAAATGGAAGTATAAGCAGAAAAGTTAACGGAGGTAATTTACAAACTTTTACCACAAAAACTTCAGCATTTAACTGTTCACCATTTCAACATCATTTTAAAGACATTAAATCTCCATATGCAACTTCAGTTGAAGTAGGTAAAGACCAAGATAATCAAGCATGGGGTGGAACATGTTGCAATTATGGAAAAGTTGGATGGACTTATATCTGGGAAAAATCTGGAGGATACTGTACATTCTCCACCTACATTACAGATACTGAATTAGTTTATGATGAAATTAAATGGTCAGACTAAAGCTTTCACCCTAGTAGAACTCTTAGTCGTCGTAGGGATCATTGTTACCAAATTACTTATTTTGAGATTTGCAAAAATAATATGTGTTGATTTTATTGAGTGATGGTGCCCCCGCACGGAGTCGAACCGCGGACCTATTGATTACAAATCAGTAAGCTTTAAAATATTTCCTTTCATTACTGTTGATACTACTTACTTCTAGACTCCCGTCAAGTTAAGCTAATATAATTCACTTGATATTCACTTACTTGATTTATTCTATATAACCCGTTTTAGCATCACAAGTATAATGCTCTAAAAACTTTTTATTCTTATAATCATATTTAGACATTGTCATTGTAGGTTTTGTATCACCTGCAAATACGATCATTTGAAAACCTAATTCGTAATCTGCAAACCTCGCTGTAACATGATCTTCACCTATGTCTAATTCATTAGCCTTAATCATCACAAATTTATCTTTTTCTTTATCAAAATACTGTAGACCTACAGCTTCTAGCGTAAATTTTAATGGTTCATATTTTTTACCGTACATTGACTTCATATTAAGACATGAAATTTTTAAACCCTGATCTGCATTTGAAATTGTTGGTAACAAAATTAAAATAACTAATAAGATTCTGATCATTTAACTATCCAAATCGTTGATTGTTTTACAAAGTTTGCTAGCTTCTAATACAGAAGGTACAAGTTTATCTAATTTCCAATTATTAGTCGTTATATCAAAGTACTTAGCAGCTTTAAAATCGATACCATCTACTATTTCAATTTCGTACTTTTGAAATTCATCATAAAACTCTTTAAGAAAATAAACATATTCCTTAATAGGATATGAACCTAAACTAAGATGAACTCGATAACCCATTAAAAAAGGAGATATATCTTGAACTGAAGCTGTTATATCCGCACCATTTAACTTAATTGGAATATTCTTATTTAATAATTGTTTAATATCACCAGGTTTCTCATAAGTATAAACGGTAAATGTATTATAAACTTTTTCACAATTATCCTGTGTTCTAATCCAAAAATTTAAATTATCACCATGAGTAACCTCTCCACTTACACGAGCAAAGGATAATGTTTCATATCTATCTATAGTCCACTCTTCTTCTTCGGCTTGGGCATGATAAGCAATCACTAACAGGAAGAGAAATAAGTGTAAGGATATAAATATAAAAAAGCGTCTCATGATTTGAGCTCCACTTTTATTCCATTCTTTTTAAGGATTTTTATTATTTTATCCCAAATAATACTATTATGGGTACCGGGACTGATTTCGAATTTAAAGGTTTTTTTATAAACTGGTTCACAATGTTCGTAAGCCACGTAAGCACTTACGTGACAAATTTTGGCAACTCGGTCTATTTCCATATATCGGAACTCCTATTATTGATTGATTTTTTAATGGTTAGTAGTTTGTAGTTAGTGATGGTTCCACTCCTCTTCATATCAAGAGGTTTACGTAGCAAGGGAGATAATGAAAAAAAACGTAAACGAGTGAAAAGGAATGAAATCCAATGCATGTTTATAAACTAATCATCAATCTGTGACTCTAGTAAGTCATAATTTTGTTTAAAAAAAGAATTTTAAACATGTATAATTAAATTGATTCACTTATGAAAAAAATTACATCTATAGATTTATTTGCTGGAGTTGGTGGTATGAGAATATCTTTATCAAAAGCTCTTAAAAAAATGGGTTATGAAGATGATTGTAAGCTTTATTCAGAAATCAATAGTTATAGCCAGCAAACTTATGAAAAAAATTTTTCACCTACAAAATTAATTGAAGATATTAAATCAATTAAAGAAAAGGATATAGAAAACACAATACCTGATCATGATATTTTATTAGCTGGCTTTCCATGCCAACCTTTTTCTAGAGCAGGAATATCAATAAGAAAAAATTTAAATAGAGCACATGGTTTTGATGATAAAGATCAGGGAGATCTATTTTTTAATATTTTAAGTATTTTGAATATTAAAAAACCAAAAGCTTTTATTTTAGAAAATGTACAAAATTTAAAGACTTATCAAAATGGCGCCATATTAAAACAAATGCTAAAAAAATTACGAAAAAATTATTATGTGCCTGATCCTCAAGTACTGGACGCACAAGATTTTGGATTAGCCCAAAGAAGGAGAAGAATATTCATTGTTGGTTTTTTGAATTTTAAAGGTCAATTTAATTTTCCAAAACCTAGTTATAAAAGAACTTTAGTTAAAGATTTTTTAGATATCTATCCGCCAAAAAAATATATTATCTCAGATTTACTTTGGGATAGTCACAAAAAAAGAAAAATTAGAAATAAAAAGGCAGGGAAGGGCTTTGGTTTTAAATTAACTTATCCAAGCGACAAAGCAACAATCACAATTTCAGCAAGATATTACAAAGATGGCAGTGAATGTTTATTACATAGAGGAGAAGATAAAAATCCCAGAAAATTAACTCCAAGAGAAGTTTTTAGACTACAAGGTTTTCCAGAAAGCTTTAAGTTCTCAGTATCTGACTTACAAGCATATAGACAAGCAGGTAATGCCGTTCCAATTAATGTTGTTGAAAAAGTATGTTTAAATGTTGCTGAATACTTAATTTTAAACCAAAAAAACTTAGTTATTAACAAAAAAGCAAGTTAGCTAAATTATTTCAGCTTCTTCAGCCTTATCAATCACTTTGAGAGCACTTTTTGCCTGTTTAGGCGAAGGTTGTTTTTTCCAATTATTTAATGATAGCATCCAAAGACTAGTCATTATTTGTAATTGTATGAAATGAAAATCATCAGAGTTCTTGAGCCCAAGCAATCATTTTTTCCCAATCTTTTGTACTTAAACTTTTACATTTTTTTATATTGTCCATGTCTTCAGGAGAAAATATTTCTTTTGCAACTTTTACAGGTTTACCAGCTACTTTTTTAAGATTTGTAAATTCAGGAGGTGTAACCGTGAAAGTAAAATTTCTGTCTGTTAATTCTTCCCAACAGTCTTCCTTTTTACACCATTCTGAAATATTTCTTCCCTCAGCAGTTTTTTGAATAATTTCATAAATTTTTGTGCTCCATTTATTAATCAAATCTTCAAATTGACGAGAAATACTTTGATCGGCCCAAATTAAATCAAAATTTATTTTTCTACTTGTGTGGTAAGAGATTAAAGATACTGTGTAATTTAAGACTTGAGATCTATAGCCAGCTATTGATTGATTGTCCTTTATAATTTTAGAAGTTTTATTAAACAGAATAGAAATAGCACAATATTTTTCAAAAAACTCATCATCAATCTTTTCATGGAATTTTTTATCATTAAGTAAATTCATAAAGGTTACAAAGCTTTTTTGAGCACCAGTGCAAGCAACATGAGGATCTAGATAGTGCCAACAATTTATAAATTTAGCCAAATCTTCTTTAGTAAATTTCATACTTGATGGAGAAATTTCTAAAAATTTTGATTTTTTATCTTTACCTAAGTCTTTTTGTTTCATTTTTTGAACTTGATACTCACCTCTCATACGCTCATAAAACCATTGTTGACCCTCTGGAGTTCTAATTTTTTGTGATAATTTTTTAATATCAATATGGAATTGATGATTTGATGAAAAATCAGCTTTTTTAACTACGTTTTGAGTATTTGCATATTCTGATATTTTAGGAACAACTTCATCTAAGTATTCTTTTTTAACCAAGGTAATTTTTGCTGGTACTACAACTTTAGAAAAATTTGTATTATCTTGTTTTTTTGTTCGATAAAGAGTTGCTGTTGTTTGACCACCGTTAACAATTTGAAAACCCGTAGCAGACTTTATAAAAGAACCATCCTTGTCATTATCCAATTCAATATCATCAACCACAACTACAATACCATTGTTATAAGAAAAAAATCTATCAGGTTCATCAATTAGAGTTTGTCTAATTCCTTTATTTATTTTAGTTCCTAATTGAAGAAAGGATCTAACATTTAAGCTTAATAATCTTTGACCAAATATTCTATAAATATTAAACAAAATATCCCCAGGTATAAAAGCCATATAACTACTAATTTTATCAGAGGATTTATGAGCCAACATACATCTAACTTTTTCTCTGAATTTACTAAAATCAACTCTGATATTGGTTGAATTTGCCCCTCCAAGACTTGAACTAAATATTCTTTTATTATCAAAAAGAAAATTCTGAAACTCTACTTTCCCATCTCTTTGCATGGGTGGTGTTTTTTCACACTCACAATTAGTCAAGACTATTATTCTTACTGTGGTGATATCTTTATAATTTTTAAAAATAATTTTAGATATATCGTAAGCATCTTCTTTTTTATTTATCTTTTCATGTAATTTTTTGGTTGATTGAAGATAGAAATTTTTTGCAGACTCAATTAATTCTAAAACTTTATTGTATTTGATTTCTTGTATTTTTTCAGAAGGATCATGATGAGATATAAATAAATCTAATCTTAGATCTTCTTCACTAAATGAATAACCATTTATTTTTATATTTGATTTTGATATTTCTCTTTCAAAGAAAACAAGCTCATAATCTGATATTGTTCCATTATCATAAAGTATATCAGTATAAATTTTTGTTAAAATTTCTTGAGGCTGATCATCACTGTCATCAATTTCATTTTTTACTCTTAAAAAAAAATCTTTAAAATAAGCATTTTTTAATGATTGTTTAAAATCGGATTTCATAAATCATTTATTAATTCTTCTTCATTTATTCTAAATTGTTCACATTTTTCAAGGTCAATTTTGTAAGTAATTGATAGGTCAGATAAACCATCAGGAACAACATACTCTTTAATATAAGGGAAATTCTTATCAATATTAAAAAAGTTATATTTATCAATTTTATATTTTTGCTTATATTCATTTTTATGAATATCAAGATATCTACATTGGGTTAATTTTAAAATGAAATCATTAAATAATAATTCTGAATCTTCTTTTAAAATTTTTGAATAACTATCAATAATCTCATTTAAAGATGAACCATTAATATTTTTTTTTATTTGGATAAAAATTAATTTTAAATTCTTGTCATAAACAGGGGCAATTTGATTAGTGCTTGATGTATTAATTATTTTTGTATCAGTACTAGTTGTTTTTATCTCAAGAAGTGTTTTTGGTAATGTAAAATCATGTTTTTTTGATGGACCTGTCCAATAAGAAAGTGATGCTTCTTTATCAAATTTTTTTCCTAATATTTCTTTTAATGTTTGAATTTCACCAAATAAACCAATTTGTTCTTCTGTTGTAAGTTTTCTTGGAACATTTTCTTCTTCAAAAAAATCTTTAGCAAAAATTAGATTTTTTAAAAAACACTTTATACTTTTTTCTCCATTTAAATTTTCTAAATAAATTTTAGTCAAAATCAAATTTATTAATTTAACAAAAAATTCTTTATATTTATCTTCATTTACATTCATAGTAATTTTATTATTATGAAAATTAAAATTCCATCCTTTAGCTTTTGGAAATTTAGTATTTGTGATATTTAGTTCTTCAATTTTTATTATTACACCTGGAAGATAATTTTTATTTAATGTAAACCAATAATTGTCATGAGCCTTAACAGCCGCTCCATCAAGAAAATTTTCATCTTTTTTTCTTTTGTTAAGAATTTCAATCCAAGCACTATCTAATTTTTTTTGAAATTCAATTGAATTCATAAAATTAAGAAAATAGATCGGGATTAAAAAATTCTTTGTATTCTGCTTCTCTATGCTCCCTTGCAGCTTGGTTCATTGCCACATTATATATAAGCTTATCATCGTCATCTTCATTTCTAGATGGAGGTGTTATAATTTGCCATCCAATATATTTATCTTTTTCCTCATTGTAATTTTCTTTAAAGTTTGTAGACCATGGATAAATTATAAGTAAACCTTCTTTTCTTTGTTGCCTTATTTTTTGTTTGAATTGAGCTGGTAGAAAATTAATTTTTCTTCTAAAAATTACACATTTACCAGTTTTTTGATACAACTTTAACCATCTTTCTATTCCTTGGTTATATTCTTCTTTTTTAATATCCATAAATTCAGCAAGTGGATCTGATAATGTTTTTATTGAAAAAAAATTATTATAAGGTTTAAAAAGCTTTCTTTGTTGAAGAGGAATTTCAATTTTACCTTTACGAAATTTAATATTTGAATATTTAACACCTTCTTTGATACTAAAAATTCCTAAATTCCAATTATTGATCTTCTTAAATTGACTTAATGCTTTTATTTGAGCGGCAATTATTTTACATGTCCACTCATGTGATGGGGGACATCTATAATTACCAAAGTATTTTATAATATCATTTACATCAACATTTCTCCATAAATAAGCTTTTCTGAGCTTTATTTGTTCATATCCTTTTTTAAAAATTTTTTCTCTTATCTCTTCTGTTTGTAAATTGTTGTCAATTTTTTCATCTTGAAATGGTAATGGATTCCAAATTTTATCTCTTTCAAGACTAGCATTTATTTCTTTTTCTGTTTCATATTTAGATGATAAATTATCAATCAACTGATTTGTTATTTCAATATTTTTAACCCGATCTTCATTTTTATAATATAAAACTGGAGTTCTACTGGTTGCAGAGAATGATGAGTATGGTTCTGGTATGATTTTTATATCTCTTGCTTTTGTTTTAGACACAAGATTCCATCCAGGAAAACATGGTACTTCAATAGCATAGTCGGCTGGACTTCTATTTTGCTCAGAAAGATCTTGAAATTTTTCTCTAGCCTTTTCCATAGTAAATGAAAATTGTCTAAATAGAACATGTAATATTTTTGGTACATAAACTCTCCATAAATCCTCATATCCTTTCCTATAACCAAACCATCTTCCCATTTGAATAAGAGTGTCCGAAGTTGGCAATTTTGCTACACGTGTAAAGTAACTAACTGATAAACCTTCTAATGTTATTCCTCTAGATATGGCTGCTCCTCCAATAACAATTACATTCCATCCATTTTTATGACGGTCGTAATCCAAAACATCATCTGACTGGCTGTTTATTTGAACTATTTCTAGAGGTTTACTTTCTGAAGTTATTGTCTCTAATATTTTGTTCCAAACTATATCAAATTTTATTTTATTAGATTGAGGAAATTTGTCTGTGTTAAAATTTTTTTGAGTGTCATTGACCCATAAATTGTCAAACTCTTTTTTGATATCATCGCGAATTTTTTTGTCCTGACTATAACTTATCTTTTCTTTTAAGCCATCAATATACTTTTTAACTTGTTTAAATACTAGACCTTGCACACTTTTAAATCTACTAACATGAATAAGCATAGAATTATGTTCATTCATATTTTTTCTTAAATATCTTGTTGCAATATTAATCAAGAAAACATTTATTGCTTCTCTTAGACTTGGTGGAATTGTGTCTTCTTGTTTATACAAACATTGAGATCCATTTGGATGATAAAGAGGCAACCATCCTTT
This sequence comes from Candidatus Pelagibacter bacterium nBUS_36, assembly GCF_051201215.1. GTDB lineage: Bacteria > Pseudomonadota > Alphaproteobacteria > Pelagibacterales > Pelagibacteraceae > Pelagibacter. The sequence continues at coordinate 498,516 of NZ_CP172839.1, forward strand.
TACTTCATCTTTATCTTTAGCCTCATCTCTATATTTTTTGTCTCTTTCTTCTTCGTCTATTGAACCATCTTCTTTTATAAAAATGTGGTCATCATGATCATCCCTATAATCATAAACCCATTTAACCTGAGGTCTTTCGTTTTTGTCTATATTTTCAGATAAACTTACAATTTCTTCTTCTGGATCATAATTTTTTTCTGCTACACCAAATACATCTTCAGGTCCAATATGATCTTCGTATCTTTTAAGCAATCTTATAAAATCTTTAGGAAAGATATCTAAACCTTCATCTTTTTTATTTGATGAATAGTTTATAAAAGCATTTGCTAATGGAGTTGCTGTATAACCAACATAAGCACTTCTTTTAAAACACATTAAAATTCTTCTAATTAATTGGTTTGTTTTTGAAGGATCTGAATTCTTAAACTCTTCTTGAGATATTTCATCCCATTCATCCTGTGGACCCTTAGTTTTTCTTGTTGAAATATCAATTGATGCACTATCACATTCGTCATCGACAATTAATAATGGTTGATCACAAGCTAATTGATATTTTGGCAGTAATTGTCTATGTGTATCACTCCTCCACTTTGACTCATTCCAAGTCCATTCTTTATTTGTTTTTTCCATGCCTTCTTGTTTATTCAACCACATCAAAATATTTGCTAAAACTGAGACATTTTTTTTTACAACTAAAATAGTAGGGTCTAAATTTGTCATTGATATTTGTTTAGCGCTAGCAGCACTAAAATCATTTTCAGCTTGAATAACTCTTATTCCATCTTTGTAAATATAGTCTGGTTTAGCTGTTGCAAAAAAAACTTTATTAAGAACCTCACCTTGTTGAGAAGTTTTTATTGTATTTTCTTCAATTCTTTGTTGGGTTTGTGCTCTTAAAGCGTTGTAAATTCCACTAAAAACTATTATCAATTTATAACCGGAGTCTATCGCCTTTGTTATTAAGCCTGTGTAGTGAGAAGTTTTACCAGACTGAACATCTCCAACTACCATTCCTCGAGTCATCCAGCTACCGTTTCTTTTTGGATCTTCTAATAAAGATAGTATTTCGTCAGTTGAGTCATTTAAATCATCAAAAGCATTTCCTAATTTAAATCCAGATTTGCTTTTATACCACGCAAATTGAGCATTTGTATTATTGGCATTTTTCCAAATTTTTCTATCTTCGGTAAGCCATTCAATATGATCTCTTTTTTTTGCTATTAGAGTAACATCATTTTCAATTACTTGTGCAAACGAAGATTCTAGGAAGTCTTTTAATTCATTTTCAAATTTTTTAGAGTCAGAAAAATCTTTTACAAAAGATTTTAATAAATTATCAATATCTTTAGCTGTACGAGGATACCATTTTATAGGGTTAGAAAATCCTTTTTTAGAAGCATAGGTTAATTTGTAAGCAATCAGTAATTGTTTTAAACTATTTAATTCTTCACTCATTTGATCCTTTAATTGAATTCTCAATTTTAATAAGTTCGTCTTCATTAAGAACTGAGTTTTTAAGCATTCTAATTAATTCATTTTTCTTTTTTGATGTTTCGTTTATTGGTTCTTTGTTTTCACCATTCATTAAATTTATTTTTTCCAAATAATCTTTTCTTATTTGTATTAAACATTTACGAATTTTGCTATATGCATAACCTGGAATATTTACTTGATTTTTAGAGTCTGTTATCCAATCCTTACTTGTTTCGATAGGTATTTCTATTTCAATTCTTAGTCTATTAAATCTTTCATTTATTCCCCAAAATTTATCAGCATTTTTTTCACCTAAGCCAAACCATCCTCCATAATCTATCACTCTATTTTTTCTTAAAAAATATAGACCCTGCAGTTCATTTCTAGTTTTTCCCAAATTTTCATTCGTTGTATCAATAGGAATTATATAGGGGGTAATTTTTGTAGTCCCACCTTTTAAAAAACTTATTTTAGAGCCAGGTAAAATAATTGTATTTGGATTATCTTTATAAAATGGGTCAAATTTTTTAGTTTTATTTACATCTTCTGTTCCATTAAAAAATAAATTAATTTTATTTTCTAATAAATATTTATGATAGATTAATTTAAAGTGTTTTTTTGCTTTATCACAATCTTCATAAAAATTTGGACCTCTTTCACTTGCTCTTAATTTTGCAAGATTATCTAAATCTGACCAAAGAATAATCGTGCCACTTTTTTTTGAATTAAGATCTTCTAAATGTTTTTTTACAAATTTATGCTCTATACAGCTTGGCATATTATCTGTAACACCATCTTTAAGATTAAGAGTTTTTTTAATTAATTCATCTTTTTTTGTAATTACTGTAATTGAAGTACAGTGATTAAAGGAACCAGCTTTCAAACCTAACCCATATACTGAATGGTCATTTTCTCCTTTGTCCACATGTTCATCTTTAGGTATGTTAAGAGCTCTATTTAAAAGTACGTCCTTATTCATTCCATCACCATCATCAATAACCATAATGAAAGAATCTTTACCTTGGTCATCGCTCCAGTACATATATGTCCAAATGTTTTTAGCATTATAAGTAATGCTGTTATCTGCTAATTCTGCTAAAGATTGTTCTAAAGTATAGCCCCTCGATCTAATCTTTCTAAGTATAAAAGCTAAGTTCATTTAATTAATCATTCCCTCTATACATATTCCATTCCTCTGCAATGATTTGATAAGCAAACAATTCTTTTTGATGAACAATCTTATCTGAAGCAATCATTTTAGATAATAATTGTATTGTCTTTTCTCTATCAGATTGATCTGTAATTTGCTTAGAAGTTTCTCTACAAATTTTAGTATAATCTTTAGTATTTTCTATTTCATCTATAATAGCGTTAACTTTGTCGTTGGAAATATTTAATTCAGATGAAATTTTTAAAATCAATTCTTTTTCTTCTTCCATATATTTTTTGTCAGCAAAAGCCATGAGTAAAAGTAATTTGAGAATAAATATATTATTTTTATTTGTCATAATTTTTAAGATAACAAATTTATTTTGGATTGTAATTATTTCTTAAAATCTCTTTTAGAACAAAATTTAGACCTAATAAAAACAACAAAATATAGTCTATTTATATTTATGAAAAGTTCAGAAATTCATGAAATTTCAAATCAAATATCTAAAGAATTAAGATTATTTTCAGATCCTGTAAGACTTATTGTTCCACATTTACTTACTCACGCTAAAAATCGAAGAGATTTTTATATATTATTTGAGTTATCTAAATTTAATTCAACAAGAAATCAGATTTTAAACATAATAAAGAAAGATCAAAATATTATAGAAAAATTAAATGAATTAATAAAAAAGAGATCCAACTTAACTCTTTTAAAAAGAATTAATTTTACAATTAAGAAAATTGATAAAGCAGAACATACTAATTAATGATAGATTACATTTTTTATTTATGTGTTGATATTCTAATTTGGCTAGCCAAAGTCACTGGTACTTCATATGAATTTATCAATATTTTAATATTTATAATTGGATATCCTTTATTTATTATTGTTTTAATAATAATTATTTATAGGCAAAATAAAAAAATTAATAATCTTACTGAAAAAGTTTAATTTGATTTTTATAAGTATTGATTAAAATTTTCTTTACCAAATATTTTGTATCTATCAGATAAATTTACTACAAAAATTTTCTCTCTTACTCTAGTTAGTGAGGTATAAAATTTATTGTCAAAAAAATTACTTACTTTAGTAGGGATTAACATAATAACATTCCTTCTTTCCCAACCTTTAAAACTTTGTATCGTACACATTTTTAATTTTCTACCCTCAATATAGCTTTTTGTTTTTTGGTCCCAGACTTTATCTGAGACTGAAAATAATTTTTTTGATCGCTGAATTTTAATTTGCTCCTTATGAAATATATCTGATATAGCAAATTTTTTTGGAAAGATTTCTATAATTTTTTTTTTTAATTCAATTCCTTCATCATGATCTGGAACAAGTATAACTATATCTGAAATATCTGTTTTAGTATCATTTTGTAGATGATCTAAAATCTTACAGATCTCATCTCTTGCTTCTACAATATTAGATACATTTATCCATTTAGAAAAAGGATCTATACTAAAAGGTAGAGATTTTTGAGAAATAGTATTTTTATCAATTAAAGGGTTTTCCTCTGTATTTAAATTAGATAAAAATTTTTCTGAAAATCTATTCGCTAAATCGATATGTTCATCTAATAATCTATAACTTTTTTTTAAAATTCCCCATCTTCCAGAGCCAATACCTAAAATTGTTGGTTTTTTTCTATTATATATGTTTTGTTTGTCATCAATTGCGATCAACATTTCACCATTTTTATTTAAAAAACATCTTAATAATTTAAACCAAGAATCTTGAAAATCTTGTCCTTCATCAACTAGAATTGCATCATAATTATAAGATGAATCATTGTTATTTTTTTTATCATTTATTATTTCTTCTTTTTCTTTCTCTCCTAAGTCTTCAATTTTACCTCTTGTAAAAGTTGTTGGTACTGGAAAAGGTATGTCTCTGTCTTCTCTATAGGCATGACAAAAATCTTGAAAATAAAAAACATCAATTTTACTTTTATCATATTTATACTTGGTTCTATTAATAAGTTCCTTCAAATAATTTTTTAGAGTAATATTAAAACAAATTACTAAAACTCTTTTTTCTGTTGCGGCTAGACTTGCTGCCCTTATTGCAATTATTTTTGTTTTACCACAACCAGCTACACCAGAAACTTTCTGAATTTTATTTGGTGTAGACCTTACATATTTCTTTTGATGTTCATCAAGATCATTCTCTGATATCAAATTTTTTCCTTCTATAGAGTGTAAAGGTGGAGATATCCAATTTTTGAATTTTAATAACCAATCTTGATTTGAATTAATATTTTTTCCTATTTTTATTAATGGTATAAACTGTTCAATATTTACATTTTTATTTAAATAATCATTTCCAAAAACAATACATTTCATTTGATCATAATTATTTAAAAAATTTCTAGCTTCTTCAGTTTTGCAGTTATGAAAATAAACACCGCATTTTAAAAGACTATATTTTCGATTATCATCAAATATTTCTCTGTTTATATCGTCTATGCCAGCCAACATTCTTTCTTTATATAAAATAGTTTTTGTTGCAGGATTAACATCTCTTCTTTCATTATTATTTATAAATATTTTACAAATTTGTTTTCCTTTATGGTTTTTAGTTATTACTTTTCGATATTTTGATCTTTCTATTTTCCAATCTTTAACTTCTATAATCATTATTCCTTTATGTTTACTTGCAATTACTATATCTGGAGTTGTTGGCCTTATAAAAGAACCCCATCTGTTTCTTAATTCGGGTTTAGTATGAATCATCCATTCATCTGACAAATTTTCATCTAAATATTTAGCTAAAAAATATTCACCAGGAGTGAATGGCATTTCAATCTCATCTTTAGCGTTAAAAACTTTTTCTCTTTTTTCGTATTTCTCCAATATTCCAATTGGAAGCACTCTTTTATTGGTTGTCATAATTTTATCTAATTTAGTATATATATTTACTTATTATTTAAAAATTTTAACTTTTTAAAATATAAAAAATGCTTGATAAAATTAAAAAAGGAGCACAGACTTCATTAGATGTTAGCAAAAAAGCTGCTGAAGTTTCAATAGATGCAAGCAAAAAAGCTGCTGAAGCTTCAATAGACGCTGGCATAAAAGCTAAAGATCAATCAATTAAATTTGGAAAAAAATATATACGAAAAAAAGCAATAGAAAGCATTAGAGAGAAATTAGAGTTTGCTCAAAAAGAAGAAAGCGATTTCACTAAAGAACAAATGAGAAAAATGATAGCTAAAGAAGAAAAGAAAATTGTTAAAAGCCTTGGCTTAAAAGGTGCTTTGACAACTATTCTAGCTCTTTTTGGAATTACAAATATTTAATGTTTAAATTTTTAACAAAACAATTTCTTTATGGACGTCTCTACCTTTGGACAAAGGAAAAAATAGGTGGAATATTATTTTTATTCATAGCCATATTTTTAGTCATCTACTTTCATAATGAATATTTAAATTATGTAGAATATAAAAATAAATTTGACGGAGGTTATATTGGTTTATCTTTTATTATAAAAAATACGTTAATTTTAATTGTAGCATTCATTTATTTTTATTTTTACTCATTCTTAAATCGAGCAAAAAAAATAATTAAGAAAAACGAAGAAAATATCAAACAAACAGAAGACACGGAAATGGTTGATAATTTAGATCATTTTTTAGAAGACGATGAGATCGATAGAAAGGGTTAATGGTTGAAACAGTAATTATTATCGAACTTGTAGGTCTCGCTATAGGATGGTATTTATCTAATCAATGAGCAAGGTTCATTATTTAAATAGCCATTTACATAAATTCAGAGAAAAAAGTAAAATCACAATTGATGTAGAAAATATAGGAGATCTAGCTCATTACAATGTTCTTGATAAAGAAGATAAAAAAACCACCAATATATTTACGGGATGTTTTAAAAATAAAGAAAACTATAAGGAACTACTAAAAAAATTACCAAAAGATATTGAGCGTATTGGATTGTATTATTTAATTACTGTTTATTGGATTGCTTATACTTGCCATTATCATAATGATAAATTTGATAAAGCTATGGAAGATTGTTTGGAAAGTATCGATGAATATGTTGTTCTTTTAAATAGTCCTCGTTTCTGCAAGAAGGTATATTATTATTTAAACCCAATTAGTGAGATTAAATAGTTAATAATGATTATCTATAAAAAATCATTTGATTTTACAGCTTCAGATGATGAACTTTATGATTATGTTGAGAAGATGATTGATGTAATGGTAGGGGACATTGATCCTAAAGTTGAGTTTGACTTTGAAAACGATGAAAATCATCGTTATGTTAATTTTAAAATTCTAAATAAGGTTTTGCATTAAACAACCTTTATCAAATACTATTATCCTATAAAAATAAATTCACTTGATATTCACTTGGTCTATTTCTACTTCCTTCCATTCTATAGTCTTATTCAACGATTTTAATTTTTAAAAAAACTAATGTAATTATTATGTTTGTTGAAAATAAACGAGATTTTAGTGGTGCCCCCGCACGGATTCGAACCGCGGACCTATTGATTACAAATCAATTGCTCTACCAGCTGAGCTACAAGGGCATAAGCAATAACTATTAATTATTTGTTAAATAATCAACTCTTTTTTTTTAAAAAACTTAAGTGATGAAATACTATTGCTGCACTATTGGATATATTGAGACTTTCGATATCTTTATTCATATCAATTTTTACAAAGAAGTCTGCATATTTACCCGTATGCTCTCTCATACCAAAACCTTCAGAGCCAAATAGAAGAACATTTTTTCCTTCCCACTTAACCTCAGTAAAATCTTTATCACCTTTAGCGTCAAAACCATAAACCCAAAAATTTTTTTCTTTTAAGTTTTTAAGTGTGGAGTTGATATTAGATACTTGAAAAATATTTAAATGCTCCATACACCCACTGGCAGATTTATACATAAGTTTGCTATCACGAGGAAACTGCCTTTCTTTAATTATAAGTCCATCAATTTTAAAAGAAGATGCACTTCTAATTAGTGATCCAATATTTCTTGGATCTGTAACTTCATCTAAACAGACAAAAGTACATTCTTTTTTTTCTTTAATAAATTCTTTTAAATCTAATTGATCAAGATGCTCAATTTCAGCAACATATCCATTATGCATTAGTTGTTCTTTAGAAGTATATTTGTCTAATTCTTTTTTGGATTTAAAGTAAACTTTAACGTCTTCTAAAACATTCTTTTTTGGATTTTTTCTATGAATATTTTTCTTTGCATCCTCAGTTAAAAACACTCTTAAAACTTTTCTATTAGGATTTCTAAGCGCTTCAATAACAGCATGTTGTCCGGCAATAAAAAAAGACGATTTATTCATATATTTAAAGGTGTTTTACACGTTTTTTTGGATATTTTCTTATTAAATCTCGTGTTGCAATTGCATAAATAAAATATATAAAACGCATGTTGTTTGAAGCTTTATTGAACAGGGGACACTTCCCCAAAAGGAGGGGTTCCAGAGCGGTCAAATGGGGCGGGCTGTAAACCCGTTGACTTCGGTCTTCGAAAGTTCGAATCTTTCCCCCTCCACCATTCAATAAAATTTTAGGTAACACTGGAGTGTTACTCTTGGGGTTGTGCGGGTGTAGTTCAATGGTAGAACGCTAGCCTTCCAAGCTGGATGTAAGGGTTCGATTCCCTTTACCCGCTCCAAGAAGAAAAAATTATTAATGAAAACAAAAACTGAGGTAAAAAAGTAATGTCAAAAGAAAAATTTGTTAGAAGTAAACCCCATTGTAACATTGGGACTATTGGTCATGTCGATCATGGTAAAACAACTCTTACTGCAGCTATCACAATTACATTAGCAGAAGCAGGTGGAGCAGCAGCAGTAGCTTACGATCAAATCGATAAAGCTCCTGAGGAAAAAGAAAGAGGAATTACAATTTCAACTGCCCATGTTGAATATGAAACTGAAAAAAGACATTACGCTCACGTTGATTGTCCAGGTCACGCCGATTATGTTAAAAACATGATTACAGGTGCAGCACAAATGGATGGAGCTATCTTAGTTGTTAATGCTGCAGATGGTCCTATGCCTCAAACAAGAGAGCACATTCTTTTAGGGAGACAAGTTGGTATTCCAGCAATTGTAGTTTACTTAAATAAAGTAGACCAAGTTGATGACAAAGATATGATTGAACTTGTAGAAGAAGAAATTAGAGAACTTTTAACTTCTTACAAATATCCAGGAGACAAAACTCCAATCGTTAAAGGTTCAGCTTTAGCAGCAGTAGAAAAAAGAGATGAAGAAATTGGGAAGAATTCAATTTTAGAATTAATGAAAGCTGTTGATGAACATATTCCACAGCCAGCTAGAGAAGTTGACAAACCTTTCTTGATGCCTGTCGAGGATGTATTTTCTATTTCTGGTAGAGGAACAGTTGCAACTGGAAGAATCGAATCTGGTGTAGTTAAAACTGGTGAAGAAGTTGAAATCGTTGGAATTAAAGAAACTAAAAAATCGGTTTGTACTGGTGTTGAAATGTTTAGAAAACTTTTAGACTCAGGTGAAGCTGGTGATAACGTGGGAATTCTATTGAGAGGAATTGAAAGAACTGACATTGAAAGAGGTCAGGTTCTTTGTAAGCCTGGCTCAATAACTCCACACACTAAATTTGAAGCTCAAGCGTATGTACTTAAAAAAGATGAAGGTGGAAGACATACTCCTTTCTTTACTAAGTACAGACCTCAGTTTTATTTTAGAACAACAGACGTAACAGGTGAAGTAGAATTACCAGCAGGTACTGAAATGGTTATGCCAGGTGATGATGCTAAATTTACTGTTAAGTTGATTACACCAATTGCAATGGCAGAGAAATTAAATTTTGCTATTCGAGAAGGTGGAAGAACTGTTGGAGCAGGAGTAGTAACAAAAATTATAGAGTAACTCTATAAATAGGAGTGTAGCTCAATTGGTAGAGCGCCGGTCTCCAAAACCGGAGGCTGAGGGTTCGAAGTCCCTCCGCTCCTGCCAAATTGAGCTAAATTATTATGAGAAATCCAATCAAATTTATTCAAGAAGTAAAACAAGAGGCTTTCAAAGTTTCTTGGCCTACTTGGAAAGAGACATTGCAAGGTGCTCTAATGGTATTTGCAATGGCTGTAGTAATGTCTCTCTTTTTTCTTCTTTTAGATCAGGTTTTAAAGTTTTTCTTAGAATTATTACTTAAGGTGAGTATATAATGAAAAATTGGTTTATAGTTCAATCTCACTCAAACTTTGAGAACAAGGTTTCTGGTTTAATTAAAGAAGAGGCAGAAAAAGCTAAGATTTCTGATAAATTTGAGGAAATTATCGTACCAACTCATGATGTAACTGAGGTTAAAAGAGGAAAAAGAATTCAAAGAAAAAAGAAATATTTTCCAGGTTACGTGTTAGTAAAGTGTGAAATGGATAATGATATTTATCATATGATAAAGAATATAAAGAGAGTTAGTGGTTTTCTAGGATCAAAAGGAATACCAGTACCTGTTTCTGATAAAGAAATAGAGAAGATTTTAGGTCAAATAAAAGATGGTGTGGCCCAGCCAAAATCTGGTATAGAATACAGCGTTGGCGAAAAAGTACAGGTTGTTGATGGTCCTTTTGCATCATTCAGTGGAATGGTTGAAGATATAGATGAAGAAAAGTCTAGACTTAAGGTTTCAGTTTCTATATTTGGTCGTCCAACACCTGTAGATTTAGAATATAACCAAGTTGAGAAAGTAAGTTAATGGCAAAAGAAATAAGTGGATTTATAAAATTACAAATTAAAGGCGGTCAAGCAAATCCTGCCCCACCAGTTGGTCCAGCATTAGGACAACGTGGTGTTAATATTATGGAATTTTGTAAAGCTTTTAATGATAAAACTAAATCAATGGCTGGCAAACCGGTTCCTGTTGAAATTACAGTCTACAAAGATAAAAAATTTGATTTTAAAATAAAATCTCCACCAGCATCTTTCTTTATTAAAGAAGCCGTTAAACTTAAAGGTGGATCAAAAGAACCTGGTAGAAATATTGTTGCTTCAATTTCAAAAAAACAATTAGAAGAAATAGCGAAACAAAAAATGAACGATTTAAATGCTCATGATTTAGAAGAAGCAGTTAAAATTATTGGCGGGTCTGCAAGATCTATGGGTATTGAGGTTAAAGAATAATGTCATCAAAAAGATTTAAAAAATTACCTGAAAAAACAAAAGATCTAAGTGCTGAGTCAATTGAAAAGCTTTTACCTGAACTAAAAAAAAATTGTACAACAAAATTTGATGAGTCTTTAGATTTAAGTTTTCAAATAAATAACAAACAAAAGAAAAGTGAAGTTAACATTAGAACAGTTGTTAATTTACCAGGCGGAACTGGAAAAAATGTAAAAGTTGCTGTTGTTTGCGAGGATAATAAATCTCAGGAAGCCAAAGATGCTGGAGCCGATATTGTTGGTAGCGATGAATTTGTGGAAAAAATTAAAGGTGGGGAATTAAATTTTGAAAAATTAATCTGTACACCTGGTATGATGATTAAACTTTCAAAATTAGGAAAAGTTTTAGGTCCAAAAGGCTTAATGCCAAATCCAAAACTTGGCTCTGTTTCTGAAAATATTAAAGAAGCAGTAACTAATGCCAAATCAGGTCAAGTGGAAATTAGAAATGATAAAGATGGAAATATTGGAGTTAGTATTGGAAAAAAATCATTTCATGACGATCAGTTATTAAAAAATTTCCATGCCATATTAGATGCATTAGAAAAAGAAAAATCAAACAACACACTTAAAGGTGATTTAATTAGAAACACTTTTGCCACTTCTACTATGGGCGTTTCATATAAAGTTAAATTAGGAAAATCGATATAGTTATGATGAACAAAGAACAAAAAAAGAATTATATTTCAGAAATGTCTACTCAGTTTGAAAATAGTAAAGCAGTTATGGTCACTCATTATCAAGGTTTAACTATGACTCAATTAGATGATTTAAGAGCAAAGATGAGAGAGCATGGCATAATTTTTAAGATAACTAAAAATAGAATTACCAAATTAGCTTTAGAAAAAACTAAATGTAAAGATTTATCAGATTTATTTACTGGTCCTACAGCGGTTGCTTTTGGTGAAGATGCAATTATGTCTGCAAGGATTTTGTCGAAATTTGCCAAAGACAATGAAAATCTTAAATTAATTGGTGGAATTATGGACAATGAGGTCTTAGATCAGGCTGGTGTCCAAAATGTTGCTAGTTTACCTACTTTAGATGAAGCAAGAGCAAATATTGTTGGTATTTTAAACGCACCAGCATCAAAATTAGTGAGTATTTTACTTGCATACTCAGAAAAAATGAGTAATTTGTCCGCAGAAAATTCTGAAACACAACCCAAAGAGTAATTAAATATGCCTGACCTAAATAAAATTATTGAAGACCTTTCAAGTTTAACTGTTGCTGAAGCAGCTGAACTTTCAAAACAATTAGAGGAAAAATGGGGTGTAACTCCAATGGCAGCAGCAGCTCCTGCAGCAGCAGGCGGAGCGGCACCAGCAGAAGACAAAGATGACTTTACAATAATGCTTGTATCTGCAGGTGATAAAAAGATTAATGTAATTAAAGAAGTTAGAGCAGCAACTTCATTAGGCTTAAAGGAAGCTAAAGATCTTGTAGAAGGAGCACCAAAAGAAGTTAAGTCGGGTGTTAATAAAAAAGAAGCTGAAGAGATCAAAGCAAAACTTGAAGCTGCAGGCGCTAAAGTAGAACTTAAATAAATTAATAAGAAAGAATTCGAATACTGATTATTTTTAATCAGTATTATTAAACATAGATGCAATTATCTTTTACTGAAAAGAAAAACATTAGAAAAAGTTTTGGTAAACTTAAGGAGAGTTTATCAATACCTAATTTAATAGAGGTTCAAAAAAATTCATACAAAGAACTTACAGAATTTGAATCTGAAGCAGAACTTACAAAAGGTTTTGATAGAGTTTTTAAAAGTATATTTCCAATCGAAGATTTAAATGACAAAGCAACTTTAGAATATGTATCTTACAGATTAGACAAGCCAAAGTTTGATGTTGACGAATGTATTACTAGAGGTTTAACTTATTCTTCAGCTCTTAAATGTACGTTAAGATTAGTTGTATATGAAATAGACCCAGACAATAATACTAAAGATATATTATCAGCTAAAGAACAAGAAGTCTATATGGGTGAAGTACCAATGATGACTAACAGTGGTACATTTATAACAAATGGTGTTCAAAGAGTTGTTGTTAATCAAATGCACAGAAGTCCAGGTGTATTTTTTGATCACGATAAAGGTAAAACTCATGCAAGCGGTAAGTTGTTATTCAATTGCAGAATTATTCCAAATAGAGGGTCATGGTTAGATTTAGAATATGATGTCAAAGATTTTTTATATTTTAAAATTGATAGAAAAAAGAAAATTTTTGTTTCTACTTTACTATTGGCACTAGGTTTTACTAAAGCTGAAATTGCGGACGAATTTTATTCTGATGAACAATATACTTTTGATCCAAAAACTGAAAAATGGAAAACAAAATTTAATCCAGAAAATTATAAAGCTAAAAATTTCTCTGAAGAAGTTATTGATGCCAAAACTGGTGAAGTTGTAATTAAACTAGGTGATAAAATTAATTTTTTAAATGCTAAAAAACTATCTAATGATGGGCTTAAAGATATTTTGGTTTCAAGAGAGTCTTTGTTTGGAAAATTTTTACATAGAGATGTCAAAGTAAGTGATGATGAAGAAGAAGGTACATTTAAAATTGGAACAGAATTAAATGATACAGTGTTACAACAAATTTTAGATGCAAACATTCATTCTTTACAAATATCAGTTACAAACTCCATAAATAAAGGGCCTTATTTATTAACAACTATTTTAGCTGATAAAAACAATACTAAAGATGAGGCAATTACTGAAGTTTATAAAATGCTTAGACCCGGTGAGCCTCCAACAATTGAAATAGCTACACAGATTTTTAATAATCTTTTCTTTAGTTCAGATAGATATGACTTGTCTGACGTCGGAAGAGTAAAAATGAACTCAAGATTAGAGCAAGATTGTTCTGACAAGATAACGATTTTAAGAAACGATGACATCATAGCAATAGTTCATAAAATGTTAGATTTAAGAGATGGTAAAGATGAAGTTGATGATATCGACCATCTAGGAAACAGAAGAGTTCGTTCTGTTGGTGAGTTAGTTGAAAACCAAGCTCGTATAGGTGTTTACAGAATGGAAAGAGCTATTAAAGAAAAAATGACAACTTTAGATGTTGAGTCAGCGATGCCCCAAGATTTAATTAATGCTAAACCATTAACTGTTTCTTTAAAAGACTTTTTTGCAAGCTCTCAACTTTCACAGTTTATGGATCAAACAAATCCATTGTCAGAAATTACTCACAAAAGAAGAGTTTCAGCTCTAGGACCTGGGGGTCTTACCAGAGAAAGAGCTGGTTTTGAAGTTCGTGACGTCCACCCAACACATTATGGAAGAATTTGCCCTATTGAGACACCAGAAGGACCAAATATTGGTTTAATTAATAGTTTATCAACTTATGCTAAAATTAATAAATATGGATTTATAGAAAGTCCTTATAAAAAAGTTAAAGATGGTGTTGTCCAAAGCAATGTTGAATATTTATCAGCTATGGAAGAAACAAAATTTACTATTGCACAAGCTAACACTAAATTAGATAAAAATGGAAAAATTATTGAAGAACTAGTTTCTTGCAGACAGAATTTAAACTTTCTTTTAGCAAAACCAGATACAATTGATTACATTGATGTATCACCCAAACAACTTGTATCAGTTGCTGCTTCATTAATTCCTTTTTTAGAAAATGATGATGCTAACAGAGCATTAATGGGATCTAACATGATGAGACAGGCAGTCCCATTACTAAAACCTGAGTCACCTTTAGTTGGAACAGGTATTGAAAGTGATGTGGCATTAGATTCTGGTGTAACTATTGTTGCTAAACGTGAAGGTACTGTAGATAAAATTGATGGTAAAAGAATTGTTATTAAAGCAACTGAAGAAACTGACTTTTCTAAATCAGGTGTTGATATTTATAATTTACAGAAATTTAAAAGATCAAATCAAAATACCTGCATTAATCAAAAACCACTTGTAAGAGTAGGTGATAAAGTTAAATCAGGAGACATCATAGCAGATGGTCCATCTACTAAATTAGGTGAGTTGGCTTTAGGAAAAAACGTAACAGTAGCCTTTATGCCATGGCAAGGATATAATTTTGAAGATTCAATTTTGATTTCTGAAAGATGTGTAACTGACGACGTATTTACATCTGTCCATATTGTAGAATATGAAATTATGGCTAGAGACACAAAATTAGGTGAGGAAGATATTACAAGAGATATACCAAACGTTAATGAAGAGGCATTAAAAAACCTTGATGAGTCTGGAATTGTATACATTGGTGCTGAAGTTAACGCTGGTGACATTTTAGTTGGAAAAGTTACTCCAAAAGGTGATTCTGCTTCAGGTCCTGAAGAAAAATTATTAAGATCAATTTTTGGTGAAAAAGCAATAGATGTTACTGATACATCTCTTAGAATGTCTAGAGGAAGCAGTGGTACTGTTGTAGATGTTAGGGTTTTTAACAGACATGGTATAGAAAAAGACGAAAGATCAATCACAATTGAAAGAGCCGAAATAGAGCAAGTTCAACAAGATAAAATTGTTGAAGAAGAAATTTTAGAAAGAAGTATAAAGCAAAGAGCATCACAATTCTTATCAGGCTCTTCATTAACTAAAAAAATTAAAGATTTATCGGAAGGTACTAAACTAGATTTTGAAACTATAGATAGACTTCCAGTCAATGAAGTATTTAAAATTACAGTAGGTAATGTTAACGATGAAGCAACTTTAGCTCAACTTAAAGATCAGTATAATAAAGCAAAACAAGATATTACTGAAAGATTTGAAGATAAGGTTTTAAAAATTAGAAGTGGTGACGACTTATTACCAAGCGTAATGAAAATGGTTAAAGTTTTTGTTGCTATCAAAAGAAGATTAAGACCTGGAGATAAAATGTCTGGTAGACATGGTAATAAAGGTGTTGTTAGTAAAATCGTTCCTGTTGAAGATATGCCTTATAGAGAAGATGGTAGACCAGTTGATATTGTACTAAATCCACTCGGTGTTCCAAGTCGTATGAATGTAGGTCAAATATTGGAAACTCATTTAGGATGGGCTTGCAAAGAATTTGGTGAAGAGGTTAAAAAGTTGGTTAACGAAAATAATAAAAAAATTGAAAAAACGGAGAAGATTTCAAAATTTCTTAAATCTGTTTATGGCGAAGAAATTTTTAATGATAAAGTTGAAAAATTAAGCAAACCTGAGTTTAAAGATTTATGTGAGAATTTACAAAACGGTATTGCTATATCAACACCAGTGTTTGATGGTGCGAAAGAAAAAAATGTTACCGAAATGCTGGAACTTGCAAAATTACCAGGATCTGGGCAAACATATTTATGGGATGGTAGAACGGGAGAAAAATTTGATCGTCCTGTAACTGTTGGAATTATTTATATGTTAAAACTTCATCATTTAGTTGAAGATAAGATTCATGCAAGATCTACTGGACCATACAGTTTAGTAACACAACAACCTTTAGGTGGAAAAGCACAACTTGGTGGTCAAAGATTTGGTGAAATGGAAGTTTGGGCTTTAGAGGCATATGGAGCATCATATACACTTCAAGAAATATTAACTGTTAAATCAGACGATGTAGCAGGAAGAGTTAAAGTATATGAAACAATAGTCAAAGGTGAAGAAAATTTTGAATCAGGTATTCCTGAGTCATTTAACGTGTTAGTTAAAGAAATTAAATCATTAGCATTAAATGTGGAGCTTAATTAGATGAAAAAAGAATTAACAGATTTATTTAAAAATACTGAAATTTCTGAAGCTCAAAATTTTAATAGTATTAAAATATCATTAGCTAGTCCTGAAAAAATTAAGTCATGGACTTTTGGTGAAATAAAAAAACCAGAAACTATTAATTATAGAACTTTTAGACCTGAAAAAGATGGTCTATTTTGTGCAAGAATTTTTGGTCCAATTAAAGATTATGAATGTTTGTGTGGAAAATACAAACGAATGAAGTTTAGAGGAATTATCTGTGAAAAATGTGGTGTTGAAGTAACTAAATCTAATGTACGTAGAGAGCGAATGGGCCATATTAATCTTGCAACACCTGTTGCTCATATATGGTTTTTAAAATCACTACCTAGCAGAATTGCTTTAGCAGTAGATATGAAGCTTAAAGAAATTGAAAGAGTTTTATATTTTGAAAACTTTATTGTTATCGAACCAGGATTAACAGGATTACAAAAAAACCAACTTCTAAATGAAGAGGAACTAGCTAAGTACCAAGATGAGTTTGGTGAAGAATCGTTTACAGCAGGAATTGGTGCTGAAGCAGTTCTTGAAATGCTTAAAAATTTAGATTTAGAGTTAGAAAGAAAAAACCTTGTAAACTTTATTAAAGAAACAAAATCAAAAGTTAACGAAGAAAGAGCAATAAAAAGATTAAAACTAGTAGAATCTTTCATTGAAACTGGTCAAAAACCTGAGTGGATGATTTTAACTGTAGTTCCTGTAATTCCACCAGAGCTTAGACCCTTAGTGCCGTTAGATGGTGGTAGATTTGCTACTTCAGATTTAAATGATCTTTATAGAAGAGTTATTAATAGAAATAACAGATTAAAAAGATTAATGGACCTTAAAGCTCCCGACATCATTGTAAGAAATGAAAAACGTATGCTTCAAGAGTCTGTAGATGCATTATTTGACAATGGTAGAAGAGGAAGAGTAATAACAGGTACTGGTAAGCGACCTCTTAAATCTTTAGCTGAAATGCTTAAAGGTAAACAAGGTAGATTTAGACAAAACTTACTTGGTAAAAGAGTTGATTACTCAGGTAGATCTGTAATTGTTGTAGGTCCAGATTTAAAACTTCATGAATGTGGTTTACCGAAAAAAATGGCTTTAGAACTATTTAAACCGTTTTTATATGCAAGATTAAATAAACTTGGGTTGGCTTCAACAATTAAACAGGCTAAAAAATTAGTTGAAAAAGAAACAAATGCTGTATGGGATGCGCTAGAATTAATTGTAAGAGAGCACCCTGTAATCCTAAACAGAGCGCCAACTCTTCATAGATTGGGTGTACAAGCTTTTGAACCAAAACTTATTGAGGGTGATGCTATTGAACTACATCCATTAACTTGTGCTGCTTTTAATGCAGACTTTGATGGAGACCAAATGGCTGTACACGTTCCATTAAGCTTAGAGGCTCAATTAGAAGCTAGAATTTTAATGTTGTCGACTAACAATATTTTATCTCCTTCTAACGGCAAACCTATTATCGTACCAAGTCAGGATATGATTTTAGGAATTTATTATCTTTCTCAAGAACCTATGACAGATAAAGCTTCAGGATATTTTGTAGATGTTGATGCTATAGAATTTGCATTAGCTTCTGATCAAATTAAAGTTCATAGTACTATTATATCAAGAATTGAAACAGTTGATGAAAATGGAAACAAAAAATTTGAAAAATACACATCAACAGCAGGTAGATTTTTATTAGCAAATTTACTTCCAAAAAATAGTAATATTAAATTTTCTCTTGTTGACAGATTGCTACCGAAAAAAACCGTCTCTGAAATCATTGATATTGTTTTTAGATTTTGTGGACAAAAAACAACTGTAATCTTTTGTGACAAACTTAAAGATTTAGGATTTAAACACGCATTCAAAGCAGGTATATCTTTTGGAAAAGACGACCTGGTAATACCAGTAAGCAAAACACAATTAATTGAAGATACAAAAGGATTGATTGCTGACTATGAAACACAATATTCAGAAGGTTTAATTACAAGAGGAGAAAAATATAACAAGGTAGTGGATGCTTGGTCAAAATGCACAGATAAAGTTGCTGGCGAAATGATGAAAGGAATATCAGCTACAGAAAAAACTCCAGAAGGCCTTAAGATTAACTCAGTTTATATGATGGCAGATAGTGGAGCTAGAGGATCTGCTGCACAAATGAAACAACTTGCTGGAATGAGGGGATTAATTGCCAAACCTTCAGGTGAAATTATTGAAAGTCCAATTATTTCAAACTTTAAGGAAGGTTTGACAGCTTTAGAATATTTTAATTCTACACACGGAGCAAGAAAAGGACTGGCAGACACAGCTCTTAAAACTGCAAGCTCAGGATATTTAACAAGAAGACTTTGTGACGTTGCTCAAGATTTAACAATTACAAAAATTCAATGTGATGATCCTGGATTTATAGAACTTTCAGAAATTTTAGAAGGTGGAAACGTTGTGGTAAGTTTATCTGAAAGAGCTTTAGGTAGAGTTACAGCAGCTGATGTAAAGAATCCACTTACTGGTGAAATAGTAATTAAAAAATCAAAAATGATTGATGAAGCTGGTTGTGATTTAATAGATGCAGCAGGTGTTAAATCAATTAAAGTTTACTCTGTAATGACATGTAGCTCTAAAGAAGGTGTTTGCTCAACTTGTTATGGAAGAGATTTATCTAGAGGAAAAATGGTGCATGTAGGTGAAGCTATTGGTATGATTTCTGCTCAATCAATTGGTGAACCTGGCACTCAATTAACAATGAGAACTTTCCACGTTGGTGGTACAGCTTCTGTTAAACAAGATTCTCAAATTGTAAGTAAAAATGAAGGAACACTTAAAATTTTAAATTCTAATATTTTAGAAGATTCTAAGAAAAATTTAATTGTGATGGGAAGAAACACACAATTATCAATTGAAGATGATAATGGAGTTCAAATTGCAGTTTACAAAGTTGCTTATGGATCGAAATTATTTTTTAATAATGGTGATAAAATTAAAGCTAATACAAAAATTTGTGAATGGGATCCATACACAACTCCGGTAATAGCTGAAAAAAGTGGTACGGCGAGTTTTGTTGATTTAATTGATGGAGTTTCAATTCAAGAAACTACAGATGATGCAACAGGTATATCTTCAAAATCAGTAATTGATTGGAGAGCTCAATCAAAAAGTACAGATTTAAAACCGAGAATAACTTTAAGAGATGAAAAAGGAAATGTTATTAAAAAAGCTGATGACAACGAAGCTAGATATTATTTAGTTCCAGACTCAATTCTTTCAATTAAAGATGGTCAAAAAGTTTTTGCTGGTGATGTGATAGCTAGACTTCCAAAAGAAACTACTAAAACAAAAGATATTACTGGTGGTTTACCTAGAGTAGCTGAATTGTTTGAAGCAAGAAAAGCTAAAGACAGTGCTATTATTGCTGAAAATGATGGTCAAGTTGTTTTTGGAAAAGAGGTCAGAGGAAAACAAAAAGTTTCGATTGTTCCTGAAGATGGAGCAGAACCTTCAAACTACCTAATTCCAAAAGGCAAACATATTAATTTTAATCCTGGTGAAAAGATCCAAAAAGGTGAATATTTATTAGACGGACAACCATTACCACATGATATTTTGAGAATCCTAGGCATTAAAGAATTAACAGAGTATTTTGTAAATCAAGTTCAAGAAGTCTATAGATTACAAGGTGTAATCATCAATGACAAACACATCGAAACTATTTTAAGGCAGATGCTTAAAAAAGTTGAAGTTAAAGTTTCTGGTGATTCGAGCTACTTACCTGGTGAAGTAATTGACAGAATTAAGTTTGAAAATACAAACGAAAAACTTGTAGCAGAAGGAAAAAATCCTGCTGCAGGTGAAAGAGTTTTAATGGGTATTACTAAAGCTTCATTACAAACAGAGTCATTTATTTCTGCAGCTTCATTCCAAGAAACAACAAGAGTTTTAACAGATGCTGCTATTAAAGGTAAAGTTGACCCATTAAATGGCTTAAAAGAGAATGTTATCGTTGGTAGATTGGTTCCAGCTGGTACAGGAAATATCAAAAATAAATGGAACAAAAAAGCTTTAGATGACGATACTAATTTTATAGCTGAACAAGATAAAATCGAAACATCTGAGCCTTCAGAAACACCGGTAAATCAATAAATATATCGCTTAATACTCGAAGTTTTAGTTTGACAAAGTCAGATTAATAAGTATTTTGGCGATGTTTTTGGTTGGAATGTAGTGCTTAACAATAGCACTAAACGCTGCCACAAAATAACCTGCCAGTTATTTTCATCTAAAAATATATTAATTAATATTATAAAAATTTATGCCAACTATTAACCAGTTGTTAAGAAAAAAAAGAATTAAACAAGTAACAAGGAACAAAGTTCCAGCATTACAAAAGCAACCTCTTAAAAGAGGTGTGTGTGTTAAAGTTTATACTACCACTCCAAAAAAACCCAACTCAGCTTTAAGAAAAGTTGCAAGAGTAAGGTTATCAAATGGTTTCGAAGTTACTGCTTACATAGGTGGTGAAGGACACAACCTTCAAGAACACTCTGTGGTTTTGATTAGAGGTGGAAGAGTTAAAGATTTACCAGGTGTTCGTTATCATATTTTAAGAGGAAATCTAGATACACAAGGTGTTGCTAATAGAAAAAAGAGAAGATCTCTTTATGGAACAAAAAAAGGTAAATAATGTCTAGGAAAAAAACTCAACCAAAAAAAAATGTTGTTCCAGATCCAAAATTCAACTCAACTATAATTCCTAAATTGATTAACAATATCATGTACGATGGAAAAAGAGGAGTTGCAGCAAAAATTGTTTATGATGCAATTGATAAAATTAAGACGAAATCAAAAGATGAACCTATAAATATTTTTAACGAAGCTATTAACAATATTAAACCCACTGTTGAAGTTAGATCAAGAAGAGTAGGTGGAGCCACTTACCAAGTTCCTGTAGAAGTAAAGAGCAAAAGAGCCCAAGCGCTAGCTATCAGATGGCTAGTAGACTCTGCAAGAAAAAGAAAAGACAAACATATGTCTGATAAAATTTTCAATGAACTTTTTGATGCTTATGAAAAAAAAGGTGCCGCAGTTAAAAAAAGAGAGGATGTGCATAAGATGGCTGAGTCAAACAAAGCCTTCGCACATTTTAGGTGGTAATAAATCATGGCTAGAACTCATACATTAGATAAGTATAGAAACATCGGAATTATGGCTCACATAGATGCCGGAAAAACCACCACTACTGAAAGAATTTTATATTATACTGGTAAAAGCCATAAAATTGGTGAAGTCCATGACGGTGCTGCAACAATGGATTGGATGGAGCAAGAACAGGAAAGAGGTATTACAATTACTTCTGCTGCCACTACTTGTTTTTGGAATGACCACAGAATTAATATTATTGATACTCCAGGACACGTAGATTTTACAATTGAAGTTGAGAGATCGCTTAAAGTTTTGGATGGTGCTGTATGTGTTTTTGATGGTGTTGCTGGTGTGGAACCGCAATCTGAAACTGTATGGAGACAAGCTGATAAATATAAAGTTCCAAGAATTTGCTTTGTAAATAAACTAGATAGAACTGGTGCAGATTTTTTTAGATGTGTAGACATGATTAGAGATAGATTGGGATGTAAACCTCTACCTCTTCAAATTCCTATTGGTATTGAAGCTTCACTTTCAGGTGTTGTTGATTTAGTTAAAATGAAAGCACAAGTGTGGAAAAATGAGGCTCTTGGTGCTGAATGGGAATACAAAGATATTCCAGATGATTTAAAAGAAATTTCCCAAAAATACAGAACAGAGTTAGTTGAAACTGCTGTTGAACAAGACGAGAAGTTAATGGAATCTTATTTAAATGGAGATGAAATTAAAGAAGAAGATCTTATTAAATGTATAAGAAAAGGAACTTTAAACTTCAGTTTTGTGCCAATTACAACAGGCTCAGCATTTAAAAATAAAGGTGTTCAACCATTGTTAGATGCAACAATTAATTATTTACCTAGTCCAATTGATATTGGTTCAATTAAAGGAACAAAACCTGGTTCTGAAGATGAAATTGAAATGAAATTTGAAGACTCAGTACCTTTTTCAGCATTAGCATTCAAAGTTGCAAACGATCCTTTTGTTGGCTCTCTAACTTTTATAAGAATTTATTCTGGAACAATTAAAACAGGAACAGCTGTTTATAATACTTCAAAAGATAAAGAAGAAAGAGTTGGCAGAATGCTTTTGATGCATGCTAACTCAAGAGAAGATATTAAAGAAGCAAATGCTGGTGACATAGTTGCATTGGCTGGATTAAAACATACGATTACCGGACATACTTTGTGTGATGAGAATAACCCAGTACTATTAGAACCAATGGAATTCCCTGAACCTGTAATTGAAATTGCTGTTGAACCAAAAACAAAGGCTGACCAAGAAAAAATGGGTGAAGCTTTAGGTAGACTTGCAGCAGAAGATCCTTCTTTTAGAGTGACTTCTGATGAAGAGTCTGGTCAAACTATTATTAAAGGTATGGGTGAATTGCATTTAGATATTATTGTTGATCGAATGAAAAGAGAATTTAAAGTTGAGGCAAATGTTGGTGCTCCACAAGTAGCATACAGAGAAACCTTAGAAAACGCTTCTGAAGTTGAGTACACACACAAAAAACAAAGTGGTGGTGCAGGACAATTTGCTAAAGTTAAGCTTTTAGTAGAACCACAAGAGCCCGGATCAGGTAGATCTGTTGAAAGCAAAATTAAAGGTGGATCTATACCAAAAGAATTTATTCCAGGAGTAGAAAAAGGAATAGAAACTGTATCTGATGGTGGAATATTAGCTGGATTTCCAATGATAGATTATAAAGTTACCATCATAGATGGTTTACACCACGATGTTGACTCAAGTGTCTTAGCATTTGAATTAGCAAGTAGAGCTTGCTTTAAAGAAGCTTGTACTAAAGGTACTTTGAAATTACTTGAACCAGTAATGAGAGTTGAAGTTGTAACTCCAGAAGATTATATGGGAGATGTTATTGGAGATTTAAACAGTAGAAGAGGACAAATCAGCACTCAAGAACAAAGAGGTAATGCTACTGTCATTACAGCAATGGTTCCTCTAGCAAATATGTTTGGATACATTAACAATTTAAGATCGATGTCTCAAGGAAGAGCACAATATTCAATGTTTTTTGATCACTATTCAAAAGTGCCTCAAAATGTACAAGATGAAGTAACTAAAAAGATTGCAGGGTAATTATGGATAAACAAAACATTAGAATTAAATTAAGAGCTTATGACAATAAAATTTTAGATGCTTCAACAGAAGAGATTGTAAACACTGTTAAAAGAACTGGTGCTACAATTAAAGGTCCAATCCCATTACCGACAAGAATAGAGAGATATACGGTATTAAAAGGTCCACATATTGATAAAAAAAGTAGAGAACAATTTGAGTCCAGAACTCATAAAAGATTAATTGATATTATTGAACCAACACCACAAACAGTAGAAGCTTTAATGAAACTTGATTTGGCTTCAGGTGTAGATGTGGAGATAAAAATTTAGTTATGACAGAAATAGCATTAATTGGAAAAAAAATTGGAATGACTAGAGAGTTTTATAAAACTGGTCAACTAGTTCCCGTAACTGTTTTAAAAGTAGAAAAAGCTAGAGTTATCCAAGTCATTGACGAAGAAAAAAGAGGCTATAAAGCAGTTCAACTTGGTTATGGAAAAATTAAAAATTCAAAATTAACAAAAGCCATGAAAGGTTTCTTTGCTAAAAAAAACACAGAAGCAAAAAAAACACTCAAGGAATATAGAGTTAATGATACAGAGGCCTACAAAGAAGGAAATGAGTTTGGTTTAGAAATATTTAAAGACATTAAATTTGTTGATACTAGATCAAAAACAATTGGAAAAGGATTTGCTGGAGCTATGAAAAGATGGAATTTTGGTGGTTTAAGAGCTAGTCACGGTGTGTCTGTATCTCATAGAGCTCATGGTTCAACTGGTCATAGCCAAGATCCTGGAAAAGTATTTAAAGGTAAAAAAATGGCTGGTCATATGGGAGATAGACTAAGAACCATGTTAAATATTGAAATTATTAAAACTGATTTGGAAAATGAACTTTTATATTTAAAAGGTTCAATACCAGGATCTAAAAATGCAGAAGTTGTAGTTAGAAAATCAATTAAAGATATTAACAAGATGACAATTTCAGAAAAAATTGCAGCAGCAGAAGAAGCTAAAAAAACTCCAGATAAAAAGAAAAAATAATGAAATTAGAAAAATTAAGTATTGATGGAAAAAAAGACACTATTGAAGTGTTAGATAAAATTTTTTCTGCTAAAATTAACAGTAAATTAGTAAGTAGTGTTTTGTACAAGACAAATGCTAATTATAAAGGAAGACATGCAAAAACTAAGCAGCAAAATGAAGTAAGTGGACCTACATCAAAAATTTATGCACAAAAAGGTACTGGGGGTGCTCGACATGCAAGTAGAAAAGCTCCTATATTTGTTGGTGGTGGTATAGCTCATGGTCCAAAAGGTGAGCTTGCTTATAAAAAAAGAAAATTAAATAAAAATGAAAAGAAATTAAGTGTTGCTTCACTAATTACTGAAAAAAATAATAATAAAAACCTACTTATTTTAAATGATTTTAGTTCAGAAATTAAAAAGACAAAGGAGATGAGTGCTATTGTTAAAAAGTTAGATATAACAAATTCTCTAATTATACTTGATAAAAATTCAAAAGAAAAAGTTGAAAAATCAGCAAGAAATATTCCTAATGTTAAAGTAACAGACGTTAATCACTTTAGCTCGTACGATATTATTAAATTTAAAAAAGTTGTTTTTACAGAAAGTTCAGTGAAAGAACTAGAAAAGAGATATTCTTAATATGGATAAGATACATTTATACGATAAAGTTTTGTCTCCTATGGTAACTGAGAAATCAACCAATTTATCAGAACAGAATAAAATTGTTTTTAAAGTGCCAACTGGTGCAAATAAGATAAATCTTAAAAAAAACATTGAGAAAATTTTTAAAGTTAATGTAACTAAAATTAATATTATTAATAAGCAAAACAGAACTAAAATAACTAGAGGAAAAAAAGTAAAAGTTTCAGGTTTTAAAAAAGCAATAATAACACTTAAAAAAGGTCAAAGTATTGATCTAACAACAGGTATTTAATAAATGGCACTAAAAACTTTTAAACCATACACAAAATCTACTAGGGGAACAATCTTAGTTGATAGAACTGGACTATGGAAAGGTAAACCTTTCAAATCACTTGTTTCACCAAAAAATGCCATGAAAGGTAGAAACAATAATGGACATATTACATCTATTAATAGAGCTGGTGGGCATAAAAAAATGTACAGACATGTGGATTTTTACCGTAAGAAATTTGACATGGAAGCGACTGTTGAAAGAATTGAATATGATCCAAACAGATCTTGTTACATAATGTTAGTTAAATTTGAAGATGGAGTTCATGCTTATTATTTGGCACCCCAAAAGATTAAAGCTGGTGATAAAATAGAAAATGGATCAAAAAAAGAAATTAAAGTCGGTAATTGTATGCCCTTACAAGATATTCCTGTTGGAATTAATATTCACAATGTTGAAATTCAGCCTGGTGCTGGAGGTAAAATTGCTAGATCTGCAGGATCGTCAGTCACAATAAGTGGTTTAGACGGTAACTACAGCTTAATTAAGTTGGCTTCTGGTGAGGTTAGAAAAATAGATTCAAGATCATTGGCAACTATAGGAATTTTAAGTAATCCAGATCAAAAAAATATCAAAATTGGTAAAGCAGGAAGATCAAGATGGCTTGGTAGAAGACCTCATACAAGAGGTGTTGTGAAAAACCCGGTTGATCACCCTCATGGTGGTGGTGAAGGTAAATCAGCTGGAGGTAGACACCCAGTTTCACCAACTGGTCAATCTGCAAAAGGTTTAAAAACTCGAGATAATAAGAGA
Organism: Candidatus Pelagibacter bacterium nBUS_36; assembly: GCF_051201215.1. Taxonomy (GTDB): domain Bacteria; phylum Pseudomonadota; class Alphaproteobacteria; order Pelagibacterales; family Pelagibacteraceae; genus Pelagibacter. The sequence goes on from NZ_CP172839.1 coordinate 525,029, forward strand.
ACAGATAAATTTATAGTTAAAAGAAGAAACAAAAGGAAGGATACTAAATAATGGCTAGAGCAGTATGGAAGGGACCTTTTGTTGAAGAATCCTTAATGAAAAAAGTTGATAAATACAAAGAGGATCCAAAAAAAATACCTATTAAAACATGGTCAAGAAAATCTACAATTTTACCTGATTTCGTTGGCGTAAGCTTTCAAATTTATAATGGCAAGAAATTTATACCAATAACCATTTCAGAGGACATGGTTGGTCACAAATTAGGAGAATTTTCTCCTACTAGAACTTTTTATGGTCACACTCCTGCAGATAAAAAAGCTAAACCTGCAACAGCGGCTAAAAAATAATTATGAATAAAACAAAGAAAAAAAATAGAAAAAAAGTTGATACAGTTAAATCTGTAAACAATAGTATCAGAACTAGTGTTAGAAAACTTAATCCTATTTTGAAAAGTATAGTTGGAAAAAAAGTTGATGTTGCTATCAGAGATTTACAATTTTCTGCTAAAAGAATTACTAAGGATATTAGAAAAACAATTAGTTCTGCTGTTGCAAATGCTGAGAATAATTTTCAATATGATATTGACAATTTAATTGTGAAAGAAGCTTACTGTGGAAAAAAAATTGTTATGAAAAGATTTAGACCAAGAGCCAAAGGTAGAGCTGCACCTATTTTAAAACCTTGGTCAACAGTAACTATAATTTTATCAGAAGTTAAACAAATGGAGAGTCATGGGACAAAAGGTTAATCCTGTAGGTTTTAGATTGGGTGTCAATAGAGGTTGGGACTCTGTTTGGTATGCAAAGAAAAAAGATTTTGGTAATTATTTAATCGAAGATTTTAAAATTAGAGATTACATTAAAAAAAATGTAGTTAACTCGGGAGTTTCTAAAGTAATGATAGAGAGAACTTCAAATAAGTGTTACGTAACAATATATACTTCAAGACCAGGTTTTGTTATTGGTAAAAAAGGAAGTGACATTGATAAGATTAAAAATAATTTGTCAAAATTTACAACTAATGAAGTTGCATTAAATATTAAAGAAGTAAAAAAACCAGAAACAAATGCTTATTTAGTAGCTGAAAATATAGCTCAGCAATTAGTAAAAAGAATTTCTTACAGAAGAGCAATGAAAAGATCTATGCAATCATGTATTAGACTGGGTGCTAAGGGCATAAAAGTGTCTATAAGTGGAAGACTTGGTGGAAATGAAATCGCTAGAACTGAATGGTTAAGAGAGGGAAGTATCCCTTCACATACACTAAGAGCAGACATAGATTATGCTGAAGCAGAAGCTTTAACCACATATGGTATTATTGGAATTAAAGTTTGGATTTATAAAGGAGAAGTTTTTGCAAGAGAATTTAGCCAGGAAACTAATAAAGTAACACCAAAAGAGGGTAAAGAATAATGCTTCAACCAGTAAGAACTAGATGGAGAAAAGCTCATAAAGGTAGAATTCATGGAACTGCAACAAGAGCAAGTTCTATTAATTATGGAGCATTTGCATTAAAAGCTTTACAGCCCGAAAGAATAACAGGCAAACAAATTGAAGCTGCTAGAGTAGCTTTAACTAGACATATGAAGAGACAAGGAAGAGTATGGACAAGAGTATTTCCAAATATACCAGTTTCAAAAAAACCTATTGAAGTAAGAATGGGTAAAGGAAAAGGTAATCCAGAATTTTTTGCTTGTAGAGTAAAACCTGGAAGAATTTTGTTTGAAGTTGATGGTGTATCAGAGCAAATTGCTAAAGAAGCTTTGTACAAGGCATCAGCAAAATTACCAATTAAGACTAAAACAATTAAGAGGTTTGCTTAATATGAAAAAACAAGAAATTAAGAAACTTTCTAAGGACGAAGTTGTGAAAAATATTGATAAACTAAAAAAAGATCTTTTTAATTTTAGGTTTCAAAAAATTAATTCACAAGTCACAAATCCGGCAAAAATTGGTGAAACTAGAAAAACAATTGCAAGATTAAAAACAATATTAAAAGGAAAAATTAATGCCTAAAAAAATATTAACTGGTGTAGTGATCAGTGATAAACCCAACAAAACTATAACTGTAATGGTTGAAAGAAAATATTCGCACCCAGTACTTAAAAAAGTAATTAAAGTAAGAAAAAATTACAATGCACATGATGAAAATAATAAATTCAAAACTGGTGATAAAGTTTCAATAATTGAAAGCAAACCATTTTCAAAAAATAAAAAATTTCAAGTAATGGAGAATACAAAATAATGATCGGTGTACAAACAGAGTTGCAGGTAGCTGACAATACGGGCGCTAAAAGAATTGAGTGTATAAAGGTTCTTGGTGGTTCTAAGAGACGATATGCAAGTATTGGTGACACCATTGTGATTGCTGTAAAAGAAGCAATACCCAAGGGTAAAGTTAAAAAGGGTACTGTTCATAAAGCAGTTGTTGTAAGAGTTAAAAAAGGAATTCACAGAAATGATGGTTCAAAAGTTAAATTTGATAATAATGCTGCTGTTTTAGTTGATGACAAGGGTGAACCAGTCGGAACTAGAATTTTTGGACCTGTAACAAGAGAATTAAGAAGTAGAGGTCAAATGAAAATAATTTCATTAGCACCGGAGGTTTTATAATAATGATAAAAAAAGGTTTAAAAGTTAGAGTTTTGACAGGAAAAGATAAAAAAAAAGAAGGTGAAGTTATTGAAATTGACAGAGCTAATAATCGTGCAAAAGTCAAAGAAGTAAACATGGTTAAAAAACATATTAAAACTACTAAAGAAAAAAAAGGCGGGATAGTTTCAAAAGAAAGCTTCATTCATTTATCAAACCTAAAATTAATTGATGAAAAAGTTGCTAAAAAATCAGAGGCTAAAAAATAATGACACCAAGATTAAAAGAAATTTATAATAAAGAAATTCAACCAGCTTTAAAAGATAGTTTGGGTCTTAAAAATGTTTTTATGACACCAAAAATTGAAAAAGTTGTTTTAAATATGGGGCTAGGATTAGATGGTGCTGATGCTAAAATTTTAAAAGCTGCTGAGGAAGATATGGGAAAAATTACTGGTCAAAAACCTGTTATCACAAAATTTAAAAAGTCTGTTGCAAATTTTAAAACCAGAAAAGGATCAAACGCAGGATTAAAAGTAACATTGAGAAAGAATAAAATGTATGAATTTATTGATAGGTTAGTGAATATAGCTCTACCAAGAATTAAAGATTTTAGAGGTCTTTCTCCAAAAGGATTTGATAAATTTGGTAATTACACATTTGGTGTAAAAGAACACATCATTTTTCCAGAAGTAAGTTTTGATAGAGCCGACAAAGTTAGAGGTTTAGATATAGTTGTTGTAATTAAAGCTATGAATAAAGAGCATGCTTTCGCATTATTAGAAAAAATGAATTTTCCATTTATCAAAAAAGGAGACAATTAAACATGGCTAAAGTAAGCGCTGTAAATAAGAACGACAAAAGAATTAAACTTTCAGATAGGCTTTATAAAAAAAGACAGAGTCTAAAAAAAATTATTATGGATAAAAAACTCCCATTAGAAGAGAGATTTAAAGCTCAACAAAAACTTTCGCAAATGCCTAGAAATTCAGCGAAAATAAGAGTTATGAATAGATGTAAAATTACAGGAAGACCTCATGGGGTTTATAGAAAATTAAAAATATCAAGAATAGCTTTAAGGGACTTAGGTTTGGCTGGATTAATTCCAGGAATGACTAAGTCAAGCTGGTAGAAAGGAAAATATGAGTTTAAGTGATCCAATTGGAGATATGATAGCAAGAGTGAAAAATGCTCAAGCAAGAAATCACAAGAAAGTAGCATTACCTTCTTCAAATTTTAAAACTAAAATAGCTGACATTCTTAAAAATGAAGGTTTCATTAAGGATTTTAAAATTGATGATGAGGATAAGAAACCAACTTTATCTTTAGAGCTTAAATACCATTCTGGCAATCCTGTAATCAGTGCTTTTGAGCGTGTTTCAAAACCAGGAAGAAGAATTTTTTCTAGTGCAGAAGGGCTACCAAAGATAAACAATGGTTTAGGTATCGCGATAGTCTCAACACCAAAAGGTGTAATGACAGATATTGATGCTAGAAAGCAACGTGTTGGTGGCGAAATAATTTGTAAGGTATTTTAATGTCTAAAATTGGTAAAATAAGTATCTCAATTCCTGAAAAAGTTAAAGTTGCATTGGCTGGTAGTATTATAAATATTGAAGGTCCTTTGGGAAAAAAATCTGTCGATATTGATCTAGAAATGTTTAATCTTGATATTCAAGAGGGTAAAGAGATTTCAATCAAACCAAAAAAAATTGATCAAAATTCTAAAAGACTTTGGGGAATGAATAGAAGTTTAATAAACAATGCAGTTATCGGTTCTAGCACTGGGTATGAAAAAACTTTAGAGCTTGTTGGAGTAGGTTATAGAGCTGCTCTCAAAGGTAAACAATTAAACTTACAACTAGGTTATAGCCATGATATTAATTATGACATTCCTGATGGTATAAAAATAGAAGTCGAAAAACAAACAACATTAAAAATATCAGGTTCTGATAAACAACAAGTTGGTTCTGTAGCTTCAAAAATTAAAACATACAGAAAAATTGAACCTTACAAAGGTAAGGGAATACGAGAAAAAGGTCAGTATGTTCTTAAAAAAGAAGGAAAGAAAAAATAATGAAATTAAATACAAGTATTAGAAAAAGGTTCAGAGTTAGCAATAAAGTAAAAAAAGTTGCATCTAAAGACAGGTTTAGATTGTGTATTTCTAGATCTTCTAAAAATATTTCTGCACAAATAATTGATGATATTAATAAAGTAACATTATTATCTGCCTCATCAGTCGAAAAAGATATAAGATCGGGTGATAAAGTAAATAAAACCGAACTATCAAAAATTGTAGCTACAAAGTTAGCAAAAAAAGCACAAGAAAAAAAAATCACTAAAATTTACTTTGATAGAGGTATTTATAGATATCATGGTAGAGTTAAAGTATTTGCTGAAACCTTACGTGAAAATGGAATGGAATTTTAATTATGGAAAATTTTAAAGATAAAAAAACTGACGATATTTTAGAAAAACTTGTTCATATAAACCGTATTACAAAAGTTGTAAAAGGTGGTCGTAGATTTGGTTTTTCAGCATTAGTGGTAGTAGGTAATCAAGCGGGTAAAATTGGTATAGCACATGCAAAAGCTAAACAAGTTCCTGATGCGATTAAAAAAGCTAATGAAGTTGCTAGAAGAAAATTGATACATATACCTTTAAGAGAAGGAAGAACAATCCATCACGATGTAAAAGCAAAAGATGGGTCTGGAAGAATAGTTCTTAGAGCAGCATCAAAAGGTACAGGCATAATTGCAGGTGGCCCAGTAAGAGCTGTTTGTGAAGTACTCGGTGTAAAAGATATAGTTGCTAAATCAATGGGAACCTCTAATGCACATAATGTTATTAGGGCTACTATGAAAGCTTTATTAAAGCAAAATTCACCAAAACAAATTTCAGCAATTAGAAACAAAAAGATTTCTGAGATAGTTGAGAAAAGAGGATAATGATAACCTTAAATACTAAAGACAAAATTAATAAATCAAAAATTAGAGTGGGTAGAGGAATTGGATCTGGAAAAGGTAAAACTTCTGGTAGAGGTGTTAAAGGTCAAAAATCTAGATCAGGTGTAGCCATTAAAGCTTTTGAGGGTGGTCAAATGCCTTTGTATAGAAGATTGCCAAAAAGAGGTTTTAACCCAATTTCGAGAACAAACATTGCAATTATGAATCTTGAAAAAATTCAATTTTTTATTAATGAAAAAACTATTAATCCAAGTGATACAATAAACATGGAATTGCTAAAAAAATTAAAACTAATTAACAAAAATTCTCAAAAATTAAAGATACTTGGCACTGGGGAAATTAAAGATAAGGTAAATATTGAAGCAGATTTAGCCTCTAAATCAGCGATAGAGAAACTAGAAAAAATTAGTGGATCTATTCAGTTAAAGAAATAATTGATCTTAATGAGTGCTTCATCATCATCGAATGATTTAAGAAATAGAATATTATTTACAATATTTATTCTTTCAGTTTACAGATTTGGAACTTTTGTTCCTTTACCTGGCATTGATCCAGAACAACTTAAAGTAATGATGGATGGCAATCAGAAAGGGTTGTTAGGAATGTTCAATGTATTTGCTGGTGGAGCAATAAGTAGAATGGCGATATTTGCGTTAGGCATAATGCCTTACATTTCTTCATCTATTATAGTTCAACTTTTGACAGGAGTTTCCGATTATTTTAAAAATTTAAAAGCTCAAGGAGAAATTGGAAGAGCTAAGATTACTCAAATTACAAGATATGGAACTGTTCTTCTAGCAACTGTACAGGGTTATGGTCTATCCGTTGGTTTAGAGTCTTCTGCAGACTTAGTTATTAATCCTGGAGCATTTTTTAAGATAACAACTGTTACAACAATTGTTGCGGGAACAATGTTTTTGATGTGGTTAGGTGAGCAAATAACACAAAGAGGTATTGGTAATGGAATATCTTTAATAATTTTTGCAGGTATTGTTGCGGAAATTCCTAGAGCATTAGTAACAACTTTTGAGCTTGGAAGAACTGGTGCTGTCTCAACATTTATGATTTTAGGAATATTTGTTTTGTTAATTCTTACAATTTTATTCATAGTATTTATGGAAAGAGCTTTAAGAAAAATATTAATTAATTATCCAAAAAGACAAATGGGTAACAAAATGTATGGTGGTGAGTCATCACATTTACCATTGAAAATTAATCAAGCTGGTGTGATACCAGCTATATTTGCTTCGGCATTATTATTGTTACCAGTGACTTTTTCAAATTTTTCTTTTTCAAGCAATGAAACATTTTTAGATATAAGCTCATACTTTACTCAAGGTCAGCCTCTTTATATGCTGTTATACGCATCTGGAATAATTTTTTTTACTTTTTTTTATACTTCTATAACTTTTAATCCAACAGAAACTGCTGATAACTTAAGAAAGTATGGTGGATTTGTTCCAGGAATTAGACCAGGCGAAAGTACAGCATTATATATAGAGAATATTTTAACAAAATTAACAACTATAGGCGCTCTATACTTAACCTTAGTTTGTTTAATGCCAGAATTTTTAATTGCAAATTATCCAATTCCTTTTTATTTAGGTGGTACTTCAATTTTAATTGTAGTTGTCGTTGCAATAGATACTGTTACTCAAATTCAAACAAGATTAATGAGTTCTCAATACGAACAATTAATCAAAAAAACAAAATTTGGTAAATAAGTGAACATTATTTTATTTGGGCCTCCTGGCGCAGGTAAAGGCACTCAAGCTCAGCTAATTGTTAAAAAACATAATTATTTTCAACTATCCACAGGTGATTTGTTAAGAAGTGAGACTAAAAAAAATTCAAATTTAGGAGTAGAAATAGAAGCCATTATTTCAAAAGGAAACTTCGTTTCAGATAAAATTGTCAATGAATTACTTAAAAAAACAATCTTAAATTTAAAATTTAGAGATAGAATTATTTTTGATGGCTACCCTAGAAGTATAGATCAAGCCAATAACCTAGAATCAATTTTGAAAGAATATAATCAAAAAATAGATTTGATAATTTCTTTAGTTGTACCTCGCGAAATTATAGAAAAAAGGATTATTGGGAGAGTTACTTGTGATAAGTGCAATTTAACGCTAAACGAATTTTTTAATAGTGAAGAAATAGAACTTCATCCATGTGGCAAGGAATTTTTTGTTAAAAGAAAAGATGACAATCTTGAGACCATTATGTCAAGATATGATATTTATACAAAAACAACAGAACCAGTCCTTAATTTTCTGTCAAAAAATCCAAACTTTCAAGAGATAGATGGAACACTTGAAATCGATGAAATAACAAGGAAAATTGATGATTTTATCAATGTTTAAGACGTTGACTTTAGATAATCTTATTATATAAAAGGCTCAAATTATCACAAAAACTATGGCTCGTATCGCAGGTATCAATATCCCACAAAATAAACTTGTTCACATAGGTTTGACTTATATCTATGGAATTGGTGATAAGTTTTCAAATCAAATTTGTTCTTCATTAGAAATTCCTAAAGCAAAAAGAATTAATGAATTAACAGATGATGAAATATTAAAAATTAGAGAATATATAGATGCTAATTTTAAAGTGGAAGGTGATCTTAGAAGAGATTATTCATTGACTATTAAAAGATTAATTGATCTTGCTTGTTATAGAGGGACCAGACATAGAAAAAAATTACCTGTTAGAGGTCAAAGAACAAGATGCAACGCGAGAACTAGAAAAGGTAAAGCTATCGCTATTGCAGGAAAAAAATTAACACCAACTAAAAAATAATTATGGCTAAAGCTGATAAAGTTGAAAATAAAGATCAGAAGGTAGAAAAGTCTTTAAAGAAGAGTAATAAAAGCTCTTATTCAAAAAAGAAAAAAATTAAAAAAAATATTTTAAATGGAATTGCTTACGTTCAATCAACATTTAACAATACAATCATCTCTATTGCTGACACTAATGGCAATGTAATTTCTTGGGCATCTGCAGGACAAAAAGGTTTTAAGGGGTCAAGAAAATCAACTCCTTATGCAGCTCAAATTGCTGCGGATGCAGCTGCATCAAAAGCATTAGAATTTGGAATGAAAACTTTATCTGTTGAAGTAAAAGGCCCAGGTTCTGGACGTGAAACTGCTTTAAGAGCTTTACAGGCTAGAGGTTTCAAAATTTTATCAATTAAAGATACAACACCCATGCCCCATAATGGAACTAGACCACCAAAGAAAAGGAGAGTTTAATGGAAGTCGAAAATGTTAATATTAAAAATTGGAAGTCATTAATTAAACCATCAAAATTAGATGTACAAATTAGCGATGACTTAACTCATGCTAAAATAATCGCTGAACCATTAGAAAAAGGTTATGGATTAACTTTAGGAAATTCATTAAGAAGAATTTTATTATCTTCAATAAGAGGTGCAGCAGTTACCTCAATACAAATAGATGGTGTCTTACATGAATTTACTTCTATTAAAGGTGTTAGAGAAGATGTTACTGATATAGTTTTAAACGTTAAATCTTTAGCTTTGAAATCGAATTCTGAAGGAACAAAAAAACTTATTTTAGATGCTAAAGGACCAGGAGAAATAAAAGCTTCTGACATTGCGCCTGTAGCAGATGTTGAAATTTTAAATCCTGATTTAGTTATTTGCAATCTTGATGAAAATACAAATTTCCACATGGAAATGAACGTGAGTACTGGCAAAGGCTATGTTCCAGCTGATTTGAATAAACCAGAAGAGCCACCTTTGGGTCTTATAGCGATAGACTCACTTTATAGTCCAGTTAAAAAAGTTTCTTATTCAATTAGCACTGCTAGAGAAGGTAAGGCGTTAGATTACGACAAACTTACTATGGAAGTTGAAACAAACGGATCAATTTCAGCAGAGGATGCTGTAGCTTATTCAGCAAGAATTTTTCAAGACCAATTAAAAATGTTTGTTAATTTTGATGAACCTGTGGAAGCCCCTATAAAAGAAGTGTCTACAGAACCTGAGTTTAATAAGAACTTATTAAGAAAAGTTGATGAACTTGAGCTTTCTGTAAGATCTATGAACTGTTTGAAAAATGATAATATAATTTACATTGGTGATTTGGTACAAAAATCTGAAGGCGAAATGCTTAGAACGCCTAATTTTGGAAGAAAATCATTAAACGAGATTAAAGAAGTTCTGACTGGAATGTCGTTATATTTAGGTATGGAAATTCCTAATTGGCCGCCTGATAACATTGCAGAAATGTCTAAAAAGTTAGAGGAAGCCATCTAATGAGACACGGAATGGCAAACAAGAAGTTAAACAGAACTTCTGAACATAGAAAAGCTCTTTTAAAGAATATGTTAAATTCTTTAATAAAATATGAGCAAATCAAAACTACTTTACCAAAAGCAAAATTTTTAAAACCTCAAGCTGACAAAATTATAACATTAGGTAAAAAAGAAACTTTGCAAACTACAAAAATGTTAGTTTCTCAACTTCAAGATATCAAATCTGCTAATAAAGTGAAAAAAACTCTTTCAAAAAGATATGAAAAAAGAAACGGTGGATATACAAGAATTGTTAAGGCTGGATTTAGATATGGTGATAATGCACCCATGGCTATCATAGAATTTGTTGATAGAGATGTTGAAGCAAGAAGAGTCGATAAAAAGAAAAAAGATACAACTAAAGAAACACCTAAAGCTGAAGAAACGAAACAAGCTACAGCATAAATCTTAAATCATGAAAAAGTCTTACATCGTTGATTCAACGTGTAATGATATGCGTATTGATAGATGGATAAGATTAACTTTAGGCAAAATCCCTCAAGGTTTAATTGAAAAATATTTACGAGCGGGCAAAGTCAAGTTAAATAAAAAAAAAGTTAAAAGTTCACAAAAAATTAAAACAAATGATGAAGTAAATTTGTTTAACATAGACTTTAAAGAATCAATAGTTCAAAAAAAAATCAAATTTGAACCATCAAAAGATATTATCAAATCCAACGAAGATCAAATTATTGATAATAATGAAAATTTTATAGTCCTTAATAAGAGTGCAGGAATTTCAGTTCAAGGTGGAACTAAATCAAAAAAGAACCTTGTTGATATTTTTGCTAAAAGTGAAATTTTTCAAGGCACCAAACCATATTCTGTGCATAGACTTGATAAAGATACTTCAGGAGTTTTTATAATGGCCAAAACCAGAGAAAGTGCACAACTATTAACATCTTTATTTAGATTACGTAAAGTTCATAAAACATACCTAGCTATTTGTCATGGTGAACTTGAAAAAGACTCTGGTGAATGGAATGATGATCTTATTCGATATGATGGAGAAAAAAAAATTATTGAAAAAGCTAAAACATTATACAAAGTATTGGATAAAAATTCCGAAGCTTCTTTGGTTGAACTAAAACCAATAACAGGACGAAAGCATCAACTCAGAAAACAATTATATGCTGTTGGACAACCAATTTTTGGTGACGTAAAATATAAATTATCTAATTCATTTAAAGGGATTAATAAAAATTTAATGCTCCATTCATATCAGATAAGATTTATAGCAAATGATATTAAGCACACTTACACAGCTTTATTACCAGATTATTTTAAAAAATTATTAAAAACAAAAAGACTTAGATTTTTAGATTAATAATAAGATTTTCAATTAATATATTTTCCAGATTTGAGTAATCTTGATTTTTAATTTCCTCTAGATTTGTTACTCCCTTATCTAAAATTCCACATGGAATAATCTTTTTGTATTGATCAAGATTATTATTAATATTAATCGCAAATCCATGATAAGCGATCCACTTACTAACTCTTACACCTATAGCGGCCACTTTTTTTACTTGATTATTTTTTTGGTGCCAAATTCCTATATTTTTTTTATCAGCAAAAGTGTCGATTTTAAAAAATTTTAAAGTATCTTTAATAGTTTTTTCTAAAATAGAAATAAATCTTCTCACATCTTTTTTTTTTCTAAGGTCTATTACAAAATAACAAATTAATTGACCTGGAGCGTGGCATGTGATTTTTCCTCCACGATTAGTTTCAATAACTTTAATAGATTTATCAATAATTTCATTTTTATTATAGCTAGTACCCGCCGTATAAATCTCATTATGTGATAAAGTCCAAATAAGTTCATTTTCTTTTTTCTCATATAGTCTTTGTAATCTTTCTTCTAAAAGATTTATTGCCTCAAAATAATTTACTGGTTTTATTGACTTTTTGATCTCTATATTCATTTATAAATTGTATTATCTTAATTATCTATTAATAGTGCAAATCTAAATTATAGGTAGATTTATGTCTTTAGTAAAAAAAATAAAAGATAAAAAAGTTAATTTTGAATTCAATAAGGAATATATAAAAGTTGTTACTTCCAAAATTGCAAATAATGACGCTTTATTTATTACGAATTCTTTTAAGGAAATGCACCCTGCTGATGCTGCGGACATTATTGAACACTTAAATCAAAGTGATAGAGAAAGTTTAATAAAACTAAATAATTTCAATATTGATCCTGAAGTTTTTGTAGAACTTAACGAATCTATTCAAACTGAAATTATCACCTATCTTTCTTCTGACTCTATAGTAACAATTTTAACAAATTTAGAGTCTGATGATGCTATATCTATCTTAGAAAATGTTCCAGAGGAGGACAAAAATAGCATTTTAAGTTCCTTACCTCCTAAAGATCGTTTTGCTTTATTAGAAAGTTTAAGTTATCCAGAAGACACAGCTGCTAGACTAATGCAGCGAGAATTTACAGCCATTCCTAGTAATTGGTCTGTAGGTCAAACAATTGACTATCTTAGAGAAAACAAGGACCTACCTGAAGAATTTTTAGAAATATTTATTATTAATGAAGAGTTTAAACCTATTGGTACTGTTCCATCATCTAGAGTTTTAACAACTTCTAGAGATACAAAGATGGCTTCTATAATGTCAGAGTCACAATTATTAATACCTGTGGATATGGACAAAGAAGAAGTTGGTAATCTATTTGAAAATTATAATCTTAATTCTGCAGCTGTAGTAGATAAAAATAATAAGCTTGTTGGAATGATAATGAGTGATGATATTTTGACTGTTCTTAAAGAAGAAGCTGAAGAAGATGTATTGAGATTAGCCGGGGTAGGTGATGAAGAAATTACTGATGGCATAATTACAAAAACAAAAAGAAGATTTAATTGGCTTTTACTAAATTTATTTACTGCATTTTTAGCAACATGGTTCATTAGTTTGTTTGGAGCAACTATTGAGCAAATGGTTGTGTTAGCTTTTTTAATGCCTATAGTGGCTTCAATGGGAGGTAATGCAGGTATGCAAACCTTAGCAGTTACAGTTAGAACAATTGCAACAAATGATCTAACTGAAAATAATTTTTCCTCAAATGTTATGAAAGAATTTACAATTGGTATTTTAAATGGAATTATTTTTGCAGCTATTAGCGCTTTTATAGTTCAAATTTGGTTTCAAGATAACATCTTATCAATGATAATTTCTATATCGATGATACTAACAATGATAATTGCAGGACTCTTTGGTATTTTGGTACCTGTCACTTTAAAAAAAATGAATATTGATCCCGCTATTGCATCAAGTGTTTTTGTCACAACAATAACTGATGTAATAGGGTTTGTTTCTTTTTTAGGTGTGGGTGCTTATTTTTTATAAGATTAAAAATTATCAATAAATCTAATATTTTTAAAATAATAAGAGACAAATATTTTGGATTGGAAAGATTTGTTGGATAGTAGTAAGTTTTTTTCATTTCTAAGCTCTAAATATTCAATCTTAACATTAAATATTTTTTGTATATTTCTTTTTTCCTCTGTTAAAAATTTGTTAATATTTTTTTTATTTTTTATTTTTCTTTTAAGAAGAGAAAATTCTTCAGATAATTTACCAGCAATAACCAAATCATCTTTATCAAGTAAGTAATTTCTAGAAGATAGAGCAAGTTTATTCTTGTTTCTAATAGTTTTACAGCCAATTATTTTAGTTGAGTATTTATTTTCAATAAATCTTTTAACCAAAAATAATTGCTGATAATCTTTTTTACCCATAAAAATCCTATTGGGTTTAATTAAATTTGTTAATCTATCCATTACATCTAACACTCCTTCAAAATGACCCTTTCTGAATTTTGCACATAAAATCTTATCTTTTTTTTTAATTGTAATTATTGATTTTCTTTTAGAATTGTAAATATCTTTAAATTTTGGAATATAAACAAAGTCAATTCCTTTAATCTTTCTTAAAATTTTTAAATCATCTTTAATATTTGATGGATATGTTTTGAAATCTTTTTTATTATTAAATTGCTTGGGATTGACAAAAATACTTACCAATGTTTTTTTACAAAGTTTTTTTGATCTTTTAATTAGAGATAAATGACCCTCATGAATTCCTCCCATTGTAGGAATAAACCCAATATCATCAAAGGGCCTTAATTTACTATTTAAAGTATGATTGTTTAATAAAATTTTCATTTGTATTAAAATATTTAATAAGTAAAACATTTAAATGATTAAACAAGCAATTATTCCATTAGCTGGACTTGGTACTAGATTGTTACCCTTAACCAGTATTTTTGCTAAAGAGCTTTTACCTATTAATGGTAAACCTGGTCTTGAATACATAATTCAAGAATGTATTGAAGCAGGTATAAAAGAAATAATCTTCATTATTTCCAAAAAAAAAGTAATGATTAAAAACTATTTCTACAATGATAGATTTTATAAAAGTTTAATTAAGAAAAAAAAAGATCCAAGAATTATTAATGAATATAAAAAAATCTTAAAATATCGGAAAATGATTAAATTTGTTTATCAAAACAAACCTAAGGGAACAGGTGATGCTGTTTTAAAAGCAAAGAAATTAATTAAAGATAAATATTTTCTAATGTTATTGCCTGATGACTTAATTGTAAAAAAAAACTGTTCAAAATCTATGATTAATTCTCACAAGAAATATAAAGCATCAGTTATGGCCAGTATGACAGTCAATAAAAAAACTGTATCGCGATGGGGCATTTATAAATTAAATAAAAAATTAAATAAAATTGATTATCTAATAAATGGTGTTATTGAAAAGCCGACTATAAAAGAAGCTCCATCAAATAAAGCTGTTATTGGTAGATACATTTTGCCAAAATCTATTTTTTCAATGCTTAAAAATACAAAACCAGGAAATAGTGGGGAAATTCATATTACTGATGCTATTCAAGCTTTGATCCAAAATAATGAAAAATTTATAGCTCATAACTTTTTAGGTAAGTATCTGGATTGTGGTACAATGAACGGTTATATCAACTCATCTAAAGAAATTGCAAAATTATGAAAATATGCATGATAGGAACTGGTTATGTTGGTCTTGTAAGTGGGGTTTGTTTTTCTGATTTAGGAAATGATGTGATTTGTGTCGATAAAGATATAAATAAAATAAACAATCTAAAAAAGGGGATAATCCCTATTTATGAGCCAGGTCTAGAGGAAATTGTTTTAAAAAATTATAAAAATAAAAGACTTAATTTTTCAACAGATTTAAAAAACTCTATTAAGAAATCAGATATAATATTTATTTGTGTTGGCACTCCAACAAAAAAAAATGGAAACAGTGCTGACCTTAGCCAGGTCTTTTCTGTGGGTAGAGAGATATCTAAATACATAAATAAATTTAAGATAATAATAACTAAATCTACTGTTCCAGTTACCACTGGTGATGAGCTTGAAAAAATTATATCTAAAAAAATTTCAAAAAATAAATTTTCAGTGGTATCAAATCCTGAATTTTTAAGAGAAGGTGAGGCTATCAGAGACTTTATTTACCCTGATAGAGTGGTGGTTGGTTCAAATGATAAAAAATCTAACTTAATACTAAAAAACCTTTACGCACCACTAATTTCAAAAGGTGCGAAGTATATTTCTACAAATAGAAGAGCTGCTGAGTTGATAAAATATGCATCAAATGCTTTTTTAGCTACTAAAATTACTTTTATTAACGAAATTGCAAACTTTTGTGAAAAAGTAGAAATTGATGTTGAGGATATTTCTATAGGTATAGGGTTGGATAAACGTATAGGTAGTCGTTTTTTAAGAGCTGGACCTGCTTATGGTGGCTCATGTTTTCCAAAAGATACAAAAGCAATAGTTTCTACAGCTGATAAGTTCAAAATAGATTTATCAGTTATAAAAAGTGTTATTAAATCCAATAAACAAAGATCACAATTATTACTAAAAAGAGTAAATCATATATTGAATAATAAAATTAAAAATAAAAATATTTGTTTTTTAGGAGTAACTTTTAAAGCTAATACAGATGATATGAGAGATTCTTCAAGTCTTGAAATGATACCCTATCTTGCTAAGCGTGGGGCTAAAATAAAATATTATGATCCAACGGGACACAAACATGAGTTTGATAAATTTAGAAATGTTTCGTGCTCTAACTCTATTAATAATGCTATGAAAAATTCAGACTTAATAATTATTCATACAGAGTGGAATGACTTTAAATCTATAAATTTTAAAAAGCTATCAACTACAAAAAAACTTAAGATTTATGATATGAGAAATATATTTTCTTCAGAAAAAATTACTTCACTTGGATTTAAGTATTTTGGAATTGGTAGATAAGTTTTAATTTAGCTCAAAAATTGCATCAACTTCAACAGAAACTCCAAGTGGCAAGCTATTAGTGCTTACTGCAGCTCTTGTATGCATACCAGCATTACCAAAAATTGACGCAATAAGATCAGAGGCTCCATTAATAACTTTTGGTTGTTCGATAAAATCTTCAGTAGAGTTGACAAATCCAGTTAATTTTATACATGATTTAATTTTTGAAAGGTCGCCGTCACATGCTTTTTTAACTTGAGCTATAATGCTTAGGCCACATCTTTCTGCGGCTTTATAAGCATCCTCTGTACTAAGTTCTTTACCAACCTTACCTTTGATAAGGTCTCCATTTGAATCTATAGAAATTTGACCTGACACATATAATAATTTTCCAACTATTTTTGTTGCAACATAGGATCCTACAGGAGCTTTTGCCTCAGGTAACTTAATTTTTAACTCTGTAATCTTATCATCATAATTCATAAATCTAATCTTTCTTTTTAAAAGGTTTAACTAATCCACTACCTAATCTTTTAACACCATCTTTTAAATTACCTGCTTTTTCAACGGTTCCTTTTTTCGTACCTTGGCAACTTTTTTCTTTCGAATAAGATGTATTTGCGGTGCAAAGGATTAAAAAAAATATTAGTAGCAAATTTTTCATTTTTTTTTCTTTTTCTTAGTTTTTTTACCTTTTTTAGTTTTATCGTATTCTATTCTTTTCTCAATAAGGATTAGAGCTTCTTCCATTGTTAATTCAGTAGGGTCTTTTTCCTCAGGAATTGTTGCATTTAATGATTTATATTTAATATACGGTCCATATTGACCTTTCATAACTCTTACTGGTTTTTTATCCTCTGGGTGTTCACCTAAATCTTTAATAATTGATGAAGACATTCGTCCAGGTTTAGCTTCAGCTATCAATGTTATTGCTCTATTTAAACCTATTGAAAATATTTCTTCTATATTTTCTATTCTTGCTGATTTATTTTCACATTTTAAATAAGGACCAAATCTTCCAGTATTTAATGTAATATCTTTTTGATTTTCAGGATTAAGACCAAGTGATTTTGGTAATGAGCATAAAAATTGAGCTTTTTCTAAATCTATAGTTTCCAATTCTAAACCTTTAGGTATTGAGACATTCTTTAAAAGTTCATTAACATCTGTTTTAGCTTTTTTTGTTTCCTTTTTTTTCTTGGTGACTTTTTCTTCTGTATGTTCTTCTAAAACTTTTTCATACTGCAAGTATGGACCAAATCTTCCATTTTTTAAATATATATCATTACCATTTTCATGTTTACCTATAAATTTAGGTTCAGCTAGTTGAGCTTGGGCAGCAGCCTTTGCTTTCGATAATGGTCTTGTAAATTTACATTCAGGATAATTTGAGCAGCCAATAAAAGCACCTCCTCTAAAACTATTTTTTAAGCTTAATGAACCTGTTTCACACAATTGGCATTTTCTTACAACTTTTCCACTAGAGTCTTTGTCAAAAATTAAAGTTCCTAGACTATCATTTAACAGGTCTAAAACTTCTCTGGTTCTCTTTTCTTTAACCTCAGAAACATTATTATTAAAATCTTTCCAAAACATTTCTAAAACTTTTATCCAGCTTTCTTTTCCAGTTGTAATCTCATCTAATTGTTCCTCTAAGCCAGCAGTAAAGTTATAATCAACATATTTAGAAAATAATTTTTCTAAAAAGGCTGATATTAATTTTCCACGATCAGTTGGAAAAAATCTTTTATTAACAATTTCAGCATATCCACGATTAGCAATTGTTGAAATTATGCTTGCATATGTAGATGGTCTACCAATACCAAGTTCTTCTAA
The DNA here is from genome assembly GCF_051201215.1 of Candidatus Pelagibacter bacterium nBUS_36. Lineage (GTDB taxonomy): Bacteria > Pseudomonadota > Alphaproteobacteria > Pelagibacterales > Pelagibacteraceae > Pelagibacter. The sequence goes on from NZ_CP172839.1 coordinate 543,055, forward strand.
TTTTTTTACAAGGCTTGCTTCAGAATATCTTGGAGGTGGTTGTGTAAAGTGCTGTTCATCAAAAAGAGCCTCAATATTTATTGGTCCTTTAAACATTTCTGGCAAGATTGACTCATCATCATCTTTACTTGGGCTTGGAAATACTTTTAAATAACCATCAAATTTTAAAACAGAACCACTTGTTTTGCATATAGTGTCTGCATCTTTTGAAGTTATGGTTATTGTGCTTCTATCAAATTTTGCAGTCTCCATTTGTGATGATAGAGCTCTACTCCATATTAAATTATAGAGTTTTTGTTGATCTGAACTTAAATATTTCTTAACAGTTTCTGGCGATCTACTAATATCTGTAGGTCTTATAGCTTCATGAGCTTCTTGAGCATTTTTAGCTTTTTTTCCTGAATAATTTAGAGGGTTAACTGGAAGATATTCTTTTCCAAACTCACTTTTTATATAATCTCTAAAATCTGTAATTGCATCAGCTGATAAGTTTGTGCCATCTGTTCTCATATAAGTAATTAAACCTATTGTTTCACCATCAATTTCAATTCCTTGATATAGTCTTTGAGCAATTTGCATTGTTCTTGATGCACCAAAACCCAGTCTGCTTGAGGCTACCTGTTGCAATGTAGAAGTAGTAAATGGACCAGAGGGGTTTCTGTTAACCACTTTTGAGGTAATATCAGTTATATCAAATTTTTTATCTTTGATACTCTCAATTGCTTTATCTATTCCAGCTTTGTTTCTAAATGAAAATTTTTCAACTTTGTTACCATCAAGTTGAGATATACTTGCACTGATTGAGTTTTTTTTATTATCTTGAAAATTTACTGTTAGTGTCCAAAATTCTTCTGGATTAAAAGACTCAATTTCATGCTCTCTTTCTGTAATAAGTTTTAAAGCTACAGACTGAACTCTGCCTGCTGATTTTGAACCTGGTAACTTTGTCCACAGGATTGGTGAGATATTAAAACCAACTAAATAATCTAGAGCTCTTCTTGCCATATAAGCATCTACCAACAAAGGTTCTATTTGTCTTGGATTTTCTATTCCGTATGTAACAGCTTTTTTTGTAATTTCATTAAACACAACTCGCTCAACTTCTTTATCTTTTAAAAGTTTTTTTTCATTCAAGTATTCCTTTACATGCCATGCAATAGCTTCACCTTCACGATCGGGGTCTGTTGCTAAAATAATTTTAGAAGAATCTTTTGCAGCATCAGTGATTTCTTTTAAATATTTTTTTGAAAAACTATCAACTTCCCATTCCATCTTAAAGTTTTGATCAGGATCTACAGACCCATTTTTAGAGGGTAAATCTCTTATATGACCATAGCTTGCTAAAACAGTGTAATTATCACCAAGATATTTGTTTATGGTTTTTGCTTTAGCAGGACTTTCAACTATGACTAGATTCATAATTTAACAAACTACTCAAAAGAGTTTGATAGTCAAATTAATAAATTTTAGTCTTACTTTCTTCTTTATTTTTAAGTCGTTTGATATTTTCTCTATGTGTAAAAAAGATCAAAACAAACATTATTATAAAAAAAATAACATTATTGCTTTGTCCAGTTAGCAAAAAATACAAAGGTATAGATATAGCCCCAATTATTGACGACAATGATGAATATTTAGTTAATATAAATATAACTATCCAACTTATTATAAAAATTGTTCCTAATAAGATATTTATAGAAAATAAAATTCCAACATATGTGGCAACACCTTTTCCACCTTTGAACTTAAGCCAAATTGGAAATACATGTCCTAAAAATGCACATAATGAAGCAACAAATATCAGGTCTGGGAAATTAATTTTAACAAAAATAACAGGAATTATTGCTTTTGATATATCCAATATAAGCGTTGTATATCCTATCAGCTTGTTACCAGTTCTTAGTGCGTTAGTAGCTCCTATATTACCAGATCCTATATCTCGAATATCTTTTTTTAAAAAAACTCTTGTTAGAATTAAACCAAACGGAATAGATCCCATAAGGTAAGAAATAATACCTATTGTAAAATATTCCATTCCTATATTTTAAATAATTCCTTACCTTTTACAAATGTATTTGTTACTTTACCTTGTAGTTTTTTATCTTCAATTGAAGTATTTTTAGATTTTGAAACTAAGTTTTCTTTTTTTACAATCCAGGGTTTATCTAGATCAACCACACAAAAGTCTCCATCATTGCCTATTGAAAGATTTCCTTTATTAATACCTAAAATTTTTGCAGGACTAGAAGTTAAAGCTTGAATTATAGTTTCAAGTTTGACTGATCCATTGTGATATAACTCTAAGCTTAAAGATAAAAGTGTTTCTATACCTGAAGCTCCAGTTGCTGCTTGAGAGAAAGTTAGTCTTTTAGATTCTTCATCCTCAGGTTTGTGATCTGAAACAATTACATCTATAGTTCTATCTTTTAAACCTTGAACAAGTGCTTCCCTGTCTTCTTCTTTTCTCAAAGGTGGAGATAATTTTAAAAATGTTTTAAAATCTCCAATATCATTTTCATTTAAAGAGAGATTATTTATTGATACACCACATGTAAATTTAATATTATTTTTTTTGTCTTTAATTACATCAACAGATTTTGCTGATGAAATTTGTGAGATATGATAACGACATTTTGCTTTTTCAAGTAAAGTTAAATCTCTTTCGATTATAATTCTCTCAGCAATGTCAGGAATTCCAGATAGACCAAGTTTAGTAGCAATTATACCAGAATTGATCATTCCATTTTTAGAAAGATGATAATCTTCAGCATGTTGCATGATCAAACATCCTAAATCTTTAGCGGAATTCATTATTTTAGACATCAAGCTTGTATTTTGAATGGTTTTCACACCATCTGTAAAAGCTACTATTCCTTTGCTTGCTAACAGACCAAATTCAGTCATGTTTGTGCCTTCGATATTTTGTGTCAGCGAAGCGCAAGGAAATATATTTATTTTTGATTTATCTCTTCCTCTTCTTTTCAAAAAATCTACTATTGATACGTTATCTATGATTGGATCTGTGTTAGGCATTGTAACTACTGATGTTACACCACCTGATAATGCTGCATTACTTAGAGTTCTGAAATTTTCCTTATATTCATAACCAGGTTCACCTACAAATACTCTCATATCCACCAACCCAGGAAATATATATTTACCTTTTAAATCGATTGGTTTTTCTCTTGTTGGCAAATTGTTGGTATTTACTTTTTTACCTATAGCTTCAATTTTACCATCTTCACCAATAATTAAACCTCCATTTTCATTTAATGAATTGTATGGATCAATTATATTTGCATTTATAAAATATTGTTTTTTCATTTATTCACAAAAAATCTTTAAACAAGCCATTCTTACAGCCACACCAAGTTCTACCTGTTCTTTAATTACACTTTTATTAATATCGTCCGCTAATCTTGTATCAATTTCAATACCTCTATTCATAGGACCGGGATGCATTATGATTGCATCTGGTTTTGCATGATCCATTTTATCTGGTGTTAGGCCATAATATTCATAGTATTCACGGTTTGAAGAAAGAAACGAACCTGTCATTCTTTCATTTTGTAATCTCAACATCATTACTATGTCGCAATCTTTTAGACCCTTGTTCATATCTGTAAAAGTATTTACACCAAATTTTTCTATCTCTTTTGGCATTAGATTTGATGGAGCAATAATATTTACTTCTGCACCAAGCATTGATAGTAAATAAATATTTGATCTTGCAACTCTTGAATGAAGTATGTCACCACAAATTGCAATTTTAAGACCTTCAATTTTTTTTTTTCGATTAATAATTGTTAAAGCATCTAAAAGTGCTTGAGTAGGGTGTTCTCTTCTGCCATCGCCAGCATTTAATACAGCACAATTAACTTTTTGCGATAATAAGTTACATGCCCCAGAGTCTTGATGTCTAATAACAATTATATCAGGATGCATAGCGTTTAAAGTCATAGCGGTATCAATTAAAGTTTCACCTTTTTTAATTGCAGAATTTCCCATATTCATGGACATTACATCAGCACCTAATCTTTTACCTGCTAGCTCAAATGAGCTTTGAGTTCTGGTTGAAGGTTCAAAAAATAGATTAATTTGAGTTTTGCCATTTAATACATTTAATCTTTTATTCTTACTTTGATTAAGTTTAATAAATGCCTGTGACTCATCTAAGATTAAATTAACATCATTAATTGATAAATCTTGGATACCTAACAAATGTTTTTGGGAGATTTTAATAGCTCTGTTTGTTTTAATTGCCATTAAAATTAACTCTATAACTATAAAGTACCCTTATGGCAAGAATTAATTATTTAAAAAATCAATTGCACCTTGGAGTATGAATGCTGCTGCGTTTTGATCTATATTCTTTTCTCTTTTGCTAACATTTACATCAAGTTGACTAGAGATATTGAATGCCCCAACAGTAGAGAGTCTTTCGTCCCACAGACAAACATTCACATCAATTGATTTGTCAATATTTTTAGATACGTCGTTTACTGATTGAGCAGATCTACCTAATGAACCATCCATATTAATAGGATTTCCTATTATTATTCCTTTGATGTTATACTCGGTAATTATCTCCTTTAATTCATCAATTAACTCATTTGTGTTTGTTTTATTAATTGTTTTAAAGGGTGTTGCAATAGATTGCCTCTCATCACAAATAGATACACCAATTCTTTTAGAGCCTAGATCCAATCCAATCAATCTAGAGGGTTCAGACTGTTTTTTTTTTAAATCTTCAATAGTGATCATATTGTATATTTTTAACTTAAGTGATAGTTTGCGACATATTTAAATACCATATGAGCATTGATCTTAAAACAATAAAGCACATTTCAAAATTATCAAGGATTTCAGTTGATGAGCAAAAAGCTGAAAAACTTGCAGGTGATTTAAACTCAATATTTGAATTTATTGAAAAATTGAACGAATTAAATACTGATAAAGTAGAGCCACTTACATCTGTTGCTGAAACAACTTTAAAATTTAGATCAGATGAAGTTAAAAATCAAAATATAAGAGAACAAATTATAAAAAATTCACCCGAAGATAATGAGGATTTTTTTGTAGTTCCAAAGGTTGTTGAATAATGTCTGATATAACTTCTCAATCATTAACATCATTAGTCAAAAATATTAAAGAAAAAAAACTATCATCAGAAGATGTTACTAAAGCATTTGTTGAACGTTCTGAAAAATCAAAAGAATTAAATTCTTACATTTCAGAAGATTTTTCAAATGCTATTGATAAAGCAAAAAAATTTGATGAAAAACCTAATCTAGATTTAAAACTTCCAGGAATACCGATGGCTGTTAAAGATCTTTTTTGCACTAAAGATATTAGAACTACAGCGGGAAGTAAAATTTTGGAAAACTTTGTTCCAACTTATGAATCTACGGTTACTCAAAATATATGGAATGAAGGAGCAATTTTACTTGGTAAATTAAATTGTGATGAGTTTGCCATGGGATCTTCCAATGAAACAAGTTTTTATGGAAATGTACAAAACCCTATTGATAAAGGATTGGTTCCAGGTGGATCATCAGGTGGGTCTGCAGCGGCTGTAAGTGGTCAGCTGACACCAATTACAATAGGAACAGATACTGGTGGATCGATTAGACAACCAGCATCCTTTACAGGCACAGTTGGGTTAAAGCCTACTTATGGAAGTTGTTCTAGATATGGAATTGTTGCTTTTGCTTCTTCATTAGACCAAGCAGGACCAATGGCACAAAATGTTGAGGATTGTGCATTGTTACAAGAGGTAATCAGCTCTTATGACAATAAAGATTCTACATCAATAGATTTTAAAAGAAATCAATATAGCAAAGATTTAACTAAAAATATTAAAGGAAAAAAAATAGGAATACCTAAAGAATATAGAGTAGAGGGTATGCCTAAGGAGATTGAGGAGTTGTGGCAAAAAGGAATTGCATATGCAAAAGATTGTGGTGCAGAAATAGTAGATATTTCATTACCTCATACTAGTTACGCATTACCAACATATTATATAGTTGCCCCAGCAGAGGCTTCTTCAAATTTAGCACGATACGATGGCGTTAAGTACGGTTTTAGAGCTAAAGGTGAAAACTTAATTGATATGTATGAAAAAACAAGATCTGAAGGTTTTGGTGCTGAAGTACAACGAAGAATAATGATTGGTACGTATGTTTTATCATCTGGATATTATGACGCTTATTATTTGAAAGCGCAAAAAGTTAGAAAATTAATTAAAAATGATTTTGATGAAGCTTATAAAAAAGTAGATGCAATTTTAACACCTTCAACACCTAGTTCAGCATTTAAAATTGGTGAAAAGAAAGATGATCCTGTTTCAATGTACTTAAATGATATTTTTACAGTACCTGTTAATTTAGCAGGACTACCAGCCATATCTATTCCAGCAGGACATGACGCTGCAGGATATCCTTTGGGATTACAAATAATTGGCAAAGCATTTAAAGAACAAGAGATATTAAATTTAGCTTATGCGATGGAAGATAAAATTAATTTTAAAAACAAATTTTCTGATTGGTGGATTAAATAATGCCTAAAGATGGTTCAGAATATTTAATTGAAAGGTATGACAATGTTTATGAAGTTGTTATTGGTCTTGAAGTACATGCACAAGTGACATCTAATTCAAAATTATTTTCATCCTCTTCAACAAAATTTGGCGCTGAACCTAACACTCAAGTAAGTCTAGTTGATGCTGCTTTTCCTGGAATGTTGCCTGTAATTAATGAATATTGCGTGAAACAAGCAATAAAAACAGGTATTGGTTTAAGAGCTCAAATCAACAAAAGGTCAGTTTTTGATAGAAAAAATTATTTTTATGCTGACCTTCCACAAGGATATCAAATTTCACAATTCAAATATCCAATAGTTGGAGAGGGAACTGTTGTTCTTGATATGCCAAATGGACAAAAAGAAGTGGGTATTGAAAGACTACACTTAGAACAAGATGCTGGAAAAAGTATTCACGATATGGATCCACAAAATACTTTAGTAGATTTAAATAGATCAGGTGTAGCCTTAATGGAAATTGTTAGCAAACCTGATTTAAGAACTCCAGATGAGGTAAGTGCCTATATTAAAAAATTAAGATCCATAATGAGATATTTGGGTACTTGTGATGGTAATATGCAAGAAGGTTCATTAAGAGCAGATGTTAACGTTTCTGTAAGATTAAAAGACAGTAAAGAACTTGGAACACGTTGTGAGATTAAAAATGTTAATTCTATTAAATTTATGCAAATGGCAATTGATTATGAAGCTAATAGACAAGTTGATTTGATAGAAGAAGGTAAATCAATTGACCAAGAAACAAGATTATTTGATACTAAAAAAAATGAAACTAGATCAATGAGATCAAAAGAAGATGCTCATGATTACAGATATTTTCCAGATCCAGATTTATTACCATTAGAAGTTACAGATGAATTTATAGAACAATTAAAAGCTGATATTCCAGAATTACCTGATGATAAAAAGAAAAGATTTATAGATGAATTTAAAGTGTCTGCTTATGAGGCAACAATATTAGTATCTGATATTGAAACTGCAAAATTTTTTGAAGAAGTCGTTGCAAAAATGGGTAAGAACCGTGATATGAAATTAGCAGTTAACTGGATTACAGGTGAATTGTTTGCTGTTTTAAACAATAAAAATTTAGAAATATCTGAAAGCCCAATAAGTGCAAAAAATTTAGCAAAGTTAATTAATCTAATTAAAAATGGAACGATTTCTGGAAAGATAGGTAAGACAATATTTGAATTAATGCTTGATGGTGATAAAGATCCTCAAGTAATTGTTGAAGAAAAAGGTTTAAAACAAGAAAGTGACCCCAAAGCTCTAGAAGCTTTAATTGATAAGATAATTAATGATAATCGTGAAAAAGCTATCGAATATAAGAACGGTAAAGAAAAACTATTTGGTTTCTTTGTAGGTCAAGCAATGAAAGTTTCAGGTGGTAAAGCAAACCCTCAATTAATAAATGAGATATTAAAGAAAAAGCTTTAATAAAAATGGGTTCAAACCTTGAAATAACAGAAAAATTACAAAATTATATTAATGATTTTGGATTAAAGCTAAATCCAATTCAGCAAGAAATAATTGATTACAATAATTCATTAGGCGACATCAAAAGGATGCAAATTGATCCATCTCAATGCTATTTTTTGCATTTAATCGTAAAAATCTCAAATATAAAAAATGTACTAGAAATTGGAACTTTCACAGGATTAAGTGCACTCTCAATTTCACTAGCTTTACCAGAAGATGGTAGACTGACAGCGCTTGATAAAAATGAAAAAACTAACAAGGTGGCATTAAATTTTTTTAAAAAAGCAAAACAAGAACATAAAATAAAAACAATAATAAAACCAGCCTTAGAAAGCTTAGAAGATCTTAAAAATAATAAATTTGATATGGTTTTTATTGATGCAGATAAAATGAATTACAAAGAATATTACGAAAGATCATTAAATCTAATTGATAAGGAGGGGTTAATAATTGTTGATAATGTTTTGTGGCATGGAGAAGTTGCTGATAAAGGAAATTTAGATAAATACACAGTAAACATAAGAGAATTTAATTCTCATATTGCTAATGATAAAAGAGTTGAACAAATTATAATTCCTTTAGGAGATGGCATGACAGTTTGTAGAGTTTTATAATGTTTAAAGTTTTTGGTTTTTACAAATTTATAAAAGTTACATCTTTAAAAAAAAATAAAGATGCTATGCAAAAATTCTTTATTAAAAACAATATAAGAGGAACTATTATTATTGCTAAAGAAGGACTAAATGGAACTATATCTGGCCAAGTTAAAAATATAGATAAAACAATTAAAAAACTTAAATCGCTATTTTCATTTAGAAATTTTGATAATAGTAATAATTCTAAATCTTCATTCCAACCTTTTCACAAACCTAAAGTTAAAATTAAAAAAGAAATTGTTCCAATGAATTTAATGTTGAATTCTAAAGAAAGAAATTTAGAAACTCATTTAGATCCAAAAGAGTGGAACAAATTAATTAAAAAAAAAGATACCCATATTATTGATACAAGAAAGCCTTTTGAATTTGACGTAGGAACATTTAAAAAATCGGTAAATCCAAATGTAAATAATTTTAGAGATTTTCCTAAATATCTAAATAAATTAAAAAAGAATAAACCAGTAGCCATGTTTTGTACCGGTGGTGTTAGATGTGAAAAAACATCAGTATATTTAAAGAACAAAGGTTTCAAAAATATCTATCAATTGAATGGTGGTATTTTAAATTATCTCAAAAATACTAAGAAAAAAGATAGTATGTGGAAAGGTGAGTGCTTTGTTTTTGACAACAGGATCAGTCTTAAACACGGTTTAAGTGTTGGAAGCTATTTCATGTGCAGTGGATGTAGAAAACCAATTTCACCTAAAGACAAAAAATCTAAAAAATACGAAGAAGGTGTTTCTTGCACAAAATGTTACGATAACTTGACAAAATCTCAAAAGACACGATTTAGAATGAGACAAGAACAAATAAATCTTGCTAAAAAGAGTGGTTCAAAGCATATATTCCAAAAAGAATATAAATAAAAATAAATTGTCTAAACAAATAAATTTAACAAAAGACCCTATTTGGGATCTTCTTAGAAAAGTAACGATACCTGCAAGCGTAGGTTCGTTATTTCAAACTTTTTATAATTTAGTTGATACTTGGTTTGCAGGTAGAATTTCAGCAGAAGCTATAGGTGCAATAGCTAAATCATTTCCAATATATTTTGTAATTATAGCGGTAGGCGTTGGTATTGGTGCTGCAACAAATGCTTGTATAGGTAATTTATTAGGAGAAAAGAAATTTAATAAAGCATCACTATTTATTGCTCAATCAGTTATTTTTGCAATATTAACATCCGTTATAGTCACATTATTTGGATTAAATGTTTCTAATTTTCTTTTAGGTGTAATGGGCTCTGATGCTTCAAGCATTGTTTTAACAAGAGAATATTTAGATATAATTTTCTACGGTACTTTTATTGTGATGATACAAATTTCTTTAAATGGTGCTCTTAATGCTCAAGGTGATACAAAAAGTTATAGAAATGTATTAATCTTTAGTTTTTTCTTAAATATTTTTTTAAATCCATTATTTATTTGGGGTTACGGGTTTATTCCTGCTTTTGGTATAGGTGGACTTGCTATTGCAACAGTAATTTCACAATCTATTGGAACATTTTATTTAGCTTATAAAATTAACTCATGTAAATTAAGAAAATATTTATACATACAGTGTTTTATTCCTAAATTAGATATGTTGAGAGAATTATTTTCTCAAGCACTCCCTATAATGTTTAGTATGCTTTTTATAGGAGTTGGCATATTTAATATTTTATACTTTATTGGACAATTTGGAGAAATGGCTACCGCTGGTTATGGTTCTGCTTTAAGGGTTGAGCAGGTTTTTTTATTACCTGTTATTGGTTTAAATACTGCGGTACTATCAATAGGGGGACAAAATTTTGGTGCAAAAAAGTTTAATCGTATAAGAGAATTATATACAAAGGCTCTTTTATTTGGCTCTTCATTTATGATTGGAGCAGGAATAATATTATTTTTTGGTGCAGAATTTTTTGTATCTCAATTTACTGATAATACTGAAGCAATTAAACATGGGGCGCTTTATCTTAAAGTTGCAGCCTTAATTGGTCCTATTTATCCGGTATTTTTTATCACTACAGCAGTATTCCAAGCACTTAAAAAACCAATTTATAGCCTATATTTAAGTATACTTAGGTTAACTGCATTTCCATTTTTGTCTTTATGGTATGTGATTAATATAAGAGGTGGTGATTATAATGATATATTTTACACAATAATGGCAACTAATTGGATTATGGGTATTGCCCTAATAATTTTCATTGGGTATTTTTTAAATAATGTATTTAAGCAAAAGAAAAGCCATTTTAGTTATTAGTGTTTCAGCACTAGTTTTTTTTTTCACATATACCGACATTAAATCACAAGATATTAAAATAACGGATGGAGATACAATTAAGATTAATGGTGAAAAAATTAGATTTAGTGGCATAGATACACCAGAATTAAAACAAAACTGCATTAAAGAAGGTGAAAGTGATCCTTGTGGAATAACAGCCAAACAAATTCTTATAGATAAGATTGGAAATAATAAAGTTATCTGTATTAGCGAAGGTAAAGATCAATATAAAAGAACATTAGCAGAGTGTTTTGTAAATGATGAAAGTTTATCCAGTTATCTTGTTAGAAGTGGTTATGCATTTGCATATAGAAGGTATTCAAAAAAGTTTATCCCAGATGAAGATTATGCAAGAATTAATAAAATTGGTATATGGGCCATGAAATTTGAGTATCCGTGGGATTATAGAAGAAACAATTAAAGTTTGATTGAAATTTCCATATGAATTATACATTTTAGATCTTTATGCCAAAAATATTTTCAATTTATGTAAACATAATAGATTCCATTTGCATTAAAGTAGGTAGGTTTGTGATGTATGGCGTTTTCTTCATGATGTTTCTTTTAATTTTATCATTTGTCACAAGAAATATTATCAATTACCCTTTGATGTGGATTATAGAAATGGCTCAATTTACCATAACTGCGTATTATCTTTTGGGTGGTGGTTATTCAATGCTAGCAGATGATCATGTTAGAATGGATTTGTTTTACGGAAAGTTATCAAAAAAAGGAAAAGCTAAAATGGATATTTTTACAAGTTTTTTTCTTATTTTCTATTTAGCTATTTTGTTTTTTGGATCAATAACTAGTTTAATTTATACTATTGAGACAAAACAAAAACTTTTTACTGCTTGGGCCCCTTATGTTTGGCCCATCAAAACGTTAATGTTAATAGGAATTTTGTTAATGCTTCTTCAAGCCTTTTCTTCATTATTTAAAAATATAGCTCACGTAAAAAATAGAAAAATATAATTATGTTAGCTCAATATTTAAGTTATGAATTTATTGCTCTTTTCATGTTCATAACAATGCTTGTTATGATGTTTACAGGACAAAGAGTTTTTGGTGCTATTGGATTCGTTGCTGCAGCCTCAGCATTATTAATTTGGGGCGATGGGTCTCTTGAAATGCCTTACACCGCAACATGGAAACTTTTTAAATGGTATCCAATGCTAACTTTACCATTGTTTATTTATATGGGTTTTATGATTTCAGAATCGGGCATTGCAAGTGACCTTTATAAAATGTTTCATGTTTTATTTGGTGGATTAAAAGGAGGTTTGGCTATTGGTACAATGTTCATGATGGTCGCAATTTCGGCTATGAATGGTTTAAGTGTTGCTGGTATGGCAATAGGTGCAACTATAGCGATACCTGAAATGTTGAAAAGGAATTACGATAAAAGAATGATCACGGGCGTTGTTCAAGCAGGGAGCTCGCTGGGTATTTTAATTCCACCAAGTGTTGTCATGGTCTTATATGGAATGATTGCACGTCAACCTGTAAGCAAATTATGGATGGCAGGAATTTTACCAGGATTATTGATGGCATCTTTATTTTTGATATATATTTATGTTAGATGTAAGTTACAACCTGAACTTGGACCTCCATTACCTAAAAAAGATAGAAATATTTCAACTTTAGAAAAAATTAAATTACTTAAGGCAGGAGTAATACCTTTTCTAATTTTTTTTCTCATGACAGGATTATTCTTAATGGGTATTGCAAGTTTAGTTGAATGTTCTGCAGTAGGTGCATTACTAGCAACATTAGCTTCTATTTTTAAAAAAAGATTTAACAGAAAAGTATTAGATGCAACTTTAAAAAAGACATTAGGTGTTTCTTGTATGTTTATGTGGATTATATTAGCAGCGTTAACTTTTGGTGCGGTATTTGATGGTTTAGGAGCGGGGAGAGCTATTGAAACATTATTTATTGAAAGATGGCAGCTTTCACCATGGGGCGTTTTAATTATGATGCAACTTTCATATATTCTCATGGGAATGTTTTTGGATGACACGGCTATGCTGGTAATAGTTGCGCCTCTTTATGTACCTTTGATTATTGCGTTAGGTTTTGATCCAATTTGGTATGGTGTTCTTTATACGATTACTTGTCAAATTGCATACATGACACCACCATTTGGATATAATTTATTTTTGATGAGAGCCATGGCTCCAAAAGAAATTTCTTTACAAGATATTTATAGTTCAATTGTTCCATTTGTACTAATAATGGTTTTTGGTTTAGCTATTGTTATGATTTTCCCTGAGATAGCGACATATCTTCCAGAAAAGTATTTATCAAGATAAAATTCAACTTAAAGTTTAATTAAATTTTTTTTATAAGATTTACTAAATAAAAAAATAAAATATTAAGTTTCATATTATTAAAAATTATAATACTCTTTTACATTAACTTACGTAAAGGAGATCACGTGAAAAAAAATAAAAAAATATTAACGAACAAGAGGCGTTCGTTTATTAAGAAAGCAGGTTTACTAACTTTAGGAGCTGCAGGTGCTACTACTATTAAAGCGCCTTATGCTTTTTCTGCAACAAACCCAATTAAATGGAGATTACAGACTTATTCTGGAGCTCCCCTTGGTGCACACGTTATCAAACCACAAATAGAAGCATTTAATAAAGCTGCTCATGGTGAAATGGAAATTGAACTTTATTATGCGGATCAATTAGTTCCAACTGATGAGCTGTTTAGAGCTATGCAGGCAGGAACACTTGATGCGGTACAAAGTGATGATGCTACAATGGGATCTCCAGTAGATATTTCTGTGTTTGGAGGATACTTCCCATTTGCAACTAGATACAGCTTGGATGTACCAGCTTTATTTAAATATTATGGTTTAAATGAAATTTGGGATGAAGCTTATAGTGAAGTTAAAGGTGTTAAATGGTTAAGTACAAGTGCTTGGGATCCATGTCATCTTTTCACTGTAAAGAAAAAAGTTACTTCTTTAGCAGACATGAAGGGATTAAGAGTGTTTGGTGTCCCTACAGCTGGTAAATTCTTAGCTCAATATGGCTTAATCCCAGTAACAGTTCCTTGGGATGATGTTGAAGTTGCTATGCAAACAGGAGAACTTGATGGAGTATGTTGGTGTGGATTTACTGAAGCATATGAAGTGGGTTGGGCTGACATTTGTAAATATGCACTAACTAACTCTGTTACAGGAGCTTGGTTTGGTTCTTATTTTGCTAACCAAAAAAGTTGGGATAAATTAAGTCCTAAACTTCAAGCACTTTACAGAATGTCTATTAATGATTCACATTATTATAGACAAGTTTGGTATTGGGGTGGAGAAGCTAAACTTCGTGTTGAAGGTAAGAAGATGGAGCTTACAAGTTTACCTGATAACGAATGGGGAAAAGTTGTAGAAGATTCCAAAAAGTTTTGGGATGATACTTCAAAAATTAGTCCTCGTGCTAAAAAAGTTGTTGATGCATTCAAAGCTTATGCTTCAACAATGGATAAAGCAGGATATCCTTACAGATAAAGATTATAATTTTAGGCGCCTTTTTTTAAGGCGCCTAATTAGAACTAAGGCTTTGATGTAATTCCACCATCAACAATCAATTCAGTCCCAGTAATATAACTAGCTTGATCACTTAGTAAAAACAAAGAGGCATTCGATATATCCTCAGGTTTACCTACTTTATTTAATGGGATAAATTTTTCCAAATTTTTTTTTGCTTTAGGATTTCTTTTCCATCTGACTTGCATTCCAGTGTCTATTGGTCCAGGTAAAATTACATTTGATCTAATTTTGTTACGGGCAAACTGAATTGCAAAAGATTTAGACAGTCTTATCATAGCAGCTTTTGATGCTCCATATGCATCTTGAGGTTTGTCATCCCCTGATAAAGCGTCTATAGAAGAAATATGAACCATTGATCCAAAATTATTTTTAATCATTTTAGGAACAATAATTTTTGATAGGAAAACCATTGATTTTAAATTGATTTGAAAAACTTTATCCCAAATTTTATCATCTATATTAACGGCCGATATATCTTTGTCGAACCAAAGTACACCAGTAGTGTTGACTAAATAATCTATACTTTTGTTCTTTTTATAAAATTTATCGATATGAGTTTTCATTGACTTAAAATTTGTTACGTCAACTTTCTTAAATTCACAATTTTTATTTTTTTTTAAAAAATCATAACTAGGACTTTTAAGATCTAGCATCAAAACAGAAATATGGTTTTGAGATAATTTTTTGGAAATTTCTAAACCCATTCCACCAGATGCTCCAGTAATTATAGCCGATTTTCCTTTGTAACTTAATTTCATGTTATTGCTCTTTTCTTAAATGAAAACTTTTTGGAGCTGTTAATTTTTCATAAGCAATCTCAGATAATGAGCAGCCTTTTCCAGTTTCTTTAACACCAGTCCAAGAAAGAGCTGGATCTAAGTAATCACATCTGTTCATATAGAAAGTACCCGTTTGAACTTTGTTACCTATTTGTTCAGCTATACTTATATCCTTAGTCCAAATAGAAGCTGTTAAACCGTAAGGACTGTCATTCATCAATTTTATAGCTTCGTTTTCATCATTTACTTTCATTATACCCACACATGGTCCAAAAGTTTCCTCTGTCATAAAACTCATATCATGAGTAACATCAATTAAGACTTGAGGTATTAAATAATTTTTATGCTGATTAGGGAAATCAAATTTACTTTCATCAATCATTTTTTTTGCTCCCTTATCAACAGCATTATTCATTTGATTTAAGATAAAATCTGCAGCTGATAATTTAACAACTGGACCTAAATTAGTATCTTTATTTAAGGGGTTTCCAAGTTTGTAATTGTAAGTTTTTGAAGCAAACAGCTCTATAAAATCATTATAAATTTTTTCATCAACATAAATTCTTTCAATTCCACAACAAGATTGACCAGAATTAAAAAAAGACCCATCTACTAAATTTTCAACTGTTTTTTCTAAGTCACAATCGTGTCTTGCGTATGCTGGATCTTTACCACCTAATTCTAAAGCCATATCTATGAACTTGGTATGAGTTGCTTTTTGTACATCATATCCAGCTTTTACTGAGCCAGTAAATGACACAAAGTTAATCCGTTTATCTGAAACTACTTTTAAACCGTCTTCATGATTTAAATGTAAGTAATTAAAAACATCTTTTGGTAAAGTTTTTTTTGCTGATTCATATAGCTGTTCAGCACACAAAGGTGTTTGTGCAGAATGTTTTAGAATGACTGTATTACCAGATGCCATTGCTGGTATTATGGAGTTAACCGCAACAAGATATGGATAGTTCCAAGGTGCAATTACAAATACCACTCCTAAAGCCCTTCTTTTAATATAACTTTTAAAATTACTATCTTTAGCTACATCGATATTTTCTAATTTTTTTTCTGCAATTGACAACATGTAGTCAGCTCTTTCTTTAAAACCATTTAACTCACCAGCAGCTTGAGAAATAGGTCTGCCTATTTGTCTGCTTAGCTCTTCACTTATCATGTCACCTTTAGATAAAAAATCTTCAACAAATTTTTTTAATAGTCTAACTCTCTCTTTAACATCCAGATCGGCCCAAGATTTTTGAGCTTTAACTGAATTACTTATAGTTTGTTCAATTTTGTCAGAGTTATACTCTCTCTCAATATAGACAGTATTATCAATAGGTGTAATTGTTTTTTGCATAAATATTTTAGTTAAAATTGATTAAGAAAATGATATACAACATCTAATTTCATATAACACTAAATATTATTATGCAAAAATACAACTGGAATTATCCAACAACAATGTGGGTAGGTGAAAATAGAATTAATGATATAGCTATAGCTTGTCAAAATTTAGGTATTTCAAAACCACTATTAGTAACAGACAAAGGTTTGGCTGAAACTGATATTGTAAAAAATACTTTAACAATATTAAAAGACAATAAGATTTTTACAGAATTATATTCTAATGTTGTCGGTAATCCGACAGGAACAAATGTAATAGAAGGTGCTAATTATTATAATAAAAATAGTTGTGATGGAGTAATAGCTTTTGGTGGTGGTAGTGGCTTGGATGTTGGCAAAGCTATTGCATTTATGTCTGGGCAAACACTATCATTATGGGATTTTGAAGACGTGGGAGACAATTGGACTAAAGCTAATTCTGATAAAATTGCTCCAATTATTGCTGTTCCAACAACTGCTGGAACTGGTTCTGAAACTGGACGTGCATCTGTAATTTTAAATGAAGAAACTGGTGTAAAAAATATAATTTTTCATCCTAAGTTTTTGCCATCAATAGTTATTCTTGATCCAATTCTAACACTTGGTTTACCTGCAAAAATTACTGCTGCAACAGGAATGGATGCTTTAGCTCATAATTTAGAAGCTTATTGTGCTCCAGGATACCATCCGATGGCCGATGGTATAGCTCTAGAAGGTATGAGAATAATTAATGAATGGTTACTTGAAGCTGTTAAAAATGGTTCAAATATAGAAGCACGTCAAAATATGCTTACAGCTGCAAGTATGGGATCAACTGCATTTCAAAAAGGATTGGGTGCAATTCATTCATTGAGCCATCCTGTAAATGCATTAAATAATATTCATCATGGTTTGTCCAATGCAATATTTATGCCTTATGTATTAACTTTCAATAAGAGCGTTATTGAAAAAAAGATAATAAAAATTTGTGATTACTTAGAACTTAAAGAGCGATCTTTTGATGGTTTTGTTAAATGGGTTTTAGATTTAAGAAAAAAACTAGATATGCCACACAAACTATCTGATGTGATTGATGAAAAGGATTTTGATCTTGATAGGTTGTCAGAAATGGCTTTAGCGGATCCATCAACAGGTGGTAATCCAAAAAAATTGACTAAAGATGATATGAAAATAATGTATCAACATAGTATGACTGGCAAATTGTTTTAAATGAGTAATTTAAATATTTTAATTGTTGAAGGAAACATTAGGGAAGACAGTGAGTTTTTTATTAAAGCGGCTGGAGCTTCGGCAGCAGATAATTTAAAAAATTTAATTTTAAAGATAGATCCATCAATAGATACAAAAATTATAAATCCTGGTCATGACGACGAAACACGTAAAGCCATAGAAAATATGAGTAAATATAATGGTATTATTTTTACGGGAGGTGCAATGAGATTAAATGATATGACTGATGTCATTAAAAAACACATCAATTTTGCATCCGATTGCTTAAATCAAAATAAGAAGATTTTAGCAATTTGTTGGGGGCTACAAGTTTGCACGACAGCAGCTGGTGGTAAAGTAAACCCTGGAAAAAATGGTGCACATATTGGAATTGCATCAAATGTGATAATTAACAATAGCGGTCATAAACATTTTATATACAAAGATAAAAAAAATAAATTTACCTCACCAGCATTTAATTTTGATGAAGTTAGTGAATTACCAAAAAATGCTACTCTACTATCAAGTGATAAAGTTAATAATGTGATGGGTGTAAGTTTTAATGCAGGAAATTCTGAGATTACAGGATTACAATATCATCCAGATTATGAATATTATCAGATGATTAACCTTATTGCAGGTCGCAAAGAGAGATTATTTAAAAATAAAAATTTTTTGAATGAAGAAGAATATCAAAAACATATTTCATATATAAAAGCTGAAAATGGGTTATTAAATTTTGAAGATAGAACTTGTGAAGTTAGAAATTGGCTAAATCATATTAAGTAAAAATTTATTTATCTTTTAGTCTTTTTTCAAGTTTTCTTACAAAAAATGAAACAATCAGAATAAGAACTAAATATTCTAGTATTAAAAAAGTATAAATTTCCAAAGGTCTATAGGTTGTTACCACCAATTCATTTGCTTTTCTAGTCAAGTCACCAATGCCAATTATTGACACCAATGAAGACATTTTTAATACATAAACAAATTGATTTCCTATAGCGGGTAAAATATTTTTTATTGCTTGAGGAAGTATTACCAACCTTAATCTTTTGAAAAAATTTAGACCTAATGAGCTACCAGCTTCCCATTGTGCTTTCTTAATTGAATTTATACCAGCTCTAAAAATTTCTGCTTGAAAGGCACTTTCACTTATAGCTAGAGCAATTATTCCAGAAACAAATGGACTAAAGCTAATACCCGTCATTATTGGTAATCCATAGTAAATCCATAAGATTAAAACCAATAATGGTACCGCTCTTACAATTTCAACATAACCAATATTAATAAAGGTTAAAAATTTATTTTTAGCCAAAGAGGGGATAGCAACTATCAAACCTAATAACATCGATATAATAATTGATATTACAGAAATATAAATTGTAGTTGTTAAACCGCTTAATAAAAATTTAAGATTTGTTAACCCTTCAATATTATTTGGAGAAATAATAAACCATCCCAGTTCTTGATTTGTGCAAGAAGAGAGTGGAATAATTAAAAGTAAAAAAAATATGTTTTTCACTCTTAAAGTTATAGAGAATTAAAAATTAATATCTAACTGATTATAAACTTTTAAGATTATATTTAGCCAATAACTTTTCAAAGAATCCTGAATTTTTTTTCTTCTCAATCCAATTGCTTACATAATCATTCCAAACAGTATCTTTTTTAGGAACCATCATAGCTAAAAAAGCAGGATTTTTTTCACCATCTTGAACAATTGCTAATTGAGGATATTTAATCACTAATTTATTTGCTTCTGTAGAACTGGTAATATTTCCATCTGCTCTTCCTGCTAAAACTTCTTGAAAATCTCTAGCTGGAGCTTCAACAGATTTTAAAGTGGAGTTTGGAAAAAATTCTTTTGCTTTTTGTTCTTGTGATGTGCCAAGTGTAGTAGCTATCTTAACACCATTTTTATTTAAAGAGTCCCAAGTCGAAAATTTCTTTAAATTCTTTTTAAGAACTAGTGGTACTGTGCCATATTTATAATATGTTGAAGTAAAGCCAGCAACTTCTGCTCTTTTAGGTGTTTTAGTAACACTTGTTGAAATATCATATCTGCCTGAAGTAATTCCTGAAACTATAGTTTTCCATTCAGTTGGCACAAAAGTAACTTTTACACCCATATCTTTAGCCAATTCATTCATTACATCTATATCAAAACCTTTATATTTATTAGTTGCAGGATCTTTCATCGTCATTGGATCCCAGTCTCCTGTTGTTCCAACTTTTAACTCACCAGAAGCTAATATTTGATCTAGTTTTGTATCTGCATTAACGGAAAAGGGTAAAAGCACCATAAGTGCAAGTAAGATAAGTTTTTTCATTACCTCTTTTACCCATAAAAATTAGAGAATAACCTTATAACCTTGACGCACTATCGTTTATCCAAGAGTATAAATGCTCTGAAAATGAGCGTCTAACAAATAAATTAACTAAATTATCACCTTTATTGTGAATTATTACATCAATGTTGTTTAGCAATGTTTGTGTCGTAGATCCTTTTTTTTCTTTGAATTTATTAAAATTAAACGGACTACCTGAAGAAAATAATTCATATATATTCGTTCCCTCTAATTCCAACATTACAAAATGATCAGTTACATCAATTACAGCACCTAAATTAGTTTTTGAAATACTGTTACGTAAATTTTCTTCAAGAATATATTTGTTTGTGTCTTTTTCAGTTATATCGTTCGATATAATCATCCATTCATCAGGACTTAACCATATAGAAGTAAGTTTAGAGCTTGATGAAGATGTGTTTGCCTCTATTGGCAAAATCATATCCAAATGTTTTCCAACAGCTGTAAAGAACTCTCTTTTTTTTCCTCTTAAGTTTAGTTTCATGATGGGTGAAACTTCTTTAATTGATATATCGTTATGTTTGATTTCTGTATTTATTGGAGATTTATAATTAAGCATTTAACCTCTTATTTTCTTCATCAAAAAAAACTGGATTTACTATAGTTACATTAATTGTTTTATCTTCCATTGGAATAAACAATTTTTTTCCCATCATTTTTTTTCCACCTCTAACAACAGCTAGGGCAATAGATTTATTTAAATTTGGACTGTAGTAACTGGATGTAATGTGCCCAAGCATATTAACAGGAGATTGATTCAACTCAGAAACTATTTGTGCACCTTCTTCTAAAATTATGTTTGGATTATCTGTTACAAGTCCAACTAATTGTTTACGATCCTCTTTCATGGTGTCCGATCTGTAAAGTGATCTTTTACCGATGAAATCATATTTTTTTTTACTTACTATCCAATCCATCTGGAGATCAATAGGTGTCATTGTTCCATCTGTATCTTGACCAACAATTATAAATCCCTTTTCAGCACGTAGTAAGTGCATAGTTTCAGTGCCATATGGTGTGATATTAAATTCTTTACCTGCTTCAATGCATTTTTCCCAAAGAGCTTTTCCATAATTTGCCTGAACATTAATTTCGTAACTATGCTCACCAGTAAAACTTATTCTCATAATTCTACATTTAATATTTTCAATTTGAGCTTCTTTGAAAGACATATGGGGAAAATTTTCTTCAGATAAATCAAGATCAGGAGCAATCTTATTTAATATTTTTTTACTGTTTGGCCCACATAAACTTGCTGTTGCATAATGATCAGTAACTGAGGTCAAATAAACATCTAATTCAGGCCATTCTGTTTGTAGATAATCTTCAAGTTTGCCCAATACGTTTGCGGCTCCACCTGTTGTTGTAGTCATTAAGTAGTGATTTTCTCCAAGCCTTGTTGTGACACCATCGTCATAAACCATTCCATCTTCATTCAGCATCAAACCATACCTACATTTACCAATACCAAGTTTTGACCAAGCATTTGTGTAAACTCTATTTAAAAATTCTGATGCATCGGTGCCTTGAATATCAATTTTACCCAATGTTGAAGCATCTAATATTCCTGCACTTTCTCTTGCAGCTATACTCTCTCTTTGTACTGCTTCATGCATGTTTTCACCGTTAATAGGGTAATACCAAGCTCTCTTCCATTGACCAACATTTTCAAACTCTGCATTATTTTCAATATGCCAATCATTCATTGGAGTTCTTCTAAATACATCAAAATACTCACCTACATTGTGACCAACAATAGTTCCAAAAGTCAATGGCGTATAAGGTGGTCTAAAAGTTGTTGTTCCGAGTTCGCCCATCTTCACACCTGCGGTATCTGCTATAATTCCCAATGCATGCATATTACCAAGTTTACCTTGATCAGTGCCCATACCTGTTGTTGTGTATCTTTTTACATGTTCGATTGATCTAAATCCCTCTCGTAAAGCTAACTTAATATCTTTTGCAGTTGCATCATTTTGATAATCAACAAATGGTTTTGTTTTTCCAATAGGTTTATCTGATGGTAATAACCAAATATTTCTTTTTGAATTTTCTTCTTCACTCTCAATAACAATATTGTCAAAATCAGTTTGACTAATGTTTAAAAATTTTTTTAAATTTTTTGATAAATTATTAATAATTTCTTTAAGCTTTAAATCACCGTTACAAGAACCAATACTTAATTGATCAGAAGGATACTTGTTAGGTAAAAACATTTTGTTATCTTCATTAAAAATTAATTTACCCCCAGATTGTGTAAACAAATGAACAGCTGGTGTCCACCCACCAGCAACACCCAAGCAATCACATGAGATATTTGTCTTATTTCCAGTAACAGATAATCCATCTTTTGAAAGTTCCATGATAGATATACTAGCTAATTTTTTGTAGCCCTTAGTATCAACTACAGTGTGAGACCAATAAATTTTAATACCAGCTTCTTCTACAGCTTTTACAATCTTAGAATTTGAACTCTCTCTAATGTCGATTATGGCTTGAACTTTAATTCCTTTGTTATGTAAGCAAAAAGCACTTTCATAGGCACTATCGTTGTTCGTGAAAAAAACATTCTTTTTACCTGATACCACACCATAGAAATCTGCATATTTTTTAACAGCAGAAGAAAGCATAATTCCAGGTCTATCATTATTGTTAAATACAAGAGGTCTTTCCAAAGCACCTGTCGCGAGAATTACTTTTTTTGCTCTTATTTTTAAAAGTCTTTGTCTAACTTTTTCTTGTTTTTCATTTTTTTCTAAATGATCTGTAAGGTTTTCTCTTGCTAATAAATAATTATATCCATGAAAAGCAGCAACACTTGTTCTTATTTTAATTTCAAGATTTTTTAATTTTTTTAATTCTAGTATTTCTTTTTTAAGCCAATCAGATGAATTTTGATCATCAATTTTATTATACTCTCTATTTTGATAAATAGTTGCTCCACCTAATTCATTTTTTTCATCAACAAGTAGAGTTTTTAAATTATTTTTAGCTGCATTTTTTGCTGCCAATATTCCCGATATACCAGCTCCAACAACCAAAACATCACAATGGATGTATCTATGATCATATATATCTGGATCTTTATCAGTTGGAGATTTACCTAATCCTGCTGAGTGTCTGATAAAATATTCATATTTCTCCCAGAAACTTGCTGGCCACATAAAAGTTTTATAATAAAAACCAGCTGGTAAAAAACGTGAGATAGCATTATTTACACCACCAATGTCAAAATTAACACTAGGCCAACAGTTTTGACTTGAAGCTTCTAAACCTTCATAAATTTCTACTTCTGTAGCTCTTACATTTGGCTCTGATCTATTTGTTTTATCATTAACCTGAACAATTGCATTTGGTTCCTCTGAACCCGAGGTCATTATTCCTCTTGGTCTATGATATTTGAAGCTTCTACCAACTAAATGAACATCATTAGCGAGTAGGGCTGAAGCTAGTGTGTCACCTTTGAAACCATAGTAAATTTTTCCATTAAATTTAAAAGAGATTCTAACAGTCTCATCAATATACTCGCTTGATTTTATTCTTAAATTTTTTGACATATCATTTATTCAGAAGGAGGTTTTTCACCCATTTTGTATATTAATTTGATTTTATCATTAGAGGTATCTCTCACCATATTGAACCATTTCCTACAACCATGAGCATGGTTCCATCTTTCAAACTGAACACCTTTAATATTTTTTCTCATAAAAAGATATTCTGCCCATTCATCGTCACTTAATTCTGTAGGTTGTTTTGGTCTTTCAATGTGTGCTTCACCACCAGCTTTGAATTCTTGTTGATCTCTTTCACCACAATATGGACAATTTATAATAAACATTAATGAGCAACCGCTGCAGCACCATGTTCATCAACAAGATCACCACTTATAAATCTATTTAAATTAAATGCAGCATTTAGCTTATGCGGCTCATCGTTAGCAATTGTGTGAGCAAATAAATCTCCTGAACCTGGTGTTGCTTTAAATCCACCTGTTCCCCAACCACAATTAAAATACAAACCTTTAATAGAAGTTTTACTTAAAATAGGACTTGCATCTGGACAGATATCTACAATTCCTCCCCACTGTCTAAGCATTCTCATTCTACTAAATATTGGGTAAAGTTCCAAAATTGCATTTAGTGTTCCTTCAACAATTTGATGACTTCCTTTTTGAGAATACGATACATAATCATCTGTTCCAGCACCAATAACAAGTTCACCTTTATCTGATTGGCTAACGTAAGCATGGACAGCGTTTGACATAACAACAGTATCTATTATTGGTTTCACAGGTTCTGAAACTAATGCTTGTAAAGGTTTACTTTCAAGAGGTAATCTTATACCTGCCATATTAGCAATGACGCTTGAATGACCTGCTGCAACCACGCCAATTTTTTTTGTTTTTATAAAACCTCTTGAAGTTTCTATTCCTTCAACAGCATCACCTTTTCTTTTGATGCCTTTTACTTCACAATTTTGAATTATATCAACGCCCATTTCATCTGCAGCACGTGCATATCCCCATGCCACAGCATCATGTCTTGCTGTTCCAGCTCTTCTTTGAAGGGTTCCACCTAAAACTGGGTATCTAATATCTGGTGAAGTATTTATAATTGGACAAAATTTCTTAACCTCTTCAGTACTCAAGTAAACTGCATCAATACCATTTAATCTATTGGCATGAGTTCTTCTTTTTAAATCTCTTACATCTTGCAAATTATGAGCAAGGTTCATTACACCTCTTTGACTAAACATTACATTATAATTAATTTCTTGAGATAACCCTTCCCAAATTTTTAAAGCATGATCATAGAGACCAGCACTTGCGTCCCATAAATAATTTGATCTTATTATTGTGGTATTTCTTCCAGTATTTCCTCCACCAATCCAGCCTTTTTCAACAACAGCAATATTTTTCATGTTATGTTTTTTTGCTAAATAGTAGGCTGTAGCTAGTCCGTGGCCACCTCCACCAATAATAACAGCATCATATTCTTTTTTAGGAACAGGATCTTTCCATGCTCTCTGCCAATTCTCATGATAAGAAAGAGCATTTTTAATCAAAGAAAATACAGAATATCTATTTTTCATAATTATCGAATAATTACTTTATAAATATTGAATTTTCAATACAATCACTTAATACACTATGTCATACGGAAGAGTGGGTGAGAGGCTGAAACCAGTCGTTTGCTAAATGACCGTGCGAGGAAACTTGTACCGAGGGTTCGAATCCCTCCTCTTCCGCCATTAAAATAGAGGCTGATCTTTAAAAAAATCTTTCATAGGTATAGGTTTTTTTTCCAATATGTATCTGTAAACATTATAATTCTCTAACACACGTTGAACATAATTCCTTGTTTCTCTAAATTTAATTAGCTCGACCCAATCAACATAGTTAATTTGTTTCTTTTGAGGATTCTTATTTATTTTTTTCCAATATTTTACTCTATTAGGACCTGCGTTATAGGCTGCGATTGCAAAAGGATATGCTCCTTCATATTGTAATATTAATCCTGCTATGTAATGAGAACCTAAATTTATATTATATTCAGGATCTGAAGTTAATCTTGATTTTGAGTAGGGAAGTTTTGCTTGCTTAGAAACTAACTTAGCCGTGTAAGGCATTAATTGCATTAATCCTTTTGCACCTGCGTGACTATTAGCACTTAAATCAAATTCACTTTCCTGTCTTATAATTGACAAGATAAATGCACTTTCAGGAATTTTACGACCGTTAATTTTTTTGGGTGTGCTTATAATTGGATAATTAAATTTATTGTGAAATCTTTTTTGGTAGGAAGATATTTTGGATATTTGAATAGCAAAATCATATCTTTGTATGTTTGTAGCGAGTTCAGCTGCTAAAACTTCACTTCCTTTTTGAATATTATCATTTGCCAAGTGTCTTAAAATAAATTTTGTATATTTATCTTTTTTTAATTCATCCAAAAGATATGTAATTTTTACAAGTTCTTTATTAAAAAAAATATACCTGTATTTGTTATCTATCTTCATATCCTTATTAAGTTCAAATTTACCGCTAGGATCTAATTTTAAAAAGGCTAACTGCCCATAATATGTTGTAAGATATTTTGATGCTATATCGTACCAATACACTGACTGTTCTTTATTACCTAATTCTTCATAAGTTCTGCCAAGCCAATATGCACCTCTTGATGTACTTATAGGGTAATTTACATTATTATAAAAATTTTGAAAATGATCTTTAGCTATCAAAGGATCGTTTAAAAAACTTAATGCAATCCAACCACTCATCCATTCTGCAGCTGCGAAATCTGATCCTTTCGACATACCATGATTACTTGAAATTTTGTAAGCAGTTTCATATTTCTTTTTATAGATCAATGCTCTGGAAATGATTTCACGTTCTTTCCACCATTTTTCAGGTTCTACAAGATAGTTTTTATCATTTTTAATACTTAATAAAATTTCTAAGGATGAGTCTACACGACCTCTTTTTCTTCGCCATTTTAAACGATCGTAATTTAACCCAGCATCGTTTTTAAATTTTTCTGGAACATTTTTTATTGCTTGATCTACACCATAGCCTCTGGTCATTAATATTTGTCTTGCTGTATATAAGAGCTCATAATCTTTAGGCAAATATCTTAACAATCTTTTTAAATCCCAATATTTATTGTTCCATGCCAGATAATCTGCTCTTTTAATATAGTCATCTGCATTGAGATATTTTTTAAATTTTTTTCTAAAAAATTTTAATTCATTTTTAGATAAATCTGCAGTTATCCATCCTTCTTTAATTAATTTTTTACCTTTATCTTTATTTCCTGTTAAAACAAAACTTTCACCAATTATCATTTTACCATATCCACTAAGTGGCTCTTTGCCATCAAACCAATCAATTATTTTTTTTGGAGATATTTTTGCAGTAGATAACTTGTGTTCTGCAAGATATTTTAACCTACCAATTCTTGGATACTTTGAATTTTGATCAATAAACACTTTATAATCATAAAAAGATGCTTGATTTCCAGATGTCAAAAGATGCTTCCATTGAATAAAATTATATATTGATTTATCTTTTGCTTTTTTTGCTATCTTGAGCGATGTAGTCCATTTACTTTTTTGCATTTCTGAAATTGCTTTTTTAGCTATTCCAAAGTCTTTTTTGCTATAATATTTAGATATTTTAATATTTTTTGAAGTATTTATTCCAGCGATTGATGGTTTTTTTTTAGGTATTTTAAAAGATAATTTGGTTTCTTTTAGTGTTTTTATAATTTTCTTTTTTTCAATTGATACAATTTTATCTTTTTTTGGTTTTTTTATAGGTTTAATAATATTTTTAGATATTTTTTTATTAAACTCATCGTTAGAAAGAACAGGTTTCTTTAATGGAATTAAAGATATCGTTTCAGCTGACAGATTATTAAAACTTATAATAATTGATATAAGTAGCCCAATAAATAATAATAAATTTTTCAACATAATCTTTTAGTATATGAATCTATAATCTATGTTATAAGTATTTATGTTCAAAGGATCAAATGTTGCGTTAATCACACCGTTTAAAAATAATGGCCTTGATGAAGATGCTTATATAAAATTAATTCATTTCCACATGGACAATGGTACAGGTGGTTTAGTCCCAGCTGGTACAACTGGAGAATCTCCCACTCTTAGCCACGAAGAACATCAAAGAGTAATTGATTTATGTATTAAAGAAAGTAATGGAAAAATTCCAGTTATTGCTGGAACTGGCTCAAACTCTACAGAAGAAGCAATTTCATTGACATCACATGCAGAGAAAGCAGGAGCTGATGGAGCGTTAATTGTTACACCTTATTACAATAAACCTACCCAAGAAGGATTATATCAGCATTATAAAGCAATTAATGATAAATGTGGGATACCTATATTGATATACAATATCCCTGGAAGATCTGTCATTGACATGTCTGTTGACACAATGGCAAGACTTTTTGAATTAAAAAATATTGTTGGTGTAAAAGATGCTACTGGCGATTTAAATAGAGTTGATCTGCAATTATCTAAAATGGGTGATGAATTTGTTCAACTAACTGGTAATGATGATAATGCATTCGAATTCAATAGGAGAGGTGGTGTTGGATCAATAAGTGTTACCGCAAATATTGCTCCAAAAATTTGCTCAGATTTCCAAAAATTTTCAATTTCAAAAAACGAAAATGACCTTAACGAAGCAAAAAAATTAGACAATATTTTACAAACTGTACATAATGCTATGTTTGTAGAGAGTAATCCAAGCCCAGTAAAGTATGCAGCAAAATTAATGAATTTATGCGATGATGCTGTAAGATTACCTTTAGTTAAAGTTACTGAGGAAACAAAATCAATAGTAAAAAAAGCTTTAGTTTCAGCTAAACTGATTTAATGAATAAAAAAACCAATTCTGGTTTAAAGATTATTTGTTTAAACAGAAAAGCTAGTTTCAATTATTTTTTTGAAGATCTTTTAGAAGCAGGGATAGTTTTAAAAGGTTCTGAAATAAAATCTATTAGAGATGGCAAAGTTAATATAGCTGATTCATATGCCGTAGAAAAAAATGGAGAGCTAGTTTTAATAAACTCACATATAGCAGCTTATAAGCAAGCCAGTTACTCAAATCATGGTCCAATGGATGAAAGAAAACTTTTACTTAACAAAAAAGAAATAAACAAATTGATTGGTAAAATGCAAAGAGATGGTTTTACTATTGTGCCAACAAAAATGTATTTTAAAAAAGGCAAAGCTAAAATTGAATTAGCAGTTGCAAAAGGGAAAAAACAGTTTGATAAAAGAGCCACCAAGAAAAATAGAGATTGGAATCGTGACAAAGCTAGATATATCAGAAAATCAAGTTAAAATAGTTTATCTAGGTGTTGGCTCAAATCTGGGTAATAAGGTCAACAATATAGAAAAAGCGAAATCATATTTATTGGAAAATAATGTAAACTTTTTGTCAGTATCAAGTTACTACGAAACGCCGTCTTGGCCAGACCAAAATAATCCAAAGTTTATAAATATTGTTATTAAAGCAAGTAGTAAATTGAAACCCATTGAACTATTAAGATTGTGTAAATTAATTGAGGTTAAGCTAGGAAGAAAAAAATCTATCAGAAACTCCCCTCGAGAATGTGATATTGATATACTAGATTTTAATGGTCTAAATTTAAAAGGTAAATTAAATTTACCTCATAAAATGATGCATAAAAGAAATTTTGTATTATTTCCATTATTTGAAATTGAAAAAAAATGGGTGCATCCCATCATAAAAAAGAACATTAAGCAGTTAATTTATTTGCTGCCAAATAACGATATTAGATCTATTAAACAAATTTGATTTAGTGTTATAATGAACGATGCCTAACTCTAGTGAATTAATAAATAAGATTAAAGGATATAATAAATTTTTAAATTTAGAAAAATTAGATAAAGCTTATAATTTTGCAGTAAAGGCTCATCAAAATCAAAAAAGAGCATCTGGTGACCCATATTCTGTTCACCCTATTGAAGTTGCAAATATTTTGACAGATTTAAAGTTAGACAGTGCAACTATTACTACTGGATTGTTGCACGATACCATAGAAGATACTTTTGCCACATACGAAACTATTAAAAGCGAATTTGGTGATGAAGTTGCTGACTTGGTTGATGGTGTAACAAAGATTTCAGTTTTTGAAAATACTGCTGGAGGCAATTCGAAAGTAGAAAATTTTAGAAAATTAATCTTAGCAACATCTAAAGATATTAGAGTTTTATTGGTAAAAATAGCTGACCGTCTTCACAACATGAGAACAATTAAAGCTATCACAAAAGAGGAAAAAAGAAAAAGAATTGCTCAAGAAACAATGGAAATTTATGCACCATTAGCTGATAGAATGGGCATGCACAGAATTAGAGATGAGTTAGAAGATTTATCATTTGAAATTTTAAATTATGAGGCAAGGAAATTAATTAAAGAAAAACTTGATGAAATTAAATTAGATAGAAAGAATATATTTGAAGAACTTTCATTTGAATTAAGTGAAATCTTAAATCAACATCATATAAATCCAGAAATTTATGGTAGAGAAAAAACTCCGTTTTCTATATGGAGAAAAGTTCAAAAAAAAAGAGTATCTTTGGAGCAAATTACAGACATCATTGGTTTTAGGATAATATTAGATAATATTGATGAGTGTTATAAAACTCTTGGCATATTTCATAAAAAATATAATTGTATTCCGGGTAAATTTAAAGACTATATATCATCACCTAAAATCAACGGATATAAATCAATTCATACGGCGGTAATAGGATCAAATAAAAAACCTATAGAAATTCAAATAAGAACACGTGAAATGCACGAATTTGCAGAAAGAGGTGTTGCTTCTCATTGGCAATACAAATCATCAGAAAAATTTAATTCTGTTAGTTGGAAGGAATACGATTGGTTAAAAGACCTTGTTGAGATCATTGAAAAAAATGAAAATCCTGAACATTCTTATGAATATACTAAATTACAAATGTTTCAGGAAAATGTATTTTGTTTTACACCTAAGGGCTCTGTAATTAAACTACCCAAAGACGCAACAGCGATAGATTTTGCTTATGCAGTACATACAAAAATAGGTAACACAGCAATTGGATGTGAAATAAATGGAAATAAATCTGAATTACAGGACATATTAAGAAATGGCGATAGTGTAAATATTATCACTTCAAAAAATCAATCTCCATCACTCCATTGGATACCAACAACAAAAACTGGTAAAGCTAGATCGGCTATCAGAAGGTATTGGCATGATAAAGGTGAGCAGAAAGAAGAGAAGGCAAAAAAATACAACACTACATTATGGATTTCATTACCTGATCAACCAGGCCAACTTGGTGATATTAGTTCTTTAATTGGTAGTCATAAGTTGAATATTTCTAATGTTGAAATGGCAGGTAAAAATCCGAAATATATTAATTTTAAATTCAAATTAATCATTACTAATCTTAAAAACTTCACAAATTTTATTGCAGTGCTCAAACAAAAAGGTATAAAATTTAAGATAATTAGACACGAAGATAAAAGAAATGCTTTCACACAAAAAATCCTTAAATATTTTAAAAAAGACTAATGCTCTTTTAGAAGGCCATTTTGTATTATCCTCAGGATTGCATTCTTCAAAATATATACAATGTGCAAAACTTTTGAGCTTTCCTAATTTAGCTGAAAGAATCTGCAAATCTTTGGCAAACAAAATAAAAAAAAAATATAAAAACATTGACTTAATTCTTGCTCCAGCAATGGGTGGAGTAATTATAGGATATGAAGTTGGTAAACTTTTAAAAAAAGAAACAATTTTTTGTGAGAGAGTTAATGGAAAATTTACTTTAAGAAGAGGTTTTAGTATTCAAAAGGGAGCTAAAGTTTTAATAATAGAGGATGTAATAACAACAGGTAAATCAAGTTTAGAATGTGTAAAATTAATTAAAAAGGCAAATGCTAAACTTTTAGGATTCGCATCTATAATAGATAGATCAACCAAAAAATCCCTCAAAATTAAAACAGGTATCACATCTCACTTAAAAATAGACGTTCCAACATTTAGTGAAAAAAAATTACCACAAAATCTTAAATCGATACCTATCACCACACCAGGAAGTAGATTTATTAAGTGAAAAGATTAGGTGTA
Organism: Candidatus Pelagibacter bacterium nBUS_36; assembly: GCF_051201215.1. Taxonomy (GTDB): domain Bacteria; phylum Pseudomonadota; class Alphaproteobacteria; order Pelagibacterales; family Pelagibacteraceae; genus Pelagibacter. The sequence continues at coordinate 575,023 of NZ_CP172839.1, forward strand.
AACATAGATCATATAGCAACTATTAGAAATGCTAGGGGTGAAAAACATCCAGATCCATATTATGCAGCAACCCAAGTAATTAATATGGGTGCAGACTCTGTGACTATTCATCTACGAGAAGATAGAAGACATATTAATGATTTAGATGCTAAAAATATTTGTAATTTAAAAAAAGTTTTGGTTAATCTTGAAATTTCAATGAATGATACAATTGTTAAAAATGCCCTTAAAATAAAACCTGACTATATTTGTATTGTACCCGAAAATAGAAAAGAAGTTACAACAGAAGGCGGATTAGATTTAGAAAAAAATCAAAAAAAATTGAATACAATTATCAAAAAGTTTAAAAAAGCTAAAATTAGAACAAGCTTATTTATAAATCCGTCAATTAAAGATATAAAATTATCTAAAATGTTAGATACAGATTGTGTTGAAATACATACTGGCAAAATTTCAAACTTAATAAAATCTAAGAAAAATTATATTAATGAGTTCAATAGAATAAAGAATAGTTCGGTACTTGCAAATAAGTATAATATTGAAGTACATGCTGGTCATGGACTGGATTACAAAACAACAAAAATACTAAATAAAATTAAAGAAATTCAAGAATTCAATATTGGTCATTTTATTATTGGTGAAGCTGTTTTTATTGGCCTTTCAAAGGTTATTAAAAATTTCAAAAAAATCATTAGGAATTAGATAATGAAAATTCTTGGTATTGGTGTTGATATTATCGAAAACAAAAGAATTAAAAATTCTTTAAAAAATACCAAATTTAAGATCAGAGTTTATGACAATAAAGAACTCAAACAATCAAATTTGACAAAAAACAAAGTAAATTATTTTTCTAAACGATTTGCTGCTAAAGAGGCATTTACAAAAGCTTTAGGTACAGGTTTTAGAAAAAACTTAAACTTCAAAGATATAGTGATAATGAATGATACCATGGGCAAACCATATTATTTGATAACCAATAAAATTACTAAAATCATTCAAAAAAGATTTAAAGTTAGAAATTTTGATTGTTTTCTTTCAATTTCTGATGAAAAAGATTACTCAACTGCATTTACAATTATTCAATCAAAATGAAATTAGATAAAAATTTTTTTTCAGAAAATATAAGGACTCTTTTGTATGCTTTAATTATTGCCATTATTATTAGATCTCTATTAATCCAGCCTTTTTATATACCATCATCTTCCATGGAACCCACATTACTTGTCGGTGATAGACTTTTTGTAACTAAATATTCTTATGGTTATAGCAAACATTCTTTTCCTTTTAGCCCTCCTATATTGAATAAAAGAATTTTATTTAATAATCCAGAAAGAGGAGATGTTGTTGTATTTAAAACACCTGCAGACAATCGGACTGATTATATAAAAAGATTAATTGGTCTGCCTGGTGACAAAATTCAATTCATAAATAGTAATTTATATTTAAATAGTAGTGAAATTTTGAAATCTAAAATTTTAATTAAAAACAAAATTTACTGTGGAAACAGAGTTATTGATGTTTATAAATTTGAGGAAATTTTACCAAATGGAAAAAAATTTCATACTGTTTATTTAAAAGATTACACGTATCAAAATTCCGATGTATTTACAGTTCCCGAAAATCACTATTTTTTTTTAGGAGATAATAGAGATTGCTCTAAAGATAGTAGATATTTAACAAGTGTTGGGTATGTGCACAAAGACAATTTAGTTGGAAAAGCTCAGTTTATATTTTTTTCATCTGACAGAAATATAGGCAGTATTTTTGCTTTTTGGAAATGGCATAAATCTATAAGATTTAATAGAACATTTGATAAAATTAATTAATGATTAGGAACATCCATAAACTAGAAAAAACAATTAATGTTAAATTTAAAAATTTAGACTTATTAAAGCAATCTCTTACCCACAAAAGTTTTGATACAAACAAAAATAATGAAAAAATAGAATTTTTAGGTGACCGTGTTCTTGGTTTAATTGTATCAAAAAAATTATTAGAAATATATCCTGATGAAAAAGAAGGAATTCTTGATAAAAAATTTGCATCATTAGTTAATAAAACTACCTGCTTAGAAATAGCAAAAAATATTAACTTAGATAAATTTATATTAACTTTTAATCCTAAAAATAAAAAAATTAAGATTGAAGATAAGATTGTGTCAGATAGTTGTGAAGCTTTAATAGGTGCTATTTTCCTTGATAGGGGTTTAAGTGTTGCAGAGAAAGTTGTTTTAGAATTATGGAAAAATCATATTAAAAATAGTATTATTACACAAATTGATGCAAAAACTAAGCTACAAGAGTTTAGTTTAAAAAAATTCAAAAAACTTCCTTCATATAAATTAATTTCAAACACAGGACCTCGCCATAAACCTATGTTTAAAGTTGGTGTAAAACTTCCTGATACAAAATATTTTATTTCATCAGGAAAATCAAAAAAAGATGCTGAACAAAATGCTGCTATTGAATGTTTAAAAAATATAAAGTGATCAAAATATGAATTGGATAGATGAAGGTTTTTTAATTAGTAAAAATAGATATAATGAAAATTCTTTAATTACTGAACTGTATACTAAAAATCATGGAAAAGTTTCAGGTATTATTTTTGGGGGTACTTCAAAAAAAATTAAAAATTACCTTCAGATAGGTAATAAATTACACATCAATCATAATTCAAAAAACGTTAATAGAATAGGTTATTTTAAAGTTGAGATACTTAATGCCTATAGTCCTTTATATTTTGACCATAAACAAAAATTATCATGCATTACATCTGTTATGAATTTGATTAAAATTTTAACTGCAGAGTCTCAATCAAATATTAAAGTTTATGCTTTAATAGATAATCTTTTTTCAATTTTTAAAAACGATGATTGGCTAAAAAATTATATTTTTTGGGAACTAGAGTTACTTAAAATTCTTGGTTATGACCTTGAATTAGAAAACCTAGTTGAAAAAGATATAGTTGAAAATGAGACTGTGTATTATGCCATTTCTTCTAAAGAAAAAAAATATGTACCTAATTTTTTAATTGAAAAAAATCTTAAAGTAAACGATTTAAAAACTTTATTAAACGGACTCAAATTAGTTAGTGATTATTTGGATAAAACTATTTTAAAACCTAATAATTTAAACTATCCAAATAGCCGGTTATTATTTATAAATTCTTTTAAATAATTATTTTATAATTTTATTAATTCTATCAGCATAATAACTAACAATTGCATTTGCTCCAGCTCTTTTGAATGCAACTAAACTTTCATAAATAGCATCTTCATTAATTAGTTTTTTTTTAATTGCATGAGAAATTAAGCTATATTCTCCAGATACTTGGTATGCAAAAACTGGTATCTTAAATTTTTCTTTAATTGATTTTATAATATCTAAATAGGGCATACCTGGTTTTACCATAACCATATCCGCACCTTCTTTAACATCTAAAGCAACCTCTCTTAATGCTTCATCGGTATTTCTAAAATCCATTTGATAAGTTTTTTTATCTCCTTTTAAAGATCCTTTGGATCCAACAGCGTCTCTAAATGGTCCATAAAAACTAGAAGCATATTTTGCAGCATAAGAAAGAATCTGAATATTTTGATAGCCTACTTGATCTAATGCTTTTCTAATTTCTCCAACTCTTCCATCCATCATGTCAGAAGGGGCCAAAACATCACAACCCATTTCAGCCTGAAGCAACGACTGATTTATTAGGACTTTAATTGTTTCATCATTAATAATCTGATTTGATTTAATCAATCCGTCATGACCATGAGAAGTGTATGGATCTAATGCAACATCACACATTATACCTATTTGATTTTTATATCTTTTTTTAATTTCAACAATTGCTTTACAAACTAAATTATTTTCATTGAGCGATTCAGAGCCAATCTCATTTTTTAAACTATTTCTAGTTTTAGGAAAAAGAGCAACCATTGGTAATCCATTATCAATAGCTTTATCCACTATCTGCGCAAGTCTATTTATTGTATATCTATAAACATCTGGCATTGATGTTATTGATTCTTTTTTATTTGATCCGTCTATTAAAAATATTGGTAGTATGAAATCATTTGAACTTAAGGTATTTTCTTGAATTAACTTTCTTGACCACGAATTCTTTCTATTTCGTCTAAGTCTTAAGGCTGGGTATTTTCCTGTAATCATGTTTTAATTTTCTTTTAAAATGCGACAAATGTAATATACAAATATAACTTAAAAAGGGTATTAAACAATTATTAAGGGTAAAAAAAACAAATATAATGACGCTAAATTTTCAAGATTTTCAAAAGCAAGACATTGAATTTAATATTAAAGAATTACAAAAAGCATATAAAGAAATTGTAAAGATAAAGAACTTTGATGGTCCAGCAGGTATAACCAATTTTGGAGCTATTTCTTTAACTCAAATACCAGGTGATCCTGATTCCATTAAAGGCCATAAAGCTAGAGGAGTTTTTTGGACTTACCCAGATTCTTCGGGTAAAGAAGAAATAAGAGACGAAAGTATTAACGAGGCTGCATATTCAGAATTTATTGATGATTATAAAAACACATACTTTAAAGAAGTTTTTGATGTATTGTCATCAAAATATAAACTAGGAAGAATTAGAATTTTATTAAAACAACCCAGATCAACATTAAGTTGGCATAGAGACCCAGAACCTAGATTACATATTCCAATTATTACAAACCCTGGTTGTCATATGGTTATAGATAATGTTGCAAAACACTTGCCTGCTGACGGATCTGTGTGGATAACTAATAATACTAAATATCATAATGCGTTTAACGGTGGTGAAGAAAATAGAATTCACTTAGTTGCTTGCGTGTTAGATCATAAATTTAATTAATTTGAGAAAAATATTTATTTCATCAGACCACGCTGGGTACAAATTAAAAGAATTTATTAAGATATATTTATCAAAAAAAAAATTATCTTTTCAAGATATGGGTCCTTACAATGCTAATAGAGTTGATTACCCAGATTATGCTCATAAGGTTGCTAAGAGAGTGAAAACAAATAAAGATAATATTGGTATTTTAGTTTGTGGCTCTGGCATGGGAATGAATATTGCGGCGAATAGACATAAAAACATACGTGCTGCGCAATGTTTTAACTTAAAATCAACAAAATTATCAAGATTGCATAACGATGCAAACATCATTACATTAGGATCAAGATTGTTAACCAAAAAAAATGCCTTAAGTTGTGTTGGTGTTTTTTTAAATACTAAATTTGAAGGTGGAAGACACTCTACAAGAATTAAAAAAATTTAATTATGTCTAGAGAAAAAAATTACTTAAATGATAGTTATAAAAGTTTTTTTGAGGATAGTTTGTCTAAAAAAGATCCACAACTTTATAAAGCTATTCAAGATGAACTTTTAAGACAACAGCAACATATCGAGTTAATAGCTTCTGAAAATATTGTTTCACAAGCTGTATTGGAAGCACAAGGATCTGTTTTAACAAATAAATATGCAGAGGGTTATCCAGGGAAAAGATATTACAATGGTTGTGAACATGTTGATGTAGCTGAAAATTTAGCGATTGAAAGATTAAAAGAGTTATTTAATTGTAAATTTGCAAATGCTCAACCACATTCAGGTGCTCAAGCTAATGGTGCAGTATTTTTAGCATTATTAAATCCTGGTGATACATTTATGGGTATGAGTTTAAATTCAGGTGGTCACATTACTCACGGCCTAAAAATTTCTATGTCAGGTAAATGGTTTAATGCAATAGGTTATGATGTTGATAAAGAGTCAGAACTTATTGATTATGATAATGTGGAAAAACTAGCTTTAGAACATAAACCAAAATTAATCATAGCTGGTGGTAGTGCATATTCAAGAGTGATAGATTTTAAAAGATTTAGAGATATAGCTGATAAAATTGGTGCATACTTAATGGTAGATATGGCACATTTTTCTGGTTTAGTAGCAGGAAAAGGTTACCCAAATCCATGTGATCATGCTCATGTTGTAACCTCAACAACTCACAAGGTGTTTAGAAGTGCAAGAGGAGGAATAATTTTGACTAATCATGAAGATCTAGCTAAAAAATTTAATACAGCTGTATTCCCTGGTTATCAAGGTGGACCATTAATGCATATTATAGCAGCAAAAGCAGCTGGATTTTTAGAGGCATTGCAACCAGAATTTAAAGATTATATTCAATCAGTTTTAGCAAATGCTAAAATGTTAGCTGAGACTTTAAAGAATAATGGTTTTAAAATTTACTCAGATGGTACCGATACACATTTAATGTTAGTAGATTTAAGACCATATAACGTCAAAGGTAATTTAGCTGCTGAAAGTCTATCTAGAGCCAATATAACATGTAATAAAAATGGAATTCCTTTTGATACTGAAAAACCAATGATTACTTCCGGTATTAGATTAGGAACACAAGCAGCAACTACCAGAGGTTTTGGGTTAAATGAATTTAAAACTGTAGGTGAATTGATCACCAAAACTTTAAAAGGACTGTCTGACAACCCATCTGATAACGCTAAAATTGAAAATGAAGTCAAAAATGAAGTAATTACTTTAACTTCATCATTTCCAATATATAAGAATCTGTAATAAATGATTTGTTCAATTTGTAAAAAAGGAGAAACATCAGTAGTTGACTCTAGACCTACTGAGGATGGTACAGCTATTAGAAGAAGACGATTGTGTGTTTGTGGTGCTCGTTTCACGACTTTTGAAAGAGTTCAATTTAGAGAAATAATGGTTATTAAAAAGAATGGAAGAAAATCTTCTTTTGATAGAGATAAACTTTCTAAATCAATTTATATTGCACTTAAAAAAAGACCAATCGATACTGAAACTGCAGAAAAATTTATAAGTAAAATTTCAAGAGCCTTAGAAGAACTGGGTCAAAGTGAAATTTCAACAAATACAATAGGAACTATGGTCATGGAAGGCCTAAAAGAATTAGACCCTGTAGCTTATGTTCGTTTTGCATCTGTGTATAGAAATTTTAGAGAAGAAAAAGATTTTGTACAATTCGTGGACAAATTAGATGTCTACAAAAAAAGATAAATTTTCATTTAAAGATCATCTATATATGGAGCTTGCCTTAGATTTGGCAATATCAAGAAAAGGTCTTACAGGGTTAAATCCCTCAGTAGGCTGTGTAATTGTTAAAAATGATAACATTATATCAATTGGTAGAACTTCATTGAATGGAAGGCCGCATGCCGAATACAATGCAATAAATAATTGTTCTGAAAATCTTAAGGGTTCAAAAATGTATGTAACATTAGAACCTTGTTGCCATTATGGCGTGACATCACCATGCACTAATTCAATAATAAAATCTAAAATTTCTGAAGTTATTTATTCAGTTAAAGATGTTGATAAAAGAGTTTATGGTAAAACAGAAAAAATATTAAAATTGAAGGATATTAAGGTTAAATCTGGATTATTAAAAAATGATATTTTGCAATTTTATAGTTCATATTTTTATAATAAGAAAAATAAACTACCATTTATTACAGGTAAAATTGCAATCTCAAAAAATAATTTGATTTACAGCAAAGGTTACAAAAAGATTACAAATAAATTGTCAGATAAACTTACACACTATTTAAGATATTCTAATGACTCAATTATGATTTCCTACAAAACATTAAATAAAGATAATCCTAGATTGAATTGTAGATTAAAAAATATGAGGAATTTTTCACCTACAAGAATTGTTTTAGATAACAAACTAAGTCTTAATACAAAAAGTTATTTATTTAAATCTGCAGTGAAAGACAACACTATTGTTTTTTATAATGAAGCTAATAAATCAAAAGTGGATGAATTAAAAAAAAGTAAAATTACTCTTATCAAATCAAAAATAACCAAAGATAAGAAATTTGAAATAAAAACAATCATGAAAAAACTTTATAGTCTAGGATCAAGAAATATTTTAGTTGAAGGTGGCAATGATTTAACAAATTATTTACTTGAAAAAAAAATATATAATCAATTTTATTTATTCAAAAGTTCAAAAAAATTACCAAAATTAAATGATTTCAGGGAATTTAATGGTTTAAAAATTCTTAAACAAAAGTATAAAAATAGGAAAAAGTTAAAATCAAATTTTGGCAAAGACACAGTAATATTGCATAAGATCTAAATATGTTTAATGGAATTATTTATAATCAGGGTGTTGTAACAAAAATCATAAAAAGACCAAAAGGTTTAAATGTTTTTATTAAAAGTAACTTTAAACTAAGTAGTAAAAATATTGGACTTTCTGTAGCCTGTGATGGTGTTTGTTTAACTTTAATTTCTTATAAATCCAAAGTTATGGAATTTTATCTATCAAAAGAAACTATCGAAAGATCTAAATTTAAATTTTTAAAGATCAAAGATGTTATTAATTTAGAATTGCCTCTAAAATATGGAACAAAAATCTCCGGACACATATGCCAAGGTCACGTTGACACAGTAGGTAAAGTTGGAGGTATAAAAAAAATTGATAAATCATACCTTTTTAATTTCATTATTACTCCCAAACAAAAAAAACAATTAATAGAGAAAGCATCAATATGTATAAATGGTATATCTCTTACTATTTCAAAGATTACTAAAAAAGGTTTCCAAATTTGGATAATACCTCACACCTATAATGAAACTAACTTGATAGATCTTAAAAAAAATAGTTTAGTCAATATAGAGATAGATATCTTATCTAAATACGTTAGAAATTATTTTAATGAAAAAAAATAATTTTGCCACGATAGAAAATATTATTAATGTTGCTAAAAAAGGCGGCATGTTCATTTTGGTTGATGATGAAAAAAGAGAAAATGAAGGTGATCTAATTATTTCATCCTCAAATTCTAATGCTAAAAACATAAATTTTATGGCTATGCATGGTCGTGGATTAATTTGTTTAGCTCTTGATAGTCTTCAGGCTAAAAGATTAAATTTATCGTTAATGTCTACAAACAACCAGTCAAGAAACAAAACTGCTTTTGCTATTTCTATTGAAGCAAAAAAAGGTATTACAACTGGAATATCAGCAAAAGATAGAGCTAAAACTATCAAAATTGCATCACAAAAAAATGTTAAAAAAAATGATATTGTTTCTCCGGGCCATGTTTTTCCAATAATAGCTAAAGATGGAGGGGTGCTTGTTAGAGCCGGACATACTGAGGCATCAGTTGATATATCTAAATTGGCTAAAAAAAATAATTCAGCTGTTATTTGTGAGATCATGAATGAAGATGGAACAATGGCAAAAGGTCAAGATTTATTTAATTTTGCTAAAAAACATAATCTTAAAATTGGAAAAATTGAGGATTTAATCGCTTACAGACTCAAAAAAGAAAAATTAATAAGGTTAAAAAAACAAAGCAATATTGTAGTTAAAAATCAAAAATATAAAATTAGAATTTACGAGAATCTACTTGATGGCTCAGAGCATTTTGCTCTAATAAAAGGTAATATTAAAAAAGGTGTCACTCCAAGAGTAAGGGTAATATCATCAAATGTAGTTCAAAATTATTTAATGAATCAAGAATTGCCAAATTCATTTAACAAAACGTTAAATTATTTTAAAAAGTTTAACAATTGTGTTCTTGTTTTTATAAAGGACACTAATTTAAAATCAGTCACTCAAACACTAAAAGATTATAAGAATAAAGATTTTTATAAAAAGGGCAAAGATAAACTAATTAGAAATTATGGTATAGGAGCTCAAATAATCAAAGATTTGAAGATTAAGAACATGACTTTAATTAGTAAGTCTCCCAAAAAAGTTATTGGTTTAGATGGTTATGGTATAAAGATAACCAAACAAGAAATAATTTAATGAAAAAAAAATATTTAATAGTAATTGCTGATTATTACGAAGATATAGCCAAAGGTCTTTTAGAAAGTACTCTAAAATTGATACCAAAATCTAATTTGATCAAAATAATTAGAGTTCCAGGTGTGTTTGAAATACCGGTGACAATATCAAAAAATATTAAAAAATTTGATGCTTTTATTGCATTAGGCTGTGTTATTAAAGGTGAAACACCTCATTTTGATTTTATATCTCAAGCATCCACTAATGCTATAATGCATTTATCAATAACAAATAAAAAACCTATTGGTAATGGAATTATAACATGTCTAAATATGGCTCAAGCAAAAATAAGAAAAAAAAAAGGTGCAGAGGCTGCTAAGGCAGTGCTATCTATCTTGTCACAATAATGAGAACTCATTTTAATCCTAAAAATAACCCAAGAGTAATTATAATACAAAAGTTATATGGAAAACTTTATAATGAAGATGATAATATAGAATTTCCCAAACATAGATTTAAAAAATTTATAAAGGATATAGTTTTAGGAACTATAGAAAGAAATGAATTAATTAATGATGAGTTAAACAATAAACTTGGTGATGAATTTGTTTTAGAAAATCTTGATAAAGTTTTTCAAACTATTTTAAAAGCTGCAACATATGAATTCATGTATAAACCAAACTTATCTATTAATATTATAATTAAAGAATATTTAAATTCATCAAATTTCTTTTTAGAAGACTCGCAAACAAAATATTTAAACGCACTTCTTGACAATGTTGGAAAAAAATTGCGAACTTCCAATGCATGAATTTGAATTAATTAGAAAATATTTTTCAAAATTAGCAAAGTCTAATAAATCTTCACTAAATCTTAATGATGATGTTTTTTTTGATAAAAAAAAAGGCTTAGTTATTTCAATTGATACCTATAATGAGGGTAGTCATTTTTTAAATTTTAAAAAACCAGATCTTGTAATAAAAAAAATTATAAGATCTTCTATATCTGATTTAATATGTAAAGGAGTCACACCTAAATTTTATTTTGTTTCAGGATCAGGTAATAAAGATACATTTTCACATAAAAAATTGTCAAATTTTTCTAAATCATTATCTAAAGAACAAAAAAAATATGGAATTTTATTATGTGGTGGTGACACAACATTCTCAAATAAATTGAGCTTTTCTATTACATCGGTTGGATACTCAAAAAATATAATTTATAGAAATAGAGCTAGATATAATGATGATATTTATGTAACTGGAAATTTAGGAGATAGTTTTGTTGGTCTACAACTTTTAAAGAATAAAATTAAAGTTTCAAAAAAAATTAAAGACTACTTTATTAACAAGTATTACCTACCTGATATTCAGATTAATTTAGCAAAAAGTTTATTAAAATTTGCTAATACTTCTATTGATGTGTCTGATGGTCTTATCACAGATTTAGATAAAATGATTAATAAGCAAAAATTATCCTATACTTTGAAAGAACAAGATGTTCCAATTTCAAAAAATTTAATAAAATTAATAAAAGATAAAAAATTAAGTAAATTAAAATATATATCTAATGGTGATGATTATCAGATCCTTTTTACAGCCAGCCCATCTAAAAATAGAATCATTCATAATACGTCAAAAATTCTTGGTATTAAGATAACTAAGATTGGCAAAATAAACTCAGGCTCAAAACAAAATGAGATTATTGATCAAAAAAACAAGCAAATACTTGTCAAAAATAAAGGTTATAAGCATCAATTTTAGAAGTTATTTATTGTCTTTTTTAGCTTTTTTTGTATTGTCCGGGCTTAAAATTTAACAATCAATAACCTTAAGGTTTTTATGAGCACAACAGTAGAGACAATATTATTATACACAATCGCAGCTGGTTTTTTATCCATTGTTTATGGATTTTTTACTGGAAAAAATATTTTAAATCAAAGTGCAGGTAATGCAAAGATGCAAGATATTGCATCTTCAATTCAAATTGGTGCAAAAGCTTATCTTGCAAGACAATATAAAACAATTGCAATTGTAGGTGTTGTAGTTTTAGTAATTGTTAGTGTTGCTTTTAGTCCATTAGTTGGGCTTGGTTATCTTGTTGGTGCTACGTTATCTGGTATTGCTGGTTATGTTGGAATGCTAGTTTCAGTAGAAGCTAATGTTAGAACAGCTGAAGCTTCAAGAAAAGGTCTTGCGCAAGGATTATCAGTTGCTTTTAAATCGGGTGCAGTAACTGGAATGTTAGTTGCTGGTTTAGCTTTGTTAGCTATAGCAGTTTATTATTATTTATTATTAAAATACAATGTTGATGAGAGAGAAATTGTGAATGCACTTGTTGCATTAGGTTTTGGTGCATCTTTAATTTCAATTTTTGCTAGACTTGGTGGAGGTATCTTTACTAAAGGTGCTGATGTTGGTGCTGATTTAGTGGGTAAAGTTGAAGCTGGAATTCCAGAAGATGACCCTAGAAATCCAGCAGTTATTGCTGACAACGTTGGTGACAATGTTGGAGATTGTGCTGGTATGGCTGCAGATTTATTTGAAACTTATGCAGTAACTATAGTTGCAACAATGGTTTTATCTTCAATATTTTTTCAAGGTGATATGAGTATGATGATTTACCCACTTACTATTGGTGGAGCCTGTATTCTGACTTCAATTTTAGGAACTTTTTTTGTTAAACTTGGTAAAGACAAAAATGTAATGAACGCTTTGTATAAAGGTTTTGTTGTTTCAGCTTTATCTTCAATAGTAATTTTATATCCTGTCACGGATCATGTTATTGGTTTTTCAACAGAATATAATGTTAATGGAAAAATCTTTAATGGTATGAGTTTATATTATTGTGGAATAATTGGTTTAGTTATCACTGGATTATTAATCTGGATTACTGAATACTATACAGGTACAAATTATAGACCTGTAAAATCTGTTGCAGCTTCTTCTACAACTGGACATGGTACTAATGTAATTCAAGGTTTGGCTGTTTCAATGGAAGCAACTGCTGTTCCAGCATTAATTATTGTTGCAGGAATTTTAGCCACTAACTCTATCGCTGGACTATATGGTATTGCAATTGCAGTTACTACAATGCTTGCATTAGCAGGTATGGTTGTTGCTTTAGATGCATATGGACCAGTTACCGATAATGCTGGTGGTATAGCTGAAATGTCAAACTTAGATAAAAAAGTAAGAAAAACTACTGATGCTTTAGATGCAGTTGGTAATACAACTAAAGCAGTTACAAAAGGCTATGCTATCGGTTCAGCTGGTTTGGGGGCCCTAGTTTTATTTGCTGCATATGTTGAGGATATTAAACATTTTTCAGGTGTAGCAGGATCTAAACTTGAAGGTATCGTTGTCACTTTTGATTTATCTAACCCATATGTGGTTGTTGGTTTATTAATTGGTGGAATGTTACCGTATTTATTTGGTTCAATGGGTATGCAAGCTGTTGGTAGAGCAGGTGGAGCAGTAGTTGTTGAAGTTAGAAGACAATTTAAAAAGTTCCCTGGTATCATGAAAAGAAAACAAAAACCAGATTATGCAAAATTAGTTGATCTTTTAACTGTAGCAGCAATTAAAGAGATGATAATTCCATCTTTATTACCTGTGTTATCTCCAGTTGTTCTTTATTTTATAATTTTAGCTATAGGTGGACAAGTTGCGGCTCTTGCAGCTGTAGGAGCAATGTTACTAGGTGTTATTATTACGGGTTTATTTGTTGCTGTATCAATGACGGCAGGAGGCGGAGCCTGGGATAATGCTAAAAAGTATATTGAAGATGGCAACCATGGTGGTAAAGGTTCAGAGGCTCATAAAGCCGCTGTTACAGGTGATACAGTAGGTGACCCATATAAAGATACCGCTGGTCCAGCAGTCAACCCAATGATTAAGATTACAAATATTGTTGCGTTGCTATTATTAGCAGTTATTGCTGGCTAACTTCTTTTCGTTTTTTGGCCCTCTTTCCAAGAGGGTCATTAATCTTTTGTCTCATACTAGACATAAAGTTGTAAATAAATGATTTTTTTGTAAATCCTGTTTTTGTCTGATACTCAGATTTTTTTAATTCTTCCATGTCATCAATATTATAAAACTCTTTGCTTTTTAAAATTCCATAATTATCTATTTCTAATACAAGAACATCGTTTTTATAGATTTTCATTTTACCTAAATTTTTTAATTTTGATTGAGTTTGTTTTCTTTCTATATATATCCATATATCGTTATCAAATTTGCTTGTAGTTGAAGGAATACCTAGTATTTTTTTTATATCATTTTTATTAGATTTATTGATTGTCAGATTTTTTTGTTTTTTTTCAAGAAAGGGTACACCATGATGTTTTACAACTGGTTTGAATGAGCAATTTGCAACTACTAATGATAGAAAAATTATATATAATATTTTAATCATGGATGAAAAATATCTTAATATTTATAACAATTTGATTAATTACACTAGAAATAAAGAATTATACAAGTTTTTATCAAGACAAGACAACTTTTCAGACAGATTATCATTATTTTTATTACATTTTTCTTTTTTTTTGAAAAATTTTAAAAATATTGAAAATAAGGACATTTTACAAAAAATCTATGACTTTAATTTTAGACAGCTTGAATTAAGTATAAGAGAAATAGGTTATGGCGATCAATCAATAAATAAGAAAATGAAAGATTACATCAATTTATTCCATTCAATGGTTTCAGAAATACATTTTTGGGAAGAATTATCAAAAGCAGATAAAATTAAAAAATTTTCAGTCTTTTTTAGTGATTATGAAAAAATTGATCATTTACTTGACTATTTTGAGAAATTTAATGAAAATTTATCAAAAAAAACTTTGAATTCTTTTATAAAAAGTGTAAGTAACCAATAATTATGGCTGTACCAAAACGCAAACAAACCCCTTCCAGAACTGGAATGAGAAGAGCTCAAACGATGAAATATTCAACTAAAAATATTGTTGAAGATAAAAAATCTGGTGAGTATAGACTTTCTCATCACTTGGATTTAAAAACTGGCATGTACAAGGGTAGACAAGTTTTAGACCCTAAAGAGTAATATTATAACTTAAATGTCAGATATGATTAAAATTGCAGTAGATGCAATGGGTGGTGATAATTCACCAAAAAAAGTTATTGATGGAATTATTTTAAATCACAAGTCAAATAAAGATATTTTTTTTAAAATATTTGGTGACGAAGAAAAAATAGTTCCTTTATTACAAAAAAAAATTGATAAAAATTTCTATGAAATAATTCATACAAAGAATGTTGTTAAAAGTACGGATAGTCCTCTAGAGGGTGCCAAAAGAGGCAAAGACACAAGTATGTGGCTAGCAATCAATAGTGTAAAAAATAAAGAAGCTGATATTGTTGTATCAGCAGGTAATACTGGAGCTCTATTAGTTATTGCAAAATTAAATCTTAAAATGATTGAAAATATTGACAAACCAGCACTTTCTGCACTGTGGCCAAATAAAAAAAACATGAGTGTTGTATTAGATTTAGGTGCAAATATTGAATGTAGTTCTAAAAATTTATTAGATTTTGCAATAATGGGAGCTTCTCTTTACACATCTTTATATCCTGATGACAAACCAAATGTTGGATTGTTAAATATCGGCTCTGAAGAGCTTAAAGGAAATGAAATTATAAAAGAAACTTATAAAATTTTAAATGATAAGAAATCTGATAACTATAATTTTGATGGTTATATTGAGGGCAATCATTTAATGGATGGAAATGTTAATGTCATTGTGTCGGATGGTTTTACTGGGAATGTAGCTTTAAAAACTGCTGAAGGAACTGCAAATTTTATTACAGAGGAACTTAAAAAAGCAATGACAGGATCTTTAATTGGAAAAATTTCATCGCTTTTAAACATATCGAGTCTTAATAAATTTAAAAAGAGATTGGATCCAAGATTATATAATGGGGCTATCTTTATAGGTTTAGATTCGCCTGTTGTTAAAAGCCACGGAGGTACAGATTTTATAGGGTTTTCCAATTCCTTGGATGTTTGTCATAGAATTGTAAGAGGTAATTTGATAAAAAAGATAAAACAGAATATTTAAAGAAATGAGAATAAACTTAACTAAAAAAGACTTAGTTAATTTAGTTTATATGCAACTAGGTTTTTCAAAACAAATCTCAGAAAACCTTATTGAAGATTTCTTATCAACTATTGTAAACAATATTAAATCAGAAAAAAAACTTAAATTATCTAAATTTGGAACTTTCACAATAAGAGAAAAGAAATCTCGCATAGGAAGAAATCCAAAAACTAAAGAAACTAAGACAATATCCAGCAGGGAAGTTGTTTTATTTAAACCGTCTAAAGAATTTAAAGAATTTGTAAATTTAAAAGACAATGGATAAAACTGATAATGCTTACAAAACAATAGGTGAGGTTGCTAAAATACTAAATCTAAAATCCAATAAAAAAGGTATTTTACCTACTCATACAATTAGATATTGGGAAACACAATTTAAGCAAATTAAACCTAAAATTTTAAATTCAAATAGGAGGTATTATAATCAAGATTGTATAAACATTCTTAAGAAAGTTAAGTTTCTCCTTAAGGAACAGGGTATGACGATTAATGGTGTAAAAAAGATACTAAATAGTGAGGAGACTTTAGAACTTGACGAAATGGCAAATAATTCTATAAAAGCTGATAATTTAAGAAATAAGTTAGTAAAAATTTCTAAAATTGTTAAAAATTTAAAAAATTTAAAATAATATGGCAAAAAAAACACACGTAAAAGTAAGACTAGTTCCAGAAGCTAAACCTGATAGCTCATTTTTTTATTATGTAAAGAAACCTGCCGGTGGTGAAAAAGCAAAAGTGAAACTTTCTGCTAAAAAATATAATCCAGATACTAGAAAACACGAAATGTTTGTGGAAAAGAAACTTCCACCACACAGCAAATAGTTATTTTTTTTTAAAGTTTCTTCTCTCATAGTCTATGTAAGACCAAATCATATTTTTCCAAATGCGGTTTGTAATTTTTGGATCAATATTAAGTTTGTTAGATTTTTTCTTAATCTTATTTAAAATAAAATTAATCCTTTTCTTATCTACTATCTCTTTTTGAAATTCTTTTAATTTTA
Source organism: Candidatus Pelagibacter bacterium nBUS_36 (assembly GCF_051201215.1). Classification (GTDB taxonomy): domain Bacteria; phylum Pseudomonadota; class Alphaproteobacteria; order Pelagibacterales; family Pelagibacteraceae; genus Pelagibacter. The sequence goes on from NZ_CP172839.1 coordinate 591,948, forward strand.
GGACTTCATTTACTAAGCCTGTTCGAGTTTTAATTAGAGAAAGAAGCTTATTATCTAATTTATCGAGTTTTACTCTTATTAAATCTAATTTTTTTTTATTTTTAGGCGACATTTAATTTATTGGATTAATTAATAATTATTATATTTATCTATACATGTACAGTCTGAATAATAGTTTAAATCATCAATTAAAAATTTGGTTAATCATATTATTGTTGTTAATTACTCTTATTATTTTGGTAGGAGGTCTAACAAGATTAACTGATTCAGGTTTATCTATAACCACATGGGAGTTATTTGTCGGTTTTCTTCCTCCTTTAACTGATGAAAAATGGATAACTTATTTCAATCTTTACAAAACAATACCAGAATATAGTGAACAAAATTCCGATATGACTTTAAATCAATTCAAAGTTATTTTTTGGTGGGAATGGTTTCATCGTCAACTAGGTAGATTAGTTGGTTTATCTGTGTTGTTGCCACTAATTTATTTCACAATAAAGCATGGTTTTTGGGTATTAAAAAAATATGGAATTATCTTTTTTTTAGTTTGCTTACAAGGATTTTTTGGTTGGTATATGGTATCTAGCGGATTAGTTAATAGAGTTGATGTAAGTCATTATAGATTATCTATACATTTGGTTACAGCTTTTATAATTTTATCTATAGTTTTTTGGAATTTTCTTCAGCTCACCAATCTAAAGATTAACCAAATTTCCATAAAAATATATTCAATTAAATTATTTTTATTTTTATTATTTTTACAATTAATTATAGGTGCATTTGTATCTGGTATGGATGCTGGTATGATTTACAACACATGGCCTTTAATGGGCTCTTCTTACTTTCCAGATGATACTAATTTAATTGAATTATTAAATGTTACTTTATTTGATAATCCATCTATAGTTCAGTTTATTCACAGAAATTTGGCTTACTTGATTGTCTTAATTTATATTTATTTATTAATTTTAGTTTTTATGGATAGAAATAAGATATTTCGAAAACCAATTTTAGTTATTGGTATATGTTTGTTATTACAGGTTATTTTAGGAATACTTACTATTTTATCTGGAGTAAAAATTATTTATGCATCTTTACACCAGATAAATTCTGTTTTGATAATCTTTTCAACTTTGTATTTTCTTTACATATCTAAATATAAAGAAAAGATTAATTAGTTTCTATTTGTAGACATATGTATCCAAAAATTAACTAACTGCTTTTAATTTACCTTTTGACGATTTGTCTAAGGCTTGATCTAAATCATCAATGATGTCATCTATGTGCTCTAAACCAATACATAATCTAACATATCCTGGTGTTACACCGGCTGCTGCTAACTCATCGTCAGTTAGTTGACTATGTGTAGTTGTTGCTGGATGTATTGCTAAACTTCTAGCATCTCCAATGTTTGCTACATGGTAGAACATTTTTAAAGACTCAATAAATGTTTTTCCAGCTTCAATACCATCTGCTAACTCAATACCTACTAATGCACCATTACCATTTTTAAGATATTTTTTTGCTCGTTTGGATATTTCCTCATTGTGTTCTGTGGAATAAATCACTTTTTCAACTGATTTATGTTTTTTCAAATAATCAACAACTTTTGAAGCATTTTCACAATGTTGTTTCATTCTTAAAGCTACAGTTTCCAATCCTTAAATCACACCAAAAGCATTGTCAGGTGATAGTGCAGATCCTAGGTCTCTTAACAATGTTACTCTTGCTCTAACAGCAAAAGAAACATTTGCTCCTGTTAATTCAGGTACAGCTTTTCCCCATACCACACCACCGTAACTAGCATCTGGCTCATTAAAAAGAGGCTGCCTTTTTGGGTCTGCAGTCCAATCAAAATTACCACCATCAACTAAAGCTCCACCAACAACAGTGCCGTGACCAGCTATATATTTTGTAAGTGAATACACTACTACTGCTGCTCCATGTTCTAATGGTTTACAAATTACTGGTGCTGCAGTGTTATCTACAATTAATGGTATGTTATATTTTCTTCCAATATCAGAAACTTCTTTAATTGGAAAAACCCTTAAGTATGGATTTGGTAATGTTTCACCATAAAAAGCTCTTGTTTTATCATCAATTGCTTTTTCAAAGTTTTTTGGATCAGATGGGTCAGCATATCTTACCTCAATACCAAGTTTGCTTAATGTATGTGTGAATAAAGACACTGTTCCACCATAAAGATCTGTTGAACTAACAATATTATCTCCAGCTTGAGCAACATTTAAAATTGCAAAAGTTGAAGCTGTTTGCCCAGACGAGACTGTTAAACTAGCTAAACCACCATCAAGTGCAGCAAGTCTTTTTTCTAGCACATCATTGGTCGGATTCATGATTCTTGTGTAAATATTACCAAACTCTTTTAGAGCAAACAGATTTGCTGCATGTTCAGTGCTATTGAATTGATATGAAGTAGTTCTATAGATAGGAACTGCTACTGCATTAGTAGCAGGGTCGCTTCTATAATCTCCACCATGTATAGCTATAGTTTCTGGATTGTTTCTTTTTGTACTCATTTTAACTCCTTTTTTAGTGCTTTAACTTAATGAAAGGCGCACAATATAGTTCAAATGCCTACCGATAATGTAATGTAAAATTCCTGTTTAGCAGTTTTATGCCCGCAATAGGATCAAATCGGCGAAGTCTTTTTAACAGATAAGTCTTATATTGCAAGCTAAATATCAAATTGACTTTGTAATTAATAATAGTATTAATCCTGGCACAATGACAAAATTTGTAAAAAAAGACCAAATAACATCATCATGGTTTGAAATTGATGCAACTAATGCTGTGGTTGGAAGACTTGCTACAGTTATATCTAAAATAATTAGAGGCAAAAATAAATCAACTTACACTCCTCATATGGATCATGGTGATTTTGTAGTTGTCAAAAATATTGAACATGCAAAATTTACAGGCAGCAAATTTCAAGATAAGATTTATTATAGACATACTGGACACCCAGGTGGAATTAAAGAAACTACACCGGAAAAACTGCACGAAAAGAAACCGGGTGAAACACTAAAATTAGCAGTTAAAAGAATGTTACCAGGTGGAGTTTTAGGTAGAAAGCAATTGACAAAATTAAAAATTTATTCTGGAAGTGACCATCCTCATTCAGCACAAAATCCTCAAATAATTGAATTAGGTAAATTAAACAGTAAAAACTTAGCAAGAAACTAATATGGAAAATACACAAGCTGTCACAAAAACACCAAAACTTAAATTAGATTTTAAAGATAGTAAATATGCAACTGGTAGAAGAAAAACATCAATAGCTAAAGTTTGGTTAAAAAAAGGTACAGGTAAAATTTACGTTAATGGTAAATTATTTAATGAATATTTTTCAAGTGAATTTCATCATCTTCAGATAACAAGACCTTTTGATATTATTAATCAATCAACAGATTATGATGTTAGATGCAGTGTAAGTGGTGGTGGTCCAACTGGTCAGGCTGGTGCTATGGTTCATGGTATTTCAAAAGCTTTAGTAATGTTTGATGAAAATTTGAAAGCTACATTAAAAACAGAAAAGCTTACTACCAGAGATTCTAGGGCTGTTGAAAGAAAAAAACCAGGTAGAAGAAAAGCTAGAAGAAGCTTCCAATTCTCTAAAAGATAATTTTTTTTTAATTTTAAACTGTTATAATAAATCATGCCTAAGCTTAATGCGTTAGTTGCTGGATCGACTGGATATATTGGAGTTCAATTAATTAAGTTATTAGTTAAACACAAATATATTAACATTAAATATTTGTGTGGAAATAGCTCTGTGGGAAAGAAGATTTCAAATTATGATAAATCTTTTTTGAATAAAAAATTACCAAAAATCATTAAATTTAATAAAAATCTTTTAAAAAATATTGATGTTGTTTTTACAGCGCTTCCTAATGGTGAGGCTCAAGATATATCAAAACATTTAAATAAAAATACTACACTAATAGATTTAGCTGCTGATTTTAGATTAGAAAAATCATCTGATTATCTAAAGTGGTACAAACAAAAACATAGAGCAAAAAATCTAATTAAAAAAAGTTTATACTCTCTTCCTGAAATTAATGGAAATGATATAAGCAATCACCAAATTATTTCATGTCCAGGTTGCTACCCAACTTCTATATTATTACCATTAATACCTTTGTTTAAAAATAATTTAATAAAGGTTAAAAATATAGTTATGGATTCTAAATCTGGATATTCTGGAGCTGGTAGAGGTGTTCATATTAAATTTAAAGATAAAAATCTTTATGAGTCATTAAGTGCATACGGAGTTGGCTATCACCGTCACAACTCAGAAATTGAACAAATGTTAAAAAAATTTACTAAAAAAAAATTAGATTTTAATTTTACTCCACACTTGACACCTATGTTTAGAGGAATTCTCAGCACTATTTATGTTGATTTGGAAAAAGATGTGACACAATCAAAAATAATAAAAAAACTTTATGATTTTTATAAAAAAAATCATTTTATTAAAATTTTAAAAGCCGACAGTTTAATAAGCACAAATGATGTTATTAACACAAATAATTGCTTTATATCAGTGTGTAAATCGAAATATAAAAACAAAATTATTATTCTTTCTGCAATAGATAACTTAATTAAAGGTGGGGCAGGCCAAGCTGTGCAAAATTTAAATATTAAATTTAACTTTCCAATTAAAAGCGGCTTGTTATGAGGTATGTTTTTATTATTTGTTTATTTATATTCTTTGGTAATTGCTCAATTAACAAAGATTCTAAATATTGGACAGAAGATGCTGTTAAAGGAAATGATGTTGAAAAAAATTATTCAAAAATATTAAAAAAGTCTGAAGATATAACAACAATGACAGTTGAGGAGTATTATATTTATATAGATGGCTATACAAAAAAAAGTAAATATCCAGATATAAGCAAATGAAAAATATAATAAATATTGCTGTAGTAGGGCTTGGCCAAGTTGGTATTTATTTACTCAATGAATTAAATACAAAAAAAAAAGATATTGAACTTAAAACTGGAAAAAAGATTAATGTTGTTGCCGTCTCTGCTAAAAATATTAAAAAAAAAAGACAGTTTAAAGTTAATAATAAAATTTTTTTTAAAAATCCTTTAGAAATTTTTAACAAAAAAAAAGTTGATATTTTATTTGAAGCTATTGGGTTGGCAGACGGAATTTCAAAAAAGGTTGTTGAAACAGCTTTAAAAAAGAAAATTCATGTGATAACTCCAAATAAAGCCTTAATCTCTAAACATGGTAATTACCTAGCTAAAATTGCTGAATTAAATAATGTAAATTTGGAATTTGAAGCTTCTGTTGCCGGTGGAATACCCATATTAAGAACTATCAAAGAAGGGCTTGCTACTAATAAGATATCTAAAGTATATGGTATATTAAACGGGACTACCAATTATATACTTTCTGAAATGGAAAGTTCTAATCAAAGTTTTAAAGATGTTCTAAAAAAAGCACAAAAACTTGGTTACGCTGAACCAGGTAATCCTAAATTTGATTTAAACGGTTTTGATGCTTTTGCAAAAGTAAGAATTTTATCTGCATTAGCTTTTAATAGTAAAATTTCTAAACATAAATGTTTAATGGAAGGTATTGAAAAAATTGAACTTAAAGATATTAAAATTGCTAATCAGTTGGATTTAAGAATTAAATTATTAGGAATTTCAGAATTAAAGAATAATCAACTTTTTGAAACTGTTCATCCATGCCTTGTAAGCAAGAAATCATATATTGGTAATGTAACTGGTGTTATGAATGCTGTTATTACTGAGGGAAAACCTGTGGGCGAAAGTATTTTACAAGGAGAAGGTGCGGGTCCAGGCCCAACTTCATCTGCTTTGTTATCTGATTTGTTATCTATTTTAAGGGGAAATATTAAAAATCCTTTAGGAGTTTCTGTATCTAAACTTAAATTATTAAAAAACTATAATATTAATAATTATGTAAATTCTCTATATTTAAGATTTGAAGTAAAAGATAAACCAGGCGTTTTATCTCAAATTACCAATCGATTAGCTAAATATAAGATATCAGTAAAAAGACTTATTCAAACACCTGATAAAAAGAATAATAAAGCAACAATTATTATTATTACTCACAAAACTTCTGAGCTTAATTGTAGTAATTGTTTATCCATATTTAAGAGCAATAAAAATATCCTAAAACCACCTGCACTAATAAGATTGCTAGGTTAATGGATATTTATTTAAAGCTCTTTGAAGTTTTATTTCCAGTATTTTTTATTGTTGGTATTGGTGTTTTTTTAGGAAAAAAAAATCCAAATTTTGATACCTCGTTTATAACTACATATTCTGGCAACTTTGGTACACCAGCACTAGTAATTTTTGCTTTAACTGCTGGAGGTGTAACTTTTGATGTTTTTAGAGAATTTTTTATTTATGCAATAATACTTTTAACTACATTTGGAATTGTTGGTTTAATCTTTTTAATTATTATGAGAAAAGATTATATTAGAGAATTGCCAACATTCATTTTACCTAACACTGGTAACATGGGTATTCCAATTTGTTTATTTGCTTACGGTGAAATGGGCATGGGTATTGCTGCAGCAATTTCATCTCTTGTAGTATTACTTCACTTTACTTTAAACATTTTTTTAGCCAAGAGAGCATTTGACTTTCAAACAATTTTTAAGAGTCCTGCATTTTACGCAATTGTATTCACAGTTTTGTTATTATATTTTGAACAGCCTATCCCTCAGTTTGTTATGAATACTGTAATGTTATTAGCATACGGTATGATTGTTATGATTTTAATGTCTTTGGGCGTAGCACTTACTCAAATGAAGGTATTTTCTTTTAAAGATGCCCTAATTACTTCAACTGGAAGAGTAATTATTGGTCCTTTTATTGGTTTTGTAGTTATAAAGATATTCAATTTAACTGGTGTAGCAGCTGGTGTTGTGTTGTTGCAGTCTTCAATGCCTAGTGCAATATTGTGTTATTTGGTAGCGTCAATGTATTCACCAAAAGAAATTGTTGATAATATTTCAAGCACCATTGTTGTATCAACAATTATGTCTTTGATAACAATACCAATTGTATTATTCTTTGCTTTAAAATACTTCTATTAAGCAGTATCCTTCTTTTATGAAGGCTATAATTTTAAATGCTACTGCTTGGATGATTGTTCCAGTGATGGATGCAATTGCTAAATATCTAAGTCTTACAATGGATGTTTTTCAGATAACTTGGGCCAGGTATTTTTTCACTGTTGTATTCACTCTTTCTTTAATGGTTTTATTTTATAGAGAAACTCTTGTTTGGAGCAAAAGACCAAAGCTTCAGTTAATAAGAGGTGTTATTTTAGCTTTTTCAACACTGTGTTTCTTTTATTCAATATCAGTTATCTCGCTTCCAAAAGCTTTAACATTAGCATTCGTTGCTCCCATAACTTGCACTGCTTTATCTCCAATATTTCTAGGAGAGAAGGTGGGTATTAGAAGGTGGTCAGCTGTACTTGTGGGTTTTTTAGGTACTTTAATTGTTATTAGACCTGGTTTTATAGAGGTAAATTTAGCAACTTTAGCTGCTTTAGCCTGTGGAGTTTGTTATGGTTTCTATTTAGTGATTACTAGAAAATTAAGTACTTCAGATAATTCACTTTTAACGCTCTTGTTTACTGGTGTAGTAGGGCTAGCAATAATTAGTTTATTTGTACCTTCAGTTTGGGTTAATCCAACCCTAAATGAGTGGATTATGATGGCTATAATCGGTCTTATAGCCTCTTTAGCACATCTTTTTATCATTTTATCACTCAAATACGCAGATGCTTCTAAATTGGCTCCTTTAGGCTATACTGAGATTATAACCAATATTATAATTAGCTATTATATTTTCAATGAACTACCTAATAATTGGACTTATTTAGGTCTTTTCATAATAGTCCTTAGTGGTCTTTATATATCTAGAAGAGAGTACATCCTAAATATACTCAATTAATAGTAACTATTTATTTACTATATACTAATGTATTATATTATATTATTATTATAAACGACTGTAATTATTAGTTTTTTATCTTTTATTATTTATAAAAATAATGTCAAAAATTAGTAGAAAAATTATACTATTTATAGAAAGTATTATATTTTGAAAATAAAAATACACGCATAATTTTAAGACAAACTAAAATCATTTAATATCAACACTTTTAGATGATTATAATGATTTAAACATGAATTTTTGAGCTTTAGAGTAAGAAGGGTAGCTGAAAATTACTTAAAAGAACGCTATTTTTGGGTCTTCTTAAAGTATTGTTATTATTGAAAACTAGAGCAATGCACTATTAGAATATACGTTTTAAAGGGCCATAGAACACCTTATTTTAGGCAAAGATGGATATCTAGTACAACTGAAGGGTGTGTGATAGTATTTACAGGAAAAACGACCAAAATAGCTTAAAAGCGTTTATTTTAGACATTAATTTAATGATTATACATATCAAAAAAGCTATTTAATGAATACTTTTTCTGACATCAATAATCGTCTTTTTTGAGGAATTCCACCTTTTCCAGAATAACCACCAAGGCTGCCATCAGATCTGATCACTCTATGGCAAGGTATTTTGGGAGGATAAGGGTTTTTACCTACTGCATTAGCAACAGCTCTAAAAGCCTTAGGTTTTCCAATAGCTTTAGCAACATCCAGGTAAGTTTTAACTTTACCTTTGGGTATTTTCCTTAAGTAATTCCAGACTTTTAGCTGAAACTTAGTCCCCTTTAAGTTCATAGAGTTCAAAACCTGTGTTATTAGCTATTTTATCGTATAATTTCTTTGCATTTTCGTTGGAAGAGTGGGTGATCCAACGAATTCCATTCCAATTATTGGCTTTAGATAAGGATTTTAGATGATTAATAAGCTTTTGAGCTATTTTTTGACCTCTAAATTCTTGCTCTACAAACAAATCATCTAAAAAACCAATATATTGAGCCTTAATTGGTCTTGGCATTGTTCTATAATGAGCAATACCAACTATTTTACCCTCTAATTCAAAGCAAATACCATTAATAATATGGGTTTCATCTTGAATCCAGCTCCAAAGAGTATCTAAAATCCTGTTATTCATTGGAGCTTTGTAAAAATCTGCATAACTATTATACAGTTTTGTCCAATTTTCCTTATCTTTTTGTTCTAATTTTCTAATCATTTACTTTAATTAATTTATCTAATTAATTGATTATATTGATTTATCTTAATTAATTTCTTGAAACTATTTCATACATTTTAGTTATTTGGCTGCTAGCAGTTTTTTTAAAAAGGCCTGGTATAAAACCATGTATTAAGCAAATAATACTTGTTAAAAACATATTAATAGCAATTTTAAAAGCTACAGCCATATGCTGCAAGTATGTTTCATTGATTTCATTAAGATGTTCCTTAGAATCTTTAATCATAAATATTAAAATATTCTTATTGACATTAGAAATCTATTATATTATTACTAACGATAATTAATGGTTATCAATAGTAATAGAGATGAATAATATAACAACTAATATAAAAGCATTACAAGAAGAAACGTTATTAAATCTAAAAAGTTCAAAATCAAATAATACTGTAAGAGCTTACAAATCTGACTTTAATCATTTTGGTTTGTTTTGTGCAAAGAATGGATTTAAATCTCTTCCTTCAGAACCTAAAATAATTTCGTTATACTTGACTCACTTATCAACTAATGATGTTAAAATGAGCACTTTAAAGAGAAGATTGGTTTCAATAGGTGTTGTGCATAAGTTAAAAGGGCATTATTTGGACACAAAACATCCTTCAATAGTTGAAAATATGATGGGTATAAAGAGAAGAAAAGGTAGTATTCAAAAAGGCAAAAAACCCATATTAATCAATCATTTAAAAAATATAATTAATGTAATAGATAAGCAAAATAAAGATGAAACAGTAAAATTAAGAGATAGAACTATCTTGTTAATTGGGTTTTCAGGAGGATTTAGAAGAAATGAGATAGTATCATTAGATTATGATGATTTAGAATTTGTTCAAGAAGGTCTAAAAATAACATTAAGAAAATCAAAAACAGATCAATTTGGACAAAGTTCATTAAAGGGACTACCCTACTTTGATAACTCACAGTATTGTCCTGTTATATCTTTACAAAAATGGTTAAAAATTAGCGAAATAAATTCAGGTCCATTATTTAGAAGGTTTATAAAGGGGTCTAAATTATCAGAAAAAAGATTAACAGATCAAACTGTAGCCTTACTTATAAAAGAATATTTAAAACAAACAGGAATTGATAGTAAAAATTATTCTGGTCATAGTTTAAGATCAGGTTTTGCAACTTCTGCAGCAGAGTCTGGTGCAGAAGAAAGAACAATAATGGCTATGACAGGTCACAAATCAACTGAAATGGTTAGACGATATATTAAAGAAGCTAATTTATTTAAGAACAATGCTTTAAATAAAATTAAATTTTAATAAATAAAATTTATTTTTCCCAAAAAAAATTTTTTTTATAATCAATTTCAAAATTCTTCTTAATCATAAAGTCACAGATCAATTTATTGCTAAAATATTTATGATATTTTTTCTTACCTTTTTCACCAATTTTTTTTAATAAGTGAGGTTTATCTTTATAAAATAGAATTTTGTTTATTAAGTCTTTACTATTATTATAAAATATAGCTTCATTATTATTAAAAAAATTTTTATAATTAGTTTTGTAATCAATTAATGTTGGTATACCGTTTCCCATAAATTGAGCTATTCTATCACTACTATAATACTGTACTGGCTTACCTCTGCTTAGATTCAAACCTAATTTACATTTTGATAATTCATCTAAAAAAGTATTAGCCCAAATAGGTTGTTTTTTTTTAAATCCAAAAAAATTAGATTTAATATTTTTTTGTTTAGAAATTAAATTAAGCACTTTAACACGTTCATCAACTTTACCTTTTTTGAGGATACCTCTATGAACGCCATGGCTCAAAGCAAAGAAAATATCATATTTAGGTGTTTTGTTTCTTGAAATATTAAGATTATCTATAGATTTATCTACAGGGTTAGGAATATAAAACACTTTGTCTTTGTTATTGATAAAGTCTATTTCATTAGGATGTGTTGTTATAAATGTGGCATCGATCACTGAAATTTTATCTAAAAGTCTTTTCTTGTTTTTAATGTAATCAGGCCCTTTTTTGGTTATAGGGTCTAGAAACCATTGGGATATTTTGACATTTGGTAATGAAGATTTTATTTTTTCCAATGTTTTTAATCTTATTTTGTCTGCATGTCCCAATAATATTAAGTCAGGTTTAAAATTCTCACATACATTAATTAATTTATTATTAAGTTTTTTTTCACCACTAATATCATTTATAGTTTTATTATAATGAGTTTCATCTCGATCGCTAATTTCAAGGACCGCATGATTCAATGAAATCAAGCCATTATTTAATCTTTTACTTGTATTGTAGAAAAGTCTTCCCTCATATCTATTATTAAAGTTAGTTACATGAACAATTTTTAAATTATTTTTATTAATCTTTAGTTTGTGAAATATTTCTGATCTATATTTGTCAGTTATATTAGCAATGTATTTGTGATTTAGATAAAAATTCTTGTAAGACAATATCTGTAAATTTTTTCTTTTTTTTGTTTGTTTGATAAGATTATTGATTTCTTTAAAGAGTATATTGTTATTAAGTTCTTTTAATTTTACAGCATCTGTAACTGTTTCATCTAAGCCACCTCTTTTACTTACAATTACAGCACAACCCCTAGATGAGGCTTCTAAACTTGTTCTTCCAAAAGGTTCTTCCCACCTAGAACAAGTAACTGCTATACTAGATTTTTCATATAATTTTAAAATTTCATCATGCTTAATAAAACCATGTTTAATCAATCTATCATGGTGAAAATCAAGTTTTTCTCTTGGTTCGTCGCCAGCGACATGTGCGTGCCAATCTTTATGTTTGTCTAAAATCTTAATAATTGCTTTACCAAAAATATCATATCCTTTTGAAGAATTTAATCTTCCTACAAAAGTAATTATTTTCTTTTTTCTAGCAAAATTAATTTTTTTCTTATTTATGGAATGATTAATTATCATAAACTTATCTTCATTTATATAATTTTCGTTGATGTTTTTTAAAAATCTTTTTTTAACCCAATTGCTAATAAAGATTATTTTTTCACAATTATTAATCATAAAAATTCTTTCTTTAACCAATCTTGAACCATTCATAGTTAATGGGTCATTGTGATAATGAAAAACAAATTTACGATTTAAATTTTCAGTCAATTGTTTTAAATAGAGAGGTCGATTGTGTATTTCAATTAAGGATGATGGGTTAAGATTTTCTATCTCAATAAATTTTTTAATATATTTTTTTTGATTACTTGTTAAAAATAATCGATTAAAAGTTATATTTGTATAATTTGATTTAAACTTTTTCTTAAAATTAGTATTACCAAATACATGAATATTTTTTTTGAAAATACTATTTAATGATATGTGTTCAACATGTAGTGATACTGCACCAGCATACGTTGGAGAAAAATTTTCTTTATAAGGTAAAATTATAGAAATTTTATTCATTAAAATTTTTTAAAATTATGTTTCTTTTCACTTTATCTTTTTTTAATCTATATTCATATGACATTGCATCGTTTTTCGTATTAAATTTTCTTTTATATATGATTTTCCATTTGAGGCCACGAGTCGCCTTAGCCCCTTTATTTGAGTTATGTTTATTTAATCTTAAAGATAGGTTGTTTGTATAACCTACATATGTCTTTTTAATCTTATCACTTATGCATTTCAGCATATAAACGTAAAAAACCATAATATTGGCGGTCCCTGGGGGAATCGAACCCCCCTTTGCAGGATGAAAACCAGCTGTCCTAACCGATAGACGAAGGGACCACAAACAGATCTTTTATTTTAAAAGTTTAAATATATCAAGTCTTATAAAGCTAAATTAAAATATCTTTAATGTTTAACTGTGTTGATTTTTTATTATTCCAAATATTTTCTTGTATTTGAGCGATAACATTAATGTTTTTTTTATATGTAGTCAGGTATTTACCAACATTAGAAATCATACAATTAAAACAAATAGCTTTAATAGATCGTCCAGTTGAAGATTTAAGAATCACTGAGATATGTTTTTTATCTAAAATTAATGTTTTTATAATCTTTAAATTTTTAAATAAAAAAATTGGTAATGGGTTAGAATTGCCAAAAGGTCCTAATCTATTAACATCTTCAACAAAACTTGTATTAATCGAAGATGAAGACAATTCTAAATCATATTTCAATATTAAATCAGAATTCAGATTTTTTTTTAAGAAATCTTTTTGAATAAAATCATCTAAGGTTTTAATATTTTTTTTTTTATAATAAAACCTGCAGCCATGTTGTGACCACCACCCTTTTCAATTATTTTTTTATCACTTAAAGTTTTTATTAAATGACCAATGTTATAATTATTTGTTGACCTAGCAGAACCTTTAAAAATATTATTTGAATTAGTAATTACAATAGAGGGTTTGTTGAAATGGTCTTTTAATCTTGCAGCAATAATTCCAATTAATCCTTCGTTAATGTTGGGTTCGTAATAAACTATTATATTTTTATTTTTAGATTCAATTTCTTTAAAATTAATACTATCTAAAATATTTTTTTCTATTTTCTTTCTTTTATTGTTTAATTCAATTAGTTTTTTAGATTTTTGTTTGATTATATTAAGATTATCTGAAATTAGTAATTCTACACCTAAACTTGAATTTCCAAGTCTACCTCCAGCATTTATTATAGGACCTATCAAAAAACCAAGATCATTTGTTTCGAGTTTTTTATTAATACCCAACAATTCAAATATTGACTCAAATGCTATATGTTTTTTAATATTAAAATCCTTTAATGCATTTAGTGCTATTAATTTATTAATTCTTCTTAAGGGCATTACATCGCAAATTGTAGCTAATAAAACATATATTTGAAAATGTGATATATTAAAATTTGATTTAACTTTTTTTATTAAAATATCTAAAAAAAAATAAGTTAAAGCAGTTGTACATAAATAGTTATATTTTAAATAGCCATTATTTTTTTTTGGATTAATAATAATATTTGATTTTGGATGTGGTTTATGAATTTCATGATGATCAATTATAATTGATTTTATATTTTCTTTATTTAAGAAATCGATAGCTTCGTTTGATGTGGAACCACAATCTACTAAAATTATTAATTTTGGTTTTTTCAAAACAAGCTTTTGAAAAAGTTTCTTACTAGCGCCATAACCGTCTGACACTCTATTTGGAATGTAAAAAAAATGTGGTTGATTGATATAATTAAAAAAACGTACTAATAAAGCTGTAGATGTAGACCCATCAACATCATAGTCACCTAAAATACATATATTCTCTTTATTTTTTAAAGTATCTATTAATAAATCTGTTGCTTTGTTAAAATCATTATTATTGATAAAATCGTTAGAAGTTTTCAAATCATCATTAATATTATTAATCTCACCAAGATCAAAATTTCTTGAAATAATTAATCTTGATAGAATTTCACTAAAATTGAAATCTTGTTTAATTTTTTCTACTAAATTTTTATTAACTTCTCTTTCAATCCATTTTTTATCAGAAACAGATATCATTCATTGATAGGATTATTGGATTTAACTATTTTTTTAAAATTTGTATCTTTGTGTGTAACTAAAGTTTCAGATAAAAATTTATCTTTATTAATTGTGATACCTTTTAAAGCATCGCAACTTGTAATGCCAGTTGCACAAAATATTGAGTCTCCTCTAATTATTTCATTTAACTCATATTTTTTATCTAAATCTTTTATTCCCATAGATCTAGCTTCATCTATATCTGTTTTCTTATCAAAAATAAATCTACCTTGAAAATGACAATCATAAGCATCCAATGCAGAAGCTGCCAATACACCCTCAGGACCTCCTCCAATACCTATAAACATATCAACTTTATATTTAGGATCTGATACATACAAAGCACCAAGAACATCACCATCAGTAATTAATTTAATGTTAACTTCTAAATCTTTAAGTTCATCAATTATTTTTTTATGTCTTGGCCTATCTAAAACACATACTGTTAATGAAGATATTTCTTTACCTTTAAATTTAGATAAATTTTTAATATTTTTTTTCAAGGGATAATCTAAGTCAATTAAACCTTTATCTATTTTCCCAGTTGCTATTTTATTCATATAGGTTTCAGGTGCATTAAATAGATTTCCTTTTTCAGCTATAGCTAAGACAGCAATTCCACCTGGTAAATTATTAGCAACAAAATTAGTACCTTCAACTGGGTCGACAGCAATATCAAAGCTTGGTCCATTTCGAGTTCCTAAGATCTCACCTGTGAACAATAAAGGTGCCTCATCTAAAGTTCCTTCACCAATAACAACTTCACCAGTCATATTGATTTTATTTAATTCAACCCTCATTACATCGACAGCAGCTTTATCTGCACCAATCTTATCTTTTTTTCCAATTAAATATGATGAAGCTAATGCTGCTTTTGATGTAATTTTTACAAATTTATCAATAAACTTTTTATCTATTGTCATTAAATTTTTTCATCAACAAACTCATCTTGTTTAATCTTAGACTCAAATTCTCTTAAACGTTTATAAACACTTGCTAACTCGATTATTGTTGGCCATGCTTTTAAAATATATTGCATTGATCCCTCTACCCTTCCAAAAGCTCTTATTATTTGCTGCATAACACCCAGTGTAACAGCTCCCGCAACAATTGCTGGTGCTAAAAAAACATATGCAGATAGAACATTTGCTTGAAGATAAGCAATTCTACCAACATTAAAATACAAATATCTGATATAACTTAAAAAATGAATTTCTCTTACACCATGAAAAAGTTCCTCAAGAGTTTTTGGTCTTATGGAACCATCATCCTCTGCAACAACTAAAATTTTTCTATAGGCTGCTTCTTTTTTTTGTAGATCATATTCAACACCAACAAGTCTTAGGATTAAACCAAGAACTATTAAAAAAATTGTTCCTCCAACAGACCAAATTAATGCTCCAACTATTAAACCATAATCCCAGTCACCAAAAAAGAAAATTGGAATGGCAACACTTAAACCAAATAATATAGGCATAAATTCAACTAAAATCATTAAAGCTTCAATCAAACTTGTTCCTAAGGTTTCCATAATTCTTGAAAATTTAATTGTATCTTCTTGTACTCTTTGAGAGGCACCTTCTATTTTTCGTGCTTTATCATAAACACTATGGTACCATTCAACCATTGATGCTCTCCATCTAAATAAGTAATGAGAAGTAAAAAAACTTACCACAACAGCAACACCAACATATATTGCAGCCAAAGTAATAAATGAAAGTAAACTAGACCAATATTCTTCGATTGTTATTGCATTAGGTTTACCAAGAGCTTTTTGAATCATGTCATAGAATTGACCAAACCATTCATTAATTTTTACATCGATTTTCACTTGAATCCATAACGATGATAATATCAACAAGGATCCTAACCAAGACCACATAAACCATTTTCTTAATTTAAAAAATCTAAACATATTTTATTTCAAAAAATTATCTGCGTATGATTTTATTACTGTTTTCCTTTTTTTAGGTTCAATCAGCTCATAATTAATTTTATTTTTTTTTGCATAATTAATAGCAAGTTCTTTAGAAGAAAATTTTAATTTCAATTCTGTTAAAGTGTCTGATGAACTTTCCCATCCCATCAATGGATTTTTTGTTGGGTTTTTTGTTTTGAATTCAAGCACCCATTTAGCATTTTTTGCTATGCCTGACTGCATTGGACTTTTGTTTGGTACATATATTAATGCTTTTTTCATAAATGATGGTCGGAGTGGCAGGATTCGAACCTGCGACCCTCTGGTCCCAAACCAGATGCGCTACCAGGCTGCGCTACACTCCGATCCGAGTACTATTACAGTACATTTTAATTATTTAAAAGGATAAATATATGCAAATTAAAGGTAATTTTAATAGAATCTGATATATAAAAATTATGATTATTCAGTGCTTAAATTGTAATAAAAAATTCAATGTTGTAGATGAGCTTATACCTGATGGAGGTAGGTTAATTCAATGTGGATCTTGTGATCACAGTTGGCACTACAAAAATGAAAATATAAGCCTAGAAACTCTAACAACTGATAACGATAATAATCAAAAAATTCCAGTATTAGGAGATATTAAGAAGGATAACGATAACAGGAATGTAGCAGATGATGATGCGCCAGCAATAAAAAAACAAGAGACAAATACAGAGTTAACTAAAGTAAAAAAAAATATTAAAATTGATAATACGAAAGTTGAAAAAAATAGAGTGGTTAATTTCTTTTCTTATTTATTGGTTTTTATTATCTCTTTTGTAGCTTTAATAATCTTATTAGATACTTTAAAATCTCCCTTAATTAACTTTTTTCCAGAACTAGAAGTTGTTTTATTTAACCTTTTTGAATCACTTAAAGATGTAAAACTATTTATTATTGATTTAACTTAATTTTTTTATGATTAATTATTTGTCCAAACCTTTTAAATGGTTTTTTAAACTAGAAGCAGCAAGTGGTTTAGTTTTGTTAATAGCAGCTATAATTGCTCTTATTGTAAGTAATAGTGAATTAAGTGATGTTTATTTCAATTCTTTAGAGAGCTATTTGTTTATTGGAATAAATGAATTTGGATTAAAACTTTCAGTACACCATTGGATTAATGATGCTTTAATGGCAATTTTTTTCTTTTTTGTTACTTTAGAAATCAAAAGGGAATTTATTCAAGGTGAACTTTCAAATATCAAACAAGCTCTTTTACCAATTATTGCTGCTGTTGGGGGGATGTTAGTACCTGCACTTTTTTATGTTTTTATTAATTGGGGGAATACTGAAACAATAAATGGATGGGCAATACCATCTGCTACAGACATAGCTTTCTCATTAGGAATATTATCTTTATTAGGTTCAAGAGTTCCAATGTCACTAAAAGTTTTTTTAACTGCGTTAGCAATAATTGATGATTTAGGAGCTATTTTAATTATTGCTTTTTTTTATTCTGGAGAATTAAGCATCCCATATCTAAGTCTTATTTTGTTAAGTTATATAATTCTTTTAATTTTAAATAAATTTTCAGTAAAAATATTTACACCTTATTTGTTTGTTGGATTATTTATGTGGTTTTTTACGTACAAATCAGGAATTCACGCGACTATTGCTGGTGTTTTATTAGCTTCAGTAATTCCACATAGAATTAAAGATAAAGATTTTTCTTTACTTGTCAAAATAGAGCATGCGATTTCTCCTTATGTAGCTTTTATGATAATGCCTCTCTTTGCATTTGCAAATGCTGGAGTGAATTTAGATGGTTTATCACTGTCTAGTTTAATGGCCCCTGTCCCACTGGGTATTTTATGTGGACTTTTTTTTGGTAAACAAATCGGTGTATTATTATTTTCCTATATATCAATTAAATTTAAATTTGCCGAAGCTCCAAATAATTCAAATTGGTTGAGCTTATATGGTGTTTCAATATTGACAGGAATAGGTTTTACAATGAGTTTATTTGTTGGAAACTTAGCCTTTGTTGAAAATACGCAATACATTGATGGTGTTAAGATAGGAGTTTTAACTGGATCATTGCTTTCAACTATTTTTGGTTATATTTTGTTGTTGGTTTCAGCTAAAAAATAGATGATAAAGCATAAAATATTAATCTATACTATAATTTTCATGTTCTCATTCTTTAGTAAAAGTATTTCAGAAGATAACAAAACAATATTTGATTTTAAAATTAACTCTATAAATGGAGATGAGTTAAACTTTTCAGATTTTCAGGGACAAACATTGCTATTGGTAAATGTTGCAAGTAATTGTGGTTTTACAAAACAGTACGATGATCTTCAAAAACTATATGAAGATTTTAAAGATAAAGGATTTACTATAATTGGTATACCATCTAATCAATTTGGTAATCAAGAACCTGGAGCAAACTCCGAAATTAAAAATTTTTGTGAAACTAATTTTAATATTACTTTCCCGATGACAAGCAAATATGATGTTAAAGGTGATAATGCGCACCCTATATACTTATGGGCAAAAGAAACTTTTGGGAGCTCAACAGTACCTAAGTGGAATTTTCATAAAATACTGATAAACAAAAATGGTAAAGTTGAAGATACATACGCATCTTTTACTAACCCAATGTCTAAAAAAATTATAAAAAAAATCGAGCAAATTTTATAAATGGATGGTTAAACCGTCATGTGCTGGTACAATATTTTTAGGTAATAATTTTTTGATTTTAACATAATCTATATCTGTATGTAGATTTGTTAATATTGCTTTTTTTGGCGAAAAAATCTTTATCATATCTAACGATTTTTCTAAGTTAAAATGTGATGGATGATTTCTGTACCACAAGCAATCAATAATCAAATATTGTAAATTTCTAAAATATTTATAATCTTTATTAAATATTTTACTTACATCGCTAATATATGCTAACTTTTTATCTATTATATAGCATATAGAATTAATTTTACCGTGTTGAACTTTTATGGGTTTAATTTTTCTTTTTTTTCTTGAGTCTTTGATAAGTAAATTATTATTTATTCTATTTAGTTTAAGAGTAGCGGGATATTCTTTACTTAAATTATTAAAACAATATGAAAAATTTTTCTTAAGGTATCTAGAAGTAACTTGATCAGCAAAAATATTAATAGGTTTCTTTTTTTTAATATAAAATGATCTTAAATCATTAATTCCATGAGTTTGATCAGCATGCATGTGTGAATATAATACTTTATCAATTGATTTTATTTTTTGATTTAACATTTGTTGTCTCAAATCAGGAGAAGTATCTATTAAAATATTCTCTAAATTAGTTTTGATTAAAGCAGAACATCTAGTTCTTAAATTTTTTTTATTTTTTGGATCACAACTACCAAAAAATCCATCTGGCCTTGGGACACCCATAGAGCTTCCACAACCTAATATAATAAATTTCATAAAATCTAACTAAAAAAAAGTTTATTAAAATTATTTGTTGTCGTTTTAATAATTTCAGTTTTGGGTATATCTTTAATTTCAGCTAATTTTGTTGCCGTAAAATCAATAAAGGATGGTTCATTTTTTTTACCTCTGTTAGGTACGGGTGCTAAATAAGGGCTATCAGTTTCCATCAAAATTTTATCAAAAGGTAAAAATTTAAAAGTTTCTTGCAAATCTGTTGAGTTTTTAAAAGTTATTATTCCACTAGCTGAAAAATATGAATTCAATGATAAAAGTTTTTCAGCAAATTTTTTCGATCCAGTAAAACAATGCATTAAAATTTTCAAATTTTTATCTTTATAACTGTTTAAAATATCAAAAGTTTCATCCTCAGCATTTCTGGAGTGAATAATAATGGGAACATTAGTTTTAATTGAAGCTTCTATATGATTTTTGAAACTTGAAATTTGTTTATCTTTTATACTGTTATTGTAAAAAAAATCTAAACCAGTTTCACCTATACCGATAATTCTTGTATTTTGACTCAAATTTTCAACAATAAAATCTGATGTAATTTGTTGATTGTCGCTTTCATGAGGATGTATACCAATTGTGCCATAAATCATTTCATCTAATTTAATTATCTTTTTAATTTTCTCAAAACTTTCGAGCGATGTAGAAATTGTTAATAGTTTTTCAATGCCAATATTTTTTGAACGCTTAATAATATTTGATAAATTACTTAATAAAGGTTCATGATCTAAATGACAGTGTGAATCAATCATTTATTTTTTCTATCTTTTTAAAAAGTATATCAATTTTATTAATCTTGTTGCCTTTAGACAAAAATTCATTTTGTTGGATAGAAGATATATCTATATCTTTTTCTTTTAAATCAAATATTTTTAGAGCTTTTAATGAGGACTCTGGAATAATTGGGTATAGTAAAAAACTAATTTTTCTAACAATTTCAAGAGTTGTAAAAACTATAGAATTCAATCTCACAATGTCATCTTTCTTTTTCCATGGTTCCTGGTCATTAAAATATTTATTAGCTTCGAATAATGAATTAATAATAAAATCAATGTAAAAATTTATGTCCTGATTGTCTATCTTAGATCTTATGGTATCTAGATTATTTTTATATTTATCTAAAATTTCTAAATCATCTTTCTGTAATTCAATCTTTTTTGGTATCAAGCTGTCACAATTTTTAATGGTAAATGCAGTAACACGTTGGCACAAATTACCAAAATTATTCGCTAAATCACTATTTATACAATCTTCCAATCTTTCTTGTGAAATGTTTCCATCATTACCAAATGATACTTCTTTAATTAAATAGTATCTCAATGGATCCAGTCCATATTCATTTATTATTTCAATTGGATCCAAAATATTTCCTTTAGATTTCGACATTTTTTCGTTATCTGAAAGAATCCAGCCATGGCCATAGATTTTTAAAGGTAATTTTATTTTAGCTGCAAGTAAAAATGCTGGCCAATATACAGCATGAAATCTAAGAATATCTTTTCCTATCAAATGAATTGATGCTGGCCAAAACTTTTTAAATAGATTGTCTTCTAAATTTGGGTAATTTAATGCACTGATATAATTTGTAAGAGCATCTAACCAAACGTATATTACATGTTCTTTATTATTTGGAACTTTTATGCCCCAAGAAAAACTCTTTCTACTAACAGATAAATCTTTTAATCCACTTTTAACAAAACTGATAACTTCATTTTTTCTAGATTCTGGTGATATGAAGTCTGGATTGGCGTCATAATAATCAAGTAAAGGTTTTTCCCATTTGGATAATCGAAAAAAATAAGACTCTTCTTCAATCCATTCAACAGATGATTTCGATGAAATAGATCTTTTTTTTCCTTCTATATCCTCAATTTCATCTTCTGAATAAAAAGCTTCATCAGATACAGAATACCAACCAGAATATTTTGATAAATAAATATCATCATTTTTTTCAAGTTCATTCCAAAGATGTTGGACACTTAATTTGTGTCTTTCTTCAGTTGTTCTTATAAAATCAGTATTAGTTAGATTAAGTGTTTTAGAAAGATCATGAAAAGTTTTGCTAATTTGATTACAAAATTCTAAAGGTTCAATATTTTGCTTTTCAGCAGATCGTTGAATCTTTAATCCATGTTCATCTGTTCCTGTCAAAAAATGAACTTCATAACCATCAATTTTTTTAAATCTAGCAAAAAAATCAGCGATTATAGATGAGTATGCGTGTCCCATATGAGGTTTGGCTGAAGGATAATAAATGGGTGTAGTTATATAAAATTTTTTACTCATTTAATATTTTATCTTTAAATTCCATAAATAAAGTTTCTTCATCTAGATTAAATATTTTTGTAGTATTAATCTTTTTTAAAAAATAATTATACATATTTATTAACTTAATATTTTTAATTGATACATTATTTCTAAAATAAAGCTCTATTAATAAATAGATTAAATCTTTAATTGATGAATCTTTCTTATATTTTTTATCTAATATTATTTTTGAAATTAAATCTTTTAGTTTTAAATTTTTTGAGTCAATATTATTAATGTTAGTAAAATTAATTAATCTAAGTAATTGTCCAGGAGTACTATAATTAGTTATAAATTCTTCATTTAACAAATTATCTAAATTCTCATTTAATATCTTATTAGTAATATCCATAGACTGATCATATGTTAATGAAATCTTAAAATTTAAACATCTAGATTTTAATGTAGGTAAAACTTTTTTATTATTATTTATTAGTATAAAATTAATATTATCATTAGGTTCTTCTAGTATTTTTAATAAAGCATTAATTGAATTAATATTTAAAAGTTCAATATTATCAATTAATACAAATCTAGGTTTTGTATTAAATGACGATTTATTTAAAGTTAAAATTAAATTTCGAATTTGAACTATGTCGATATTTTTTTTTTCTTCAAAAACATCAACTAAAATAAAGTTTGGATTAGATTTATTTTGAATCAACTTAAAAGATTTATTTTCTAAATTTATTTTAAGATTTTTTAAATCATAAGGACTCTCTTCTTCGTAAGATAAAATATAATTAATTAAATGATAAGCTAATGTAGATTTACCAATACCTTTTTCACCTGAAAAAAGAATTTTGTTAGGTAAATAATCTTTTTTATGTAATCTTATTAAACTGTTTATATGAATGTCATGTCCATATAACTTAGTTTGATTAGATGGATCTATATTCATTTAATTAATCGATCAATTATACTTAAAATCAAATGTTCATTTTCTTTAATATCTAAATTTGAATCAATTAATTGGTATTTCTTTTTATTAATATTGGATAATTTTATAAAACCTTTTTGAACTTTTCTATAAAAACTCATATCAAATTTATCATATCGATTTAATGATTTTCTTTTTTTTAATCTAGAATATAAATTTCTTTTATTAACAACATTAAGAAACGTAAAATCTACTTTAATATTTTTAAGTAAAAATTTATTTAAAGTTTTAATCAAATTGATATCAACACCCATACCAAAATGTTGATAAGCTATAGTTGAATCTGTAAATCTATCGATAAGTAGTATCTTTTTTTTATATGAATTCTTTATAGTATTTATATTTTCACTTCTTGCGGCTAGATATAATAATAGATCAGTATTTTTGTTAAAATCAGACTTATTGTTAAGAATAAGTCTTCTTATTTTTTCAGAGTTCAAATTACCACCAGGCTCTCTAATTTTTATGTAACTAATTCTTTTTTTGTCTAAATATTTAGATACTGCTGATATGTGATGACTTTTACCACTACCCTCTATTCCTTCGAATACAATAATTGGTTTTTTAGACATCACCCCAAATAAGGTAATTAAGAGATTTTAATAGCTTTGAAAAAAAGTTTACTTTTTTTATTTCTTCTGATGCTAACAAGTCATATTCACCAACTAATTCATCATCATAAACTACTTTTAAAATAGCAATCTTTTCATTTTTACTAACTGGAGCTTCAATAGGACCCTCATATTTAACAGAAACTTTCAATAGTTTTTTTTTTGCTTTTTTAATTGTTTTGTAAATATCTTGATTACTATAAGCTATAACAAAATCTTTTTTCCCTAGCCAAACATCTATCTTGTAAAGAGGTATTTTTGCTTTTGCAATATTAACTAAATCATAATTAGTTAAACCATAGGTAAGTAATTTGGAGCTTTCTCTTGATCTTGCATTTTTAGACTCAAATCCACTACCAACTGCTATAAGTCTTCTGCCATTTCTATTTACAGAAGAAGCAAGAGAATATTTTTCAACAGCAAGGTATCCAGTTTTTATTCCATCAGCTCCAAGATTTTTATACAGCAGAGGGTTTCTATTACCTTGTGTTATGGGATCTCCACCAGTCCTATCCCATGTAAACTCTTTTTCTGAGAACCATTTATAAAACTCAGGATGTTCTTTAATCAAATATTTAGACATTTTTAAAATATCTCTTACAGTAGAATGATTTTCGGAGTCATTAATACCCGAAGAATTTGCAAAATTTGTATTTTCCATATCTAATTCTTTTGCTTTTGCAGTCATTAGTATGGCAAACTCTTCTTCAGTGCCTGCAATACCTTCAGCGAGTGCAACGCAAGCATCATTTCCTGAGGCAATTATTATACCTTTAAGTAAGTTTTCAACTGATACCTCGTCTCCTACCATTATGAACATAGAAGAATAACCTGACGTTGAAAGTCTCCATGCCTTTTCAGATATAATAAATTTTTCGTCTAGTTTAATATCGCCAGATTTAATTAAATCAAAAGCAATTATAGAAGTCATAATTTTTGTCATTGATGCTGGATAAATAGATTTATCAGCATCTTTTTCATAAAGAATTTCACCCGAATGGTAATCTTGAAGTATTGCAGATCGTGCTTTAATATCAAAATCTGCAACAACAAACTGTGCGTGACAAAAGTTAATAACGATAAATAATAATATCTTTTTAATCATTTTTTATAATTTCTAAATTTTCAAAATTTAATAATTTTATTTTGTTAAATGAGTCTTCAAGTTTTTTTATATCATTAAAAGGTCCTAATAATACCCTATATTTTGTTTTTGATAATTTTTTAATAAAAGGTTCTTCTAAACTAGTTTCATTTTTTATCCTAACAGTCATATTTTTTGCAGAGTCTTTATAATAAAAATCAGCAACTTTTATTGAATAAAGAAATTTGCTAACTTTAATCGTTTTTTCTTTTTTGATTGTAGAGCCTAAATTATCAATTTTAATACCATCTATTGGAGCTTTTTCTGCTACATTTTTTTCTTCATCAAATGTTTTAGCTTTTTTTGCAATAAAAGTTGAGTTTTGAGAAATTAAAATTAAATCTATATAAGGTTCTTTCGTATTGAGAGATAATTCTTCTACAATTCTATCTGTAATAACAGAATTATAAAAATCTGAAAACACAACTTTATTAGAGACAACTTTTGCTATAATCGTTTTTTCATTAATAGGATTAGTAATTTTTACAAAAGAATTTTTTTTCAAATTTTTATGAAAAATAATTAATCCCCTGTTATCAATTTTTTTTGAAATTTTCTTTTTCTTTATTAAGTTCTCATCGTAAATTAATGCAAAACCAGAATTTTTATATTTTAACAAAGATGGTTGATTTATTGATTTTTCATTTAAACCATATTCATTACAACCAGCTAATAAAAGTACTAAACTTATTATTATTATATTTTTATAATTCATTACTAAATTTATCTTTTAATGTGCAAACAGCTAATGAGAATCTTAGTGACCTATTCCATTTTAAAATAATTTCATAATTTTCAAAAACAATATATGCTGGACTTAAATTTTCTGCATCAGGTATAATATCTTTGTCTGGTGTTATTATCGCAACTGCTAAATTATCAAACCTTTTATCTAATAAATCATTGTTAGTTATATATTTTCTAAAATATTTTAATTTTTTTTTGTCATGAAGTTTTTTTGCTGAGACATTTAAATATTTTTTTGGGATGTTATCTGTCAATTTTATTTTATAAAAACATGGTTGTTTTTTTTTCCAGCCAATTTTACCTAAATAATTAGCTGCTGATGCATATGCGTCATTATTATTTTTAAGATCTATATAGTTATTATTGTCATAGTCTATTGCATAATTTTTCATTGTTGATGGCATAAATTGAAAAAATCCAAAAGCTCCAGCCCAAGAACCATAAAGTGTTTTGTAATCAATCTGCTTATTTTCAATTAATCTTAGCAAGATTAACAATTCTTTTGAAAAAAATTCAGATCTTCTTTCATCAAAACTTAAGGTAGCTAATGATGATAAAATATCCATCTTACCGACATAAGTACCAAAGTTAGTTTCAATACCCATTAAAGATAATAATAATTCTTTTTCAATATTATATTTTTTTTCTATAGTGTTTATCAAATATAAATTTTTTTTGTAAAAACTTAATCCTTTTAAAACTTTTTTAGAAGAAGTTCTTTTTGAAATATAAGTTTTAGTATCCTCATAAAACTCAGGTTGATATCTGTCGTACTTGATAACGTTTGGTAAAAATTTAATATCTTTAAGAACGGTATCAAAAGTTTCTTCAGAGATATCATTTTGTAACGCGACTTTTTTAAAACCTTTTTTCCATTCTTGGAATTTTATATCATTATTGGAATATGCAGCAGTAATACTAAAAATTATGATTATTAAAATATATTTAATTAGTCTCATATAAATCCCTTAGGTATATAATTACAGCAATCCAGATAAAAATAAAGCTAACTAATTTCGTAACTGAAAAAGGTTCATTATAATAAAAATAACCTAACAAAAATTGTAATGTTGGTGTTATATAAAAAATCATTCCCGTAGCCCCTAAACCACATAACTCAACACCCCGCACATATAAAAATAAAGGTATTACAGTCATAGGTCCTGCAAGAAAAATTAACAGCATCATTGGTGGATCTGATAATTTAAAATCATTATAACCATTAATTGTAATTAGATAAAAGGCAGTCAACGCAAAAGGTAATATATAGAGACTTTCAATTAAAAGCCCTGCATCAGTATCAACATTAATTTTTTTTCTTAATAAATTATAAAAACCCCAACTAAAAGCGACTATTAACCCAACCCAAGGTAAAGATTTAAAGCTTACAAATATTAAATACAGAATTGAAACAAGAACTAGAGTTATTGAAAAAATTCTTCTTTTATTAAGTGTTTCTTTAAAAAAGATATAACCAAGCAAAACACTCAATATTGGCATCATAAAATAACCAAAACTAGCATCAATGATCCTATTTGTTGCTATTGCATATATCCATACAGCCCAATTAATAAAAATTAATAAACCAGAGAAAAATAAATAAAATAATTTTTTTTTGCTTTTAATTATTTTGAAAAAAATACTCCATTTTGAAAAAAAGAAAGTTGTTATAACTAGTGTAAATGTAGTCCATAAACATCTGTGAACGACTAGTTCGATATGACCTATAAACGTAATATACTTAAAATACAAAACACCAAAAAAACCCCACCAAAATGAACCGAAACCAGCTAACAACAACCCTTTATTAAATTCTTTATTCATATTAGATATGGTTTTAAATTATTAATAGGTTTTATTAGACTATTTTATGGTTGAATTAAATAATTATAATAATAAAACCTTTTTCACGGAGAGATGGCAGAGTGGTTGAATGCACCGGTCTTGAAAACCGGCAAAGGGGCAACTCTTTCCTGAGTTCGAATCTCAGTCTCTCCGCCATTAAACTCAACTATTATATTTAAAATTTTTAAATAAAAGATTTATCTTATTCTCTGCAAAATCAAAGTCTGTAGCCAAACCATTAAAAAAATTATAAAGATTTGTATCATCAATATCTAATAACTTTTCTAAATCAGTAAGATCTTCGTTATCTAATTCATCGATATATTTTTTTGTAAAAGAACCTAAAAGTTTATCCATTTCTTTTGTTCCACGATAATTAGATCGATAAATAATCTTTTTTTTTAATTGTTCTATATTGAGGATCATTATTAGATTATATATTATTTGTTAATGGATAGTAAAAGTAATTATAAATATTTGTTGTCAGACTTAACTTCACTAAAAGGTGTTGGTATTAAAACAACAAATTTATTAAAAAAAAAACAAATTAATAATATCTTTGATTTGTTGTGGAAATTACCAAAGTTCTATACTGATAGAAGTTTATCATCAAAAGTAAAAGATTTAAAGATTGGTGAAAACCAAACTATAACTATAACACCTCAAAAATATTCATTTCCAAGAGTTAGAAATTTGCCAAATAAAGTTTTATGTTCGGATGAAACTGGACAAATTGATTGTATTTTTTTTAATAGTTTTGAAGGTTATGTTAGAAAAATTTTACCCTTAGGGAAAGAAATAACTATAAGTGGTAAAATTGGATATTTTAGAAATAAGTATCAATTAACTAATCCTAAATACATATCTGAAGACTCTTCGGTAATAAAACAAAAACATAATACATATTCTTTAACAGAAGGAATTTCAGAAAAATTATATAACAAAATTATAAAACAGATAATTGATAAATTACCAATTCTGGCAGAGTGGCATTCTAGTGAAATACTAAATAAATTTAATAATTTTAGCTGGAATCACTCTATTAAAGAATTACACAATCCTGAAAATATTGGAAATTATAAAAAAAATTTTTATCAAAGACTTGCTTATGATGAAATATTTTCAACATTCTTGGTAAATTCAGAGATAAGAAAAAAAATTAAAAGAATTAAAAAAAAGAATAAGTTTTTTGATGAAAAAAACAAAAAAATATAATTAGTAAATTAAATTTTTCATTAACAAATGATCAAATAAAAACATTAAATGAAATTAATAAAGATTTAAAATCTTCAAAAAAAATGTTTAGGTTATTGCAGGGAGATGTTGGTAGTGGAAAAACGATAGTGTCATTATTAGCAGCTTACAACACTGTTAAATCAGGATTTCAAGTAGCTATTATGGCTCCAACTGAAATTTTAGCAAGACAGCATTATAATCTTGCAAAAAAAATATTTTTAGATGATTTAAATGTACAATTAATTTCTGGTAAATCAGATTATAAAACTAAAAAAGACATCTTAAACAAATTAGCAATAAATAAAATTGATATAATATTTGGAACACATGCGGTTTTTCAAAAAAAAGTTATTTATAAAAACCTTGGTTTAATTATTATTGACGAACAACATAAATTTGGAGTTAATCAAAGAAAAAAATTATCAGACAAAGGTGGCAATAATTGTGATGTTCTGTTAATGACTGCTACACCTATACCAAGAACATTAACTATGACAATGTATGGGGATATGGATCTTTCTATTATTTCTGAAAAACCAAAATTAAGAAAACCTATTAAAACTTATAGTAAATTAGAAAGTAAGATTGATGATATAATTAAGTTTATTAAAAAAGAAATTAAAGGTGGAAACCAAATATTTTGGGTTTGTCCCCTTATTGATGAGTCTAAAAAATTAGATCATACATCAGCTATTAAAAAATTTGAATACCTTGAAAAAATTTTTCCTAATGAAGTTTTATTGTTACACGGTAAAACAGATATAGAAGATAAAGAAAAAATATTAAATAGCTTTCTAAAAAATGAATTTAAGATACTAGTATCCACTACTATTATTGAGGTTGGTATTGATTTTCCTAACGCTAATGTAATAATAATTGAAAACGCTAACAAATTTGGATTGTCGCAGCTACATCAGTTAAGAGGTCGTGTTGGAAGAGGAGACAAAGACTCAACGTGTATACTTATGTTTAAATCAAATTTGAGCGAAAATGCAAAAAAACGAATAAATATTTTAAAAGATTCAAATGATGGGTTTTATATTTCTGAGGAAGACATGAAAATTAGAGGATTTGGTGATATTCTTGGTTTCAAACAGAGTGGTATAAAAAACTTTAAATTGGCCGACCCTATTCATAACAAAGATCTTTTTTTATTAGCTGAAAAAGAAATGAGAAGAATCGAGAAATCAAATGAAGATATAAGTAAATTTAAACCATTAATAAAATTATACGATAGAGCTGATATTATTAACGATATTGCTTAAGATTGCTTATCGGATGTACCCGCAGAAACTATGAACTTTGAAGCTTCCTCAAAAGTCATGTCCAGGTAAATAACATCTTCTAGTGGGAACATTAGTAAAAAACCACTTGTAGGATTGGGTGTTGTGGGAACAAAAACATTAATCAATTTTTTATTAGTTTTTTTTGACATCTCTCCCCTATTCTCCTTAGTTGCAAAACCAACTGCCCACACATCTTTTCTTGGGTATTCAACAAGAACAACACTTTTTCTTTCACCATCTTTTTTAGAAAAAGTTTCTGTCATTTGAACTATAGCAGAATAAATTGTTCTTAAAAAAGGTATTCTTTTAAAAAGATCGTCAATTAATTTTAAAATTCTTCTGCCAAAAAAAGATAAAGAAAGTCCACCAACAATTGTTATCATAATTATAGAAATAACAATTTCGACACCAGGAATATCAAATGGTAGGTAGTGATTAGGATTTATATTTTTTGGAATTATTTTTGACGATATGCCTATTAAAATTTTACTAAGATAAAGAGTAAACCCAATTGGAATTAAAACAACAACACCAGTAATAAAATAATTTCTTAAAGTTAATGATATAGATTTTCTTTTTGAATTTTTGGTCATAAAACTAATTAAAACTTGAATATATTACAAATGTAATAGCTACAATAAAAAGAAATAGCAAAATTTTATTATTAAGATTCATGTTATAATGATATTAACAATTTTATATAAAAATGAATAGAAGAAAATTTTTATCTTATATGGGTTGTAGCTGCTATGGCTTTATTATGCCATCATGTACAACCACTCCTATTACTGAAAGAAAGCAGTTAAAAATAGTTTCTGAAGCAAAATTAAATGCAAGAGCTGCTCAAATATATGAAAAAATTAAAGAAAAAGAAAAACTAAGTGATGATGTCAATACTCTCAATGAAATTAAAGAGATTGGTAAAAAAATGGAAGACTCAATTTCTGCATATTTTGATAGTGTTGGACTCGAAGATCCAACGATAAATTTTGATTGGGAGTATATTCTAATAGATAAAAAAAAAGTAAGAAATGCATGGTGTATGCCAGGTGGAAAAATAGCTGTGTACACTGGTATTCTTGAGGCCACTAAAAATACAAATGGTCTTGCGGCTGTAATGGGTCATGAAATTGCTCACGCTGTAGCGAAACATTCTGTCGAGAGGGCAAGTAGAAGTGTATTATTAAATACGGGAACACAATTAATAGATATTTTTAGTGGAGGTAAATTATCTCAAGTCAATAGAACTACAGGAATGAATACCGTAGGATTATTATCACAGATTGGATTAATGAACCCTTTTAACAGAAAGCAAGAGAATGAAGCTGATTATTTAGGTATGATTTTTTCATCTTTATCAGGGTATGATATTAGAGAAACAGTAAAAATTTGGGAAAGAATGAAAAAATTAAATAAGGGTAAAGCTCCACCTGAGTTTATGAGTACTCATCCCTCATCTGAAAATAGAATAAAAAAGTTAAATGAGAAAATGAATGAGGTTATATTGGAATACCCACCAATAAAGATTTCATAAATATAATGGTGAGCCCTGATGGACTCGAACCATCGACCCATTCCTTAAAAGGGAATTGCTCTACCAACTGAGCTAAGGGCCCCAAAATATTCATAATGAATAATTGTTATATACAGAATTATATTAATAATTCAAACAGCAATTTTAACTAAAAATTGTTAATCTCTTACAACTTATCAATGTATTTATCATGAAAATCGTCAAATGTACCTTCATTAATATTTTTTCTTATTGAAGACATTAGTTCCTGATAAAAATTAATATTATGAAGAGTAAGCAGCATTGAAGCTAATATTTCATTTGTATTAAATAAATGATTTAAATAATTTTTTGAATATTTGTTCAAATTTAGATTATTGCAATCTTTATCTAATGGTGTGTTATCAGACTGATACTTTTTATTTTTAATATTAATTCTTCCTTCCCAAGTAAAAGCTAAACCAGTTCTTCCAGATCTAGTTGGCAACACGCAGTCAAACATATCTATACCTCTTTTAACTGCACCCAAAATATCAGAAGGAGTTCCTACACCCATTAAATAATGTGGTTTTTCTGATGGTAAAAATTCTTTTATATCATCCAAGACTTTAAACATTTCATTTTGTGACTCTCCAACAGCTAACCCGCCCATAGCATAACCATCAAAACCAATATTGATTAGTTCATTTAACGATTTAATTCTTAAGTCTTTAAAAAGACCTCCTTGAACTATGCCAAATAAAGCTTTGTGTGGATTGCT
Source organism: Candidatus Pelagibacter bacterium nBUS_36 (assembly GCF_051201215.1). Lineage (GTDB taxonomy): Bacteria > Pseudomonadota > Alphaproteobacteria > Pelagibacterales > Pelagibacteraceae > Pelagibacter. The sequence continues at coordinate 624,415 of NZ_CP172839.1, forward strand.
GCCAAAAGCTTGTTTTGATCTTTCTGCCCAATATAATGAAAGATCCATTGATTTTTTAATCAGATTATAATCATTAGAATTTTTAGGACATTCGTCCATAATCATTACTATGTCAGAGTTAAGACCCAGTTGAATTCTTATACTTTCCTCCGGACTTAAAAAAAACTTTTTTCCATCAACATGTGAGTTAAATATTGCACCTTTTTCTCTATCAATTTTATTTAGTTTTGATAACGACATCACTTGGAAGCCACCAGAGTCAGTTAGAATTGGAAGGTCACAATTCATAAAATTATGCAATCCACCTGCTGACTGAATTCTTTCTACACCAGGTCTAATCATTAAATGATAAGTGTTGGATAAAATTATTTCTGATCCAGTTTTTTTTATATCATCTATGGTGCAAGCTTTGACTGTAGCTTGAGTGCCAACAGGCATAAAAGCTGGAGTATTAATCTTACCTCTATGAGTCTCAATTAAACCTGTTCTTGCAAAGTTATCCGCATTTAAAACTTTGAAGGCAAAATTTTTCATTGCCATTTATAAAATTATAATGATTTAAAACTAATAATTTTATCGGGATCAGATACAGCGCCATTATTACTATCATCACCTCTTTTAATTTTATCTACAAGCTCCATGCCTTCCAAAACTTTCCCAAAAACTGTGTACTGTCTATCTAAGAAAGGAGCTGCTTTAAAACAGATAAAAAATTGACTATTTGCACTGTCAGGATCTGATGATCTTGCCATGGATAAAGTTCCTCTATCGTGTGGCACACTACTAAATTCTTGTTTTAAATCAGGTAAATCTGAGCCCCCCATACCAGCTCTTCTTAAATCAAAGTCACCAGAGTCTGAATTACCAAATTTTACGTCACCAGTTTGAGCCATAAAACCATCAATAACTCTATGAAAAACTACATTATCATATTTGCCACTATCAGCTAATTCTTTGATTCTTTTAACATGGTTTGGAGCAACGTCTTCAAATAATTCAATTTTTACATCGCCGTCTTTTAATTTTAAAATCATTATATTCTCCTGTGCTATTGATTGATTGGTAATTAAAAAAAATGAAACTAATAATAATATTAAAAATTTATTCATATTTCTCTTTTAGAGATTTAATTGTACTTTTGGTAGTAAATTTTTTTATGTCTCCATTTAATTTAACGATTTCTTTTACAAATCTAGAAGAAATTATTTGATTTTCAACATCAGACATTAAAAATATTGTTTCGATATTATTATTTAGCTTTCTATTCATTCCAGCTAATTGAAACTCATACTCAAAGTCAGATACAGCCCTTAAGCCTCTAAGAATTATATTTGATTTATATTTTTTACATAAATCTGTTGTAAGCGAGCTAAATGAAACTACTAAAATTTTTTTTTTATTAAGTTTAAGATCTTTAAATAAAGCTTTATTGACAATATCTATTCTTTCTTCAGTGCTAAATAGGTAGTTTTTATTACTCACATTCGATACACCAACAACAATTTTATCGAACAACTTTAGAGCTTTTTTAATAACATCAATATGACCATAGGTAATAGGATCAAATGTACCTGGATAAATGGCAACTTTATTCATCATATTAGATTATCATCAATCTTTATTGCAGAAACTACCTTCTCTTCTCCGGTCAATTTAATAATTCTTACACCTTGTGTGTTTCTTCCAGCGGACCTAATTTCTTTTACAGCCACTCTTATTACTCTTCCTTTGTTTGTCGATATTAAGATTTCATCACCTTCATAAACGGGAAATGATGATGTAATATTGCCATTTCTAGGTGAATTAACAATTCCAATTATACCTTTTCCACCTCGATTAGTTACTCTGTAATCAGTGTGAGATGTCTTTTTTCCAAATCCATTTTCACTTATTGCTAAAACATATTTTTCTTTAGCTTTTATTTCAGATTTTTCATCTTTAGACTTTTTGCCATTTTTTTTAGTTTTATCATTATCAATAACAGACAAAGATACTATTTGATCATTAGATGCTAACTCTATCCCCTTAATTCCTTTGGAAGATCGCCCTTTAAATACTCTTAATTTTCTTGCTTCAAATCTAATGCACTTTCCAAATTTAGTGCTTAAAATAACATCTTGATCTTCTTGACAAATTTTTACACCAACAATTTTATCATTATTGTCTAGTTTCATAGCAATTTTACCTGAAGCATTTATAGATGAAAAGTCTTCTAAACTATTCTTTCTAACTTTGCCTTGAGCTGTAGCAAAAACTATTTGATAATTTTTAGATTCAGTTTCATTTTCAGGCATTGGCATAATAGAACTTATAGATTGGTGATTTTTTAACGGTAAAATATTAAATAAAGATTTGCCTTTTGAAGTAGTTGAGCCTTCTGGAATTTTCCAGGCTTTAACTTTATAAACTAAGCCTTCTGTTGAGAAAAAAAGAACAGAGGTGTGAGTGTTTACTGATAATGTTTGTATAACAGAGTCTTGATCTCTTGTGGTAATGCCTGATTTGCCTTTACCACCTCTTTTTTGTTGCTTTACACTATCTAAAGATCCTCTTTTAATATATCCTTGAAGAGTAATAGTTATTATAACTGATTGTTTTTGAATTGTTTCCTCAATATCATAATTTAATACAGCATCTATAATTTTTGTTCTTCTTGGGACTGCAAATTTTTCCTTAATATTTTTTAATTCTTCACTTATCACTTTCAAAAGTTCTTTTTTAGACGATATAATCCTTTTAAATTTAGCAATTAACTCTGCAAGTTTTTTAATTTCAACTTCAATTTCATTAATCCCAAGTGCTGTTAATTTTTGTAATCTTAATTCTAAGATGGCTACAACCTGTGGCTCAGATAGTGAATAAAGATTTTTACTTTTTTTACCTTCTACTAGAGAAATTAATTTTTGAGTTCTATTAATTTTCCATTTTGTTTTTAAAATAGATTGTTTTGCATCATCTGGAGTTTTTGATGAACGAATAATTTTTATAATTTTATCTAAGTTTTCAACAGATACAGATAAACCTAATAGTATGTGAGCTCTTTCTTCTGCCTTTTCTAGATCAAATTTGGTTTTCTTTATAACTACGTCTTCTCTAAAAGATAGGAAATTAGATAAAAAATCTTTGAGGTTACAAGTTTTTGGTTTACCCTCCACAATAGCTAGTGTGTTAAAGCCAAAAGAACTTTCTATTTGAGTATTCTTATAAAGTTGTCGTTTAATAGTTTCCGGCTCAACTCCATTTCTTAAATCAATAGCTACTCTTATGCCCTCTCTATTAGACTCATCTCTAATATCTTTTATACCTTCAATTTTTTTCTCTCTTACTAATTGAGCAATTCTTTCGTTTAAAACTGATTTATTAACTTGGTATGGAATAGATGTTATTACCAATCTGTCTCTTCCATTTTTTAAAGATTCTGCTGATACCTCACCTCTAATTTTAAATGACCCTCTTCCATTAATATAACCCTGTTTAATAACATCTTTACCAATAATAACACCGCCAGTTGGAAAATCTGGGCCAGGAATATGTTTCATCAACTCTTTAATTTTTATATCTTTGTTTTCAATTAAAGCTAAAGTCCCGTCAATAATCTCACCTAAGTTATGAGGAGGAATACTGGTTGCCATACCAACAGCTATACCACCAGCACCGTTAACTAAAAGATTTGGATATTGTGCAGGTAAAACCGTAGGTTCTTTTTCCGTTTCATCATAATTACTTTTGTAAGAAACTGTATTTTTTTCAATGTCATCAATTAGAAATTGAGAAACTTTTGAAAGTCTTGTTTCGGTATATCTCATGGCTGCCGCAGGATCCCCATCAATTGATCCAAAATTTCCTTGGCCTTGCACTAATGGTAAGCTCATTGAAAAATCCTGGACCATTCTTACTAAAGCATCGTAAACAGATTGATCGCCATGTGGATGATATTTACCAATTACGTCACCAACAATTCTTGCAGATTTTCTAAATTGTTTTGACCAATCGTAACCACCTTTATACATTGCGTATAAAATTCTTCTGTGTACAGGTTTCAATCCATCTCTTACATCGGGTAAAGCACGACTAACAATAACGCTCATTGCATAAGATAAGTATGATGAGCTCATCTCATCATGCATTGAGATTAATTTTATATTATTATCTTTAGGTGCTTCGGTTTTTTGCATAAGTATTAAAATGGAATTTCGTCATCCATATCATTTGACACTTGAGATGAATCCTCAATATTGTTTTGTTGAGTAGTGTCATTTTGAATACCACCACCAGTGTTTCCACCACCAAGCATTGTCAAAGTTGAATTGTAACCTTGAAGAACAATTTCAGTAGAATACTTGTCTTGACCAGATTGTTCATCTTTCCATTTTCTTGTAGTTAATTGACCTTCAACATAAATTTGAGCCCCTTTTTTAAGGTATTGTTGAATAACATTAACTAAACCTTCGTTAAATACAACTACACGGTGCCATTCAGTTTTTTCTTTTTTTTCACCCGTGTTTTTGTCTTTCCAAGATTGACTTGTAGCTAAACTCAGTCTTGCTACACTTTTTCCATTAACCATTTGTTTGATCTCTGGGTCTGCGCCCAAACGACCAATTAATAATACTTTATTTAAACTTCCAGCCATAATATTTATATTTGTTAAATTTATTAATTAGATTTATATCACAATTCTTGTGAATATTAATTTTATTAACTCAAAGCAACAAAAAATATGATCAAAAAGATAGTTATTAAGGGTGCTAAAGAACACAATTTAAAGAATGTCTCTGTTGAAATCCCTAAGGATCAATTTGTTGTAATAACCGGTTTATCAGGTTCAGGAAAATCATCGTTAGCGTTCGATACTATCTATGCTGAGGGCCAAAGAAGATATGTCGAAAGTCTGTCAGCTTATGCTAGACAGTTTTTGGACAAAATGAAAAAGCCAAATGTAGACCTTATAGAAGGTTTAAGTCCTGCTATAGCAATTGAGCAAAAAAATACATCTAAAAATCCAAGGTCGACTGTTGCAACTGTAACAGAAATTTATGATTATATGAGAGTTTTATTTGCAAGAGCAGGTATCCCCTACTCTCCATTTACAGGTAAAGCTATTACTTCACAAACAATTACTCAGATAGTTGATTTAATCAAAAAGTTACCAAAAAAGTCAACAATTTTTATTTATGCTCCTGTAGTTAGGGGTCGTAAAGGTGAATATAAAAAAGATATTCTAAGTTATAAAAGAAGAGGTTTTAGAAAAATTAAAATTGACAACGTTTTATATGACATTGAAAAATCACCTAATTTAGATAAAAAACTTAAACATGATATTTCAGTACTTGTTGATAGAATTGTTTTAAATTCAAAACTAGGGAATAGATTAGCTGAAAGTGTTGAAACTGCAGTTAATCTATCTAATGGATTAATTTTTGTAGAATATGAAGATGAAACATTACCTCAAAAATTTAGAAAGACTGAAAAATTAATATATTCAACTAAATTTGCTTGTCCTGAAAGTGGTTTTACAATTGAAGAAATTGAACCAAGACTTTTCTCTTTTAATAGCCCTTATGGAGCATGCGAAGAATGTGAAGGAATAGGAATTAAACTAAATGTTGATCCAAATTTAGTTATACCAGATGATAGAAAAAGTATAGCTGATGGTGCAATTGAACCTTGGGCAAAATCTACAACTCTATATTATGCACAAACATTATCATCTATTGCAAAACATTATGGTTTTTCATTAGATGATAAATGGAAAAAACTTCCAAAAAAAATTAAAGATGTAATTTTATACGGTTCTGATGAAGAAGAAATAAAATTTAATTATGATGATGGTTATGAAAAGTATTCTCATAAGAAAACTTTTGAGGGTGTTATCAATAATCTTGAAAGAAGATTTTTAGAGTCTGATAGTGAGTGGAAAAGAGAGGCTATAGCCGAATATCAATCTGACTCTGCATGCGAAGGTTGCAACGGAGATAGGCTTAAGGAAGAGGCTTTATGTGTTAAAATTGATAATCATAATATTAGTCAAGTTACTAAAAAATCAATCCTAGACTCAGCTAAATGGTTCAAAGATTTAGAAAAAAATTTAGATAAAAGACAATTTAAAATAGCTGAACATGTACTAAAAGAAATTAATGAAAGACTAAACTTTCTATTAAATGTTGGGTTAGATTATCTAACTCTCTCGAGAGAGTCAGGAACACTTTCTGGTGGTGAGGCACAAAGGATAAGATTAGCTTCACAGATTGGATCAGGATTAACTGGAGTTTTATATGTCCTTGATGAACCATCAATCGGTTTACATCAAAAAGATAATGTAAAACTTATTGACGCACTTAAAAGACTTCGAGATTTAGGTAATACAGTAATTGTTGTAGAACATGACACTGAAACTATGGAAAATGCAGATCACATTATTGATATGGGTCCAGAAGCTGGGACAAACGGTGGAGAAATAACAGCTCAGGGAACATATGATGAAATTAAAAAAAATAAAAATAGCATTACAGGCCAATATTTATCTAATAAAAAAATTATTGAAATTCCTACAACTCGTCGGTTAGCTAAAAATGGTAGATTTGTGGAAGTTATTGGAGCTAGTGGAAATAACCTTAATAATGTTAATCTTAAAATCCCAACAGGTAGTTTCACATGTATAACAGGAGTTTCTGGAAGTGGTAAATCCACATTGATATTACAAACACTATATCATGCTTTAAATTTAACACTTAATAATAAGGCAAGAAAAGTTCCTAAAGCGTTTAAAAGTTATAAGGGTGTTGAATTAATAGATAAAATTATTGATATAGATCAATCTCCTATAGGAAGAACACCAAGATCAAATCCAGCTACTTATACGGGTGCTTTTGGTCCAATTAGAGATTGGTTTACTAGTTTACCTGAATCAAAAACAAGAGGTTACAAACCAGGTAGATTTTCTTTCAATGTTAAAGGGGGAAGATGTGAAGCTTGTGAGGGTGATGGAGTTATTACATATGAGATGCATTTTTTACCCGATGTTTACATTCAGTGTGATGAGTGTAAAGGAACAAGATACAATAGAGAAACTCTTGAAATTAAATTTAAGGATAAAAGCATTGCAGATGTTTTGGATATGTCTGTTGATGAAGGTTGTGAATATTTTGAAAATATATCTAATATTAAAACTAAACTTTTAACTCTTAAAAAAGTAGGTCTAGGTTATATAAAGATTGGTCAACAAGCGACAACTCTTTCAGGTGGTGAGGCTCAAAGGATAAAGCTTGCAAAAGAACTTTCCAAACGATCTACTGGACGAACAATGTATATACTTGATGAGCCAACTACAGGACTTCATCAACATGATATAAAAAAATTATTAGAAATACTTCATACTTTTGTTAAACTAGGAAATACCGTTGTTGTTATTGAGCATAATTTGGACGTGATTAAAACAGCTGATTATATTGTTGATATGGGTCCTGAAGGTGGCGTAAAGGGTGGGAATATTATTGCTGAAGGTAAGCCAGAAGATGTATGTAAGGTCGCAGGTAGTTATACAGGTCAATTTTTAAAACCATTATTAAAATAATCTTTTAAAAGAGTGTTAAAATTATTTTCAATTTAGTGTATAAGTAACAAGAATCATGAGCAATTTATTATCATCATTATCCAAAACAGTTCACGCTTCTTTAGCTTTAGCGATTTTATTATTTTTAGGTTTATTTTATTTAAATGATGGTTTTGCTTTTGATACACTTTTCTGGAGCTGGATGTTTAGATATATACATGTGGTTGTTGCAATTATGTGGATTGGTTTGCTCTGGTACTTCAATTTTGTTCAAATTCCAAATATGGGTAAAATACCTGATGAACAAAAACCTGCTATTGGAAAAGTAATAGCTCCAGCAGCATTATTCTATTTTAGATGGGCTGCAGCACTAACTGTTTTATCTGGTTTAGTTTTAGCGTTATTAAACGGTTACCTTCATGATGCTATGACTTTAAGTATTGGATCAGGAATACCAAAACATACAGCAATTGGTATAGGGATGTGGCTTGGTGTTATTATGGCATTTAATGTTTGGTTTATAATTTGGCCCAATCAAAAAAGAGCTTTGGGCATTGTAGAATGTGAACCAGAACTAAAAGCTAAATCTGCAAAAATGGCAATGTTGTTTTCTAGAACTAATACATTACTATCTTTACCAATGCTACTTGCAATGGTTGCAGCTCAAAACTTATACTAATTTTTAATTATTATTATCGTCGTCTTCTCTTAAAACTGTTTTTTGTGATACTTTAAGTCTCACTAAAACTGTATTAGCAATATAAATTGAAGAATAAGTTCCAAATACTACACCAAGGATCATTGCTAAAGAAAAGCCTTTTAAAACTTCACCACCAAAAAAATAAATTGCTAATAAAGCTAACAATGTAGTTGCAGAAGTTATTATTGTTCTTGATAAAGTTTCGTTAATTGAAATATTTGTTAATTCAAAAATCTTAATGTCAGAATATTTTCTTAAATTTTCTCTAACACGGTCAAAAATTACAACCGTATCATTCATTGAATACCCAACAATGGTTAAAACTGCAGCAATTATAGATAAATTAATTTCAAGACTAAATAAAGAAAACACTCCTAATGTAACTATAACATCATGAAATAAAGCTAAAATTGCACCTAAACTAAATTGCCATTCAAATCTAATCCAAATATAAAATAGCATTATTGCTAATGACAGTGAGATTGCTATCACACCAGATTTTAATAATTCAGCACTAACTTTTGGTCCAACATTTTCAACTCTTCTAAAGTTAAAATTATTACCAAATGATTTATCTAGGTTTGTTTTAATTTCTTCAATTATATTCTTTTTATTGTCTTTGTTCTCAAATTTAATGAGATAATCAGTTTCATTACCAAATTTTTTAACCGATATATCTCCTAAATTCATTTGACTAAATTTATCTCTTAAAGTAGTAACATTTATTTTTGTGTCAGTTGATCTTAATTCAATTAAGGTTCCACCTTTAAAATCAATACCAAAATTAAGACCTTTAAAAATTAATAAGATTAGTGATATGGTTATTAACAATGTTGAAACAATATTAAAGTGGTTATAAAACTTATTAAAAGCAATCATTAAATTAATTTCTCCTTATCCCTATTCCTTGATACATAAATACTGGTAAACAATCTTGCTATAAAATAAACTGAAAAAAGAGTTGTAAAAATTCCAATACCTAGAGTTACAGAAAATCCTTTTACAGGACCTGAGCCCATGAAAAAAAGAATAACAGCCGCAAGTAAAGTGGTAATATTGGCATCTATAATTGCAGTTTTTGATTTAGTATAGCCTGTATCAAAAGCTATAATATTATTTTTTTCGTCTTTTAATTCTTCTTTAATTCTTTCAAAAATTAAAACATTTGCATCAACAGCCATACCAACTGTTAATATTATTCCTGCTATTCCAGGTAAAGTTAGAGTTGCCTCAAATAAAGTTAGAATACCTAGTAGGATAAATAGATTTATAATCAATGTAACGTTGGTAATTAAGCCAAAAAATTTGTATTTAATAAACATGAACAAAATGACCAGAAGAAAACCTATGGTTAAAGCTATCATTCCAGCATTTATAGAATCTTGTCCTAAATCTGGGCCAACAGTTCTTTCTTCAATAATATTTAATGGTGCAGGTAAAGCACCTGATCTTAGCAATAACGCTAAATCTGTTGCAGATTGAAAAGTAAATCCACCACTTATTTGACCTGAGCCACTAGCAATTGTATCTCTTATAACTGGAGCACTTATAATCTTACCGTCTAAAACTATAGCGAGTTGTTTTCCAATACCAGTAGATGTTGCTTTGCCAAATCTTTTAGCCCCTACTCTATCAAGTGAAAATGAAACTATTGTTTGATTATTTTGGGTATCCATTTGAGGTTGAGCATCAAGAAGATTTTCTCCACTTATTATAATTCGCTTACTTACAGTTGCTTCCTCAATTCCGTCCTCATATTTTAATTTCTCTACACCAAAGTTGTCATTTTCATTACTAGTAACAAATCTAAAAGTTAAATTAGCAGTTTTTCCTAAAAGTGATTTCACTCTCATAGGATCATCTAGACCTGGCAACTCTACTAAAATTCGATTATTGCCTCTTTTCAATATGTTAGGTTCGTTTGTACCAACCTCATCAATTCTTCGTCTAACAATCTCTATGGCTTGATCTTGAGATGAGGTTTTAAGAGCAATTAAACCTTGCTTAGAAAAACTCACCTTAAAGTTAATACCAGTCTCTTCAATTACTAATTGATGTGACTTAAATCTTGGGTAATATGGGTTTATATCACTTTCTTGATCGGTAAACGTATCTACTATTAACTGTTTACTTTTATCATCGACACTAAAAAAAATATTTTTATCCTCAATTTTGATATTATTAATCTTAATGTCTTTTTCTTTAAAATAATTTTTGATAGTTGTGGATAAATTTTGAAGTTTTTGTTCGACAACAGGAGCATTATCAATTTCTAGTAATAGATATGAGCCACCTTGAAGATCTAACCCTAAATTAATCTTTTTATCAAAAAAACTATCGTCAACTTTAAATAAATTAGATAATGCAATTAAGATAAATAAAAGTGAAAAAATTGTAACTGATAAAATACGTAACTTAGAAAAATAAAGCACTTAATCTTAAATTAATTATTTTTTTACTTCTTGAGTAGCGTTTAGCAGACCTTGGATACCAGTAGCTTTAACTATTTCAACTTTAACATTATCAGCAATCTCAACTTCAACTTTATCGCTGTCTATTAATCTTTCAACAGTTCCTGTTATTCCGCCAGAGGTAATTACTTTATCCCCTCTTTTTAAATTTTCGACCATTGCCTTATGTTCTTTAACTTTTTTTTGCTGAGGTCTTATTAAGAAAAAATAAAAAATAACAAAAATTAAAATTAACGGTATAAATTGTCCTATTCCTGAACCTTCCATAAATCTCCTTATAAATTAGCTGAATTATTATACTATCTTATTGATGAAAACAACTTTATTTCAATGAAATTAATTTCAAATTGTTCATATAGGGTCTTAAAACTTTTGGCACAATAATAGATCCATCTTTTTGTTGATAGTTTTCTAAAACAGCAATTAAGGTTCTTCCAACAGCTAAACCACTACCATTTAATGTGCCAACAAAAATTGTTTCCTTAGTTTCGTTTTTATATCTGGTTTTCATTCTTTGTGCTTGAAATGTTGAGCATGAGGAACAAGATGAAATTTCACGATATTTATTTTCTGATGGAAGCCATACTTCTATATCGTAAGTCTTTTCTGCACTAAAACCCATATCACCTGAACATAAAATTACTTTTCTATATGGTAATTCTAATTTATCTAAAATATCAGTTGCACAGTTAGTCATTCTTTCAAGTTCTTCTAAACAATTTTCTTTTTCAACAATGCTAACCATTTCAACTTTATAAAATTGATGCTGTCTAATCATTCCCTTGGTGTCTTTTCCATAACTGCCTGCTTCTTTTCTAAAACATGGTGTTGATGCAACAAATCTCATTGGAAGACTTTTACGATCTATAATTTTATCTTTAACCATATTGGTTAAAATAACTTCAGCAGTTGGAATTAGAAATTTTCTATCAGAAGCTTCATCAAATTTAATTTCAAATTGATCATTTTCAAATTTAGGAAGTTGTCCAGTTCCAAACATTGTATTGTCCGATGCAATTAAAGGAGGTGAGATTTCCTGATACTCATTTTGATTAACATGTGTATCAAGCATAAAATTTGATAACGCTCTCTCTAATAGAGCTAATTTATTTTTAACAAAAACAAATCTTGAACCTGTAGTTTTTGTTGCAAGATCAAAATCAAGCATGTCTAAGTTCTCACCAAGTTCATAATGTGATTTTGGAGTAAAATCAAAATTAGGTACCTTGCCAGATTTTGAAACTTCAATATTATCATTTTCATCCTTGCCATTTGGAACATCAGGATGGGGAATGTTGGGAATATTTGATAAGAAATTTTCTAATTCAATTTTAATTTTTTTTTGTTTATCAGACACTTTTTCCAATTCAGAAGAAATTTCTTTTGATTTTTTAAATAGACTTTCGTCTTTCGATTTTGAAATATCTTTTTTTTCCTTTTCTAAAGCTTCTTTTTTTTGAATTAAATCTCTATTTTGTTCATCTAATTTTTGCAAATTATTGAAATCAATTTTAAGAGATCTTTTTTCAAGAGACTTTTCAAAATTTGAAAAATCTTTTCTTATTTCTTTTAAATTATGCATCAGAATCTTTTAAATTTTTTTTTTCTATAAATTTTACTGAAAATATTGATAATTCATATAAAATTAATAGTGGAATTGCTAAACCAATTTGAGTTATTGGATCAGGTGGGGTTAATAAAGCTGCGGCAGCAAAAATGATTACCACAACATATTTTCTTCTTTCTTTTAAAAACTGACTATCAACAATGCCTACTCTAGCTAATAGACTAAGAACTACTGGCAATTGAAAACTAATACCAAATGCAAAAATTAATTTCATTACTAAAGATAAATACTCATTAACTTTAGCTTCAAGTTGGATTGGTAAGCTAGTTGATAGACCGGTACTCTCAAAGGATAGAAAAAACTTAATCGCTAATGGCATAATTAAATAATAAACTAACATGCCACCAAGAAAAAAAAGAATGGGTGTTAAAATTAAATAAGGAGCAATTGCTATTTTTTCGTGTTTATAAAGACCGGGTGCAATAAATTTCCATATCTGCATAAATATGAACGGGCATGTTACAAAGAAAGCTGTAAAAAATGACACTTTTAAATAAGTTAAAAAAGTTTCTTGAAGTGCTGTAAAAATTAATCTTCTTTCAGAACCATCATCTTTGACAGCTTTTGCATATGGATCAACTAAAAAACCATATATATGTTCAGCAAAAAAATAGCATCCAATAAAAAATATAAATAGAAATATAAAACTATGGATAAGTCTTTTTCTTAATTCTGTTAAGTGACTTACAAAGCCACCTTCGTTATCTTCATTATTCATCTATTTTATTTTCTTCTTTAATTTTATTATTTTTTTCATCTTCTATATCAATGTTAGAAACTTCGTTTTGGATATCACTTACATATCTTTTGGCAGTGCCGATCCACGATCCTACTTTTTTTAACATTACGGGAAAATCTTTTGGTCCAAGAACTATTATGGCAATAGCTACAACAATTAAAATTTCAAACCAACCAATAGTAGGCATGTAATTTAATCTTTATTATTTGAGTCTTTGTTTTCTTCAGAAATATTTTTTGGCTCTGTGTCATCAGTTATGTCTGATGCCATTCCTTTTTTGAAACTTTTTATACCTTTAGCAACATCGCCCATTAAACTAGATATTTTTCCACGACCAAATAATAAAACCACTAATATTACTACTATTGCTATTTGCCAAATTCCTATGCTCATAAAAACTTATAACCTTTTTATGATTGATTTAAAAGTGACTTTTTTATGAATCTTTTTCTTCTTCATCTAGGGTGCTATTTAACATTTCATCAATATTAGAATAGATATCCTCTTTTTTTTCATCTTGTTTTTCTTTAAAAAATTTACCAGAACCAAAAATTGCATTATCAACACTTGAACTATCAATTAAACCAGCAGCGCCTAATTCGTCTACAGTTGGAAGATCAGATAATTTTTGTAAATTAAAGTGACTTAAAAAACCATCAGTTGTTAAATATTGAATTGGTTTACCTGGCACATCTTTTCTTCCACCAGGTTTCACCCAATCTAATTCCATTAGTATCTCTAAAGTATTAGTACCAAATGCAACGCCTCTTATTTCCTCTATCTCAGCTCTAGTCACAGGTTGATGGTAAACTATGATGGCTAAAGTCTCTACTGCTGCTCTTGATAATTTTTTTTCAACAGTTTTTTCTTGTGTCATTAAACTAGAAAGTTTAGGTGAAGTTCTAAAGGACCACTTATCTTTAATACAAACTAAATTAATACCTCGATTGGAATATTCTTGTTGTAATTTTTCTAGTGATTTAACGACATTTGTTTTTTTAGAGATCTTACTTTCTATAGTATCAACATCTAAAGGTTCTGCTGCTGCAAAAATTACTGCTTCTATTTGTTTTTCAAGATCTGTTAACTTAGAAGGGAATTTAACCACATTATTTTTTACAGCTTTTTCTTTTTTAATCATTTACTTCCTTAATATAAACATCATCAAATAAATTATCCTGTTTTATTGAAAGATTACCCTCCTTAACCAATTCTAGAGAACCTGCAAAAATTCCAGCTTTACCAGTTCTTTTATACCTTGATCCACTTTTAAAGTTTTCAGGAATCAAATCATCAATATTTTTCCAATCCATTAGTTTACCAAGGAATTGTTTTATTGTTTTTATACCATCTTCAGTAGTGAACACTGGTAATTTTGGAATATTAATTCTCTGAAAATCTTTTGTCATTATTATTGTGGAATATGATTTTAGTAACTCAAATAAACTCAAATTATATTCTGAACTATAAATAGATCTTATATTCCCTTTGATACCACGAGTTCTTATTTCTCTACCTAACCTTTTTCTTTTAAGCATTTGTTCAGATAACAATCTTATAAGCTCTAATTTTTTAAGCTGTAATTTTAATTTATCCGCAACTTCTTGAACTTTAAATTCTTCTTCAGGAGTACCAGGTAATAATAATTTTGACTTAAGATAAGCTAACCATGTTGCCATCAATAGATATTCAGAAGCTATCTCTAAATTCAAATCTTTCTCTTTTGTTATATAATCATGAAATTGATCTGCTAATTTGGTTATTGATATTTCTTCTAAATCAACTTTTTGTGCCTTAGCTAAATCTAATAGGACATCTAAAGGTCCATTATAATTGTTTATATCAACATTAAATAAAACAGAATCACTTTCAGACATAGTAAGATATTAGCTTAAAATTTTGTAAAATTGTGATGTTTTTTTTATTATAAAAGAACTTATTAAAGGTGAATTGTTGGCAACAATTTCCATTTCTTTGAAATTTCCATTACAATGTAGTGCTAGATTACAACCAGCTTTGAAACACTTTATTGTATTAATCTTAATATTTTCTTTTAAGCTCTTCATAGACAAATCATCTGAAATTAAAATGTTCTTAAAACCAATTACTTTCCTAATGTAATTAATAATTTTTTTTGAGTGAGTTACTGTATTCGTCTTATCTAATTTTTCATATACAACGTGACCCGTCATAGCAAAAAAGCTTTTTTTATTTTTAAAAGGATAAAAATCATTTTTATCTAGATATTTAACTGATTTTTTAATAATTGGAGTAAAGTTGTGACTATCCACTTTGGCCAAACCATGACCTGGTATATGCTTAATGATAGTGCCAATAGAGTTTTCATGAAATAATTTTATGCATAAATCCCCCATTTTTGAGACTGTATTTTTATTTTTAGAAAAAGATCTGTTTCCAATTATATTGCTCGATCCATGAACTCGAAGATCTAGAACTGGCACTGTGTTGATGTTTGCACCAATCAACTTTAGTAAAAAAGCTGTTTTATCAACAAATAATTTATAGATAATATTTAATTTCATTTTATCTTTTTCAAATAAGTTTCCAAAATATTCAGAAGTTAAATTATCAAATGAAATTATTCTATTTAATCTGTTAACTCTACCTCCTTCTTGATCAATTAATATAGGATATTTTTTATCCTTAAAAATTTTTTTAATATTGTTTGTAAGATTTTTAGTTTGTTGAATTGTGTTAATGTTTCTTGAAAATAATATTACACCCCAAGGTCTGTGCTTTTGTAAAAAATTTTTTTCTCTATTGGATAATTTGTATGATTTTAAACCAACAATGAACGCTTTTCTATTATTAATCATTTTCTAAAAGATTCCAAAAATTAAATTTTTTTTTCTTTTTTTTATTAGTTTGTTTTACATATTCTATTATATCTTGAGTGTCATTTTCTAGAATTGGTAAATCTTTTGAATAAACTTTAATTTTTTCATCAATATTTTTGTAAGCACGGTAGGATTTTTTAATATTTTCATCTGAAAAATAATATTTACCAGTAAAAAAAAGAAATAAACTTATTACGGTTATAAAAATTAAATATTTAATTTCTTTTAACATTACATTTTTTCTGGAGTATCAACTCCAACAATATTCATACCTGATTTAATAACGTTAGATATTGCTTTTAAAAAAACTAATTTATCCGGGGATATATTTTTTTGATCGTTAATAAATCTTTTTTCTGGTTGTTGTTTACCTAAATTCCAATACGAATGAAATTCTGATGCTAGTTCATATAAATAAACCGGAATACGATGTGGTTCTAGTTTTGTGCTAGCAGCATCAATGCATTTTGGCCATTGCGACACCTTTTTTAATATCTTAATTTCTTCATGTGAATATTCAAATTTATAATTATCTATTTTAACATCTATATTCAAATCTTTGCTAAGGTGTCTAAAGACAGATGAAATTCTTGCATAACAATACTGAACATAATAAAGTGGATTATCTTTAGATTTTTCTTTTACTGCATCAAAATCAAAATCTAGCTCAACATCGCTACTTCTATTAAGCATTATAAATCTCGTAGCATCTTTACCTACTTCATCAACTAAATCATCAACTGTTATGTAGTCACCTTTTCTTTTTGACATTTTAAAAGGTTTATTGTCTTTGATAAGTTTTACAAGTTGGCTAATTTTACAAATTAATTTATTTTTGGTACCTGACAAAGCATCAACAGAAGAAGAAATTCTTTTAATATAACCAGCATGATCTGCTCCTAAAATATTGATTAAATGATCAAAATTTCTATCAACTTTATTTTTATGATAAGCAACATCACTTGCAAAATATGTCCATGTACCATCAGATTTTTGTAAGGCTCTATCTTTATCATCACCAAAATCTGTTGATTTAAATAATAACTGCTCTCTCTCAACCCAATTCTTGTTATCTTCACCTGCTGGAGCTTTTATTTTACCTTTATATACGTACTTACTGGCTTCTAAAAATTTGATCACTTTTTCAACTTCATTGTTTAATACAATACTTTTCTCGCTAACAAAATTATCATGCTTAATTCCTAAACTTTTTAAATTTTTCTTAATTAAAAATAATGCTTGCTCTATAGATAATGCAGTTAATTTATCTACAATTTCATCATAATTCTCAAAGTTAATATCTGAATTTGATGAAACAATATTCTTTGCAAAATCAGCCAAGTAATCACCAGGATATAAATCTGGATTATCGCTAGGAAAAGGTTCTTTAAATATAACTTCACGAATTCTAAAATAAACAGATTTTGTATAATTTATAATTTGGTTACCATAATCATTTACATAATATTCTTTAGTAACTTTATGTTTATTAAAAATTAATACATTAGAGATTACATCGCCTAATATAGCGCCACGACAATGGCCGACGTGTAAGGGTCCTGTTGGGTTAGCTGAAACAAACTCTACTAAATAATTAAGTTTTTTTTCTTTTGCATTAACACCAAAGTTTTTTGCATTAGTAATAATTTCTTGAATAAAATTTGTCCAAAATAAAGGTTTAAACTTAATATTAATAAATCCTGGTTTCACAATTGTAATATTTTCAATTAGTGGATCTTTATCTTTAATAACAGGAGATATTTGTCCAGCTAAATCAATTGGCGATTTTTTATTTAATTTTGAAAGCACCATTGCAACATTTGTTGAAATATCACAATCAAATTGTTCTGGTGGAATTTCTGCATTAATTCCATTTAAAGTTTCTGGAATAATTAATTCCCCTTGTTTATTAAGATCAATTAAGATTGATTTAATTTTGTCTATGTATGACTCAAAAATATTCATTTATAATTGTTATATAGGTTAATAGCATAACGATCTGTCATACCTGAAATAAAATCTGAAATAGCTCTAAATTTATCTATAGTCAATTGATCTTTTGAAAGAAATTTTCTAGGATTAGATTTGATTATATTAAATAATTTTTTAACAATCACTTTACCTCTTTGATTTTTCCTTAGAACTGATTTATTATTATACATTTTAGTTCTTAAAAAAAATCTAATTTCTTTTTCTGAATTCTGCAATTTGTCTGAAAAACCAACTACTAATTGATCTATTTTAGCAACATCTTTTACAGATTTAACTTTAAACACTTTTATATTTTTTTGTGTGTTAACCAATAAATCCTTGATCATTAAATCAATTGAGTCTCTAATTATTTGATAAGTGGCTATTTTATAATTTTTTTTATTAATCTTATTTTTATACTTAAAATAAATTGATTTAAAAAAGTCTATTTCAACGAGCTCTTCTAATTTAAACAAATTAGCTTTAATTCCATCTTGTATGTCATGATTATTGTAAGCAATATCATCTGAAATTGCTGAAATTTGAGCTTCTAAAGATGCGTAAGTGTTAAAATTAATTTTACCCTTAAAAGTTTTCAAACCAATCAAACTATTTACCAAGGCTGTATCTTCAACAGGACCATTATGTTTTAATAGCCCTTCTAAGGTCTCAACAGATAAATTAAGGCCTTTAAATTTGAAATACTTATTCTCTAAGAACATAACTATTCTTAATGTTTGAAGATTATGATCAAAACCACCATAATTTCCCATACATTCATTTAAAGCGTCTTCACCAGCATGTCCAAAAGGTGTGTGGCCTAAATCGTGAGCGAGACTTAATGTTTCGGCTAAATCTTCATTTAAGTTTAGATATTTTGCAATAGATCTAGCTATTTGTGCAACCTCAATAGAATGAGTAATTCTTGTTCTAAAATGATCTCCTTCTGTATTCACAAATACTTGAGTTTTATGTTTCAATCTTCTAAACGATGCACTGTGAATAATTCTATCTCTGTCTCTTTGAAAAGGTGATCGATACTTTGATGTGGGTTCTTTACTAAGTCTACCCTTACTTTTAAATACGCCTAACAAAGTGTGTTTTTTCATCCTTTAATTTAAATAATTAAGTATTATATTAGTAATATCAGTGTTCAGACATGATTAAAGAAATTAAATTTACAGATAATGCTTTAAAACAGATAGCAAATTTATTGTCTAAAAAAGACGTAGGTTCTTTTTTTAGAATCGCTATTAAAGGTGGTGGTTGTTCTGGATTTCAATATGAATTCACATTTGATAAATCTAAAAATGACGATGATTTCAATTATGAAAATATATTAATTGATAAAACATCAGCAGACCTATTAAAAGGCTCTGAAGTTGATTATGTATCTGAACTTATAGGTGAGTCTTTTAAAATTTCTAATCCACAAACCAAATCTTCTTGTGGTTGTGGTGTCTCATTCTCTCTTTAATGATTATTTCATCCTGGAACGTTAATTCAGTTAGAGCAAGAATCGATAATATCAAAAGTTATTTACTAAAATACAAACCTGACGTTTTAATGATGCAAGAAATTAAAACTGAAGATGTTAATTTTCCCTATGATGATTTTGCATCTATGGATTATGAAAGTCATGTTTTTGGTCAGAAAAGCTATAATGGTGTTGCTATTATATCTAAAGGTAAATTAGAAAATGTCAGAACTGATTTAATTAAAGATAAACTAAAACAATCAAGAATAATTTCTGCAGAGATGAAATATAAGAAAAAAGTTATCCAGTTAATAAATATTTATACTCCTAATGGAAACCCTGTTGATACTGAAAAATATGATTATAAAAAAAATTGGATGGATCAATTAATTAAACAAGTAAAAACTTTATCAAAAAAAAATTCTAACATAATTCTTGCTGGTGACTTTAATGTCATTCCAGCAGCTGAGGACGTTTATAATGTTAAAAGCTTTGAAGACGATGCACTATATAGACTTGAAATAAGAAAAAAATTTAGAGAGATGTTAAATCTAGGTTTTAATGATGTTTACAGACATTTTAATGAAGATAAAGAAGGCTATACATTTTGGGATTATATGAGGGGTGCATGGCAAAAAAATAACGGTATGAGAATTGATCATTTCTTAGTTTCAAACTCTATAATTGACAATGTAAAAGATATTCATATTAATAAAGATCCTCGTGGAAGAGAAAAACCCTCAGATCACACGCCTATTGAAATTAAACTAGCTTAGAGACTTTATTTTATTAACTAAATCCTCATTGATATTTCTAGGACCTGTATCCTGTCTATTTTTATGTCTTCTTTCGCCAGGTAATCTAACATCACCCATTGATTTCATTTTTTCAAAAAATTCTTCAGCATGTTTTTGCCAAGTTGTTCCGGCTGTTTTATCAGGACAAATAGCTAAAATAAATTCACCACCACTAGGTGGTCCACCATCATTATTATCTTTAGCAGCCGTCTCGTAGCTAAAATTATCTCCAACTAAAGCACCCGCAAGTAATTCAACCATCATTGCAATTGCGGACCCTTTATATCCACCAAAAGGTAATAATACACCTCCGTCTGCTATTTCACTTGGATCCGTTGTTTCTTTGCCATCTTTAGTCAAGCCTGTACCAAGTGGAACTTTATGCCCTTCTCTTTTTGCAACTTGTACTTCACCCATCGCCATTGAGGCAGTGGCCATATCATAAACAACAGGAGTTTTTCCTGGTCTAGGCCATGCAAATGAAATTGGGTTAGTACCAAATAAAGGTTTGATTGCTCCAGCAGGAGCAACAGCAGGTTTGTATGATGTGCAAGCAAAAGCGACTAAGCCATCATCTGCTAACTTTTCAGTTTCAGGCCACATAGCAGCCATATGATGTGAATTATTTATAGCTAACACAGCGACCCCATTTTCTTTTGCAGCTTTAGATAATTCGGGCAAAGCCTTACTTAAAACAACTGGTGCTAAGCAATTATTTCCTTGAACTTTAATTACAGATGAAGAAACTTTATTTATTTCAGGTTTGCCTTTACCGTTGATCTTTCCACTTTTGAGACCACTGACATAAGCAGGCAATCTAAATAAACCATGAGATACAGAACCATCTCTTTCTGCATTCTTGATTAAATTAGCGAGAATAGATGCTGTTTCATCATTGCATCCATTAGCTAATAGTGTTTTTTTAGCTAAATCGAAAATCTCATCTAAAGATAAAGGAATATTGTTCATTTATTTAGTCTTACAATTTTTGCATAAACCAAAAAATTCTAAATTATACTTGCTGTATTTCGTTCCAGAATCATCTGTAAAGTTTGATAAATATTTTGAAAGTTTTGAATTACTTATTTCAGAAACATTTTCACAATTTTCACAAATTGAGAATGCTGTTGCTTTAGAAATTTGACAGTTAGAATTTTGACAAGCTATAAAAGCATTTCTACTTTCAACTTTATGGATCTTTCCAATTTCTACTAATTTATCTAAAGCTCTATAAACTTGCAATGGAGCTTTAATTCCTTTTTTTTGAACATTAAATAGAATTGAATAAGCTTTCATTGGCTCACCAGATTTATCAATTATATCAAAAATAATTTTTTGGTTTTTAGAAAGATTATGTTCTTTTTGCATATACAAATTCTTATCAATTAGTTGTTAATTTTTCAATTTAATCGATTGTTTAATATTAAGTAAAGACAATATAAATAAAACTAAAGCAGCCATAATTATTGAAGGTCCAGATGACGTGTTAAATTCTAATGAAGAAAATAAACCCAATATTACTGATAAAAGACCACCAATAACTGAATATAAAACCATTTTCTTTGGACTGTCTGAAATATTTCTTGCCATTGCAGCCGGTATAATTAACATTCCAGTGATTAACAATAATCCAACCATTTTAATTGATATAGCAATCACTGCAGCCATCAAAATTGTAAATATAGCTTTAGATCTATCAGGATTTAACCCCTCTGCTTCTGCTAGTTCATAATTTACCGTAGATGCGAACAGAGGTTTCCAGATCAATTTAAGTACAAATAAAATTAATGTTCCACCAGTCCATATAATAATTAAGTCATTAGTTGTTACGGCTAATATGTCTCCAAATAAAAGACCCATTATGTCAAAACGAATAAAAGTTAAAAAACCAATTACAACTAATCCAACAGCTAAAGAAGAGTGTGCCAAAAGACCTAACAAAGCGTCTCCAGGTAGATTAGTTTTTTTCTGAAGTTGAATTAATATCAATGCAACAACAGATGAAATTATGAACACTGATAACGCAATATTAAGCTCAAACGAATAAGCTATTGTAACACCTAATAAGGCTGAATGAGATAATGTATCGCCAAAATAAGACAATCTTCTCCATACTACAAAACAACCTAGTGGTCCCGTTACTAGCGCAACTCCTATTCCGGCTATTAAAGCTCTTATAAAAAAATCATCTAACATGTTAATTTTTCTTTATTCGACCCTCATCTGAATGAACATGATCATGCTTATGCTCATAAACAGTTAGAATTTGAGAAGCTTGTTCACCAAACAAAGTTTTGTATTCATTATTTTTAGCAACATCCATTGGTGTACCTGAACA
Organism: Candidatus Pelagibacter bacterium nBUS_36; assembly: GCF_051201215.1. GTDB lineage: Bacteria > Pseudomonadota > Alphaproteobacteria > Pelagibacterales > Pelagibacteraceae > Pelagibacter. The sequence goes on from NZ_CP172839.1 coordinate 646,945, forward strand.
ACATACATGTCCATTTAAGCAAACAACATGATCGGTTGCTGTCATAACAGTATGTAAATCATGAGAAATTAATAAAATTCCACAATTTAAAGTATCTGAAATTTTTTTGATCAATTCATATAACGCAATCTCTCCAGTATAATCAACACCTTGAACTGGTTCATCTAGAACTAATAATTCTGGTTTTTTAGAAATTGCTCTTGCTATCAAAACTCTTTGAAATTCTCCACCTGATAAATTTCCTAAATTTTCATTTTTAAGATGAGTAACTCCAGTAAGAGTAAGAGCTTCTTCTATTGCTTCATCTTTAATATCTTCAGTCAAAAGCATAAAATCATACACTCTTAGTGGCAAAGTCCAATCTATTGAAATTTTCTGAGGAACATAACCAACTTTGTTTGTGAATTTTTCAACACTTCCCTCAATATTTTTATAAATACCTAGTGCAATTTTTGCTGTAGTACTTTTGCCAGATCCATTTGGACCAATTAGAGTAACAATCTTTCCTTTCTCAACTTTTAATGTAACACCTTCTACTAACCATTTATTATTTTGTTTAAAACCAACTTTATTTAGCTCTACTAATATATTTTTATCTGAGTTCATTTATATCTTGACTTGTAAATGTTATATTATTACATAATGTTATATTATAACAACTAATTAAAATACTTATTATGAAAAATATCAAAAAATCATCCTTAATTTTATCAATTTTATCAATGTTAACATTATTTACATCAGCTAATGCTGAAATAAAAGTAGTTACATCAATTAAACCTATCCATTCTTTAGCAAGTTATCTTATGGATGGAATTGGAAAACCAGGTTTAATTGTAGATGGTTACGCGTCTCCTCACTCTTTTTCCATGAAACCATCTCATGCAAAAATGTTGCAGAACGCAGATATTGTATTCTGGATTGGTGAAGATATGGAAAATTTTCTAAAAAAACCATTAAGCTCAATAGCTAAAAAAGCTGAAAAAATTGAATTAATGGAGGTTAAAGGGTTGAATATATTAAAGTTTAGAGAAAGAAATATTTTTGAAGAACATAATCATGATGACCATGACGATCACGCTAAAAAAGAAGATGCTCACGACGACCAAGACCATGATGAGCACGCTAAAAAAGAAGATGATCACGACGACCATGACCATGATGACCACACTAAAAAAGAAGATGATCATGACGACCATGACCATGATGATCATGCTAAAAAAAAAGATGATCACGAAGGTCATGCACACGGAGAATATGACTTTCACATTTGGTTAGATCCAATGAATGCTAAAGTAATCTTAAATGAAATGGCCGAACATTTGATTGAAAATGATGTTGAAAATGCATCAAAATATCAAGATAATTTAAAAAAAGCACTTAAAGAAATTGATACTCTTACAATCGAAGTGATGACAGAATTAAACAAAAGTGTGTCATCTATAGTTTTTCATGATGCATATCAATATTTTGAAAAAAGATTTAATTTGAATATTCTCGGTGCGTTTACTGTTAATCCTGATGTAATGCCTGGTGCCGAACAATTAGCAGAAATCAGAGAAATTATTGAACATGATAAAGTTGCTTGTGTGTTCTCTGAACCTCAATTTAATCCTAACATCATCAACGCCGTAGCGAAAGATATGAAGATAAAAACAGGTGTTTTGGATCCATTAGGTGCAACTTTAGATCCAGGTAAAGATTTATATTTTGATTTAATTAAAAATATGTCTTTGTCATTTAAAAGTTGTTAAGTCGGCAGTTTTGTAATTATACAAAATACAACTTATATTTGTAAATTTTAAGTAGACAAATTTAAAGGATAATATAATTAAGAAGAATCATCTATTCTTAAAAAAATTTCTAAATTCTTACTGTGGACTTATGTTTTTTTTATTATAAAAAACGATGAATCAACTCCTTACAAAAAAAGATAATAAATTTAGCTATAGATAAATTCCCTCACACCTATTAAATCGTTATCAAGAATAAGAATCGTTCGAAACGGAAAACAATAAAGTAAACAAAAAATAGGAAAAAAATGGAACTGACAACAATATATACAATCGTCGGCTTTGCTTTAGCGGGATATAGTGTTATTGCAAATGACTCAATACAAACACTAGGTACTTTTATAGCGTCTAAACAAAAATGGTTTAAATGGTACACTCTTGCTGGTTCAGCATCTTTTGTAATGGCTATAGCTATCACATGGGGATGGTACTCATATGATGGCGACATATCATACGGTAGACTTAACAGAATACCATTTCAAGAAATTCAATGGTACCACGCAGTTGCTCCTGCTATTCTTTTATTATTAACTAGAGTTGGTATCCCAGTATCTACAACCTTCTTGGTACTTTCAGCATTTGCATCCACTGTAGTTTTGGAAAAGATGTTAATGAAAAGTGTTGTAGGTTATGGCTTAGCTGCTGTAGTTGCATATTTAGCTTGGATAGTAGTATCAAAATTTATCAATGAAAAATTTGATGAAGTACAGGATAAATGGATAGGATTTTGGAGAAACTCTGTATGGGTAACTTCAGGTTGGTTATGGTGGGTTTGGTTATCTCATGACGTAGCTAATATAGCAGTTTATCTTCCAAGACAATTAGATGTAACTTTATTATTAATTGTTCTAGCGTACTTTACAGCTTTATTGTTCTACATATTTTATATTCATGGTGGACCAATACAAAAAGTTGTTTTAGATAAGACTGGAACAAGATATGCAAGATCAGCAACAATAATAAATGTTATTTATGCTGCGGTACTATACTACTTTAAAGAACTTAATGACCTGCCAATGTCTACAACATGGGTATTTGTAGGATTATTATGTGGTAGAGAACTTGCCATATCTACAATGAATAAAGAGTACAAGTTTAAATACGTCTTCCCATTAATTGGAAAAGACTTCATTAAGATGATCTTTGGATTAAGTGTATCTGTTGGAATTGTTTTAGCAATTCACTACATTATTATTCCAAATAATTGGTTTTAAATAAATTATATTATGGTCGTATTAGAAATATCTAATACGGCCATATAATTCATAATTTGATATATTATCTTGAAAATATTATTTCTTAAATTTAGAAACTAATTCTTTTAATTTTAACTTTTCTTTTTTTAGTTTTCTTAGTTTTTCCCAAGAAGAAAAAGCTCTGTCATTCATTCTTAATTTTGTAAAATGTTTAATTGCTAATTCAATTTTTTTATGTTTTTTTATGAGTTCTTTAAACTCCTTCATATTTAATAATCATAACATAAATACAATTCAAATAATCAGAATTAAAAAAAAATTAATTTTAAAAAAAAGATTTATAAAGGTGCTCTTAAATGAATAAGTAAAAAAAACTGAATTATTTTTTGCTTTAATTTTTTGTCTGCGGTATGATCTATTTAAGTCCCGCACTAATTCAGCTTCAGGCTGATGATCAATTATTAAGATTAACAATTTAAAGTGTCTAAATTATGATTTTAAAATTGACAAAATTACTGTGTTTTCTTGGGTTGCATAGATACAAAACCATAAATATTGAGTTTGGATTTAATCCAACAGATAGAATTACGACTCTTGAGTGTAAAAATTGTGGTCATACTAAATTGAAAGCTGATGGCTAAAGTTTAATAAAATGAAAAATATTAGAAAAGATATTGAAATTAGAAGATTTATAGAATGGTCAAAGATTGTTAGAGGTAAACCAATTCAAATTAGATTGTATGAATTAATATATTTTGAGCTTCTAAACTTATGGATTGAACTAAAACAACCTCCATTGAGAAGATTAATATATGAAACCATAAATTCAAATACTTATGATGAAAAGTTTATTCAGGGAAAAATTTTTCAAGAATATATTAATGAAATTTTAGAAACACCTTGTGAAGATAAATCTGGTTATTATAACCCAGACTCTAGAGAAATATTGAGCAAGGTTAACATTAAAGAATTGTATGATGTTAAATTTTTAATAAAAAGTGAATTAAATACTGTGATAATGATTGATAGATATAATGCAATTTACACATTTTGTAGATTGTATGAAGAGTGGTGCTTAAAAAAAAAATTAGAACAAATTGATGATGTGACTAAAAAAGAAAGATTTGATGTAACGAAAGATTTGCCAATAAAGATTTCAGCTCAAAGGTAAATTTATTTAACCCTGCCATAAACATCTTCAAATCTAACTATATCTGTCTCTTTAAGAATTGATCCAACTTGAGCTTCGAATATTTTGACTGGTTTTTTTCCAGGATTTTGAATTCTATGAATCGCCTCTAGTGGTATAAAGATGTGATCATTTGGTTTTTTTACAAAACTATCTTTGTTCAATTCTATTTTGGGATTACCTTTGGTAACTAGCCAATGTTCAGCTCTATGATGATGCTTCTGTAAACTTAAAATACCTTTAGGTTTTACGAATAATTCTTTAATTAAAAAATTTTTTCCTTCAAATAAATTTGTATACCTGCCCCATGGACGAAAAAAAACATTCTTTTTCTTAATATATTTGTTCTTATTTCTTTCGTACATTTTTAAGATTTCTTTCCAACTTCCAAGATCAGACCATGGAATATCTAATTTAACAGCATTAATTTGTTTAGATTTTTCTAAGATTGCATAATCAAAAGATTTAGCAGTTGCTTTAATGAATGACACTTTATTTAAATAATAAGTGTTATCTTTAAGTTTTGCTTTTTTAACAGAATTAACACAATTTTTATAAATAATTGGCTGGTGTTTTTCAAAGTTATTTATTATTGAATCTTTTCTAAGGAAAAACATTCCTGAATTCCAATAACCTTTTTGTTTTATAACCTTTTTAGCTTTTGCTTCTTTTGGTTTTTCAATAAATTTAGTTACTTTATTGATGTTTCCTTTGATTTTTTTAGTTACAAAATATCCGTATTCACTTGATGGAGATGTTGGTTTTATTCCAAAAATAAAGATATTTTGATCAGTTAAATTTGATTTATTTTTTTTAATTGCTTTGTTAAATATACTCATCTTTTCAATCAAATGATCAGCTGTAAAAAACATTAACGGTTGATCATGAGGAATATCTTTAATTAGAGCTGTGCTTAAGATAGCTGGTGCTGTATTTCTTTTTGCAGGTTCTAAAACAATTTTGTATTTTTTAATCTTATTCTTTTTAAGATGTTGTTTAACTTGTTTTAGATATTTTTTATTAGTGCTTATAATTGGTGAATCATAAATTGAAGCTTTGGTTCTTTCTAAAGTTTTGCCTAATAAAGTCCAATTACCAAAATCAATAAACTGTTTTGCTTGATGATTTTTTGAATTGGGCCAAAGTCGAGTTCCAGCTCCACCACATAAAATGACTGGACGAATTTTCATTAAATTTCTGAATAATCCTTAACTTCTTTTTTCTTACCAGGATGTGTTGGTGCACCTAAATAGGCTGGGCCTACTGTTTGCGCGTATTTCCAAAGTGTACCTGACCCAAAATCTGATTTTCTAGGTTTCCATTTTCTTTTTCTTGAAGCTAATTCTTTTTTAGAAAGTCTTACATTAATAGTGCCCTTTTTTGCATCTATATCAATAACATCTCCATTACGTAATAAAGCTATAGGGCCTCCTAGGGCCGCCTCAGGGCCAACATGACCCACGCAAAAGCCTCTTGTAGCTCCAGAGAATCTTCCGTCTGTTATAAGAGCAACTTTCTCACCCATTCCCTGACCATAAATTGCTCCAGTTGTAGATAACATCTCTCTCATACCAGGACCTCCTACAGGTCCTTCGTAACGGATTATAATTACATCGCCTTCTTTATATTTACGTTTTTGTACAGCATCCATAGCTGCCTCCTCATTATCAAAGCATCTTGCTTTGCCAGAAAATTGTAATTTCTTAAGTCCAGCAATTTTAACAATACCTCCATCAGGAGCTAAATTTCCTTTTAAACCAACAACTCCACCATCTGGAGATAATGGATTATCATATTTTCTTAGAACTTTTTGTTTAGGATTAAATTTAATATTTTTTAAATTTTCTTTCATTGTTTTTCCAGTAACAGTCATACAATCACCATGAATAAAACCTCCTTCATAAAGTGTCTTTAATAACATTGGTACACCACCTGCTAACCACATATCTTTTGCTACATATTTTCCACCAGGTTTTAAATCGGCAAGATAAGGGGTTTTTTTAAAAATTTTTGCAACATCCATTAAATCAAATTTTATTCCAGCTTCATTAGCAATTGCAGGTAAATGTAATGCAGCATTAGTAGATCCGCCTGTTGCAGCAACTATAGTAGCAGCATTTTCTAAAGCTTTTTTTGTAACAATATCTCTAGGTTTAATTTTTTTTGCCAAAAGACTCATTACTGTTTTTCCACTTTCTTTTGCATACTTATCTCTTTCTTCATATGGAGCAGGTGTTCCTGCAGAATATGGAAGTGCTAAACCAATAGCCTCTGATACGCATGCCATCGTATTTGCTGTAAATTGACCACCACAAGCACCAGCACTAGGACATGCGACTAGCTCTAATTTTCTAAGTTCAGCTGCTGACATTTGACCTGAGGAATGTTTTCCTACAGCTTCAAATACATCAACAACCGTTACATCTTTTCCTTTATATCTTCCTGGAAGAATTGATCCTCCATAAATAAATACACTTGGTACATTTAATCTAACCATCGACATCATTAATGCTGGTAAAGACTTATCACATCCAGCAATACCAACTAATGCATCATAACAATGTCCTCTAACTGTAAGTTCAGCTGAGTCTGCTATTACCTCTCTAGATATCAAAGAAGCTTTCATCCCTTCATGACCCATTGCAATTCCATCGGTAACAGTAATTGTACAAAATTCCCTTGGTGTACCGCCATTAGCTCTGACACCTTTTTTAACTGATTGAGCTTGTCTCATAAGCGCAATATTACAAGGAGCAGCTTCATTCCAAGTTGAAACAACACCTACAAAAGGTTTTGCTACATCTTTCTCTGTTTCACCCATTGCATAATAAAAAGACCTGTGAGGAGCTCTATCCGCTCCTAATGATGTATGTCTGCTTGGAAGTTTCTTTTTATTAAATTTTGCCATTATATACCTTTTATAGTTACTAATATTTTATCAATGTCGTTCTTTAAATTATTATAATTAGTTTTTTCCTGTTCAACAATCTCTTTTGGTGCTCTATCTACAAAACTTTTGTTTTCTAACCTTTGTGATATCTTGTTCATTTCTTCCTGAATTCTATTTTGTTTGCTAGTTAAATTTTCCTTAATAAGTTTTAAATCAACATCTTTATCAAAATAAATCTTAAATAAATCACCTGAAACAACCATAGTTGCTGCTGGTTTATCCAAGTCATCATTAATAATATTGTTTATTCTTCCTAACTTTTTAAGGATAATTTTGTTATCATTAATAAACTTTTTCTGCTTATCGTTAATATCATTTATGGACATATCTATAAATGAACCAGGTCCAACATTAAGCTCATTTTTAAAAGATCTAATTTCAGATATTATACTAATGATATTTTCTACTTGCTCAGTATTAGAGTCTTTATTGATTTTACCTGTTGGCCAATTAGCAAGCATTAAAAAATCTTTGCTTGAATTATCAAATTTATTTTTAAGCCAGATTTCTTCAGTAACAAATGGAATGAAAGGATGTAATAAAATTAAGATTTGCTTGAATACATAACTAGAAACTTTTTTGACCTCACTTTTAGTCTCCTCATTATTAGAGAATAGTATTGTTTTAGATAATTCTAAATACCAGTCACAATAAGAGTGCCATGCAAATTGATAAGCATTTTTTGCAGCCTCATCAAATCTATAGTCTTCTAAGTTTTTCTCAATTTTTGATTTTGCTTCGATTAATTCTGCATAAATCCATTTATTAATATTAACTGATAAATTAGGAACTTTATCGATATCAGAGAAATCACATTCATTTGTGATTAAAAAGTTATTAGCATTCCAAAGTTTATTTAAGAAATTTCTATATCCTTTAACTCTATCTTCGGAAAGTTTTACATCAGTACCGGGAGAGGCCATTGAGAGTAGAGTAAATCTTAATGCATCAGCACTATATTTTTCAATTAAATCTAAAGGATCAATAACATTCCCTTTTGATTTAGACATTTTTTGACCTTTCTCATCTCTAACTAACGCGTGAACATAGATATCTTTAAATGGTTCTTTATTTAAAAATTCAGTTCCAAACATAATCATTCTAGCAACCCAGAAGAATATAATGTCAAAACCGGTAACTAAAACAGAAGTTGGATAAAATTTTTCAACATAATCTTTATTATCTGGCCAACCCAATGTTGCAAATGGCCAAAGACCAGATGAAAACCATGTGTCCAAGACATCAGGATCACGAATTAATTCTTCATCTTTACCATAGTGTTTATTCGCTAACTTTTTTGCCTCTTCTTCGTTGTTAGCTACAAAGATTTTTTTATCAGGACCATACCATGCAGGTATTTGATGGCCCCACCAAAGTTGTCTTGATATACACCAAGGTTCTATATTATTCATCCATTGAAAATAAGTCTTCGACCAATTTTCAGGAAAGAAATTAGTCTTTTTAGAATTAACAACTTCTTTTGCTTTAACAGATAGTTTTTCTGCATCAGCAAACCATTGTTCTGTTAAGAAAGGTTCAATTATAGAATTAGATCTGTCACCATATGGAACCTTATTTTTTATGTTTTCTTCTTTAACAAAAAAATCTTTCTCCTTTAGTTCTTTTAAAATTTTCTTTCTTGCTTCAAATCTGTCTAGTCCAATATATTCTTTAGGTGCATTTTCGTTAATTTTACCAGCTTCAGTAAATATATTAATAATTTCAAGATTGTTTCTTTGTCCGATATCGTAGTCATTAAAATCATGTGCTGGTGTAATTTTTAATGCACCAGTACCTTGTTCTGGATCCGCATATTCATCTTCTATAATATTAATCTTTCTTCCAACAATTGGTATTGTAACTTTTTTACCAACAAAGGATTTAAAACGATCATCTTTTGGATTAACTGCAATTGCAGTGTCACCTAACATTGTTTCAGGTCTTGTTGTTGCTATTGTTATAAAATCATCAGTTCCATCAATGGGGTATTGAATATAGTAAATTTTTGAATTTACTTCTCTTTGATCAACTTCGAGATCAGAAATTGCAGTTTTTAAAACAGTATCCCAATTTACTAGTTTTTTATCTTTGTAGATTAAATCTTTATTATAGAGATCAACGAATACTTTTATTACCGATTTTGAAAGGTTTTCATCCATTGTAAAAGCATTTCGCGACCAATCACAAGAACATCCAAGTTTTTTTAATTGATTAATAATGATGTCACCATATTGCTCTTTCCATTCCCAAACTTTTTCAATAAATTTGTCTCTACCGATTTCATTTTTATCAATTTTTTCAGCAGTAAGTTTTCTTTCAACTAAAGCTTGGGTGGCAATACCTGCGTGATCTGTACCCGGTTGCCATAAAGTTTCATAATTATTCATTCTATGATAACGGACTAATAAATCTTGAATAGAATTATTTAAGGCATGTCCCATATGAAGACTGCCTGTTACATTTGGTGGTGGGATTACTATTGAGAATTTTTTTGAATTTTCTTTTGGTTTAAAAAGACCATTTTTTTCCCAATATGAGTAAATCTTATCCTCGACATCAGAATGTATATATTTATCGTTACTCATGAATGTATAAAGTTTATAATTTATTAATCTAAATTAACAATAATCAATTTAGATCGTTATTTAATAGACTAATGAGAAATATTTAATATAAAAAGGCATTTGAAGCTATTAGTCAAAACAAGATGGCAACGTGGCGGAATGGTTACGCAGAGGATTGCAAATCCTTGTATCCCGGTTCGATTCCGGGCGTTGCCTCCAAAAAAAATCTTGTTTTAGTTCAAAAAAAAAGTAAGTTGAGTTTTTTATATTCCTCGGTAGCTCAGTTGGTAGAGCAGTTGACTGTTAATCAATTGGTCGCAGGTTCGAGTCCTGCCCGAGGAGCCAAAAATTTACCTAATATATTAAAAATTCTAAAAGTTGAGTTCAAAACAAATGAATTTTGATTATTTGTTGTGGGGGTCTTTAATTAAATTAAAATTAAACTGCTTTGGAAATAATTGTTCCTGAAATTTGTAAAGATTTATTAAATTTTAATTTCTGATCAGCACTAAGTTCTGAATATAATTTTGTTAAAAAATTATAATTTACATTCATGTGGCCTTCTTGAGATTTTTCTAAGTTAATTAGATACTCAGAGAAATCTTCAAAAAAATAGTTGATCGGAACTTTTAGATAATTTGATAGTTGAAGTAATCTAATCGAACTTACTCCATTCGTACCTTTTTCATATTTTTGAATTTGCTGAAATGTAACATTAATTGCTTTTGCAACTTTAGTTTGAGTTAGACCTAAAGCCAATCTTCTAAGTTTAAGCTTATTGCCTAAATGTTTGTTGAAATTTTCTTCCATTAAGACCCCTCTTAATTAAATTTTAAAAATACATTGAACAAATTAATTAAGGATCATGCAATAGAAAAATTTATTTATTTTAATAAGAAAATTTAAATAATGAAGAAGCTGTCAAGCTTAAGATGTCTAATAAACTAATATAATTCACATATAATTACTTGACTTAAAGTCTGTAGTTTACTTAATATAATAAATAATTATAAAATTTGGCTCAAAAAAAGCTTAGTTCTGTCACTCTTAGGGTTAGCAAAAAATTCTTTTGTATCAGCTTTTTCTACTATCTTTCCTTCGTCCATAAAAATCATACAATCTGCAACTTCTTTAGCAAATCCCATTTCGTGAGTAACTACTATCATTGTCATTCCTTGTTTTGCTAAATCTACCATTACATCAAGAACTTCTTTAATCATTTCTGGATCTAATGCTGATGTTGGCTCATCAAACAACATTATTTTAGGTTCCATACATAAAGCTCTTGCAATTGCAACTCTTTGCTGTTGACCTCCTGATAGTTGGCCTGGGAATTTTTGAGCTTGATCTAAAATTTGAACTCTTTCCAAATGTTTAAGTGCTAATTCTTCAGCTGCTTTTTTTGGCATTTTTTTCACCCAAATCGGTGCTAAGGTGCAGTTATCTAAGATAGATAAATGTGGAAATAAGTTAAATTGTTGGAACACCATACCAACTTCTGCTCTTACTTGTTCGATATTTTTAGTGTCTTCTGAAATTTCAGTACCATCAACAATTATATTTCCTTCTTGATGTTCTTCTAATCTATTTATACATCTGATCAATGTTGACTTACCAGATCCAGATGGTCCACAAACAACAATTTTTTCTTTTGCTTTAACTTGAAGATTGATATCTTTAAGTACTTGAAAATCTCCATACCATTTATTTACATTTTGTATTTGAATAATTGAATCTGACATAATTTTATCTATCTGTTTTAAATTTTAATTCTAATTTTTGACTATATTTACTCATACTGTAGCAAATAATCCAGAATATAATTCCAGCAAAGACATAACCTTCCATTGAAAAACCAAGCCATTTAGGATTTGTTTTTGCTAAATTTAACATTCCAACTAACTCCAACAAACCTACTACAAAGATTAATGGAGTATCTTTTACCAAAGCTAAAAAAGTATTAGCAATTCCTGGTATTACTAATTTAAGTGCTTGTGGTAAAATAACGAGCAGGTGAAGTCTCCAATAACCCATACCCAAAGATTTAGCTGCATCATACTGGCCTCTTGGTAGAGCTTGTAAACCACCTCTAATTACTTCAGCTGTATAAGCAGCTTCAAATAAAGTTATAGCAACAATAACTCTAATTAATTTATCAACATATGTTCCATCAGGTAAAAACATAGGAAACATCACTGCAGACATAAATAATACTGTGATTAATGGTACACCTCTCCAAAACTCAATAAATGAAAGCGACGAATACTTAACAACAGTTAAATCAGATCTTCTACCAAGTGCCAGCATCATACCTATTGGAAAGCAGAAAATAAGAGAAAAGAATGAAACAATGAATGTTAAAGAAAGTCCTCCCCAAGCACCAGTTTCTACCCATTCTAGACCAAATTCACCACCTGAAATTAAATAGTAAATTAAAAGAAAAGATACTATTGGTAAAAAGATTACATAATAAAATGTTAAATATTTTTTAAATTTTAATGGAAAAAAATATCCAGCTCCCATTAACCCTAAAACAATAATAAATGTTGCATTAACTCTCCATTGTTCAGCATTAGGATACATTCCATACATAAATCTATTAAACCATGTTTTAATATAAACCCAACATGCACCACCTCCTGTACAAGCTTCTTTATTCTCACCAACAAATGTTGCATCTAGAACAAACCAATTAAGTAATGGTGCAACACTAAAAATTATTAATATGATTATACTTATACTTAAAGCTGCGTTAAAATTACTAGTATTAATATTTTTGTTAAGCTCGTCCAGGATTTTGATTCCAGAAAATTCTATTCTTATTAAATGTAATCCAATCATTCCAAAAATTAGAGGAGTAAAAAAACTCACAAAACCAGGCAAAAATCCAGTGATATTAGTCTCATAAAAATTGTTTAGACAAAAATCAATTAACCCTAGTACAAAAAATAAAGAACCAAAAATTAAAAATAAATTTAAATTTTCTCTATTGGGTTTTAAAAAATTTATATTACTCATTATTATTTTTCCTGTATCGCAATTCTTTTATTATACCAGTTCATAAATAGTGAAATTACTAAACTGATTGTTAAATAAGTGGCCATTGTAATTCCTACAATTTCAATAGCTCTACCTGTTTGCATCATAGCTGTGCCAGCAAAAACTAATACTAAATCTGGGTAAGCAATAGCTGCAGCTAAAGATGAATTTTTTGTTAAGTTTAAATATTGGTTTGTAGTGGGTGGAATAATAATTCTTAAAGCCTGAGGTAAAATTACTAATTTCAAAACTTGACCAGGTGTTAAACCAATTGATGCAGCAGCCTCTTTTTGACCTTTACCTACGCCCTGAATACCAGCTCTTACGTTTTCAGCAATAAAAGTTGCTGTATAAAGAGTTAACGCTAATGTTAGTGCTATAAGTTCAGGTGGTATTCCCATGCCGCCTTCATACGTGAAAGAAGTTTGAGCTAGTTGTTTCAATTCTGGAAAACTCCAAGAAAGTTCAACACCACCTATTATAAAAGTTAATGCTGGTAGTATAACAAAAATTCCAAGTGAAATTAAAAATTTAGGATACTGTTTTCCCTCTTCTTCTTGTTTTCTTTTTGCAAATTTATTAAAAAAATAAATAACAAACATTGCAATAATCAAGGTAATCATAAATATATCAAAATTGTTCCAAATTGGAGCAGGTGTGTATAGTCCTTTGATAGTCATAAAAGAAGATCCAAATATCAAGGGTGCATCTTCTGGCATTGGTAAAGCTCTTAATGCTGCAAAATACCAAAAAAAGATCTGCAACAATAAAGGTATATTTCTAAAAAACTCAACATAAAAACTGGCTGTTTTATTAATAAGGTAGTTAGGTGATAATCTAGCAACACCAATCACAGCACCTAATAGAGTACTTAAAATAATACCGATGAATGAAACTAATAATGTGTTTAAAAGTCCAACTACATAAGCACGTCCATATGACATGGAGCCATCATAATCAATTAACGAAAATTGAATATCAAATGAAGCTTCTTTTGATAAAAAACCAAAACCAAACTCGATACCTCGAGTATCCATGTTCTCTTGAGCATTCATTGTAAAGAAACCAAAGATTAAAACTATGAATAATAGAGTTAAAAATTGAGGTAAGATTTTTTTAAATTTCATTTAGACAGATACTATAAAAAAAGGGCTAGATAAATCTAGCCCTTTTTATCAATTTATTACTTTTAATTATCTTGATGGTGGAACGTATAAAATACCACCTTTAGTCCATAATTCGTTTGGACCTCTGTCTGGTAAGATACCAGTGTCAGCTATATTTCTCTTATAACTTTCACCATAGTTTCCAACTTGTTTGATAATTCTCAAGTTCCACTCGTTATCTAAACCGAATGCAGCACCCATTTCACCTTCAGCACCAACTAATCTTTTGATTTGCGGGTTTTCTGAAGTTTTCATCATGTCAGCATTAGCAGAAGTAACACCGTACTCCTCAGCTTCGATCATAGTATTTAAAGACCATCTTACGATATCTTCCCATACTGCATCACCTTGTCTAACAACAGGGCCTAATGGCTCTTTTGAGATAGTTTCAGGTAATACGATGTGATCATCAGGGTTTGACATTTTAGTTCTTTGTGCAGCAAGACCTGATTTGTCAGTAGTGTAAGTATCACATCTACCAGCATCATAAGCAGCTACAACTTCATCAGCTTTTTCAAAAGCAACTGGAGTGTAAGAAATTCCTTTAGAGTTAAAGAAGTCTCTCATGTTAAGCTCAGTTGTTGTACCAATGTTAGTACAAGCTGAGATTCCATCTTTGAATTGGCTTGTTGAAGTAATTCCAGAGTTTTTTCTAACCATGAAACCTTGACCATCGTAGAAGTTTACTCCAACGAAAGTTAGTCCAATGTCAGCATCTCTAGAAAGAGTCCAAGTTGTGTTTCTAGACAAGATATCAATCTCACCAGAAGTTAAAGCTGTAAATCTCTCTTTAGCACTTAATGGTGTAAACTTAACTTTGCTTGCATCACCTAGTACCGCAGCAGCTACTGCTCTACATACGTCAACGTCAACACCAGTCCAATTTCCTGCAGCGTCAGCATTAGAAAATCCTGGTAGACCTTGAGATACTCCACATCTTACAAAACCCTTTTTTTGAGTGTTTTTAAGTGTCTTTGATTTTTTAGCAGCCATAGTTTCTGTTGTAAAAGTAAACAACACTGCAACCATAGCAACTAATGAAGTTAATTGTTTCAAGTATTTAAACATTATTCTTCCTTTTAGTTATTTTTATTTGTTAACAAATAATTCAAAAAATAAAATTTGAATTAGACTATTCTTTTATCATTATCTAAAGTTGATCAAAGAAAATATGATCTAAATAGATGCCACATGACTATATGTTGTGTGGGTAAAAGTAAAGGGGATATATATTGATGGTGCGCCCTGCACGACTCGAACGTGCGACCCTCGGTTTAGAAAACCGATGCTCTATCCAGCTGAGCTAAGGGCGCAATTTTTAATTATTGATACATATATATACTATATCAGTATTTAAAAAGAAATTTTTTTGCAATCAATAATATTGATAAAAGCTCAACTCTTCCAATAATCATAAATAACATAAGATGAAATTTAGTAAAAAATTGCAAATTTTGAAAATTAAAATCATTTAAGCCATATGCAGCTGAATTAACTGTATTCATTATAGTTAGGATAGAAAGTTTAAAAGAGTTTTCAAAACTAATTCCACTTAAAGTTAATAATGAAGATAATACAAACAATGAAATTATAAAAATTAAAATAGTTAAGAAATATTTATTTATTTCATTAAAATCAAAATTAATCTTTGTAAATATTAATTTATTCATAAAAATATTTTTTGGTTTACTAAAAGATAAAATTTGATTTAAAGAATATTTAGTTAAAGAATAAATTTTTAAAAATCTTAAACCTGAGCTTGTAGAAAAAAAAGATCCACCAATTATTACTAATATTAAATAGATAAAATTTAAATTTGATTGATCTAACTCAAGAGAAATTCCTATATTAGATATACTGCTAACTAATGATAAAAAACTATAAATGAAATTATTGTCAAAACTAAAAAAAATAAAAAAAATTGTTACAGCAGTTATTAGATATAAAAATAAATGAATATCTTCATAAAAAAAATTAAGATTTTTGTTTCTTAAAAAAATTAAATTATACACAAAGAAAATACTAAAAAATGAGAAAAGCATTAAAAAGGAAAAAATAATTATTTGTGTGTCATTAACTAAAATTGATGAAAGTTCATTTACAGGTAAAAATCCACCTGAGGAAATAATGGTCATTGCTAAATTGAGAGAATTAAATGATCTTAATCCAAAAATATTTAAAATTAAAAAAATAGAAATTGTTATTCCAGAATAAAGAAAAAAAATCTTTATAGTTTGTTTTAAAACTTCTGAGCTATTAAAAGATAAAAAATTTGTCAGTGATTTCTTTAAACTTTCATCATAAATATCAATCAAAAAAACAATTGAAAATAAAAAGTACAAACCACCTAACCATTGAATCGATGATCTCCATAAAATTAATCCAGGATCTATATGTTTTATATTTTCAAAAATAGTAAAACCTGTTGAAGTAAAACCAGATACTGACTCGAATAATGAATTAAAAAAAGTTAAATTATATATACTAAAGTAAAATGGTATCGATAAGATTAATGGTAATAAAAAATAACCAAAAAAAACAGTAAGAATTTTTTCATAAATTGATGGTTTCTTATCATCTGATTGAATATTATAAAAAACTAAAGCTAATATAGATGATATAATTAAACTAAAATAATATGTATTAAGATTTAAATATAAATTAAAATAATATGAGTAAATTATATTAAAAAAAGAAAAAATAGATATCAATCCAAGAAAAAAACTAAGGTATTTAACTCTGAATAGAGACATTTAGTTATACAGAACTTAATCTAAAAATATTTTCCACAACAGAAATTGAATCTTTTTTTGCTAAAAAAACTACTCTATCGTCTTTTTGAAATATAAAGTTGGATCTTGGAATAATTACTTTATCATTACGCAATATAGCTCCTATTCTTATTTCATCTGGCAAATTTGAGTTTTTTAATTCTTTATTAATCAATTCTGATGTTTCAATTATTTCAGCTTCAATAACTTCATACTCTCCATTTAAAATTGTATAGGCATTCTCAATAGTTCCCTTGTGTATATGTTTGAGAATACTAGAAACAGTATTCATCCTAGGATCTATTAAGTCATCGATTTTAAGTGAATTTTGTAATAAAGAATAATTTGGCTTATTAATAAGTGCCATTGTTCTCTTATCTTCAATATTTTTATCATCTTTAGCAAATTTTTCGACAAGAACACTCACCATTAAATTATCTTCATCATCATTTGTAAGAGCTAGCACTGTTTCAGCTTCTTCTAGGTTTGCTTCAGCCAAAACTTCTTCATCAAGACCATCACCATTTATAATAATTGTATTGTTTAGTTCATTAGCTAAAAATTCAGCTCTATCTTTATTTTTTTCAACAATTTTAACTCTTGCAGAATCTAAAGATTCTTCAAGATTTTTTGCTAAATTAAAACCAATATTTCCACCACCAACAATTAAAATCTTTTTTGTAATTTTTTCGTTATGACCGAACGCATCTAGTGTTTCTGCCATTTGTGATGAGTTGATAAGAGCATAAATTTTATCATTTTTTTTAATATCATCATTTTTTTTGGGAATTAAGAACTTATCACCTCTAATTATTCCAATAATATTTGCATCAAGATTGGGGTGTTTGTTTGTTAAATCTTTAAGTTTAATATTTATTAAATTAC
Organism: Candidatus Pelagibacter bacterium nBUS_36; assembly: GCF_051201215.1. Lineage (GTDB taxonomy): Bacteria > Pseudomonadota > Alphaproteobacteria > Pelagibacterales > Pelagibacteraceae > Pelagibacter. The sequence goes on from NZ_CP172839.1 coordinate 664,498, forward strand.
AATTATCGTTTATTAGAATTTCTAATAATCGGATTTTATTTTCAGCAAATGGTACGCTATCTAAAGCTCCTGGAGCTTCTAATTTTCTCTGAATTGATTTAGCAATCTCAATTTCTGGTGAAATAATCACATCAATTGGTAAGTTTTCTTTATTATAAACTCTTGTGAATTTTGGATTAAGATAATCTTGAGATCTAATTCTAGCAATTTTTTTTGGGATATTAAAAATTGAAAAGGCTATTTGACAAATAACCATATTAATTTCATCGTTCCGAGTTACGGCTATAATCATATCAGTCTCAGACGCATTAGCTTTTTCAAGAATTGATGGATAGGTAGCCTTACCCACTATTGCTTTAACATCTAAAGCTTCATCAATTTTTTGAATGTCTTCACTGGACTGGTCAACTACTGTAATCGAATGACCTTGCTCACTAAGTTGTTTGGCTATTGTAAAACCAACTCTACCAGCACCACAGATAATTATATTCATTTAATTAAATTCTTTAATTCCTAAAACTTTAAGTTTTCTATGCAAAGCACTTCTCTCCATACCAACGAAGTTTGCTGTTTTTGATATATTTCCATTAAATTTTTTTAATTGGATAGTTAAATACTCCTTTTCAAACTTTTCTCTAGCCTCTTTTAATGGTACAGATAGACTGTTTTCAGCCAATTGATCATTAAAATCAGTATTTTTTAATGACTCTTTTATTATATTAGAAATTTTATCTTTTGTTTCGGGTTGCAATATTGCAATTCTTTCGATTAAATTTCTTAGCTCCCTTACATTACCTTTCCAGTTATGATTTAGAATATAGCTATTATTTTCATCAATTTCTAATTCTTTAATATTGTAGTTCTGAGATATTTTTTTAGAAAAATATTTAATTAAAAGAGGAATATCTGAAATTCTTTGACTTAAAGATTCTACGTTAATTTCAAAAACATTTATTCTATGGAACAAATCTTCTCTAAAATTACCTATTTCAATTTCTTTCTTTAGATCCTTGCTTGACGAGCATATTAATCTTACATCTACAGTAATATCATTGTTGCCGTTAACTCTTTTAAATTTTTGGTCAGTTAATACTCTTAAAATTTTTGACTGAATATCAAGTGGAATTTCTGAAACTTGATCAATTAATAAAGTACCATTATTTGCTTTTTCAAGTGCACCATAAGAAATAGCACCACTAGACTTTTCCTCTCCAAATAATTCTAATTCATATTTATTTGAGTCAAGTAAAGCACCATTTAAAACAATAAATTGTTTCGTGTTTCTTTTTGAATTTTTATGAATTTTTCTTGCAATCAATTCTTTTCCAGAACCTGATGGACCATTTATAAAAACTCTTGTTTCTGTTAAAGAAATTTTTTTAATTTGATCAATAATATTCATTATATTTTTACTATCGCCAATAAGTTCATAAGATGAAAATAGTTTAGTTTCATATTCTTTATTTTGTTTTTTAAGATTGTAATTTTCTACAGCCCTACTCACAAAATTAAGTAATCTCTCTTGATCAAATGGTTTTTCAATAAATTCAAAAGCTCCATGTTGAAGTGATTTTACAGCCATTTCAATATTTGCATGACCAGAGATAATTATTACCGGTATATCTTTATTTTTTGATTTAATATGACTTAATAATTCAATTCCATCGTTGTCACCTTTATCAAGTTTAACATCTAAAATAGCTACATCAGGTAATTTTTTGTCAATTTCAGCAAGTGCTTGATTATAATTTGCAGCTAACCTTGTTTTGTAACCAGCATCAATTATTAGATCATTTAAGATATTTCTTATATCTGAGTTATCATCGACAATTAATATTTCAGGGTTCATTATTTTTTAAAAATTATTTCAATTTTAGCGCCATCGTCAATTGGAGTAAAATTTATATTACCATTATGATCATTTACTATTTTATTTACTATTGATAAACCCAATCCAGTCCCCTCTTTTTTAGTTGTGAAATAGGGGTTTAAAATATTCTCAATATTTGATTGTAAATTTTTAAATCCTATTCCTGTATCTTCAATAACTAGGTTTATATGATCATTATACTCAGTCAGTTCAATAGTAATTTTCTTATTGCTATTGCTATCTTTTTCAATTTTTTGATGAATACTTTCAATAGAGTTTTTGATTAAATTGAAAAAAACTCTACTAATTTGTTCCTTATCACTATTAAGTGTTACATTTTCTAAATTATTTATAAAAATAATTTCAATAGATTTATCTAATTCTTGGAGTAATTTTATATTTTCATTTAACAAGTCAACTAAATCATTTTTTTGAAAAACAGGTTTAGGCATTCTAGCAAAATCTGAAAATTCATTAACAAGTTTTTCAATTTGTTTAATTTGGTTGTTTATAATCTTTAAATTATCTTTAAACTTTGTCTGATCATGGTTATTTAATTGATCAGAATATTTATTTTTTAGTCTGTCGATTGTTAATTGAATAGGTGTAAGTGGGTTTTTAATTTCATGAGCTAATTTTCTAGCTAAACTGCTCCATGCTTCGTGTCTTTCGTTTATAATAAGTTTATTTTGCTGATCTTTTAATCTATCAATCATTAAATTAAAGTTTTTATTTAATACCTCTAAATCTTTGTCTGTTTTAACCTCTGGAACTTTTGCATCAAAGTTTCCTTCTCCAATAGATATGGAAGCAAAAATAAGATTATTGATAGATCTAAAAAATCTTGAAGAAAAACGAATTGCTATGGATATAGACACAAATAACAAAACACTAACTACTATAATATAAATTATTGCAAAAGATATTTTAATACCTGTACTTTTTTCCTCTACTGTATAATAAAAATTTATGGCTTCTTGAGACTCAGTAAGATACTTTGAAATGTTTTCATCTAAGTATTTTACAACATAAATAAATCTATTATCAAAATTTTGTAAACGCATAATTGCAGCAGAAATATTCTTAGGTGCATTGATGATCTTTAAAGGTCTATCATCATCTAAAACAAGATTAAGAGCTTTATCTACAGGTGGAATATATGATTGATCATCTGTTAATGAAGTAAATAATACATCTTTATTTGCTTTTATAATATGTATTTCATCAACATTTCTAATTAATTTTTGGGTTTCTAAAAATCTTTTATATTCAGTGACATCGTCATTTAAAAATTTTTTACTTTTATTGGTGTCAAATGCAATTAAAACTATATCTGATTCAATTTTATTTCTTATTTCCCCAACATAATTTTTTGCTAGTTCATAAGAGTTATTAACAACTGTGGTAACCTTTTTATCAAAATATTTTTCTAGAGCAAAAGAAAATAAAAATAATGAGAAAATAGAAATTAATATTGAAGGAATTAATGTAAATAATGCAAAATAAGTTATGTATTTTTTATTAGATCGTAAGCCATCTTTATCAATGTCATTTTTAATAGCATTTTTAATTTCTTTGATAATAAAAATAAATAATAAAAATAAAAAAAAAATATTAAGTATCAGCAAGAATTGTAAATTTTGTTCAGATAAATCAATAAAACCTTTATCAATAAAAGTTAAAAAGGTTAAAAAACCTATCGATAATGTGATAATAAATAATATTATTAAATATATGTTTTTTTTAATAAAATCGAACATTTGAATATATAAACCACCGCTTTAGATGAATAATTATTTTATAATACTTGCCTCTGGACAAAGCAAAAGATTTAATTTTAAAAAACCAAAGCAGTTTATAACATACAGAAATAAAGCACTTTTTGAACATTCCTTAGACAAAGCAATAGAATCTAAACTCTTTAAAAAAATAATTTTAGTCACTAATGATAAAAAACAAATCAAAATTAAGCTACCAAAAAATGTTTTAGTAATTAAAGGTGGCAAAGAAAGATCTGATTCCTCTCTAATTGCCTTAAAATATATTAAAAAATTTAGTCCTAATAATGTTTTAATTCATGATGCAGCAAGACCCAATTTTACTATTGGTCTTTTAAATAAATTAATTAATTCTCTAAAAAAGAATAAAGCATCTGTTCCTGTTATTTCTTCTAAAGACTCAATTAAATATAAAGTTAAAAATCAATTGTTTAATCTTAATAGAAAAAATTCTTACTTAACTCAAACTCCTCAAGCATTTAAATTTAAAGACATATATGATTTGTCTATAAAACAAAAAAATATAATTCAAGATGAGGCAGCACTATTTATCGATAATAATTCGAAAATTAATTTTATTAAAGGCGAAGCTCTAAATAATAAGATTACTTTTAAAGAAGATATCATTAATACAAAAACCTATTTTGGTATTGGATTTGATATTCATAGATTGATAAAAGATAAAAAACTTTATTTAGGTGGGGTTAAAATCCCTTTTCATTCTGGTCTAAAGGGTCATTCAGATGGAGATGTAATTTTACATTCAATTATAGACGCTTTATTGGGTGCCATGAGAAAAAAAGATATAGGAACTTTTTTTCCAGATAATAAAAATAAATTTAAAAATATTAGATCACCAAAAATGTTAAAACCTATTGTTGATATTTTAAATAGAGGTAATTTCTATATTAATAATTTAGATATTAATTTAATATGTGAACAACCTAAAGTTTCCAAATATAGAAATAAAATAATAAATTCTTTATCAAATTTATTAAATTTAGATAAAGATTTAATTAATTTAAAAGGTAAAACAGTTGAAAAATTAGGATTAATTGGAAAGGAAAAAGCAATAGCTTGTGAAGTTATTTGCTCAATATCAGAATGAAGAAAATAAATGTACTAATATCAACTTTCTTTGGTTATGGTTATTTAACTAAAATACCAGGAACTGTTACATCGTTAGTTACGACTGTATTTATTTATATTGCATATGAATACCTTGGCTACACAGATCTTAAATTTTCAATTATTTTTTTTACTCTTTTATTTTTCTATTCTTTTTATGCAGTTAAAGATGCAGAAAGTGAGTTTAAGAATAAAGATCCTAGACAAATAGTTATTGATGAAGTTTTAGGCCAAGCTATGCCATTAATCCTTGTGTTACACTTAAGTCAAAACAGTCAACTAAACTTACCAATTGAAGTTTATTATGTGTTGTCTTTTATTTTCTTCAGATTTTTTGATATTTTAAAGCCTTTTCCAGTTAGTTATTTTGATAAAAATTTTAAAAATTATTTTGGAATAATCATGGATGATATAATGGCTGGATTGTATTCAATGTTATTAATTTACCTAATAAGTCTTAAATTCTAATGAGTATTCAACTTCTCCATAAAAAATTAATTAATAAAAAATTAACTATATCTGTGGCTGAGTCTTGTACCGGCGGATTACTGGCTCATAATTTAACTAAATTAGCCAACTCATCAAAATATTTTCAAATGGGGCTAACCACCTACTCCAATCAAGCTAAAATTAAAATTTTAAAAGTAAATAAAAACATAATTAAAAAATATGGAGCTGTAAGTAAAGAGTGCTGCAAATCTATGCTCCAGAATTTATCTAAAATTTCAAAAAGTAACATAAATGTTTCAATCACTGGAATTGCAGGGCCTGGTGGAGCTTCAAAAAATAAACCAATAGGTTTGGTTTATATTGGTATTAAAAAAAGTAAAACCTTAATTGTTAAAGAAAATAGATTTAAATCTAATAACCGTAATTCTATTCAAAAATTAACAGTTAGAGAGGTGATTAAGATAGTTTTAAATTTAATTTAATTAATCTTCTATTGGTCTATAAAGATCTTCTGCTCTTTTTTGAAAAGCATCTGCTATCTTATTCAAACCAAACTCGAAAGACTTAGACATCAAAACATTTAAGAATTTATTTTCGATTTCAAAATCAATATCAAAAGAAATTTCGGTGCCCCCTCTTGTTTCATTAAAATTCCAATTATTTTCTAAGTGATTTAATGGGCCGCCAATATTGGTTACATTTATAGTACTGTTCTCTTTGTTAAATTTTACATCACTTTTGTATGTATCCTTAAATGGTCCTTTACCAATGGTAAGATCAGCAATAATTAAAATTTGATTACCTTCTTTATTTCTTTCATAAACATGTGAGTCCAAACAAAAAGGAACAAACTCTGGATATTTTTCAATATCAAGAACTAAATCAACAAGTTGATTTTTTTTACATTCAATTAATCTCTTAACTGATGCTTTAGGCATTAATGTTTGTTCAATCTATTTTGTTGAAGTTGAGCAAAATCTTCATCAGCATGATACGAAGATCTTGTTAATGGTGATGAAGAAACTAATAAAAATCCTTTTGATTTAGCTATTGTTCCTAAATCATCAAATTCTTTTGGAGTATAATATCTATCAAGTGGATGATGTTTTGTTGATGGCTGAAGATATTGACCAATAGTTAAAAAATCTACTTCCGCAGCTTTCAAGTCATCCATAACTTGCAAAATTTCATCTCTACTTTCACCTAGTCCAACCATAATTCCAGATTTGGTAAAAACATTTTTATTAACTTGTTTGGCATTTTTCAAAAGTTCTAAAGATGAAAAGTATCTTGAGCCAGGTCGAACTTTTAAATAAAGACTGGGTACAGTTTCGATATTATGATTAAAAACATCTGGGTTTGCATCTAAAACTCTTTTATAAGAATCCCCTTTTCTCAAAAAATCAGGTGTTAATACTTCAATTGTAGTATTTGGATTTTGTTTTCTTGTTTGATTTATTGTTTCAAAGAAATGTTCTGAACCACCATCATCTAGATCATCTCTATCAACAGATGTTATCACAACATGTTTTAAATTTAATTTTTTAACAGCTTCTGCAATTTTAATTGGCTCTAATTGATCTAGTTTTCGAGGTAAACCAGTTTTAACATCACAGAATGCACATGCTCTAGTACAAGTATCTCCCATGATCATAAATGTTGCATGTCTTTTACTCCAACACTCAGTAATATTTGGGCAATTAGCTTCCTGGCAAACCGTTACTAAATTATTATTATTTACAATTGTTTTTGTTAAGAAAAACTCTTTACTATTTACAAGCTTAGACCTTATCCAATCAGGTTTTTTCTTAATTGGATTTATTGGTTTGTTTTGTTTTTCTGGATGTCTAGTTTTCATCGTTTTTAATTATATAAATCGTCTCTCCTTCTTTGCCAAACAAAAACCTCTCTCTTATTAGTGTTTCAATATAATCAAGATCTAAATTGGTGCTTAGTAAAGTATTTTTATGATCTAAATCATTTATCTTATTAACTAAGGACAATTCTTCTTTTTTCAAGTTGGACAAAAGTTCTTTTTTTTCAATAAATGAAAAAAGACCTCTTTCACCTGATACAAGATTAAAAGCAAAGTAAAAAATCAAAAAAATAGATACTAATAAAAAATAATTTCTTTTTATTAATCTAAGCATTAATTGATTTTATTCATCCTCGCCTTTTTTCCAAGTTCTTCTTCAATACGAATTAATTGATTATATTTAGCAACTCTTTCGGATCTTGCTAATGATCCAGTTTTAATTTGATTAGAGTTTGTCCCAACTGCCAAATCTGCAATAAATGTATCCTCACTTTCTCCCGATCGATGAGATATGATTGTTTTATATCCTATAGTTTGAGCAAATTTTATCACATCTAAGGTTTCAGATACGGTACCAATTTGATTGAGTTTAATTAAAATTGAATTTGATGAAATGTTTAAAAATCCTTTTTTAAGTCTTTCAAGGTTTGTTACATACAAATCATCGCCTACTATTTGAACATCTTTTACTGATTTCATTAATTTATTCCAAGCCAGCCAATCATTTTCTGCAAAAGGGTCTTCGATTGATTTTATTTTATATTTGTTAATAATTTTTTGATATTCTTTGATCGATTTTTCAACCGAAATAAAGCTTTTAGAATGAATGGAGTATTTATTCTTTTTAAATAATTCATTGGCTGCAACATCAAGACATATAGAAACATCTTTACCATTTTTAAAACCTGCTTTTTTAATTGCAGAAACAATTAAATCTAGCGCCTGATTATTATTACTGATCATTGGAGCAAAACCACCTTCATCACCAACAGATGTCGATAACCCCTTATCTTTAATTAGCTTACTTAGTCTTTTAATAACTAAAAAACAAACTCTCATTGCTTCTGAGAAACTTTTTGCACGATCAGGTCTGATCATAAATTCTTGAATTCTAAGACCATTGTTAGCATGAGCCCCACCATTAATGATGTTCATTAAAGGATATGGTAATTGAAAATTTTTCTTAACTGAAAATGTTTTATATAAAGGTAATTTTTTAACTTTAGCTGAAAGTTTTTTAACAGCCATAGAAACAGCTAACATTGCATTAGCACCAAGGTTTGTTTTTTGTCTGGTGCCATCAAGATTAATTAAAAGAGTATCAATTCGTTCTTGGTTATGAACATTTTGACCTTTTAGTTCTTTTGAAATTTTTGTATTAACTAAATTAACAGCGCTAAAAACACTTTTTCCTAAATATCTTTTATTATTTTTGTCTCTTTTTTCATAAGCCTCAAAAGTTCCAGTAGATGCACCAGAGGGACAAATGGCTAATGCGCTATTATTTTTTACATAGACTTCTGCTTCAACAGTTGGATTACCTCTGCTATCAAAAACTTGTCTTGCTTTTACTTTTAAGATTTTGCTCACTACTTTTTAATTAAATTATCAATATCAGTTAATTGTTTAAGTAAATTTTCTAACTTATCTAAAGGAACCATGTTTGGACCATCTGATGGTGCATTATCAGGATCTTGATGCGTTTCAATAAACACGCCTGCAACTCCTACAGCTACTGCAGCTCTTGCTAAATATTCAACAAACTCTCTTTGCCCTCCAGAAGATTCGCCCTGACCACCTGGTTGTTGTACAGAATGAGTTGCATCAAAAATTACTGGGTAACCATTCTTTGCCATGATCGGTAAAGATCTCATATCCGATACTAAAGTATTGTATCCAAAACTTGCTCCTCTTTCTGTAACTAAAATATTTTCATTTCCAGAGTCTGCTATTTTTTTAGTAACATTCACCATGTCCCATGGAGCTAAGAACTGACCCTTTTTGACATTTATAATTTTATTAGTTTTTGCAGCAGCAATTAGAAGATCTGTCTGTCTGCATAAAAATGCTGGTATTTGTAAAATATCAACATGATCTTTTAATAACGAACATTGCTCTGCGTTATGAATGTCGGTTAAAATTGGAACATTTAATTCTTTTTTAATTTTATCAAACACTGGAAGGGATGCTTCTAAACCAGCTCCTCTTTGACCTTTTAGACTAGTTCTATTAGCTTTATCGAAAGAAGTTTTATAAATAAATCCAAGATCAAATTTTTTTGTAATTTCTTGAATTTTACCTGCCATGTCCATTGCATGTTGCTCAGTTTCAAGTTGACAAGGTCCAGCAATAATACAAATTTTATTATTATTTGAAATTTCTATATTTCCACAATTAACTTTTTTACTACTCATTTATGATTTTTTGCTGCTTTGATAAATGAAGAGAATAAAGGATGAGGGGCCAAAGGTCTAGATTTAAATTCAGGGTGAAACTGAACTCCTATAAACCATGGGTGATTTTTTAACTCTATAATCTCAGGCAACTTATTATCAGGAGATAAACCAGAAAATATCATCCCTTTTTTCTCAAACTTATCTTTATAAGCTATGTTCACTTCATATCTGTGTCTATGTCTCTCTTTTATTAACTTAGACTTATAAATTTTTCTTATTAATGAATTATCTTTAAGTTTTGCATCATAAGAACCCAATCTCATAGTTCCTCCAAGATCTTTATCGGTTCCCTTAATCATTTTACCATCTTTGGTCCATTCATTAATTAAGCCAATTATTGGTAAACCATTTTTATCAAATTCACTTGATGTAGCATTTTTTAAATTTAATTGATTTCTTGCAAATTCAATAATTGCCATCTGCATTCCATAACAAATACCTAAAAAAGGTATTTTGTTTAATCTAGCATGTTTAATAGCTTCAATTTTTCCATCTGTTCCTCTTTTTCCAAATCCACCAGGAATTAATATGCCTGAAATATTTTTTAGTTTTTTCTTAATTTCTGAAATTTTTAATTTTTCAGAATCTATTCTAACTAGATTGACCTTTACTTTGTTGTCTATTCCACCATGGGTTAATGCTTCATCCAATGATTTATAAGCATCTTTTAGCTCAACATATTTTCCAATTATTGCAATATTAACTTGTTTCTTATTTTGTAAAATTATTTTAGTAATTTTTTTCCAAGGATTTAAGTTTGCCGGTTTTTTTGATTTTAATTTAAAATAATTTAATACTTGAAGATCTAATTTTTCTCTAAAAAAACTCATTGGAGCTTCATAAATAGTTCTTACATCCACTGTCTCGATTACACTCTTAATATCAACATTACAAAATAATGAGATTTTTTTTCTATGATTTAAAGGGATTGGTCTTTCAGATCTACAAATTATTATATCAGGTTGAATACCTATACTTCTTAATTCTTTTACAGAGTGTTGAGTTGGTTTTGTTTTTATTTCATCAGAAGCTTTTAAATAAGGAACTAATGTTAAGTGAATAAATAGTGCATTTTTCTTACCAACATCATTTGAAAATTGTCTGATGGCTTCAACAAAAGGTAAACTTTCAATATCCCCTACTATTCCACCAATTTCACAAATTACAAAATCTTCTTTGGATGAATCGTGTTTGATAAATTCTTTTATACGGTCAGTAATATGCGGAATAACTTGCACAGTTTTACCAAGATACTCTCCTTTTCTCTCTTTTCTTAAAACGTCACTATAAATTTTTCCTGTTGTAATATTATCTGATTTTTTTGCAGATACGCCTGAAAATCTTTCGTAATGACCTAGATCTAAATCAGTTTCAGCTCCATCATCTGTTACGTAAACCTCACCATGTTGAAATGGACTCATTGTTCCTGGGTCTACATTTAAATACGGATCCAGTTTTCTAATTCTAACTTTATATCCTCTTGATTGAAGCAAGTAAGCTAAAGAAGCTGAAGATAAACCTTTACCTAATGAAGAAACCACACCGCCAGTGACAAATATATATCGCGCCATGGAATTATCTTATAGCGAATAAAAAATGAATTGAAAAGTATTAATTATTTATCTTCAGGAATTGACGGAGTATCTTCAGTTTTTTCCTCAATAGTGTCTAAAACTGAGTTTGTCGGTGATAGTTCTGCTCTTGAAATAATTGTGAGAGCTAAACTGCATATAATGAACAAAGTTGCAATAACAGCAGTAGCCTTAGTCATAAATCCACCAGCAGATCTTGATAACATAAAGTTTTCTTGAGAAACACCAATACCTAGTGCTCCACCTTCGGATTTTTGCAATAATATTAATGACACCAAGATTAATGCAAGGATGATGTTAATGACTAACAATATATTTTCCATGCAGGACTAATTAAAGGTTTTTTTAATTATATCAATAAATTTTTTTGAACTTTGGGATGCACCACCAATCAAAAAACCATCTATAATGTCAATATCTTTTAATTGAGCAATGTTATTGCTGTTAACTGACCCACCATATAAAATTTTTGGAGGTTTTTTACCAAATCTATTTTTAATAAACAAAACAGTTTTTAGCAAATCATCTGATTTAGGTATTAGTCCAGTACCAATTGACCATACAGGCTCGTAAGCTAAAATTATGTTAGATTTGTTTTTAATTGATTTTAAACCATTGTTAATTTGTTTTGCTAAAACTTGATTAGTTTTTTTATTTCTTTTTTCTTTAAGAGTTTCACCAATGCAAAATATAATTTTTAATCCAGATTTAATCGCGCTTTTGATTTTTAAATTTATTAATTTATCAGTTTCACCTGATAGTCTATTTTCAGAGTGTCCCAATATAATATATTTAGCTCCAACATTTTTTAACATTCCTGCATTCACATTACCTGTGAAAGCACCATAAATTTCACTTTCATGACAATTCTGCGCACCAACTTCTAACTTGGTTTTTTTTAATCTTTTTGACAAGGGTCTTATAAGTGTGTTTGGTGGACAATAAATTATTTTAAGTTTATTTTTCTTATTAGTATTTGAAAATTTTATAACACTATCTAGTGAATTTAATGTTCTTAAATCACCAAACATTTTCCAATTTGCTATAAAATACATATATTTATTTGTCATTATTGAATTTTTAATCTATAGATTTGTTTTTTACAGATCAATATATTTATAGCGTAATGATTAAAACTTTGAAAAATTTTGGTGGAAAAAAATTAGGAGGTGTCATCCTAATTGCAGTAATAGTAATCGCATTTGGATTTGGAGGTTTTGGTGGTGGATTTAGTACTAATAACCAAAATAATATTGCAAAAATAAATAAGACCAATGTAACAACTCAAGATTTTATGGACTATCTAAATGGTAGTAACATTTCACAACAAGCAATTAGAGAAAACCTTGATCAGAATATAATTGAGGAATTATTATCAGGACTAATTTCAACTACTTTAATTGATTTAGAAGTTAAAGATTTTGATCTTTCAATAACAGAATTAACTATCTTAAAAAAAATAAAAGAAAATAAAAATTTTCAAGATGAAAATAATATGTTTCAAAGAACTAAATATGAAAAATTTCTTCTATCAAATAATATGTCCGCTCCCATGTTCGAACTTCAATTAAAAAATCGTGAACTTCAAAAACACTTATTTGATCTTATTGGTGCTGGAACAATAACTCCAGATTTTTTAACTCAAAAAAAATACGAAGAGCAGAATAAAACTATAGATATTGAATATTTTGCAATGTCTAGTCAATATAAAGAAAAAGATAGATACACCAATTTAGAATTAGAAGAATTTGTTGAAGAAAATAAAGATCAATTAAAAAGAGAATATATTGATTTTAAATACGCAGTTTTAAATCCTAAAAATTTAATTGGTTTAGAAGAATTTAATCAGGAGTTTTTTGATGAAATAGATAAAATTGAAAATCAAATATCTCAAGGTGATACATTTGAGACAATACTTGAAAATATCAAGGTAAATGTAAAAGAGGTAAGTAAATATACACCATCATCAAATAAAAATATCAATAAAGATAAAATTTATTCTAAAAGATCAACAAATTTAGATCTTATTGAAAATGGTGATAATTTTTTATTATTTTCAATAGTAAACAAATATGATCTTGGACCAGACTTAAATGACAAAACTACCAAAGATGAAATAACTGAATTAGTTTTTCAAAAAGGAAAGTTTGACCTTAATAGAAATATTTTAGAAAAAATTCAAAAAAAAGAATTTGATAATATTAAGTTTAACGAAATGTCAGCTAACAATCCTGAATATATATCACTTAATTCAATAAACGATAACAATACTTTTGAAGCAAATTCAGTAAAAATGTTATACAGCCTTCCTATTAATTCTTTTACACTTGTAAATGATAAGGATAATAAAATTTATTTAGTTAGAATAGTTAGTGCAAAAGATAATTCTTATAACTCAACTGATGAAAATTACTTAAAATTTGTCCAAGAATTAAACACGGACAATAGAAAAAGTATTCTTCAATCTTATGATCAATTGCTTAATAATAAATATAAAGTTCAACTAAATCAAAAAACTATTGATAGAGTTAAAAATTATTTCAAATGATAATTAATCGAAACTTCAAAGATTTTAAGTTTCGACACAGAAGCAAAAAAAATCAAATAATATATACATCAAAAAAAGTTAAAAATGATGATGAGGTTCTAAATCTAATTGATAATTTTCTCACAGAAAAAAATAGCTTTATATTTGAGTCTGTTGAAAAAGGTAAAATCAAAGGTAGATACACTATTTTTGGTAAAAACCCTGACAAAATTTGGGAATTTAATAACAATAATTCATACTTAATTAAAAATAAAAAAAAAATTAAATTAAAGGATAGACCAGATCAATTAATTGAAAAAATTATTGAAGATTTCAAATTTGAAACACCAAAAAAACTACCTAAAATTTGCTCTTTAATATCAGGCTATTTTTCATATGACTCAATACGATATATCGAAAAAATTCCAAACAAATGCAAAAATGATCTCAATCTACCTGATGTTAGACTTCTAAGGCCAAGAACACTTGTTATTTATGATAATTTAAAAAAAGAAATCTTTTATATAATTAATATTTTTAGTGATGAAAAAATTAAAGAATATGAAAAAAAATATGAAGAAATTAAAATAGAATTATCTAAAATACTAATTCAATCTTCTTTAAAAATTTCAAATTATTTACCTAAAAAAAATATTAAAGACATTAAAGTGAAATCCAATACTTCAAAAAACAAATTCATTAAGATGGTGAATAAAGCTAAAGATTACATTAAATTAGGAGATATTTTTCAGGTAGTTTTAAGTCAACGATTTGAGGCAAAATTAACAAAAAAACCAATAGATATTTATAAAAAATTGAGAATTACAAACCCATCGCCTTTTATGTTTTTCTTTAATTTTGATGATTTTCAAATCATTGGAGCAAGTCCAGAAATATTAGTTAGATTGAGGGATAATAAGATTACTGTCAGACCCATAGCAGGAACAAGACCTAGAGGCAAAACAACTAAAGAAGATCTTTTTTATGAAAAAGATTTGCTAAAAGATAAAAAAGAACTTTCTGAACATTTGATGCTTTTAGATCTTGGAAGAAATGATGCTGGAAAAGTTTCTAAAATTAATACAGTCAAAGTGACTGAAAGCTTCATTATTGAAAGATATTCTCATGTGATGCATATAGTTTCAAACGTAATTGGACAATACAATAAAAAATTCTCAAAATTTAAATCTATGCTGGCAGGCTTTCCTGCAGGAACTGTTTCTGGAGCACCTAAAATTAGAGCTATGGAAATTATTGATGAATTAGAGTCAACTAAAAGAAAAGTTTATGCAGGAAGTATTGGCTATTTTTCAGCTAATGGTGAATTTGATACCTGTATAGCTTTAAGAACTGCTGTTGCTAAAAATAAAAAATTTTACGTACAAGCTGGCGCAGGAATTGTTGCAGATAGCAAACCAATAAATGAATACGAGGAAACTGTTAATAAAGCCAAGGCTTTAATTAACGCTTTAAAATAATGAAAATATTATTAATTGATAACTACGACAGTTTTACATTTAATCTTTACCATTATCTCTCTTCTTTAAAAACTAAAGTAGATGTTGTAAGAAACGATCAAATTACATCAAAAGATATTATTAAAAAAAAATATAATAAAATTGTAATTTCGCCAGGTCCTGGAAACCCTAACCAATCTGGAAATTGTATAAATATTTTAAAAACACTCCATAAAGATTTGCCTTTTCTTGGTGTATGTCTTGGACATCAAATAATAGGTCAGGTTTTTGGTTCAAAAATTATTCAGGCAAAAAAATTAATGCATGGAAAAACAAGTAAAATTATATCTAAAAAAATTGGGATTTTAAAAAACCTTCCAAAATCTTTTGATGCAACCAGATATCATAGTTTAATTATTGACAAAAAATCATTATCAGAAGACTTGGAAATAACAGCAGAAACCAATGATGGTATAATTATGGGTGTTAAACATAAAAAATACAATATTCATGGTGTGCAATTTCATCCTGAAAGCATTAAAACTGTATTAGGAATTAAAATATTAAAAAACTTTATAAATTATTAATCAAATGGAAAAATTTTTAGAAAAACTTAGAAATAAACAAAATTTAAGTTTTGAAGAAAGCAAATCAGCTTTTGAATTGTTGATGACAGGAAAAGCAAGTGAAAATGAAATTTATGATTTTTTAACACTACTTTCAGAAAAAGGTGAAGTTTCAGATGAAATAGCTGGTGGTGTTTATGTTTTAAGAGAAAAATCTAAAAGAGTGAAAGTTGATAAATGTGTTGATACTTGTGGAACAGGCGGTGATGGAATGAATACTTTAAATATATCAACTGCTTCAGCCTTACTTTTAGCAAGTATGGGTACAAAAGTAGCAAAACATGGAAACAAGGCTGTTTCTTCAAAATGTGGATCTGGTGATGTACTTGAAGCATTAAAAATCAAAATTGATCTTGAACCCACAGAGATAGAAAAAGAAATTAAAAATAATAATTTCGGCTTCATGTTTGCTCCAAATTATCATAGCGCAATGAAATTTGTTGGTCCTGTTAGAAAAAAAATAGGTAAAAGAACTATCTTTAATATGATCGGACCATTAAGTAATCCCGCTTTAGTTGATAGACAAGTCGTTGGAGTTTTTGATAGAAAATTATTAAAAATTTTTGCTGAAGGTCTTAAAAATTTAAATATTAAATTTGCATGGATAGTAAATAGTGAAGATGGATTAGACGAGATATCACCTTATGAAAAAACAAATGTAATACAATTAAAAAATGGAGAAATATCTGAATTTACAATTGATCCAAAATTATTGAATATTAATGCTGAAAAATTTGAAAATCTTGTGGGTGATGATGCAAAATTCAATGCAAATAAAATGATTGAAATATTTAAAGGTAAGGATAATGATTTTTCAAAAGCTGTCTGTTTGAATGCTGCGGCAGGCTTAATAGTAAGTGAAAAATTTACAGAATTTTTAGATGCCTATAATTTTTCAAGAGAATTTATATTGTCAGGTAAATCCTACTCACATTTAGAAAAAATACAAAATGTCTGATAATATTCTTGAAAAGATAATCAAAAAAAAGATTGAGAAAATAGATGTATTGAAAAAGACTATAGACGTCAAATCTTTAAATGAAATCATTAATAAAAATAATTCTTTTATTAATTTTAAAAATAAGATTAATAATAATTTAATTGATAATAAAAGTTCAATTATTGCAGAAATAAAAAAAGCGAGTCCTTCAGCTGGAGTTATCATTGACGATTATAACCCAGTCGAAATTGCAAAAATATATCAAGATAATAAAGTAACCTGTTTATCAGTTCTAACTGAGGAGGATTTTTTCTTGGGTAACTTAATTCATATTAGTAAAATAAAAGATAAAATAAATTTACCCATTTTATGTAAAGACTTTTTTATTGATAAATTTCAAGTTCCTTTAGCTAAAAGTTATGGTGCTGATGCAATCTTAATTATTTTAGCTGGTGTGTCAGATGATTTGGCTAACGAATTATATGAAGAAGCCTTAAAGTTTAACATGTCGATTATTGTTGAAGTTCATACAATTGAAGAAGCAAAAAAAGCTTTAAACTTTAAAGAAGCATTAATTGGTATTAATAATAGAAATTTAAAAACTTTAAAAACTGATATCAATACAACCTACGATATTCATAATGTGTTAGTTAATCACCAAGGACCGCTTATCTCTGAAAGTGGGATCAAAACAAAAGAGGAACTTTTAGATTTAAAAAACAAAACATCTATTAATACTTTTTTAATTGGTGAATCACTTTTGAAAAATTTGGAAAAAAATTCAATTTTTTCAGTTTTATAGTTAAATAAACCCCTATTTTACTAGTATTTTTACTATTGTTATATTAGAAGAACTTTTATAGAACATTATTTGTACGATATTTGTTCTTATGCTTACAAAAAAACAAAAAAACCTGCTTTTATTTATCAACAAGAAGTTGAGAAGTTCTGGTGTGTCTCCTTCTTACGAAGAAATGAAACAATCTCTGAATTTAAAGTCAAAATCGGGAATTCATAGATTAATAAGTGCTTTAGAAGAAAGAGGTTTTATTAAAAGATTAGCACACAAAGCTAGAGCATTAGAGGTTATCAAATTACCAGAAACCGCCTCAGCCAACGATATTTATAACAGTTTTTCACCTAGTGTAATTAAAGGTGGTTTAGACGAAGTAAACATTAATTCTGACGAAATGGAAGTTCCTGTGCTTGGAAAAATAGCAGCTGGTACACCTGTAGAAGCAATTCAAAATGAAGTTTCAAGAATTCCTTTGCCGAGTAACTTAGAAAAAAATGGTGACTATTTTGGATTAAAGGTTCAGGGAGACTCAATGATTGAAGCTGGCATCAATGAGGGTGATACTGTTATAATTAGAAGAACAGACAGCGCAGATAATGGAAAAATTGTTGTAGCTTTAATAGACGAACATGAAGCTATGTTAAAAAGAATTCGTAAAAAAGGTAAAGTTGTAGCTCTTGAAAGTGCTAATAGAAACTATGAGACTAAGATTTTTGGTCCAGATAGAGTAAAAGTTCAAGGTGTACTTGTATCTTTATATAGAAACTTCTAAAAAAATAGTCTAAACATCACAAATGTCAAAAGTTGCAACGCGTTTTGCGCCCTCACCTACTGGTGCACTCCATATTGGTGGTGTAAGAACAGCACTATTTAATTGGTTATATTCAAAAAATCAAAATGGAACTTTTCATCTAAGAATTGAAGATACGGATAAAGAAAGATCTAAAGATGAACATAAAATTCAAATTATCAAATCTTTAAAATGGATTGGTATTGAACATGATGGTGAAGAATACATTCAATCAACAAAAATTGATAATCATATAAATGTAGCAAATGAACTACTTAAAAAAAATAATGCTTACAAATGTTATTGCTCAAGTGAAGAAATAGAAAATCAAAAAAAGAGAGCTAGACAAAAAAAACTTCCATACACTTATAATAGAAAATGTAGAGATCTTACCGAAAATGATGCGCCAAAAAATATAAAACCAGTAATTAGATTTAAAAGCAAGATAGAAGGAACTTCTATATTAAAAGATTTAGTGCAAGGAGATGTTGAAATTGAGAATATTACAATAGAAGATTTTATAATATTAAGAAATGATGGAACACCAACATATAATCTTTCTGCAACTGTAGATGATCATCAGATGAACATGACACATATAATCAGAGGTGATGATCATAAAATTAATACATTTAAACAAATACAAATATACTTAGCTATGAAATGGAATGTTCCTTTATTTGCTCATATTCCTTTAATACATACTATAGAAGGTAAGAAATTATCAAAAAGAGATAATGCATCAACATTAGATGATTATTCTAAAATAGGAATTATGCCAGATGCACTTAGAAATTATTTGTTAAGATTAGGTTGGTCATACAAAGATAAAGAAATATTTACATTAGCTGAGAGTATTCAGCATTTTAACTTAGAAGGAATTGGTAAATCTCCATCTAAACTAGATATGAGCAGAATATTATCAATGAATGAACATTACATTAAAACTATAGATGAGAATGAACTGTATGACCATCTTGTTAAATATTGTGAAATTTATAAAGAAAAAATTAAACCAGAAAAAGAAACTAAGATTAAACCTTCATTAACTTTTCTAAAAAATAAAGCTAAGACCTTGGAGGATATATTTAATAATGCAAAATATATAATCTTAGATGATCTGAAGTTTGAAGAAAAAGATTTAGAATTAATTGATGAAAAAGCAAAAGATATAATTAAAGAATTTAAAAAAAATTTAGTTTCAATAAATGAATTAAATAAAGAAACACTTGAACCTTTGGTAAACAATTTAATAAAAAAATATGAAACTAATTTTAAAGGTGTTGGTCAACCTTTAAGAGTGGTATTAACAGGGTCAAAATTTGGGCCAGGTTTGTACGATATAATAATATCCTTAGGTAAAGAAGAAGTGCAAAAAAGATTAGGAAATAAGATATTTACTTAATAAAGATGATGCTTCTTCAGAAGATGAAGTTTTTGATCTAATTTGACCTAATGTTTTTTCACATACTTCAATTTGTTTACTCATAAGCTCTGGATTTTTCAAAAAATAAACAACTGAATGATAAATTTCTTTAGCATTACATTCTTTCTGGATTAACTCGGGAATTATTTCTTGGTTGTTAATAATATTGATAATGTTAGCAAATTTAATTTTCACCAACATTTTAACAATTAAAAAATTTAAAAAATTCATTTTATAAATAATTATAGAAGGAACTTTTGCATTACAAATTTCAAGAGAAATTGTTCCAGATTTTGAAACTGCAAAAATAGATTTATTTAGTATTTGTTTTTTAATATTTTCATCAGAGATAATCTCAACATTTTTAAGATTTGTGTTATTAATTTTTTCATTAATTAAATTTTTATTTTCAGCTGTAGAATGAAAAACATAAGTGAAGTTGTCAAATTTTGAATTCATCATATCTATAAAATCAATCAATATAGGTAAAAGTAAATTTACTTCAGATGATCTACTGCCACAAAAAAGAGAAATTATCTTTTTATTATTTGATATTATACTAGATAGATCTATTTTGTTTTTTGTTTCTTGCTCTAATAATGGGTGTCCAACAAAAGTATTTGGAATATTTTCTTTGTCAAAATATTTTTTTTCAAAATCAAATAGTAATAAAATATGATCCAAAAACTTTTTAAACTTTTTTACCCTACCTTCTCTCCAAACCCATACTTGTGGAGCCACATAATGAATTGTCTTAATTTTATTGTTTAATTTTTTGACTTTTTCTGCAACTCTTAAGGTAAAATCAGGACTATCTACACTAAACAAAATATCTGGATTGAATTTTATTATTTCTTCAACAGTATTGTTTATTTTTTTTTTAATTTTAAAAATATTTAGCAAAACACTTGTGAAGCCAATATAAGTAATTTCTTTAAGGTCAAAAATAGATTTTATTCCCAGTGAATTTAAATGTGTTCCACCAACACAAAGATATTGAATATTATTATCATTTTTTTGAAGTTTAGATATAACTTTAGAGGCAAGCCTATCTCCAGAAGGTTCACCAGTTAATATAAATATTTTTTTCATTTTACTGAGATAAACATTTTATTTTTGTTTGCAAATTTAATGCATTTAATTTTATCTAAAAAAACATGTTGTTTATTTTTAACTACAATACCTTTTAATCCAGCAGTTTTACTTTGTTTTAAAGTTTTTAATCCAATCGTTGGAAGATCTACTCTCAGGTCTTGTTTCTTTTTTGGAAATTTAACTAAAACTCCGTGATTTCTAAATTTTTTGCTTCTACTTTTTTCAAGCATTTTTTTAGTGCCTCCTTTTCCTTCTATAGAAATTACTTTTTGGTTTCGGACCACAACTCCTTGGCTAAAATTATACTCTCTTAAACTATTTAATGTTTTAATTGCTTTTGTAATATCTAATTGGTCTTGTTTATTTGGTTTAATCTTTGAAAAATTTCCTTTTTTTAAATATAGCTCAGGATTAAATATTAGTGAATTTTCTGTCTTAATCTTGTTTTGAGCTAAAATTTTAATAATTTCTTTGAGTATAGCTGCATCTCCAAGCTTAGATGCTTTAATTATTCTTGGAATATAGTAAATACCTTTTATATCTAATTTTAATTCAGATAAGTTTGGTTTATCTACCTTTCCAGCAAATAAGATCTTTTTACAATTACTTTTCTTAAGAATATTAATAATTTTACCAAATTGACCTATAGAAACTGAATAAGATTTTTTATCTTTTTTAAATTTCTTAGATTTTGATAAATCAATTATTAAATAATTAATTTTCTTTTTTTTGATAGTTTTTAGAATTTCAATTGGAAAATCAGTATCACCAAATATTAAACCAATCATATTAAGAAAATGGAGTACAAATAGATCTTTTTTTATCTTTTGTTATAAAATCAATTACGTTTTTAACCAATGAATTTTCTTGAAAAGAACCATTCAATTTACTTATATTTTCATTGATATTTTTTGTGGCAAAAATTTTCTTATAAGCATCACTAAGTTCTAAAATATCCTTATTTTCAAACTTGGCTCTTCTTAACCCTATTAAGTTCAATCCTTGAAGTGAGTTTCTATTTCCAGTTGACAAACCATAAGGTATTACATCGTGCAATACTCCAGTCATTCCACCAATCATAGCCATCTTACCAATCCTTGTAAATTGCTGAACAGCAGAATTTCCACCTATAACAACATTATCTTCTATTATTGCATGGCCTCCTAGAGGAACATTGTTTGCTATAATGACGTTATCACCTACTATACAATCATGAGCAACATGAGAGGAAATCATAAATAGACAGTTGTTACCTATCTTTGTTTTACTCCCACCTCCGCTTGTGCCTGGGTTTATTGTTACATATTCTCTTATTGTATTGTTATCACCAATTATCAACTTTGTCTTTTCACCATTATATTTTAGGTCTTGTGGATCATTGCCAATTGATGCAAAAGGATAAATCTTATTTTCTTTACCAATTATAGTTTGTCCAGAAATACTCACATGTGAATGAATTATTGTATTTTCATTAACTTCAACGTCTGGACCTAAAACAGAATATGCACCAATTTTTACATTTGATGCAATTTTGGCTTTAGAGTCAATTATAGCTGTTTTATGGATCACTTATTGTCCTTTATAAATTTTTTTAAATCTTTAGCAGGATAACCCATTACTTTAGTGTTATTAGGAATATTCTTAATCACACCAGAACCACCACCTATTTGAACATTATTACCAACCTTCAAATGACCAGAAATTCCAGCTTGTCCACCAATCATAACATTACTTCCAATAGTAGAACTACCAGCAAACCCAACCTGACCAGCAATTATACAATTTTCACCAATCTTATTATTGTGAGCGACATGAACTTGATTGTCTAAATAAGTATTCTTTCCAATAATTGTATTAGATAAAGAACCTCTATCAATTGTTGATCCACATCCAATTTCACAATTATCTTCAATTATAACAATGCCAATGTGAGGATATCTAATATTTTCATTTTGATTTGGAAAAAATCCAAATCCTTTTTTTCCAATTACACATCCGTCTAAAATAGAAACATTGTTTTTAATCAATGAATTTCTAATAATAACATTAGATCCAATAGAACAATCGTTACCTACAACAACATTGCTTTCGATTATTGTATTATGTCCAATTAAACAGTTAGAGCCAATTTTTACATCTTTCCCTATTAATACATTTTGCCCATGTTTTGTATTTTTATGAAAAGAAGTGTTTTCAATAGCAGTTACATTAGAGTCAAAATCATCACTAATAGCATTTTGATAAAATATTTTAGTAATTTTTGCTGTTGAAATGAGAACATTTTCTACTTCAATAGGTTGACAATTATTAGGTAAAATGTGAGATAATTTTTTTGTTGTTACGCAAAAAGCTGCTTTAGTATTACTGGCTGCAGTTTCGTATTTTTTTGAATGGAAAAAAGTAATATCTTTACTTGAGGCTGTAACAAGGTCTTTTATATTAGAAATACTTGCATCTTTATATTTAAAAATATTTTCAATATCACATAATTTTAAAATATCATGAATTTTAAATGGACCTGAATTTTTAAAGAAAGGATTAATCATTAAATATTATTTATCAAAACAAAGATTAATTGCTTATCAATAAATATTACTAATTATTTTCTATCAACAATTGTAGCTGACCACTGAGCATCAGCCATTTTCTTTTCACCCACAAAGGCTTCACCTTTATATTTCCAAACACGGCCATGAGATCTAATAGACTCAATTCTTAATTCAAGTTTACAATCTGGTATTACAGGGCTCCTAAAACGAGCTTTTTCAACACTCATTAGAAAAACAAGTTTATTATCATAAGTTTCCTTATCTATGCCATGCGCAGTTAGTGCTGCAGCTGTTTGCCCAAACGCTTCAACTATCAAGACACCAGGCATAACTGGTTGACCTGGAAAATGTCCCTGAACAAATGGACTATCTTTCCTTAAATTTAGAATTCCTGTAGCCGATGAAAGTTTCTTAATATTTGTCAACTCATCAATTAACAACATAGGCTCTCTATGTGGTAGAAGGTTTTTTATTTGATCTTTATTTAACGTCTCCATTATTTTAATCTTTCATTTATTAATTTAATTATATCAGCTGTAATATTACTATCTGATTTAGCAATAAAAATATTTTTTTTATCAAAAATAATGCTTAAGTTATTTTTTTCCATATATTCATTTATTATAGGTGTAACTTGATTAAAAAAATCATTTATTTGTTTTTGTTTTTGTTTATTAAAATTATCAATTAGTTTCTTTTTTTCATTTTGAAATATCAAAACTTTTTTTTTATATTCATCAATTTTTATATTTAATTCATCACTTGAAATAATATTTTTTTGTTTATTAATCTCGTTTTGACTTTCTTTAATTTCTTTTTCTTTTGGTTTTAGTAATTTTAAATTATTTTGATTTGTGGTATTTAAATCATCAATAATCTTTTTACCAATTATGCTTTTTTCAAGCAAGCTGTCTACATCAATAAATTTTATCGTATCATCACCGTATGAATTCAACGAAGTAAAAAAAAATACAAGTATAATACAAAATAAATTTTTGATAATTTTCATTAAAATGTTGTACCTAAGTTAAATCTAAATGTTTCTGTAACATCAGTATCAGCTTTAGTTATTGGTTGCGCTAATGAAAAGCTTAATGGCCCAACTATTGTAGTCCAATTAAGACCAATGCCTATTGAAGATCTAATTTCACTGTTGTCTGAAATGGATTTATCGTAATCAATTCCCCAAACATTAGCAGCATCAATAAAAAATGATACATCAAGATTTTGAGAATTTTCAAAAATTTGAGGTATTGATGAAGATAAATTTATTGCTGACATATAGTTTCCACCTATAAAATCATCACCATCCTTAGGACCAATTCTACCTCTTTCAAAGCCTCTTAATCTGGAAGCTGGAATAAATAATCTTTCAGACAATTTAATGTCTTTATTATTAGCAGATATTGAAGATCCAAGTAAAAAAGAAAAGCTTGAAATATTATTTTCAAATAATTCAGTGAAATATTTATATTTATAAGTATTATTTAGCGTGCCTGTATCACTTAAAACAGGAAGATCAATATTATAAAAGCTGTAGTAACCTTTCGAAGTTGCATATTTTTGATTTCTTTTATCAAAATTAAAATCAAAACTTATAAAACTATCAAGATAATTACCTGCCATTTTTTTTTGTTTATTAGACGCTTCACTAGTAACAACTATATCTTCAACAAAATTATCTGTAGACATACCAAAGAACAAATCATCAAAATATTCAAATCGTGTTCCAAATGAAAACCCTGTTCTTGTAGATTTATACCCATATGTATCAAGTTTATCGTCTTCAGATGCCTGAATACTAAAATTTACACTTTTATCAGAGTTTTTATAATTTGGATTATTTACAACAAAAAGTCCTCTGATCGAGTCTTTAGAAATATTAGCATTTGTGTCAACTGACACACCTTTACCTAAATAGTTATTTTCTTTAACTCCAAATGATACTGTTGCTCCATTTGTACCAGTACCCGCACCAGCAAATATTTCTCCAGTAGGTTTTTCAGATATTGATATATCAATAGTTTTTGACTTATCTTCATTATCTATTTTAATATTAGATGTAACATCTCTAAAAAAATTTAATCCTTTAATATTGTTTATAGATTTGGAGAAAAGAATCTCATTAAATGGATCACCTTCATCAACTAAAATTTGATTTCTGATAACCGACTCTGCAGTAACATTATTTCCAAATATATTTATCTTTTTTATAAAAGACTTTTCAGTTTCAATAACATTGAAAGTAATGTCAATTTTGTTTTCAACTATACTTTCTTTAATTGTTGCATTTACTGACTCAAATTGTTCATTAGTTGTAATAATTTGTATTTCATCAATGATTTTTTCAACATCATTTAAGGAATAAGGTTTTAGATGCAAATCATCAAAATATTTATTTAGTTTTTTGTAGTTTGATAAATCAAAATCTTGTGGAAAATTTAAAGTGAATTTATTAAATAAAATTTTTTCACCTGGATCAATATTATAAATTAACTCAAACTCATTTTGTTCTATAAGTTTTGCAAATGATGAATTTATTTTTACGTTATAATAACCTCTGTTTAAGTAAAAGTTTTTTAATAAACTTACATCATATGAAATTATTGACTCGTTTAAAAATTTTTTACCTGAAATAAATTTCCAAAATTTATATTCTTCGCTAACAATTATACTTTTTAATTTATTATCCTTATAGATCTTATCACCAAGAAAAGTTATTTTTTTAATTTTAGATTTTTCTCCAGTTTCTATTTGATAAACTATATCAATTTTATTATCTTCAAGATCTTTAATTATTATTTGTGTTTTTGAAAAATAAAATCCAAATTTTTTAAGAATATCTGTGATTTTATTTTTATCTTTTTCTAAAAAAATTTCGTTAAATGAAGTTCTTGGTTTAAAAGTAATATTTTTGAACAATTCATCTTTAATTTTTTGTTTATCAATTCCTTCTATTGAAACATTTTGAATTATTGGAAATTCTTCGACATATATTAGCAAAGTATCATTGACAATTTTTAATTCAATTAAATCAAAAAAATTTGTATTATATAAGTTTTTAAGGGTTGTGTTAAAATCATTCCTATCAAAATCATTTCCCTCTAAAACATTAGCAAACATTTTTATTGTTTCACTTGAGACTCTCTGATTACCCTTAACTTCTAACTTATTAATAACTTCTGCAGATAAACTGGAGAAAATAAAAAAAATTAAAAATATATAAATTTTTAACATGGCTATTTATATATTAATTTTGTGATTTTTGTATGCAGATAATTATCCAAATTGATTATGTCATTGACAGTTTTGGGTTGAATTTTCTTTAATTTTTTAAAATTTTTATCATTTAAAATCTTAAATAAATATTTTTGAATATCTAAAAAATCTATTTGATTATTCAAAAAAAGATTTACCAATTTATCATTAGCAGACACAATTAAAGTTTCGTAAAGAGATGAAATATCAGGTAGATTATCTAAAATTTTAACTAGTGGAAACTTTTTAAAGTTTATTTTTTGTAGACCTAAATGATTTAATCTATTTATATCAAGTTTACTTGTAATATAAGTACTTTTAAAATCGTCTAACAATGTATTTTGTATTGGTACCAACATATTGGTGTCATGAATTATTAATTTAGTCATACCATTTTTGAAATTAATAATTGAATGGACATATGAATTTGGGTGAACAAGAATAGACAATTTTTTATATGAAATATCAAAAATATTTCTAGCTTCAATTATTTCAAAAACTTTATTCATCATTGTTGCTGAGTCTATAGATATTTTTTCACCCATTTTCCAATTCGGATGCTTTAGAGCCATTTTTTTATTAATATTTTTAAATTTATTTACAGGATAGTTTAAAAAAGGACCGCCCGATGCAGTTAAAATTATTCTATCTATTTCTTTATTTGAAAAACCTTTTACACCAAACCAAGCTGAAAAATGTTCTGAGTCAACTGGAATAAATTTAGTTTTATTTTTTTTTAATTCTTTCTTTATAATATTCCATCCACATACGATTGCTTCTTTATTTGCTATAGCAATTTTTTTTGTATGTTTGATAATTTTACAAGTTGGTTCCAATCCAGCAATACCAGTGATTGAACACATGGCGTAGTCTATTTTTTTTATCAATATCTTATTTAAATCATCAAAATTGTTGTAAATATTTATCTTCTTTTTTAATTTTTTTGATTTTACAGCATTAAAACTATTGTGATCTGTTATAATTAAATTTTTTACATTAAAAAAATATGCTTGTTTTAATAAATCCTTATAATTTTTATTTGAACTTAAAAGAACAATTTTAAAATTTTTTTTATTTTTTTTGATTATACTGAATAGTGTTTTTCCTATAGATCCAGTAGAACCTAAAATTGCAATATTTTTTTTCATATAAGAGGACTCAAAGACAAAATTATGTAAGAAAATGGAAAAGCAAAAATCATACCGTCTATTCTGTCCAATAATCCACCATGTCCTGGAATAATATTTCCTGTATTTTTAATTTTAGATAATCTTTTAAAATATGAAATTGCTATATCTCCTATTTGACTTACAGCAGAAACCAAAAGAACAATAAAAAAAATTTCAATAGTAAATTCAATTTTTTTTTGAAATAAATCAAAATTATTAATGAATATACTGCTCAATATTATTGATAAAAAAAAACCTCCTATCATTCCAGAATAAGTTTTATTGGGACTAATTTTTGTTAATTTAGGACCTTTAAAAGTTTTACCAAATATATATCCACCAACATCTGTAGAGACACATATAGTCGTAATCAACAATAAATAAAAATATTCACCTGGAAAATTATTTCTTAATTCAATCACTGAATAGAATGAAAAAGATAAAAAAATATAACCTATCAAAGAAAATTTTTTCTTTTTACTCATCATATACCACTCATATAAAGTTATTAAAAAACAAATTAGTAAAAAGAAAATAAAAAAAAATGAACCTTTGACTATAAAAAAAACAGATAAGGGAATTAATAAAAAAGAACTAAATATTCTTTTGTAGATTTCATTATTCATTAAATTGATCCAAAGTTTCTTTTTAAATTTTTATATTTTCTAATAATTTTATTAAAATTATTTGTATTAAAATCTGGCCATAATTTCTTTTCAAAAAAAATTTCAGAATAAGACAATTGCCATAGTAAAAAGTTGCTTAATCTTTTTGTGTTTCCTGTTCTAATCAATAATTCTGGATCAGGTATATTTTTTGTATATAGGTGAGATGATATATTTTTTTCTGTAATTTTTAAATTTTGTTTATTCAATTTATTTACTGCATTTATAATTTCTGATTTTGCACCATAATTTAAGGCTAAATTGACTTGAATTTTTGTATTATTTTTTGTTTTTGATTCTGATTTCTTCAATAGATTATTCAAGTTTTTTGAAAAATTTTTTTTTCCAATAATCTTAAGTTTAATATTATGTTTGTTAAAATTGATTAATTTATTCTTTAAAAAATTTTCCAATAAACTAAAAAGATAATTTATTTCCTTTTTGGGTCTTTTCCAATTTTCAGTTGAAAAAGCATAAAGCGTAAGAAATTTTATATTATGGTCTATTGAATTTTTTATTATAAGCTCAACTGTTTTTAATCCTGCTTTGTGACCAGCGTTTCTTGAATTTTTATTTTTAATACCCCATCTACCATTACCATCCATGATAATGGCCACATGATTTAATGGGTTCATATCGTCATTATTTCTTTTTCTTTTAAAGAAACTTTTTCTTCTACAGTTTTAATATGATTATCTGTAATTGTTTGAACATTTTTTTCAGATGATTTTTCTTCATCTTCACCTATTTCTTTATCTTTAAGAAGTTTTTTTAACTCTTCGTTTGCTTCTCTTCTAATATTTCTTATTGAAACTTTACATTTCTCACCAATTGATTTTATCAATTTTTTTAATTCTGAACGTCTTTCTTCATTTAGTTCTGGGATAGGTAGTCTTATTAATTGACCATCTATTTGAGGGTTTAATCCTAGATCAGATTTTTTAATTGCAGCATCAACAAGAGCAACGTTTCCTGCATCCCAAACCTGTATACTTATCATTCTTGGTTCAGGTGTTGTAATACTTCCTACTTGATTTATCGGCATTTGTTGACCGTATACATCAACTTTAACTAAATCTAGCATAGCTGCGTTTGCTCTACCAGTACGTAATGATGTCAACTCTCTAGAAAATACCTCAATGGCTTTATCCATTTTAGTGCTGTATGATTTTTCATCAAACATTTATTCTCCAATTTTAATTCTATAAAACTCTTTTATTTTTAAATCCGAAATTGATAGCTCTTTTACAATATCTTGAACTTTTTTCTTAGGCTCCATAACCCATGCCTGTG
The DNA here is from genome assembly GCF_051201215.1 of Candidatus Pelagibacter bacterium nBUS_36. GTDB lineage: Bacteria > Pseudomonadota > Alphaproteobacteria > Pelagibacterales > Pelagibacteraceae > Pelagibacter. The sequence continues at coordinate 694,179 of NZ_CP172839.1, forward strand.
ATAAAAGAGCATTTTCTTCTTTAAACTTGTTCATTTTACCAAGACTAATTTTTTTTGCAATTTCTTCAGGTTTTCCAGAATTTTTTAGTTCTTCAGTAACAAGCTCTTGTTCTTTATCGACAACTGCTTGGTCGATTGAACTTGACTCTAAAGCTATAGGATTTGAAGCTGCTATATGCATTGATAATTGTTTTCCAAAGGTTTTTAATACATCAGAGTTATCTTTTGTTTCAAGCGACACAACAACAGCAAGTTTTGCAATGTTGTCTTTTACAACTGTGTGCAAATAATGATTATTTAATGTTCCTTCATTTTCTATTGTTTTAGTTTTGCCGATTGTGATTTTCTCTCCAATTTTTGCAACTAATGAGACTAAATTATCTTCTACAGATTGGCCATTTTTCATTTTAGAACTTTTTAATTCGTCAACATTTGAATTTTTTTCATTATTCAATTCACTGAGTTCTTTAACAAAATCTGTAAAATCCTCATTCTTAGCAACAAAGTCTGTTTCGCAATTAACTTCAATAACTGAAGTTTTTTTTTCATTACCGCTAAGAGCAATCACACCTTCTTTTGCATCTCGAGACATTTTTTTTGATGCTTTTGAAATACCTTTAACTCTTAATATTTCAATAGCTTTATCAATATCACCATTAGACTCTTTGATAGCTAAATTACAATCTTTAAAACCAGCACCAGTTACTTCTCTTAATTTTTTAACATTTTCAATATCACTCATATTAGTTTAATGACTCCTTTTTTTTTGTAGAAAATTTTTGATCTAGCTTCTCTCTATCTAATTCTTGAGCAGTTTTGCCTAGTGTTTTATCTTTATTTTCATTTAAAGATTCTTTTTTTAGTTCAGGTACAGGTATAGAGCTTTTAGCATTGTTGATTGTCTCTTTAATTAAACTACAATAAAGGTCTATTGATCTTCTTGCGTCGTCATTACCTGGAATAGGATAATCTATGTTGTCAGGATTTGAATTTGTATCTAATATTGCTATAATAGGTATTCCTAACTTTACAGACTCAGCTATGGCTAAAGACTCGTAATTAGTATCAATAATAAAAACTAAATCAGGAGTTTTTTTCATTTCAGCTATACCTCCTAAAGATCTTTCAAGTTTATCTTTTTTAACACTCATCTTTAAAAGTTCTTTTTTAGTAAAACCTCTGTTTTCAGCTACAAGATCAGATTCATATTTTTTCATTTTCTTGATTGAACCAGAAATTGTTCCCCAGTTTGTGAGCATTCCACCAAGCCATCTATAATTGACAAAATATTGATCCGTTTCTTTGGCAACTTCAGCAATTGCTTCTGATGCCTGTTTCTTTGTTGATACAAATAAAATTTTGCCATTATTAGCTATAGTATTATAAACTTGTTCTAGAGCAATTTTTGTTAACTCAAGAGTTTGAGTAAGATCAATAATGTGAATAGAGTCTCTTTTACCAAAAATGTATTTTTTCATTTTTGGATTCCATCTTAAAGTTTTGTGTCCAAGATGAACGCCTGCTTCTAATAATTGTTGTATTGTTACGTTAGGTATTTTCATATTTATTCCCGGTTAAGCCACCACAGTAATTTCCAATTAAGGACCGGAGGTATAAAACCAACAACTGTGTGCGTGTTAATTTAATTACTCGTTTATGTACTAGATTTTATCAATATAACAAGGGTTTATTTAACTTATAGTGCTTGAAATCTCTCTTTTTCTTAAAAGATTAAGTGATTTTCGATCTAAATCTCTTAAATTTTTTAATTTAAATTTAAGAATTTTGCCTTCAGCAGTTAGACTAATATTAACTGCAGTTTTACCATCTTCATTTAACATTTTTGAGATTTCATTAATATCTTCCTCAGTTTTAATGTTAAAAGACACTTCATTAATTGGGCTATTGAATAAAGCTTTTAAAGATCCAATTTTTTGCACATTGACTCTTTTAAATCTATTCTCATCATTAGAAATACTTTTAGCGAGTGTTAAAATAAGCGAATTACCTTCTTTTAAAATCTCTCGATTTAATTCCAAAATATCTGAAAATATAAAAAGTTCAAAAACACTAGTTAGATCAGTTAATTTTAGAACTGCATAAGAATTACCCTTTGCAGTTTTTCTTTCTTGCACTTTTAAAAGTGTTGCAGCAATGTTTGTATCCTTGGTTTCATCATTTTTATTAAAATTTGAGAAATCTAAAATCTTATAATCATCAAAAATTGATGTAAATTGATTTAAAGGATGATCTGAAATAAAAAAACCAACTGATTCAAATTCTTTAGATAAACGTTCTTCAAAATTCCAATCCTCAATGTCATTTATAATATCATTTTGTGCTGTTTCGTCTTCAGAAAATAAATCAATCTGATTTGCATTTTTATTATCAAAAATATTTTTAGTTTTTAAAATAAAATTTGGAATTGAATTAAAAAGTGATTGTCTGTTCATATTTATTTTATCAAATGCACCTGATTTAACTAGACCTTCTAGTTGTAATTTATTCATGTCTTTTGGATTTACTCTATTTAAAAAATCATTTATAGATTGAAAGTTACCATTTTTAGTTCTCTCTTCTACAACATTAGAAATTGCCTCAAAGCCAACTGCTTTAATGCCTCCTAAAGCATAATAAAATTTATCATCAATTGTTCTAAAATCAGCAAAACATTCATTAATATCAGGTCTAATGACTTCAACATTTAATCTTTTTAACTCTTCATAAAATTCACTTAATTTATTTTGATTTGAGATATCCATCGTCATAGAAGCTGCTATAAATTCTTTGGGATAATAAGTTTTTAAAAATGCAGTTTGATAAGAAATAATTGCATAAGCTGCGGCATGGCTTTTATTAAAACCATATTCAGCAAAAGGTTCTATCTTTAAAAAAATACCTGCCGCAACATCTTTAGCAATTCCATTTTTTAAAGCACCAGCTATAAAAACTTGTTTTTGTTTTTCTAATTCAGCTCTTTTCTTTTTACCCATAGCTCTTCTTAGAAGGTCTGCTTGACCAGCAGTAAAGCCAGATAATTTTTGTGCTATTTGCATAACCTGTTCTTGATAAATAATAACTCCATATGTTGGCTTTAATATATCTTCTAATAATGGATGAAGATAATCTGGCTTTTGTCTGCCATGTTTACAATCATTGTAAGTTGGAATATTGCTCATAGGGCCAGGTCTATAAAGAGCAACTAGAGCAATAATATCCTCAATATGGTTTGGCTTCATTTGAACTAAAGCCTCTCTCATTCCTGCACTCTCTACCTGAAATAATCCAACAGTATTACCACTTGATAATAATTCAAAAACTTTTTGATCCTCGTAACTAATATTTTCTATATTAAAATCTTTATGAATTTTTTTAACTAATTTTTGAGTGTTGTTGATCACTGTAAGCGTTTTTAATCCTAAAAAATCAAATTTGACCAAACCAGCATTTTCTGCAGAGTACATATCAAATTGTGTGGATGGTAATAATAAGTCAGCTGAAACATCTTTATAAAGAGGAACAACCTCAGTAAGTTTCTTATCTGCTATAACTACACCTGCTGCATGTGTTGCAACATTGCGATTTAAACCCTCAAGTTTTAAAGAGAGATCTGTTAATTTTTTAACTCTAGAGTCTTCGTTTACAAGTTTTTGTAATCTTGGTTCACCAGCAATGCATTGTGATAAACTTTGTGGTCTAGAAGGATCAAAAGGTATCATTTTTGAAATGCTGTCAACGAAACCATAAGGTAAACCTAAAACTCTACCTACATCTCTGATAACCATTCTTGCTTTTAATTTACCAAAGGTAATTATGTGGGCAACACTATCTTTATATTTTTTAGTTAAGTATTCAAAAACTAGATCTCTTTTTTCCTCACAAAAATCTATATCAAAGTCTGGCATTGAAATACGATCTGGGTTTAAAAATCTTTCAAAAATTAAATTAAATTTAATTGGATCAACATCAGTGATAGATAAACACCATGCAACTAAAGATCCAGCACCAGATCCCCTACCGGGACCAACTGGGATGTCATTATTTTTAGCCCATTTAATATAATCAGAAACTATAAGAAAATAACTAGCATATTTCATTTCAATAATAATAGAAAGCTCATGATCTAACCTATCTTTATATTTTAAAAAAATATTGTTACTTTCTATTTCATTATTTTTTATTCCAAAAACTTTATGAAATTTATCTTTTAAGCCATGCAATGAATCTTTTTTTAAAATATCATCTGCATTACCACCTTTTTCTGAACTAATATTTGGTAGAATTGGGTTAGAAAACGATGGTCTAAAATTGCACCTTAATGGAAAATTATAATTATTTTCTAAAGCTTCAGGCAAATCTGAAAACAATTCTGCCATTTCTAAATTAGATTTTAAATAATGTTGATCACTATATCGTTTTCGAGTTTTGTCGTTGATGTACGTTTTTCTCCCAATACAAATTAGAGCATCATGTGCTTCGTGCATATCTTTATTAAGATAAAATACTTCGTTCGTTGCAATAAGAGGAATTGAAAGTTCTAAAGATTTATTTAAATTAAATTTTTCAAAACTTAATTCATTTTGATCATTATGACGTTGTATCTCCAGGTAAAATCGATCACCAAATTTTTCTTTGAGTTTATTATATAGATCTTTTATTTCAGTAAATTTACCTTTATCAAATAATTGACCAAATAATCCGAAAATAGTTCCTGACAAAACTGCTACACCATGGGTGTGTTCCAACAATTCATTAAAATCTAAATGAGGTTCCGAGAGCTCATCATTATTAAGAAATGAAAATGATGATAATTTAATTATTCTTTTATAACCCTCTTCGTCTAAAGCAAATAAAGGTAATAATCCTATAGTATCATTAAATTTAAAATTTATCTGAGTTCCAATAATTGGTTGAGTGCCTACTTTTGAAATTTTTTCCGCAAACTCAAGAGCTCCACACAAGTTGGTAGTATCTGAAAGTCCTAGGGATTGAATTTTATTTGTTTTTGAAAATTCTTTTAAATCATCAATTTTAATAGCACCTTCACAAATAGAATATTGTGAGTGAATTTTTAAATGATTGTAATTTTGCGTTGTGGATTCAGACATTAGTAGTTTTTACACTACCATTGGTCATCTCCAATAAATAATCTGCTTTTTTTGCAAAGAATCTATTATGAGTTGCAAATATTATGAGTTTGTTAGATTTTTTTTGACTACTTAACAGTTTAAAAACATCTTTGGCAGTATTCATATCTAAGCTACCGGTAGGTTCATCAGCAAGAATTACTTCTGGATCATTAATAATTGCTCTAGCAATTGCAATTCTCTGGCACTCACCCCCAGATAATTGAGATGGATAATGATCTGATCTATTTGATAATTTGACTAGTTTCAATAATTGTTTAGCTTTTGAAATTGCTAATTTTTTGTCATTATGCAATGACAAACTTGCTAAATATATATTTTCTAAAGCTGTAAAATCAGCAAGAAGATTGTTTTGTTGATAAATAATTCCAATTTTTGCAGCTCTAAAAATATCATTTTTTCCATTGTTATTAAAATCTATTTGAAATTTATCAAACTTCATGGATCCAGATGATGGCTTGTCAATTAAAGAAATTATATTTAGCAACGTTGATTTACCAGAACCTGAAGGACCCATAAGTGAATAAATTTTTCCTTTTTTAAACTTTTGAGACAAGCCTTTTAAAACTTTAACTGTCTTTTCAGTTTTAAAAGTTTTGTGTATATTCTTTAATTCTAAAAAATTATTCATATTTAAGTGATTTTATAGGGTCTAATTTTGCAGCTTTAAATGCAGGAAAAATTGAAACAATTATTGTTATAAAAATTGAACAAATAGCGATCAATAATATTGAAGATGGATTTATTTCAGATGGCATTTTACTTAAAAAATATATCTCTTCAGGAAATAAACTTATATTAAATGCTGAACTTAAAAATTGTCTAAAATTTTCTACATAAATTGAAAAAGTTACTCCTAAAATGATTCCAAAAATAGTTGCTGAAGTGCCAATTATTACTCCAATCAAAAAAAATATTTTTACAATTGATTTATTTAAAACACCGATTGATTTTAGAATTGCGATATCTCTAGTTTTATTTTTAACTAAAATTGTTAATCCAGAAATAATATTAAAAGCTGCCACAATAATAATTAGTGATAGAATTATAAACATTACATTACGCTCAACTTTTAAAGCTGAAAATAATGAGCTATTCATATCAGCCCAACTGTAAACAAACTCTTCATCAAAAATTTTTTGAACCAAGTTCTTTTGTAACTCAATAGAACTAGGATTTTTTAAATATATTTCTAAATTTCTATCCTTAGTTTCATATCCAAAAAACTCTTCTAAAGTATTAAGATTAATGAATGCTATATTGTTATCAAAATCTGCTAGACCACTATTAAAAATTGAAGTTATAATAAATGTTTTTTGTTTTGGCATACTGCCAATTATGGTTTCAACGCCAGATGGAGACATTAACGATATTTCGTCTCCAATTTTAAGTCCTAAAGAAAAGCTCAATTCATTACCTATTGATAATGAATTTTTTTGTAAATTAGATTTATTTCCTTTGAATTCTTTATTGTTAATAATTTGTAACATTGAAAATTCATTACTTTTATAACCTCTTAAAACTATTCCTTTTGAAGTGTCTTTCTTAAATATGATTGCCTCACCAGAATTACTATAAATAATATTATTTGAAATTAGTTTTAAATTATTATTATTAAGCTTGTTTTGATCAATAATTTTATCATAAGGTTTAACTGTAATATGTGCATTAAATCCTACTATTTTATTGATTAATTCTGTCCTAAAACCATTCATTACAGACATGACTACAATTAAAACTGCAACCCCGAGACTAATTCCAATAAACGAAAATATTGAAATAACATTTAAAAAGCCATCTTTTTTTCTAGCTTTTAAAAATCTAAACGTAATTTCTTTTTCTAATATTGAAATCAATTTGAAGTTTTTTGTTTTTTTATAATTTCTATAATCTTATCTAAAGGTAAATTTTGAGTTTCTCCACCAACCTCATTAAATTCAAGAAGATCTCCTTCTGATTTTTTACCAATAACAATTTGAAAAGGTGCTCCAATTAAATTCATTTTTTTAATTTTAGACGAATAATTTTCATCTGTATCATCAATTATAGCATCAATATTATGTTTATTTAATTCAGTATAAATATTATCTGCTTTTTCGAGTGCTGATATATCATTTTTATTTATCATAGGAATAAGCGCGATATCATATGGAGCAACAGACAATGGCCATTTCATAATTTCATTTTTATCATCATATTTAGCTTCAATAATAGCTCCTACTAATCTAGACACACCAATTCCATATGAGCCCATTTTTACAAAGTCTTTTTTTCCACCAGGTAAGTCAACAGCGGCATTCATTGCTTTTGAATACTTGTCTCCAAAATAAAAGATATGACCAACCTCAATTCCTTTAGTGATTAATCTGTTTTCTTCAGATACCATTTTTTCAAATTCATCTTTATTAAATTTTTCATCTGTTACAGAATAAAATTTTTCATATTTTTTTCTCATATTTTCTAATGATGATTTTTCTAATTTTGTGCCATCACTATTTAAATCAAAAATTCTTTTATCAGTAAAAATTTTACTTTCTCCTGTTTCTGCAAGAATTATAAATTCATGAGATAAATTTCCACCAATTGGCCCTGTGTCAGCTGCCATTGGAATTGCTGTTAAAGACAGTCTATTAAAAGTTCTCAAGTATGATAGAAAAAATTTATTGTAAGAGTAGAAAGCATCATCATCTGTTACATCAAATGAGTATGCATCTTTCATATAAAACTCTCTACCTCTCATAATTCCAAATCTTGGTCTTATCTCATCTCTAAATTTCCATTGAATATGATACAGAAGTTGAGGTAATGATTTGTAGGATTTTAATGATGATCTAAAAATTTCAGTTACTTGCTCTTCATTGGTTGGGCCATAAAGCATTTCTCTATTTTGACGATCCTTAATTCTAAGCATCTCTTCCCCATAATCATCATAACGGCCACTTTCTTTCCAAATTTCACTTGATTGAATTGTTGGCATTAAAATTTCTTGCGCACCAATTTTATTCTGTTCTTCTCGAACAATGGCTTCAATTTTTTTCATTACTTTAAAACCAAGAGGTAGCCAAGAATAAATACCTGCTGAAGCTTGTTTTATCATTCCAACTCTCAACATTAATTGATGAGATTTAATTTTAGCTTCTGAGGGATTGTTTTTTAAAATTGGTATGAAAGATTTAGATAAATACATCTTAATTGATAATATTTCTTAAATTTAAATATTCAAATTTAATTAATAAATAAATTATACTAAAGATAACACTAGTAATACCAGTACAATATAGGAATTTTTTAAACATTTTTGGATTTTCAGGAGAGCCAGGATCTTCACCCTCAACCTTTATTATTTTAGCTCTATTAACATCTATTGGTAATATTGCAAAAAAAACAACCCACCAGATAATTATATAAATTATAGCTAAACCAGTGACACTCATTAAATTTTTATAAGATTAATGTTTGTGAAAGGTTTTTTTCCAGTTTTTTCTTTTGAAAATTTTCTACAAGCAATCTTAAGAGCGTCTATTAAATTATGTTCTTGTTTTTTACTACCAAGTTTAAATGTTCTAGAGATTTCCTCAATTTCATCTTCTAAACCATAAACAAATTCTTCTGTGTCATCAACAGGTATACCTCTAAAAGTCAGCCAAGGTCTTTGATGCATGCTGCCATTTTTTGCAATTAAAATAGTTGCCTCGATATATCCGTTGGCACTTAAGTTTTTTCTATCTTTGATTGATTGAGCGTCTTCTGCAACGCTAACATTTCCATCTAAATAAAGCCTGCCACTTGGTGCTTTGTCATAAACATGTGGTTTACCTGGATATAGTTTAACAATATCTCCATTTTCTACTTGAACAGGGTTTGGAACATTCATTTCTTTTGCAAACTTAATATGCTCTATCATATGACGGTGTTCACCATGGACCGGAATAGAGCATTGAGGTTTTATCCACTCGTACATCTCTTTTAAATCTTCTCTATTAGGGTGTCCCGAAACATGAACGAATTCATTTTCCTCAGAAATAACTTCTATACCATCTTTTACTAATTGGTTTTGTAAGTTATATAATTTTTTTTCATTACCTGGAATTATTTTTGATGAAAATATTACTGTATCATCTTTTTCAATAAAAACATCTGGATGTGTGTATTTTGCAATTCTCATTAAAGCTGCCATCGGTTCGCCTTGACTTCCAGTACATAGATAAACAATTTTGTCTCTTGAAATATTTTTGGCTTCACGGGGATCAATTGGTTCTATTACATCTTTTAAATATCCACATTGTCTAGCTGCTTTAAATATTCTGTGCATTGATCTGCCAACTAAAGATATTTGACGCCCAGTTTTTTCAGCACAATAAAATGCTGTTTCCAATCTTGCAACATTTGAGGCAAAAGATGCAATAATAATCCTTTTCTTGAGACTACTCATGATATTAAGCATACTTTTTCTCACATCTAGTTCTGAACCAGCTTTACCCATACTAAACACATTTGTAGAGTCGCAAATCATAGCCAATACACCTTCGTTACCAATTTCCTTAAGACGATTTGAATTAATCTTGTCGCCAATTAAAGGCTCTGGATCTATTTTCCAATCACCTGTATGCAAAATTGCTCCTGCAGGGGTTTCTATTCTTAGACCATTAGGTTCAAGAATTGAATGTGTTAAAGTTATATATTCAATTTTAAATGGATTTAAATCAACAATTCCATTCAATTGAACTACATTTAAATAACTTGTTATATCGATATGTTTTTCCTTAAATTTTTCTTTTATTAAAACGGATGTAAATGGTGTTGCAAAAATTTTACATTTAAGCTGTGGCCAAAGATGAGCTATAGCTCCAATATGATCTTCATGTGCATGTGTAAGTACTATACCTAAAAGATCATCTTTTTTATCTACAATAAAACCAGGGTCAGGATAAATTAAATCAATACCTGGCAATGTGTCATCAGCAAATGTCACGCCAATATCAACCATAATCCATTTATGTTCACCTGGTTTTCCATAAGCAAACAAATTCATGTTCATGCCTATCTCTCCAGATCCACCAAGTGGACAAAATAATAATTCGTCTTTCATTTTTAATTGATCAGCTTAGAAATCTTAATTAAACCGTTAATTGTGATATCTTTGTTGTGAGTTACTTTCGTATTAATTGAGTTTTTAAATAAATTAGAAAAACCACCAGTAATAATTACTTTAAAAGTTTTTCCAGTATCTTTCTTAATTAAATTAACAATATTGTCAATTAATCCTGCGTAACCCCAAAAAAATCCAGATCTAACAGCACTAGTTGTGTCTTTTCCCACTATATTTTTGATCTTTTTTAGATCAATTCTAGGTATCAAAGTAGCTTTATCAGACAGAGTATCTAATGACAATCTTACACCTGGAGCAATAACTCCTCCTGCATAGGAGTCTTTAATTAAAACATCAAAAGTAGTTGCAGTACCAAAATCTAAAATAATAAAATTATTTTTTTTATCCAATAAACTTATAGCATTTGTAATTCTATCAGAACCGACTTGTTTATAATTAACCTTGACCTTTATCAAAGATCTTAAATTCAAATTTTTAACCTCATAACATTTTATTCGAGTTTTTTTTAATAAATATTTTTTAATTAATTCAAAAGATTTAGGCACAACACTACAAAAAAGAATTTTTTTAATTTTTTTATAGTCCAATTTTAATTTATCAAAAAATTTATTTAGTTTGAAAAGGTTAATATCTTTAGATGTAAAATTTACTTTCTTAATAATTTTATAGTTTGATGAAACAATAAAAATTTTTGTTTCTGAATTACCTATATCACCAAGTATATACATTTATATTTTATTTAATTTACTATTAATTTTATACAATTTAGACAAATTTTTTTCAAAAAGTACTTTTAGTTCATTTTCAATAACTTTTTTATTTATACGTTTATCAAGTATGTTAAATAAATTTGTTGTTGGGTAATTTATAATTTTTGGACTTTTAATCAAATTTATCCCAATACCAACAATTAAATATTTGTTATCTGATTTTGAAATTACCTCTTGAAGAATTCCGCTTATCTTATTTTTATTAATCAATAAATCATTTGGTTTTTTAAAAGTAATCTTTTTTTTATAATATTTCTCAAGTGCTTTTTTAACTAATAAACAGTTTATTTTAGTTAAAGCTGATAATGACATGTTAATATTTTTTAACTCATGAAAAAAACTTATGAATAGATTACCTTTATGAGATATCCATTTTTTTCCATACTGACCTTTACCATTTGTTTGAGATTCTGATATCACCATACCATTTTTAAAATTATAATTTTTTATAATTCTAATTGCAGTATTATTTGTACTTTTAACTTTTTTAAATTTAAATCTTTTAAATTTCATTAAATAATATTAATTCTTGAAACTACATCTATCAATTGACTTGGGAAGATGAAGTAAAAAAGAATTAATATTGTTGAAAATGCAAGAGAAAACTTTAACCACATATTATGATCTTGGTCATATTTTTCTTTTTCTGTATCAAAATAAATAATCTTTATAATTCTCAAATAATAGAAAGCAGCAACAACTGTTGATAATAATCCTACTATTGCCAAGAAATACATTGATTGTTCTAAAACAGCTTTAAAAATATAAAATTTTGCAAAGAATCCTGCTAATGGTGGAATACCGGCTAATGAAAACAAAATAATCAATAAAGATAATGACAATAATGGATGATTTTTAGATAAACCAGATAGATCACCTATTTCTTCATAATATTGATTATTTCTCTTTAACATTAACAAACATGAAAAGAGAGCTAGGTTCATGATTATATAGATAGATATGTAAATAATTGAACTTTGGATTCCCTCATTAGAGCCTGTAGCCAATCCAGCTAATGTATATCCAATATGACCAATGGAACTGTAAGCAATTAGTCTTTTTATATTAGTTTGGCCAATAGCAGCAATAGCACCAAAAAGCATAGAGGCTATTGATAAGAAAACTATAATCATTTGCCATTGATCAATTAAATTTAAAAATGGTACATATAAAAATCTTATAAAAACTGTGAGTGCTGCAATTTTTGGTACCATTGTAAAAAATAAAGTGACAGATGTTGGTGAACCTTCATAAACATCTGGTGCCCACATATGAAATGGAACAGCAGAAATTTTAAATGCTAAACCAACAAGAATAAAAACAATTCCAAATGTTAAAACATATTCATTTGAATTTAATTGATTTGCAATTGTATCAAAATTGGTTGAGCCTGAAAAACCATAAACTAATGAACAACCATACAAAAGTAAACCTGATGATAGTGCGCTAAGCACAAAATATTTTAACCCGGCCTCTGATGACTTTAATTGATCTCTGTTAAAGGTCGCTAAAACATATAAAGCTAAAGATTGTAATTCAAGACCCATGTAAAACACCATTAAATCATTTGAGCTAATCATAACCATCATGCCTAAAACTGAGCTCAAAATCAAAATAGGATACTCAATCTTAAATATTTTAAATATTTTAAGATAGCTTGATGAAATTATTAAAACTAAAAAAGCACCGAGTAGAGTAATAATTTTCATAAACGAAGACATATAATCAATGACAACACTATCGTTAAATAAAGTCATACGATTAATAGAAAAAGTTTCATTAATTGTAATTATTGCAGTAATTAGAAGAACCAATAAAGAAATATTAAAAATTAATTTTGATCCATCTTTTATAAAAACACCTAAAATTAATAAAAACATAATTGAAAGTGAGATAAAGATTTCTGGTAATATTAAATTAAGATTTTCCATATTATTTATTAGTTAAATTTGTATTGTACATATTTATTAAATCAGTAACAGAAACCTCGATTGTATTAATTAATGGATCTGGATAAAAACCAAAAAATAAAGTGGGTACTGCTAGACATGTTAATATAAAATACTCAGACTTATTAAGATCAACCATCGTTTTTAAGTCAGTATTAATTAATTTACCAAAAACAACTCTTTTGTATAACCACAACATGTAAGCTGCACCTAAAATTACCCCTAAACTAGCTATTACTGCTACTAAAAAATTATCCTTGAATACACCCATTAAAATCAAAAATTCACCAACAAAACCACTCGTTCCTGGTAAGCCAAGGGCTGCTAAAGTAAATAGCATAAATAAAATTGAATATTTTGGAATTATTGAAACTATACCACCATACGAACTGATCAATCTTGAGTGCATTCGATCATAAACCACACCAACACATAAAAACAACGCAGCAGAAACTAATCCATGGCTAATCATTTGAATAATACTTCCTTCGATACCTTGCTGTTGGATAGTAAAAATACCTAGTGTTACAAAACCCATATGAGCAACTGAAGAGTAAGCTATTAATTTTTTCATATCCTCTTGCATTAAAGCTATTAGTGATGTGAAAACAATCGCGATCACACTCAGTGTGTAGATTAAAGGTGTAAATATTTCTGAAGCATCTGGAAATAAACCTAATGAAAATCTTATAAAACCATAACCTGCCATTTTAAGTAGTATAGCTGCAAGTAGCACTGATCCTGCTGTAGGTGCTTCTACGTGAGCATCAGGAAGCCAAGTATGAACTGGCCACATCGGAGTCTTTACAGCAAAAGAGCTAAAAAAAGCTAGCCACATTAAATTTTGATACTTTGCATCTATACCTAGTTCATAGAGTTTAATTACATCTGTTGTTCCAGATATCCAATAGATTGAAATTATAGCAACTAACATTAAAACAGAGCCAAGCAATGTATATAAAAAGAATTTAAAAGCTGAATAAACTCTCTTAGGACCGCCCCAAATACCAATAATTAAAAACATTGGTATTAAACCTGCTTCAAAAAATAAATAAAAAACAACTAAATCAAGAGCACAAAAAACTCCTATCATAAAGCTTTCCATAATTAATATTGCTATTAAAAAATCTCTTAATCTTATTTTGACTGTATTATTAACCGAAATAATACATAGCGGAGTTATAAAAGTAGTTAAGATAATAAATAAAATTGAAATTCCATCTATACCAACTTTATAATTTACAAAACCTTCAATCCAAGTTCTATCTTCTACAAATTGAAAACTAGAAGTTGATTGATCGAATGAAACCCATAAATAAATTGAAATCAAAAAATTTACAATAGAAGTAAATAAAGATACATATTTAGCTGTTAAATTATTTCCCTCTTTGTCTTTAGTAAAAAATAAAAATAAAGCTCCAACTGTTGGCAATAATATTAATGAAGAAAGAATAGGAAAATTCATTTATTTAATAATTAAGAAGGTTAATAATGCTGAAAAACCTAAAAGCATAATAAAAGCATATTGATAAATAAAACCACTTTGAAATTTACTTGCTTTAATGGAACATTTTTTAATCAGTGATGAAATTCCATCAGGACCAAATTTATCTATTATTTTACCATCACAAAATTTCCATAAAAACAGACCTAGTTTTTTAGATGGATTAATAAAAACAACTTCATAAAGTTCGTCAAAGTACCATTTATTTATTAGAAAATTATATAAAGGCTTATTAATATTGGCTATTTGATCAGGTATTCCTTTGTTTTTTACAAATAGATAATAAGCAATTGGTATAGATGATAGTACTAGAAATGGTGTTAAAAGCAAAAACCATGTAGGTGGGTGCTCAGTACTCAATGGTTCCAAGAATTTAATGGATTCTGACCAAAAATAATTTTCACCACCATGACCAATAAATAAGTCTTTAAATAAAAATCCTGCAAAAATAGCTCCAATAGACAAAATAACTAAAGGAATCAACATCACTAATGGAGACTCGTGTGTTTCTTCAATTTTGACATCTTTATTATTATATTTTCCATGAAAAGTTTTAAAAATTAGTCTCCAAGAATAAATTGAAGTTAAAAAAGCAGTAAAAATTCCAATTCCAGCTGCGTAATATCCTGTAGTGTTACCTTTTAAATAAGCAAATTCAATAATTGCATCTTTAGAATAAAAACCTGACAAAAATGGAAACCCTGTAAGAGCAAGTGTTCCTATAATCATTAACACATAAGTGTAAGGTAATTTTTTCCACACACCTCCCATATTATTAATATCTTGTTCGTCCTTAAATGCATGAATTACAGAGCCTGAGCCTAAAAACAATAAAGCTTTGAAAAAAGCGTGTGTAAATAGATGAAACATTGCAACATTATAAGCACCTACGCCAGCAGCAAAAAACATATAACCAAGCTGACTACAAGTTGAGTATGCTATAATTTTTTTGATATCAGTTTGAACTAACGCAACTGTTGCTGCAAAAAATGCAGTTGTCATTCCAACAATTGTTATTAAATTTAATATTAATGGAGAATATTCGTAAATTGGCGAACATCTAACAACCAAAAATACTCCAGCTGTTACCATGGTAGCTGCATGAATTAATGCAGATACAGGGGTTGGTCCTTCCATTGCATCAGGTAACCATGTGTGCAATAAAATTTGGGCTGATTTACCCATAGCGCCAATAAATAATAGCAAACAAATTAAATCTATAGCTTTAACTTCAAAACCTAAAAAGGATAAATTTTTATCAATAACTGTTGGTATTTGTTGAAACACTTCTGAATAATTGACAGTGCCAAATAGATAGAAAATTAAAAATATTCCTAATGCAAAACCAAAGTCGCCTACTCTATTTACAACAAAAGCTTTAATTGCTGCAGCATTTGCACTTTCTTTTTTAAACCAGAACCCAATTAAGAAATATGAACAAAGTCCAACACCTTCCCACCCAAAAAATAGTTGAATAAAATTATCTGATGTAACTAGCATTAACATTGCAAATGTAAATAACGACAAATAGGCCATAAATCTTGGTTTATGAGGATCATGTGACATGTATCCAATTGAATAAATATGAACCAATGATGAAACTGATGTAACAACAACCAACATGACAGCTGACAATGGATCAATTAGCATGGACCAATTAACATCTAAAGATCCAGAATTTATCCAAGTTGCTAATATAATATTATCCCCATATTGATTAACAATTACTTGATAAAGAACATTAATCGATAAAAGCGCAGAGATTGAAACTAGAGCACTTGTTACAATTTCTGAATTTCGGTCACCAATATATTTTCCAAAAAAACCTGAAATAATCGAAGCAATA
Source organism: Candidatus Pelagibacter bacterium nBUS_36 (assembly GCF_051201215.1). Taxonomy (GTDB): domain Bacteria; phylum Pseudomonadota; class Alphaproteobacteria; order Pelagibacterales; family Pelagibacteraceae; genus Pelagibacter. Next base: position 710,505 of record NZ_CP172839.1, read on the forward strand.
AGTGGAAGAATTAAAATTGAAATTTCCATATTATCCTTTCAACTTATCTATTTCTTCAACACGAATAGTTCCTGAGTTTCGATAATAAACTACTATAATTGCCAATCCAATAGCTGCTTCTGCAGCTGCAACAGTTAAAATAAAAAGCGTGAAAACTTGTCCAGTGAGGTCACCTAAGAAAATTGAAAATGCAACTAGGTTAATATTAACTGCAAGTAATATTAGCTCTATACTCATTAATATTACAATAATATTTTTTCTATTGAGAAAAATTCCAATTATGCCAATTGAAAAAATAACAGCTCCTAAAGTTAAATAATGCCCCAAACCGATTTCAGTCATCAATTTTAACTCCTTTATTGGTTTCAACATCTAAAACTTGGACACCTTCAAATCTTTCTCTAGAAATTTGTTTTACGTAACTTTGTGTTTTAACTCCAGTACGCTTTCTAAAAGTTAAGACGATAGCTCCAATCATAGCTACTAATAAAATCATTCCACTTAATTGAAATACATGAATGTAATCAGTATACAAAACTTGTCCTAAAGAATGAGTATTACTCACACTAAAATTATTTACTGAATTATTTAAATCAAATAAATCAGGCTTATATTTCCAGCCACCAATAACTATTATTAATTCAAAGAATATAATTGTGCTTATAATTAAACCTACCGGAATATGACTGGAGCTTTCTTGTGATGCAAACCATTGGTTTTTTTGTTGAGCAACATTTAACATCATAACTACAAACAAAAAGAGTACTGCCACAGCTCCTACATAAACAATTAACATAATCATTCCTAAAAACTCAGCACCTATCATTATAAAAAGACAAGATATGCTAATGAAATCTAAAATTAGAAAAAAAACTGAATGGACAGTATTTTTAGAAACTGTAACCATGATTGCTGAAATTACAGCTATAATCGAAAAGGTATAAAAAAAAATTGAATGTGCGATCATAAATTATCTATATGGGTTATCAGCTTTAATATTAGCTGCTAGTACATTCTCCCATCTATCTCCATTATCTAAAAGTTTTTCTTTTGTATAATAAAGTTCTTCTCTTGTTTCTGTTGAAAATTCAAAATTTGGGCCTTGTACAATTGCATCAACTGGACAAGCTTCTTCACATAAACCACAATAAATACATTTCATCATATCAATATCGTATCTTGTAGTTTTTCTACTTCCATCATCTCGTGCAGATGACTCAATTGTAATTGCTTGGGCAGGACATACAGCTTCACACAATTTACATGCTATACATCTTTCTTCACCGTTAGGATATCTTCTAAGAGCATGTTCGCCTCTAAAACGTGGACTTATTTTACCTTTCTCAAAAGGGTAATTAATTGTTTTTTTTGATTTGAATAATTCTTTTATTGCAATTAACAAACCTCCAATAAAGTCTGTCATAAATATTGTCTTTAAAAATCTTGATAATTTCATTACTGACTTATTGGTAAAAGGTTAAAATAAAATAGATAGCTAGCAGTTAACACTACCCAAGTTAAAGATAATGGTAAAAACACCTTCCATCCGAGTCTCATTAACTGGTCGTATCTGTATCTTGGTACTATAGCTTTAACTAAAGCAAATAAAATGAATAATAATAGAATTTTTAAAATCAACCACATTGCACCAGGCACTAAAGTGAATGGATAAATATCAATAGGTGATAACCATCCACCTAAAAACAATATCGCTCCCATAGCGCACATTAATAAAATATTAGCATATTCACCTAACCAAAACATTGCATACATCATGCCAGAATATTCAGTTTGATAACCAGCTACTAGTTCAGCCTCAGCTTCAGGTAAATCAAATGGAGGTCTATTTGTTTCAGCTAATGCTGATATAAAAAATATAACAAACATAGGAAACAGTGGTATTACAAACCATAAATCTTGTTGAGCTATAACAATATCATTTAAATTTAAAGAACCCACACAAAGCAATACATTAATAATTATTACTCCTATAGAGACCTCATAAGATACCATTTGTGCAGCAGAACGAATTGCCCCAAGAAAAGGATATTTTGAATTAGAAGCCCAACCACCCATTATTATTCCATATACACCAAGAGAAGAAACTGCAAACAAGTAAAGTATTCCAACATTGATATCTGCCAATACTTGAGTTGCACTAAAAGGTATCACGGCCCAAGAAATTAAAGCTAGTGTCATAGTAACAATGGGAGCTAAAATGAAAATTACTTTGTTTGAACTTGAAGGAATTATAATTTCCTTAAAAATATATTTTAATGCATCGGCAAGTGACTGAAGTAAGCCAAATGGTCCAACTACATTAGGACCTTGTCTTTTTTGTACAAAAGCCCAAACTCTTCTATCAAGCCAAACAATCATAGCTACAGACACTAAAACAGGAACTAGTAAAAAAAGTATTTTATAAACTTCTTGAAAAATGATGTTTAAATAATCCATTTCAACCTTCTGTTCCTGTAGATTTCAAATTAATTTTTGAATTATTGCATTCAATCATTGTTTTTGAAGATTTAGCGATAACATTTGAAAAATAATAATCTTTTATAAAAATTTTTAGATTTTCATTTTGGAATTCTGTATTTGTAGATTTATCATTTTTTTCATTTGAATTATCCTGTTTTTCTTTTTGTAAATTTAGATAATTAAACATGCTGCTTTCTAATTCATCTTTGTCATTAAATAGTTTTCTATTATTCATAAATTCAGCTAATTCATTAATTATTTGCCAATCTTCTTTAGCATCACCTGGAGGATAAGAGGCCTTTTGAGCTTTTTGTATCTTGCCTTCTAAATTTGTAAAATAACCATCTTGTTCAGTGTAAGCAGAACCAGGTAAAATTATATCAGCAACTTCAGCTCCTTTGTTTCCATGACTTCCTTGATAAATTACAAATTCATCCTTCTTATCAAAATCCACACTGTCCTGACCAACTAAGTAAACAATATCAAATTTATGATCTTTTAAATCATTTAATAATATTTTTTCTTGATTTACTATACCAAGGTCAAAATTACCTACAGTTGAAGCATCGCAAGACAATATATTTAATGAATTCCAATCCTCAGTAATTTTATTATTTTCAATTAAAAATTCTTTAATCTTATTAAACAAATATTTTGATGAATTTAAATTCAACAATGACTCACCAATTATAATTAAGGGTTTTTTTGCTTCTTTAATTTGATTTGAAATTTCATTATCTTCTTCAAAAATATTCTTTAGGGATTGGGTTTGACCATCTAAACACTCATAAGGGTAAGTTAGATCACCTAGATCATTAAGTGAAATAATTTTAGAATTATTGTTTAAATAAGATTTTCTAATTCTTGCATTTAATATTGTGGCTTCATATCTTGGGTTTGTTCCTACCAACATAATAAAATCAGATTCTTCAATTCCATTTATTGTAGAATTAAATAAATAGTTTTCTCTTTTGCTTATATCTAAAAATCGATTATCAGATCTAGATTCATAATTTTTTGTATCTAGTGTTCTGTCGCAGAATTCCTTAAAAATATAACCTGTTTCCATATTGGTAAGATCACCAACAAATCCACATACTTTTTCTTTTGAAGTGTTTTCAAATTTTGATTTGATTATCTTAAAAACCTCATCCCAGGATGCTTTTTCAAATTTTCCATTATATTTGATAAATGGTGTATCTAATCTTTGATGTAATAATCCATCACATGCATATCTTGTTTTATCGGAAATCCATTCTTCATTAATGTCTTCATTTATAATTGGAAGAATTCTTTTTACTTCCCAATCATAAGTATCAACTCTTATATTTGAGCCAATTGCATCCATAACATCAATGCTCTCTGTTTTTTTAAGCTCCCAAGGTCTTGCTTCAAAGACGTATGGTTTGGATGTTAAAGCACCAACTGGACACAAATCTACTACATTTGCTGAAAGTTCTGACTGCATTGACTGCTCCAAATAAGTAGTTATTTGCATGTCCTCTCCCCTACCAATTGCGCCAATTTCAGGAACACCTGCTACCTCTGTTGCAAATCTTACACATCTAGTACAATGAATACACCTTGTCATTTGGGTTTTAATGAGTGGTCCCATATTTTTTTCTGGTACTGATCTCTTATTTTCTTTAAATCTTGATTTATCGACCCCATAAAACATAGATTGGTCTTGCAAATCACACTCACCCCCTTGATCACAAACTGGGCAATCTAATGGATGGTTAGCCAATAAAAACTCCATAACTCCTTTTCTGGCTTTTTCAACAAACTTAGTATTTGTTTTAATACTCATTCCCTCTGCAGCAGGCATAGCACAGGATGCAACTGGTTTTGGTGATTTTTCCATTTCAACCAAACACATTCTACAATTTCCAGCTATAGATAATTTTTCATGATAACAAAATCTTGGAATTTCAACACCTGCTTTTTCACATGCTTGAAGAACCGTTAAACCTTCTTCAACTTCTATATCAATGTCATTTACTTTAAGTTTAAGCATTATTTTTATCCAATAAATGTTGATCAACTAAATAAGGAATATTATTTTTTTTCTGAATAATAGGATCCAAATTATTTCTTTTTTCAATTTCTTTTTTAAAATGTCTTAATAAACCTTGTACAGGCCATGAAGATCCTTCGCCAAATGCACAAATAGTATGACCAGCTATTTGATTTGTTACATCTCCCAACATATCAACTTCATCTTTTGTTGCTTCACCTTTAGCCATACGTTCTAACATTCTCCACATCCAACCAGAACCTTCTCTGCATGGTGTACATTGACCACAACTTTCATGCTTGTAGAACCTTGCAATTCTAGCCATACATTTAATAATGTCTTGATCTTTATTAATTACAACTATACCAGCCGTTCCCAATCCACTTTTTTCAGCCATTAAAGAATCAAAATCCATAGTCAATGTTTCACATTTTTCTTTTGGTATTAAAGGCATTGATGAACCACCAGGAATTACCGCTTGTAAATTATCCCAACCACCAATTACTCCTCCAGCGTGGACTTCAATTAACTCTTTTAAAGGAATATTCATTTCTTCCTCAACATTGCATGGGTTATTTACATTTCCTGATATGCAAAAAATTTTGGTACCTGTGTTTTTTTCTCTACCCAAAGAAGCAAACCATTTCCCACCTCTTCTAAGTATTGTTGGAACAACAGCTATTGTTTCAACGTTGTTTATTATTGTTGGGCACCCATAAAGTCCAATTAAAGCAGGAAAAGGTGGTTTTAATCTTGGCTGACCTTTTTTACCTTCAATACTTTCTAATAATGCAGTTTCTTCTCCACAAATATAAGCTCCAGCACCATAATGAATATAAATATCTAAATCCCATCCTGTTCCAGCAGCATTTTCTCCTAAAAGTTTTTTTTCATAAGCTTCATCAATTGCGGCCTGGAGTTTTTCTCCATCAATAAAATATTCCCCTCTTATATATATGTAGCAGACGTGGGCTTGTACTGCGTATGAAGCAATTAAACATCCTTCAATTAACTTATGAGGTTCAAATCTTAAAATATCTCTGTCTTTACATGTGCCTGGTTCAGACTCATCTCCATTTATAACTAAATAATGAGGTCTTGTTCCTACTTCTTTAGGGGCAAAAGACCACTTTAACCCTGTAGGAAATCCAGCGCCTCCTCTTCCTCTAAGTTGTGAGTCTTTAATTTCATTAATTATCCAATCTCTACCTTTATTTGTTAGTTCTTTTGTATTAACCCAATCTCCTCTTTTTTGAGATGACTTAACATCAGATCCTCTATCATTATATAAATTTTGAAAAATTCTATCCTGATCTTTAAGCATTTTTTAAATCCATAAGTGTTTTTCTATTATTTTCAGGCTCATTATTAATACGTCCTCTATACGATCCTGGTTTAGGAGACTCACCATTTAAAATTTTATCTAAAATTTCTATTGTCTTTTCTTTATCCAAATCTTCAAAATAATCATCATTAATCTGCATCATTGGTGCATTAACACATGCACCTAAACACTCGACTTCCATCCAAGAACAGCTTTTATCATTAGACAATTCAGACTCTTTTTCTGAAATTTTTTCTTTACAAGCTTCTACTAATTTATTTGCACCTCTAATCATACAAGGTGTTGTAGTACAAACTTGAACAAAATATTTACCTACAGGTGATAGATTGTACATAGTATAAAAAGTGGCAACTTCGTATACCTTGATGTAAGGCATATCTAAAAATTCAGCAATATACTTCATAGCTGCTAAAGGAATCCAATTATTATTTTGTCTTTGTGCAATATAAAGTAAAGCCATGACTGCACTTTGTTGCTTACCCTTTGGATATTTAGCAACAATAGTTTTTGCTGCATTTAATGAAGATGAGTTGAATTCAAAATTTTCAGGCTGATCTTTTGAAGGTCGTCTTAAACTCATCTATCCACCTCTCCAAAAACTATATCTAAAGATCCTAGCACCGCAGGAACATCAGCTAACATGTGACCTTTAATTAAATAATCCATAGATTGTAAATGAGAAAATCCTGGAGCTCTTATCTTGCACTTATATGGTTTACTAGATCCATCAGAAATTAGATAAACACCAAACTCACCTTTTGGAGCCTCAACAGCAGTATAAATTTCATCTTTTGGTACTCTGTAACCTTCTGTAAATAATTTAAAATGATGTATTAAAGCTTCCATAGATTGTTTAATATCTTTTTTTGGTGGAGGGCTTATTTTTCCATCTAAAGACTTAATTGGACCTTTTTCCATTTTTACAAGACATTGTTTGATAATAGAAACACTTTCTTTCATCTCTTCTATTCTACATAAATAACGATCATAACAATCACCATTCTTGCCAACTGGAATCTTAAATTCTAATTGATCATAACAATCATATGGTTGTGATTTTCTTAAATCCCACGGAACACCAGAACCTCTAATCATAACACCAGAAAAAGAATAATTTAATGCATCCTCTTTAGAAACAATTCCTATATCAACATTTCTTTGTTTAAAAATTCTATTGTCAGTTAGTAAACTTTCTAATTCATCAATTATTTTTGGGAATGTTTCACAAAATTTAGCGATATCTTCTTCTAAACCACTTGGAAGATCTTGGTGAACTCCTCCCGCTCTAAAATAATTAGCATGAAGTCTTGACCCTGATGCTCTTTCATAAAAAGTCATAAGGGTTTCTCTTTCTTCAAATCCCCAAAGTGAAGGAGTCAAGGCACCCACGTCTAGTGCCTGGGTCGTTATATTCAAAATATGACTTAGTATTCTTCCAATTTCACAAAAAATAACTCTTATATACTGAGCTCTTATTGGAACATCAATTTTTAGAATTTTCTCAATTGCAAGTGCAAATGCGTGCTCTTGGTTCATGGGTGCTACATAATCCAGTCTATCAAAGTATGGAACAGCTTGCATATAAGTTTTGTTTTCAATAAGTTTTTCAGTTCCCCTATGTAATAAACCAATATGTGGATCTGCTTTTTCAACTACTTCACCATCAAGCTCTAAAATTAGCCTAAGTACACCATGCGCAGCAGGATGTTGAGGTCCAAAATTTAAATTTAGATTTTTAATTTTTTTTGTCATTATTTTCAATTTCCTCTTTGATGTATTTTGTTCCTTCCCAAGGACTTTCATAATCAAAGTTTCTATAATTTTGTTCTAATTTGACAGACTCACTGATTACTTTTTTTTGCTCTTCGCTATATCTGACTTCTGTATGACCTGTTAAAGGAAAATCTTTTCTTAATGGATGACCATCAAAACCATAATCAGTCAATATTCTTCTTAAATCTGGATGATCTTTAAAAGATACTCCATACATATCAAAAACTTCTCTTTCCATCCAATTGGCTGCAGGAAAAATACTAGTTAGAGATGGAATAATTTCATTTTCACGAATTAAATATTTAAGAATTATTCTTTGATTAAACTCATGACTTAAAAATAAATATACTATTTCAAATCTTTGGTTATTTTCTGGATAATCAACAACTGTAATATCTATTAGTTGTCTGAATTTAGTATCTTGATTTGTTTTAATAAACAAAACTACATCAATCAAATCATCCTTATTTATTTCGATATATAATTGATGATGTTTAATTTCAGTTTTATCGATTTTAGTTGTTAAACCTGAATTTATTTTTTTTTCTAAATCTTCTAAATTTTTCATAATTATCTTGTAAAAGAACCTTTGTTTCTAATTTTCTTTTGGAGTTGTAAAATTCCATAAAGTAAAGCTTCAGCTGAAGGAGGGCATCCAGGAACATATACGTCTACTGGTACAATTCTATCACAACCTCTTACTACTGAGTATGAGTAATGATAATAGCCACCACCATTAGCACAGCTGCCCATTGATATTACATACCTAGGTTCAGGCATTTGATCATAAACTTTTCTAAGTGCAGGTGCCATTTTATTAGTTAAAGTTCCAGCCACAATCATTACATCAGATTGTCTCGGTGAGCCTCTAGGTGCAGCTCCAAATCTTTCCAAATCATATCTGGGCATAGCTGTTTGCATCATTTCAACAGCACAACAAGCAAGTCCAAAAGTCATCCAGTGTAATGATCCAGCTCTAGACCAATTAATTAAATTGTCTAATGAAGTAGTTATAAAACCATTCTTGCTAAAATCTTCAGCAAGTTGTTTAAATTCATCAGGAACTTGTTTTATTTTATTATTCATATTATTCCCAATCTAGTGCACCTTTTTTCCATTCATAAATAAAACCAATGGTTAGTATGAATAAAAAAATCATCATTGAACAAAAACCTAATAAACCAATATTGCCGAGTGAAATTGCCCAAGGAAACAAAAATGCAATTTCTAAATCAAAAATAATGAAAAGAATTGCTACCAAATAAAACCTTACGTCAAATTCCATTCTTGAGTCTTCGAATGGCTCAAAACCACATTCGTAAGCTGATAGTTTTTCAGGATCAGGTTTTTTTGGTGAAAGAAAGTAATTCACTACTACAAAAGCACAACTTAGCCCTAATGCAATAATTAAGAATAGAATAATTGGTAGGTAATCTTTTAAAAATTCAGATAACATGAAAATCTATATATCAGTTTTTATCTGATGTTGAAGGGAAGATAAGTCACATTTTAATTGATATTAACTGAATAAATTCAAGAAAGTGGCGGGAGTGAAGGGACTCGAACCCTCGACCTATCGCGTGACAGGCGATCGCTCTAACCAACTGAGCTACACCCCCACTTTAGTTATTTTGGTGGGTAGTAAAGGACTCGAACCTTTGACCCCCTCGGTGTAAACGAGATGCTCTACCAACTGAGCTAACCACCCTAAAATAAGGCTACTTATTACATCAACAGGTAGATAAAGTAAATTAATTATTATTGAATACTAGCTTGAGATTTGTCGTCTTTTTTAGACATATCAACCTCAACCCATTCTGTTTTTTTAAGTTCTTTAGTTAAAGCAACTTTTAAAACCTGATCAGCATATTCAACAGGGGTAATTTTTATATCATCGATAATTTTTTTAGGCATATCAACTAAATCTTTTTCATTTTCCTTTGGAATTAAAACCTCCTTAATTCCAGCTCTATGTGCTGCTAATAATTTTTCTTTTAATCCACCTATTGGCAACACTTGTCCAGTTAAAGTTACTTCGCCAGTCATAGCTACGTCTCTTCTAACAGGAATATTTGTAATTGAAGAAACAATTGAAGTTACCATTCCAATACCAGCTGATGGACCATCTTTAGGAGTTGCTCCTTCAGGTACATGAATATGAAAATCTTTTTTTTCAAATAAAGGAGGAATAATTCCATACTCTAAACATTTAGATCTTACAAAAGATTTTGCAGCTTTAACTGACTCTTGCATTACGTCACCTAACTTACCTGTAATTTGCATTCTACCTTTACCAGGCATAGTTACTGTTTCAATTTTTAAAATCTCTCCACCATATTCAGTCCATGCTAAGCCTGTAACAATACCAACTCTATTTTCAGCTTCCAATTCACCAAATTTAAATTTAGCAATACCAAGAAAATCAGATAAATTTTTGTTATTAATGTTTACTTCTTTCTCTTCTCCAGAAACAACTTTCTTAACAACTTTTCTAGCTAATTTAGAGATTTCTCTTTCTAAGTTTCTAACGCCAGACTCTTTTGTATAGCCTCTAATAACTTCTTTAATGATATCATCCTCTAATTTCATTTCTTTTTCTTTAACACCATTATCTTTAATTTGTTTTGGTAATAAATATCTATTAGCAATACTAATTTTTTCATCTTCTGTGTATCCAGCCAATCTAATTACTTCCATTCTGTCTAGAAGTGGTGGAAGAATATTCAAAGTATTAGCGGTAGTTACAAACATTACATCTGACAAATCGTAATCAACTTCTAGGTAATGATCGTTAAAAGTTGTGTTTTGTTCTGGGTCTAAAGCTTCTAGTAAAGCAGAGGAAGGGTCACCTCTATAATCATTTCCAATCTTATCAATTTCATCTAATAAAATTAATGGATTTTTAGTTCCAGCTTTTTTCATCATTTGTATTATTTTACCAGGCAATGATCCAATATATGTTCTTCTGTGCCCTCTTATTTCAGCTTCATCTCTCATGCCTCCAACTGACATTCTAACAAATTCTCTGTTAGTAGCTTTTGCAATTGATTTTCCTAATGAAGTTTTACCAACACCTGGGGGTCCAACCAAACATAAAATTGGTCCTTTAATTTTTTCCATTCTCTTTTGGACTGCAAGAAACTCCACAATTCTTTCTTTAACTTTTTCTAGTCCAAAATGATCTTTATCAAGAATATTTAGGGCTTTAGTTAAATCAATATCTACCTCACTTTTTTTGTGCCAAGGAAGTTCTGTCATCCAATCTAGATAGTTTCTAACAACAGTCGCTTCTGCTGACATTGGACTCATATTCTTTAATTTTTTTAATTCTTGTAAACATTTCTTTTCAACTTCTTTAGGCATTTTAGCTTTTGTTATAGCTTTATTAAGACTTGTGGTTTCATCTTTACCATCTTCAATTTCACCTAATTCTTTTTGAATAGCTTTTAATTGTTCATTTAAATAATACTCTCTTTGGGTTTTTTCCATTTGAGTTTTGACTCTACCCCTAATTCTTTTTTCAACACCAATAATGCTTGTTTCATTTTCCATTATTTTAATAATAGAATTTAGTCTCTTTTTAACATCTACGGTTTCAAAAATTTGCTGTTTTTCAGAAATAGTGGCAGTTATATGTGAAGCAATATTATCTGCTATTTGAGATGGGTCCTTTAATTGTTTGATAGTATTGATTGTTTCACTTGAAACTTTTTTATTAATAGACGTTAACTTTTCTAATCTTCTCAAAGCAGTTGCTGCAAGAGGAAATAAATCTTCGTCTTTAACTGTTACATCATTATAATGACTATAATCACAAGTTATAAATTTATCATTATCTTTAAAATCTAATATTTTAACTCTTTTCATACCTTCAACTAAAACTTTAACTGTGCCGTCTGGTAATTTTAAAAGTTGAAGAATGCTTCCTTCACAACCATACATAAAAATGTCTGTTTTTTTAGGATCATCAATTTCGGAATTTTTTTGGGTAACTAAAATAATCTTTTTATCTTTCTTCATTACTTCATTTAAGGCAGAAATAGACTTGTCTCTTCCAACAAATAAAGGGATTACCATACTTGGAAACACAACAATGTCTCTGAGTGGTAATAATGGTAATGAAATTTTTACATCCATACATTCAATATGGATATTATATTTTATATTGCAATAGCTTTTTAATGATTATTAAGGATATTAAGCCGCTGTAGTCTTGTTTGACTTAGATTTATTGTCACCTTTTGTATGAACTAGCATTGGTTGAGAATGACCTTTGGCAGCGTTCGCATCAACAATAACTTCTTCTATGTTCTCTTGACTTGGAAGATCATACATAGTTTTTAATAGAATATTTTCTAAGATTGATCTTAAACCTCTTGCACCTGTTTTTTTCTTAATTGCTTTTTGGGCAATTTCTTTAAGAGCATTCTCTTTAAAAGTTAATTTAGCACCATCTAATTTAAATAATTCTTGATATTGTTTCGTTAATGAATTTTTTGGCTCTTGTAAAATTTTTATTAATGATTTTTCATCTAAATCCTCAAGTGTAGCTATCATTGGAAGTCTTCCAATGAATTCTGGAATTAATCCAAATTTTAGTAAATCCTCCGGTTCAAGTGTTTTCATCCATTCACCTGTTTTCTTATCTTGAGTATTTTTAACATCTGCACCAAAACCTATTGAAGTTCCTTTGTCTCTTTGAGATATAATCTTATCTAACCCTGCAAATGCACCACCACATATAAAAAGTATATTTGTGGTATCTACTTGTAAAAACTCTTGTTGAGGATGCTTTCTTCCACCTTGTGGTGGAACACTAGCAACAGTTCCTTCCATAATTTTAAGTAAAGCTTGTTGAACACCTTCACCAGAAACATCTCTAGTAATAGAAGGGTTCTCCGACTTTCTGCTAATTTTATCAACTTCATCAATATAAACAATTCCTCTTTGTGCTTTTTCAACATTATAGTCTGATGCTTGTAATAATTTTAAAATAATATTTTCAACATCTTCACCAACATAACCTGCTTCTGTTAATGTGGTTGCATCTGCCATCGTAAAAGGAACATCTAAAATTCTTGCGAGAGTTTGAGCTAATAAAGTTTTACCACAACCAGTTGGGCCAACTAAAAGTATATTGGATTTAGCAAGTTCAACATTTTTACTAGTTTTACTCTCATAATTTAATCTTTTGTAATGATTGTGAACTGCTACAGATAAAACTTTTTTTGCATGTGGTTGACCAATTACATAATCATCTAATACTGCACAAATTTCTTTTGGTGATGGAAGACCATCTTGATGCTTAACAAAAGTATCCTTGCTTTCTTCTTTAATAATATCCATACATAGCTCAACACACTCATCACAAATAAACACTGTAGGACCAGCGATAAGTTTTCTAACTTCGTGTTGACTCTTTCCACAGAAAGAGCAGTAAAGAATATTTTTATTATTTGTTGTCATATATATTTTTTAAACGAATCAATTTAATTACTTTATTATAGAAGACTCATACTAATCAAGTTAGGATTGTCTCACTATCAATATATGGTGTGTTATGATCTTTTTTCAACTACTTCGTCAATAAGACCAAAAGATTTAGCGACATCTGCCGTCATAAAATTATCTCTTTCCAAAGCAGTTTTAACTTCATCTACAGATTTTCCTGTATGCCTTGAATAAATTTCGTTAAGTCTTTTTTTTAATGACAGTACCTCGTTAGCATGAATTTCAATATCTGTAGCTTGACCTTGAAAACCAGCTGATGGTTGATGAACCATAATCCTTGAATTAGGTAAAGAGAATCTTTTTCCTTTAGTACCAGCAGCAAGTAAAAACGAACCCATTGAAGCAGCTTGACCGATACATAAAGTTGAAATATCTGGTTTAACATATTGCATAGTATCGTAAATACCAAGACCAGCTGTTACTAACCCACCAGGACTGTTAATATATAGATAAATTTCTTTTTTTGGATCTTCAGCTTCAAGAAATAATAATTGAGCTGTAACAAGTGATGCTACACTGTCATTAATTTGACCAGTTAAAAATATAATTCTTTCTTTTAAAAGTCTCGAATATATATCATAAGCTCTCTCCCCTTTATTTGATTGTTCGACAACCATAGGTACTAAATTACTCATGTGTTCTGATAAATTTATTGTCATAAGTTGATTCGTATTACTTATACAACTTGAGATTACTTTTTGCTAACTTTTTTTGCTACAGTCTTAGTTTTGGAAGCTTTTGTTGAAGGTTTTTTTTCTTTTGCAGGATTTGATTTAGCTACTTTTTTTGTCTCTTTTTTTTTATCATCCTGGTCATGGTTATGATTATGGTCATGATTATGAGCTTCTTTTAGGATTTTTTCAGCTTCATCTTTTGATATTACTTTTTTATTGGCTTTTGCTTTTTCTTTAATCAAATTTAAAATCTTTTCCTCATAAACAGTTCCTCTTAAACTAGCAACTGCAGATGGGTTTTTTTGATAAAAATCCATTACCATTTTCTCTTGTCCAGGCATCATTCTTAATTGTTTTTGTACCTCAGCTTGAATTTCTTGCTCAGAAACATTTATCTTATTTTGTTCACCAAATTCATTTAAAATTAAACCAGTTTTAATTCTTGTTTTTGCAGTCTCTGTAAACTTGGGTTTATTTTTTTTAGCTTCTTCTTCTGACATGCCTTGTGAAAGAATTTTAACCTCTTCCTCTATTAAGTTTTCAGGAATTTCATCAACTTTAATTTTTTCAATTTCTTTTAAGATTTGATTTTTAGACAATTGATCTAATGAATTTTTATATTCATCATTAATTTGTTTGGATATTAAAGTTTTTAGATCATTTAAGTCTTTTGCGCCTAAATTTTTAGCAAAGTTATCATCTATATTTACTTCCTCAGGGTTTTTAACATTTAAAATTTTACAATTAAATTGTGCTTTTTTATTTACAAATTCTTTTTCAGGAAAATTTTCTGGCAATACAGCTTCAACTATTTTTTCGTCATCTTTTTTTACACCGATTAATTGTTTGTCAAAACCTTTTAAAAACAAATCCTTACCTAGTGTTAATTGAGTATTTTTACCCTCACTTCCTTTAAATTCTTTACCATCAACAGTAGCTTTGTAATCTAATACAACAAGGTCGCCATCTTTAGCTTTTGTTTCTGGGCTAGCTTCTTTAAAACTGGGTTGATTTTTTGCTATTTCTTTAATTCTTTTGTCTGTTTCACTATTATCAATTTTAACAGAATATTGATCAAATTTTATATTTTCTAAAGATTTGGTCTCGACTTTAGGTAATTCAGTTACTGACAATACGTATTCTAACTCTTTATCCTCTCCATAAGTTTTTAAATCTAGTTTAGGCTGACCTGCAGGTTTGATTTTATTTTCTTCTAAAGCCTTAGTTGATGTTTCTTTAAGCACTTTATCCAATACTTCTCCAAAAACTGCTTTTCCATATTGTCTTTTTAAAACTTCCTTGGGAACTTTTCCTGGACGAAAACCTTTTAAATTGACTGTGCTTTTGATCTCTTCATATTTTTCATCCATATAAGAGTTCATCGTCTCTTTATCGATTAAAACTTTAAGATCTTTGTTTAAGCCTTTTTTATTTTCTATTGTTACTTTCATAATATTTTAAGTGGTAGGGCGAAAAGGACTCGAACCTTCACATCCGAAAATATTGGTTCCTAAGACCAACGCGTCTACCAATTCCGCCATCGCCCCACAAATTACGTGGTTTTATATATTATTGAAACTATTTGTCCAATGACAATTGTAAAAAAATTAACTATTTATCTCATATAATTTATATTTATATTTAGAAAATGATTATTTCGCCTTGCATTAGTATTTGTAAAACAGACCCCACAACAGGGTATTGTTATGGGTGTGGGAGAAATAATGACGAAAAGAAGAAATGGAAACTTGATGAAACGACCAATGAATGGAAAACAACAAACCTTGAGATAATTAAAAAAAGACTTAGTGGATGGCAATTAGAAAGTTTTAATGAGTCATATGAGCACAAGATAAATAACGGAATATCTCTTTTTAAAAAAAATTTAAATAATGAATAAATCAACAATTGTAATTTTAGTTTATATAATTGGTCTAATTTTTGGAGCTTTAATTTTAGATATGTGGAGCGCTCAAACAAGTCCAAAAGCTTTATTGGGCATTGGATGGACTACATTATTATTAATAGGATTATTTTTAACAGAAAAAAATGAAAGAAATTAAATTTTTAAATATTATTTATTTAATATTTATTATTTTACTAACTACTAGTAAATTAAATGCGGAAATTATTATTCTAAGTTCTTGTGATAATAAAAAAGATGGTTTTTTAAAAAATGAGTACATTTTAGACTTAGAACAATCTTTAATGACAAGAAATTTTGTATACAACAATAAAACATTCAAGAAATATCGGGTTACAGATCTTTCTGTTAAAAAGAAAAACACTTCAACAAAATTTATCTATAAAGAAGATAATAAAATTCTAACTGATAAAATTGGTTATCCTCAATTTTATACACAATTATTATTTGAAATTGACAACCCAAATATAATGATAAAAACTGTGATAAATAATGAGGAGGGAATTTCTTTGATGTCTTCATGTAAAAAAATTGAAAGATTTGAAAAAGAAAGTTAATTTTTCTTTTTATTCTTTTTTACAGAATTTTTATTTTTAAAATTAAATCTACTACTATTTGTGATGCTGCTTCTATGTTTTGCATAAGCTTGCTTTTGAGCTTGTTTCATAGCTTTTTTAGAAGACATAATATCTATTATCTAATATTCTAGAATAAATCTATCAATTACTTAAATGAATAATCAATTTAAAAATCTCAATAAAACAATTATTAAATGCAAAAAATGTCCAAGATTAACTGATTTTGTTAAAAAAATTTCTACAATAAAAAGAAAGCAAAATATTAATGAAAAGTATTGGGGTAAACCAGTAACAGGATTTGGTGACACAAATGCAAAACTTTTAATTTTAGGTTTAGCTCCTGCAGCTCATGGAGGAACAAGAACTGGACGTGCTTTTACTGGGGATAAATCTGGAGAATTTTTATTCCAATGCTTATATAAAGCTAAAATTTCTAACCAACCCTATTCAAAAAGTTTAAACGATGGTCTCAAGATAAAATCTACTTACATCACCAATATCTTAAAATGTGTTCCCCCTGGAGATAAACCTTTAAATAAAGAGTTAGATAACTGTTCCAAATATTTTGATACTGAAATTTCTAATTTAAATAAATTAAAGATAATTATCACATTAGGAAAAGTTGCTTTTGACAACTGTCTAAAATTTTATAAAAAAAAATACAATCTGACTAAGAAAATGTATTTTAAACATGGTAAATCCTATTCACTACCTGGCAATATTACATTAATTCCTTGTTACCACCCTAGTCCAAGAAATGTAAATACAAAATTAATTTCAGAAAAAATGATAATTTCTTTATTTCGAAAAGCTAAAAGAATATCTAAAGCTTAATACTGTCACAAAAATAAGGCTTAAAATTATCAAAAATTATGTCTGGTACTTTAACGGGTTTTCCTTTTTCGTTTATAAAAACTAAGTGAACTTGTGCATCAACTATCGGAGTTTTATCATTTGTTATAAACTGATTCATTAAAAAAGATGTCTTTGTTACTGATTTTACAAATGATCTAATAGACAATTGATCCTCAAGATGTGCTGATTTTTTATATTCAATATTGCAAGATTTAACAATAATAAGAGCACCAAATTTTTCTTTTATTTGTAAATTACTTAATCCAATTTTTGCCAAAGCTTCTGTTCTTGCTCTTTCAAGATATTTGAGATAATTGGCATAGTATACAACACCACCTGCATCAGTATCCTCGTAATATACTTTCACACTATGATAAAAATTTTCATGCATTGAACTATTCTATCAAAAAAAATAATAATATAACAGAAACTAAGATATAGTTAGAACAATGAAAATATATATCATTTGGTTAATTGGGGTTGTTATATGGAATTTTGGGTTTCCGAATGCACAACCAATAGAAGATGTTATAGTGGCAATTCTACTATCTTTTTTAAGTATAGGTTTAAAAAAATATTTTAAATTTTAATTAATTTTCAGAAAAATAAATATTTTGAAAGTATGAAATAGCTTTCATTTTTGAATTATCAGTGTCTACCATTATAGCCAAACCATCTAATTGATTTACATTTAAATTATGAAATCTTTTAAAATCCTCTTTTACATTAGCTTTAACAGTTACCCATTTGTTTAAATTTTCTTTGGTTGTAGCTAAAACATTATCTATAGATTTTTTTGTATATGGACTTGGCGAATTAAGACCAACTTCGCTATTACTTGAAAATACATAATTAATAGCTCTGTTTGACAAAGGTGTTGCACCTGTTTTTTTTATTACAAAAACACGAGCGGCAAAATCATGCCCTTTTTTAGTATTTTCTTTAATTCCCTGTAAATCCTTCTCTATTTTCCACGTAATATTAACAAATGGAGTTTTATTTAGATCAATATTTATCTCTTTTCCTAATCCTGATGCTGCATTATCTGCAATTGCTTTTAAAAAGTTACCATTTTCATTAGATCCAACAGAATAGATTGTTTTATTTTTGGCCCCTCTTATCTTTCTTACTTCCAATTTGGATAGCTCTGAATCTGTAAATTCAAAAACATTTGTAACTTCTGCATTAGCAAAAGTGAATGAAATAGAAATTAAAAAAATTAAACTTAAAATTTTATACATGGATACTTATAATTAATTATTTTTTTAAATACAACTTTTTGACACATTTTAAACATTCTTAATTCAATATCTTTAATTAAGTTAAAACAGTGAAAACAATTTCAATCTTTTTATTATTAATCTATTGGTCAGCAATGATTTTTGCTCCAGTGATAGGAAAAAATACTAATATTGATGAAAATAAAAAAATTGTTAAAAATTTATAATATACAATTGTATTAATAAGTAGATCTACCACCACTTATATCGAACACAGCGGCTGTGGAAAAAGAATTTTCTTCTGATGAAAGCCAGCAAACTAATGAGGTAAACTCATGTATTTCAAGAAATCTACCTCTAGGCACCTTAGAAAGCATTCTTTGAACATGTTCTTTACTCATTTGATCCAAAATTCTTGTTTTAGCACCCGCAGGTGTCACTGCATTTACAGCTATATTTTTGTCAGCAAGCTCTTTTCCAAGTGATTTTGTCAATCCAATAGCACCTGCTTTTCCAGAACTATAAGCGCTTGCATTTGCATTTCCATCTTTACCAGCTACAGAAGCTACGTTTACTATTCTACCATAATTGTTCTTAATCATATTAGGTACTATTGCTCTACAACAGTTAAAAGTGCCAACAAGATTTATTTGAACAATTTTATTCCACATCTCAACATCATACTCCCACAAAGGAGCTGTTGGACCTGTAATCCCAGCGTTGTTAATTAAAATATCTATATTAGATTTTGATGTAATATCTGAAACTGTTTTTTCTATTTGTTTGTAATTTGAAACATCAATTACATTATAACTTAGATTGGCATTATTTACTTCATCAGCTGCTGATTTAAGTAATTTTTCATCTATATCCCAAATAATAACTTTAGCACCAGAGTCTAAAAAACGTTTGGCAATATCAAGACCAAAACCTTGGCCGCCACCAGTTATTACAGCTGTTCTATCTTTAAAATCAAATTCATTCATAAATTTATTTTTTTGCGAGTAAGTAATATGTTATTGAGGAGACAATTGCACCAATTATCCAAGCATAAGATTGTAAAAACATTAAATTAGTATTCCAAATTGTTGAAGCAGAAAAAATAAATCCTATAATTAAAGAATATGTTGCTTTGATATGCCATCCTTTTGAATAATAATAAGAGCTATCCGTTTCGATTGAATAAATATCTTTGTTACTTAAACTACTTTCTTTTATTATGTAGTAATCAACAATTATTAATCCAAATAATGGTCCAAAAAATGCACCAAAAGTATCAATAAAAGATAAAATTCCAATTTGACTTAAGAATGTTAGCCAAAAAATTCCAATCAAAAAACCTATAATTGAAATTACATAACTTGCACTTTTCAAAGTTAGTTTGCTTGGTATGAAGTTAATAAGTGAATATTGAGATGGAATAAAATTTGCTACCAGATTGGTTGAGGCCGAAGCAACAATTATAAAAAAAAGAACAATAATAGTAATTTGCAGATTATCAAATTTACCAATAATGTCTGTTGGATTTGTAAAAATTCTATCTAAATCCTCAAATTTTTGATTTAAAAATGTGTCAGAACCCACAACAATAAAAACAGCGAAGAATGAAAAAATAATTAGATTTAAAATTAAACTGAAATTTCCTTTTTCTAAATTTTTTTCATCTTTTACATATCTAGAATAGTCACCATAACTTAAAATAATTAGTGAAAAATATGCAAAAATAGTTCCAGCAACTGTTAACAATGGTATTAAATTATTAATATCTAAAAAATTTTTGAAATTCAAAATATTGGTAAATGCTTGTGATGTAGCTTGTACATCGCTTAAAAAAACAACAAAGAAAAAAATTATCATTCCAGAATAGACTGTGATAGCTGAAATATTAATCAACTTTTTATTAAATTGAATTCCTACACTAAACATCATTGCCTGAAAAATAACAACACCAGTAAATGAAACCCAGTCAATTATATTTAATCCTAACAAAAATGTAAGAAATATTTCTTGATCTAAAAGGGAATTGTCAATTGAGAAAATCAATATTCTTAAAAGATAACCGATAGCCTTTGATAAAAAATATGTTTGAATACCAAACATAAATATTCCAACAACACTTCTGATTAAGCCAAAAAATTTTGCACCTCTAAAACCTAAAGAAGATCTTAGTAAAACGGCAAATGGCAAACCAAATTTTTGTGAAGGCTTACCAATTAAATTGGAAAATAAATAAACTAAAAATGATCCTAAAATAGTTCCAAAAAAAACTACAAAAGTATTCAGGCTATAAATTGTATATAGTGAAGCTATTAAAGAAAATCCTATTATGCTTTGAACGTTAACACCCCAATAACAAAAAAGGTCTTTCCAGTCCCAAGTTTTATAATTTGGGTTAACTGAAACAAGGTCCCAATTTGAAAGAGAGTATTTTACTTTTGGTTGATTCACTAAAAATTATAATAAACTAATAATTTCTACTGTCCATACAGATAGGCCGGTAACCATAAAGCAATCTTAGGAAATACAATAATTAATATTAATCCTATTACTTGAATAACCATAAATTGCATCATTCCATAATAAATATCTTTTAAATCCCATTCTGGCACCACACCTTTTAAAAAATATGCAGAAAGTGCTACAGGTGGTGACAGCCAGGCGGTTTGGAGATTGACCGCTACAAGAATTGCAAACCAAGTTAAATTAAAACCTAAAGCTTCAACTAATGGTAATATAATTGGAATTATAATCATTACTATTGGTACCCACTCTAATGGCCAACCAAGTAAAAAAATCATCACCATAATTAATGCTAAAATAAAATATTTATTCATTTCAAGACCTAATAAAAAGTCTGTAAGCAACATTGGAGTTCCAAGTCTTGAAAATACTGCACCAAAAAAGTTTGAGGCTGCAACTAAAACCATTATTAAAGCTGAGATTTCTAAAGTTTTAACTAATGCATCTTGTAATTTTTTAAATGTTAATTTTCTATATGCTAAGGCCAACAACAAAGAACCCATAGCACCACAACCAGCAGCTTCTGTAGGTGTTGCAAAACCAAATAGGATACTTCCTAGAGCTGCAAAAACTAATGCTGCAGGTGGGACCAACCCTAAAAAGAATTCAATCCAAACTGCTTTCATACTCGTTGCTCTAAGTTCTGGTGGCAATACTGGGCCTAAGCTTGGATCGATCCAACATCTTACAGTAGTGTAAGCCGCATAAAGTGTTGCAAGTAAAATTCCAGGAATAATCGCAGCTGCAAATAAATCCGTTACCGGTATTTCCATAATAGGACCCATTACAACAAGCATAATACTTGGTGGAATTAAAATTCCTAAGGTACCACCAGCAGTAATTGTTCCAGCTGCTAGCCTTACATCATAGCCAGATTTGTTCATTGATTTTGCAGCCATGATTCCTAAAATGGTAACAGATGCACCAACTATTCCAGTGGCTGCTGCAAATACAACAGATACAAATAATACAGCGTAATATAAAGACCCTCTGACTTTGGCCAGCATTAATTGAAATGCAGAAAACAATCTTTCCATTAAACCTGCTTGTTCCATCATTATTCCCATAAAGACAAAGAGTGGGACAGCGGCAAGCGTTTGTTCGGTCATAACCATCGAAAATTGTAAGGTC
This sequence comes from Candidatus Pelagibacter bacterium nBUS_36, assembly GCF_051201215.1. Taxonomy (GTDB): domain Bacteria; phylum Pseudomonadota; class Alphaproteobacteria; order Pelagibacterales; family Pelagibacteraceae; genus Pelagibacter. Next base: position 732,534 of record NZ_CP172839.1, read on the forward strand.
ATTAAATAGAATACTAGTTTACCAAAGCCTAAATAACCAAATACAAAACCTAAAAAAATTAATGTAAATGAAATAGGAAATCCAACAAATATTGAGAACAACATTACCCCAATTAAAACAAAACCTAAAATTGCTGGATCTATAAATTCAGCTAACATCTATTCTTCCTCTCCTGGCCACACACCTTTGGTAGCAGCCCAATAACTTTTAAATAATTCTGAAACACCTTGAATGAGTAAAAACACTATACCAAACCATAAAGAAGCTTTGATAGGCCACATATAAGGCATCCAGGCTGTATCCATTCCTCTTTCTCCTCTCATTATAGACTCTTGAACAAATCCAGTTGTCATATAAAGAAAAACAATCAGTCCTGGGAAATAAAATAAAAGGTATAACCAAAAATCTATTCTTCCTTGAGTTTTGGTTTTAAAATTTCTATATAAAAAATCTGCTCTAATGTGTACACCTTTTGATAACGCGTAACCTGCACCTAACATAAATAAAGCACCATACATAAATCTACTCATGTCGTAAGCCCACATTGTTGGAGCAGTAAACAATTTTCTAGCTAAAACTTCATATGTCATTGCCAATATTAAAGGAACTGTAATCCAACAAACGGTATTTCCTACCCATTTATTAAACAAATCAATTTTTGTAATTGAAGATGCCATCCACTTAGGCATGCTCTTAGGCATTGCTCCAGAACCACCTCTTCGCTCAGCTATCATCTCGTCAGAGATATCAAGTTTCATAGGTTTAATTGGTTTTTTTGGTTTGTGGTTTCTTGGCATGTAAAAAAATTCTTTGATTATTGAAAACAAAGCGGGCAATTGCTTGCCCGCTTTATAAAAGTTTTGATACTATTTTAATGTCGCTGCGTGAGCCATTCCTAGCTTCGCATTAGACATTTGAGATCCAGACCAGAATGGTACTGCGATATCTGCAAAGTCTTTTTGAGACTGCCATACTTTAGCAAAGAACTTGTTCTTCGCAGCATTTGTCTCTAAAGATTTTTTAGCAGCAGCCATATACGCTGGGAAATAGTCAGCTGGAGTATCATGTAAAATTACACCATGTTTTCCAGTTAACTCAGCAAGAGCTTTTCCGTTTTCGTATATTCTGTAACTCATTGATTTTGATAGTGATGCATTCGCAGCAACTTCTAAAGCTTTCTTCTCAATAGCAGACATTTTCTTATATTTGCTACCAGTTAAATAGAAGTCAGCATTTACTACTACTTGGTGAAGACCTTGTAGGTAGTAATGTTTTAGAACTTTTTGGAAACCGAATGTCATGTCAGGCTTTGGACAACACCATTCAGCAGCATCAATTGTACCTGCTTCAAGAGCTGGTAGAATATCTCCACCACCCATTGCAACAGATGCTACACCGATATCTTTATAAGTTTGTCCTGGAATTCCTGGAGGAGTTCTGAACTTGTACTTTCTAAAGTCAGCCATGCTGTTAATTGGCTCTTTGAACCAACCTAAAGCTTCTGGGCCTACTGGTTGTAACATAAATCCTTTGATGTCTCTTCCCATCTCAGACCATAGTTGGTCGTAAAGTTCTTTACCACCACCATATTGGAACCAAGATAAAAATGCGATGTTATCGATACCAACACCTGCACCTGCTACTGGCGAACCAAATAACATAGCTGCTGGGTGATCACCTGACCAATAGTGAGTCCAAGCGAAACCACAATCGATAAGACCTTTATCTACTGCATCTAAAGTTTCTTTAACACCAACTACTGAACCAGCTGGCATAATTTCGAACTTAAGTGAACCTTGTGTTAGTTCAGTCACTGTGTCAGTGAAATCTTTTAACATTTTCACTTCGTCAGCTTTTGCACTAATTACAGTTTGACACTTAAGAGTTTGTGCAGAATTTGCTCCTGTAACAGTCATTACTGTTAAAAGAAGAGTTCCTACAACTAATGATATGATTTTTTTCATATTGTATTTTCCCTCTTGTTGTTTTTTTTATAAAAAAAGTACCCTGTCAAAATTTTAAAAGTATAACAAGAGCTAATATGTATTTATTCAACAATTTTTTAGTAAATTTGCTATAAATAAATAATTTTAATTTAAAAACATTCTAAGTTAGTGAAAAATTTTGATTTTATAATTCTTGGTGCGGGATCTGCAGGATGTGTACTTGCTAATAGATTGTCTGAAAATCCAAATCATAAAGTTTTGCTTTTAGAAGCAGGTGGAAAAGATAACTATCCATGGATTCATATTCCCGTTGGTTATTTTAAAACAATGCACAATCCAAAAACCGATTGGTGTTATCGAACGGAGCCTGATGAAAGCATGAATAATATTTCTATTAGATATCCCAGAGGAAAAACTTTAGGTGGAAGCTCATCAATTAATGGTCTTTTATATATACGAGGACAGCATAGAGACTATGATGTTTGGAGACAATTAGGAAATAGTGGTTGGGGATGGGACGACGTTCTCCCCTATTTTGTTAAAGCAGAAAATCAAGAAAGAGGTCAAAGCGAATTTCATGGAGTTGGTGGACCTTTATCGGTTTCAGATCAAAGAATTCATTTACCTCTTTTAGATGAGTTTCAAAATGCAGCAGAGGAATTTGGAATACCTAAAACAAAAGATTTTAATACTGGTGACAATCATGGGTGTGGTTATTTTCAAGTAACTCAAAAAGATGGTTTTAGATGCAGTACATCAGTTGGTTATTTAAACCCAATTAAACATAGAAAAAATTTAAAGATTATTACTAACGCACATATAAAAAAAATAAATTTTGAAAATAAAATAGCTAAAGATGTTGAATTTTGGGAGGGTGATGAGCTTAAAAAAGTTCAAGCGAATAGAGAAATAATATTATCATCAGGTGCCATTGGCTCTCCACAAATTTTACAAGTATCAGGAATTGGTAATCCAGAAAAATTAAAAAACTTAGGTATTAATACGGTTCAAAATTTAAATGGTGTTGGTGAAAATTTACACGATCATTTGATGTTAAGACCCATTTATAAAATTCAAGGACTGAAATCACTTAATAAAAAAATTAATAGTTTATTTGGAAATTTGATGATTGGGCTTGAATATGTTTTTAATAGAAGTGGACCGATGACTATGGGTGCTAGTCAATTATGTATGTTTGCAAAGAGTGATGCTTCTTTAGAGTTACCAGATTTACAATGGCATGTTCAACCTATGAGTATGGATGCGTTAGGAGCAACTAAAAATCATGACTTTCATGCATTCACTCCAACAGTTTCAAATATTAGACCAACAAGTAGAGGTCACGTAAGTATTGTGGATAAAGACTCAAGAACTTATGCAAAAATTAAGCAGAATTATCTTTCAACAGACCATGACCGAATGGTTGCTGCAAGAGGTCTTAAATTAACGAGAAAAATTGTATTACAATCTGAAACTTTTAAAAAATATTTACCTGAAGAATATAGACCAGGCGTAAACATAAATGATGATGAAGAGTTAGTTAAAGAAGCATCTAATCATGCTCAAACTATATTTCATCCTGTTGGAACATGTAAGATGGGTCAAGATGATATGGCTGTAGTTGATGAACAGTTAAAGGTTAGAGGCATTAAAAATCTTAGAGTAATTGATGCATCGATTATGCCTAACATAACCTCAGGAAACACTAATGCACCAACAATAATGATTGCAGAAAAAGGTGCAGATATGATATTAAGCAGCTAATGTTTTCAGAATTATTTGGAGCCGAACAGCTCGTCATCTTAAGTCAAATTATTTTCATAGATTTAGTATTAGCTGGTGATAACGCAATTATAATTGGAATGGTTGCTTCTAAGTTTCCTGTTGAGCAAAGAAAAAAAGTAATTTTCTGGGGTATAGGTGGTGCTGTAATTTTAAGAATTATCTTAACTATGTTAACAGCTTACTTGCTGCAAATCACAGGCTTGAGGTTAATTGGGGGATTATTATTACTTTATATTGTTTACAAACTTTATGTTGATGTAATTAAAGGTCAATCTAATGAAGAAGATATAAAAGTTGATAACTCAAGCTTTATGAAAGCAATATGGACTGTTTTACTGGCTGATTTTACGATGAGTTTAGATAATGTTTTAGGTGTAGCTGGTGCTGCGGGTGATCATTATGTTCTATTAATTTTTGGATTAGCTTTATCAATTATTTTAATGGCAACAGCAGCCAATTTAATATCTAGATGGATTAATGAATATAAGTGGATAGCTTGGATTGGTTTAATTGCTATACTGGTAGTTGCTATAGAATTAATCTATACAGACTTAAAATTGTTTATTTAATATGTACCTACAAAAAATTAATTTAAAAAATAAATATGCACTAGTAACAGGTGCTGGTAAAGGCTTGGGAAGAGCTTGCTCTATTGCTTTGGCTGAAGCCGGTGCAACAGTGATTGCTTTAAGCAGAACTTCATCTGACTTAGATAAATTAGAAAAAGAAATAAAAAAAGTTAAAGGAAAGATTATAAAAGTTCCATGTGATGTGATGAACTATGATGATTTAAAACAAAAGATAGATAAAATTAAAATTATAGACGTTCTCGTAAATAATGCGGGAACAAATATCCCTGAACCTTTTGAAAAAATTAAACAACAAAGTATGAATTACTTGGTCGACCTAAATCTTAAAGCGGCTTTTAATGTTGCTCAACTTGTGGTTAAAAAAATGTTAAAAAATAAAAAAAGACCTGGCTCAATAATTAATATGTCTTCACAGCTTGGTCATGTTGGCATGAGTGGTAGAAATGTTTATAATATGACTAAATTTGGTATTGAAGGATTAACCAAGGGTATGGGTGTTGAATTAGCAAAAAATAATATTAGGGTTAATACAGTTGCACCTACTTTTGTTGAAACACCAATGGTTAAAAATTTTTTCAAAAATAAGAAATTTAAAAAATTAGCTTTAGGTAATATTCCCTTGGGCAGAGCTGCAACAGAGAGTGATATTGCAACAACTGTTTGCTTCTTAGCTTCATCAGCTTCCTCAATGATTACAGGAACATCAATAGTAATAGATGGCGGATGGACAGCTCAATAATTTATAGATTTTTTTTAGTATTTTTAGTTCTTATAACCACACACGTTAAAGCCCTAGAATTTCAAGGTAAATTCACACAAGGACATTTTATATTGGGTAAAACTGACCCTAAGGCAAAAATTAAAGTTGATAAAAAAGAAATTAAAGTTTCTGAAGATGGTTTTTTTGTTTTTGGAATTGATAGAGATAGGAAGTTTGATTTAACTTTTACGAAAACCTTGGATGGTAAAACTTCAAAAATTACAAAAAAAGTTTTAAAAAGAAAATATAATATTCAAAGAATTGATGGACTTGCAGAAAGCAAGGTAACCCCTCCAGAATCAGTTTATAAAAGAATTAAAAAAGAAAATAATGCAATTGGTGAAGCTAGAGCAATTAATTCTAATTTACTTTTCTTTAAAGAAAATTTTATTATGCCAGTCGAGGGTATTATTAGTGGAGTTTATGGTAGCCAAAGAATTCTAAATGGTAAACCTAGATGGCCACATTACGGTATAGATATAGCAGCAAAACAAGGAACATTAATTATCTCATCTGGAACTGGAGTTGTAACAATGGCAGAAGATGATTTGTATTATACAGGTGGCACAATCATCATGGATCATGGACATGGCATCTCAACAATCTATTCACATTTAGAAAATATTTTAGTATCTGTTGGAGATAAAATTAATCAGGGCGATATAATAGGAACTGTTGGCTCAACTGGTAGATCAACTGGACCACATCTTGACTTTAGAATTAATTGGTTTCAAACTAGGCTTGATCCAATGTCAGTATTAAAATAAGTAAACAAATAAAAAAACGCAATTTAAAAAATTAAATATGAATATATTTAAAAAATTTATAGAATCAAAAAGATATGTTTATTTTTTGCCTAAATTTTTGAGATATAAAATTTTTAATATAAAAAAACTAAAAATTTATCATACAAAAACTGGAAGTTATTATCTTCCTCAATATGCGATTAAAGATATAATTAGAAATACAATTATAGCTGATCAAATTTTTGATGCACACATACTTGAACTTGCAAAAAAATATATAAAACCCAACACAATAGTTTTAGATTTAGGTTCAAATTTTGGTCAATTGGGAATTTTATTTTCAAAAACTTTTCCAAATGTTGAGGTTTATTGTTTTGAAGCATCACAATATATCTATGAAATATTAAAAAAAAACATTAAATTAAATAATGCTAATGCAAAGCCTCTTAATCATATAATCAGTGACGAAAGTAATATTAAATTTAAAATACAATCTGCAAATTTAAAAAACTATAATACGTATGGTTCAAATAAAATAGAAAAAGCTGAAAATGATTCAAAGAAAAATTATGAAGAAGTAGAAGTTAAGAAAATTGATGACTTTGATTATGATAAAAAAATTTCTTTTATGAAAATTGATATTCAGGGCTATGATTTAATGGCTCTTAAAGGTGCAAAAAGAACAATTAAAACTCATAAAATGCCAATTGTTTTTGAGTACACTCCAGAATTTGCAGAAGAATTAAAATATTCATTTAAAGACTTTGAAGATTTTATAAATGAAATTGATTATTATATAGTTAAGAAGATTGATTATTATAATTATTTAATTTTACCAAAAAATTAAATTTCTGTTTTAGCTCTTAGTCGTTCATATAATAATCTGGTTTTAACGCCTAAATTTAAAAAGGGTTGTGGTGGTAACCAGGTTGGTTTACTTCTTGCTTCAATAGTTTTGATCTCATCAGAATTTTCATTGCTTGCTTTAATGGCAATCTGTTCTCCAAATAAAGTCCCAACGCCTATTCCTGATCCGTTATAACAGCCAGCTACAAATATGTTTTTATCGATTTTATCAAAAATCTGTGAACTATTTCGTGTCCTAGAAACAATACCAGACCATGATGATTGAACAATATTATCTGGCAGTTGTGGAAATCTTTTTTTAATTCCGATTTTTTGATTAATAGATCTTTTATCTAATTCCGATTTAATCATTTTAAAAGGATTGTGTACCTCTGCAGTATTTCTTATTAAAATTCTTCTATCTTTTGTCATTCTTATTGTAGCACCCATTGGTCTTACTGGTAATACTCCCCACTCTTTAGGTTTTCCAATTAACTCATATTCATTATCATTTAATGGTCTTGTCATACTTGCAGTTAATGTAATTGGAAAATTATAGTTTCGTTTAATTCCTAGAGATTTTAAAAATCCATTTGTGGCAAAAATAATTTTATTGGTAGTAATTTTACCATTTTTAAATTTACAAGAAATATTGTCTTTGTTTTTATTCCAGCTTAATAGAGAAGTGTTTTCATATAAAATAACATTATTTGGCAAGACATCAATCATAGCTCTAACTAATTTACCTGGGTGTAATAAAATTCCTCCTTTAGTATGAAGAGCAACATTGTAAAAACTAGTGCCTAATTTTTTTGATAAATCACTTTTAAAAAATAGATTATTTTCAAAACCTAATTTAGAGAGTGTGTTTGAAAAATTTGCTAAAACTTCTTGATCAATTACTTTTGAAGATGCAAAATATTTACCACATTCATTCCAATCACAATCAACTTGATGTTCGTTAATAAATTTTTTAACAATATTTATACCTAGATCATAAATGTCAGTTTTTTTTTTATAACTTTCCAATTCTTTGTTAGATGTGAAGCCATCATTAAGTGTAGTATCAACTAAATATCCTGAATTTCTACTACTTGCACCCTCACCTGCTAATTGTGCATCTACTAATATAATTTTTTGATTTGGGTGTAATTGTGCTAATTTTCTTGCAGCAGATAAACCTGTATACCCAGCTCCTATTACAAGCCAGTCACAATCATCATTGGATTTAAGAGTTTCAATATTTGTCCTAGGAATTAAATCTTTAATCCAACCACAGGTATTATCGTTAGTCACTTCCATGAAGTGACTTTACGATAATTGTAATATTTTTAAAAGATTTTAAGAGTTTAAAGAAGGTTGCTTCTTCATATCTGCTTTATTGATACCAGCAACTTTAACTGGTTTCTTCATAGCATCTCTTCTAAATGGTTCACCAAGCTCTTGGTTTAGAATTACTTCAATAAATGTTGTAATTCCTTTCTTTTGATCCTCGCAAGATTGCTTAATAGCTGCTGTAGTTTCTTCCATCGTTCTAACTGAAACTCCTTTTAATCCACATGCATCAGCAACTTTAGCGTAACTTAATTCTGGATCAAGCTCTGTACCAATAAAGTTATTGTCATACCAAAGTGTAGTATTTCTTTTTTCAGCACCCCACTGGTAATTTCTAAATATAACCATTGCAATTGCCGGCCACTCTTCTCTTGCGCATGAACTCATTTCATTCATGCTAATACCAAAAGCACCATCACCAGCGAAACCTATTACTGGAGTATCTGGACAACCAATTTTAGCACCTAAAATTGAAGGAAAACCGTAACCACAAGGACCAAATAATCCTGGAGCTAAATATTTTCTTCCTTTTTCAAAAGTTGGGTAAGCATTTCCAATTGCACAATTGTTTCCAATGTCACTTGAAATAATTACATCTTCTGGCATACCAGCTTGAATTGCTCTCCAAGCTTGTCTAGGAGACATTCTATCTGCATCTCTTTTTCTAGCTTCTTCATTCCAAACAGTACCCTTATCATCGTCCTCATGATCAAGACTCGATAATTTTTGTAACCAGGCAGATTTAGTTTGATGAATGATATCTTTTCTTTGTTGTCTATCTGTGTCACCTGCTGTTGGTGATAGTTGAGCAAGAAGTTGTTGAGCAACTAATTTAGCATCACCACAAATTCCAACTGAAACTTTCTTAGTTAAACCTATTCTATCAGAGTTCATATCTACTTGAATAATGCTTGCATCTTTTGGCCAGTAATCCATTCCATAGCCTGGTAATGTTGAAAAAGGATTTAATCTTGTACCTAGTGCTAAAACCACATCAGCTTTCTGAATTAATTCCATTCCAGCTTTTGAACCATTGTATCCTAATGGACCTGCAGCTAATGGATGGCTTCCTGGAAAACTATCGTTGTGTTGATAACCAGAACAAACTGGTGCATCTAATTTTTCAGCAAGTTTTTTACAATCCTCAATAGCTCCACCAATTACAACGCCTGCGCCAGATAAAATTACTGGAAATTTAGCGTTAGATAATAAGTCAGCAGCTTTTTTAATTGCATCAACACCCCCACCTTGTGTTTCTAATCTTACGATTGGTGGCAGATCAATATCAATTACTTGTGTCCAATAATCTCTTGGTACATTTATTTGTGCAGGAGCTGATCCTCGGATTGCTTTTTCAATAACTCTATTTAACACTTCTGCCATTCTTGAAGGATCTCTAACTTCTTCTTGATAACAAACCATATCTTTAAATAAATTCATTTGTTCAACTTCTTGAAAACCACCTTGACCCATAGTTTTGTTTGCTGCTTGAGGTGTAACTAATAAAAGTGGAGTGTGATTCCAGTATGCAGTTTTAATTGGTGTAACTAAACCTGTGATACCAGGTCCGTTTTGAGCAATTACCATAGACATTTTTCCAGTCGCTCTTGTATAACCATCAGCAATTAACCCACCATTAGTTTCATGAGCAACATCCCAAAAAGTGATTCCTGCATCAGGAAAAATATCTGAGATTGGCATAAAAGCTGAACCAATAATTCCGAACGCGTGTTCAATACCATGCATTTGTAAAACTTTTACAAAAGCTTCTTCTGTTGTCATTTTTGTCATAAAACTAGAACCTCTCTAAAGTAAAATTTAAAATATTTAAAATTCGTTTGTTAATTTTTGGGATTAATATATAAGATTTTACAAATTTCAAACAAACAAATCGACACAATAATTATGGCTACAGATATTATAATTCATGACAAAAAAGACAACGTAGGAGTAGTTGTTATTGAAAAAATCACTCCAAAACAAGACTGTGCATGCTGGATAATGGAAGATGACAGCTCAACAAAAATTCAATCAGTAGACGAAATCCCTTTAGGGCATAAAATTGCGATGGTTGATCTAAATGAGGGTGACACAATCCTCAAGTACGGTCACGATATTGGTAAAGTGGTTAAATCAATTAAAAAAGGTGAACACGTTCATGTTCACAATGTAAAAACAAAGAAGTGGTAATAATATGGAAATTCCAAAAAGTTTTTTAGGTTATAAAAGAGAAAACGGCAGAGCCGGAACAAGAAATCACGTAATCATACTACCTGTTGATGATATTTCTAACGCTTGTGCTGAAGCTGTAGCAAACAATATTAAAGGAACAATAGCTCTTCCTCACTCATATGGAAGACTTCAGTTTGGAGCTGATTTAGAGCTTCATTTTAGAACTATGATTGGAACAGGATGTAATCCAAATGTTGCAGCTGTGATAGTTATTGGTATTGAGCCAAAATGGACAAAAAAAATTGTTGATGGAATAGCTAAAACTGGAAAACCAGTTGAAGGATTTCATATTGAAAGAACTGGAGACATTGGAACTACAATGAAAGCTTCTAAAAAAGCTCAAGAATTTGTAATGTGGGCTTCAGAAAAACAAAGAGAAGAGTGTCCAATGAGTGATCTTTGGATTTCAGTGAAATGTGGTGAATCTGATACAACATCTGGATTAGCTGCAAACCCAACAGTTGGTAATTTAATGGATAAATTGGAGCCAATGGGTGTTCATTTATGTTTTGGAGAAACATCAGAATTAACTGGTGCTGAACAAGTTTGTGCAACTAGAGGTGCAACTCCTGAAGCTTCAGATAAATTTATGAAAACTTGGAATTCTTATAATGATTTTATTTTAAAAGAAGCAACAGATGATCTTTCGGAAAGTCAACCAACAGCTGGAAACATTGCAGGTGGACTAACTACAATTGAAGAAAAAGCATTTGGAAACTTTCAAAAAATTGGAAATTGTAAATTTATTGATGTTTTAGAACCAGCAGAAGAACCAACTAAAGGTAAAGGTTTATACTTTATGGATACCTCTTCAGCAGCTGCAGAGTGCGTCACACTTCAAGCTGCAGCAGGATTTAACATTCATTTATTCCCAACAGGTCAAGGTAACATTGTTGGTAATCCAATTGAACCTGTTGTTAAGTTAACTGCTAATCCATTAACTGTAAAAGGTATGGGTGAGCATATTGATTGCGATGTTTCAAAAATATTAACTCGTGAAATGAATATGTCTCAAGCGGGAGATGAGTTAATTAAAACAACATTGAGAGTAGCAAACGGAAGATTAACTTGTGCAGAAGCTTTAGGTCATAAAGAATTTGTAATGACTAAACTTTACAGAAGTGCTTAACCAATCTTAACTTTCTTATGAATTTCAAACAATACCTGGTAGTACTACCTGGTATTGTTTTAGCTTTTGTTCTTTACACACTTTCTCAGGGATTTAATAACATTATCGGAATTGAACTTTTGGGTTATGAAAAAAGCCCAATATCAACTGCTATGATTGCTATTTTACTGGGAATGTTTTTTGGAAACATATTTCAGATGAGAGATAGTTTTATAAAAGGTTTAGATTTTACTCAAAAATATATTTTAAAGTTTGGTATTATTTGTTTAGGAATTCAGTTAAAGCCTTTTGAATTTTTAGAATTTGGTTCAATTGCAATACCTTTGATTGCTATCTGCATTATTAGTGTACTGATAGTAATTAAACTCTTGATTAAAAAACTCAAAATACCAACAAGAATGGCTTATCTTATATCTATAGGCAGCACTGTCTGCGGAACAACAGCTATAATGGCAGCAGCTCCTGTAATTGGTGCTAGGAAAAATGAGGTTTCTTACGCCATAGCAAACATTACTTTGTTTGGAATTTTATCAATGTTAATTTATCCTTATTTTGCTAATTTTTATTTTGATGCTGAACCATTATATGTTGGTTTATTTTTAGGTACATCAATACACGAAACATCTCAAGTAGCAGCCGCTGGACTTATTTACGATCAACAATTTAATAGTCCAGAAACTATGAATGTCGCAACAGTTACAAAATTAATAAGAAATACATTTTTAGTTATAATGATTCCGCTATTTGCATTTCTTTATAATAGAAACAACGTTATTAAAAAAGACTACTCAATAATAGCCATTTTTCCTTATTTTGTATTAGGTTTTGTGGGAATGATTGTTTTAAGGAATATTGGAGATCAATTTTTTTTAGTGTCTTATAATGACTTATGGCTCAATACAGTGCTAACTATTAAATCATTATCAAAAGTATTTTTAACGATGGCTATGGCAGCTATTGGTTTATCAACCAATCTTAAAGATCTTAAAAGTATGGGTTACAAACCATTTGTTGTAGGTTTTATTGGAATGGCGACAGTTGGTGTAGTTAGTATTTTAACTATAGAGATTTATTTAAACTTTTTAAATTAAGATTTTAATAATAATTTTTTTCTTAAATTTGAAAAAAATCGTCTTATAAAAGCAGCACCAACTCCTAGAAAAACCGCAAACATAATTGAAAATAAACCATAAAAGAACGGCATATCTTTAGAAAATTCTAAAATAAATAATGAGAAGAAATTTAAATCTTCATTTGAAATCTTGATTATTTCCTCTGCAACTTGTTCTGCAAAAAATGTGTCATAGGCAATAGCTATACCAACAATTAATAATAAAATTGCAAGTAGAGCTTTAAGTCCAGAACTGTCAATTTTTTCACCAAGTTTTTGACCAATTTGTACACCTACAATTGATCCAACAACTAACATAAACACAAGTAATAAATCTATTGATCCATAATTAAATGAATGAAGAAAAGTAACTATTACGCTTACAAAAATAGTTACAAAAAGTGAGGTACCTGGAACTAATTTGGTTGGCATCTTAATAATATAAATCATAGCAGGTACTAAAATAAAAGCTCCACCTATACCCATGATAGCAGCTATAAATCCTACAAGTAAACCAATTATAATTGGAGTAAACGCACTTTCATATAATTTTGATTTAGGAAATCTCATTCTAAAAGGAAGACCGTGTATCCAATAATGAACGTGTAATTTTTTTTTAACTAAAAGGTTTCTTTTAGCTTTATCAATTTCTCCTAGACTTTCTACCAACATCAAAGTTCCAATAATTGCTAAAATATACATATACGCTAAAGAAATAACTGTATCTATTTTTCCTATCCCTTTAAAATAAGTAAACGTATAAATACCAAGTGTCGTACCAACAGCACCACCAATTACAATCATCAAGCCTAATTTATAATCTAAGGTATCTTTTAAATAATGTGTTGTGGATCCAGATACTGATGTCGCAAGAATATTGTTAGCTTCATTTGCGACTGCATAGGCTGGAGGAACACCTAAAAAAATTAAAAATGGTGTCATTAAAAAACCACCACCAACTCCAAACAAACCTGAAAGTACTCCAACGATTGCACTCAACAAAAGTATTTCAATTGGATTAACAAATACTTGAGCGATTGGTAAAAATACTTCCATAAAAATTTCAAATGTTGTTAAAAAACAACTTAATTAAAAGTGATAAAAGTTCCAACTAAAATAACACCCCAATAAGTGGCAAGGCTTAAGAATATACCTGTTTTAATAATAATTATTTTAGCGTTAAATATTTTGTTTATGATTTTTAAGTTGGAAAGTTGCATTACAACCGTAAATACACCCGTAACAATATTTGTCAAATAAATATTAGATTATATATCAATTTTTATATTCTAGTAAATTGTAGCACCAAAGACTTTAATAACTCCATCTTCCTCACCCAGAACCAGACGACCAAGAAATTCTCCTGAAATTTCTTTATTGGTTTGCTTAATAAGTACAGTGACATGAACACCTCTTCTTAGGCAGCCAAAAGGCTCGAAGGTTTCTTTTAAATTAGTGATTATCTTGTTATTAGCCCACTGTTTACCTAGTTCAACTTCATTCGCCCCAAAAAGCATTTGAGTTGAAAAATCTTTAGTAAATCCACCGTAATCTTTTAGATTTGATGATTTAACTAAATTATCCCATATAGGTTTAGCTAATTCATAAACCTCATCGTCAGTTTTTGACAAAATATCCATATGCTAATCTTACAGAATTACTATGAAGCTTTTTTCTTCTCGTTCTCATCCACGATATGGTAGACAGGAACTTTCTCCATACTAAACTTACCAGTTTGAGGATCTCTTCTAGAAACTGTTAAACAATGCCAATTATCATCGTCTAGTTTCATGTGATCACCTCTATAGTAGTAACCAGGCCATCTAGTTTCTTCTCTAAACATAGTATGTTCGGTTACACACTGAGAAGTTAAAGCTCTATGTTTTAGCTCCCAAGCTCTCATAAGCTGGTGATAATCTTCTGCTCCAACATTTTCTAAATCTTCTTCTAACCAAGCTAAAAGCTCTAAACCTCTTTTAAGCATATTAGCGTTAGTCATATAATTAGTTGCAATACCACCCACATATTCGTCCATAATTCTTTGTAGACGCTGTAAACCTTGGATTGGTGAAATATAGCTTGGAGAAACTGTTCCTCCAGTAATTTCATTTTGTGCAACTGTATATGTTTCAAGCGGTTTAAAGACCTTTTCCTTAAAATCTTCGCACTGTTTATCAGATACTTTCAAGCCATCAGCTTTTTTATCTTCGATATATTTAACTGCTGCTTTTGCCGCTAATCTACCTTCAGTAAAAGATCCTGATGAAAATTTATGCGCACTTCCACCTACAGTATCTCCAGCTCCAAATAGTCCATCAATTGTAAGCATTCTGTTATAACCCCAGAAATATTCTGGTGGAGATAAATCTTCTGGACCGCTGACCCAAGCCCCTGAACAAGTAGCATGTGATCCCATTACATATGGCTCAGAAGTTGTCAATTCTGGGTTAGTGTACTTTGGATCAATATTTTGAGAAGCCCAAACTACAGCTTGACCAACAGTCATTCCTAAGAAGTTTTCCCAACCAACAGTTTCTAAGTGAGGATCTTGAAAAGCCTCAGTTGTGACCATATGAATTGGCCCACCACCTGCCATTGTTTCTTGAATAAAAGCATGGTTTCTTAAACAAGTGGGTGTAGGATGGTGATCAATATATTCACCTACTAATTCCTTAGTTTGGTCATACCATTTCTTTTCGTAGTTCTCACCATTAGCATTTTGAGTATAAGTTTTTAAATGTAAGAAATATGCACCAACTGGTCCGTATCCATCTTTAAATCTACATAACACAATTCTGTTTTCCATTTGTGTCATTTTTGCTCCAGCTGCAATCGGTAAAGCATAAGCTGAACCATTACTCCAGGGAGCATACCAAGTTCTTCCCATACCTTCACCAACAGCTCTTGGTTTGAATATGTGAGAAGCACCACCAGCTGCAACTATTACGGCTTTTGCTCTGAATACATGAAAATCACCTGTTCTCATATTAAATCCAACAGCACCACCGACTCTGTTTTCTTGAGTTTCATCCATTAAAAGATGAGTGATCATAATTCTATTGTAAATTTTGTCTGCTGATTTTTTTGCTGCTTCCGCAACGATTGGTTTGTAACTCTCACCATGAATCATAATTTGCCATTTACCTTCTCTAAGGTATCTGCCAGTCTCTTCATTTTTCATCATTGGAAGACCCCATTCATCAAACATATGAACAGTTGAGTCTACATGACGAGCCATATCATAACCTAAATCTTCTCTAACCATTCCCATAAGGTCATTTCTCGCATATCTAACATGGTCCTCAGGTTGATTTTCACCCCACTGCATACCCATGTAACAGTTGATAGCATAAAGGCCTTGAGCAACAGCTCCACTTCTATCGATATTAGCTTTTTCAACACAAATAATTTTCATGTCTCTGCCCCAATGTCTTGCTTCAAAAGTGGCACCAGTTCCGGCCATACCACCACCAACAACTAGAACATCGCAATCTTCGTAATGTGTTTTATGTTTAGCCATTAATAGTAAACTCCTTTTTTAAATGAATCTTTAGGTACAACTGGCAATTCACCATCTATATTAAGTCCTTGAGGTTCAGTGTATAATCTTTGAGAATTGATTTCTCCTTGATTTGGTTTTTCACCATCTGCAAGTTTTGGAATAAATTTCCCCCAAGGTTTTGTTGTAATTGGTGAAACAAAATCTTTCTCTGTTCCATTTCTAAATTTAATTTTCCAAGAGATTGTTCCTTTTTCTTCTTCTCTTCTTACTCTAACACTGTGTCCCATTGGAGCAAAATCAGCATAACCTCTAACATCAATTGCATGATTTGGACATGCTTTAACACACGAATAACACTCCCAACAAAAGTTAGGTTCAATGTTTTTTGCACGTCTGATGTTTTCATCGATATGCATTATATCAGATGGGCAAATATCCACGCAATGACCACAGCCATCACATCTAGTCATGTATACAAATGTTGACATATTATCTTTTCTCCTTATTTAAAATTTTCATAATTAATAATGTTTAGGTTGTTCTCTTTTAATTCCTAAACCAAACTGTTCAGGTGCATCTGCTGGTGGTGGTAAATTATCTCTAGACCCATCAGCTTCAGCTAGATTTTTTTGTATTGCAGCACCAGGCTTGTAAAACATGTGTGCAAATTTTGACCAATAAACTCCTCCAAATAAAACTAAATTTGAAACAACAAATAAAGCTAAAAATAAAAAAGAAAGTTCTGTCTGACCATTAGATTGAGTATATGACCAAGCCAGTCCAAAAGTCGAGCATGCTAATAGTGCTAATACAAATAAATCTGCTTTGATTATTCTATACCAAGGATGAGCTTCAGCCGAAACATCGACTCTTAAGAAAAACCAAAACCAATATCCACCCACACATGTCAAAATAGCACCAACATGCCATAACATTGACCACATAGATGATGACGACTTATCAGCACCTGTATAACAAAATACTAATACTGCTGAAGACACCCAAAAAATAATTGTGCCATACATTCCAAGTACATGAGATAATCTTCGCTTTCCAAATCCAAGTTCAGCTGTAGTTCCAATATCAACGACAGTTGTTTTTGCAATTATGGATACTTTTTCACCTGCTCCTATTTCTCTAGTTGCCTGAAGCTTAGCTTTTTTTGCATTATTTAAAAAATACGTCAAATTTTTATGATGTATCATTTGAATGATTGTACCTAGCGCAATTAATGCAATCATTGCTATAATAAAAGATTGCATAGCAAATGGAGATACTGTCTCAGCTAGTATTGAAAATGGATTAGTCTCTAACATTTTACCCTTGTGTTAAATTTTTTTGAATTAATTAAAGAGTTTTCTAATCTAGATGTTTAGCTAGATCAACCCTAAGTATTGGTCAATTTGTCTTTAATAACAACCTATAATTTAAATTTTACGCTTGTAGTGTTGATTTTTTTGGATCACTGACCTCACACCACCTTGAGGATTCTCAACATCATTTTCCCTTCTCGGAATTAAATGAATGTGGCAATGCATAATTGATTGGCCTGCTATTTTACCAGCGTTCGTTCCGACATTGAAAGCTTTTACAGTATTGTCTTTACTTAGAATTTCTTCTTTGATCTTTTTAATTAGATCATTGCATGCGATTAACTCTTCATTAGTTAGTTCAAAGTAATCAATTAAATGTCTTTTTGGAATTATTAGACAATGATGATTTGAAACTGGATAAGTATCATAACTTGCATATGCCAATTCATTTTCATACGCAATACCACTGGCTTTTGAATTACAAAACAAACAAGGATTATTAGGGTCTTTCATAATTTATTTATATTTTGGACACTTATTTATAGCTGAATTAAAATACTTTAATAATTGATTATAAATTTTTAATTCTTTTCTTTTCCAATTTACTTGGTTAATTGTTTTAACTGAAGCAATTCCTTTTCCAGAACCTATCAAAATAATTTCATCAAATTCATTCAAAGAATTTATTAGAATATCCTTTTTAATAATATTCTTAATTTTTGACTTAAAAAACTTATATGTAATTCCTCTATAAAATTTATTAATTGGTGAAAAGATCTTTTTATTTTTAACAAAAAGTATATTTGAAGTTCCTGTTTCAAAAATTTTTTTATTAGAACACAGCCCAATATCAGATTTAGAATTATCAAGTTTTGATAAATACTTTAAAATTTTTTTATATTTCAAGTTTTTAAATTCTGGTTTTTGTCGTTTGAGGTTAACTAATTTTAAGTTAAAATTTAAATTTGGCTTAATTCTTTTACGCAGAGAAATTGATAAAGTATTTTTGGTAACAGCTACTCTTAACAAGTGATTATATTTAATTTTGCTATCTAAATTCTCTTTAATCAATTTTAAAATATCAGATCTTATAGATGGTTTTAAAATAGAGTAAGCCTTAGTAGATTTAATTAAATTGTTAATATGATCTCTAAAAAATAAAATTTTTGGAGGAGATCCAAAAATCCACATTGTAGTAAATACACCGTTATCACCCCAAAGATCTTTGAACTCGATTTCTTTGAGATCTTTAAGTCGATAAGATTTTTTTAATAAGTAATTTACCATTTATTGTAAGAAATGACTCTGGGTGAAATTGAAATCCATATATTTTATCAATGTTGTTTTCAAATGACATTGCGGCTCCTGAAATAGCACATCTCATCGTTATGTCAAAATTTTCAGCTTTAAACGGCTCTTGTAATTTTAAAGAATGGTAACGACCTACTTTAAATTTTTGACCAGGTTTGAATAATTTACTAGATTTACTCACTATTACATCTGATTGAAACCCATGATAAATTTTGCTTTGCTCAATTATATTTGCACCTTCGCTAAATAATATTTGTTGAAATCCAAGACATATTCCGATTATTCTTTTTTTACCTTTAAACTGATTGTAAATCTTTGACGAAAGCGGGTAATCTTTAGGTGAACCTGGACCTGGAGAAAAAACAATTGTTGAAGATCTATTTAACTTTGACTTATTAATTTTACTAAAATCATCACATTCTACTTGATCAAATAAAGACAATTGATGAACTACATTATGTGTAAAAGAGTCTTTATGATCAATTACATATATCATTTGTACAAATCTATTAGCGCTTTTGCTTTAATAAAGTTTTCATTAAATTCATGTTTAGCGTTACTGTCAATCACAACACCAGATGCAACTGATATTTCAGAAATATTTTTATAATTTAAGATTGATCTAATAATAATATTAAATCTCATATCACCATTAAATTTAATAAAACCAAAACTTCCAGTGTATATATTTCTGTTTTCTTTTTCTTGAAGATTTAAAAGATTAAGTGTGCTTATTTTGGGACAACCAATCACAGAGCCTCCTGGCATCATAGCTTTTATTATATCTAAATTTTTTATATTTTTTTTCAACTTACCAATGACTAAACTTACATAATGATAAAGATCCTTATATTCTTCAACAGTTTTTTCTTTTTTTATTTTAACACTTCCCGGAACACATATTCTTGAAAGATCATTTCGCTCCATATCAACAATCATATTATGTTCTTTGGTTTCCTTGATATTATTTCTAAAAAATTTTAAAGCCTTACTTTTATTAAGTTTATTATTTTTTCTTAATGTTCCAGCAATTGGTTTGGTTGATATAGATAAACCTTTTTTTGTTATCAAATTTTCAGGTGAACAGCTTATAATCGAAAAATTTTTATCCTTAATCATAAATGCTTCTGGGGCTAAATTTGTTTTAGCAAGCCTACAAAAGAAATCCAAAGGATCAATCGTTGATTTATTTTTGTATTTTGTACATATTTTAATCTGATAAGTTTCACCAGATTTGATTTTCTTTTTAAATTTATTAAATATTTTTGTGTATGAATTTTGATTTATGTTAATCTTAAAATTCTTGTTTATTTTGTTTTTTTTTTGTGAATTAAAAATCAAATTATCCTTTAAATTAATCTTAGTTTCGGGCTTATAAAATATCCCCTTAGGAAAATTAATGCTTTTCTGTTTGGGTAGCTTAACTCCAATTAATTTATTTAATATTTCATAACCAAAAAAGCCTATAAATAAATCAGTATTTTTGCTTCTAGATTTATTTTTTGTTCTCAAAAACTTAATAATATTTTTATCATTCAAAATTATTTTTTTTGAAAAGTCAGTGTAAAGATCAAAACCTTTGATTGTCTTGTAAACAATAAAGGCTTTCTTAGAATTATTAATTTTATTTAAATAATTTTTATTTATCAATTGTTTAGGTTGTTTGAAGTCTTGCAACTTGTTTTTCTATTATTGGTAAGTGTATCAAACCTGCAAAAATTGATAAAGCAATAGATATATACCAAGCATAATCATAAGATCCATAAAGATCATGAAAGACCCCTCCTAAATAAGCACCTAAAAAAGATCCTACTTGATGGCTTAGAAATACAATTCCATATAACAATCCAATATATTTTGTTCCAAAAATGAGACCGACTAATCCCATTGTGGGTGGTACTGTCGAAAGCCATAAAAAACCAAACATAATACCAAACATCACTGCAATAATTGGACTGGAAGGTAAAAATATAAATAAAGCTATTACCAAACCTCTTGCTAAATAAATTGTACTTAGAATTATTTTTTTACTAAATTTTTGAGCCAAATATCCCGATGTTAATGTTCCTGCTATATTAAATAAACCTATCATTGATAAAATTGTCACTGTGCACCACTCTGGTAATCCTCTATCATTAATATAAATTGGAATGTGTGTTGCAACTAAAGCAATGTGCCATCCACAAACAAAAAAGCCTAGAGTTAAATATATAAAACTTTTGCTTTTAAATGCTTCTTTAAGTGCCTCGCTTGCTGTTTGTTTATCGTCTACAATCCCACCAACAACATCTTTTGGTGTATTTAAATAAAAAGCCAATATCATACCTGCAAGAATAAAAACTGCAAAAATTAAAAGTGTAGTTTCCCAACCAAATTCAACAAGAGAATATCTTGTAAATACTGGGGACACAAAGTAACCAAAGGAGCCAGCTGCAGTAACAATACCAATTGCAGCAGTTCTATTTGATTGTGGAAAATGTTTTGCAACCACAGAAACTGGGATGCTAATTGCAGTTCCTCCCAGCGCTACACCTATTAAGACACCTATGCCCGTAACAAAATAAAGCCCCGTATTGTATTCTGAAACCAACATCAAAATACCAAGTAGATAAAAAATGAAACCAATAAATACAGCTATATGTCCTCCATATTTATCTGTAATAACTCCAAACCAAGGTGCAAAAGCTCCCCATAAAAACATTTGAAGACCTAATGCAAAACCAAACTGAGATAAAGTTATTCCTAAATCAGTTGAGAAATCAAAATAAAACATTCCAAATGTTTGTCTTATTCCAAGGGAAACGATTACAATTAAACAGGCTGAAATTAAAGTAATTAGAACTGTTTTATTTTTAATAAATTTTTCAGAAGACATTCAAATTTTACTTTAAATGTTTTAGTGATTGCTTAATATCAGCGATAAGGTCGCTAGGATCTTCAAGTCCAATATGCAATCTTACGATATGCTCATTTTTTTCTAATTTAAGATAACTTCTATTTCCTTGTTCTCTAACATTTTGATGCAATGCCAAACTTTCAAATCCTCCCCAACTATAACCATGTCCAAATAATTTTAAATTATTAACAAATTTAACAACTGCTTTTTCACTTTTGGCTTTAATTCTTAAACCCATTAAGCCTGAAGCACCTGAATAATATTTCTTCCACATTCTAAAATTATAAGAATCTTTTTTATATGGATACAATAATTTTATATCTTTAAATTTTGATAAAAACTCTGCAACTTTTTTTGCATTTTCTCTGTGTCGATCTAATCGAACATCTAACGTCCTCAATCCTCTTGTAATTAAATAAGCATCATCAGGACCCAACCTTAAACCAGTAACTCGTTCTGCAGTTTTTACTTTTGCAAAAACTTTTTTATTAACAGCTAAACTTCCTCCCATTACATCAGAATGACCAGAATAATATTTTGTTGCAGACACAATTGACATATCAAAACCAAGCTTAATAGGTTTTAAGAAATATGGGGTT
Source organism: Candidatus Pelagibacter bacterium nBUS_36 (assembly GCF_051201215.1). Classification (GTDB taxonomy): domain Bacteria; phylum Pseudomonadota; class Alphaproteobacteria; order Pelagibacterales; family Pelagibacteraceae; genus Pelagibacter. Next base: position 754,635 of record NZ_CP172839.1, read on the forward strand.
CCCCATGTATTATCAATTGCAGTTAAAATTTTATTTTTTTTTGCTATAGAAATAATTTTACCAAGATCTTGAAAATCAAATGTATTACTTCCTGGATTTTCTACAAAAATTAATTTTGTTTTATTTGTAATAGCTTTTTCTAGTGTCTTTAAATTATGTGGATCATAAAAAGTGGTTTTAATATTAAATTCTTTCAGAAAATCTTGAGATAGTAATCGTGTTGGACTGTAAACTGGATCAGCTACTACAATTTCATCGCCAGGTCTTGCGACACTAAAAATTGCAAGAAATACAGCTCCAAATCCAGTAGGTGTTAAAAAGGTAAAATAACTTTCTTCTAGTTTTGATAAAATTTGTTGAAGTATATGAGTCGTTGAAGTCCCTTGTCTTCCATAATCAAAATGTCCACCGGTAGGGTTTTTTTTTGCTTTATCTTGAGTTTTTCTAATATCTTGCATCGATTTGAAAATAATCGTTGAAGCTCTTACAATTGGTGGATTAACAGACTGATTATGAAAGTCTTTTGCCGTATGTTTTAAAAATGTTTTAAAAGAATTACTCATAATAAAATTTGATATGTTAAGAAGACAATGCTATATCCCGTAAAAAACGTCAATAAAATTAATAAATAGGACTTAATGAGTTACCCGAAGAAACATAGAGGTAGAAGAAAACAAGGCTCTAAAAAGAGAAGAGCAAAGAGAAAAAACAAGAAGAAATAATTCCTCTATTCTTTAATCCAACCACCCCCAAGAACTCTATGGCCAAACTGGTCTTTGCTGTAGAATACGCATGCCTGCCCTGGTGAAATACCGTCTTCAGGATTAGTTAAATTAACATGAGCTGTATTATTTGCTTTTAAATCAACTTTTGCTTCAAGAAGATTTCCAGTAGATCTCACTTTTACAAATATATTTTTATCAAGATCCTTTTTATCAGTTAATAAATTAAGATCTTTAAGAGATATGTTTTTTTTTCCAAGGTTTTCTTTTGGACCAACTATAATTTCATTATTATCTGAATTTATCTTTAGAACATAAAGAGGCTCTACATCAGAAACTTTAATTCCTTTTCTTTGTCCAATTGTAAAATTAATAATACCATCATGAACACCTATTACTTTTCCATCCAAATTTTTAATATTACCTTTTTGAAATGAATCTGGTCTAAATTTTCTAATTACTGATGCATAGTCACCATTAGGAACAAAACAAATATCTTGGCTATCAGGTTTATCTGCAACATTTAAATCTAATTCTTTTGCAATCTCTCTTGTTTTATCTTTAAGCATACCACCTAAAGGAAATCTTAAATAATCTAGTTGTTCACGAGTTGTATTAAATAGAAAATAACTTTGGTCTCTATTTTCATCTATAGCTCTATACATGTTGTTAACATTGTTTGATGTAACATTTTTTACATAATGACCTGTAACTAAAGCATCTGCCTTAAGCTCTTTTGAAACTTCAAACAAATCTTTAAACTTTACAGTTTGATTGCATTGAACACATGGTATTGGAGTTTCTCCATTTAAATAACTATCAACAAAATTATCTATTACCCCTTGTTTGAACTTATCTTGGTAATATAAAATTTTATGCTCAATCCCTAATTTATGAGCAACTCGTTTAGCATCCATTATATCTTGACCAGAACAGCATTGTTTGGATGCAGCAACTTCTTTACCGTCATCATAAAGTTTTAAAGTAATGCCTATTACTTTATATCCATCATTTTTCATAATACCGGCAACTGTTGAAGAATCTACACCACCCGACATAGCAACAACTACTATTGTGTCTTCTGGTTTTTTGTCAATTCCAATAGAGTTTAATTCTTTAACCATAAGGTGGTATTTATACTTATTTACAATATAAGTTAAATTAAATGATTTTAGATTATGAACCAGGTGACAAAGTCACTAATCCTAACAATAAAGACTGGGGTATTGGTCAAGTCCAATCCATCATAAATGGTAAAGTGACTGTTAATTTTGAAAATGTAGGAAAAAAAGTAATAAATGCAAATAATATTGAGCTTAAAAAGATTAATTAGAATTATATGGAGATAAAAAAAATTATTGAAAATTTAATAGATACTTTTTTATCAGCTGGAGAGCTTTCAATTGATCTTAGGAAAAAGGGTTTAAAAAAAGAAATCAAATCTGACAATACACCAGTTAGCAATGGAGATTTAGAAGTTAATAAATTTATTACACAAAAAATTTCTGAGATAACACCAGATATCCCAATTATATCTGAAGAAACTTCTGATAACAAAGATAACACTCAACTGAAAGATTTTTGGTTGGTTGATCCAATTGATGGTACTTATGATTATATTAACGATTTAGAAGAATTCACAATAAATGCTGGTTTAATTATTAATAACAAGCCTGCAGCAGGATTAATTTATGCGCCTGCCAAAAAAAGAATGTTTTATTCTTATGGTGAAGGATGTGCTTTTGAATTAAGTGATGGAAAAACCACAAACTTAAGTGAAAAAAATACTATAGCTAGGCCAATTAAATTTATTTCTTACTCAAATAAAATAAAACCTGAAATTCAAAAAATTTATCAAGATATTGGTGTGGTTGAAAATGTGAGAATGAAAAGTTCACTTAAGTTTTGTGTTGTGGCCTCTGGCGAATATGATGGCTATGTTGCAGAACCAAGAGCTTATGAGTGGGATATTGCAGCTGGTCATGCAATATTAAAACACTCAGGTGGAACAGTAACAGATTTTGATGGTAAAGAAATATTGTATGGAAAAAAAGATTTAAAAAATCCAAGTCTTATTTTAAAAAGCAAAAATATATTATAATGGATGAACAATTAAGAATTATACTAATTATAATAGTGTCTGTTTCAATTTTTGGTTTATTAGTTTTTGTATTTGTTAAAAACTATGTAAGACAAAAAATTAAAAATTTAGTTGAAGAAGAAAATGATAAAAAAACTAAAGTAGATTAATTATTTTAAGATATTCATCTTTTTCTATATCCATTACTTTTCTTGAGGTCTCAAAATCGAAACCATTTCTAGCCAATAAGGAAATATCTTTTTTATAAAACAGAGCTCTATTATCTTCAGTCCTTGCTGGTCCTATCCTTTTTTTCTTACAAATTTTTATAGCTGAAAAAAAATCTTGATCAGAGTTATCTTCTTTTATTTTATTTACTGTATCTTTAATAAATTCATCATTAATACCTTTGCCTACTAAATAGTTTCTAATTTTATTAATTGAGTTTCCTCTTTGAATCATGCTCTTAGCCTTGCTTTCAGAATAAAATTGATCATTTACAAATTTATTTTTTTCTAAGTCCAGTAAAACAATATCAATTAATTTATTCACATCTTTTTTTCTTATGTCTGATGAAGATAATTTCATGTATTTTTTCAATAAATATGTCTTTAGTTGTTGTTTTGAGGGTGCATATTTCTCAACATAAGCAAATGCAAAATTTCTCATTTCTTCTACTGTTACTTGAAGAGTTTTTTTTCTATTTCTTATAGGAATCATAGTTAGATTTTATATAATATATTTAAATGATCGAACAAATTTATACATTCTTCACAATTGAAGTGCTTTATATGTGGATCAACCTAGGCACTCTTCCTTTTTGGTTTATCCTGATCTTCTTTCCACAATCTCACATATGTAGATTTTTTGTTACATCAATATTTCCAATCTTTATATTAAGTGCTGCTTATATATTTATTTTATACAAATCTTATTTAGCTGGATATGATTTTGATGGTAACTTTTCTTTATACCTGGGGTTAAATGAGCTTTCGAGATTATTTGAGGATAATTTATATGTAATGGTTTTTTGGACACATTTTATTGCAATCAATTTGTTTTTGGGTGGATGGATTGTCAAAGATGCACAAAAATTTTATATAAATAGAATTCTTTTAGCAGTTCCATTAATTACTACATATTTGATAGGTCCTATTGGTCTTTTCATTTATTGGATAATTAGAATTTTTTATGCAAAAAGAATGAATCTCTATGAATAATCAAATAGATTTCTATTTTGATATAATCAGTCCTTACTCTTACATTGCGCATAAAAAAATACAGAAGATTAACAAAAATGATAAAATACAGTTTAACTATAAACCTATTTTATTAGGGGGCCTTCACAATTTAGCAGAAATAGCTCCTCCTGCATTTAATAAATATAAGATGAAAAATATGCAAAATGATTGTGAGTTAATTTCAAAAAAAAATAATTTTGATTTTACTTGGAATGTAAAATTTCCAATAAACTCACTTTATATTATGAGAGGGTATTTGTTTATGCTTGAAAGTGAAAAAAAAAATTATTTAGATATCTTTTTTGACGCCTATTGGAAAAATAATTTAGATTTGTCTGATAAAAAAATATTAATTCAACTACTAAAATTTTGTAAAATAGATTATGTAAAGTTTTTTAATGGAATTAACGATCAATTAATTAAGGACAATTTAAAGAAATTAACTGAAGAGGCTTTACAAAAAGAAATATTTGGTTCTCCAACATTTGTAGTAAATAATAAAATATTTTGGGGACAAGATCGTCTTGAATATGCTCTTGAAGAATTAAAAGTTGATTAAACTATTTTAAATTTGCTTTGTCGAATAGCGCCAAACCCACCATCAATGTGTGATACTTTTTCAAAACCCATTTCTTTTAGAGATTTAACTGCCAGAGCAGATCTTAAGCCACCAGCACAAAATAAAACAATTTCTTTATTTTGATCTAATTTGCCTTGTTTGAAATATGGACTATTAGGATCCATCCAAAATTCTAACATTCCTCTCGGAATATGATGTGAATTTTCAACTCTCCCCTCTTTTTCAAGTTCTCTAATATCTCTAATATCAATAAGATTTATTTTTTCATTTTCAAAATTTTCTAAAGCTTCTTCAGCAGAAATTGTTTTTATTTCTTTCAAAGCTTCATTAACTAATTCATTGGCTGATTTTATATTCATAATTTGTATTATATGATATTTTATATATAAAATAAACTGCTGTGCTTCCTAAATTTTTAAAACCTTATCAAATAAGTAATTCCAATTTAGTTAGAATTGGTCCCAAAACTGATGGGGGTTATGTGGTTGATAAAAGAATTTTTAAAAAGAGTAAAATGTTAATTACATGTGGGTTAAATGACGATTGGGAATTTGAAAGAGATTATTTAAAAAAAAATCATGAAACTCAAATAATTGCTTACGATCACACAGTAAATAAGAAATTTTGGGTTAACAGATTTAAAAAAGACATCATTTCACTATTGTTATTTAAAAAATTAAAAATAGGTAAAATTTTAGATGTGTTTAAATATTTAGATTATATGTTTTTTTTTAGAGATAATATCAAACACCATGAAAAGAAAATTGTTTATAAAAAAAGAAATAATAAAGAAATGACAATTCCTGAAACTTTAAATAGAAATAATGATGTAGTGTTGAAAGTAGATATTGAAGGAGATGAATACAAAGTATTAAATGATATTAAAAAAAACTCAAAAAAAATTTCTTTTCTAATAATAGAATTACATGACATTCATAAAAATTTAGGAAGAATTAGAAATTTTATAAAAAAATCAGATCTAAAAATTATCCACATACATGCAAATAATTATGGGGGAATTGATAAAAATAAAAATCCAAAAGTAATTGAATTATCAATGATAAATTCAAAAAAATTTAAGATAAATAAAATTTTAAGTAAAAAAAGATATCCGGTAATTAGTTTGGATTATAAAAATTTTAAAAGAAGAGATGATATCAAAATTGAATTCAATGAATAACAAAATTTGTATAGTTTATACGCATCATAAATTAGGTGATCTAATATGGCAGCTACCTTATATAAAAGCAATTAGTGAACATCATAAAATTGAAGTTGATCTTGTATTGAGAGAAAAAACACAAGCAAAAAATATTTTAAAAGACTTAAAACATATTAATAACATTCATTACAATAATTTTAGAAAAGGTATTTATTATTGGATAGATGTTTGGAAATTAATTAAGATTTTTAAACAAAATAATTATAGCCATGTGTATATTTTAGACAAAGTAAATAAACCTGCTTTAGCAGCTAAATTATCAGGAGTTAAAAATATTATTGGTCCTGGTATAGGTAATCAAAAAAAATATCTCACCACAAATATAACATTAAGCGATAATGACTGGAAGTTAAGTTATTCAGAGCAATCTCAAAAATTATTAGAATTACATAACATTAAATTGAATAATCAATATCCACAAATAGAGGTAAACATCAAAAGATTTAATGAAAATAATTCAGATCTGTTAGTTGGTGGTAAAAAAATTGCATTTGGAGTTGACTCTTTTGAGGATTATAAAATGTGGTATGAAGAGGACTTTGTGAAATTAGCAGATCTTCTTTATGAAAAAAATTTATTTGATTACATTTATTTAATTTGTGGTCCTGATAAATCATATATAGCGAAAAAAATAATCGAAATATCTGAAAGAAATTATTTTATAGATTGTTCTCAAAAAGATTTAACTGGAGTTATAACTGCTATAAAAAATTCTATTTTTTTTGTGGGAAATAATTCTGGACCCTTAAACTTATCTGCAGCCCTAGATGTAAAATCTTTTGGTTTAATTGCTAATGACGCAATAAGCGAACTTAAATACAGTAAAATAAAGTTTATCACACCTGAAGGGTACCAAGACAATACCTGGATAAGAGATAGAAAAAATATGAAAAGCCTTACACCAGAAAAAGTTTTTGACACCCTAATTGAAAAAATGGATAATAATGAAAGCGTCTAATTTTACATTACCTTCTACAAATCAAAATGATTATTCTTTAAAAAATTCTATTGGTAAATATGTGGTATTATATTTTTACCCTAAAGATGATACTCCTGGTTGCACAATTGAGACAAATGATTTTAACAAATTACTTTCGAAATTTAAAAAATTAGATTGTGAAATTTATGGTATTTCTAAGGATGGTCTAAAAAGTCATGCTAAATTTTGCAAAAAATATAAAATAAAATTTGATTTATTAGCTGATGAAGAAATTAAAGTTCTCAAAAAGTACAAGGTATGGGGTAAAAAAAAATTTATGGGCCGTGAATTTATGGGAATTATCAGAACCACTTTTTTAATTGATAAAAAAGGTAAAATATTAAAGATTTGGAAAAATGTTAAGGTTAAAGATCATGCTCAAGACGTGCTAGAAACCCTTAAAACCTTTGTTTAATGAATAAAAAAAAGGCCCCTTATTTCTAAGGGACCTTCAACGTTATTGAGAGAGAATATTTTTAGTCTCTAATTGCGTAAGCTATCACTCCAGTTTCAGTTACGTCTGTCCCTTTCGCTTGGGCTTCTTTACTTAAAGTAATACCAAATAAAGAATTCATAATTGACCAGACAAAATATGAAACAATAAACACTAATGCATTTACTGAAACTACTCCTATCAATTGAGCACTAAATGTTGCATCCGGGTTTGTTAATGGCACGGCTAATGTTCCCCAAATACCTGAAAGTAAATGAGCTGGTATTGCTCCAACAACATCATCAAGCTTATAACTAAATAGCAATTTAGTTCCGAACACAACAATGACACCACCAGCAGCACCAATTAAAATTGCAGTTAAGGGTGATGGAGCTAATGGTTCTGCTGTTATGGCAACTAATCCACCTATTGCACCATTCAACATTTGAACTACATCAGTTTTACCAAACATCAATCTAGTAACTACTGCCGCTGCTAATACACCACCACAAGCTGCTAAATTAGTATTGATAAAGATTGTAGAAACCGAAACAGCATCAGCAAATGATCCAAGAGCTAGTTGTGACCCTCCATTAAATCCAAACCATCCTAACCAAAGTACAAAAACACCAATTGTAACTAAAGGTATTGATGAAGCAGCAAAAGGTTTGATTGGTGTTGGTACACCAGATTTTGTAAATCTACCATGTCTTGGTCCAAGTATAATTATACCTGCAAGCGCAGCTGCACCACCAGTTGAGTGAACTAATGTTGACCCAGCAAAGTCAGAAAAACCAATTTCAGCTAACCAGCCTCCACCCCACTGCCAACCCATCACGATTGGATAAATTATTCCAGCTAAAATTGCTGCAAATAAAAAGAATGGCCATAATTTTATTCTTTCAGCCATAGCTCCTGAACAAATTGAAACTGTTGTTGCACAGAATACCATTTGAAAAAACCAGTCAGATCCATCTGAATAGCCAGTTTCTAATGCACTGGCATCTGACCAAGGCACAAAATTTCCTATGTATCCACCTTCTGGAATACCGTATGCTAAGTTGTAACCAACAAGCCAAAACATAATTCCTGATATTGCATAAAGACCAATATTCTTTGCACAAATTACAGAAACACTTTTTGAAGTTACCATACCAGACTCAAGCATTGCAAAACCTGCTGCCATGAACATGACAAGGAAACCACAAATTAAAAAAAATAGAGTATTAAAAATAAACCCTACTTCCGCTGATACAGTTGTCTCAGCATTTCCAACACTAGTTAAACCAATTAACATTACAAATGAGAGTATTGGTGCCGATATTAATTTAATAATTTTATTCATAAAACCTCCCGTTAATATGAAGTCTTATAAATTGATGAATTTTAAAAACTAACGCTGATTAGGTAAATTTGGTATGCAGTTTTTGCATATAGTAACAGCCCAAAACGTATTTAAAGACGTTAGGGCTGTTAAAAAAAATGATTACTTGTTGAATACTTCTTTTAAAGCTTTTGCAGGTAAGAATTTTACTTTTTGAGAAGCAGCGATTTGGATTTGTTCACCTGTTCTAGGGTTTCTTCCAACTCTTGCTTTTCTTTTAGCTACTTTATAAGTACCAAACCCAGCAATTTTTACTGAGTCATCACCTTTTAGTGCATCTAAAATAGTGTTGGTAATTGTATCAAATGTTCTTTCAGCATCTGCTTTGCTCAAGTTTAATGAGCCAGAAAGCTGTGCTATTAGTTGTTTTTTGTTCATTTTAGCTCCGGTTTTGTTGGTTAATATTCATATTTGTCATAAACGTTGATAAATCAAGCTTTTTTTTAGTGTCTATAATTTTTATAACTACAATATCTTGTAAATATGTAAAATAACGTTGATTTTACTTACTTAATTAACATCTATAAGAGATCTGCTAATTAAATAAACCAAGGTCTTTTAGGTCATTAAATGTTGTAAAAAACATCAATGATAACAACAAAAACATTCCGATTCGAAAAAAACCTTCCTGTGTTTTTTGAGATAAAGGTCTACCTAAGATTTTCTCAAAAGCATAAAACATTAAATGCCCGCCATCCAACATTGGAATAGGAAATAAGTTAATTAAACCAAGACTTATTGAAATATAAGCCATGATTGAAATAAAAGGTAAGATACCAATTTCAGCTACTTGACCAGTAATCTTAGCAATTCTAATTGGTCCCCCTAATTGGGAGGTATCACCAGTGCCTTTAAACATACTGCCAATATATTTTAGTGATGTAGCGCTCACAAAATAAACTTCTTTAACAGAATGAATGAGAGCTTGGGCTGGTCCTAATTTAACATGATTGATTTCATTATTGTAAGCACCAAGTTTAATACCAACCATTCTTTTATTAATTTTATTACCTAAATTATCATCACTCAAAACAATATTGGGTTTAACTTTTAATAAATATTCTTGATCAAATCTTTTAACTTTAAAATCAATAATCTCACCAGTTGAAGTAGTAATAAATTTTGAAACATCCATGATACTATTAACTTTATTGCCATCAATTTCTAAGATGATATCATTTTGTTTTAAACCTCCAATCATTGCTGGGCTATCTTTTTGAACTTCATTAATTACTGCTGGAGTAAAATCTTTTCCAATAAAAGTATAAATAGAAAAGAAAATTGCAATTGCTAATAAAAAATTAGCAAGTGGGCCACCAAATACTATTAAAACTCTTTGATATAGGGGTTTTAACACAAATAACTTATCTTGATCTTCCTTATTGTATTGTTTTAAAATCTTTTCTTGATCTGCTTGTGAGAATACGTTTCGATCTCCAAAAAACTTTACATATCCTCCTAAAGGTATCCAGCAAATCTTCCATCTTGTGCCAGATTTATCATTCCAACCAAATATTTCTTTACCAAATCCTATAGAAAAATCAGTAACACCTACCCCATATTTTCTTGCAAAATAATAATGACCGTACTCGTGAATAAATACCACGACCAAAATCAAAACAATAAATGGAATAATATAAGTAAGCATAATTTTTATTTCAATGAACCTTCTAAAACATATTTTAATATTCTAACTACTTGCAGTTGATCTGAGGCTACAGCTGAGGCTGCAGCATCTATTTCTTTTAAAGCATGCTGATGATCTTCATTTTGTATAACAATAATTGATTTATTTAATGCAGATGCATATCCCGCATCAAAGGCTGCATTCCATTGTTTGTATTTTTCACCAAATTTAACAACGACCACATCGCTGTCTTTAATAGATTTTTTAGTTCTAATTGAATTGATATTGGCACCTTTTCTATCTTTCCAAAAATTTTTCTCTTCAGCGCCTAAAATTTCGACACCACAATCATCTGATGAAGGGTGATCTGTTACAGGAGATGAAAATTGAATATTTAAATTTTCTTTTTTACAATTTTCAATTATTTCCTCACGCCAATTAGTATGAATTTCACCCGCTAAATATACTTTTAACATTTCTTCTCCTGTTTACTATTAAGTCTCTTTCTTAGACAATCTTTATTAATATATTTAACTATATATCAAATGTTTAATTTATCTTTAATTGCATAAAACCACACAGCCAATCTAAAATAAAAAGTCCTTAATTGAGGAAAAATAAACTTTTTAGGTAATCCTTTATAGATTTTTGAGATATTAAGATCTTTACTGTTTGATGAAAAAACTAGTTTAGACAGTTGTTTTCCAGTCCAAGGAGCTGCACTAACACCTACTCCGTTATAACCAAATCCATAATAAATCTCTTCATTATCAATTTTACCAATAGATGGGGCAAGCTTTTGGGATAAAGCGATCAACCCTCGCCAATTATAATCAATCGTGACATTAGACCATTGCGGAAAAATATCTTTTAAAAACTTTTCCATCTTTTTTGACATAGTTAAATTAGATTGATCACTTCCGGTTAAATCTCCTCTAGTTCCAAACAAAATTCGATTATCAGGTAATTTTCTATAATAATACAAAAGGTTTTTTGTATTAGCGATAGGCGAAAATGTTTTAAAGTTATGAGCATTAAGTTCATCCTCATTAAGTTTTCTAGTTACTATTACGTTTGAGATAACAGGCAGTACCCTTCCATCCATTTGAGGAATTAATCCTTCTTGATAAAACCCATTCGTTGCAACTACTATTTTCTTAGATCGTATAGATCCTTCTTTAGTTTTTGAAATATAAGATCCATTTTCTTTATTAATCTGATCTATTTTAGTGTGTTCAAATATCTTTAATTTTTTTGATAAAGCATGTTTTGCAATTCCATTTACAAATTTAAGAGGATTAATTGCAAATGCTGGTTTATATGAAAAAGCTCCATATTGCTCCGTTCCTTGATGTCCAATTTCATCAAATTCTTCTTTTGAATAAATTTTAGTCTCAATATCAAACTCAGATTTATAAACCTCAGCTTGCTCTTTTATTTGTTCAAATTTATTTTTATGATGAGCGACAACATAACTACTTTCTCCTGTTACATCACAATCAATATTATATTCTTTAATAATATCTTTTGTATGATTAGAGCCTTCAACTGAATTTTTAAAAAACTTCTTTGTCTCCTCCGCTCCATAAATAGATTGCATTTTTTTAAAAGACATCTTACTTGGAGGTAAGCAGTTAAACCCAGCATTCCTTGAAGATGCACCCCAACCTATTTTTCCAGCTTCAACTAAAATGACATCTAAGTTATGATTTTCTATTAAATTAATTGCACAAACCAATCCTGTATATCCACCACCAATTACCATAATTTCTGAATTAATATCTTTTGTTAACTTTTCTAAATTTAAATTTTCGCTTGAAGTATCCTCCCAATAACTACTGACAGGAGTATCAAATTTGTAAATATCTGAATGGTATAAATTTTTCATTTTATTAAAGTCTATCTAATTGAGTTAGTTTAACAAGATATTGATAAGTTTTAATTAAATTTCAGTATATTAATGACAAAAATAATTGACTATGATTTAATAAATTATGTGGATGAAAACTTTCAACATAAAAAGTATTAATAACATTAAATCAGTATGGACATTAGTATTTTTAACTCCATTCTTAATTTTTTTATTTATTCCTGAAAATTTTAATTCAATTTTAACTTTTGCCATTAATGCTTTGATGGGAACTGTACTATTTATTTTATTTGCAGTAAGTTTAGTTGCTTATTTAAAAGCAACTGGTGCCGAAAGTTTAGTTTCAAAAGCATTTAAAGGAAAAGAAGTTAGAACAATTTTTATCGCAACATTAGTTGGTGGTCTTGCTCCATTTTGTTCATGTGAAGTAATACCTTTTATAGCAAGTATGCTAGCTTTAGGAGTTCCGCTATCTGCTGTGATGGCTTTTTGGTTATCTTCACCTTTAATTGATCCTCCTGCTCTGTTGATCACAGCAAGTGCTCTTGGTTGGGATTATGCAATAGCAAAAACAATTTCAGCATTAACTATTGGTTTAATTGGTGGTTTTGGAATTTATTTTTTAACAAAACTTGGGATGTTTGCTAGCCCATTAAAAGATCAAAATAGATCTAGTAGTGGCTCATGCTGCGATACTAAAGATCCTTTTAATCAAGAGCTTGTCTTAAAATTTTGGAATAATTCAGAAAGAACTAAAATTTTTAGAGATGAATTTATAACTAATGGATTATTTTTATTAAAATGGTTATCGCTTGCTTATTTAATTGAAGCATTAATGGTTCAATTTATGTCTGCTCAAGTAATTGGAAGTTTTTTGTCAGGAGATGGATTGTTATCTATTGTTATAGGAGCTTTTGCTGGTGTACCTGCTTACTTAAATTCTTATGCAGCACCAGCTATTGTGTCAGGATTAATTGAACAAGGATTGAGTGCTGGTGGTGCTATGGCTTTTCTAGTTGGTGGAGCAATCAGTTCTATTCCAGCAATGACAGCTGTTTGGTCTCTTGTGAACCGCTCTACATTTATCGCTTATTTAACTTTCGGTTTTGGAGGAGCTATTTTATGTGGAATAGCTTTTCAATTTTATGTTAATTTTTAAACTAAATTAATTTGTTCTTTAAATTAATGATGCGCTGTTATTTATTGGTCTTAGTTATTTAGTTAAGAATTTTCTTTTTTGCTTTTTCAAATTCTTCTTTTGTTAAAATACCACTTTTATACATGTCATTTAACTTTTGGATCTCTAAAACTATGTCATTTGATGTTTCTGAATTTTTGTATGACCGTGTATCTACTGAGACAAATTTATCTAAGTTAAGATGATGTCTATCTAGAGCTTTTACTGATTTTTCAAAGTTTCTGTGTCGTTGAGCAGAAATTAACATCCATTGTTTCATTATTTTCTCATGTTCGGGATAATTTTGAATTCTATTTTTATGATACTCTGAACTCTCTTCTGTAAAAAAATTATTTTCTGGTGCATTTAAAATACTTGGGTCAATATAATAACTTAATACAAACCATTTTCCATAATTTAGTCTTGAAAAGTAACTGTGATTACTCCACAATCCAATTTTAGGAACTTCGACAGAAGTTTCTCTAAACCATTTTTTAGTCTGTGAATATGCGTTGCCTAATTCAGGATCTTTTGGATTATAAATTCTATTATAAAAATTAGTATGACCTGCTCTAAAACAGTTGTGTGTTGTTCCTTTTCGATAAAAATTTAAGTAATAATATTCTGGTCTTTCATAACAGCCATCATACTTTCCTTTAAAAACAATCTGATTTAAAGCATTATTAATTATGTACTCATAAACCCCAGCTGTGTGCATTTCCTCTAAAATCATTCCTTCAACAACTTTATTATTTTCTGTTCTAACAATAATGTTTGATTTTGATCTTAAACCATAATAGCTCCATCTATTTCGTTGAATTAATGTCCAATCCCCAGGTGGTAAATCAATTTTAAATTTTTTGCTTACTTGAAAACTGTCTTTAAGAATTTCACCTTTTTTATAATCTATTGCTAGGGAAATATTTGAATTAATAAAAAATATAATAAATAATAAAAATGAAAGAAATTTTTTCATAAAAAATAATACTTAAATTTTATTGATTTTTAAACGAAATTAATTTGTTCTTTGAATTAAAGAAGCGATATTATTTGTAGGTTTATTCACATCTTTTGATACTTCATGAAATATAAGATCAGGTTTATTACATTCTTTTAAAAAAGTAGAACCTTGTAATTCTAAATTTAAATATCGATTAATATCTGTTTGGTTAATTATTACAGGTTGTCGGTTATGTATTTCGTCAATGTTTTCTTTTGCTTCTTCTGTAATTAAACAAAATTGATCTTCTTCAAAAATACCAGCAAAAAAAATTGGTTTACTATCTTTTCTTGTAAAATAATGTGGTGTTTTTTCATTTTCTTCTCTTTTCCATTCATAAAAACCATCAGCAACTGCAACACATCTATTGTTTTTAATTAATTTTTTAAATGAAACTTTCTCATCGATAGTCTCTAATCTTGCATTAATTAAAGCTTTAAAATCTTTATCTTTAGCCCAGCTTGGGATTAAACCCCATTTGAGAGCCTCTAATGTATTGCCATTTTTATATTTTTTTATAACTGGAAGTTTTTGATACGGATGTGCGTTATAGTTTTCAGTATCTTCAACTTGAATTGCTGATTTAACTAATTTACTAGTTTTAGTAACTGGATTTTTGATAACATATCTTCCACACATAAATTTATTTTAGCAAATAGAATGAGTTGAGTCGACATGATGGTTTTTAAGCATATTGGCCCGCAACATAACCAGAAGACCAAGCCCATTGAAAATTATATCCACCCAAATGTCCTGTTACATCAACCACTTCACCAATAAAAAATAAATTCTTGTGTTTATTAGACATCATTGTTTTTGAAGATAATTCTTTAGTATTAACTCCACCTAATGTTACCTCTGCAGTTCTATATCCTTCTGTTCCTGTTGGATTTATTGTCCATGTGTTGATATTGTCACTCAGTTTTTTTAACATTTTGTTAGATAGTTCTGAAATGTTCCCACCAACTCTATTTTCACTACAAACTATTTGAGCTAATCTTTT
The DNA here is from genome assembly GCF_051201215.1 of Candidatus Pelagibacter bacterium nBUS_36. Taxonomy (GTDB): domain Bacteria; phylum Pseudomonadota; class Alphaproteobacteria; order Pelagibacterales; family Pelagibacteraceae; genus Pelagibacter. The sequence continues at coordinate 769,953 of NZ_CP172839.1, forward strand.
AGGCATAATATCACTTACAATATTTAAAATATCTATTTTAGGATTTGATTTTCTTTTTTCTTCTAATAGTTGGTAAATATTTAATTTTGGTGACAAATTAACTTTTATATTGTCTCCTTGTTTCCAATATGATGAAATTTGCAAAATAGAGGGTCCACTTAAACCTCTATGTGTGAACAACATTCCTTCTTGAAATAATACTTTATTAAAAGAAACAATGGCTTCAACAGAAAGCCCTGTTAATTCTTTGCACATTTCTAATATCTTTTCGTTAAAAGTTAGTGGCACTAAAGCAGGTAAGGTTTCAATAATTTGATGATCAAATTTTTTAGCGATTTCATAACCGAATGAAGTAGCACCAATTTTAGGAACTGATAATCCACCAGTTGCAACAATTAGAGATTGGGACGAATACTTGTCAGTTTCTGTTGATACAAGATATTGATCATTTTCTTTACTAACATCTTTTATAATAAAATTTTTTAAAATAGTAACGTTTGCTAGCTGACATTCTTTAAGTAGCATTTCAACAATTTGTTGAGCACTTTGGTCACAAAATAGTTGTCCTAATTTTTTTTCATGAAATTTAATTTCATACTTTTTAATTAAATTAATAAAATCATTTTGTGTGTATTGACTTAATGCTGATTTTATGAATTTAGGGTTTTGTGAAAGAAACTTGTTAGGGTTTGTGTGAATATTGGTAAAATTACATCTACCACCGCCTGAAATTCTAATTTTTTCACCTATTTTTTTATAATGATCTACAAGAAGAACTTTTCGTCCACGCTTACCAGCTTCAATAGCACTCATCATGCCAGCTGCGCCTGCCCCAATTATAATTACATCGTATTGAATGCTCATAACTTCCTAACAATTAAATCTGAAAAAAAATCTTACTTTAAATAATCAAATTGATTGTCTTTTAATTAACTCGTCAATTTGTTCAATCATTACCTTAGATGATTTCATGGAAGGATAAATTTCTTGTGCTTTTTGATAGCTTTTTTTAGCTTTATCGTAATTCTTTAATTTTATATTAACCATTCCTTGTCCCGCTAAAGCTCCAAAATGTCTTTCTTCTAATTCTAAAACTTTATCAATATCATCTTGAGATTTTTGAAATTCTCCAACCATATATAATACTGTTGCTCTTTTATTCCAAGCCTCAGCCCAGCTAGGGTCCAATTCAATTGCCTCTGTAAAAACATCAATAGCTCTTTTTAATTGTTGATCTTGAACTAATCTTGAGCCCTCATCTAAAAGCGATGTCAATTTTTGATCTGTAGGATGAGTACTCCACAGCATCCAAATTTGTTGTGCAATTCCTGATGATAAAGATGGAATATTTTTTTTTAATTCTAAAAATAATTTATCCAACTCAAGGTTTCTATCATTTGCACTTAAAGTCGTTGTTGTAAGACATAAAATAATAATTGTTAGAATCTTTTTCATTAAAAATGTTAACAAAAAAATAATATTGAGTCTTTATAGATTTTCTAAGATAGCTTTTTTTAGAGTATTACCAATGATAATTGTACCCTGGTCATTTGGATGCATGCCATCACTTAAATTAAATTCAGGTTTTTGTGCTACACCTTCAAGTAGAAAAGGAATTAATTGTAATTTATACTTTTTTGATAAATCAAAGAAAATTTGATCAAAAGATTTCTTATACTCAAAACCATAAGAAGTAGGCGCAATCATTCCTGCTATAATTGTTTTAATATTTTTATTTTTGGCAATTTTAATGATTTCTTCTAAATTATTTTTTGTCTCTTTTGGATTGATACCTCTTAACATATCGTTAGCTCCAAGGGATAAAATCATTAGATCAATATCAGACTCTGATAAAGTCCATTCAGCTATGTTTAATCCACCTGCAGAAGTGCTGCCTGAAACACTGCCATTAATAATTTCAATATTATAACCGTCTATCTGTAACCTTTTTTGCAAAACTACTGATAAATGTTGCTCCTTAGGTAATCCATAACCAGCCATCAAACTATCTCCAAATAATATAACTTTTTCTATCGCACTTACTTTTATAGTGACTAGACAAATTACAATAATTTTAATAATAAAACTTTTATTCATGAGCGTTCTTCTTAAATTAAATAAAATAAATCTTAAATATCAAACTGGTAAAGATAATATAAGAGTTTTAAAAGATGTAAATCTAACTACCAAGAAAAAAGAGACAATCTCTATTGTTGGAGAAAGTGGATCAGGAAAAACTAGTCTTATTATGCTAATTGGTGGATTAGAAAAAGCAACATCTGGAAAAATATTTTTTCAAAATCATGAAATCACAAAATTGAGTGAAGATGAAGTCTCAGAGATAAGAAGAAAAAATATTGGAATTATATTCCAGTCATTCTACCTAATCCCAAATTACACTGCAGTTGAAAATGTAGCATTAACCCTTGAGCTGAATAAATTTAAAAATTCAGAAAAGGAGGCAAAACTATTATTGGATCGATTTGGACTTAGTCATCGATTTAATAATTTACCAAGTCAACTATCTGGAGGGGAACAACAAAGAGTAGCTATAGCTCGAGCAATTGCAATGAAACCAGAATTGATCTTAGCTGATGAACCCACAGGAAATTTAGATACTGAGAATTCAGTAATGATATCAGATATATTATTTAACTATGTTAAAGATGAAGGTTCTTCATTAATTATGGTAACTCATGATCCAAAATTAGCAAATAAAGCAAAACGTAAAATTAAAATTAAAGATGGAAAAATTAAATAATCCATCTGAACTTAATTTAATTTTTAAGTATGCTTTAAAAGATTTAAGCAGAAATTATAAAAAACTCGCCAGCATTATAATAACTCTTTTTATTAGTCTTTTCATTTTAAGTGCCATCTTCACAATTGAAGATAGCTTAAAAAAGGAACTTAACGATAATGCTAAAGCTCTGTTAGGTGGAGATCTTGAAATTGACTTTAATCGTAATGAAGGAAATCTTGAGCTAGTCAATCAAGTAAAAGAATTTGCAACTATTTCTCAAATGATTGAATTTAGCACAATGGTCTCAACAATCGGTAGAGAAAAGAATAAATCTCTTTTTACCAGAATAAAAACTGTAGATACTAAATATCCTTTGTATGGTTCAGTTGATTATGAACCGGCAGGTGCATTTGATAGAATGCATAATGAGCCCAATACTTTGCTAATAAATGAAAGTTTATCCAAAAATTTAAATCTAAAGATTAATGACAAAATTAAAGTTCAAAATCAATTATTTACAATTATAGGAGTTGTAAAATCTGTACCCGATGTAAGCGGTTTTGTTGCATTTGGTGATTGGGCACTTGCAGGTGATCAAACATTAGAAATTTTAAAATTAAATGGAATTGGTAGTTTTTTAAATTATGAGTACAAAGTAAAATTTAACGAAAGTGATGATCCTAATAAGATAGAAAAAAGAATAAAGAATCTATTTAAAGATGATCAAAAAGCTCAACTTAGGTATCCTGAAAATTCTGCAAGTGGATTAAAAGAGATTATAAATAATTTTTCACAGTTTTTATCATTAGTCTCTATTAGTGCTATGCTGATTGCTGGAATCGGAATAGCAAATACTCTTCTTTCTTTTATCAATCAAAATAATATGTCAATTGCAGTTAGAAAAGCAGTGGGATTTTACTCAGGCAATATTAAAACATTGTATTATCTTCAATTATTAATCTTACTTTTATTAATCACGATATTTGCTTATAGTTCAAGTTTTTTACTAGTTCCTATTGTAGATCAATACTTATCAGATGGATTAGGACTTAATGTTTCTCCAGTGTTTTCAATTATTAATTTTATTAAAATATTTTTAGTTGGATTGTTAGTGTTAATAATTTTTTCAATTCCAACCATAAGTTCAATCGATCAAGTAAAAGCCTCTAATTTATTTAGAAATGTATTTCAAAATTTAGAATTTTATTATTCAAAAAAATCTGCAGCTTTAAGTATAATCTTATTATCTGTTTTGGTTTTTCTATTTAGTGTAAGATCTGAAAATCCTATATATAGTCTTGGGTATTTTGTAGCTTTCTTTGTATGTTTGATTGTATTTTTTCTACTTTCAAAAATAATCATTTATTTCTTAAAAAAATTTAAATCTTCTTCCAATATATCCTTAAAAGTATCCATTAAAAATATAACGCAAACAAAAAGTATTACTCCTATTACAATTATGTCTTTAGGTTTAGGGGTGACATTGCTACTTACGCTATCATTAGTTGGTACTAATTTTAAAAGAGAAATTGCAAAATCTATACCAGATATCGCTCCAGATTATTTTTTTGTTGGTATTCAAAAAGGTGAAAAAAATAAATTTGAAAATAACATTCTACAAATGGATCCAAATGCTAAAATTGAAGTAGTGCCTATGGTTTCATCTGGCATTACTAAAATAAATGGTATTAACCCAAATACATATATAAAGCCTGGTGATGATAGTTATTGGGTTATTGGGAGTGACAGAAGATCTTCATGGGTAGATGAAATTCCAAAAGATAATCCATTAACTGAGGGTGAATGGTGGGATCTTAGCAAACCTGACCAACTTCAAATATCTTTAGATGCAGAAGTTGCAAAAGATTTAAATATAAAGTTAGGTGATGTGTTTACACTTAATATTTATGGTAGAGAAGTTGATGGTGAAATTGTAAATTTTAGAGCTGTTGATTACCGTGATCTTAATATTAATTTTGCAATGTTATTTAATCCTCAATTTGCAAATAATATTCCTCATGAATATTTGGCAACAGCTAAATTTGAAACTATTGAAAAGTTTGATGAAACTTTAATGTTAGAATCGTTACCAAGTTTATCTATGATTAAGATCGCAGATTATTTAAATAAAGTAACAGACGTTTTAAATAAGGTGTTTGTAGCTGTAACACTTATTTCTGCAGTGACTATTATTATTGGATTAATTGTTATTTCAAGCGCTATTATGGTTCAAGGAAAAGTCAAAGAATATCAAAATTTAGTTTTTAAGATATTAGGGTTTTCAAAAAAAGAGGTAATTTTATCCTCTCTAATAGAATTTGTAATTATTTTTAAATCAGTAATATTAATAGCTATCTTTTTTGCGGTAATTGCCTCTAAATTTATAATGGAAAATATTTTTGAATTGGTGTGGGCTTTTGATTTTAAAGTTTTATTTAATTTAGGATTAAGCATAGGTTTGGTTACCTTAACTTTGATAATGCTTACAAACCTAAAATATTTAAACCCAAAAGTTTATCCATTGATTAGAAATCAATAATATTTGAAGTTTAAAAATTTAAAAACTAATTTTGAACATTACTTCATTTCTTCTAAAAGGAGGGAGTGTAAAAGGACTGTTATAGGTTGCCATTATAGGTGAACTTTTTATCGAAACATTTTTTTTATTTAATTCATTTGATAAAATATCTCTATGTTTAATAAAATTTTTGTCTGAAGATCTTCCTGAATATCTCAACACTGCAAAATATCCTCCCTCAATATTAATTAATTCAACATCACTTCTTTTGGGGTCAGGTGCATTATTTTGATTAAATTTTTGTGGTAAGTAAAACTGCATTGTCATCCTACCGTCTTTTTCAATACGAGTTACTGGAGTGGTCATCTTAATTTCTTCATTTGTTTTATTATTTCCAGAAATATAATTAAAAAGTTTTCTAAAACTATTATTTTGATTATCTGTTACAGTTTCGACTGCTAATCGATCTGAGTATTTTCGTATCTCATAAATTGAATTTTTTTCTACTACTTCATAATTTGCCTCTTCAATAGCCATGGCGTTAGAATAAGTTAAAATATGTAAAACACAAAATAATAGAGCGTAGAATTTTAAATTTTTCATGAATTTAAATAACTTTATATTCGAAATTTTGTGTAGTTTCATTAATTTGCAAAAGTTTTGCACCATTTCTTAGATGAAATTTTGTAGCCATTTCAGTAAGTGGGGATAAAGTAACCAATCTATTTAAATGATTAGATTTCTTTATTTTCTTAAAAACCTCTTTTACGATTAGTTTACCACCACCTTTTTTTGTAGACCAAACAGTATATGCAATTGCAATTTGACCAATATTTTGATCTCTCATTGCACTTTGTAAAAAAGCATCTGTGCTAAATTTTTCTAACTCTTCAACACTTGTAGGAATTTTATTGGTATAAGCAAAACACATAACAGCGTGTATTTCTCCTTTATATTCAACACCATAAATTTTTCGACCATAACCAGTTCTAAAATCATTATCTAACTCAGGTCTAACAGGATCATCTACAGTATTGCATTCTTTTAATTCAATTAATTTTGACCCTTTAATCCACTCAAAAAAATTATTAATTGTTTTGTTAACAGATTGTTTGTTTTTTCTAATTCTGGCTTTGATACGAGGTTTAAATTTTTTGCTAATCATTATTAAGAATACTTAGCATAAATATTTAATCCAATATATGTGATTAATTATACTTGCCTAACGACTGAAGTAATTTTTCCCCAAGAGGACTGATTGGATCCTGAAAAATAATTTTTTTACAGGTTTTTTTTTCAACCATTTTAAGTAATTTTTTTGCCAAACCTTGTTTTCTAAAAATTGGATTAACAAATATGTATTCGATTTCACTCTCTGAATTAAATCTTACAAAACCCACTGTTGTATAATCATTTTTTAAAATTAAAACTCCATCTGACTCTTGAAGTGTGAAATTAGATAAATCAAATTTTTTCATATAAATTTAACTATTTGAAAAAAAAACTATTAATTAAAATTTATAATTTTTTAATCATTCGTTTTAAAAATCTTAATTTCCAAAAAAATGATTTTACAAATCTAATTAAATAAAAAAAATCACTTTTTTCTTCTTGATTTTGATCATCTTCATATAAATTTTTAATATCATATTTGCAAACACCTCTAATATCATAATAATTTTTTTTATCTGTATCTGAAAATTTTTCAAAATAATTATTTGTCATATGCTCAACAAAGCAATCTGGGTCTGGTTTGTCATTAATTTCTGGTAATAACGTTGCTTTAAAATAGTTCATACTAAATGCGTGATAACCAATAGACGATCTTTCTGTAATTCCATAATTATGTTTAAAATTGGTTGGTTTTTTTTCAAAAGACCACCATTTTGTTTTTATAAAATTTTTAAATATCTTTTTATTGTATATCCAAAAACAACAATAATTTTCAAAATCATTTATGAAAAATTTTTGTGAATTAATCTTTATAAATTTTTGTAATTTTTTAGTTAAATGTATGCAGTATTTTTTTTGATCATTGTGATTTCTTTCATAAACTAAAAATCCTAAATGAAATTTTTTTTCATTTAAAGAGACATCATATTTTAAAAAATATCTAAGATTCTCCTCTGAAAATTTTATATCATGCTCTAAATACATAAAATATTCATAATCATCTTTTTGCTTTTCCATTAAAGGCCTCAATAACCATGTTAATAGACCTTTATTTACATCTGCCTCACTAATTGAGTGATTAATAATTTTTGCATCTAGATTCTTATTATCTAAAAAATCATTGTGAGTGTGAATAAAGATATCACTTTTAATTGATAAGCTTTTTAAATTTTCAATATTTTCTTTTAAAAATTCGAACCTAGTTAATTGTCTATAACCTTCTTTTTTTTGAGGATTTGGATTGTAAAAAGGTATATGTATCGATATAGACATTATTATATTAAGAATTAAAAAAATATTTATCATAATTTTATAATGAAAAAAATTTTAATTACAGGTGGAACTGGTTATTTAGGCAGAAATTTAGCTATTTTTTACCGAAAAAAATACAAAGTTTTTTTAGGTGCTAGAAATAATAAGCAGAATTTCTTAGTTAAAAACCTGACTAATTGTGAAACTGTCCCTTTAGATGTTTCAAATTTAAATTCTGTTAATGATTGTTTAAATTTTACTAAGCCAGATATTGTTATCCATGCCGCTGCTACTAAATTTGTTGATCTCTCTGAAAAATTTCCATTTGAATGCATAGACACAAACATATTGGGCTCTACAAATATTGCTAGAGCATGTTTAAATAAAAAAATTCCAACTGTCATAGGTATATCTACAGATAAAGCCTCACCACCAATAAAAAATATTTATGGATTAAGTAAATCTTGCATGGAAAGATTATTTTGTTCAAGCAACCCTTATGGTAAAACGAAATTCATATGTGTTAGATATGGTAATGTTGCCTGGTCAACAGGCTCAGTGCTACCAATTTGGAAACAAATGTTTAACAAAAATAAAACGATTCTTACAACAGGACCTAATATGAGAAGATTTTTCTTTTCTGTTGATGAAGCGGTAAGTTTAGTTGATCAAGCATTAAAACTTAAAGACAAATTAAATGGAAAAATTTTATCTGCAGAAATGAAATCAGCAAAAATGATTGAAATTTTGAAAGTTTGGATAAAAAAACTTGGAGGCAAATACAAAGTTATTAATTCAAGAAAAGGTGATAGATTGGATGAATATTTAATAGGTGAAGATGAATTAAAATATACACACTCTATAAATATTAAAAACAAAAAATATTATGTTATAGACTTTAACAAGATGTCAAAAAAGCCACTTAAAAAAATCGTATCTTCTCAAAATGCTAAAAGATTATCTCAATCTGAAATAGAAAAAATAATTAGATTTGGGATAAATAATAATGATCTCTAAAAAAATAGACCATGCATTCATAATGGCTGCTGGAAGAGGCACAAGATTAATGCCTTTGACTAAAAAAATTCCAAAAGGACTAATAAAATTTAAACAAAGTTCTTTAATATCAAATGGAATTAACAAACTAAAAAAATATATTAGTTTTATTCATATATCTGTTGGATACAAAGGTCCAATACTTGCAAAACATTTAATTGAGCAAAAAGTTTCTTCTATCATTAATACAAATAACAAAGGTAATGCTTGGTGGATTTTTAACTCTATGTTTAAATATTTTGATAAGCCAATTTATGTTTTAACATGCGATAACGTTACAGATATTGACTTTAAAAAAATTGAAAAAGATTATTATAAAAAAAAACAACCTCTTTGTATGATTATACCTACTCAACCAGTGGCTGGTTTGTCTGGAGACTATATATTTAGTAAAAAAAATGTAGTTAATGGTCTTTCTAGAAAGAAAAAATCAAGTATTTACTGTACTGGAATACAGGTCTTAAATCCAAAAAAAATAAACCTAAAAATAAAACCAACAAATGACTTTAATATTCTTTGGAAAAGATTGATGAAGATTAAACAGCTTTACGTATCAGATATTGAGCCAAAAAAGTGGTATACAGTGGATAATATTGAAAATTATAATAATTTAAAAAAAAGATACTAAAAACTTTTATTATTTAATTTTTATCACCAACATAAACAGAAACACCTCGGGTATTGATGTCAATATCAAATTTTTTATGAAGTGGTGGAAATGCCCTTTGAGAACAATCTAATCTATCACAAGTCCGACATGAAACACCAATAGGTATCTCTGTTGATTTATCGTTAATATTTATATTTTCGGTATAAACAAAATCTTTTGCGTATTTTGCTTCACAGCCAAGTCCTATTGACAATATACTTTTAGCTTGTCCAAATCGACCAATACCTTTTTCAACTGTTCTAGCGATACAAACATATTTTTCACCATTAGTCATTTTACTTACAGCAGCCTGAATAACACCAGGTCTAGTTAGTGCTGAATAAACATTCCATCTAGGACAAGCTCCGCCATATCTAGGAATATCAATTCCTGATAGTGAAAATCTTTTTGAAATATTCCCTGCCATATCAACTCTTAAAAAATGAAAAGGAATACCCGGAAGTTTTGGATCTTGTAAACAAGTAACTCTATGTGCAACTTGTTCAAATGATGTAGCAAATGTATTTTGTAACAATTCTAAATCATATTTAAGTTTTTTACACTCTGTATGAAAAAGTTTATAAGGCATCAATATTGCTGCAGCACAATAATTTAGTAAGGCAACTTTAGTTAATTTTTTAGATTCTTCAGATGGAAAACTAAAATTGGATAAATAATCATTAATCTCTTCATTAGCACCTTCTTGCGCTATTTGTGCTGCTGCATGAAGTTTTTTTGTTTCTAATGAACTATAATCACTTAACAATAATTCATTTTTATTCTTATTATAGATTTTTGAAAAAGGTTTATTTTCATCAGGTATTACATCTTTAACATTAATTGAATATTCTGAATTTAAATAATCACAAAGAGCAATATACCTTGTTCTATTATTTTTTTGGATTTTATTGAAAACTTTATTTGCAAAGTCCTCTAGTTTTGGAAAATAATTTTTATTTTGTTGTAAAAAATCTGAAATAACTTCACCTGGAAAAGAATTTTTTCTATTATCAACTATTTTTCCAGAAATTTTTTCAATCTTATCAATTAACTCGTGATCTTTTTTTTTTAAAATATCTCCAAGTCTTACAATTGCTTTTCCAATTTTTGGATTTGTGCTTACTAGATCTTTTACCTCGGGTCCTAAAATATCTAAATCTTCAAATAAACTATCATCTAAAATTTCAGAAATAGTGTTTTGTAAATTAATATCTGCTTTTGAAGTAAGATGTGATAATTCAATATTAAGCTTTTCACATACTTTTAGTAAAAGATCGCCATCAATCTTTCTTTTGCCACTCTCAATTAAATTTAAATAACTCGGAGAAATACTTAGTTCTTCAGCTAATTTGTTGGCTTGAAGACCCAGCTGTCTTCGAAAAGCTTTGATTTTAGGCCCTATTTTTAAATCTAATTGACTCATATTTTCTATTTGTAAACTTTGTAAATTTATTTTTACAATTTTTTTCTTTGATTTACAAGTCTTTTTAACTTTTTGGTAGATTTAGTAAACTTTGTAAATTATAAAATTTACATGAATAAAAAAATAAATAACAATGAAAATGAAGCTCAAATCATTAAAAAAGAAGATTTTGATCAGCACAACAGTAGAGGTATCTATATGAGAGATGATCATTGTGATTGGGGTTCAAGTGGGATGAGTGATCTTATTAAGTCTCTAGACGATAATAACTAATCCATTCTTACTAATTCAATTTTCTCTAAAACTAACATCATAGGATAAACAATAATGAGTGCAGAAAATATCTCATACGACTTAAAAAGATTTGCTGGAATAAAACGTGATTATACAGATGATGAGGTTGAGAGATTAAGAGGATCAATTAAAATTGAATATTCATTGTGTAAAAATCAATCACAAAAACTTTGGAATTTATTAAATACTGAGGCTTATGTAAATACACTTGGATCATTGTCTGGTAACCAGGCTGTTCAACATGCAAAAGCTGGGTTGAAAGCGATTTACTTAAGTGGATGGCAAGTTGCAGCAGATGCAAACACTGCAGGTGAAATGTATCCGGACCAATCTTTATACCCTTATGATAGTGCTCCTAAATTAGTTGAGACGATGAACAACTCATTGGTTAGAGCAGATCAAATCCAACATATGGAATTATTAGATGGTGATATGAAAAAAGAAGATAAAACTGATTATATGTTACCTATAATTGCTGATGGTGAGGCAGGATTTGGTGGGCCACTTAATGTATTTGAATTAACTAAAAAATTTATACGAGCTGGTGCTGCAGGTGTTCATTTTGAAGATCAGTTAGCTAGTGAAAAAAAATGTGGTCACATGGGTGGAAAAGTTTTGGTTCCAACAGGTACAATGGTAAAAAATTTAAAATCAGCAAGATTAGCAGCAGATATTGCAGAAGTGCCGCTAATCATTCTAGCAAGAACAGATGCTAACGCTGCAAAATTGATTACAAATGATTTTGATGAAAATGACAAACCATTTTTAACTGGTGAAAGATCTCCTGAAGGTTTTTTCTACGTTAAAGATGGAATAGAACAAGCTATTTCAAGAGGACTTGCATATGCACCCTATGCAGATTTAATTTGGTGTGAAACAGCAACTCCAAATCTTGCAGAAGCTAAAAAATTTGCGGATGCAATACATGAAAAATTTCCAGGAAAACTATTAGCATATAACTGTTCTCCCTCATTTAATTGGAAGAAACATTTAAGTGATGATGAAATTGCCTCATTCCAACAAGAGATCGCTAAGATGGGATATAAATTTCAATTTATTACTTTAGCTGGTTTTCACACGCAAAATATTGCAATTTTTGAACTTGCTGAAAAATATAAAAAAGAAGGTATGACCGCTTACTCAAAAATTCAACAACAAGAATTTTCTAGAGAAAAGGATGGTTACACTAGTGTTAAGCATCAAAGAGAAGTTGGTACTTCGTATTTTGATGCTGTATCTAATACTATTAGCAGTGGTAAAAGTTCCACAACTGCTATGGCAGGTTCAACTGAATCTGAGCAATTTTAAATAAAAATTAATTCCCTCAATTTTTTTTAATAGCCTTTAACTAGGCTATTTTTTATTTGTAAATAATTATTAAGACTGTTATGGAGAAAAATGATCAATAAAGACTTCGGTTTTGGAACTCAAATTAGAAAATCACCTTATTTTGATTCAACTGTAAAATGGGGTGCCACTGGATTTTCAGTTTATAACCATATGTATATTCCCAGAGACTTTGGTAATCCTGAAAAAAACTTTTGGAATTTAATTGAAAAAGCTATTCTTTGTGATGTTGCGGTAGAAAGACAAGTTGAAATAACCGGCGCTGATGCATACGAATTTATTCAAATATTAACACCTAGAGATTTATCAAAACTTGCTATTGGGCAATGCAAGTATGTTTTAATTACTAATAATGATGGCGGTATATTAAATGATCCAGTTTTATTAAGACTTGCTGAAAATCATTTTTGGTTATCCCTTGCAGATAGTGATATTTTGCTTTGGGCTCAAGGAGTTGCTATTAACTCTGGACTTGATGTTAAAATAACTGAACCAGATGTTTCTCCTTTGCAATTACAAGGACCAATTTCACAAGAAATTATGGTTAAATTATTTGGGGAAGAAATAAGAAATTTAAAATATTATTGGCTTAAAGAATGTAGTCTAGATGGCATCCCATTAATTGTGTCTAGAACTGGTTGGTCTAGTGAACTTGGCTATGAAATATATTTAAGAGATAGTTCTAGAGGAAATGAGTTATATGAAAAAATTATGGATGCTGGAAACGAACATGGAATTCAACCAGGTCACACTTCTACAATTAGAAGGATTGAAGGTGGAATGTTATCTTATCACGCAGATGCTGATATAAACACAAATCCATTTGAACTTGGTTTTGATAGATTAGTAAATTTAGATACGGATACTAAATTTATAGGTAAGGATGCCTTAAAGAAAATCAAACACAACGGTATTAAAAGAAAGCAAGTTGGTTTAATAATTGATTGTAATCCGTTAGTTGGACCTAATACAACTTTTTGGCCAGTTCAAATAAATGGTAAAACAATTGGTAAGGTTACTTCAGCAGTATATTCACCTAGACTTAAAAAGAATATTGCATTAGCTATGGTTGAGATAACTTATTCAGAAATTGGATCAGTATTAGAAGTTAAAACTGATAATAAAAATTTCTTGTCACAAATAGTTAAAATTCCTTTTTATGATCCTAAAAAAAATATAACTAAAGCTTAATAATAATAGATAAAAAAAAGGCCTCATAAAATGAGGCCTTTTTATAAATAATATTTATTTACTAAAACGATTTAGCTAATGATAAACTAATTGTTGTTAAATCAGCTTCACCTTTTTTAGTGTGAGTATCAGCTGTACCATTTGTGTTAGTAGTTGTAATTGACACTTCATCAAACATGTGATGAGTTGCTTCAACTCTAATAACATCTAAAAACGGTATTGGGCTATCAAACTGAGCACCGAGAGCAATCATTGGACCTTCAAGGTTGTCTGAGTGTGCTCCAACTGTAACAGTAGTGTAATTTGCTTTCACAGATAATTCTGCTCTAGAATATCCAAGTTTTCCATATATAGGTGATGAACCGAATGGCACTAATGCATACACAGTTGCTAAGTTAGAAATAGTTACTGTTGAGTCAGTAGTCGTTGTAGCTTTAGTATCTATTTTACCTTCAAGTGGAACTAATTCTAAACCTACTGCAAATTTCTCACCTGAAATTTCTCCAAATATAGCAGCATATTCACTGTCTACACTTCCAGAAGCTCCATTAGTAGTTCCGTGTGATGGATCGACAGTTCTTTCACCATCTAGAGTTCCAGCACCAAGTTTCACACCAATCATACCGCCTGCAAACGCAGTTGACATGAAAAATAATGATGTAAATAATATTGTTACTATTTTTTTCATAATAAACCTTTTATCTTTAATTATATTAATATATTTTTAAACAATTGTTATAGACCTTATAATCTAAAAACATTATTTTACATAACAGCAAAACATTGTAATTTTTAAAAAAAAACTATGTGTTGTATTAAAGCAACAAAAAAGTTCAATAAAATCAATAATTTTAAGCTATTTATAAATTTCAACTACAAGATGTATTTTAAGACTTTATTAACTAAAAATTTTTAGATGCAATCGAATCATTAAAATACTCATATTTAATTTTTTAATTGACGATATTTAAGATTTTATATTGTAACCTTTTTTTAATAATACAGTAACTATCCCTACACATATAAATAGAAAAACTACCATTGAGCTAATACTAATCCAAATATTAAAATCAGATACTCCATAAAACGCAAATCTTAGGCCATTTATCAAGTAAACAACTGGATTAAAGTAAGTAATCGTTTGCCAAAAAGGTGGTAGCATATCTAAGGAATAGAGACTTCCTCCCAAAAATACCATTGGCGTAATGATTAATGTTGGAATAATAGACATTTGCTCAAAGTTTGAACTCATTAAACCTATTAAAAAACCAAATAATGCAAATGTAAATGCCACAAGTACAAGTAAAAAAACTACTAAAAGTGGATATTTAACATCAACTTCAACAAAAAAATTTGCTGTAATAAATATAACCACACCTACCATTAATGTTTTAGTGGCCCCAGCACCAACAAAAGCTAACACTATTTCCAGCGTTGAAATTGGCGCAGCTAATATTTCATAAATAGTTCCATTAAATTTAGGAAAAAAAATTCCAAAAGAAGTGTTTGTTATTGATTGAGTTAAAAGTGTTAACATTAGTAAGCCAGGGACAATGTATGAACCATAACTGATACCATCAATTTTTTCGACATAACCACCAATCACAGATCCAAATACAATAAAATATAGAGAGGTTGATAGAACTGGTGAAAGCAACGATTGCATCAAAGTTCTTCTAAATCGATCCATTTCATGAAGATAAATTGCACTAAAAGCAGAGAAATTAAATTTCATTATTTTCCTTTACTAAACTGACAAATATTTTTTCAAGAGTGCTTTGCTCAGTTTTTAAATCTTTTAATTTTAATCCTGCATCTTTTAAATCTTGTAATAAATTAGTAATACCTGTTTGTTCAGCTTGAACATTGTATATGTAATCAATCGACATTTTATTTTTCCCTAAAACTAATTCATATTTTTCTAAACTATCTGGAATTTCAGAAATTTCATCTTGTAACTCAACTGTCAATTTTTTATGACCCATCTTTTTTAGTAGCTCTTTTGTTTCTTCAATTAATATAATTTCGCCATTATTTATAACACCTACCCTATCTGCAATAGCTTCTGCTTCTTCAATGTAATGAGTGGTTAGAATAATAGTCACACCTGTTTTTCTTAATTCTTCAACAATTTTCCACATGTCTTGTCTTAGCTCAACATCTACTCCTGCTGTTGGTTCATCTAAAAATAAAATTGAAGGCTCATGTGATAGAGCTTTAGCAATCAAAACTCTTCGCTTCATCCCACCAGATAATTGTCTTAATCTTTGATCTTTTTTGTCCCACAAACTTAGGTCTTTTAAAATTTTTTCAATATATTGAGGGTTAGGTTTTTTTCCATACAAGCCTCTAGAGTAAGAAACATTGTTAAACACTGTTTCAAATTGTTCTAAAGTTAATTCCTGAGGCACTAATCCAATTCTTGAACGTGTTTCCCTATAGTCTTTAATAATATCAAAATTATCAACAGTTACAGTTCCTGATGAAGGTGTAACTATTCCACATATGGTGCTTATAAGTGTAGTTTTACCAGCACCGTTAGGTCCTAGCATGGCAAAAATTTCACCTTTTTTTATCTTAAGATTAATTTTTTTTAAAGCCTCAAATCCATTGGCATAAACTTTTGATAAGTTGTTGATATTGATTTGATTAGTAGACATCTAGAAATTCATATATAGGGACAATTTGTTTGATTACAATAAATTAAAATAAATATAAGCTGTCTGTGTTATGAAGAATCTTTTAATTTTAATAATCGTTTTTCTTAATGTTAGCTTTTCAGCAACAAGCAAAGAAACTACTTTTTCTAATGAAATTTTTAAAAATGCTCAGCTTGAAGGAAAGACTGTTGTAATTAATTCATGGAACAAAACCTGTACAACATGTGCAAAACAAATCAAAATATTAGATCAAGCTAAAAATGATTTTAAAGATATTGTTTTTTTAAGTTTTGAACAAACTAAAGATAAAGAAATTGCCAAATCTCTAGGAATTGATTATTGGACAACAATTGTTGTTTATAAAAATGATAAAGAAATATCACGAACTATAGGTCAAACAAATAAAGATAAAATCTACTTACAAATAAAATCTTTACAATAACACCTACTATCTTTTAATTTTTAAAATTATTGCAGGTAAAAATGTGGCTACAATAAATGATAAAAATAATAAAGATTGCACAACAAAAGGTGAAAACATTTCTTTAGGTGTTAAAATTCCAACCAATAAACTTTTTGAAAAATCTGGAAATGGAAACATTAAGAAACCACCAAGTAATCCAACCAAGATTGATATGTATGCTGTCTTTTCATTAATCCCTTTATTGTAGAAACTATAAAAAACTGTAAAAACAAAAGCACAACAAAATAAATCAGCCAATAAAAATAAATATAAAATATCAAATCCTTTGGACGCAACAATAAATGCGATTAATGATAAGAATATAATAAAATATTTAGACAATTTAAGATAGTCAGTCTTTTTATCAAAATTAAATGTTGCCTTACCATCTACAATAAACAAACTTGAAATTGCATTTACCAAAGTATCAACAGTTGAAATAGTTAAAGCTAATCCAAGTGTAACGACTATTAGAGATAATATTTCAGTTTGTTCTTTTAACAATAATGTAAAAAAACCAAGATCTGGTCTATTAGTTGAGTCTATAGAGAATGAAACCATACCTGTAAAACCCATAAATAAAACAATCGGAATAATAATAAAAAAAGAAAAAATCAGACTTTTTTTTAATGTTTGATAATCTTTTGCGGCATACACTCTCTGCCAATTTCCTTGATGAAATAAATTGGTTGCAGCAACTGCAATAAAAAAAGTTAATCCTGCAGTATAACTTGGAATATAAGAAGCACTTAATAATTGTGGATTTTTCTCCTGAACAAATTCAAATGAAAATTCACTGCCAGTAAAAGAAAAAATATATGCTGTTGAAATTATTAAAAGAATTATAATAACAATCATTTGTATATTATCTGTAAATATAGAAGCTCTTAAACCTCCATATAAAGTGTAAGTTAATGTTGCCAAAAGAACTATTAGTGCTGTAATCCAAAGTTCAGTACCTGATATAAAGTTTATTAATATAGCTACTGCTGTTACCTCCGCACATAGAAAAATAAACATATAAAAAATTGTCATTAACAAAATTAGCTTAAATAAACTTTTTCCAAATTTTTTTCTCATAAACTCAATTAAAGATGAGCCTTGTGGAAATTCTTTTCTAATCTTTTTTCCTAAGTAAATTAAAAAAATCATTGGAAAAGCTGTTCCTAATGCATAACCAATTACTGCACCAATACCTCCCCAAGTAGCTGCAGCTACAGGACCAAATAAAATCCACGCACCTAGTGCTGATGCAACTAAGCTGGTAATTAATGGAAATAACCCAATATTTCTATTGGCAGTTAAATAATTGTTTATGCCTTGGAATTTTTTAGAATGATAAAGACCTAGTAGAGTAAAAATTAAACTAATTATAATTACTAATGATATCGATGTTGATTGACTTATTAAGTATGTTTTATCCATTGTTCTCCCTTTCTGAATTACCGGACAGGTTCTTAGGGTATAATCTCAGTCTGTTATGACACCCCTTTGATAATGTAATATTATAAATCTAAATATATTTAAAGCTTTATTTATAACAAATGTTTTTCAATTAGATAATATAAAGTGAAAATTATCAATGATACACAAATAATTATAAAAACTTTTTCTTGATTGCTCATTATTGTTGGCTTTTATGATTCATTATTTCAATCATGCATTGGGTAGCGTATTCTCGCAATTCTGCAGAGTTTTTGATTTTTAAACTATCTAAGTGGTCACGATTACTTTGTATATCATCTTTATGCTTGAGTTTATCTGCTCCATTAAGATTAGTTTCCATGCTTGCTAAATTAGTTTCCATTGCATGTATCCAATTTTTTCCTAATTCTAAACATTTAGTATCGTCTTTTTCATCCACAATCTGCTTGAAAAAATTAAAAATAACATCATCAGTCTTAATTGAGTTGTTCATTATCTATTTATTACAAGTGCCAATTGAACCAGGACCACATGTTTCACCATTTGTCCACGTTGCACCTATTAAATTAGCACCTTCAAAATTTGCATCTTTAATATTTGAGGATGTAAAATTCGCTTCCATTAAGTTAGAATTTTGAAAATTAGTCTCAATTAAAGTGGCCCCCATAAAATCAACTCTTGTTAGATTTGAACTTGTAAAATTTGTTTTTTCAAAATTTGCTCCTATTGAAACTGTTTCATACAAGTTGGCCCTTACAAATGTAGACTCTGGAAAAGTTCCAAATGATAAATTTGAATTCATCATAATACTTTTGTCAAAATTTACTTGAATAAAACTAGCAAAAGATAAATTTGAATTAGGAAGATAGCTACCTTGCAAATCCTGGGCATCTGAAAATCTGCAGTTTGAGTAGTCAACTCCATCTGTTAATGGGTCATCACATGCTGAATAACCATTTGTAAAAAATAATAAACCTAAAGCAATCAGTAAGAAAACTTTTTTCATATGCAATGTTAACAAATTAAAATTAATTACACAAATATAAGGGGTAACGTTTATTTTTGATTATTTTCCCAATTAAATCTTGGAAATGTCTCAAAAGCTTGAATAATACTTTGTGACCAACTATTAGTAATTGAAGAATATTCAGGATCATTAGTTTCAAATTTATTTTGATAAATTGGTTTAATTAATCCCTTTTTATAAACAACAAAATCAATTGGTGCTCCAACTCTTAAATCACTTTTTATTGTTGAGTCCATTGAAATTAATGCACATCGCGCAGCATCTCCAAGACTAATCTCAGGTTTTAAAACTCTATCTAAAATTGGTTTTCCATAATTAATTTCTCCAATTATTAAATAAGGTCTAGTATCAGAAGGTCTTATGTAGTTACCTTGAGGGTACACAAGGCAAATTTCAGATTTTTGATCTTTAATTTGACCACCTACTATATAAGATGATCCTA
Organism: Candidatus Pelagibacter bacterium nBUS_36; assembly: GCF_051201215.1. Classification (GTDB taxonomy): domain Bacteria; phylum Pseudomonadota; class Alphaproteobacteria; order Pelagibacterales; family Pelagibacteraceae; genus Pelagibacter. The sequence continues at coordinate 789,615 of NZ_CP172839.1, forward strand.
ATTGCAAAACTTCTTCATTAAAACCATGTGGTGACGAATGTTTTACAGTTAAGGATCCTATATAACTTGCAACTTCTTCTATAGTTTCACATGTGTTCAGACTTTTATTTGGATTGCTTGCTTCAATATCTTTTTTTATTGACCCAAAAACTGCTTGTGAAGTTGCTAAATTTCCCGAGGTAACAATTACTAAATTTCTATCGCCTACTGCATAATTAAACATTTTACTATATACATTAACGTTATCTAAACCAGCATTTGTCCTAGAGTCTGAAGCGAATACCATTCCTTCATTAACATTAATTCCTATACAATAAGTCATTGTGACTTACTTATTATATAAATATGTCTTTAAAAAGAACATTTTAACATTAAGTGAGATTTTATTTTATGTTTTTTTATTTTTTTGTGTTTTAATTGAATATGGTCAAAATTTCATGGGATACTTACAGGGCTAAAAATGTTTTTGATGAGTATTTAACTTCAAAAAATAAATTACGACCAGAAACAAGAAATATATCAAATTTTATTGCTAAATATTCAAAACAGAGGCTTTTAACAACAGTTAAAAATTCAGAAAATGCAATCAGTCAAAGAGGTATTACATTTAGAGTTTATTCAGAAGATAGACCGGCAGATCATTACTGGCCACTTGATATAATTCCAAGAATTATTACTAAAAAAAATTGGTCTAAAATTTCTAAAGGGCTAATTCAAAGAGTAAGGGCATTAAATTTTTTTATTCACGATGTTTATAATGATCAAAAAATTTTTAAAGAAAAAATTATTCCAAGAAAAATAGTGTTTGAATCTGGAAATTTCAGAAAAGAATGTGTCGGGGTAAAACCTCCATTTAAAATTTGGGCAAATATTTGTGGATCTGATCTTGTTAGAGATGTTAATGGTAATTTTTTAGTCCTAGAAGATAACTTAAGAGTTCCTTCTGGTGTTTCGTATATGCTTGAAAATAGAATGGTTATGAAAAGTGTTTTTCCTGAAATTTTTTCAAAACAAAAAATAAGTCCTGTTGATGAATATTGTTCAAAACTTTATTCTTGTATGCGTTCTCTTTCAAAGAATAAAAAAGATCCAAAGTTAGCTATTCTTACACCGGGAGTTTATAACTCTGCATATTTTGAACATGCATATCTTGCTCAACAAATGGGCGTTGAACTAGTTGAAGGTTCAGATCTATTTGTTGAAAATAATAAAGTTTTCATGAAAACAGTAGGAGGTAAAGAGCAATTACATTCTCTATATAGAAGAATTGACGATTTATTTTTAGATCCAAAAGTATTTAATAAAAAATCTTTAATTGGCGTCCCTGATATTTTTAAAGCTTGGAAAAAAGGAAATATTAGTATTTTAAATGCCCCTGGCTCAGGTGTTGCTGATGACAAGGCAGTTTACAGCTATGTTTCTAAAATGATTAAATTTTATTTAAATGAAGAACCATTAATCAATCAAGTAGAAACTTTTTTATGTCATGAAAAAAAACAAAGAGATTATGTGATTGAAAATATTTCAAAACTAGTTGTGAAACCAGCTAATGAATCTGGTGGTTATGGAATTTTAATAGGACCAAAAGCATCTAAAAAGGAATTAAAAGAATATGTTGAAAAAATTAAAAAAAATCCAAGAAACTATGTTGCCCAACCACTCATAAATTTATCTACTTCTCCAACTTTAATTAACAATCAGCTTGACCCAAGACATATTGACCTAAGACCTTTTATTCTATCAGGTGCTAATCACTATGTAACACAAGGAGGATTAACTAGAGTTGCACTAAAAAAAGGAAGTATGATTGTAAACTCATCTCAAGGTGGTGGTAGCAAAGATACGTGGATTTTAGATGATTAAATTATGTTAAGTAGAAGAGCAAAATTAATTTATTGGATGTCTCGCTATTTAGAGAGATTAAATTTTACATCTAGATTGTTAATCACAACAAGCGAATTACAACTCGATTTATCGTTAGAAGATGAAATTTCTTGGAAGCCTTTATTGGAAGTAATGAATTTAGATAAAGGATATTTTAAATTATATAAAAAATATTCAGAAAAAAAAATAATTGAATATTTTATTCTAAACAAAGAAAACTCTTCATCTATTATAAATACGCTTAGATATTCTAAAGCAAATCTGTTGATTGTTAGAGATATTTTGCCTGAACAATCAGTGCTTAAACTTAATGAACTGCATATAAGGTTTAATAAAACTATTAATAAAAGAAATTCAAATAAGAAAAACATAAAATTATTAAATGATATAATTCAAGGTTCACAAAATTTTATGTATTCAACAGATTTAGAAATGCAAAGAAATATAGATTATCAATTTTTAAGTTTGGGACGTTTTTTAGAACGATCAGACATGATGATACGAATACTTCAGTCTCAAACTATAAGGTCTAAACAACATAAAAAAGGTTATGAGTATCTTACTCTTGAATGGATCAATATTTTAAGATCAATTTCTGCATTTCAAGCCTACCGTCAATATTCTAAAAAAGATATTTCTATCCCAGATATTATTGAATTCTTTTTAAAAACAAATATTTTTCCAAGATCAATAAAATGGAATCTCAGCCAAATTGAAAGATCTATTTACAGAATATCAAAAAATAATAATTTGACAAAAAATATTAGAGAAATCAAAAAAGATGTAGACAAATACAAAGTTAAAACAAATGATTTAGATAATCTTTTATTATTTTTAGAAAAAATACTAAAAAAGATAGATAGCCTAAATACATTGGTACAAAAGAATTATTTTTCTTAACCTTAAAATTGCAAAAATAAAATCTGAGAAGTGTTTTTAAAAGATTATCTAATTATGAGATTCTGATCTTTTTTCCTGTTTTTGAACTTTTTGTAATCGCAGCAAAAATTTTAAGTGAGACCAAACCATCATTTCCATTTACTTTTGGCTTTACTTTTTTAGCTATTACATCGGCAAAGTGATTAATTTGATTAATAAGAGTGTTGTCGTCTTTTTTATTTTTATCCTCTTTTACTAATATTTTGTTCCACCAACTTCTTTCTTTTTTATAAAACCAGTTTTTTAAATTTGGAAACTGCAGAGATCCTTTTGTACCACCTATCATGTAGGCTGATTGATTAGTCACAGGGTAGGCAGGATTTTCACCTGCTGTTAATTCGTAACTCCAAGGTGCAACTATACTATCTGAAATATTTAGCGTGCATAAAGCACCTGATTTAAAAACTAAACTTACCGTTGCTGTATCCTCGACTTTAAATTTTCTAGTCTTATTACTTGTAAAAGCTTGCACATATTGAATAGGTCCAAGCAAATAACAAATCATATCAATATCATGAACAAGGTTAATTCCTAGTGGACCACCACCTTTACTTATTCTCCATTTTTCTTTGTAGTATTCTTTATGTTTATAAAGCCAACATAATACATTTGCTGATACAATATTGCCTAATTTACCAGAATTAATTATATTTTTAACTTTTGACACGATTGAATTATGTCTTCGATGATATCCAATTAACAAAGGTGTTTTGTTTTTTTTAGCACTATCAATAATTTTTTTTGCTGACCTTATGTTATCTGAAATCGGTTTTTCTAATAAAACTGGTATCTTTTTTTTTAAAAAACTTACAGTATGCGTTTCATGAAGCTGGTTAGGTGTTGCAACTATAACGGCATCTAAATTTTTAGATTTCAAAAGCTCAGACACACTATAATAAAGAGGCACTTTGTATTTCTTAGACAAATTAGTTGCATTTTTACTTACATCTACAATCGAATGTAAATTTACTTTGGGAGATTTTATTATAGCTTTTATATGCTGAAGACCCATCAAGCCAGTTCCAACAATTGAAATATTAATTTTTATCATTTTTCTTAAATTATAAAAAATATCTTTAAATATTTTATGTATGTATAGGTTTTTTTATTTTTAATAAACTAAACTTTGATCAAGTAATTCCACCATCAACTACGAAACTTTGTTTAGTGCATCCAGAAGATTGATCTGAGGATAAAAATAATACTAATCTAGCAACATCTTCAGGTTTTAGTTGTCTTTTCAATGCCTGTTTATCCAAAATTTGTTTTTTATATTTAGGTGTTAACCAATGTTTAATTTGTCTTTCTGTAGCAATTGAGCCAGGCATCACAGAATTAGTTCGAATATTATATTTTCCAAATTCTTGAGCAAAAGATCTAGTTAAACCAACAACAGCTGATTTTGCTGTTTCATAAACTACTTTATCTCCTTCACCCAACATCCATGACACTGAACTTAAGTTAACAATAGAGCCATTTTTATTTTTAATCATGCTTTCTATTACTGCTTTTGAAGCAAAAAAATAATGTTTTAGATTTATAGCCATTCTATTTTCCCAATATTTTTCATCTACTTGTTTTGAATTATGTCTATCATCATTAGCAGCATTATTGACGAGGGAATGTATAGTTCCTTTAGTTGAGATTATTTTCTTAATTATTTTTTGTAATTTTTGAACGTTTAATAAATTGCATTCAATAAAAGTTGGTGCTCTAAATCCTTTTTTATTAATAGCTTTTATTAATTTTTTTGAGTCTTTAACATTAATATCAACAAAATATACTTCACTACCTTGTTCACAAAAATGCTCAACTATGGATGCACCAATACCAGAACCACCACCTGTAATAAAAATTCTTTTATCTTTTAAATCTGAATATCTTGTATTCATAATTACATTCTTTCCTCAGTTAAGGCATCAAATACAGATATTTGATTAACATCTATATATAATTTAAATTCTTTATTGATATTAATATCTATAGTTGATGAAAACTTTCCAAGCAATTGTTGTCCTGAAAAATCAAATGTTATTATTTGCTCATGACCAATATATTCAGCAAGCTCTGATTTAACATTAATTTCAAAATTATCAGGTGCATTTTTTTCAATATAAATATGTTCAGGTCTGATACCTAAAATAATTTCTTTTTCACCTTGGTTAGTTTTATCTTTAAAATTATAATTACTTAATGGAATATTTACCTTATCTTCATTAACAAAAAATAGCTGGCCATTTTGATTAGATAATTTTCCTTTAATTAAATTCATTGAAGGAGAACCGATAAAATCTGCAACAAAAATATTGCTAGGTGTATTGTAAATATTTTTTGGAGTGTCACATTGTTGAATTACACCATGATTCATGATTGCTATATTAGTTCCAAGGCTCATAGCTTCAGTTTGATCATGGGTTACATAAACAACAGTTGTTTTTAAGTTTTGATGAAGTTTTTTTATTTCTCTTCTCATTTCAACTCTTAATTTTGCATCTAAATTTGATAATGGTTCGTCAAATAAAAATACTTTAGGATCTCTTACCAAGGCTCTACCCATAGCAACTCTTTGTCTTTGACCACCAGATAATTGTGAGGGCTTTCGCTCTAACAGCTCATTAATTTTTAATAAACTAGATACTCTATTTAATGATTCTTCTATTTTATCTTTAGGTGTTTTTCTCTGTTCTAATCCAAATGTAACATTTCCTTTCACAGTCATTGCAGGATAAAGCGCATAAGACTGGAATACTAAAGCTATATCTCTATCGCTAGGTTCCATGTCATTTACACGATAGTCATCAATTAAAATATCACCACTGTTAGAGGTTTCTAGACCAGCGATAGTATTTAATAGTGTTGATTTTCCACATCCAGAAGGTCCTAACAAAACTAAGAAGTCACCATCGTTAATATCTAAATTTATTCCTTTTAAAACTTCAGTAGATCCAAAATTTTTATTAATATCATTTATCTTTAAATTTGCCATGTTATCCTTTCACTGATCCTGCTGTTAGTCCTCTTATAAAATATTTACCTGCTAAAACGTAAACAATGAGTGTTGGAAAACCTGCAATGATTGCAGCTGCCATATCTACATTATATCTTTTTACACTCGAACTTGTTAAAACCATGTTGTTTAAAGCAACTTGGATAGGGGCTTCTTCACCAAAAGTAAAAGTTGCACCAAATAAAAAATCATTCCAAATCATAGTAAACTGCCAAATAACTGTAACAACTAAAATTGGAGCAGAAATCGGTAACATTATTTTAAAAAATATTTTAAAAAAACCTGCCCCATCAATTCTTGCAGCTTTCACAATCTCATCTGAAATAGAAATATAATAATTTCTACAAAAGAGAGTTGTAAAACATAAACCGTAAACTACATGAACTAAAATCAATCCGTATATTGAATTTGAGATACCCATAAAACCTAGTGTTCTTGACATTGGAAGCAATATTGCTTGGTAAGGAATAAATGTTCCAAATAAAAATAGTAAAAAAATGTAACTATCGCCTTTAAATCTCCATTTAGTTAAAGCATATCCATTAATAGCTCCTAAAATTGTTGAGATAATTACAGCTGGGACTACTAATTTAACTGAATTCCAGAAATATGTTTTCAAATAAACATCACCTGCTGAAAAACCTTGACCATTCCATGCTACATCCCAAGAGGATAAATTTAAAGAACCAGGTAAAGAGAATAAATTTCCCTGCCTAATTTCTTCCATTGTTTTAAATGAAGTAACTATCATTACATAGAGTGGTGTAATGTAATAAAGTGCAAATATTCCTAAAATTACGAACAATATCCATCTATAGATAAGTTTCTTTGTGTTAGAAGATTTTTCTAATTCTTTATAAGTTTGATTATTATTTTCTGTCATCTTCTCGCTTTAGTTCTGAATATAAATATGGAACAACAATTGCCGAAACCGTTAAAAACATCATTATTGCACTTGCTGAAGCTAAACCAATTTCACTTCTGTGAAATGCCATTTGAGTCATAAATACAGCTGGCATATCCGACGAAATTCCAGGACCACCAGCAGTTAATGCAATTACTAAATCATAACTTTTAATTGCTAAGTGAACCAATATTACAATGGCGCTCATGAATACAGGTCTCATCATTGGTAAAATTATTTTTGTATATACAGAAACAATTCCAGCACCATCAATTTTAGCTGCTTTAATTATTTCATCATCAACTGATCTTAAACCAGCGAGAAAAATAGCCATTATAAACCCTGAAGATTGCCAAACGCCTGCAATAACTATTGTATATATTGACATTCCTGGTGTTACCAACCAGTCAAAGGTAAACGTTTCAAATCCTATATCTTGAGCAAATTTTTCAATACCAAGAGAGGGGTTTAATATCCATCTCCACGCAGTACCTGTCACAATAAATGATAATGCCATTGGGTATAAGTAAATTGTTCTTAAAAAACCCTCTGCCCTAATTTTTTGATCTAATAAAATCGCTAGAACAATTCCAATAAAAACACATAAAATTATAAATAGAATTGTAAAAATAAATAAGTTTTCAACTGCCACATGCCATCTTGGCATCGACCAAAGTCTAAAATATTGGTCTATTCCCCAAAATTCATACTTAGGTAATAATTTAGATTTTGTAAAAGAAATATAAATTGTCCAAAATATAAAACCATAAACAAACCAGGCTATCACACCAAAAGATGGAGCTATAACTAACCTCGGTAAATTTCTTTTTAACCAATACATAAAATACAATTTTTTTGAATAAATCATGCGCTAAATAAATAGCGCATGAAATTTAAGATTAACTTTTTTGACTAACTTGCAGCCTTAACAGCAGCTGATAATTTCTTAACAGCATCTTGTGAAGACATGTTTGAGTTAAAGTGTTCAGTTACAACATCTTGTATTGCACCTTTTACACCAAGCTCTAAAGTCATACCGTGAGCAAAACTTGGAAGTAATCCACCTTTTGCTGCTGCAGTATTTAAATCTGAATTAGATTTTTTCGCACATTTATCAAAATCATCCATTGGAACATCAAGTCTTGCTGGAATTGATCCTTTGTAAATGTTGAAAACTTTTTGGAACTCTTTACCCATGATTAAACTTGCAAGAAGTTTTTGACCTTCAACTTTTTCTTTACCTTTAATTTTAAAGAAAATGAATGAGTCAACATTATATAAGTAACCGTTATTAGATGGAGTAGCTGCACAGTAGTAATCTACATCTGGTTTTAAACCAGCGGCAGCAAATTCACCTTTTGCCCAGTCACCCATAAGTTGGAATGCAGCTTTGCCTTCCATAACCATACCAGTTGCAACGTTCCAATCTCTTCCTGGAGAACCTGCATCTGTGTAACCTTTAAGTTTTCTCATTTGATCAAAGATTTTTACCATTGTAGATCCACCTAATGTTGCAACATCAGCATCTACAAATGCTTTTTTATAAAAATCATTTCCACCAATACCAAGTGCTACAGCTTCAAAAACTGTTGCGTCTTGCCAAGGTTGAGAACCATGTGCTAAAGGAATAATTCCTTTTGCTTGAAGCTTATCAGCAGCAGCATTGAATTCAGCCCATGATGATGGCATTTTAATTCCGTTAGAGTCTAAAACTTTTTTGTTAGCCCAAAACCAATCAATTCTATGAATGTTTACTGGTGCAGCACAATATGCTTTTCCATCATCACATTTCATATGATCAGCAACTTGTTTACTTAAAAGTTTGTCCCAACCTTCAGCTTTAGCTACAGCATCAATATTATATGGTGCTACAACGCCTTCTCTATCATAAGCTTGAATTGTTGGTCCTTTAATTTGAGCGGCAGCCGGTGCATCATTAGCTACTATTCTAGCTTTTAATGTTTGCATAGCAGCATCTCCACCACCACCTGCAACTGGCATATCTTTCCACTCACCACCTTGAGCAGCAAAATCATCTTTTAAAACTTGTAAAGCTTTTGCCTCTCCACCTGATGTCCACCAGTGAAGTACTTCTGCTTTAGATCCAGCATAAGAAAGTGTTGGAGCTAAAACCATTGCTAAAATAGCAATAATTATTTTTTTCATTTTATCTTCTCCTAATTATTTTAATTAAAAAAAGATCGTATCTGTTAAAAAAATTAATTGAAATTGAAAAATTTGTCTACAACCTCAAGTTGGTATTTTTTTTTACGTTTTTTATTTTGAAAAAATTTAAGTTTAAAGAAAAATTATTTTTTTAATTTCAACTTTTAATTGAATTTTTAATAAGTAGTTCTTCGTCCTAATCTAGCAGCACCTCTCACGCCACTAGCATCACCATATTTAGGTTTTAAAAAAACACCATCATATTCTTTTCCGATTACAAATTTTTTAACCATAGACTCTATTTCACTTAAAAAATCTATTTCGTTTGAAACACCACCACCAAAAATAAATGCATCTGGATCTAAAATATTTATAATTGCAGATAATGACATTGCTAAATTCAATTTAAATTCATCTATAAATCTTTCAGCATCTAAATCATGTCTTCTATTAAGCTCAAAAATTTCACTTGTTTTTAAATTTTTACCATAAATTTTATTAAATCTTTTTGCCATACCAAGCCCCGAGACAAAACTTTCAACCTCCGCCTCTCTAGCATTATTTGAACTGAAGTTTTCTTTTTTTGCTGCAAAATATGGAATTTGATTATGACCCCATTCACCAGCTACTCCATTAGGACCGCTTACGATTTGTTTATCTATTACAAGACCACCACCCGCGCCTGATCCTAAAATAATTCCATAAACAATTTTATAATGTTTTCCTGATCCATCAATCGCTTCTGATAAAGCAAAACAATTTCCATCATTTTCACAGAAAACTTCTTTACCCAAAGCTTTTCTCAAATCACTTTGAAAAGGTTTTTTTTCTAACCATGTACAATTAGGTGCATTTTTTACTAAGCCAGTTTGTGGGGAATGTATTCCTGGGTGACAAACACCAATTGGTAATTCTGTTTGAAATTCTTTTTCTAATTTATTATGAATATCTCTAATTGTATTAATAATTGTTAAATAATCTTTGGGACAAGCAGTTCTTGATCTATGCTTTTCATTACCATCTTCCTCTAAAACCACACTTTCAATTTTAGTGGCACCTACATCAATCCCTATCTGCATAACTAATAAGTAGCTCTACCACCGCTTAAATCAAATACTGCCGCTGTTGAAAAAGAGTTTTCTTCTGTTGATAGCCATGTAACTAAAGAAGCCAATTCCTCAACTTTTGCAAATTTATTTCTTGGAATTTTAGAAAGCATATAATTTATGTGCTCTTCAGTCATTTGATCAAAAATTCTAGTTTTTGCAGCAGCTGGTGTAACACAGTTAACTGCTATATTTTTTTGAGCCAATTCTTTACCTAACGATTTTGTTAACCCAATTACTCCTGCTTTAGAAGTGCTATAAGCGCTTGCATTAGGATTACCTTCTTTTCCTGCAATTGAAGCAATATTAACAATTCGTCCATAGTTATTTTTTTCCATAAAAGGAACAACTGCTTTACAACAATAAAATACAGAATTTAAATTTAAATTAATAACTTTTCTCCATTCATCTAATGGATATTCAGCAACTGTTGTATTCATTCCAGCAATGCCCGCATTGTTAATAAAAATATCTATTTTTCCATGTTTACTTTCAATTTCAGTTAAACTTTTATTTATATTTTCAAAGTCACTTACATCTACAATTTGATAACTTAAATTTTCAGAATTAACTTTATCCAAAGCTTTTTTAATAGCCTGTTCATCGATGTCCCAAATAACTACTTTTGCTCCAGCTTCAATAAATCTTTCTGAAACAGCTAAACCAAAACCTTGTGCTCCACCCGTAACTACAGCAACTCTGTTATTTAAATCATATTTAATCATATTATTTATTTACTTTTTTTTGATCTTAATAAAGGAAAAGCTAGAGCAATTAAAGATAAAATAAAAAATGTTAAAGCAATAGGTCTCGTTAAAAACATCAGCCAATTACCATCAAATATTACCAATGACTGTCTTAGAGTTCCCTCAACTAATTCTCCTAATATTAATCCAATAATTACTGGCACAACTGAAAAACCATATCTTCTCATAAAAAATCCAAGAACACCAAAAAATATCATTATCCAAACATCTATAATGGATTGACTTAAGGAATAAGTACCACAAACAGAAACTGCAAATATCATTGGCCATAAAATTTTATTAGGAACTAATGTAATTCTTGCAAAAATTTTAGCTCCAAAAAAACCAAATATAAAGAAGAGCACATTGGCTATTAACATTGCGCCAAAAATCCCATACAAAAATTCAGGTTGCTCTCTAAATAAGTCGGGACCAGGTCTTACTCCATGTATAATTAAACCTGTTAAAATTACAGCTGTAGTTGCACTACCTGGAATACCAAGTGCAAGTGTTGGCACCATCGCTCCACCGGTTGCAGCATTGTTAGCTGCTTCAGCTCCTGCAATACCTTCAATAGATCCTTTGCCAAATTCTTCAGGTTTTTTTGAAAATCTTTTTGCTTCAGAATATCCAATCAGGGATGCAACTGTACCACCTTCTGCAGGCAGAACTCCAATGAACGAACCTATTCCTGAAGATCTTAAAATAGTTTTCCATGTTTGCTTATAATCGTTAAATGATGGTAGTTTTACTGCTTTTAAAGCTACTCTTTTAAAAACTTGATCTAATAAAGTTGATTGAGTTAACATTTCACTAATAGCAAAAAGACCAACAACAACTGGTATAAAGCCAATACCTTCCGATAATTCATTAATCCCATATGTAAATCTATCTATTGATGTCATAAAATCTTTACCAATCGTTGAAATTAAAATTCCAAAAGCGCCAGCAATTAGATTCTTAATTGGGCTACCATCACCAATAGATGCAAGCATAGTTAAACCAAAAATTGCTAATGCAAAATATTCTGGTTGTCCAAACTCATAGGCAAGTTTGGCAAGCAATGGTGCAAAAAATACTAAGATTATCACACTAAAAATTCCTCCGACTGTACTTGAAACTGTTGCCATTCCTAAAGCTCTACCCGCCTCACCTTTTTGTGCTAATGGATATCCGTCTAAACAAGTTGCTGCAGCAGCCGGTGTGCCTGGAGTATTAATTAAGATTGCTGTAATTGCCCCGCCATAAGTACCCGCACAATAAATAGAGGTTAATAAAACAATTGCTGAAAGAGGATCAAGTGTCATGGTAAACGGTAAAATTAATGCACCACCTGTTGTTGGACCTAGTCCTGGCAATACACCTAAAATCAATCCAAACAAAGTTCCAAAAAATAAAACTAATAATAGCTTTGAACTAAATAAGGGTGCCAACATTAATAATAAATTATCCATCTAATTATAATAAATGTTAGTTATTATTCCCGGAGGAAACCTTAAACCTAAAATTGTCTCAAAAAAAATAAATACTATTACTGGAAAAATTATACCTACCAGCAATAAATAGAATAATCTTTTTTCACCCCAATTATAAGATACAAAAATTGATAAAACAGAAATCGCTAAAAAAAAATCTAAAGTTTTTGAAATAATTACAAAAAATATAAAACTAAGTAATGTTAAAAAAAATGTTTTAGGTAATTTTTTTTCAACTTTCCACGGTTTTTTTTTTGACAAATAATAAATAATTAAAGTAAGGCTAATTATTAAAACTAACAATGCTTTAGGGAAAGTTGCAGGCTGTATGCCTCTATTCAAAATTGGTGGAACAATATCAAATGTGAAAGTTGTAATTAGTAAAATAGTGGAAATAAATATTATTATGAATGAAACTTTAAATTCATCTTTAAAAAAAAAGGGCAAACTTTTGTTTGCCCTTTTTTGTTTTCGTACATTATTCATAAATTAAATGTACTTTCTTTATAATTACTTAATGTAACCTAAAGCTTTAAGCTGTGCAGTCATTTCAACAAGCATTTCTTCCATTTGCTTACCCCATTCGTCAGCACCAACTACACTAGTGTCATCAAGACCAATTTCAGTTAAGAAATTTTTGTAATAGTTGTGTCCCATAGCTTTCATCATTCCAGCTTCTAACTCTTTTACTCTTGCTGCTGGAGCTCCTTTTTTAGTTACGAAACCTCTAACTGTAGATAAAGAAACAGGTATTCCTAGTTCTTTAGCTGTTGGAGAATCCCCAATTTTAGCCATTCTATTATTTGCTAAAACAACAGAAACACAAAGTGTTCCATCGTTTATTTCTGTTAATGCTTCTCCTAAGTTTAAAACACCTACATCAATATCTCCTTTGATTAGGTTGGTTTTAATTGGCGCAACACCTTTGTAAGCAACAATAGTAGGATCTTTCAATCCACCTTTTTTAGTAAATGCAATTGCACTCACATCATCAATTCCACCAACATGAGTTGTTCCATATTTAAGTGATTTTGATTTCTGGACACTAATAAATTTTTTAGCATCTTTGATGTCAGCTTTACAATTTACTACAAACAATTGAGGATCATCTGTTCCTCTTGCAAGTGGCTGCATGTCACTAATTTTAACTTTAGTTTTACCTAACGCCATTGATACAGCATGACCAGTAGTCCAAGTTAAAGTATGTTGACCATCTGCAGGTAAGCTCATCATGTAATCCATAGAAACAGCTCCACCGCCACCTTTTTTGTTAACTAATTGCATGTCTTGTTTAAGAACTCTTCGAGCTCTTAAAAGCATCATTCTAGTAGTTACATCAGTACCACCACCAAAACCAGCGTGAGTAATTGCTTGAATAGCACCATCTGCTCTTGCAGAAGTGGTAAGTATTGGTAATGCTATAACAAAAAATTCAGTCACTAGAAATGCAGCAGCTAAGAAAAGTTTAAAACTTTTTTTCATTATTTCTCCCTTTAGTTAATTTATAATTAATTATATAAACATAATCTGATACAAACCGTAAGTAAATAATGTCTCAAAAAAAAATTAATATAGCAATTTTATTGGGTGACCCGTCTGGTATTGGGCCCGAATTGATCTCTAAACTTCTTTCAGAAACAATCACTGATAAAACAAATATAGTTGTAATTGGAGAAAAAAGTATTTTGGAAAATGGTAATAAAATTACTGGTAAATCAAATAATTTAAAATTTGTAGAAAATTTTAACCAAATTAATTTTAAAGATAGTAATAAATACTTTTTAGATATTTCTAATGGTAAAAATCATAACTACAAATTATCTGAATGTTCTAAGGAGTCTGGTGAAAGTGTTTTGACAGCTTTAAATTTAGCTCTAGATCTTGCCAAAGAAAATAAAATTCATGCAATAAATTTTGGCCCATTTAATAAAACAAGTTTAAAACTTGGAGGAAATAAATACTCAGATGAATTACATTTAATGGCAGAAAAATTAGATGTAAAAAACTTCTTTTGTGAATTTAATGTAATCGATAATTTTTGGACAGCAAGAGTGACTTCTCATATTCCAATTAAAGAAGTTCCAGAACATGTTAAAAAAGAAAAAATAATTAAACCTATTAAACTAATTAATGAAGCAATGAAATTAAATGGTATTGAAAGTCCAAGGGTAGCTGTTCAAGCTCTTAATCCACATGCTGAATTTGGAACTGAAGAAAAAGATGAAATTATACCTGCTATAAAAGAAGCAAAAAAACTAGGTATTAATGCTGATGGACCTTTGCCTTGTGATACCTCTTTTATTACTGCTTATAAAAATAAAAACCACGACTGCATTGTTGGTATGTACCATGATGCTCTTCAATCTGGCTTAAAAGCATTTGGTTTTGATAGGGGTGTTACTGTTCAAGGTGGTTTACCTGTGCCTATCACTACTCCAGCTCATGGTACGGCTTTTGATATAGCTGGTAAAAATAAGGCTAATTTAGAACCTACTTTGAATTCATTCAAAATTGCATTAACAATGGCAGAAAATAAAAATAAAGAATGACCAAAATAAAAGAAATTAGAACTAAAGTTTATCAATGGAATGGAAAAACTGTACCACCTCAAAATAATTTTTGTACCAATGCCTCAGATCTATTATTTGAAAAATCAGACGCTATGGGCTCATTCAGATTTCATGAGTGGTTAATTTGTGAAATAGAAACAGATGATGGTATTATAGGGATTGGTAATGCAGCATTAGCACCTCAAGTTGCAAAAAAGACTATTGATACATATTTAAAACCTTTGGTAATTGGGGAAGATCCTTTTGATTATGCTTACATTTGGGAAAAAATGTATAGAAGAACTCATGCGTGGGGTCGTAGAGGAATTGGTATGGTTGCTATTTCTGCAATTGATATCGCGCTCTGGGATATAATGGGTAAAATTACAAAGAAACCTGTTTTCAAATTATTAGGTGGAAGAACAAAAGAAAAAATTCCCGTTTACGCTTCGAAGCTTTACAGTCAACCAATTAAAGATCTTCAAAAAGAAGCTGAGAGCTATGTAAAACAAGGTTTCAAAATGTTTAAAATGAGATTTGGTTGGGGTCCAAAAGATGGTCCTGAAGGAATGAAAAAAAATATTGAACTTGCAGAAGCTGTACGAGAAGTAATTGGACAAGATACCGATCTAATGATGGAATGTTATATGGGTTGGAATTTAGATTACGCAAAAAGAATGATTCCAAAATTAATGAAATTTAATCCTAGATGGTTGGAAGAACCAGTTATAGCAGATGATATTCATGGATATGCTGAACTAAATAATATGAACATGATTCCAATTTCAGGCGGTGAACATGAGTTTAATATGTTTGGATTTAAACAATTATTAGATTTAAAAGCAGTTAGCTATATCCAGTATGATAATAATAGAGTTGGTGGTTTTACTGCTGCTCAAAAAATAAATGCAATTGCAGAAGCTCATCAAGTCCCAGTAATTCCTCACGCAGGTCAAATGCATAATTATCATTTAACAATGTCTAATTTTAATTGTCCTATTTCAGAATTTTTTCCAGTTAATGATGTTGAGATTGGAAATGAACTTTTTTACTATATTTTTGAAGGTGATCCTGCTCCTGAAAATGGGTTTATTAATTTAGATGACAACAAACCAGGTCTTGGTTTAACAATTACTGACAAATATAAATCTGATTTCAATATTATTGAATAAAATAATATTACTTTAGAATTTTTTTAATTTCTTTTAACGAAAATAATTTCGGTTTTTTACAACTTGTTTTAATTAATTGAGAAGTACCAGAAGTACAAGCTCTCATTGTTGATTGGATTATATCTAGTACATGCAATGATAATTCTCCATTACACTTATTAATCTTTTTATTTTCTATAGAATAAGCCATTTCGGCCAAGCCTGCTCCTCGGTAATTAGCATTCGTAGGAGACTCATTTGCTCTAGAACTTTGCGATCTAATATTAATTTTTCCTAATGGCATTTTGCTAGTTTTATACTCTTTCCAGGGGTTACCTAATTTTTTACATACATAAACTGAACCACCAAACATATTTGGGTCAGGTACAATCATTGAACCTTTGTCACCGTACAGTTCTATGTGATTTCTTTGATGGGCGATCACATCAAACGAAAGTGTTAATCTAATAATTGTTCCATTTTCAAAAGTGATTGTTGATAAATATGTTGTGGGACATTCAACTTTAAATGTTTTGTTTTTTCTTGTTCCTATACCAATTGTTCTTCTTTTAACTCCATTAACTATACTGCCTGTAACTTTTTTCGCGGGACCTAATAAATTTACTAATGCAGTTAAATAGTAAGGGCCCATATCAATTACTGGTCCACCCTCTTTTTTTGCGAACCACGGCTCAGGATTTGGATGATAAGATTGAACTCCAGGAAAAGCAAAAATAGCGTTACCTAAATTGATTTTACCTATAATATTTTTATCAACTAATTCTTTTGATTTTTGAATTCCACCACCTAAAAATGTATCAGGAGCATTACCTATATAAAGTTTTTTTCTTTTTGATAGTTTTAAAAGTTCTTTGCCATCTTTAAAATTAATTGCCAAAGGTTTTTCAGTGTAAACATGTTTACCGTTTAGTAGGGCTTGTTTAGCGACTTGATAATGAGCTTTTGGGATTGTAAGATTAAGTATAATTTCTACCTCACTATCTTTTAACAGTTCTTTTACACTCAACGCTTTTATCTTATAATTTTTGGCACATTTTAATGCATTTTTATGATTAATATCTGCACATTTAATAATTTTGATATTATTAAAATATTTTTCAGCTCTAAAATAAGTTTCTGAAATATGACCACAGCCAATTAGGCCAACCTTAAAAATTTTATTCATAAAGAATTACACACCTTGTCTTTGCTTAGTCTTTCCTTCTTTATAAAGTTTTAAAGCTTCTTTGTTTTCTTTAGTAGTAGGAATTTCTAATGTAGGGCTATCCCAAAAAGCTGAACCTTCCAACCACTGATAGGCATGTGTTTTAATTGAAATCACATAAGTGACATCTGATTTTTTTGCTCTCTTATAAGCTTCCTCTAAATCTGAAATTGAACTTACTTCCTCTGATTTAGCACCCATACTTGCAGCGTGCTTGGCAAAATTCACCCCTACTAAGCCAGGTGTATTTGAACTTTTAAGTAAATTATTAAATTCTTTTCCACCCTTAAATAATTGAAGTCTGTTAATCACAGCAAAACCACCGTTATCACAAACAATTATAATAAGTTTATTTTTAGTAATGACTGATGAATAAATATCAGAATTATTTAATAAGTATGAACCATCTCCTATAAATGAAATAACTTCCTTATCTGGATTTGCCATTTTTATACCTAGTGCACCTGATATTTCGTAACTCATACAACTAAAACCCCACTCCGTTTCATGAGTATTTAATTCTCTTGGTCTCCAAACTTGAATAACCTCACCAACTAAACCTCCTGCAGCTGTAACTGCAATATCAGATGGATCAGAATTTTTATAAATAGCGCCAATAACTTGGACATAACTTGGTACTTCTTGATTTGAAGGAGCGCTCGCTTTATCCACTTCTTCATTCCAAGCTTTTAACTCAGTTTGAGATTTTTTATTCCACTCTTCACCTACTTTCCAATCTCCTAATGCTAAAGAAAGTTCGTCTAAAGAAACTTTAGCATCTCCCACTACAGCTTGTGCTAAATGTTTATTAGCATCAAATCTTGATACATTAATTGAAACAAGTCTAAAATTTTCGTTTTCAAAATTTGCCCACGAACCTGTTGTAAAGTCTGCCAACTTAGTTCCAACTGCAATTGCAAGGTCTGTTTGTTTGGCTAATGAGTTAGTATTTTTTCCACCCAAACCCCCTATTTGACCAGCATAATGTGAATGATCTCTTTTCATAGTAGAGTATCCCATTACAGTTTGAGTTACTGGAATGTTATGTTTAATTGCAAACTTACTCAACTCATCCATTGCATCAGAATAAAAAACTCCTCCACCTGAAATTAGTATTGGGTTTTTTGATAATTTTATTTTTTCTGCTGCTTCTTGAATTTGATGTTCATCAGGTCTTGGTCTTCTAATTGAATGTACTTTTTCTTTAAAAAAATCTTCTGGATAATCATAAGTTTGTCCCTGTATATCTTGACTTAAAGCTATACATGCTGGACCACAATCTGCTGGATCCAACATAGTTTGGACTGCTGCAGGAAAAGATGAAATTATTTGTTCTGGTCTCGTTATTCTATCAAAATACCTTGTTACAGGTTTAAAAGCATCATTTACTGTAATGCCAGGGTTATTAAAATGTTCTACTTGTTGTAAAACTGGATCAGGTATTCTATTTGCATAAGTATCACCTGGTAAAAATAAAATTGGTAATCGATTGCTCATCGCTACTGCTGCTGCAGTAACCATATTAGTTGCTCCTGGTCCAACTGATGAAGTTGCCACAAAAATTTGCTGCCTTCTTTTAGCTCTTGCATATCCAATTCCTGTTAGAGCCATATTTTGTTCGTGATGACCTCTATAAGTTGGAAGTTCTTTTTGATTTTCTTCTAATGCTTGACCTAAACACGCTACATTCCCATGTCCAAATATTCCAAATACACCAGGGAACAAAGGTTCTTTTTTCCCATTAATTAATATTTTTTGAGCAATTAAATATTTTACTACTGCGTGAGCACAGGTAAGTGTAATTTTTTTCATAAATTAAGTTTATCTTTTAATATGTATAATGTTTATATATAAATATATTTATAAAATAAAAAACCACATTAAGTAAACTTAAAAATAAATTCTATGTATAGCAAATTTGGACAATTCATTGACGGTAAATGGCAACAAGCAGAAAAAAATGAAACATATGATGTAATTAACCCAGCAACTGAAGAAGTGATTGGGAAAGCATCAAAAGCATCTTCAGCTGATGTACAAAAAGCACTTAAGTCTGCTGAAAAAGGTTTGGAAATTTGGAAAAATACTGCACCTTGGCAAAGAGCTTATACCCTTAGAAAAATTGCAGACTTAATGAGGGAGAGGAAAGATGTTCTTGCTAAATGGTTAACACTTGAAGTAGGAAAACCGCTTGCAGAAGGTGTTGGAGAAGTTGGTGGTGGAGCTGATATTTTTGAGTGGAATGCTGAGGAGGCAAAAAGAATTTATGGTCAAACACAACAAAGTAGATTTCCAGATACTAGAGTTCATGTTTATTATCAGCCTGTTGGTGTAGTAGCAGCACTGGTTCCTTGGAATTTTCCAATAGTTTTAGCTTCAAGAAAAATTTCAACTGCTTTAGCAGCAGGTTGTTCTGTTATTTGTAAACCAGATACAATTACTCCTGGTGCTGTAATGGAATTAGTAAATATATGTAAAGAGGCAGGGGTACCAGATGGAGTGGTAAGCCTATTATCTGGTGATCCAGCTGAAATATCAAATGAGTTAATGGAGTCAGACATAATCAAAAAAGTATCAATTACTGGTTCAACTAGGGTTGGTAAGATAATTTTAAAAAAAGCAGCTGATAAAGTTCAAAGAGTTACAATGGAATTAAGTGGACATTCTCCTTTTATAGTATGTGAAGATGTGGATATGAATAAAGTAGCTGACATAGCAATAACTGGAAAATTTAGAAATAATGGACAGGTATGTATTTCACCTAATAGATTTTATATCCAAGAAAATAGGAAAGATGAGTTTGTGAGTGCTTTTATGGAAAGAGCAAAAAAACTTAAGATAGGTAATGGTATGGATGAAGGTGTTGAGTTAGGACCTTTAACTACCGCAAAAAGATTAGAAGAAATTGAAAAATTAGTTGAGACTACAAAAAATGAAGGTGCTAAAGTTTTAATGGGTGGAAAAAGACCAGCTGGCTTTAATAAAGGGTACTATTATGAACCAACAGTTTTTGATGATGTGAAAGATAATTTTACAATTATGAAAGAAGAGCCTTTTGGTCCACTTGTGCCTATCCTAACATTTAAAACTTTTGATGAAGTTATTGAAAGAGCAAATGATAATGATTTAGGTTTATGTAGTTATTTATACACAAATTCAATGGACCAAGCTCATATAGGATCCGAAAAATTAGAATCTGGATGTGTTGCGGTTAACACTGGTGTAGTTGCAATTGCTGAGGCACCATTTGGTGGAATAAAACAAACTGGTTATGGACGTGAAGGTGGATCAGGAGCAATCAAAGATTATTTAAATGTAAAATACACTCATATGGGTTTAAAAATATAAAAATGAGAAAAAATAAAATTAAGGAAATGATGAAGGCAGGAAAACCTGTCATTAATGGTTGGTTGCAAATTCCTAGTACTGTTTCTGCAGAAGTAATGGCTCATCAAGGTTGGGACTCGCTTACAATTGATATGCAGCATGGCTTAGTTGATTACACTAATGCTTTACCAATGTTGCAAACTATATCAACAACAGATGTTACTCCACTTGCAAGAGTTAACTGGAATGAACCTGGTCAAATAATGAAAATACTTGATGCAGGTTGTTATGGTATCATCTGTCCAATGGTAAGTAATAAAAAAGAAGCAGAAAGATTTGTTCAAGCATGTATGTACCCTCCTCATGGTTATAGAAGTTTTGGTCCTGTAAGAGGTTTAATTTATGGTGGTTCAGATTACGCTAAACATGCAAATGACGAAATGCTTAAGTTAGCAATGATAGAAACTAAAGAGTCGCTAGATAAGCTTGATGAAATTATGTCAACACCTGGTGTTGATGGTATTTATATTGGTCCAGCAGACTTAAGTTTAGCTATTGGAGAAGAGCCAGGTTTTGATAGACCAGAAAGTACAAAAGCTTATTCAGAGATTTTAAGAATTTTAGAACATGCAAAAAAAAATAATATTTTTGCAGGAATTCACAATGGTACGCCTGAATATGCGCAAAAAATGATTGATAAAGGTTTCAACTTTGTAACAATTGGTGCAGATCAAAGAGCATTAAGTGCTGGATCTAAGGCTGTAGTTGATAAGATGAAAGGTTTTTCTAAAAAAGAAGAATCTAAAGCTTATTAATTAAAATATTTATTATATCCCTTTATAAAGAATATCTCTTCTATCAATAAACCCTTCAAAAGTTTTTATTGTAATTACAGATGGTAAAATAAAGATAGATCTTTTGTCTTTTTCATTTCTTATGATTCTAAAAAAACCTTTTTTAATAGCAGTATCGATATAAACGTTTGAGGTTAAGTAAGATTTTTCAATAACTTTTAATAATTCATTTTTAGTAATTGATTTATTTTTATAATAAGCAAGCATTACCATATGTAACATAATCCAATGTTGTGGAGTCAATGAGAACCAATTAAGTAATTCATTTTCCAATCTTCCCTCGAAGTCACCAAGTGACACCTCAGCTAATTTAATTCTTTTTTGAGTAATTTTTGGAATTTTTTTTTGTTCCTCAAAATGCTTAGGATACTTAAATTGTCTCTTCATCAGTCAAATGTTATCTTAAAGAAAGTTAAATTAATATTATTTTTTATTGCTTAATTCTTTATATATATTGTTAACTCTGTGCACTTCTTCTGCAGTATTAAAATACCCTTCGTACTCTATTTCATCTGGTGTTACATCAAAGTGATAGTGGCCAGCAGTATTTTTTTTTGTATAAGAGTGAAAATGAGTGTGTTCGCCAGATTCTCTTAAATTAAGATCTCCTCCGGTTGGATCACCCGTCCAAAGTACGCTGTAACCTTGTAGCTCTGGTCCAACAGGTTCATAAAATTGTAAAAAATCTTTTACACACTTCATTTGTTCAGGGTCATAATATTCATGTTTAATATCAGTGTAATCAGGCTGAACATGTGATTTAATCTTTCCTTTTAATATTCTAAAAACGCCCGCTAAAGCAACATGATCATTACCTTCAATTTTTAAATTGTCTGACAAAGCTTTTCTCATTGCTTGAGTTAGAGAGCCCTGCTCTCCAGATCTTCCTTTTATTTTAATTTTGATAACTTTTCCTGTAGCTCCATCAGTATAAAAAACGTTCCCTAAGCCACCATGTTTTCTGGCTGTATATTTTTCAGCAATACATTCTTTGTTAGCACCAACTCGAGCAATAATTGATTTTGACTCAGAAGTAATTAAATTTTCATTAATTACTAATTCACCACAATGACCATCCAAACAAGACATGGCACCTGATCCAGCACCCAAAGCATAACTTTTTTCTGATCCAATTATTTTAGAAATTTCTTCATAATCAAATTCAGCACCAATGAATTTAGGATCATGCATATAAGGTTCTCCACCAACATCTATAATTTTTTGATTACCGCTTATACCTTCAGATGGACAACCCCAATCCCTTAAATTTGGGCAGTCAGCTATAGTTACCTCAGCAACTTTATAATTATCAGACAATCCTTTTTGCAAAGCTTCAGAGATTTTATCTAATGAATATTCTTTAAATTTTGATTTTTCTATTTTTAATTGCATTTTTAATTAAGCTATAATTTATTTTGTATAATGTCTATAGATAATATATATAATATCTATACATAAATTAATTTAAAAAAGGTTTAATGATAAATAAAGATTTAAAAGTTGCTGTTTTAGGTGCTGGTGCAATGGGTTGTTTGTTTGGAGGCTTGTTAGCAGAAAAAGGACTAAATGTAATCCTAATAGATGTTTGGAAAGAACATGTAGAAGCAATAAATAAAAATGGTCTTAAAATGGATGGCTTTGGTGGAGACAGATTTATTAAAGTTAAAGCAACAACTGATCCATCATCTGTAGGTGTTGTTGATGCGGTAATAGTAATGTGTAAAGCAACTGTTTTAGAGCCAGCTCTTAATAGTGTTAAAAATATCATTGGTGAAAAAACTGTTTTTATGTCCTTCCAAAATGGATTTGGTCACGAAGCAATTATGCAAAAAATTGTTGGTGCTGAAAAAGTATTAGGTGGTACAACAACTCAAGCTTCCAATATATTGGGGCCTGGTCATATAATGAACCACGCTGCTTTACCTTCGTGGATAGGAGAATACGAGGGTGGAATGAGTGAAAGAGTTAAAGATGTGGCTGACACTTTCACTGCATATAATCTTGAAACTATAGCAGCAGACGATGTGAAAAAAAGAAAATGGATGAAACTTTTTGCATTAACAGCAATTGGCCCTTTATCTGCAATATTTGATCTACATCACACAGATCTTTACATTAATAATAGTGCAAAAGATGTTTCACGAGGACTTGGTAAAGAAATTATATTAGAGACAAGAAAAGTAGCTTTAGCAGATGGGGTTGAAGTATCTGAAGATGAATGCCTTTTTATGTTCAATAAAATTGTAGACTCTAACCAAACAAATAAATCATCAATGGCTTTTGATATACAATATAAAAGAAAAACTGAAATTGATTTTATAAGTGGTGTTGTATCAAGTCTTGGAAAAAAACATGGAATAAAAACACCTTTAAACGACTTAATGTACAAAATGATTAAAGTTAAGGAGGGAATGTATAGCTAGATGCTAAAAATTGAAAAATTGAAAAAAATAAAAAGTAATTTTCCAGTTTTAATAGGTAACAATATTATTCCTAAAAATATTTGTAAAACATTAATCAAAGAAATCAGTAGTTCCAAATCTTTTGATGATATGATCATGGGTGGAAGAAGCCGTATAAATAAAGGCTCAAAAAATTTTGACAAATATATTCAAAATTCAAAAATTTCAAAAAAAATCTTTAAACTTTTTAATAGCAAGTCTTTCTATAAAAAAATTGAAAACATGTTTAAAAAAAAATTTAAAAATGGTTCGTGGGAGAACTCCAATCTTCCAGAAATATTTAATACAAAAAAATTTACAATTAAGAAAAAATTAAACTCCAGTGAGCTTCAAAAAATGCTTGGAAATAATTATTCAAATCCTAAAGTAAATTTAGATATAGATTTTTCAGTTTCAAAAGGTGGTTATAGATTGAGGCCACATAGAGATGATATTACTAGATTATATAATTTTTTAATTTACTTAACAGACATTCCTAAAAAAAACGGTGGGTCACTTACCATTTATAAAAAAAAGACAAAAAAAAATATTAGAAAAAGTTTTAAAAGATTCCCAAAGATTAATGAACTTGATATTGTCAAAGAATTTACACCTAAACAAGGAACAGCAGTTTTTTTTCAATCAACTCCTAATTCCTACCATGGAGTTAAAAGATTCATTGAAAAAAATTGTCCTAAAAGGTTTTTTATTTATGGAAGTTATGCTTTAAATAAGCCTGTAATCTGGAAATTCAAAAATATCCCCTATTATCCTCATATAATTAAGAATAAAAAGAAAATGCTAACATCTTTTCATGACGCAAACTATCTTACAATTCCAGCTGCAAATTAATACAAGGTTGAAGAGAGAAAATTTTTCTCTTAAGGTTTATGAATTATTAAAATGCAATCTTTAACTAAAAAAAAATTTGAAGAACAGGGGTACCTTGTTGTAAAAAATGTTTTAAATTTTGATAATGATCTAAAACCCATTTTAAATGACATGGAGTTTGTAATGGATAGACTAATCCATAAATTTTCTCCAAAACTTAAAAAAACAAAAGCTTTAAAATTTAAATTTGAAAATAAATACAAGTTTGTTTCAACGCTCAATATATTTGATCTTGACCAATATTTTAATACTCGATTACCGAGGGATCATGTAAAAAAAGATAGTGATTATTTTGCAACAAATTCTTTATGGAATTTAATAAAGCACAAAAAAATACTTAATGCTGTTGAAAAAATTTTGGGACCTGAAATTCTTTCTAATCCAGTTCAAAATACAAGAATTAAACAACCAGAAAAAACATTACCTAAAAAATCAATTTATGATGGTTTAAGTGGCAGAACTCCATGGCATCAGGATGCTGCTGTATTGTCAACTAAAGGACAAAAAAAAACTGAATTAGTGACTGTATGGATACCTTTCACTAAAACTACTAAAAAAAATGGCTGTATGATTACTACACCAGGAGTAAATAAATTAGGGTTATTAAATCACCACTCAGGTTACAGAGGACAAGTTGAGATAAAAAACTCTAACTTACTTAATTCAAAAAAAGTTATCTATTTAGAAGCAGATATAGGAGATATAATTTTACTTCACAGACATTCTCCACATTGTTCTATTCCAAATAAATCTAATAAATTTAGAATAAGTGCTGATCTAAGATATAACAAAGCAGGGCAAACTTCTGGCCGTGAACCTTTACCGAGCTTCTACGTTAGAAGTAAAAATAAAAAAAATATTACTGTTTCAAACTTTAAACAGTGGCTTGTACTGTGGGAAAAAGCTAAAGAAAAATGCATACCAAGAAAATATGCCTTTAAATATCCCTTGCCTACATTCAAAAACAATAAAAGAGATTTATCTGAGTTGATAAATTTCTAAAAAAATATTTTTTAAAATTAATATTTGTGTATAAGAGTTTATGAAAAAAATTTTAGTAATACAGCCTATCCATGAAGCTGGTATCAAATTACTTGAAAGTAATCCAAATTATGAATTTGAGGTCGTTGAAAATGTTGATCCGGAATTTCTTAAATCTAAAATTAAAGACTGTGACGGTGCATCAATTAGAACAGCAAAATTAACTAGTGACGTAATTGAAGCAGCAAAAAATTTAAAGATTATTTCAAGACATGGTGTTGGTTATGACAATATTGATTTGGAGTCTTCTAAAAAAAATAATTTAACTCTTGCGATTACAGCTACAGCAAATGCAGTGGCTGTGGCTGAGCATGTAATGTTCATGTTGCTTAATATTTCTAAAAGAAAAAACATGTATGATGATACAGTTAAAAATGGAAAATTTAGTGATAGAAATAAACTACCCAAGACTGTTGAGCTTTGGAGTAAAAATATATTAATTGCTGGGTTTGGCAGAATTGGTCAAGCTTTAATCAAAAGATGTCTGGGATTTGAAATGAAAGTTTTTGTTTACGATCCTTTTATTTCAAAAGATGTTATTGAAAAGTTAGGTGGCATCAAAGTTGAAAATATGGAAGACGCCTGTAAGGACATGGATGCAATTTCTCTTCATATACCATTAAATGATAAAACTAAAAATATAATCAATTATGATTTACTCAAAACTATGAAAAATAATTGCATCATCATCAATGCTGCTAGAGGCGGAATTGTTAATGAAACAGATTTAGATAGAGCTTTGAAAGAAGAATTAATTTTTGGGGCAGGTTTAGATGTTTTTGAAACTGAACCGCCAGAATCTAGTAATCCACTACTTCAAAATGATAAAGTTTTTTTAAGTCCACACACAGCAGCATTTACAGAAGAATGTATGACTAGGATGGGTAAAGAAACAGTACAAAATATTATTGATTTTTTTGATGAAAAGTTAGAAAAGTCTAAAATCGTTAAATTATAATATGAAAATTAATTTAAAAAATTTTGGTTTTTTGGAGGTTTTGGTTTCACTTTCAGCAATCTTCGTTGTTGGAATGTTAATTTGGACTGTAAGTACCAGACCTGCTGTAGAAGCGAGAGCAAACCTCGTTAAAGATAATCACAATAAAGTTGTTAATTTAATTAATGATGAAATCAATAATTGTGGAAATAACGATGAGGGAAAATCTACAATTTGGGGTGACCCTTGTAACGGAGAATGGGTAGCTGAAAAAGTAGTAAACTATATCAATAAAAATCTTAATATTGAAAATCCTTTTTCAGAAGACACCACAGTAAGAACTGACCCAGATCCAAGAATTAAAGCTGAAGGTAAAGCCGGCCAATCTGTTGAGATGGGAGTAATTTTTGTAATGTCATCAAATTTTTTACCAGATCCTGGATCGGAATGGATTATTGGCACATGCTTTAAATCACCATGCGTTGCAGCTGGAAATAATGAATTAACTTCTATTTATAGATAGTTAATTTTTAAAAATTTCAATATTACTACTTTTTAAAGTTTCAGTTAAATATTTATACCCAATTTTTGCGTAGTCAAAAGGATTTGCTTTTGCTGGATCCTGTTCTGCCTCAACTACTAGCCATCCAGAATAATCTTTAGTTTTCAAGATATCAAACAAAGGCTTGTAATCGATACAACCGTCACCCGGTACTGTAAAAGCACCTTCTAAAAAAGCACCTCTAAAACTTAAATCGTTTTCTAAAGAATTTTCTAAAACATTTTTTCTAATATCTTTACAGTGAATATGAATTATGCGACTGCTAAAATCTTCTAAAATTTTCTTCGAATTTCCCTGGGCAAACAACATATGTCCAGTGTCTAAAGTTAATTTCACACTATCATTAGTATTTTCTAATAACTTTTCTGTATCTTCATGAGTTTCAATTACTGTACCCATGTGATGATGATAAGCTAGAGGCATACCTTTATCCTCTAAATACTTAGCTATTTCAGATAATTTTTTATAAAAAGATTTACTTTCTTCTAAATCCATTTGTGGTCTTTCTGATAATCTTTTATTTGGATCTCCTTGCACCGAACCACTCACCTCAGCAAAAACCATGCAAGGTGAATTACAATCTTTAAAAAGAGTGAGTTGATCTTGAATTAGATCTATCTCCTCTTTAACGGAGTTGGTTCTAAGATTTGCGCCATACCATCCTGAACATAAGTTAAGGTTGTGTTTTTTTAATAATGGTAAAAGATCTTTGGAGTATTTTGGAAACTTTCCACCCGATTCTATTCCTATAAAACCAGCTTCATTAGCCTCAGACAAACATTGTTCAAGCGGAGTATCTCCACCTAACTCTGGCATGTCATCATTGCTCCAAGCTATGGGCGCTATTCCTAATTTAACTGTCATAATTTTTAAAATTTTGTTAAGGTAAATTATTAAATTATGACCAAATTAAAAGGTAAAAAAATTAAACTTGGAATAGTTGGTGGTGGATCTGGATCTTGGATTGGTCATGTACATAGAATTGCAGCAAGATTTGATAACCAGTATGAAATTGTATCAGGTGTTTTTTCAAGAAACTCTAAAAATTCATCTAAATTTGGTCAAAGCTTAGGCATTGATAAAAATAGATGTTATTCAAATTATAAGGAAATGGCCGATATAGAGGCAAAAAGAACAGATGGAATTGATGTTGTTTCAATCATGACCCCACCTGGAAGTCATCAAAACATAGCTGAAACTTTTATTAATAAAAATATAAATATAATTTCAGACAAACCATTTGCTGGAAACTTAAAACAAGCAAAAAGTTTATTTAAAAAGATTAAATCAAATAAAAAAATTAAATATGCTTTAACTCATAATTATTCTGCTTACCCAATGGTGAGAGAAGCTAAAAGTTTAGTTGCAAAAGGCAAAATTGGAAAAGTTAATTATATTAACGTTGAGTATATTCAAGACTGGGCTGACGGAAATAAAATAACTAAGAATAATTCAAAAAAAATTCTTTCATGGAAATTACAAAAAAATATTGTTGGTACTTCTTCTGTTTTAAATGAAATTGGAAGTCACGCATATCACTTAGCTATTTATATTTCTGGATTAAAAGCGAGATCAATATTTGCTGATATAAAACAAATATCAAAAGATATTAAAATGGATGATAATGCACAAGTTATGATTGACTTTAACAACAACGCAAAAGGAATTTTGTGGACAAGTGTAAGTGCTAAAGGTGGGGTGTACGGATTAAGAGTAAGACTATTTGGAGAAAAAGGAAGTCTCGAATGGATACAAAATGATCCTGGTTATTTAAGATTAAATCCAGCAAAAGGAGCTGTAAGATTACTAGAAAGAGGTTTTCATGAGGCTAAATATTCTAAAAATTTTTCTAGAATAAAATATGGACATCCAGAAGGCTATCTAGATGCTTTTGCAAACATTTATAAAGAGTTTGCTAAATCACTCAAAAGCAAATCAAAAAATAAATTTCTTTATCCAAATGAAGATGAAGGGTTTGAAACTGCAAAATTTATTGATGCATGTAAAATATCTTCTAAAAAAAAAAGATGGATTAAATTATGATAAATGTTGCATTATTTGGTTTGGGTAGAATTGGACAAATGCATGGTGAAAATTTGCATGCTCATAAAAAATTCAATTTAAAATATACTTTTGATATTGATAAAAACTTATCAAAAAAAATTTCCAGAAAATTTAATACTATTTCAATTGATAATCCAAAAATAGCATTTAAAGACAAAAATATTGATGTTGTTTTTATTGCGTCAAGCACCCCTACTCATATAAATTTAATCAATGAAGCAACCAAATATAAAAAAGTGGTTTTTTGTGAAAAGCCCTTAGATCTAGATATAAAAAAAGTAAATATTTGTAAAAAAAATATTAAAAAATTTAATCCAAAAATACAACTTGGTTTTAATAGAAGATATGATCCAGGCCACAACTCTTTAAAAAAAGATTTACAAAAAGGAACTATTGGTAAACTTGAAAAAATAATTATTACAAGTCGAGATCCAGCACCCCCTCCTATTAACTATTTAAAAGTTTCTGGCGGAATTTTTAAAGACATGATGATCCATGACTTTGATTTAATTAGATTTTATTTACAAAATGATGAGGTAGACTCAATTTATTCAATTGGAAGTAATGTTTCGGATAAAAGATTTAATAAAATTAAAGATTACGAATTAGCATCTTGCATACTTAAGTCAAAAAATGGAGTTCAATGTATAATTACTAACTCAAGACATTGTAGTTTTGGATATGATCAAAGAGTGGAATTATTTGGATCTAATGGAATGTTGATATCTGGCAATAAAAACGAAAATGAAACACAAACTTTTACCAAAAATAGTACGTCTCAAAAAAAACCTTTATTAAATTTTTTTATTGATAGATATGTTGATGCTTACAAATTACAGCTTGATGAATTAGCATCTTATACAATAAAAAGAAAACAGCCTATCTCAAGTTTTGAGGATGGGCGAAGAGCATTAATAATTGCGAATGCTGCCTCAGCCTCACTTAAAGAAAAAAAACAAATTAAAATACAGTTTTAATTACAACTTTTAATTGTAAAATTAAAACACTTATAAACTATGTATAGTATTTATACATATTTTGATTGAGATCTTTGACAACTATGTTTTCTTTATGCTAACTTCCGCGCATAAAAAAGTTAACTTTTATTAACAAGAGGGAAAATAAATGAATACATTGTACAAATCTATTTTAGCTTTTGCTGCTTGGGTTATGCTTTCAGTGTCTGCTTTTGCAGTAGACGTGATTGTTGTATCTCACGGACAAGCTAATGACCCGTTTTGGTCTGTTGCTAAGAATGGTGTAGACAAAGGTTGTGCAGATATGAAAATATCTTGCAAATACACTGCGCCAGCTACTTTCGACATGGTTGAAATGTCTAAATTAATTGACAACGCAGTTTCACAAAAACCAAAAGGTATTGTGATTACTCTTCCAGATGCTGCTGCTTTAGGAAAATCAGTTAAAGCTGCAATCGCTGCTGGTATCCCAGTAATTTCGATGAACTCTGGTTCAGATGACTTTGCATCACTAGGTATTTCTGCTCACGTTGGACAAACTGAGTTTGAAGCTGGTGTAGGTGGCGGACAAAAAATGAAAGCTGCTGGTGGTAAAAAAGCACTATGTGTTAACCACGAAGTTGGAAACGTTGCACTAGACAGAAGATGTGCTGGATTCAAAAAAGGATTTGGTGGATCAGTTGATATCTTAGGAACTTCTAATGACCCAACAGAAATTCAAAAAGCTGTTGCTGCTAAATTAGGTGGTGGATATGACACTATCCTTACTTTAGGCGCTGGTCTTGCAGGTGAAGCTGCTCTTAAAGCTTTAGAGTCTGCTGGAAAAGTTGGTAGTGTAAAACTTGGTACATTTGATATGTCACCAGGAATGTTAAAAGCTGCTGCTGCAGGTAAAGTAGAGTTTTTAATTGACCAACAACAATACCTACAAGGTTACCTACCAATAGCTATCTTTGGTCAGTACATGAGATACGGAACAATGCCAGCTGGTGTAGTAATGACTGGTCCTGGTTTTGTAACTCCTGCTAATGCTGCTAAAGTAATTAAGTGGGCGGCTCAAGGTTACAGATAATAAATAATTTAAAAGGCCTAACTAAGTTTTTAGTTGGGCCTTTTTTTTAATAAAAATTCAAAAAAATTAATGTCAGATAAAGCAAAAAGTATAGCCTCAAAAAAAAGCTCAGGTCAAGATGAAAGACTTCAACAAGTCTCTAAGTTAAGGCTACTTTTAAATAGACCAGAACTAGGTGCACTAGGTGGTGCAATATTAGTATTTATATTTTTTGGAATAGTAGCTGGTGATACTGGAATGTTTAGTGCATACGGTATGCTTAACTTTTTAGATGTATCTGCAAATCTAGGAATTATTGCAATTGCTGCAGCAATGCTAATGATTGGTGGTGAATTTGATTTATCAATTGGATCAATGATTGGTTTTGCTGGAATTTGTATTGCAATTCCTGCTATCTATTGGGGATGGCCTTTATGGACAAGTATTATATTTGCTTTTGCAATGGCTGTACTTGTTGGATATTTTAATGGAATTCTAGTTGTTAGAACTGGTCTTCCTTCATTTATTGTAACTCTTGCAATGTTGTTTATTTTAAGAGGAGCAACATTAGCTTTAACAAGATTAATTACTGGAAGAACACAGGTTCCAGGTTTAAGAGTTTTAATTGAGAATGATCCAATAGCATGGATCTTTGCAACTGATACATTTACTTGGTTATTTAATTGGCTAGGTTCAATGAACTTAATTACACTTAGAACAGATGGAACTCCATTGGCAACAGGAATACCTCCTTCAGTGATTTGGTTTATTGCTGCAACACTGTTTGCAACGTGGATTTTAATGAAAACAAGATATGGTAATTGGATCTTTGCTTCAGGTGGAGATAAAAATGGAGCAACAAATGTAGGTGTTCCAGTTGGTAGAGTAAAAATTAGTTTATTTATAGGAACTGCTATTGCGTCAACAATTTTTGCAACAATTCAAGTTTTAGATGCAGGATCAGCAGACACGATGAGAGGAAATTTAAAAGAATTAGAAGCAATTGCTGCTGCAGTTGTTGGGGGCTGTTTGTTAACTGGAGGTTATGGATCTGCAATAGGTGCAGCTTTTGGTGCTTTAATTTTTGGAACAGTTTCAATGGGAATATTTTATACAGATGTTGATACTGATTGGTTCAAAGTGTTTTTAGGTGCAATGATGTTGATTGCAGTTGTGTTTAATAATTATGTTAGAAAAAGAGTTACAGAGAGCAAATAATGTCTGAAAATTTAATTGAATTTAATAATATCAGTAAATTTTTTGGCAAAGTAATTGCACTTAAAGATGTCACCATGAAACTTAAAAAAGGTGAGATCATGTGTTTACTTGGAGATAATGGTGCTGGAAAATCTACACTAATTAAAACTCTTGCAGGCGTTCATAAACCTGATGAAGGAGAAATTGTAATTGAAGGTGAAAAAACAGTTTTTGATTCACCTAAAGACGCTTTGGATTTAGGAATTGGAACTGTCTATCAAGATCTTGCTTTAGTTCCTTTAATGAGTGTTACAAGGAATTTTTTTATGGGAAGAGAGCCTCTTAAAGGTTTACCTTTATTGAAAACTTTTGATATTGAAAAAGCAAATAAAATTGCAGCTGAGAGAATGGGGCAAATAGGAATTGATGTTAGAGATCCGTCTCAAGCAGTTGGGACAATGTCAGGAGGAGAAAGACAGTGTTTAGCAATTTCAAGAGCAATATACTTTGGTGCTAAAGTTTTGGTTTTAGATGAACCCACTTCCGCACTTGGAGTTCATCAAGCATCCATGGTTTTGAAATATATTGTTAAAGCTGCATCAAAAGGATTAGCTGTAATTCTAATTACTCACAACGTTCATCACGCTTATCCAGTTGGAAATAGTTTTACTGTTTTAAACAGAGGTAGAAGTCTAGGAACTTTTAACAAAAAAGATATTAGTCGAGAAGATCTTCTTGGAATGATGGCAGGTGGTGAAGAACTTGATAAACTAGAAGTTGAATTAAAAGAAATGGGTCGACTGAATATTTAAAAAAAACCCTTTAAATCTAGCAAAAATTATTAAAAAAATTAATCTGTTGAAGTTTTATCTCTTTTCTAATTAAATTATTCTTTTAAAGGAGGTGATCATGGCTAAATTTATAATTATGGGAAAATATACCGCAAAAGGTCTTGGAGGATTTGTTAGTAATCCTAACACAGATCGTAAAGCTGCAACAACTGCACTTTGTGAATCTGTTGGCGCAAAACTCAAAGGTTACGCAGGCTTAAGAGGGGAATATGATTTCATGGTAGAGGTTGAGGGTACTTTTGATCAAGCTTCAGCTTCTGGTATGATTGCAGTTTCTAGCGGGGCTGTAACAGATTTTTCTGTTCATGAGGTTGTAGATTTAAATACAATTGCAAAAATTGCTAATAAAACTGCTTCTCGCTACAAAGAACCTGGTAAATAATTTCTTTTTCCCCTTCTTTATTATTACAAGAAGGGGAATTTTTTCTTTTTAGATTTAGTAAGAGAATGTTAGATATAATAAATGAATATTCTTAAAGATAGTTTCGGTAGAAAATTTCCTTACATAAGACTTTCTATTTCAGAAGTTTGCAACTTTAAGTGTGGCTACTGTTTACCAGATGGCTATAAAATTGATAAGAGTGATAATAGAACTTTTATTAATATAGAAGAAATTAGAAGATTGGCAAAAGCACTTTCAGAGCTAGGTGTATCAAAAATAAGATTAACTGGTGGCGAACCAACAGTAAGAAAAGATTTTTTTGAAATAGTTAAAATTTTAAAAAAAAATTCAGGAATTAAAAAAACTGTAATAACGACCAATGGTTATAGGTTAGACAAAATTGCAAATGATATAAAAAATAGTGGTCTAAATGGAATTAATATCAGTATTGATAGTTTAAATGCTGATACTTTTAAAAAGATTACTGGTCATGATAGATTGGAAGAAATTCTTAAAGGTATCAAAAAGCTAAAAAATTTAGATTTCAAAAATATTAAAATTAATGCTGTCTTATTGAAGGGAATTAATGACTCTGAAAAAGATTTTAATGATTGGGCTGAATTTGTAAAAAATAATGAAATTGATTTTAGATATATTGAGTTGATGCAAACAGGAGATAACCTTGACTATTTTAATAAATATCATGTTCCAGCAAAAAACTTTATTAATTATTTAAACAATAACAATTGGGTTATCCAAACATTTGGTAAAGATGCAGGGCCATCAAAAAACTATTTAAATCCAAAGTTTAAAGGTAAATTTGGTGTTATTGCTCCATACTCAGAAGATTTTTGTAAAAGTTGTAATAGGTTAAGAATAACTGCAAAAGGTGATTTAAGATTATGTTTGTTTGGTAACACTGGAATAAATATTAGACATTTAATGCAAAAAGATAGTCAATTAGAAGAGTTAAAAGATTTGATTTTAAAACAGCTTAACTTTAAGAAAGAGTCTCATTATTTAGAGATAGGTGAAACTGGTTTAACAAAGAATTTATCAACTACTGGTGGTTAATATGAAGAATTTAAAAGTAATAAAAAATAATGAGTTAAAAGATTGGGCAGAAGAAATTTTCAAAAAAAATTCTTTTAACATGGTTGATGTTTCAGCCAAAAAAGAAACGCACAGACGAGCTTTAGCCTCTGGCGAAATTTTTGTTGGTAAAGAAGTTTTTAATCTAATAAAAAATAAAGAAATGCCTAAAGGAGACCCTATAGCTTTAGCAGAAGTTTCTGCGGTTTTAGGAGTTAAAAAAACTAGTGAATTAATTCCTTTATGTCATCCACTACCAATTGACCACACAGCTACTAAAATTATTATGCATGATGAAGAATGTTCACTTGAAGTTTTTTGTGTTGTGTCTGCATATGCAAAAACAGGTGTGGAAATGGAAGCAATTATGGGAGTAAATGCTGCTTTAATAACTATTTATGATTTAAGTAAAATTGTTAATCCTCATTTAAAAATTGATAATGTTAAGCTCTTAATCAAAGAAGGTGGGAAAAGCGGTTTGTGGAAAAATCCCGATGGGCTACCTAATTTTTTAAAAGAAATATTTTAGTTTAAGATCATTAATGTCTGTTTATTTAAAATCTCAAAAAATTCTTAATAAGTGGGTGGACTACAACAATCATCTCAATATGGCTTATTATGTTCTTATATTTGATGAAGCTTGGGAAGTTATGCTGGAACAATTTAAAATGGGATCACATTCTGCAGAGACCACGAATAGAAGCACTATGGTTGTAGAAACAAATACTCAATATATCAGTGAAGTAAAAGAAAATGATGAAGTTGATTTAATGTTAACATTTTTTGACCATGATAAAAAAAGACTTCATTTAAAACTTGAAATGATTGAAAAAAAAACACAAAAATTATCAGCCACAATGGAATGGATTTCTTTATATATTGATTTAGATATTAGAAAAGTCACAGAGTTTGAAAATGAAAAAATAAAAATTATGGATGAATTTATTGAAAAAAATAAAGTAAGTTTTATTAGTGATGATCTCAAATTTTCATCAAAACTTAAAAAATGAAAGTAAAAATTGAATTATTTGGTGCATCAAGAGATTTTAGTAGTCACAATTCTTTGGAGTTTGATATAGAGAATAATTCAACAGTTAAAGATATTAAAAGTAAAATAATAGATTATTTAGATAATCACTGCGGTGGAAATGAAAAGTTTAAAAAGATAGTAAATTCCTCTGTATTTTGTTCTGATAAAAATAATATAATTAGCGACAATTATAAAATAACAAAAAATCAAAAAATTGCTATTATACCTCCTATCGGAGGAGGTTAATGCTGCATACCAAAGTTATAGACATAAAAGAGAGAAAACTTTCAATCTCAACAGCTGAAAATTTTATTTCATCTACTGATTTTGGTGCTTCGATTTTTTTTTCTGGAACTGTTAGAAATCAAAACAATAATAAAAGTGTAATTGGAATAACTTATGATAGTCATGATGAACTTGTCATAAAAAGTTTTAATGAAATTTATAGCGAGGCTGATCAAAAGTTAAACATTAAAAATAAAGCAGTTTTTATTGAACATGCCAAAGGTTATTTAAACCTTGGGGAAATCAGTATTGTCATTGCTGTTGCATGTAAGCATCGTGATGAAGCATATATTTTATCTAGATATATTATTGAAGAAATTAAGAAAAGGTCTCCAATTTGGAAAAAAGAACATTATACAGATAATGAAAGCGACTGGTTAAAAGGTAATCCTATAGTTCATGAAAAAAATTAAATATTCAGAAATTACACCTGAAAAAATTTATAATAACAGAAGATCTTTTGTTAAATCGATCGGTGTAACGGCTGGCTCTATTGCAATGACTTCTCTTCCTTTTACAGATAATGCTTTATCAGAAGAAAAAAATAAATATACAAGCTACAAAGATATTACCACCTATAATAATTATTATGAGTTTGGCACTTCTAAAAGTGATCCTTACATAAATTCCCAGAATTTTAAAACAAAACCTTGGAGTATTAGTATTGAAGGTGAAATTGAAAACCCTGTTAACATATCAATGGAAGAAATTTCAGAAATGTTTGTATCAGAGGAAAGAATATATCGTCTTAGATGTGTAGAAGGATGGTCGATGGTAATTCCTTGGATGGGTTTTTCTTTAAGTAAGTTACTGTCTAGAGTAACTCTAACATCTAAAGCTAAGTATGTTGAATTTGAGAGTATTTATGACCCCGATCAAATGAAAGGTCAAAGATATCCAGTTTTAAATTGGCCTTATAAAGAAGGATTAAGAATTGATGAAGCTATGCATCCATTAACTACAGTGGTTACTGGTCTATATAATAAAAAACTTCCAAATCAGAATGGAGCACCTTTAAGAATTTTTGTTCCTTGGAAATATGGTTTTAAAAGTGCGAAAGCTATTGTTAAAATTAAATTAGTAGAAAAAATGCCAACTTCTTCATGGATGTGGGCGTCACCCAGAGAGTATGGTTTTTATTCAAATGTTAATCCTAATGTTGATCATCCAAGATGGTCGCAAGCTACAGAGAGAATTATAGGAAATGATATATTTGCACCTAGAGTAAAAACTTTAATGTTCAATGGTTATGAGGAAGAGGTAGCTAGTTTATATACTGGTATGGATTTAAAGAAATATTTTTAATGAAAAAATATTTAAAACCTAGTGTTTTCATTTTAAGCCTTTTTCCGTTTTTAATAATTACTTATAAAATTTTTTTTAACCAACTTGGGCCAGAACCTGTAAAAGAAATAACCCATCATACTGGTGAGTGGACGTTAATATTTATTATTTTAACATTAGCGATGACACCATTTAAAAAAATTACAAAATTAAATTTCTGGATATCATTAAGACGTATGCTTGGATTGTTTGTTTTTTTTTATGCTACAATTCACATGTTAACATACGTCGTTATTGATTATCGGTTAGATTTACAAAGTATTTCAAAAGATATTTTTACAAAAAGATTTATCTTTGTTGGTTTTGCAGCATGGCTTTTGTTAACACCACTTGCTTTAACTTCCTCAAAAAAAGCAATGATGTTATTAAAAGATAAATGGAAAAAAATTCATCGATTGATTTATATTATTGCAATATTAGGGGTGGTTCACTTTATTTGGTTGGTTAAAAAAGATTTAACAGAACCATTAATTTATATGGCAATAATATTAATACTTTTGCTATTTAGATTTAAATTCAAAAAAGTTTAATAATTAATTTATATTTGTGTTTTCTGGAATACAGATCTCTGATCTAGTTAAGAATCTTCTTCCAGTTCCATTATCTAAGGAAAACATTCCACCCATTCCCTCAATACAATCAATAATTAAATCTGTATTTTTCCATGCCTCATGTTGAGTTTCACTAATATAAAAGGGAATATCCCCAATTTTACCAACTAAAACATCATCGTCACTTACTTGGAATTCTTTGACAGGATAACACATTGGAGCACTACCATCACAACAACCACCTGATTGATGAAATAATAAATCTTTACCATGAGCTTTTTTTAAATCTTCTATTAACTCAAGTGCTGTAGGTGTGGCTGAAACTTTCATTTTTATGTGGCCCGTATTAATTACGGGCCAATATAATATATCTGTTAAAAGAAGCCTAATTTTTTTTCACTGTAAGACACGTGTAAATTCTTAACTTGTCTATAGTGATTAAGCATCATTTTATGGGTCTCTCTACCAATTCCAGATTGTTTGTAACCTCCAAAGGCAGCATGAGCTGGATAAGCATGGTAACAGTTTGTCCAAACTCTTCCAGCTTGAATACCTCTTCCCATTCTATAAGCAACATTTCCATTTCTAGTCCAAACACCTGCTCCTAAACCATAAAGAGTATCATTAGCAATTTCTAATGCGTGTGCTTCATCTTTAAATTTAGTGACAGATACAACTGGTCCAAAAATTTCTTCTTGGAAAACTCTCATAGAGTTGTCACCTTCGAAAATAGTAGGCTGAATGTAATTTCCTTTTTCCAAACCACTGTTTAAGTTAGCAACTTCACCTCCACAAAGAACTTTAGCCCCCTCTTTTTTACCTAGATCAAGATAAGATTTTATTTTTTCCATCTGTTCTAATGATACTTGAGCTCCAATCATAGTTTCCATTTTTAGAGGATTGTCTTGAGTTACAGCTTTAGTTCTAGCAACAGCTCTTTCCATAAATTTATCATAGATAGACTCTTGAACCAACACCCTACTCGGACAAGTACAAACTTCACCCTGGTTAAGAGTAAACATTGCAAAACCTTCCATACACTTATCAAAGAAATCATCATCTTGATCCATAACGTCTTCAAAGAAAATATTTGGAGATTTTCCACCTAATTCTAAAGTGATTGGAATTAAGTTTTGTGATGCGTATTGCATAATCAAACGTCCTGTTGTTGTTTCACCAGTAAAAGCTATTTTTCTTATTCTTTTTGATGAAGCTAATGGTTTACCTGCTTCTAAACCAAAGCCACTCACAACATTAACTACTCCTGGAGGTAACAAATCACCAATAAGTTCCATTAAAAGCAAAATAGATGCTGGAGTTTGTTCAGCTGGTTTTAGAACTACACAATTTCCTGCAGCTAACGCAGGTGCAAGTTTCCATGTTGCCATTAGTAAAGGGAAATTCCAAGGAATAATTTGTCCAACAACACCAAGTGGTTCAGGTATATGGTAGGAATATTCACTGTTACTTATTTCAGAAACAGAACCTTCTTCAGCTCTTATCACTCCTGCAAAATATCTCCAGTGGTCAACAACCAATGGTAAATCCGCTGCCATACATTCTCTGATTGGTTTTCCGTTATCCAAACATTCTGCTGTAGCCAGCATTTCAAGATTTTTTTCAATAACATCAGCTATCTTAAGTAATATATTTGATCTTTCGGTTATTGATGTAATTCCCCAAGTAGGAAATGCAGCATGTGCTGCATCTAATGCTGATTCAACATCTTTGGAATCAGATCTTGGAACTGAACATATAACCTCATTATTAATTGGGCTTACATTGTCAAAATATTTACCTGATTTAGGTTCAACAAACTTACCACCAATAAAATTTCCATATTTTTCTTTATAAGGAAACTTCACTTTTAAGTGAGATGTATCCAGTAAAGGAGACTTCCCAGCTTGTACTGTTTCTGTACTCATTTTTTTTACCTCTCTATTTTTTTTATTTTTAATCTTATTTTTTTTTGTAGATATTTTAGAATGTTTATTGGTCGCAGACTTTTTTGTAGCAACTTTTTTTTTTGTTTTGATTTTTTTTCTAGAAACTTTGACTTGTTTAGCCCTTTTTTTCTTAGTTTTTGAGTTTGCTATTTTTTTTTTCTTAATAGCCATGAAGACAGTTAACTAAGGTTTTGTATTAAAGTCTATTTGTAATATATTTTATATTCTACTTTTGATTGTATCTAATACTACATCTTGTGCTCATAAAATAACTGACTAATAGTTAGTTTATGAATGATAATAAAAAAAAAGAAATTCAATCAGCAACATTTGAAAGATTGTTAAAACATTTGGATGAAAGAAAAGATGTTCAAAATATTGATTTGATGAATTTAGCTAACTTTTGTAGAAATTGTTTATCTAGATGGTACAGAGAAGAAGCTGAAAAAAAAGGTGTAACTATATCTGATCCAGACGCGCGAGAGCATATTTATGGTATGCCCTACTCAGAATGGAAAGAAAAATATCAAAAATAATTATTTTTCTTTAAGTCTTGGAAATAATTCAACAAAATTACAAGGTTTGTGATTAATATCTAATTGATGTTTTAAAATTCCGTCCCATGCATCCGTCACTCCACCTGATGATCCTGGAAGCGCAAAAACATATTTGCCATTTGCCAAAACTGCACAAGCTCGAGATTGTATTGCTGAGGTACCGACTGTTTTTAAGCTAATATTTCTAAAAACTTCTCCAAAACCTGGGATGTGTTTATCAGCAATTTCCTCAACAGCTTCTGGTGTTATATCTCTTCCAGTCAACCCGGTTCCACCAGTAGTAATTACAACATCGATATTTTTGCTTTTAATCCATTCTTTTAAAATTAAAACAATATCTTCTTTGTTGTCTTTACAAATTTTTCTATCAATTAAATTATGATTAGCCTCTTCAATTTTTTCAACAAGAATAGAACCTGATTTATCGTTATCAAAAGTTCTTGTATCTGTTACAGTTAATAAAGCTATATTTACATTCATAATAATTTTTAACTATGATTATATTATCAATATTTTTTTTTATAACAGCAATTTTATATTCTAGTGTCGGATTTGGTGGAGGATCTACATACCTTGCTTTGATGTTAATTTGGGATATTCCTTATTATATTTTTCCAATAATTGCTTTATTTTGTAACATCATTGTAGTCTCTGGAAACTCTATAAATTATATTAAATCAGGCAATCTTAATCTAAAATTATTAACACCTTATCTTATTGGATCAATACCTTTTGCTTTTTTTGGAGCCTCAATTTCAATAGAAAAAGATATATTTGAAATATTATTATTTATTATTTTGGCAACTGCTGGATTTTTTTTATTTATTGAAAGCAAGTCTTTTAGCAATGAAAAATTAAAAATAAAAAAAATTTCAAATCTATTATCAATTTTTATTGGTTCAACAATAGGGTTTGTTTCTGGCCTCGTTGGAATTGGGGGTGGTATATTCTTGAGTCCAATTTTATTTTTAATGAAAGCTGGATACCCAAAACATATTGCTGCAACAGCTTCTTTGTTTATTTTAGTTAACTCTTTATTTGGAGTTATCGGTCAACTAACAAAAGATATTGTTTTTAATGAATTTCTAAATTTTTGGCCTCTTTTCTTATCAGTTTTTGTTGGTGGGCAAATAGGAAGTTATTTAAATATAAAATTTCTCTCAAATAAAACTTTAGCATTAATGACTTCTTTATTAGTTATTTTTGTAGCTATAAGGATGGGATTTAAATTATTGTCATAATGTTGATTTAATTGTCTTTTAATATATTTAATTATAAAATGAAAAACATTAAACCATTTGGTCCTTCTATTGGTAAAACTAGAATTTCAAAAAAATTTTTTGATAAACTTAACAAAGAATTTGATACAAAGTCAGTATCAAAAAAAATTGATTATAGCTCGAAACTAGCTAGTCAAATTAAAAAAGAATTAAAAATTTCAAATAGTTTTATTAAAAAAAACTTAGAAAAAGAACTTAAAGATAATATTAAAAGATTTTTAACAAATGAAAAAATTAAAAATTTTAAAGAAATTAAAATTTTAAATCTTTGGGTAGTTCGACAATTTAAAGGTGAGTATAATCCAATACATTACCATGAGGGTGATTTATCAGGAGTTGGTTATTTAAAACTACCCAAAGGTATGATTAATAATAAATTGGTAAAAAATAAGAAGATTAAAACTAATGGAACTATTGATTTTATAAATGGTCAAAAAGGTTTTTTAAGCAAAAGTATATATAATGTGGTACCAAAACTTAAAGAACTTATCATTTTTCCAAATTATTTACTTCATACTGCTTATCCTTTTAATATTAATGGTGAACGAAGATCGTTTTCTTTTAATGCTAAAATTATTCTAAAAAAATAATATACAAATCAATATTTAGCTAGTATAAGAAGTTTGCCGATTTGATCTTATTGCGGGCATAAACTGCTAAAAAGAATAATTCCCACAAAATCAATAAGCAAGGTAGTTGAACTGTATTGTGTACCTAGCATTATGCTAAAACACTAAAAAGGTGAGGAATGAAATGGATTTAAATTTTTTTAAAAAAACAAGAGTTTTAGATGGTGGTATGGGCCAGGAACTTTTAGCTAGAGGTATGAAGCCCAATGGAACACTGTGGAGTGCTAACGCTATACTAGATGAAAATTACCATCAACTCTTATCTGATACCCATAGAGATTTTGTAAAAGCTGGCGCAGAAGTGATAGTCACAACAACATTTACAGCACGACGGAAAAGATTAAGAGATAATAATGTTGAGGATAAGTTTGAATACTTAAACAAAAAAGCTGGTCAAATAGCGCTAGATGTAAAAAAAGAATTTCCAAATATTCTTATAGCGGGTGGAATACCTCCTCAAAATTTAACTTATGAAGCAGACGACAGAAATGAGGAAGAGATTACCAAAAACTTTAATGAACAAGCTAAATTATTGAATCCTTATGTGGATTTTTTTTATTTTGACGTGTGGAGTAGTATTAAAGAATTCAAATGTGGGATCAAAGCAATTAAAGAATTTAAAAAACCTTACCTAATTGGTATCCACATATCTGAAGGCACAAATTTACCAAGTGGGGAAAATATTTCAGATATTAAAAATATAATTGATGAACAGTTACTTGGTATTATGCTTTCATGTGTGTCACCTGAAAATTATGAAGCCAATCTTGAAGAGTTAAAAAGTCTT
Organism: Candidatus Pelagibacter bacterium nBUS_36; assembly: GCF_051201215.1. Lineage (GTDB taxonomy): Bacteria > Pseudomonadota > Alphaproteobacteria > Pelagibacterales > Pelagibacteraceae > Pelagibacter. Next base: position 832,843 of record NZ_CP172839.1, read on the forward strand.
AATGTGCCTTTTGGTTTTAAGATAAATGGATTTATTACTACGAAACCAAAAAATGGATATACATCAACCTTTACAAAATCTAACGGCAATCCAAATGAATTCTTGGGACAAAGAGAGGATCTTACACCTCAAAAAATTGGAGAAATTGTCAAAAGATTTAAAGATAATGGAGCAACAATACTTGGTGGATGTTGTGAAACACGGCCATCACATATTAATGCAATGGCAACTATTGAGTAATTTTTTTATTGTCAGCCCTTTTAACAAAATAAATACCAATACAAACAGCTATTAAAGATATCAAAACTTTAACTGTTATTAGTTCTTTTAAAAATACATAACCCAATATTGTGCCAAATATTGGTATTAAATAGGATACTTGTGATTGAAAGATTAAACCATTATTTTTCAAAATTCTGAATCTTAACAACCAAGCCACTCCTGTTGGCACTATACCTAGATATATGACTGAAATTAATGAATCAGTTCTTGGAATTGTTTGCCAAGGTTGTTCAATAAAACTCATCAACGGTAATAAAATTATAATTGCCCAAATCAAAATTGAACCTGTTACATTTTCATTTTTTTTCTTACTTATTTTTAAAGTCAAAACACCACCAACCACATAACAAGTCGAACCGAGCAATATTAGTAATGCTGAGGTGAAATTATTTTCATCAATTAAGATATTATCGGAAAATAAGAATACAATTCCTGAAAATCCAATTAAAATTCCAAATGTTTTTATCAAATTAAACTTTTCATTCTTAGTAAAAAAATGTCCAAGAACAGTAGAACTTAATGGTGTAGTGGACATTAATATCGCTGCTAGATTGCTTTGAACTGATTTAACTCCATATGCTATCAAAAAAAATGGTGCTACTAAGTTGATAAATCCAATCATAGCAAACCAATGCCAATCTTTTGAAAATGCCTCTATTTTTATATTTTTGTAATAACAAAGAAGTAAAACTGGAATTGCTCCAAAAAAAACTCTTAAAAAAGCAATTGTCACGGGTCCAAAAGAATATGTTGCAATCTTAATGTTAAAAAAAGCAGATGCCCAAATTAACGACAATGTTGTCAATAATATATAATCTATTAATTTTGGCTGTCTCATTCTGTTATCTCTTTTATTTCACCGGTAGTTAAAATTGATAATTGACTAAAATCTATTTTAAAGACACAATTTGGGTGTCCTGCTGCAGCAAAAACCGTTTTAAATCTATTTAAATTAGTATCAATAAAAATTTTTACTTTATTGAGGTGTCCAACAGGTGAAACTCCTCCGATTGTGTAACCAGTAATTTTTTTAACATCATTTGGATGGGCCATGAAAACATCTTTTTCATCTAAAATTTTTTTTAACTTATTTAAAGAACATCTTCTATCGCCTGATACTAAGCAAAGCACAAAATCATTTCCTGAATTAAATAGTAAACTTTTAACAATCGCCCCAACATTGCAACCTAAAGCTGTAGCTGCATCATTTGCTGTTCTAGCAGTTTGTTCTAAACAAATAATTTCAAGATTTGGATCAAAATCTTTAATTGTTTTTTCTGCTCTTTTAACTGGTTCTTTGTTTAATAAAGGGTTCACTATAAAATAGTTATTTAATAATATTGCATAATTACACTACTTATGTGAAAATTGCATAGGTGTTATTTATTAAATAAGCAATATTTTTCGTGATTATTTTGTTAATTACCACTTATATAATTATACAGGAGACAAAATGAGCGCAGCTAATGTTTTAAAATTTATAAAAGAAAAAGAAGCAGATTTCGTAGATCTTAGATTCACTGACCCAAGAGGCAAACTTCAACATCTTACAATGGATGTAACTATTGTGGATGAAGAAATGTTAAATGAAGGTGTTTTTTTTGATGGTTCGTCAATAGCAGGATGGAAAGCTATCAATGAGTCAGACATGATTTTAAAACCAGATACTTCAAGAATGATAATGGATCCATTTACTTCTCATAACACCGTAGTTCTTTTTTGTGATATTTTAGATGCTGTTAAAAAATCTCCTTATGAAAGAGACCCTAGAGGGACTGCAAAAAAAGCAGAAGAATATTTAAAATCTTCAGGTGTTGGTGACAAAGCATTTTTTGGACCTGAGCCAGAATTTTTTGTATTTGACGATGTAAGAATTAGTAACGATCCAAACAACACCGGGTTTGTATTAGATAGCAAAGAAGGTCCATACAACTCTGGTAAAGTTTATGAAAATGGAAACATGGCTCACAGACCTCCAGTTAAAGGTGGATATTTTCCAGTACCACCAGTTGATAGCGAGCAAGATATGCGTGGCGAATACTTAAAAAATTTAAAAGAAGTTGGAATTAAAGTTGAAAAACATCACCATGAAGTTGCTCCAAGTCAACATGAGCTAGGTATGTATTTTGGAACTCTAGTTGATCAAGCAGATAATGTTCAGCTCTATAAATATGTTGTACAAATGGTTACACATTCATTTGGCAAATCAGCCACGTTCATGCCAAAACCTGTTGCTGGGGATAATGGATCAGGTATGCACATTCACCAATCAATTTGGAAAGGTAAAACTCCAGTATTTTCGGGTGATGCTTATGCAGGTTTATCTGAAACAGCTTTACATTATATTGGTGGAATTTTAAAACATGCTAAAGCCATTAACGCTTTTGCTAATTCAACAACAAATAGTTACAAAAGATTAATTCCAGGTTTTGAAGCACCAGTTCTTTTAGCTTATTCGGCAAGAAATAGATCTGCTTCATGTCGAATACCAATTACTCTCAGTAAAAATGGTGCAAGATGTGAAATAAGATTTCCAGATGCATCTGGTAACCCTTATTTAACTTTTGCAGCAATGCTTATGGCTGGACTCGACGGAATTAAAAATAAAATTCATCCAGGTGAGTCCTTTGATAAAGATTTGTATGATTTACCACCAGAAGAAGTTAATGCTATTCCAACAGTTTGTGGCTCTTTAAGAGAAGCAATGGAAAGCTTGGACAAAGATAGAGAGTTTTTAACTCAGGGTGGTGTATTTACTGATGATCAAATTGATGCTTATATTGCACTTAAGTTTGAGGAAATTCACAAATTCGAACATGCACCTCATCCAGTTGAGTTTGAGATGTATTACAGCAGCTAATAGTTAATTACTGTCTAGTTGTTGCGATTGTATCTTTGTTAACACCTTTTTTAACAACGTAGTCCTGTGTGCCGTTAGCACCAGTCTCTACTTCTTTACGAAGATCTTTGAAGAAAATTCTTTCTTTTAAAGAATCTTTAAGGTTTTTAACAAGATTTTTAAATTCAAATTTGTTCATGATTACCTTATAACGTAGTCATGCGTTTATTGCAATACTGATATGCAGATAATAGGACAATAAGTCCTACTCTATTTTAAAGGACTCTCCACAACCACAACGTTCAGTTTCATTGGGATTATTGAATACAAAAGAGGATGAAAGTTCTTCTTTTTTATAATCCATTTCTGTACCAAGCAAATACATTATAGCAGCCGAATCAACAAATACCTTAACTCCTTTATCTTCAATAACTTCATCATTTGGGTTTAATTCTTTTGTATATTCCATCACATAAGACATTCCAGCACAACCACCTGTTTTAACTGATACCCTTACGCCAAGTGAATTTTTTTCTGCGTTAGACATAATTTCTTTAATTCTTAATGCAGCGTTATCGCTTAGTTTAATTATAGGATTCATTATAAATTCAACTCCAATTTTGCTGCTTCTGACATCATGTCTTTATTCCACGGTGGGTCCCAAACCAATTCAAGATCAACATCATCTATACCTTCAACTTGCATGGCACCATCTTTGACTTCTTTAGGTAAACTCTCTGCTACTGGACAATTAGGCGTAGTTAATGTCATTTTTATTTTTGCAAAATTGTCATTTTCAACTTGAACATCATAAATTAAACCAAGTTCATAAATATTTACAGGTAATTCTGGGTCATAAATTTTTCTGATCTCTTCAATAATTTGCTCTTTTTTTGTCATTTTAATTCTCCGTATTCACTTGATCTTTTTTATTTTCAAAAGCTGAGACTAGTGTGTGCCATGATAAAGTTGCACATTTTACCCTCATTGGATATTGTTTAACTCCTGATAGACACATTAGTTTTGTTTTTTCATCTTCTTCTAAGTTTTCTGATTTAAGTTCAGGATTTTCTTTTATCATTCCTAAAAAATCTTCAACAATTTCTTTGGCTTCATTTTCATTCTTACCTTTAATCAAATCTGTCATAATAGATGCGGATGCCATTGAAATAGCACATCCACTTCCCTCAAAAGAGATGTCTTCAACAATTTTTTGGCCATTAAGTTTTAAATACACGTGAACGTTATCACCACACAAAGGATTGTTACCTTTTGCATCTTTATTAAAACCATCAGTCTTCCTCAAATTTTTTGGATTTTTGCCATGTTCCAATATTATTTCTTGATATAATTCTTTTAAATTCATTATAAGTTAAATATTTTTTTACATTTATTAATTGAATCGTTGAGTTTATCTAAATCATCTTTTGTATTATATATTCCAACAGATGCCCTCGCACTAGCAGGTATATTTAATTTTTCATGTAATATTTGACAGCAATGATGTCCTGCTCTGATAGCAACACCATCCTCATCTAAAATAGTTGCAATATCATGTGGATGAATACCTTCAATAGTGAAAGATAAAACACCCCCTTTGTCTTTAGGACTTCCAATTAATTTAACAGAATTATTTTTTTGTAAAAGTTCTTGGCCATATTCAACTAAATCCGCTTCATGCTTCATAACATTGTCGATTCCCACACTCTCTAAAAATTTTATAGATTGATCAAATGCTATAACTTGTGCTGTAGCCATAGTGCCAGCTTCATACTTGTTTGGTAAATCACCATAAGAAATTCTATCTTTTTTAACTTCTTTGATCATTCCACCTCCTCCTTGGTATGGTGGTAATTCATCTAACCATTTTTTTTTACCGTATAAAACTCCTAAACCCGTTGGGCCATACATTTTGTGACAAGAAATAGCGTAGAAATCACAATCAAGTTCTTGCATATCTAATTTTAAATGAGGTGCTCCCTGACATCCATCAACAACAACAACTATATTTTTGGAGTGAGCTAGTTCAGTTATTTCTTTAATTGGCAGAATTGCACCAGTAACATTCGATAAATGTGTAATTGAAATTATTTTTGTTTTAGATGTTATCTTTTTTTCTATTTCTTCTATTGTGATTTCGCCTTCTTCATTAATTTCTGCAAAATTAATTTTAATATTTTTTGATTTTCTTAAAAAATGCCAAGGAACATAATTAGAATGATGTTCTAATTCTGTAATAAGCACTTCATCTCCTTCTTGAAGGAAATTTTGACCCAAAGTATTTGCAACTAAATTAAGTGCTTCTGTAGCTCCTTTAGTAAAAATAATTTCATTTTTGTCTTTTGCATTTATATATTTTTGAACAGAACTTCTTGTTTCTTCATATAAATTAGTAGCTGCAACAGCAAGATAATGAACACTTCTTCCTACATTAGAAAATTGCTTTGAATAAAACTCATTAATTCTATCAATTACAACTTTTGGTTTTTGTGAAGAGTTTGCACTATCTAAATAAACTAGATCATTATTTTGAATTTTTTCATCAAAAATTGGAAATTCTTTTTTTATATTATTTATGTTCATTCTTTAATACCTGTTAATTTTTTAACTAAAGATTTAACACTTTCATTTGTAATTTTTTCAATAGCTTCATTTAAAAATCCATTTGTTAATAATTTTTTTGATTGAGCATGACTTAAGCCTCTAGACATTAAATAAAAAATAGAGTTTTCATCAATATTACCCGAAGTTGATCCATGTGAACATTTTACGTCATCAGCATAAATTTCTAATTCAGGTTTTGCATTGAACTCCACATTATCATCAAGTAATAAAGCTCTACTTAGCTGATAACCATCTGTTTTTTGAGCTTTAGAGTTTACGTAAATCTTACCTTGATAAACTCCTTTAGAATTTTCATTTAATGCACTCTTAATTAACTGATAACTTTTACAATTTTCTTCATTGTGATTTATTGCAGTTTTAATTTCATGATGTTTTTTATTATCCAAATCCATTATTCCGTTAATTGCTACTGAACCATGACTATTATTAAGAGAACAATTAATGTCATGTTTTGCAAATTTTGAACCTTTGGATAAAATAAAATATTCTAAATGACTATTTTTATTTAAATCAATTTCTTTAAAAGAATATTTAACATTTGATGTTGGCTTAATATCTAAACTATAGTTTTTAAGAATAGAGTTTTTACCAATATTAATTTTTTGTCTGAAATTTAAAAAATTATTTTTTGCATTTTCGTTTGAAATGTTAACTACATCCATAGAAGTGTCGTCTTCAAGATTGATATCCAGCTTCATATTCAGCCCACAACTATCTAAATCAGATGTTAAATAATTATATAAAATCAACGGTTTTTGAAATTGATAACCTTTGCTAACTGTAATTTTAATATAGCTGGAAAGAAAAGCAGTATTTAAGTTTAATAATACATTTTCACTCAATTCATTATCTAATTCTAAATTTTGATTTATAATAATTTTTTCTTCATTTTCATAACTAAAATCAACCTTAGACACGCTACCATTAACAAAAACTATCTTATTATGATTAAAATCACTAATGGAATCAAAATCAATATTTGACACATTATTCTCTTTATAAAAATCTAATTTTTTAAAATTAGTTGAAATAATTTGATTTAAATCTGAAAATTTCCAATCTTCAATACGTTTATTTGGAAAGCCTTGATCTATAAATTTATTAAAGTTTTTTTCTTTAATTTCCTTTTGTGAAGTTGAATAATTTCCTTCACTTAAAGATTTTTCAAAATTTGATTTGATCTCACTTTGCATTAATTAAAATCCTCATATCCAACTTTTTCTAATTCTTTGGCTAATTCATAATCACCTGATTTAATTATTTGGCCATTTTTTAATACATGTACAAAATCTGGTTTAATGTAATCAAGCAACCTTTGGTAGTGCGTAATAATTAAAAAGGAATTTTCTTTATTTCTTAATGAGTTTACTCCTTCCGAAACTATTCTAAGAGCATCAATATCTAAACCTGAATCAGTTTCATCTAAAATAGAAAGTTTAGGGTTTAAAATTGACATCTGTAAAATTTCATTTTTCTTTTTTTCACCACCTGAAAAACCTACATTTAACTGCCTATTTAATATTTTTTCATCAAATTTTAATTCCGCTGATTTTTGTTTAATTAATTTTAAAAATTCGATAGCATCTAATTCTTTTTCACCTCTAGCTTTTTTAATTGTATTTATTGAAGTCTTTAAAAAAGTATTAGTGTTTACTCCTGGAATTTCTAATGGGTATTGAAATGCTAAAAAAATACCTTTATGTGCTCTTTCCTCTGTTTCTAAATTTAATAAGTTTTCACCCTCAAATGTAACATTTCCTTTTATTTCATAACCTCTTTTTCCTGACAAAATATTTGACAATGTACTTTTTCCAGAACCATTTGGACCCATAATTGCGTGTACTTCTCCAGGATTTATATTTAAATTTAATCCCTTTAGTATTTCTTTTTCTTCAATCTTTGCTTTTAAGTTTTCAATCGTTAACATCTAACCAACACTCCCCTCTAAACTAATTCCAACTAATTTTTGTGCTTCAACAGCAAATTCCATAGGAAGTTGTTGTAAAACCTCTTTACAAAACCCATTAACAATCAAGCTAACTGCTTCTTCTTGATTTAGTCCTCTTTGATTACAATAATAAAGCTGCTCATCACTTATTTTTGATGTAGTTGCCTCATGTTCAATATTTGATTTTAGATTTTTGTTCTTAATGTAAGGAATTGTATGAGCACCACATTTATTGCCCATTAATAGTGAGTCACATTGAGTAAAATTACGTGAATTATCAGCCTTTGAGGATATATCAACTAAACCTCTATACATCATATCAGAATTACCTGCTGAAATTCCCTTAGAAATTATCTTACTTTTTGTATTTTTTCCTAAATGGATCATTTTAGTACCTGTGTCCGCTTTTTGATGATTATTTGTAATTGCTATAGAATAAAATTCTCCTACAGAGTTATCACCTTTTAAAATACAGCTTGGATATTTCCATGTTATTGCAGAGCCTGTTTCAACTTGTGTCCAAGAAATTTTTGAATTTCTTCCCTTACATAAACCACGCTTTGTAACAAAGTTGTATATTCCACCTACTCCATCTTTATCTCCAGGATACCAATTTTGTACTGTTGAATATTTAATTTCAGCATCATCCAATGCAATCAATTCAACGTTAGCAGCATGTAATTGATTTTCATCTCTCATGGGAGCAGTACAACCTTCTAAATAACTTACATAACTTCCTTTATCAGCAATAATTAATGTTCTTTCGAATTGACCAGTTTCAGATGCATTAATTCTAAAATAAGTTGATAGTTCCATTGGACATTTTATTCCTTCTGGAATGTAGACAAATGAACCATCTGTGAACACTGCCGAGTTAAGAGTTGCAAAAAAATGATCTGTAGTCGGTATAACTGAGCCTAAATATTTTTTGACTAAGTCAGGATGTTTTTGAATAGCTTCAGACATTGAGCAAAAAATAATTCCTTGTTTAGTTAATTCCTCTTTAAATGTTGTTGCAACAGATACAGAGTCAAATACCGCATCAACAGCAATTCCATTTAACCTTGCTTGCTCTTGTAATGGGATTCCAAGTTTTTTATAAGTTTCTAAAAGTTTTGGATCAAGCTCATCAAGACTTTTAGGTTTATCATCCATACTTTTAGGTGCTGAATAATAATATAAATCTTGATAATCTATTTTTGGATACTTTGGTTTTTGCCAATCAGGTTCTTTTAATTGTTTGAATCTTTCAAATGCTTTTAATCTAAAATCAAGCATCCATTGAGGTTCTTTTTTAACATTAGAAATAAACTTTATCACACCTTCATTTAAACCTTTTGGAGCTCTCGTATTTTCAATATCAGTTGAAAAACCATATTTATAATTTTTTAAATTATCTATTTCTTTTTGTCTGTTATCCATCTTTTAATTTCTTTGATCGTTATTATTTTTTAATAAATCTTGTAAGCTTTTTTTTTCAAAAAAACTATTAATGTGTGATTCTAATTCATCCCACAGATTATGAGTTGAGCATTTTGTGGCTTTGCCATTGCAGCCTTTTTTTGACTCTTTTTTACACTGAACAGTTTTTACTTTTTCATCAACTGCATGAAAAATATTTGTAAGTTTTATCTCGTTTGGTTTTTTAGAAAGAACATAGCCACCTTGTGTTCCTCTGGTACTTTGCACAATTTGATTTTTTTTTAATTTAGAAAAAATTTGCTCAAGATAATCGAGAGATATACCCTGGCGTAAAGAAATATCTCTTAGAGAAACTGGATTGATACCATCAAACCTTGCTAAATCTACTAATGCCATTACGGCATATCTACCTTTTGATGTTAATTTCATATTACCCTTTAAATACGACGCTTTTATACATACCTGACTAAAATGGTCAAGTATAGATTATTTTAAAAAAACTAACATATTGTCGCTCACTTATGATAAACGTAGTTTTTTTTTGAGAATAATAATCAATATCGCATATGGATAATAAAATTTTAGAAATATTTATTCCAGGTCCTGCTGGAAGACTTGAAGCAAAATATTATAAGAGTAAAAAAAATACATCTCCGATTGCACTAGTCCTACAACCACATCCTCAATATGGAGGAACAATGAACAATAAAGTAGTTGTGGATACTTTTCACACATTTATGGATAACGATTTTTCAGTGTGTAGAGTTAATTTTAGAGGTGTTGGCAAAAGTGATGGTGAGTTTGATAATGGACAAGGTGAGCTTGCTGATGCAGCTGCTGCATTAGATTGGCTTGAAAGAGAAAACTTTGATAACTCACAATGTTGGGTATCAGGATTTTCTTTTGGATCTTTAATAGCGATGCAATTATTAATGAGAAGACCAGAAATTAACAGATTTATTGCAATCTCTCCCCAACCAAATGTTTATGATTTTTCTTTTTTGTCACCATGCCCTACATCAGGACTGATGATTTATGGTAAAAAAGATGAATTAGTCCCTTTAGAATATGTTACTGAATTAGACAAAAGATTAAGTGCTCAAAAAGGCATAAAAGTAGAATTTCAATCTGTACCTGAGGCTAATCATTTTTTTTCAAAAACTGAAGGAACTTTAATTAAAAGTCTTGATAAATACATAAAAAAAGAAACTGCTCTTTACTAAAAATTTTTAACTAATTTACCACCTACTGTAGGCAGTTCACAGCCAGTAGTCTTTGGATATGATATTGGTAAATTTAAAAAAGATCTGATTGCAAGATAACCAAATGCTTGAGACTCGATATAATCTCCATTTAGATTATAATCATCAATAGAATTTAAACTTATATTTTTTTTTTGAAATAAATAATCTTTAATACTTTGGATAAGAAAATCATTTTTTCTACCACCTCCACAAATTAAATATTTTATGGGCTTAACATTATTTCCATTAGCATGTTCAATTCCTTTTGCTATAAGGTAAGCGGTAAAATTAGTTATTGTTGCACAACCATCTTCTAATGATAGTCCTCTTGCAAATGAAATATCAAAATCTTTTACATCTAAAGATTTATCAAAAGAATCTACTTTGAAATTATCAATTGCTTGATTTAAAATTAATTGATCAATTTTACCTGATTTTGCAATTGAGCCATTTTCATCAAAATTTTTTTTAGAACTTTTTCTAACCCAATCGTCAATCATACAATTACCTGGACCTGAGTCAAAAGCCTCCATGTTTTCCTCTAAATTTTCTTCTTTTTCAATTATCTTGGTAATATTCGAAATTCCACCTATGTTAAGAAAACAAATTGGATATTCTATTTGATGGTTTTCATTTATATTTTTAGATAATAAGTTATGAAAAATAGGTGTTAATGGAGCACCTTGACCTCTATTCAGCATGTCTTCTTGTCTAAAATCATAAATAACTTTTTTTTTAACTAGTTGAGACATGAGTTTTCCATCTCCTAATTGTTTTGAAATTTTTTTTTCTGAATTATGAAAAATTGTTTGCCCATGAAAACCAATAAAATCAATCTCATCTTGATACTTTAATGATATTTCGTTAACAATTTTGCTATGAAATATAGTAATTTCTCTCTCAAGCTCGTTTAATCTAGCTGAATACAGCTTTAAATCATTGATGCTTAAAATTAGATTTCTGAATTCAATTAATTGTTGATGCAAACTTTCGTTATATTCAAAATATTCATCTAAAACATTGATAAATTCATAAAATCCATCTGATCTAATCAATGATACATCGACCCCGTCCATTGAAGTTCCACTCATTAACCCAATAGCTGTATATAATTTATTTTTCATTGATATTCTTTTTAATAAAAATTTGTATATTGTGTAACTATAAGCTTATGAATAAATTTTTAAAAGAATTTAAAGATAGAGGTTTCTTCTATCAATGCACAAATGAAGAAGAATTATCTAACTTAATGGATAATGAAAGAATTAAAGGATATATCGGATTTGATTGTACTGCTGAAAGCTTACATGTTGGTAGTTTATTACAAATCATGTGTCTAAGATTATTACAAAAAAATGGTCATAGACCAATTGTACTATTGGGTGGAGGTACAACTAGAATAGGTGATCCATCTGGAAAAGATAAAACAAGAAAAATTTTAAGTGAAGAAGAGATTGAAAAAAATATAAAAAATATAAAAGATATACTTAAAAAATTTTTAGATAACGATAACCCAAAAACAAAACCTATTTTTGTAAATAATTATACTTGGCTTAAAAATTTGAATTATATCTCTTTTCTTAGAGATATAGGCAAACATTTTACAATTAATAGAATGTTAACTTTTGACAGTGTGAAATTAAGATTAGATAGAGAACAATCCTTAAGTTATATGGAATTTAATTATATGATTTTACAAGCTTATGATTTTTTAGAGCTAAGTAAAAAAGAAAATTGTGTTTTACAAATTGGTGGTTCAGATCAGTGGGGGAATATTGTGAATGGCGTAGAGCTTATTAAAAGATATTCAAATAAACAAAGTTATGGTTTAACAACACCTTTAATTACTTTGGCCACAGGAGCTAAAATGGGAAAATCTGAAAATGGGGCAATTTGGTTAGATGAAAAATTTTTATCAGCTTATGATTATTGGCAATTTTGGAGAAATACAGATGATAGAGACGTTATAAAATTTTTGAAAAATTTTACTGATATGGAAATAGGAGATATTAAAAAAATTGAGAATGAAAATATCAATGATTTAAAAATACTTTTAGCTAATCAAACAACTTCAATGCTGCATGGCAAAAAAGCTGCTGAAAATTCAGAACAAGCTGCAAAAGAAGCATTTTCAGGAAATTCACTTGGATCCAACTTGCCTTCTTTTAAAATTGACTCAAAAGATATCGATGAAAAATTAAATATCATTGATCTAATACTTTTGTCTAAATTGGAAAAATCTAAAAGTGAAATAAGAAGATTAATTAAAGGTAACGCAGTAAAGATTAATGATAAAATTATATCTGATGAAAAATTAGTTGTTACAAATCAACTTTTTAATGAAAACTACCTTAAACTTTCTATTGGAAAAAAAAGACATTTAAAAATCGAATTAAATTAGTTTTTTTTAATTTTTTCAAGCGTTCTTGTAATGAATCTTGGGGTTAAAGTTTTTATAGGATTTACTGTAGTTGCTAAATTTTTTGGAGGACCTTTAATTTTAAAACTTACTCCAAATACACCTTCACCTGTTTTATCTCCAACTAAAATCTTACCCAAAAAAGGTACTGAGCCAATGGTTTTATTTAATGTAGTGGCAGGCACTAATGTTCCACGTAAACTTATAAGTTTATCTTCTTCAACATAGCCACTTATTAGTATTGAGATTGCTGGACCAATCGCATATATTTCGTCAATTGTCATTAATTCATCTTTGTTAGTAAAATTCATTTCAAATTCATCAAATCTTATTCCCTCACCTGATAAGGTATCTGCAATTCCCTGGAGTGAGGCAAGAGTTAAAAGTTTAGTTAAGGCGGGAAGCTCTTTTAACTTAAAGTTATAAATTTTAAGTTTAGATCTAGAGACATTTTCTATTTTAGATGAATAAAAATCTAGATAGCCATCTTCAAATCCTTTAATAAACTTATATTTTTTAACTATGGGTTTTGCTCTGGATGAAAATAAAGTAGTAATTTTTTCACCATTATTATTAGTATTTATAGTAAAGCTTAAATTTTTACTTTTATCAAAAAGAGCAGAAATTTCAGCTTTAACAACTTTGTTATTTTTAACTTCTAACATACCTTTAAAATCAGACACAATATCATCGTCGCCAATATAAATGTTTTTCAAATTTGAACTTAGATTTATATTATTTTTAAAAATTTTATAATCATCATTATTTTTATTTTTAAATAAATTATCAATTAATTTTTTGGCATTAAATGATGAGCCATTTACGAAATATTCATTTTTTTTCTTTCTTAAAATTAAGAATTTATTTATTTTATTTTCTTTATCTAAATAATTAAGATCCATTTTATCAAATTTAATAATTAAATTATTTTCATCTAATAAAAGGTTTTGTAATATGATTTTATTATTTTTTTCATAGATACTAATTTCTTTGAGATTAAGTTTTTTGTTTTTATCATAATTTCCTTTTAATTTTATTTGTGTTATATCTTTTTTATTTTTTTTGAAATTTAAAAAATCAATATTTAATAAAGTTTTGTCTAAATCTATTTGCGTATCAAAATTGAATTCGTTTTCTTTTTTGGAAATATAATAAGTTATTTCATCAAAATCTTTATCTAATTTAATTTTTCCTGATCCCTTAATTGAAAGATTCTTTTTATCAAAATTTATTTCAATTTTTTGATTTTTAAAATTAATTAGGTCGTTTAATTTAGGAAAAAAAGGTTTTAGAAAATCTTGATTTCTAAATTTTAGTTCACTTAGTGATATATTTGATGATAATTTAAAATCATTATTTGTATTAGTGATTGAGTATTTAATTTCATCAAATTGATTTGATAATTTGACTTTACCTGACCCTTGAGCTGTAAAATTATCTTTTTTATAACTGATCTTAATTTTGTGATCTTCAATATATATTAAATCTTTTGCCTCCAACAGATAATTATCCAAGAAAGAAAAATTTTTATATTCTGATTTATCTATCTGTATATCTGAGTTTATAACCAAATTCTTTATTTTAAACTTTTTATCAATATTAAAAGAAAAGATATTTTTAGAGATAAAATTAGTATTCAAAAAGTTTAAATATTTAAAATTTAAATTTAATAATTGAAGCAAATTATCATTAAGAATTGCATTTTGGTTTTGAATTTCACCTTCAAAAAGAAAATCTTTTTTATTTTGAGTAATCTTAAAATTATCAGAAAAAAAGTTTATTTTATTTGTTATAAAACTTAAATCTTTAAAATTTAAAACGTTATCTTTTACATCTAAATTAAAATTTATTTTTTCAAAATTATAAATATTTAAAAATTTTATTTTTCCATTTTTTAAGATACTTCTAATTTTATAATCATTTTTGATTTTTCCATTTTCATCAAAATTAAGCTCTACATCAGCAACAATTTGCCCATTTTTAATTGCACTTTCTAAAATAAATAGCTCTGGCTTGTTTGTTGTTGCTCTAATAAAAGCAACCAAATCTTTTAACAAAATAGACTTAGTTGATAAGTTTAAATTTGAAGATCTAAATTCATTTTTGAATAACGAAATTAAAGAAATTTGAGTTTCAATATACTCTAACTCTAAATTAGTCCCCTTGTATATTATGTTTGTACCAATTGTTTTTGCATTAACTTTAAAATTGAATGGATCTAAAGTTAATTTTATTTTTTTTAGTTCAATTTCTAAATTTTTGTTAGTTTTGCTAACTTTATCTTTTATTTGATTGTTAAATTTATCTGTCTCTAAACCAATGGTACTCAAATATAATATTATCAATACAATAATAGCGATTGTTAATGTGAGATATTTGGTAATTATTTTTTTCATTTTATTTGATATAAAGATTGTTCTAAAAATTCATCAAGACCACCATCTAAAACTTTATCTGGGCTTGTGCTTTCAAAATTTGTTCTGTTGTCTTTTACCAGTCTATATGGCTGCAGAACATAAGATCTTATTTGATGCCCCCATCCAATTTCTGATTTAGAGTTTTCTGTGTTTTGATTTTCTTGTTCTTTTTTTTTAACCTCATAATCATACAATCTTGCTTTTAACATATTCATGCATGTTTCCTTATTTTTATGTTGAGATCTTTCATTTTGACATTGAACTACAATTTTAGAGGGAATATGTGTTATTCTTACAGCACTATCAGTGGTATTAACGTGTTGTCCTCCCGCCCCACTGGATCGATAAGTATCTACTCTTAAGTCTTTTTCTATAATTTCAATATTTATATTTTCATCTACCACTGGGTATATCCAAATACTTGCAAAACTAGTGTGTCTTCTAGCTCCCGAGTCGAATGGAGATATCCGGACAAGCCTATGTATGCCTGACTCTTTTTTTAACCAGCCAAATACATAATCACCTTCTATCTTAATTGTAGATGATTTTATGCCAGCTTCATCACCTTTATGTTCGCTAATTAAAGCTGATTTAAAGTTTTTTTGATCAGCCCATTTTAAATACATTCTTCGTAACATGTCAGCCCAATCTTGACTTTCTGTTCCTCCAGCACCTGCATGAATTTCAATATAACAATCAAGAGAATCTGCTTCATTAGACAAGAAACATTTAATTTCATTTTTTTTAACTGATGATCTTAGACTTTTAATGTTTTGTAAAATTTCTTTTTGTACAATTTCATTTTTTTCTTCTGAGGCCAACTCTCTCAAGTCATTTAAATCTTTGAGTTTTTCAATTGATTTATTGTGAGAATTAATCAAATCCTCGTACAATTTTTTTTCTTTAATTATATTTTTAGAATTATTTTTGTTTTGCCAAAAGTTGGCATCCAACATTTTTGTATTTAATGTTTCAAGTTTTGAATAAATATTATTTTTTTCAAAGGTACTCCTTAACTCTTTGATTAATCTTTTCTATCTCTTCTTTAAAACTTAAATATTTATCATCCATCAATAAAACTTTAATATATTATTGGCATCTAATCTATTATTATTTAAATAAATAACTTTTCCATCATTAACGTTTTGTTCTTTATAAACTTCTATAATTGTATTTTTTGAGGTAAACTTTGCTTTCTGACCTGTAATTGGATCTACTACCATCATTACTGTTCCTTCAGCTACCTTAAAAGGTCTTGCTTCTGATTTTTTTACTGTTTTTTTGATAAAATCTTTAAAAATTGGTAGAGCAGTTTTTGAACCTGTTTCATACCTGCCTAGTGGAGTAGGATTGTCAGAACCCACATAAACTCCAATTAATAAATTGGATGTAAATCCAATAAACCATGTATCTGTATTTTTGTTTGTTGTGCCAGTTTTTCCAGCTACATTTAGTTTAAGATCTCTTAATTTTTTTGCAGTTCCTCTTTTTACAACTCCTTCAAGTATTGAGGTCATCTGATAAGCAGTTTGAGGTGAAAATACTTGTTTATAATCATTTTCTAAACTTGGATAATCTTGACTTAAATATGAAATTTGATCGCAATTAATACATTTTCTTTTATCATTATTAAAAACAGTTTTTCCTTCACTATCTTGTATCCTATCTATCAATATCGGATCTACAAGTTTGCCCCCATTGATAAATGCAGAATATGCAGAAGTAAGTTTCAATAAAGTTGTCTCAGCTGAACCAAGTGAAATTGACAAAAGTTCTTCAGGATCATCATAAATACCTAAATTTTTTGAGAGATTTACAATTTTTGTGAGACCTAGACTCTGTGCTATTCTTACAGTCATCAAATTTCTAGATTTTTCCAACCCAATTCTCAATGTTGATGGGCCATAAAATTTTTTACCGTAGTTTTCGGGTTTCCACATTTTTAAATCATCACCTTGATCTAGAACTAAGGGTGCGTCCAAAATAATAGAAGAAGGTGTATAATTGTTTTCTAAGGCTAAAGCATATACGAATGGTTTGAAAGCTGACCCTGGCTGCCTTAAGGCTTGTGTTGCTCTATTAAACTCACTTTTTTTAAAACTGAAACCACCACTTAAAGCTAAAACTCTTCCTGTATACGGATCCATAACAACTATTCCGCCATTAATTAAAGGTAATTGTTTTAGACTATAATTTTTACCTTTAATTTTTTTAACATAAATTATGTCACCGATATTAAATAATTTATTAAACTCTTTTTTAGTCCAAGAAATATCTTTAAATTCAATTTTACCATTTATATTTTTTTCTGTCTCAATTTCAGCTGAAAATTTATTTAATTTTCTTATTATTGCTAGCTCCCAATTAATAGAATTTTCTAAATTAAATTTTTTTAGATTATTATTCCAATCTTTAGAATATTTTTTGTTTGTTAATACTCCTCTCCATCCTTTTCTTTTATCATAAGAAATT
The DNA here is from genome assembly GCF_051201215.1 of Candidatus Pelagibacter bacterium nBUS_36. GTDB lineage: Bacteria > Pseudomonadota > Alphaproteobacteria > Pelagibacterales > Pelagibacteraceae > Pelagibacter. The sequence goes on from NZ_CP172839.1 coordinate 850,511, forward strand.
AAACCATTTCTAAGTGATTCAGTTGCAATTTTTTGTAGTTTTAAATTAATAGGTGTATTAATATTAAATCCTTGTTTATAAACTTTGTCATAGGTAAATTTATCAATGACATTTTTTCTAACATCTTCAATATAATATTGAGCGTCTTCTAGAAAAACTTTTCTAGATTTATTTAAATTTATTTTTTCATTTAGAAGTTTTTGATATAATTTTGAGTCGATATATTTATTATCTAATAAATTTTTTAAAACTAAATTTCTTCTAAAAATAGATAGCTTAATATTTCTATAAGGATTATATTTACTTGGAGCTTTTGGAAGTGCCGCAAGTAAAGCAGCTTCTGCATAATTTAAATCCTTGATTGATTTATCAAAATATTCCAAACTAGCTGCAGCAACACCATATGCTCCACTGCCAAGATAAATTTGATTTAAATATAATTCTAAAATTCTTTCTTTAGACAGCGCTCTTTCAATTCTAAATGCTAAAATTGCTTCTTTAATTTTTCTATTAAAACTTACTTCATTGGTTAATAAAAAGTTTTTTGCTACTTGCTGGGTAATGGTTGAGGCTCCCTCAAGTCTTTTTGATGAAATAATATTAGAAATATTATTTACTACCGCCCTTAAAACACCTTTTGCATCAACACCAGGATGAGAGAAAAAATTTTTATCTTCAGAGGATAAAAATGAATTAATTACATTTTGTGGAATTGAATTATAAGGAACAAATATTCTTTTTTCTTTGGAAAAATCTGCAACTAGCTCACCGTCACCAGAATACACTTTGCTTGAAACTGGTGGTTTATAATTTTTTAAAAATTTATAATCTGGGATTTTATTAGAATATGTCCACAAAACACTAAATACTGATAAACCAATAAATAACAGGCAAGATAATGAAATAATTAATATATTTCTTATAAATTTATTCATTTTATTTCCATTATATCTTGGAATTTGTTAAAGATAAGGCAATACAATTATACAAAATTTATAAAGACTAAATTAAATGAATCAATCAATCATAATATTATGGAAAAAAATTTATACATCGATGCTTCGCATCCAAATGAAACTAGAGTTGTTCTTAAGTCAGGTGAAAATATTGAAGATTACGAATACGAAGGTTTAAAAAACAATCTAATCAAAAATAATATTTATCTTGGAAAAGTAAGCAGAATAGAGCCTTCCCTACAGGCTGCTTTTATTGATTTTGGAAGGGATAGACACGGTTTTTTATCATTTAACGATATTCAGTCAGATTATTACCAAATACCAAAAGCTGATCTAGATAAAATTAAACAAGAAGAAGAAAAAGCTAGAGAGGAACTTTCAAAAGAAATTGAGGCTAAAGAAAATGAAAATATTGCGGAAGGTAAGCTAGAAATTGATGATCCTATCGAAATTGAAAAAGAAACCACTGATGGACTAGATAACAAAGAAAATTTGGATGAAGAAAAAGAAAAAAAGAAAGAAAATAAGTTTAAATTTAAAAGATATAAGATTCAAGAAGTTATAAAACCAAATCAAGTTATACTCGTCCAAGTTATCAAAGATGAAAGAGGTCAAAAAGGTGCGGCTCTTAGTACATTCATTTCAATTGCTGGAAAATATATTGTATTAATGCCCAATACTCCAAAAGGCGGGGGAATTTCAAGAAAAATATTTAATCCAACTGATAGAAAAAAAATTCGAACTATTTTAAATGAAATTACTATTCCAAAAGAAATGGGTTTAATTGTAAGAACAGCTGGAAGTAACAAAACTAAAAATGAAATTACTAATGATTTAGATACACTGGTTAATACATGGAGCCAAATAAAAGATACTGCAATTAACTCTATAGCTCCATCATTAATTCATCAAGAAAGTGAAATTATTAAAAGAACTTTAAGAGATATGTTTGATGATAATACTCAAAATATTATTATAGAAGGAAACGAAGGATATAAAAAAGCTCAAAGCTTCATGAAAATGATTATGCCTTCAAATGTGAAAAAAATAAAAAAATATAGAGGCAAAATTCCATTATTTATTGAGCAAAATATTGAACAAAAATTAAATCAAATATTTGATTCTGAAATAAAACTAAAATCTGGAGGGTATTTAGTAATTAATCCAACAGAAGCTTTAGTTTCAATTGATATAAACTCTGGAAGCTCGATTAAAGGTAAAAATGTTGAAAGCACAGCATTAGATACAAATATTGAGGCAGCTGAGGAAATTGCTAGGCAAATTAAGGTAAGAGATTTGTCTGGTTTAATTATAATCGATTTTATTGACATGCTAAGCTATGGAAATAGAAGATTAGTTGAAAGAAAACTCAAAGAAAAATGCAGAACAGACAGGGCTCGAATTCAGATAGGAAGAATAAGTAATTTTGGTCTTTTAGAAATGTCCAGACAAAGACTAAGAGAAAGTGCGATCAAATGGAAAGTAACTCTCACACATGAATCTTTTGCTCAAAAATTACTAAAAACTGTTGAATTAAAAGCCATTATTAATAAAGCTAAATTTGTGGAATTAAGAGTTTGTGAAAAAATTTCTGATTTTTTAAAAGAAAATTTTGTTAATGATTTAACTTATTTTGAAAAAAAGAATAAAATCATAATAGATATTGTGAGTGACCCTTCACTTATAATCCCTGAATACATTATCAATGTTCAAAATAAGTCCAAAAAAACAATCGAATTAGTTGAATATTATGAAAAATTAAAAAATTTAGAATTACAAATTAAAGAAAATAAAAGTAATGGAGATAAAGATATTAAAAAATTTCACAAAAAACCATTTAAAAAGAAACCTTATTTTAAAAAGAAGTTTATCAAAAAAGCTGCTGCTATTTAATAATTCCTGATTTTGGTGAGGAGGCGTTTCCATATAAATATTTATCAATTCTTCCAGCTTGAAAAGATTGTCTTCCAGAAATTACAGCATTTTTAAATGCAAGAGCCATATCAAATGGTTTTTTTGCTTTTGCTATTGCAGTGTTAACCAAAACACCATCACAACCTAACTCCATTGCAATTGTTGCATCAGATGCTTGACCCAAACCAGCATCAATTATCAAAGGTAATTTTGTTTGTTCTCTAATAATTTTAATATTGACTTTATTTTGAATGCCTAGACCTGAACCTATGGGTGCAGCCAATGGCATAATTGCTTCTGCACCAGAGTTTTCCAATCGTTTAGCCATTAATGGGTCATCATTGCAATATACCATTACTTTAAATCCCTCTTTAGCAAGAACTTCCGTAGATTTTAAAGTTTCAATCATATCTGGGAATAAATTTTGTTTATCTCCAAGAACCTCTAACTTGACTAACTTCCAGCCTCCAATTTCTCTTGCAAGTCTTAAAGTTCTTAATGCTTCTTTTGAATTAAAGCATCCAGCAGTATTAGGTAGATATGTTATTTTCTTAGGGTCAATATAATCCATAAGAAGTGGTTTTTTTTTATCAGTGATATTTACTCTTCTTACTGCAACAGTAACTATCTCTGCTCCAGAAAGTTTAATTGCTTTTGCACACTCAGACATGCTTTTGTATTTACCGGTACCAACAATTAACCTAGAATTGAATTTTTTTTTTGCAATTAACAACTTATCACTTTTCACCTAACCACCTCCAATAAAATGAACTATTTCAATTTTATCATTTTTTTTTAAATTTATCTTACTAATTTTTTTTTTATCTATTATTTCTTGATTAAGTTCAATTGCTACTTTTTTCAAAGGAATTTTAAGATTTTTTACCAAATCTAATATAGTATAATCATTAGATATAGATTTAAGTTTACCATTTATCTTAATTTTTATTTTTTTTATTTTTTTCATCGTATATAAGTGTTGAATGAATAATAAAATTATTATTGTTAATGGTCCAAATCTTAATCTATTAGGTGAAAGAGAACAATCACAATATGGATCAACAACTTTTAAAGAATTAAAAGAAAATTGTTTGAAAAAATCAAATGAAATTGGAATTAAATTAGAGTTTACTCAATCAAACATTGAGGGTGAGCTGGTAAATTTAATTCAAGATGCTAGAAAAAAATATGATGGAATAATAATCAATGCAGCAGGTTTTACTCATACATCAGTAGCAATTAGGGATGCTCTTGATTTATTTAAAAAACCCATAATTGAACTACATATATCAAATATCTACAAAAGAGAGGAATTTAGACACAAATCTCTAATAAGTGACATAGCAACAGGTGGAATTTTTGGTTTAGGAGCAGAAGGTTATATTTTGGCCATAATTTCAATACAAAAGATCTTAAAAAATGAAAATAGATAAAAATATTATCAAAGAATTAAGTAATTATTTAGATGAGTTTAATCTAACTGAAATTGAAATAACAGAAAAAGATACTAAAATTAAAGTGTCAAAAAATAATGTTTCTGTAAATAATCAACCAGTTACCACTCCCTCTTCTATAAACGTTAAAAATGAAAATGTTTCAAGTGCAGCTAATATAAAATCTGGAATTGAAATTACTTCTCCTATTATCGGTACTGCTTATCATTCTCCAGAACCGGGTGCAAAAAAATTTGCTGAAGTAGGAAAAAAGATTAAAAAAGGTGACACCATAATGATTGTTGAAGCAATGAAAACTATGAATCATGTTCCTTCTACTGCTGACGGTGTTGTTAAAGAAATTTGTGTAGAAGACGGTCATCCTGTTGAGTTTGGTCAAACTATTATCATTCTAGAGTAAATAATGTTTAAAAAGATTTTAATTGCAAACCGTGGGGAAATTGCGGTTAGAATTATTAGAGCTTGTAAAGAATGGGGAATACGGACTGTAGCTGTCCACTCTGATGTTGATAGAGAAAGCATGCATGTGAGAATGGCTGATGAAAGTGTTTGTATTGGATCTCATCAACCTGCAAATAGTTATTTAAACATACCAAATTTAATGTCTGCAATAGACCTTACTAATGCAGATGCAGTTCATCCTGGATATGGTTTCTTGTCTGAAAATGCAAATTTTGCAAAAATTCTTGAAGATAACAAAATAAGTTTTATTGGAGCCTCATCAGAACATATCAAGATGATGGGTGATAAAATTCAAGCAAAAAAAATAGCTAAGGAGAATGGCTTACCTGTTATTGAAGGATCTGAAGGCGGTGTAACAGATATAGCTCAAGCCAAAGATCTATGTAAAATAATTGGATTTCCTGTTTTAATTAAAGCATCTGGTGGTGGTGGTGGAAAAGGTATGAAGATTGTTTATAAAGAAGATGAATTTGAAACTTTATTCTCAACTGCAAAATCAGAAGCTCAAAAATACTTTGGAAATGACGAAGTTTATATCGAAAAATTTTTTCAAAACCCAAGACATATAGAAGTTCAGATTTTAGCAGGTAAAAATAATGTTGTTCATCTTCATGAAAGGGATTGCTCAGTTCAAAGAAGGCATCAAAAATTAATTGAGGAGACACCTAGTCCAGTTCTTAACGATGAAATAAGAAAAGATTTATTTGAAAGAACTGTAAAAATGGTAGCCAAAATAGGCTATATGGGTGCAGGAACAGTAGAATTTATTTATGAAGATGGAAAGTTTTACTTTCTAGAAATGAACACAAGAGTTCAGGTTGAACACCCTGTTACAGAAATGGTTACTGGTGTGGATATTATTAAAGAACAAATTTGGATAGCATTTTCTGGAGAAACAGCACTTAAACAAAGTGATATCAACCCAAGAGGTCATGCAATCGAATGTAGAATCAATGCTGAGGATGCTAGTAAAAATTTTCAACCATCTCCTGGAACAATAAGTATGTGTCACCAACCATCTGGTTTTAGAACAAGAGTAGATGGAGCTATATTCCAAGGATATAAAGTAACACCATATTACGACAGTATGGTTTGTAAATTAATTTGCCATGGAAGAAATAGAACAGAAGCAATTCAAAGAATGAATAGGTCATTGGATGAATTTGTCATTGAAGGAATTACAACAACTATTCCACTACATAAGAAACTTTTAAATCACAAAAAATTTATCAATTCCGATTTTAATGTTAGCTGGCTTGATAAAGATACTATTGTTTAATAACAATTTACAAGCCAGACATCATAAACAGGATGATCAAATGGTGCTATTGATGGGCTTGAGGAAAACATCCAACCATTAAATACAAATACTTCATCATTATTATCATTTGTTAAGTCTTTGACTTGTATATAAGCTGTAATTTCTGGATTATCATCAAACTCTGAATTTTTACACTTTAAACTTTTTATGGATAAATCTTTAAATTTTAATAAATCTCCATTTTTTAATTTGAGTAAAATGTTTTTAGAGCTAATTTTATCAAGTATTTTTAAATCTGTATATGAACCTTCTAATTTATCTTTAGAAAACGAATTATTAACACAAGAAAAAAAAACAATAAAAATTATCAGTAATAAATTAATTTTATCTTTTCCAGCTAGAATATTTCTTTTTAATACCATCTTTATTCTTATTTGGATAATAAGCTTCTTCTGTTCCAGTTAAATTAGCTTGATGAGGTTTTTGCCAATCATACTTTTCAAATGTATGATTTTTTTCGATCTTATTACTTGTAAAATGCATCCACGAATACCATTCTACTGGAATTTTTGATGCATCAATGGTATCCGCATAAATCACCCATCTTTTTTTACTTTTGCTCTCGTAATATTTGTTACCCAGCTCATCGTTTCCAACAAACTTTCCGAAAAAAATAGTTTTTAATCTAGTGCCAAACGTATCTTGATTCCACCAAGTGAAAATTTTTTTTAAAAGTGTCAACATATAATATTTTTATTTATTCAATTAAAAATTGTATAATTTAAATTAGACTAAAATATGAATTTGTATATAAATTAAATAATTCATTATTCAAATTAAAATTTTAAATTGAGGTTAAATGGCAAAATATTTAGTTGAGACTTACTACACATGTACTTTTAAAGTTAACCATTACTTGGATGACATTAATGAAACAGAGTTAAAAAACCTGGAAAAAAGAGATGATGGAAAATTTGAAGTCTTAGATGTCAAATTAGACAATCGTAAAACCAAAAATCTTGACCCTAATAACAATAAAGTGATTGAAAATAAGAAAGTTGAGATAATTTCAGAAACGACGCAAAGCACAACTCAAAATAAAGAAAATCTAATTGCCAGTTTAAACAAAACTTCAGAAAGAAGTGGTCGTAGGTTTGGTATGCCAGATCGAAGAAAAGGTTATATTCAAAAAGCAACTATTGGAAATCATAAAGTTTATCTACATACTGGAGAATATGAGGATGGCAAGATTGGGGAAATCTTTATTGATACAAGTAAAGAAGGTGAGTTAGTTAAAGCTTTAATGAATAATTTTGCAATCGCAGTATCCCTAGGTCTTCAATATGGTGTTCCTCTAGATGAATATATCAGTGCATTTGTTGGCACGAAATTCGAACCTTCTGGAAAAGTGCATGGTAACGATCGAATATTGAGCGCAAGTTCAATATTAGATTATATTTTTAGAGAACTGGCAATTTCTTACCAAAATAGAGAAGATTTAGCACACACACCCTCTATTGGTGGCAATGATGCTAGCTCAAATGATGAGCAAACTTCTGAAGATCAAAATCAGTTATTAAAAATTGTTAAAGATATTACAAGCAAAGGCTTTGTAAGAAATAACTATAAAAAAAATCTTGTAGATCTTTCAGATGTTAAAATAAGCCTAAAAGGTAAAAAGTAGTTTTTATTTTTTTTTTATTTTTAAAGCTAGACCCAGTTCTTTTAATTGCTCATCAGTAACATCCGATGGTGCTTTCATCATTAAATCTTGAGCATTTTGGTTCATTGGAAACATAGTGACTTCTCTAATATTTTTTTCATTAGCTAACAACATTACAATTCTATCAATTCCAGGAGCAATTCCACCGTGTGGTGGAGCTCCATAACTTAATGCATTAATCATGCCACTAAATTTTTCGTCAACTTGGTTTTTATCATATCCAACAATTGAAAATAGTTTGTACATTAGTTCTGGCTTATGGTTTCTTATTGCTCCAGATGAAAGTTCTATACCATTACAAACAATATCATATTGGTAAGCTAGTATTTCTAAAGGTTTTTCTAAATCTTTATCTTTCAAATTACCTTGAGGCATTGAGAAAGGGTTATGACTAAATTCAATTTTATTAGTTGTTTCATCTTTTTCAAACATTGGATAATCAACTATCCAACAAAAGGCAAAAATATTTTCATCTATCAAATCTAAATCTTTTCCAATTTTGTCTCTTGCTAATGCAGTAATTTTCTCTAAATCAGTTTGTTTGCTGCAAGCCATAAAGATACTGTCACCTATTTCTGAGTTAGTGATTTTCATTATTTCTAACAAAGCTTCTTCAGAGAAAAATTTTCCTATTGGCCCTTTTGCTGATAACTTTTTATCTTTTTCAAATGTAAAATACGCTAAACCAGAGGCTCCTTGTTCTTTTGCCCACTTATCAATATTATCAAAAAAACTTCTAGGTTTATCTTTTGTATTCTTAGTTGAAATACATCTAACTTTAGAGCCAGATTTTACAAGTTTCTTGAAAATTTCAAATGACACATCGTCTGTTGTAAAAACCTTGGTTATATCACTTATGATCAAAGGGTTTCTTAAATCAGGTTTGTCACTTCCATATTTTAACATTGAGTCTGCATATGAGATTTTTGGAAATTGATCGTACATCAACTTTTTATTTGAAAATTTTTTAAAGGTGTTGACTAATAAAGTTTCGACAACATTAAAAACATCTTCTTGTTCAACAAAAGACATTTCTAAATCTAGTTGATAAAATTCACCTGGACTTCTATCTGCTCTAGCATCTTCGTCTCTAAAACAAGGTGCTATTTGAAAATATTTATCAAATCCAGAAACCATAATTAGTTGTTTGAATTGTTGGGGAGCTTGTGGAAGCGCATAAAATTTTCCAGGGTTTAATCTACTTGGAACAAGAAAATCTCTTGCACCTTCTGGACTAGATGAAGTTAATATTGGTGTTTGAAACTCTAAAAAACCTAATTTACTCATTTCACTTCTAATGTAAGAAATTACTTTAGATCTTAAGATTATATTTTCATGAATTTTTTTTCTTCTTAAATCCAAGAATCTATATTTTAATCTAATTTCTTCTGCATACTCTTGATCACTAAAAACTGGCATCGGTAATTCTTTGCAAGTTCCTAAAGTTTCAAATTCATCTATTGCAATTTCAATTTCACCTGTTTGAATTTCTTTATTTACTGCATCATTTGAACGATTAACAACTTTACCTTCAATTTTTATGACTGTTTCTAATTGAATCTTTTCAAGCTCTAAAAAATTCTTATTGTCTTTATCAATAATACATTGTGTAATTCCGTAATTATCACGAAGGTCAATAAACAGAAGGTTGCCGTGGTCACGTTTTTTATTAATCCATCCTGAGATAGAAATTTTTTTATCTATATCTTCTTTTCTTAATTCGTTACAATTATGAGTTCTATACTTGTTCAATTATTCTCCTAAAATTTCTTTAATAACTCTAAAGTCGATAGGCTTTTTTCTTTTTAAACTTATCTCGTCGATTTTATATATGAAATCAGATATTTTGCCATATGATCTATCAATTCTTTTTATAATGAAATCTATCAATTTTTTATCTATAGATATTTGTCGATCTGATAAATTTTTCAATATTAGTGCAAACATGAGGTCATCTTCAGGTTTTTCAATTTTTGATAAAATAAAATTTTTAGATCTAGAATTTAAATCATCTAATTCAAATAATATATTAACAATAGGTTTATTTGTAGTTACAATTAGATACTTATTATCCTGATCAATAATATTTAATAATGTAAAAAACAAAGTTTCATCAATTTCATTATTTAAATTTTCAATTACTATATTTTCATAAATTTTTATATTTTTTAAAAATTCGTTATCTATTTTAGACGCATCTATTTTAATACCTTTAAATTTCTTTAAAAAAATATTTATCAAATGCGTTTTTCCTGAAAAATTTTCTCCAATCAAATTTACAAAATTTTTTTCCCAATTTGGCCAGCTATTTAATAATCTAAATGAAAATTCGTTGCTTTTAGATACAAAAAAATCTTGATCTCTAAAATTTTGTTCTTGATCAAATTTTAAAATTAATTGATTCAAATTTTTCATTTTAGATTCCATATTTTATTTTGTGTATCAAATTCATAATTTTCATTTTTCATAATCTTTAAAAAATAATTAGGAGAACCATTAAATACGATCTTGTAAATATTTTTTTTATTATCAAATTTAAAAATATAAAAATCATATATAAGATCTATATTTGACAATATTTCTTCAAATAAAGATATTTTAAATGCATCGTTATTATCAATTGAGACAGTTAAAGATAATTTGACTGAAGTATTAATTTCATTTTTAGACTTCCAATGATTTTCATACATGGTTTTTAAGTTTTCAGTAAATTCTTCTATTTCTTTATTGTTACCTAATCTTAAATTTTGAAATTTTAAATTCTTTAAATCAATTTTGTCATTAAAATTAATTTTATTTAATACTCTAATTTCATCATCGTTTTTAAAAACAATTGTTATAATATAATTTTTTAAATCATATTTTTCAATTATTTCTTTAAAATCGTAATTTTCTAAATTTTTTGAATTGAGTTTGATTAAATTAAAATCTTCAAGATCTTCCGTGGGTAAAATATAATTTAACAAATGATAATTTTTTGTATTTGAATTCCAGCTATTAAACAAGTGACTTTCCGAAAATATCAAAATTTCATCTTTTTTTTCATCAAGAATAATTGGTATTAAAAATATATTTTTTTTAATAGGTATGGATGGGAATATATTTCTACTCTCTAATAATCTAAATATTTTTTTTTTATTAAAAGATACGTTTAATTTTAAATAATATATCTCATCCACAAACTTTTCTTCTTTAATTGAAAATGTTTCAATCATACCTTTAATTCGACTAAGTGAAATTTTTCTTAGTCTTTTTTGATCTTTGGTTTGAGTAACTAATTTGATTAATTGTTCAAATGCTTTAATAAATCCATCATCTATTATCTCATTTTTATCAAAATTCATCTCAAATGGTGTGGAAATTTCGATATCATCAATGGAAAATGTCTTGGCTTGAATATTATCTGTGGAAAAAAAAATATTTAACAACACAAGGAAGCAAAAATAAATATATAGTTTCTTGAAAGAAATAAATTTAAAATTAAATTTCATAAAACATATTAATGAATAAAAAATTATTTACCTATAAAAAAAGTGGAGTTAATATTGCTGCAGCTGATAATTTTGTGAATTTCATCTCTTCAGTTTCATCAAAAAAAAAAGGCAAAAAAAAGTTTTCTAATATTGGTGGTTTTGGTTCAATTTCAGACATTCCAAATCATGTAAAACAACCAAAAATTGTTGCTTGTACTGATGGTGTTGGTACTAAAATTGAAATTGCAAATACATTAGATAAATATGACACAATAGGAATTGATCTTGTTGCTATGAGTGTAAATGATCTGATTGTCCAAGGAGCAAAACCTCTTTTATTTTTAGATTATATATCAATTAATAAAATTAATTTAAAAAAACTTAAATCAATCATTAAAGGCATTATGATTGGCTGCAAACAATCTGAATGTGAGTTAGTTGGTGGTGAAACTGCAGAAATGCCAGGCACTTATGAAAAAAATAAATTTGATATTGCTGGTTTTGCAGTTGGTGTGGTTGGTAAAAATGAAATTTTAAATAAAGAAAAAATTAGAAATAATGATTTGATATTAGCTGTGCCATCAAGTGGTCTTCATTCAAATGGATTTTCTCTTGTGCGATATCTTCTTAATAAAAAAAAAATTAATATAAAAAAGAATAGATTTTTAAAAACCGAATTGCTTAGACCAACTAAAATTTATGTAAAAGAAGTACTTAAATTGATTGATAAGAAATTAATTAATGGATGTGCTAATATAACTGGTGGTGGTTTAGCTGATAATATTAAAAGAGTTGTACCTGATAATTTGGTTGCAGAAATCAACTTGGATAAAATTAGAACTTCTAGAATTTTTAAATGGCTAAATAAAAATGGAATATCTGAAAAAGAAATGCTTACAACGTTTAATTGTGGTGTAGGATTTTGCTTAATAATTAATCCAAAAAAATTTGAGAAAGTGAAACAATATTTTACAAAAGAATTTAAACCATATGTCATCGGAAAAATTTCCAGAGGTGGAACAAAAATTAAACTAAATGGCTCTATCAACTGGATCTAAAAGAGTAAAAACTGCTGTTTTTATATCAGGAACAGGCAGTAATCTTAAATCTCTAATAAAATTTTCAAAACTAAAAAAATCACCTATCTCTATTGAATTAATTGTTTCTAACAATCCTAAATCGAAAGGTTTACATTTTGGAAAAATTTTCAAGATTAGAAAAAAAATTTTTAATTTTAAAAAACAAACTATAACTGAAAAAGAAATACTTCTTTATTTAAAAAAAAGAAAAATAAATTTGATCTGTCTTGCAGGATTTTTGAAAATTTTATCAAAAAATTTTATTCAAAATTTTGATGGAAAAATATTAAATATTCATCCATCTCTTCTTCCGAAATATAAAGGGTTAAACACCCATAAAAGAGCGATTATAAATAAAGATGAACATTCGGGTTGTACAGTTCATTTTGTGAATTCTAAACTCGATTCAGGTAAAATTATTAATCAAAAAAAGGTTAAAATTAATAAAAGTGATACACCTCAATCACTTGCTAAAAAGGTTTTAGCTCAAGAGCACAAATTATACCCTAAAGCTATTTTAAAAATATTTAGTCTTTAAAAAAAAAATCTATTTCAATTTTAGCATTTTCAACACTATCAGACCCATGAACTGAATTTTTATCAATAGAAATTCCATATTTTTTTCTTATTGTGCCCTCTTCTGCATCTTCAGGATTTGTTGCACCCATAAGCTCTCTATTACCTAATACTGAATTTTCTTTTTCCAAAACCATAACAACAATTGGACCTGAAGATAGATAGGCGCATAGATCATTATAAAATGGCTTAGTTTCATGAACTTTATAAAATTTTTCAGCTTCAGACTTTTCTATTTGTATTTTCTTTTCTTTAACAATTGAAAAACCTTTGTTTCTAAACATTTCTTTGATTTCATTATCTAGATTTCTTTCGACAGCATCTGGCTTTATAATTGATAATGTTTGCTCAATATTACTCATAATCATCCTCTATTAGTTTGTTTAATAATCTTACTCCATAACTCGTTGCTCCACCTGAGTTTAAAGCCCCACCGTATTTTGAAAATGCCATACCAGCTATATCTAAGTGTGCCCAAGGTGTTTTGTTTAAAATAAACCTTTGCAAAAACTGTGCTGCTGTTGTTGATCCTGCGCCACCAACATAATTAATGTTCTGCATGTCTGCATTTTTTGAATTTATTAACTTGTCAAAATTTTTATGTAAAGGCATTCTCCATAATTTTTCCTCCACTTTATCACCTGCTTCCAATAATTGTTTTGACAACTTATCATCGTTTGAAAATAAACCAGCATATTCAGAGCCTAAAGAAACTATGATAGCTCCAGTTAAGGTTGCTAAATCAACTATAAATTTAGGTTTAAATTTTTTTTCAGTGAAAGTTAAAGCATCAGCTAAAACTAATCTACCTTCAGCATCTGTATTTAATATTTCTATTGTTTTGCCACTATAAGATTTTACTATGTCACCTGGTCTTTGAGCGTTTCCACTAACCATATTTTCTACAAGTCCTACAACACCTACTACATTAATTTTTGCTTTTCTTATGGCTAAATTTTTCATTAAACCAACAACTGTAGCAGAGCCAGCCATATCGTAAGTCATATCTTCCATAAATTTTGCCGGCTTTAATGAGTAACCACCAGTATCAAAACAAACTCCTTTTCCAACAAAAGCTAGAGGCTTAGAATTATTTTTTGCTCCATTCCATTCTATGGTAACCAGATAGGATCCTCGAATACTTCCCTGTCCTACGCCAAGTAAAGCATTCATGCCAAGTTTTTTTAACTTTTTTTCATCATATATGTTTATTTTCAATCCAAATTTTTTAAGTGAGTTAATTCTTTTTGCATATTCATCTGGATGCAGGATGTTTCCTGGTTCCGAAACAAGGTCTCTTGCAAAAAAACTTCCTTCTTCTATTGCTTTAAATCTTAAACGATCATGAGTAGATATTTTGTTTTTATTTCCTATAACATTTATAGAGATAGGTTTTTTATTTTTTTTTGATTTGTAAATATTAAACTCATAAGATTTTAATTTTAGTCCATGTAGAAAATAACCTACAAAATTTTTTATCTTACTATGAATTGTATCTGAGTTTACAAAATATTCTTTTTTCTTTTCATAATTAATATAACCATGAAATTTAGCTCCTAAATTTTCTATATCTGATATTTTTATATCTTTCTTAATAGAGACTAAAAATACTTTTTTTTTTGAATTAATTTCAAAAGAAAGTAAATCTTTTTTTAAATCACTATTTTTTAATAAATCTGAAATATATAAAAATTCATTATTTGAAATGAATCTTTTTAAACTATTAATATTATAGTTTTCTTCAACAAATAAGACCAGATTGGTCAGATTTTTTTTTAAATTATTATTATTATAATTAATTTGAATTGACATATAAATTTTAAATACACTCTACGTGAGATGAATGCTATATAGGAATAAAATTATCATATTTCAATGAAAAAAATACTTTTTAACAAATTATTAACAGATTGTTTGATATTTTTTTTTATTGCTCTTTTTTTTACTTCAATAATTATATGGATTTTTCAAGCTGTAAATTACTTAGACATTATGATTGAGGATGGTAGGGATCACCTGGTTTATCTTAAATTTACTATTCTTATTTTTCCTAAAATAGTCAGCAAAATATTACCTTTTATATTTTTTTTGAGCTTTATTTACGTCATAACTAAATATGAACTTAATAATGAATTGGTTATTTTTTGGAATTTTGGAGTTAACAAAATTGTAGTTGTAAATTATTTTTTTAAATTTTCTATTATACTGGCTATATTTCAAATTTTTTTAAACTCAGTAGTGGTTCCAGCTTCACAAGATCAAGCCAGATCATACTTAAGAACATCAAATATTAATTTTTTAGAAAATTTTATAAAACCAAAAAAATTTAACGATACGGTAAAAGACTTAACAATTTATAGCGACTCTAAAGATGAAAATGGTAGTTTTACAAATATTTATATTAAAAAAGGAAGAGGATTTAGCGATTTTCAAACAACCTATGCAAAAAAAGGTAATTTTAAAACCATTGGAAATAAAAAAATCTTTGAGCTGTATAATGGTGAAACAATAAGTGTTGTAAAAGGTAAGATAACAAATTTTAAATTTTTAAAATCAAATTTTAGTTTAAATAATTTAAAAACAAATACAATTACTCACCGAAAAACTCAAGAAGTCTCAACATTAAACTTAATTTTATGTTTTAAAAATATCTATAAAAGAAAATCAATTGATTTAAGTAAAGAGCTAAAAATAGAAAATTGTAGAACAGAAAATATTAACAACATCATAAAAGAGTTTCATAAAAGAATGATTGTTCCTTTATATATTCCAGTATTAATGCTTTTAACTTTACTGCTAATAATTGAGTCAAAAGAGAACATTAATTATCTTAAGTTTAGATTGGTCATATTTCTTATTGGTGTATTAATAATTATTATTTCTGAAATGACGCTAAGGTTTGTTAATGATAATCTAATCAACAATTTAGGTCTTTTATTTATACCATTTGCACTAATAGCAATTCTATATTTAATTTTTACATACAAATATAATCTAATAAATAGATATTAATGAAAACTTATACAAAATTTTTAGTTTCTATTTTTTTAAATTCAATATTTAATGTTTTTTTGATAATGTTTAGTTTAATTTTTATTCTAAATTTATTAACAGAATTGGAATTTTTTAAAGAAATCCCAGTTTCAATATATTATCCTATTTACTTTTCTTTTCTAAATACACCGTCATTTATTTTTGACGTTTTTCCATTTGTTTTTTTATTATCAACTCAGTTTTTTTTTATTAATCTATTTAACAATGATCAAATCGATATACTTAAATACTCAGGCTTAAAAAATTCAAAAATTCTATCAATTGTCAATATCACTGCTTTTTTTTTGGGAGTTTTAATTATATTTTTTTTTTACAATTTATCTTCGAATGTTAAAAGTCTCTATCTTGAGTTAAAAACTAATTATACCAAGGATGATAAATATTTAGCTGTTATTACGAATAATGGTCTGTGGATCAAAGACTCTATAAACTCAAAGATATTAATGATTAATGCGGCAAAAATAGATCAAAATTTTTTACTAGACACTTATATTTCAGAATTTAATCAAAATTTCGAAATAGTTAGAAATATAAAAAGTAAAAAAATTGATATCTCAAAAAATGAATGGTTGATTTATAACGCTGAAATCTTTGAGCAAAATTATAAAAAAGATGAGAAAATATACAAATTAAATACAAATTTTAATTACAATATAATTCAAAACTTATTTTCTAATTTGTCTTCATTATCGTTTTTAGATCTTTGGGATATGAGAAATAATTACAAAAAATTAAATTATTCACTCACTGATGTTGATCTTCAATTAATGAAACTAATAACTTACCCAATATATTTAGTTTTAATGACTATGCTATCAAGTATCATAATGTTAAATACAAAAAAATTCGGAAATAAGTATGCAAAAATTGTATTAGGATTATTTTGTTCTGTGGTTATTTATTATATAAGTAACTTTTTCTATGTGCTAGGATCCACCGAGAAAATTAATTTGGTAGGATCTGTAATCATTCCATTACTAATTTTATCTTTAATAAATATTTATTTTGTGAGAAATATTAATGCTAAATAAGACAGTCATATCTATTTTTATTATCATAATAAATACTTTTCTTTGTTTTAATATATCTGCTGATGAGCAATTTACTTTTGATGTTACTGAATTAGAAATTTCTGATAATGGAAATATAATTAGAGGTTTTAATAGAGGTAAGATTTTATCAGATAGTGGATTAGAAATTGAGGCAGACACATTTAGTTATAATAAAATTACAAATATTTTAAATGTAAGTGGTAACGTTAAAGCTGAAGATAAAATTTCAAATTTTATTATCAATTCTAAAGACATAATTTATTTAATAAATAAAAATGAAATTATTTCTAAGAATGGCTCAAAAATTATAGATAGTACTGGAAGAACAATTAGTGCTGATAAAATCTTGTACAATACCATAAAGAATACTTTTAATGCCAATGGAAATGTAAGAATTGAAGATGAGATTGAAAATTTTATTATTAAGGCTCAGAATATAACTTATTTAAAGAATCAAAATATAATTAAATCCAAGGGTAAAACAAATTTTTTAGTAGGCTCTAGATTTGACATAAAGTCTAAAGATATTGAAATTTCAAATTCAAACAAAATCATAAGTTCTAGAAAAAGTGCAATTATTAAAGATAATAAATACAAAACTCTTTACGAACTTAGCAGGTTCAATATTGATATTGCTAATGAAATATTAAAAGGTGAAAATATTATAGTTAACACAAATTTTGATATACCACTCAATGATAAATTTTATTTTAAAAGTGGTGTATTCGATTTGAAAAAACAAAGTTTTGCTACACAAAATATTGATTTAAGATTCAGAAAAGACTTGCTTGGTAACAAAGAAAATGACCCAAGAATCAAAGGTGTTTCTTCTACTAGAAAAAATGGTGTCACCACATTCAATAAAGGGATATTTACTAGCTGTAAGATAAACGACAATTGTCCGCCCTGGTCAATACAAGCAAAAAAAATAGAATATGACGAAAACAAAAAACAAATAAATTATGAAAATGCTTTGGTAAAAATTTACGACGTACCTGTTTTTTACTTTCCAAAATTTTTTCACCCAGGTCCAACAGTTAAAAGACAATCAGGACTTTTGTCACCTAGAATGAATAATTCACAGACTCTTGGATCTTCAATTCAAATTCCATATTACATAGCTTTATCAGAAAATAAAGATTTCACATTTACACCCACTATATTTGATAAAAATATTTATAAATTTCAAAATGAATATAGGCAAAAAAATAAATATTCATCTTTTATAGCAGATTTTAGTTATACTGAAGGATATCAATCAATAAAAAGTAAAGATAAAAATTCAATTACTCATTTATTTGCAAAATATGATACTAAATTAAATTTTGATAAATTTACTGATAGTGATTTTAACATATCAATTCAAAAAGTAAGCAATGATACATATTTAAAAGTTTTTGATCAAGATATTGTAGAGTCAAAAATTAAACCTCAAAATTTTGATGTATTAGAATCAGAAATAAAACTAAAATTAAATCATGAAAAATATGAATTAGAAACAGGATTTATTTCTTATGAAGATTTACAAAAAACAAATAATGATCGATATGAACTAGTTTTGCCTTATTATAATTTTTCTAAAGGACTAACATCTGATCAAAGCATAGGATTGCTAAATTTTACATCACTAGGTGACAATACTTTAAAAGATACAAATACTTTGAGGTCTAGAATAATAAATGATTTAGATTTTAAAAGTTTAGATTTTATAAATGAAAAAGGTATAAAGAGTAATGTAAATTTCCAAATAAAGAATTTGATTTCTTCTTACAAAAATTACGATGAATATCGATCAAATTTAAATAGTAAATTAATGGGCATCATAGAACTTCAGACAAGCTATCCACTGATTAAAACAAGCAAACAATTTATAAACTATTTTGATCCAAAAATTTCATTACGTGTTAATCCATCAACCATGACAAATTCTTCAGACGAGGAAAGGACAATAAATAATAACAATATTTTTGATATAAATAGATTGGGATTAATAGACACATTAGAGTCTGGTAACAACTTAACTTTAGGAATAGAATTTAAAAAAGAAAAATTAAATGATAATAGCAAGTACTTCGAATTAAAACTTGGAACAGTGTTAAGAACTGAAGACAATAATAACATACCTACAAATAGTGCCATCACTCAAGAAAGATCAAATATTTTTGGTAACATTATAAATAATCTAAATGAAAATATTAATTTAGATTATGAGTTTTCTATTAATAATGATTTGGACAAAATTAACTACCACTCATTAAGTACGGAATTTTCAAAAAATGAATTTAAAACAAGATTTAATTTTATCGAAGAAAATGGAGTAGTGGGAAATACAAACATTATTGAAAATAAGACAAGTTATAATTTTGATAAAAGTAATTCCTTAATTTTTGAAACAAGACAAAACAGAGAATTAGATATGGCTGAATATTATAATTTAATTTATGAATACAAGAATGATTGTTTAGTTGCAGGCATTAAATACAATAAAACTTACTATAGCGACAGAGATCTTCGACCATCTGAAGAACTAATGTTTAAACTAACACTTATTCCAATAACATCAGGTGAACAAACTATATCAAAATAAATTATGAATATTAATTCAATTTATATAAAATTTATTAAGGTTATTTTTATATTTTTATTTTATGCTACAAATTTAATAGCTTTAGAGAATAAGATAATTGTCAAAGTAAATAATGAAATCATCACATCCGTTGATATAGAAAATGAGATAAACTATTTAACAATATTAAATCCACAAGTAAAAAATTTAGAAAAAAAAAGGGTAACTAATATTGCTAAAAATTCTTTGGTTAGAGAAAAAGTAAAAATAATTTCTTTGCTAGATATTTTTGAAGAAATCAATGTAGGCAATGAGTATGTAGATAAAATAATCAAAACTACATATGAAAAAAATGGCTTTAATACGTTAGATCAATACAAAGAATATCTAAAAAAGAATAGATTGAAAATTGAATATATAAAAAACAAGATAAGCATTGAGGCTCTTTGGAATGAGTTAATCTACAAAAAATTTAATTCTAAGGTTGTTATTAATAAAAAAAAAATAATAAATGAAGTTAAAAATAATCCAAATATAAAAATCTTGTTATCTGAGATTATTTTTAGAATTAAGAATAAAAAAGATTTAGAAAAAAAATATAATGAGATTAAAAATGATATTCAAAATGATGGTTTTGAGAATGCAGCTTTAATTCATAGCATTTCTAACTCAGCCTCATCTGGTGGAGCAATAGGCTGGATTGATAAAAATTCTTTAAATAAAGTTGCTAATAACGCATTATTAAATTTAAAAATTGGTGAATATTCAGAACCTATATTGACTGCAAGTGGTTTTTTAATACTAAAAATTAATGACATAAAAAAAAATGTATCTGATGAAGAAAACCTTGAAAAAAAAGTTAATACTCTCATTCGAATTAAAACAAATCAACAATTAAATCAATTATCAAATATATATTTAAACAAAGTAAAAAAAGATTTAACTATTAATGAATTATAAACCAATAATAATAGTGGCAGGTGAACCAAATAGCATATTTTTAGAAATTTTTTTTAAAGCTCTGGAATATAAAAAATACAAAAGTCCAATACTATTAATTTGTTCTCTTAAAATTTTAAGTGTTCAAATGAAAAAGTTTAGAATAAAAAAAAAATAAATATTTTAGAAATCT
This sequence comes from Candidatus Pelagibacter bacterium nBUS_36, assembly GCF_051201215.1. Classification (GTDB taxonomy): domain Bacteria; phylum Pseudomonadota; class Alphaproteobacteria; order Pelagibacterales; family Pelagibacteraceae; genus Pelagibacter. The sequence continues at coordinate 871,213 of NZ_CP172839.1, forward strand.
CAAAATTAAAAAGTTATAATTTGGATAATAAATCAATAAATCTAATAAATATTGATTTCAATCAAAAAAAGATATTTAAAAAGATTTCAACTACATCAAATCGATATATACAAAATTGTTTTGAAGTAGCTTTTGATCTAATTAAAAATCGATATTCTAATAAATTTATAAATGGACCAATATCAAAAAAAACTTTCTTAAATAAAAAATTTTTAGGAATAACAGAATTTATAGCTAAAAAATTTTCAACAAAGAAAAATGCAATGCTAATTTACAACAAAGAGCTTTCGGTTTGTCCAGTTACTACCCATTTACCATTAAAATTTGTATCTAATAATATCAAAAAAAAAGTGATTCAAGAAAAAATAGATTTAATTAATAGATTTTATAAAAAAAATTTTAACATCAAACCTAGAATTGGAGTTTTAGGGCTTAATCCTCACTGTGAAACTATAGACAAATTTAACGAAGATGAAAAAATAATTAAACCAATTATAAAATATTTAAAAAGATCTAGATATAATGTATCTGGACCCTTATCAGCTGATACAGCTTTTTTAAAAGATAATAGAAAGAATTTTGATGTGATTTTAGGTATGTATCATGATCAAGTTTTAACACCTATCAAAACACTATTTGAATATGATGCAATTAACATTACTCTAGGTCTCCCTTTTATTAGAATATCACCAGATCATGGCCCAAATCAAAAAATGTTAGGAAAGAATCTATCTAATCCCTTAAGTTTAATTAGAGCAATATCTTTTTTGGAAAAAAATTGATTAAAGCAAAAAAAAGTCTTGGTCAAAATTTTCTAACTGATAGGAATGTTCTTGAAACAATAGTCAATACAGCAGAAATTACGAACAAAACTATTCTTGAAATTGGGCCTGGTACAGGAAATTTAACTTCTTTTATTTTAAAAAAAAATCCTAAAAAAGTATTTGTAATTGAAAAGGATAATGATTTGGCAGAAAATCTCAAAAATATTTTTGCTAACCAATTAACAATAATAAATGATGATGTTTTAAATATTGATGAAAATTTATTATTTGAGGATACGGTAACTGTATTTGGTAATCTCCCTTATAATATATCCACTGAAATATTAAGCAAATGGATAGTAAATTTAAAAGACAATTTTTGGTTCGATCATCTCATATTAATGTTTCAAAAGGAAGTCGCTGATAGGATAGTTGCTAAATTTAACACATCTGCTTATGGCAGATTATCCATTTTAAGTAATTGGAAATTAAATGTTCAAAAAATTTGTGATATTAAACCTGAGTCTTTTTCTCCAAGACCAAAAATAGATAGCTCTTTATTGCTTTTTTCTCCCAAGAAAGATTTTTACAAAATAAAAGATCCAAAAAACTTAGAAAAGATAACTAGAGTTTTTTTTAGTCATCGAAGAAAAATGTTAAAAAAACCTTTTAACCAATTATTCAATGGTGACCAGAAAGTTATAGAGAAACTAAAGATTAATTTAAATTTAAGACCACAAAATTTAGATTTTGATACTTACTACGAACTTACACGTGAATATGAAAGCTTAGGAAGTTAAATTATTAACATGTCTTCTAACAAATTCTATATCATAATCTTTTGAACCATTATTTATTTCAGCTTCAATTAGATTATTTATTTTAGAAAAACATTTTTCAAGATTATCATTTATAACAACGTAATCATAATTTATCCAATGCAAAACGTCTCTTTCAAACTGCTTCATTCTTTCCTCTGCAATTAATTTATCTTTCATATCTCTGTTAGAAAGTCTTTCAAATAATTCTTCTTTACTGGGAGGTAAAATAAAAAAAGTAATTAGTTTGTAATCAAGTTTTTTATTTTTAACTTGATCTGCTCCTTGCCAATCAATATCAAATAAAACATTTTTTCCTTTGTCTAATTTATCTATTACTGGAGTTCTAGTTGTTCCATAAAAATTATTAAAAACTTTGGCATATTCAAGAAATTCCTCATTTTTGATTAATCTTTTAAACTCATCTTCGTTTACGAAGAAATAATCCTTATTAGGTGTTTCGTTGGGTCTTGGTTGACGTGTGGTGTGAGATACAGATATTTCAAAGTTGTCTAATTCAGACAACATTTTAACTAATGTAGTTTTACCAGCTCCTGATGGAGAAGATAAAACTATCATTACCCCATCATTATATGAGGGCATAGAAGTAATTAATTTGCTTTTCCTTCAATAAACTTAACCGCATCTCCAACAGTTAAAATTTTTTCAGCTTCACTATCTGATATTTCAGATCCAAATTCTTCTTCAAAAGCCATCACCAACTCAACAGTATCTAAACTATCAGCGCCTAAATCATCTATAAAACTTGATTCTTCAGTTACTTTAGCTTCATCTATACCTAGGTGATCTGCTACAATTTTTTTTACTTTGCTTGAAACGTCTTCTGACATATTGATCCTTTTTGTTATAAATTCTTAATAGTCCATTAACCTATTTTGTCAAGCCATATACATGCCCCCATTAACATGTAAGGTTTCTCCATTTATATAGCTTGATTGGTTTGAAATTAAAAAAAGTACTGCATTTGCAATATCCTTAGGCTCACCTAGTCGTGCTGATGGTATTTTAGAGACGATAACTTCTTTAAATTTCTCATCTATTTTATCTGTCATAGCTGTTTTAATGAACCCTGGCGAAATACAATTTATATTTATATTTTTTTTGGCATACTCAATTGCAAGACTTTTTGACATTGCAATGATTCCTGCTTTTGATGCTGTATAGTTAGCTTGTCCTAAATTGCCTGTATGTCCTACAACTGAGGTTATATTTACAATTTTTCCAGATTTATTTTTAAGCATCTTCTTTATTGCAAATTTACTCAATAAAAAAGTTGAGGTTAAATTAATATCAATAACTTTCTGCCACTCTTCCAGGCTCATTCTTATCGCCAAATTATCTTGGGTAATACCTGCGTTATTAACTATACAATCTAGAGTGCCCCCTAATTCTTTAGTCGAATTTTCAATAAATTCTTCTATCTTGTCTTTCTGAGATATATCAAATTTTAATATTTTAATTGCTTTAAAATTATTTTTTAGTTCTTCTAATTTTTCAACTCTCGTACCAGATGCAAGTATATTTGCACCCGCTTCACTAAGTTTTTTGATAATTGCATTTCCAATACCACCTGATGCCCCTGTTACTATAATATTTTTATTTTTTAGATCGCTCATATTTTTAAATTTTCTATATCTCCTTGATTATTAATTGTATCTATTTTTACCTCTCTATTAATTCTTTTTATCAAGCCTGACAAAACCTTACCTGGGCCAATTTCTATAAAGTGATTTACATCGCTATTAATCATATTAATTACACTTTCTCTCCATCTAACTCTATTTTCAATTTGTTTAATTAATAAATCTTTAAGCTCGTCTATGCTTGATATTTGATTAGCAGTAACATTAGATATTAATTTATTTTCAGATTCCAGAAAATTTAGTTTATTCAACTCCACACTCATTATATCAGTGGCTTTACTCATTAAATTACAATGAAATGGAGCACTAACAGGTAACTTGATGTTTTTAATAGAATTTTCTTTTAAAATAGTAATTAATTTATCTAAATCTTCTGTTTTTCCACTTATAACTATCTGACCTTCAGAATTGTCATTAGCTATTTGAGCTTTAAAATTTTTTTCATTATCTTGTAATATTTTTTCAACAATCTCAACCGTCGAACCTAATACTGCAACCATACCGCCCTGTCCTTTTGGAACTGAGTTTTGCATGGCATCTCCTCTAATTCTTAAAATTTTTATAGTATCAGAAAAACTTAAGTAACCTGCGCAAGATAAAGCTGAATATTCACCCAATGAGTGTCCAGCAAAAAATTTTGCTTTATTCAAATCAATGTTAAACTCTTTTTTAATTACTGTAAAAATTGAGTAGCTAATCAAAAAGATCGCTGGCTGAGTATTGGCTGTTAGATCTAATTCCTCTTTTGGGCCTTCTAATATAAGTTTAGATAAGGGAAAACTAAGTGTTTCATCGGCCTCTTTAAACAAATTTTTAACTAGTTCAAACTTGTCATAGAATTCTTTTCCCATTCCAACTATTTGAGAACCTTGACCTGGAAAAATTACTGAAAACATATAAAAAAAACTACCAATTTTGCCTTTTTAACTATTGTAATTGAACATTTATAATAGTATATCCTCACTTTTTATTAAAGAACTTAAATGAATTTATACGAACATACTATTATAGCTAGACAAGATACTTCACCAAGTGAAATTAAGCAATTAACTGAAAAGTATTCTAAAATTGTTGAAAAAAATGAAGGTGAAATTGTAAAAACTGAAAATTGGGGATTACTAAACTTATCTTATCTAATTAAAAAAAATAAAAAAGGAAGCTACATTCACTTTAAAATTAAAGGCAAAGGGAATGTAATAGATGAATTAGAAAAAAATGAAGCTATAGATAAAAAATTATTAAGGTACTTAACAGTAAGAGTTAAAAAGTTTGATTTAGACGCCAACTACTTTGGCAAAAGAGAAGATGACGATAAAAAAGAAAGTTATAAAAACTAATTATGCCTAAAAGACAAAGTGGAAATAAAAAAGGTAAACAAAGTAATTTTGCAAAATTAAGTATTTTCCAACCAAATAAATATAAATTTAAAAAAACTTGCCCATTATCAGCAAAAGGTGCTCCTGCTGTTGATTACAAAAATGTGAGACTTTTAAAAAAATATATGTCTGAAAATGGAAAAATTTTACCTTCAAGAATTACAAATGTTTCTCAAAAGAAACAAAGAGAGCTATCTCTTTCAATAAAAAGAGCTAGAAATTTAGCATTGTTATAAAAATGAAAATTATTTTATTAGAAAACGTTAAAAGAATTGGATCTATTGGTGAGGTAATAGATGTTAAAAGAGGATATGCGAGAAATTTTTTAATTGCTAACAAAAAAGCTTTATATGCTTCAAAAGAGAATATTCTAGAAGTTGAAAAAATTAAATCTGATTTATCCAAAAAAGATAATGAAAAGAAAAAAGAAGCGACTCAAATTTCAGAACATGTTAATGGCAAAGAATATTCTGTTAAAAAATTAAGTACTGAAAATAATGAATTATATGGATCAGTTAAACCGACTGAAATCGCAAAACTAATTCATGAAGAAAATAAAATTGATATTAAACCCTCAATGATACAACCAGTTGAGGAAATCAAATCTTTAGGAAAATTTAAAGTTAAAATATCTCTACACTCTGAAGTTGACGCAGAGATTACAATTAGCGTTTCTTCTGCTGATACGATCCAATAATTATACATTCTTTTCCCCAACAATTATTAATAATTCAATTTTTATAACTTTTCTGTAAATTGTCTGTTATGGAAAGCAATTTAAGTATCGTTAAAGATCAATTTAAAGAATTACCAAATAACATTGATGCTGAACAAGCGGTTATAGGTTCTATTCTAGTAAGCAATGATATCTTTGATGAAATCAGTACCATAATTTCAAGTATTAATTTTTACGACCCAATGCATCAAAAAATTTTTGAGGCAATTGAAAGTCTTGTCTACAAAGGCATGCTTGCAAATCCAATTACTCTTAAAAATTATTTTGAGGATGAAAAAGATGATTTAAATGTTCCAGAATATTTAGTTAAAATTACCAAATTCTCTACCTCTGTACGTCAAGCAATAGAATATTCAAAAATTGTTTACGACATGTTTGTTAGACGTGAACTAATTAAAATCTCAGAACAAACAATTGATAGTGCAAAATTAAGTGAACTGGATACAAGCGGTCAAACAATTATTGAAAACTCAGAACGATTATTATTTGATTTAGCTGAAAAAGGTTCTTTTAATTCTTCTCTTGTTAAATTTGATGAAGCCATGAAACAAACAATTGAAATGGCTTCAGCAGCTTATAAAAATGAAGAAGGTATCGTTGGTGTTCCAACTGGTCTTAGAGATCTAGATGATAAACTTGGTGGCCTTCATCAGTCAGATTTAATAATTATAGCAGGAAGACCTTCTATGGGTAAAACATCTCTTGCCACTAATATTGCATTTAATGCAGCACAAAAATTACAAGAGAGTGGCAAAAAATCCTCTATAGCATTCTTTTCACTTGAAATGTCTTCAGAACAGCTATCCACAAGAATTATTTCAGAACAAGCAAGAATTAGTTCAAACGATATAAGAAGAGGAAGAATTTCGGATGAACAATTTGATAAATTTCTTGAAACCTCAAAAAATATTTCTGAACTTCCTTTATATATAGATGAAACTCCTGCAATCAGTATTGCCGCTATGAGCAATAGAGCGAGACGAATTAAAAGATTGTTTGGTCTTGATATGATTGTTGTTGATTATATCCAGCTAATGAGAGGAACCACTTTTAATAAGGACGGGAGAGTTCAAGAAATATCACAAATAACTCAAGGATTAAAAGCTATAGCAAAAGAGCTTGCTGTTCCTGTTGTAGCTTTATCTCAACTTTCAAGACAAGTTGAACAAAGAGATGACCACAAACCTCAACTATCTGATTTAAGAGAATCTGGTTCCATTGAACAAGATGCAGATGTAGTGATGTTTGTTTATAGAGAAGGTTATTATCTACAAAGAAAAGAGCCAAGAGAAGCGACTGTTGAACATGCAGAATGGCAAGCTAAGATGAATGAAGTTGCTCACTTAGCAGAAATTATAATTGGCAAACAACGACATGGTCCTATTGGTAAAGTAACACTTGAATTTGAGGAAAGATTTACGAAATTTAAGGATACTCAATTAAGCTAAATTCCAATATAAAGAGCCTGAATGTTAGCTCAATTATATCAAAATCTTGTTCTTAAAAACTCAAAAATAGTATTTGGACTTCTTGTTATTGCTATAATAAGTTTTGGCTATTACTCAAAAGATTTTAGACTAGATGCTTCATCGGAAACCTTATTAATTGAGGGGGATCCAGATTTAACCTACCTACAAGAAATTAATGAAAGATACGGCTCTAAAGATTTTTTAATTCTTACCTATGCCCCTAACGAAGGGATGATAACTAACAACTCTATTAATAATCTATTAAGTTTAAAATACAAAATTCAAAGTTTGAGCTGGGTACACAGCGTTATCACTCTTCTTGATGTTCCGCTATTGAGTAATTCTGAGGCTTCACTTCAAGAACGATTAGAAAAATTTAAAACACTAAAAGATGAGGATGTTGATAGAAATAGAGGCTTTAAAGAAATTTTAAATAGTCCTGTTTTTAGAAATTTTGTAATTAGTGAGGATGGTGACACCAGTGGAATAATTGTAAATATCAAAAAAAATAAAAATTTAGATAATATTCAAGATAAATCAAAAGAAGAAATTGAGAAACTAAAAGATCAAATTAAGAAACAAAATCACAAAAATATTTTAGAGATAAGACAAGTAATAGAAAGTTATGATGATATTGGTAAAATATATCTTGGAGGTATACCAATGATTGCTGATGATATGATGACTTTTATCAAAAATGACATTGTCGTCTTTGGATTAGGTGTTCTTTTGTTTATTATTGCAACTTTATGGTTTGTTTTTAGAAAATTAATTTGGATCATAGTTCCAATTAGCAGCTGTTTGTTTTCTGTTATTATTATGATGGGGTTACTTGGGATTCTTGGATGGAAAGTAACTGTAATATCTTCAAATTTTATTGCATTAATGTTGATTTTGACAATGGCAATGAATATTCATATGAGCACTCGTTTTCTTCAATTAAAGAAAAATTTTCCAACTAAAAATAGTTTTGAAATTATATCTTTAACAACAAATAAAATGTTTTGGCCTATACTTTACGCAGTCTTAACTACAATATTTGCGTTTTTATCATTAATCTTAAGTGGAATTAAACCTATTATTGATTTTGGATGGATGATGACTTTTGGTTTAATCACCTCTTTTATTATCACATTTACTTTACTTCCTTCTCTTTTAAACTTTACACCAACTAAAAATATTTCTGTGAAAGAAGAACAAGAATCAAAAATTACAAACTTTTTAAGTTTTGTCTCATTAAATAATAAAACCATGATATTTGCAGTGACAGGTATTATTATAATTTTAAGTGTAATTGGAATTAGCAAGCTTGAGGTTGAAAATAGTTTTATAAATTATTTTAATAAAGATACAGAAATTTATAAAGGTATGAAATTAATAGATGAAGAATTGGGTGGAACAACTCCATTGGAGGTTATTTTAAAATTTCCTCAAAAAGAAAAAAAAGAAAAACTTGATGATGATGACGAGTTTGATGATTGGGGTGATGAAGAAAACGTAAATGAAGACAGTTACTGGTTTACTAAAGATAAAATAGATAAAATTACATCAGTTCACAACTATTTAGACAGTCTTCCTCAAGTAGGAAAAGTTTTATCTTTTTCATCAATTATAGATGTTGCGACACAATTAAATAACGATAAACCTCTTGGAACATTGGAAATGGGAGTTCTTTACTCTAAAATTCCCAAAAGTATCAAAACCGAAATAATAGACCCATATATTTCTATAGAAGACAATGAAGCCAGGATAAGTTTAAGAATTATAGACTCTCAAGAAAATTTGAGACGAAATGATTTAATCAACAAAATTAATTTTGATCTTAAAAATAAGCTTGGATTAGAAGAAAGTGAATTCAAACTTGCTGGAGTTTTAATTTTATTCAATAATTTGTTACAAAGTTTGTTCAAATCTCAAATTTTAACTTTAGGGCTTGTGATGGCTGGAATATTCTCAATGTTTATAGTTTTGTTTAGAAATATTAGATTGTCTTTAATTGGAGTTATTCCTAATTTTATTGCAGCATTTTTTATATTAGGAATAATTGGTCTTCTTGGGATCCCATTAGATATGATGACAATTACTATTGCTGCAATTACTATTGGGATTGCAGTAGATAACAGCATTCACTACATCTATAGATTTAAAGAAGAGTTTAACAAGATAAAAGACTACAACAAAACACTTAAGATTTGTCACGCAACAGTTGGTGTTGCTATACTAAACACTTCTCTGACAATTGTATTTGGTTTTTCTATTTTGGTTTTATCCAAATTTATTCCAACAATTTATTTTGGAATGTTTACTGGACTTGCAATGTTGTTAGCAATGATATCTGTTTTAACATTACTTCCTTCATTAATTTTAATTGTTAAACCTTTTGGTAAATAATTTAAATGTTTGAAACTTTAAAAGATTTTTATCAAGCAACTTCTATTATTGATCTTGTATATTTATTGATAACCATCTTATCACTTATTAAATGTTATAAAAAAGGCTTTGTCTTAAGTATTCTTTCAATGGCAAAATGGTTAATGGCATATGTAATAACTTTAATTCTTTTTCCACGATTAAAACCTTATTTTAAAAATATAATAGATAATGAGTATGTACTTGATGTTGGTCTTGGTATTGCTATTTTTGTTATTGTAATATTTTTGATTTTATTAATTAACAAAGGAATAAGTAAAGCAATTAACTACACCGGCATTGGTGGTTTAGATAGTGCTTTTGGATTCTTTTTTGGATTTATTAGAGCATATATTATTTCAGTTTGTATATTTTCAGGAATTCATATTGTCTACAATTATGATAAATGGCCTATAAAAGAGGATAAATCATTCATCTTTCCTTACCTTGAAAAAGGTAGTAATTATCTCATAAAAGAATTTCCTAATGAAAAAACATATAAAGAATCTAAAGAAAAAATTGAAGAACTTTAATCCTAAATTGAAAGAAGAATGTGGTGTATTCGGTGTTAGTAATGCTAAAGATGCTTCTGCATTAACTGCTCTTGGTCTTCATGCACTTCAACACCGAGGTCAAGAAGGTTGTGGAATAGTTACTTTTGATGGAGAAAAATATTACTCAGAAAAGAGATTTGGTTTAGTTGGAGATAATTTTAATAAAGAGAAAGTTTTAAAGAATCTTAAAGGAAATTTTGCAATTGGTCACAACCGATACAGCACAACTGGCGAAAACACTTTAAGAAATATTCAGCCTTTTTTTGCAGATACAAATGCTGGTGGTATCGGGGTTGCACACAACGGAAATTTGACCAACTCTATATCTCTAAGAAATAAATTAGTTGAGGATGGGGCTATTTTCTACTCAACTTCAGATACAGAAACTATTGTTCAATTGATAGCAAAATCTAAAAGACCAAAAACTATTGATAAAGTTGTTGATGCTATATTTCAAATTCAAGGAGGGTATGCATTAGTAATGTTAACTCAAAATTCTTTAATTGGTGTTAGGGACCCCTATGGGATAAGACCTTTGGTCATTGGAAAATTAGGTAATAGCTATGTTTTAGCGTCAGAAACTTGTGCTCTAGATATTATAGGAGCAAAATTTGTAAGAGATGTTGAAAACGGTGAAATAGTTTTAATTGAAAATGACAAATTAACTAGCGTTAAACCTTTTCCTGCAAAAAAAGTAAGGCCTTGTGTGTTTGAGTATATTTATTTTGCAAGACCAGATAGCATTATTGATAATAAAACTGCATATGAGCATAGAAAAAATATTGGGGCTGAACTTGCCAAAGAAAACGATATAAATGCAGATATTGTAGTACCTGTACCCGACAGTGGAAACGCTGCTGCTCTTGGCTTTGCTCAACATTTAAAAATTAATTATGAACATGGTTTAATTAGAAATCATTATGTGGGAAGAACTTTCATTGAACCTAGTCAGAAAATAAGAAGCTTAGGTGTTAAATTAAAACTTAATGCCAATCAAACAACTATCAAAAATAAAAAGATTATATTAATTGATGACTCTTTAGTTAGAGGAACTACTTCGCACAAAATTGTTAAGATGTTGTATGATGCGGGTGCTAAAGAGGTGCATGTTAAAATAGCATGCCCTGAAATAAGATATCCAGATTTTTATGGTGTGGACACACCAACTAAAAAAGAGTTGTTAGCAGCTAATAAAACAAATGATGAAATTTGTGAATATATTGGAGCCAAATCTTTAAAATTTTTATCTCTTGAAGGATTATATAAAGCGATTGGTTTTGAAAAAAGAAATGAGACCTATCCTCAATTAACTGATCATTATTTTACAGGTGACTATCCTGTTAAGCCAATAGATGAATTAGGTGATAATAAAATTACTCAATTATCATTACTAAGTACTGGTTCTAACAATTAAGAACTAATAAAATAAAATTTTTTTAATTATTATCTTTAAATTTCAAATAAAAATATTATCTAGATATCTATGATTAATACTAAAGAACAAATAATAGAATATTTTAAGTCTGGTATAAAAAATACAAAAGATTTTAGAATTGGAATTGAGCATGAAAAATTTCTATTTAACAATAAAGATAATAAACGAGTTGATTATTTTAAAATAAAAGAGATGTTTGCTGCGCTATTAGAGTTTGGTTGGAATCCAATTTTAGAAAAAAATAATATTATTGGATTGAACAAGGGAGGAAAAAACATCACGCTTGAGCCAGGTAATCAAATAGAATTATCAGGTGATAAACTGAATCACATTCATGAAGCTTGTGCTGAGTCTCAAGATTATTTATTTGAATTGAAGCAAGTTACAAAAAAACTTGGTATTAATATTGTTAGTGCTGGATTTGATCCAATATCTAAATTAGATGAAATTCCGAACAATCCTAAACAGCGTTATGAACTAATGACCAAAGATATGCCTTTAGGAGGAGAGCTTAGTTTGGATATGATGTATCGAACTTGTGGAACTCAATTAAATATTGATTATAATTCAGAAGAAGATTTCATTAAAAAATTTAAGATTGTTAATTCTATTGTTCCAATTTCTATAGCTTTGTTTGCAAACTCATCAATAGTAGAAAAGAAAAAAAGCAACTATTTATCTTACCGATCAAAAGTTTGGCAAAGTACTTCTAGAGGTGGTTTGCCAAAATTATTCTTTGAAGATTTAAATTTTGAGAAATATGCTGAATTTGTAATTAATTTTCCAATTTTATTTATTCAAAATAGTGACACTTTTATTTCTGGAAAAAAATATATTTTTAAGGATTTTATGGATGGTAAAATTGATGAAATTGGAAATCGACTACCGACTGAGAACGATCTAACCACGCATTTGAGTACAATTTTTACTGAAAATAGGTTAAAAAAATATATTGAACTTAGATCTATGGATACTTGTGGTTGGGACTGCTTATGTTCTGGACCTGCTTTTAACATTGGTATGCTTTACGGTAATCTAGATGAAGTTTATGAGATAATTTCAAATTGGAATAAAGATAAAATCATCAATGCATATCTTGATGCACCTCAAAAAGGATTTAATACGCAGTTAATGGGTAAAGATCTTTTATACTGGGCTGATACTTTATTAAATTTATCAAAAAAAGGTTTAGAAAATAGAGATATTTTAAATAAACATGGAAAAAATGAAACTGTCTTTCTGGATCACTTGCAAAAAGTAATTGAAAATAAAACTACTAACGCAGATCATATGATTAATAAATTTTCAAAAAATGAAGATTTAAATGAATTATATGACAAATAAAATCGTTGCTGTACAAGGAAATCATCCTTCTAAACTAAACCCTATTTCAGATACTAGTGTTTTTCTTGCAAGCGAAATCCAGAATAAAAAATACAAGATATTTTATTACGACCCAAAAGATTTATCAGTAATTAATTCAAAAGTAATTGCTTCAGGGTTTTTTATCAAATTCGATTATTCAAAAAAGAAATTTTTTAAAATACTTAAGAAGCAAAAATTAGATCTTACAAAATGCAAGTTTATCCTGATCCGTCAAGATCCTCCCTTTAATTTAGAGTATATTTCAGCAACCTACATACTAGATGCAATCAAAGATAAGGTTAAAATTATTAATAATCCTACTTCAATTAGAAATGTATCCGAAAAACTTTATTCAGTGAGATATCAAAAATATATGCCAGATACTATTTTCACTCAAAATATTAATGAAATTAAAAACTTTTTTAAAAAATACAAAAAAGTGATCATAAAACCAATTCATAGTTATAGTGGAAACGATATACATCTTTTAAATAAATTTAATTTAAGATTAATTAATCAATTTATTAGAAAACATGATCATATAATGTGTCAAAAGTATTTGCCTAAAATTAGTAAAGGAGATAAACGAGTTTTTTTAATTAATGGTAAGGTGTGTGACGCAATATCAAGAGTTCCTAAAAAAGGTTCATTTTTAAGTAACATGAGCAAAGGTGCTAAGCCAATCAATATTCAATTAACAAAAATAGAAAACAAAATTTCAAAATTGATTGCTAAAGATTTAAAAAAAGAAAATATTTTTTTTGCAGGAATTGATTTTATAGATCAAAAACTAAATGGAGATATTAATGTTACCTCTCCAACTGGTTTAAAAACTTTATATGATTTATCAGGAATTAATCATGCCAAAACTTTTTGGAAAGAATTAAAAGCATGAAATCATTTTCTGACCAACAAAAAGGATCATTATTAGCTTTTGTGGCTGTGATGTTTATCACACCAGACAGTTTATTTATAAGGTTATCCAGTGTCGATACTTGGGGTTTAGTTTTTTATCGGGGATTAATTCCATTTTTTACAGTCTTAATTGGAATGTTAATTATATATAAATTGAATTTTTTTAAGATGCTTTTAACTAGTGGGCACCATGGATTAATTTATATTATCACCTTCTCAATCACCAATATTACTTTTGTAGTTTCAATACAAAATACTAACGTTGCAAATACATTGGTTATGATTGCAATGGCCCCTATGCTATCTGCAATTTTAGGAGCCATTTTTTTAAAGGAAATGCCTGATAATAAAACTTGGATTGCAATTGGTATTACATTCATGGCAGCCGTTTACATATTTTACGACTCTTTACAGTTGGGGAGTATTTATGGAGATATTCTAGGTTTTGTTACAGCACTAGGACTGGCTGTTGGAGCAGTAACGATCAGATCTGCCAAGAAAAAGAATTTAGTTCCAGCGGCTGTAGTCGGAAAATTGTTTGTTGCAATATTTGCAATGTTTTTTATCGAGTCTTATGTTTTAGCTGAACGTGATTTATTTATTGTGCCTTTAATGTGTGTAATGTGCGTAGCTATTCCTTTTGTATTAGTGACAATTGCTCCAAGATTTATTCCAGCTGAAGAGGTAAACCTATTCTTTTTATTAGAAACTATTATTGGTCCTTTCTGGGTTTGGATGGTTATTAAAGAACAACCTAGTATTGAAACCATTCAGGGGGGTGCAGTGATTATATTAACAATAGCAATTCACTCATTTCTTAAGCTTAAAAAATCATAAATCTATAAATACATTTAACTTGATTTGGCCACAAATCAGAAATAGATGTCGATTCATATGGACAAAGTATTAAAAAATTCATGGGCACTATTTTTGGGTATGGGAGCACTTATGCTCGCCTATGGATTTCAAGGATCATTATTAGGGGTCAGAGCTGTTAAAGAAGAATTTAGTTTAACTGCAACTGGATTTATGATGTCCGGTTATTTTGTTGGTTATTTCATTGGAGCTAAAACTATACCCTTAATTATTTCACGTGTTGGACACATCAGAGTATTTGCTGCATTTGCATCAGTTGCATCATTAGTTGTTTTGGTGCACGCGGTTTTTGTAAATCCTTTTGTGTGGTTTTTATTAAGAGTTCTAACAGGAATTAGTATGGTTTCTATTTATACTGTTGCTGAAAGTTGGTTGAACGATAGAGCAAGTAACAAGAATAGAGGAAGTGTTTTATCAATTTATATGGTCATCTTATATGGTGCAATGGGTTTTGGAATGTTTTTTCTTAACTTTAGCAATCCAATAAACTTTGAACCTTTCATTTTGATTTCAGTTATTACTTCAGCTGCTCTAATTCCAATTTTACTTACAAAAAGAAAACCTCCAACTTTTAAAAAAATTGAAACAATGTCTTTGCAGGAAGCTTATATCTCATCTCCTTTTGGAATAGTTAGTTCATTTTTTTATGGAACAATTCAATCGGCGTTATTTACTTTACTTGCCGTGTACGCAACAACAATGAACTTTTCTATTTTTCAAATTTCTTTAGTTACTTTTATGCTTGCAGTATCTGGAGCTATATCGCAGTGGCCTATTGGAAAATTATCTGACATGTTTGATAGAAGAAAAGTTATTATAATTGTAACTTTTGCTGCAGCATTTTTTGCTTTTTGTGCAATTTTATCTTCAAGACAAATGTATTTACCAGGTGATTTAGCAACAAGTAAGTTTTGGTTTTATGTTTTTTTAGTTTTATTTTCTTTTTGTAGTTTGCCAATGTTTTCATTAATTTTAGCTCACACCAATGACTTTATTCCAAAAGAAAAGTTTGTTGCTGCTGGTGCCAGTTTACAATTTACTTTTGGCATGGGTGCTATGGGTGGCCCTTTTTTATGCTCATTATTTATGGGCTATGTTGGCCCTAATGGTTTCTTTATCTTTTTATTATTCTTTCATATTTTAATTGGAATTTATGGAATTTACAGATCTAGGGTAAGACCTGTTGTTGAAAACCCGGACTCTCAATTTGTTGCCATGCCTCAATCAATTACACCTGCAGGAATTGAACTTAACCCAACAACAGAACCTATTGAAGAACCTGTTAAGCCTGCAATAGAAACTGTTGTTGAAGAAAATAAACCTCTTTAGAAATTTAGTTTAGTAATGGGGTGGTTTTTGATCATCTTTGATAGCATTTGATCCAATTTCATTTTCTAAATCGTTAATACTTTTTTTAAAATTAGAAATTTCTTTCTTTAATTCTGTAATCTCTTTTTGTTGAGAATAAAGCTCGTCACTCATTTGTGATATTTCGTGCTGAAGAAAAGCCACCTGTTCCTCAAGTTTTTTAACTGTATTTTCCATACAAAGATCAGCTTACAATATTTTTTAAGATTAATTGAGAGATAAATCGAATGGTCTATTCTAGAGCTTTTTGATAGCATTTAATCATGAAAAAACTTTTAGGGATCATGTTTCTAGGTTTGCTGTTAATCCCAACATTGACTTTGTCAGGAACTTTTAAAGATGAAGAAGGTAAATTTGGTCTAAAAACTAAAGGAAGTGGATTTAAGTTTCATAAAAACTTTATGGATCATAAGGATCATAACTTTCAATACATTGAGGATAATACAAAAGCACGTGCTGGAAACTATTTTCAGCGATTTGAACTTAGAGATGGTGATTGCTTTAGAGATGATTTTTGGAGTGATTGTGACACTGATCGAGAAAGAGTTGAGTTTTCAACTGAACCAAGACAGGCTCCAAAAGGAAAACAGTGCTATGGATATAGTTTAATGTTATCTAAAAATTTTTTCGATGTAGCTCCAGCCAAAACTACTTTAGGCCAAGTTCATCAAATTGGTGGTCCTACAGGTACAGCATCAGGTGGCCTAGCTTCTTTTCCACCGTTGATTCAAATTGATGCACATAAAGGATATTTATTTTTTAATTGGCACGAACTTAGTGGTTCAGCAACAGACGTTATTGATAAATCAGTATTTACTACATTAAAGCCACTAAGAAAAATGAAAGAAGTTTGGACAGATATTTCTTTTTGTTTAGATTTTAAAAATAAAAGGATTGATGCATGGGTGGATGGTATTAAAAAAGTGGAAATATTAAAATCTCCAATTTTTTTTAAACCAGAAGGAATATATTTTAAGCATGGTATATATCGTAATTTAATTAGTAAGTATAAAGAGCTCAAAAATCGCAAAATGCGAACTCAAGTTGTTTTCTATGATGAGATAAGAAGAGGTGATTCAATTGAAAAAGTAGATGCTAATATTAATCAAAAACTTAAGTCAGTTGATTGATTAATTTTAAATAAAAAAACTTGTTACCAAACTTGTATCAAAAGAGATAAATCAGATAGTCAATTCTAGAGCTTTTTGATAACGTTTATATTATGAAAAAACTTTTAGGGATCGTGGTTCTGGGTTTGTTGATTTGTAATGTTAGTTTTGCTGCTGACTGGAAAATTAAAAATAAATGGAAAGTTTCATGTGGGATAGTTGATGATGAATCTTTAATGGTTAATGGAAAACCGAAAATCAAATATAATAGTAAAAATGAATTTAAATTAGAAAGTGTTGTTTTTAAATTAGACAAAGGAGACATAGGAAGCTGCCCTACAGATAAAAAACCTGGAAGTCATGGTGGATATCCTTATGCAGGTCGTCAAGAAATTACCCATAGATTACCTGTAGGTAAAACAATATTTGAAACAGATATCTATATAGAAGGTTCACCTCAGCATAGATCGACAGTTTTTCAAATACATGATGGTAGAAATAAAGGAGCACCACCAAGCTGGATTGGTGTTGGGATGGATTGGAAACTTAAATATAAATTTCCGAAGGGAGAGTGCTCACCAAAAAAATGTAAAAAGATAAAAACTGCTTTTTTAAAACCTGGAGAAAAAAACAGATTTAAAGCAAGTATTAATTATCAAAAAAAATTAAAATCATTAACTGTTTTTTATTATTTAAATAATGAGATGATAGCTAAACATATAGATGTGCCTTTATCTAAAAAAAAAACAGATGGACCATACGGACCAAGCAAACCTTATATTAAAATTGGTATTTATAGAATTGGAGAAACAGGCACAACAAGTTTTGCTTACAATAATCTTGTAATTAAAAATAAGAAAAAATGAAAAAACTTTTAGGGATCGTGGTTCTGGGCTTATGACACTTGAGATTATTATAATTTTATTAACTATCGTCCTTGCAGTTTATTTTTTATTTAGACCTACCTCAAAAAAAGAAAAAGACCGGTTCGAAGATAAAGATAACTGGAGAGGTGGATTTTAAATGAATGCAGAAAAAATAGAGTATACTTTACAAATTAGCCTGATTAGAGACCTTTAAGATAAATTATTGAAGATTTTAATTTTTTAATTAAAACTTAATGATTAATTCATGATCTTAAAAAAAATTTATAACAAACTAGAGATATGACTATACTTTTTTGAGATAAATTAAATGACAATTTAGAGATTGTTGATAGGATATTATTATGAAAAAAATTTTAGGAATCTTGTTTTTAGTTTTCTTCTTTTCTCCAGCTTCGTTTGCAGGAAGTGATGATGCAGAAAAAATGACTAAGAGTGAAATTGAAGCTTTGTTAGTTGGAAATACATATCCTTTAGGTGGTAAAAATTTAAAAAAAAGTAAAGGAGCATTTTATTTTTCTAGTGTAAATGATCTAGTAATTGTTTGGAAAGGAAAAAAAGGTACTGGCACGTGGGCTGCTGATAACAAAAGTCAATTTTGTTACACTCAGACATTGTGGGCTGGGAAGGAATGTATTGTGTTGAAGAGAAATAAAAAAGACGGAGGTTATTTGCATATTTTCGATGGACAAACAAGAAAACTTAAGGACAATGCAATAGAGCAGGGAAATAAAATTAAATAAACACTTTAATTAAGTCTTAAACTATACCTGCAACTATACTTGATTGAGATAAAACAAAAAAAGTGTGGGCATGAATAAAAAAACGCAAGTAAACTCTGGAAAATTATTCAGGAAGCTGGCGATTATTTGGGGGATTAGAGGGACAACATATTCCACATTAAGCTACATTAATCTACAGTACTTATGCGATTAATTAAAAATTAACTTAAAATAAATCGCTTAAAGACTCGTCAATTTAATTAAAAAACTCGATCTATAACTCGATAATAAAAAGATAAATCAAATATCTATTTTGATAAATATTCCTCACTGTTTGTGGTAAAATAATAAATGGACACAGAAAAAAAAGAAAATACTTTTCAAATTGTTGGGCCAAAAAATATATTTCCTAAAGTTACATTGGTTGATCCAACAAATTCAGGTTACCTCTTATTTGCTCTTGAGATTGATCACCGTCCGCCTATTGGTTTTTTTATAGAAAGTCAGCTCAAAAAAAAAATTCTATCAAAACTGAAGAATGATGTAGTTAATTTAAGGAACAATTCTAAAGTAATAGATACGACAGTCTTTAAGGCTATGATTATCCCAACTGGTCGAGGAGCGTTTTTAAAAAAACGCCCTAGTATAGAAATTGCAAAATTTGATGTCGTATTGTTAATCGAATTTGATACCCATGAATCTGCTAAAGAATTTCAAAAAAGTTTGGAATGGCAAAATATGGAAGAAACTTATAAATTAGAGACTAAAAAATCACTGACAGTTACCGGTGTAAACGTTCGTCGTATAGGATCTGTTGACCATTCTAAAAAAGGAGTGTTTTTATTTAATTATTTTTATGCTGATCAAGTAAAACAAAATTTACAAGTATGGGAATATACTGCTGGTTGGTTTCAAGATCAAACAGGATTAGACAATTCTACTCTCATTCTGCCTGACCAAGTAAACGAAAGTTCTTATAAAATTATCAATCATTGCCGTTGGGATCACCTGATAGATATATTGCCCTCCTTAATATTTAAAAAAAGTTTTAAGGAATTTGTACTAAACAATTTTGAAGCAAATAATGTGGCTGCGATGCCAATTCTTTACAGATTGGCCTAATTTGAATAACTCGATAATAACTCGATAATGAAGAGATAAAACAAGGATTTTAATATTATGAACAAAGAAAACGCAAGTAAACTGTGGAAAATGATACAGGAAGCTGGCGATTATTTGGTAGGTCAGCTACCAGACCATCCAAATCATCCCAAAGGAAGAAACTCCTACGCTCATGTCGCTATATGTGTAAAAGATCATTTCGATGCTAGCTATAAAGATATTCCAGATGAGAAATTTGATGAAGTTGTAAAATATATTGAATTTTTAAAACAAAACCCTAGTTAGAGTTTTTTAAAATTTCTAACAATTGATCAACATCACTATCTTGAGTATTCCAGGCAGCAACTAATCTTGTTGATTTACCATCCAACTCATCTTCATTCATTTTGTAACCTTCTGAATTTAAATGTTCGATCATGTTTCTAGGAAACTTAGCAAAAACTTCATTAGCTTCTGTTGGGTATGAAAGTTTAATATCTGAATGATGAGCTAATCCTTCGCTTAATTTTTTTCCCATTTTATTTGCATGTTTTGCATTTCTCAACCAAACATCATTTGAAATATAGGCATCTAATTGAGCAGAAACAAAACGCATTTTTGATAACAAGTGCCCTGCTCTTTTCATTAAAAATGCAATATTACCAACTAAGTCTTTCTTAAAGAAAATTATTGCTTCTGCTGCAAGACAACCGTTTTTGGTTGCTCCAAATGACAATACATCAATACCTGCCTTCCAAGTCATTTCAGCAGGTGTTACATCAAGAGAAACCAAAGCATTAGCAAATCTTGCTCCATCCATATGCATATTTAGATTATGTTTGTGAGCAACATCTGAAATCATTTTAATTTCGTCTATTTGATATACCTCTCCAGTTTCACAAACTTGAGTAATACTTACAGATGAGGGTTGAGTGTGGTGCACTATTCCTTTGCCACCAATTGACTGATTTAATTCATCAGCTGTAATTTTTCCATCAACACCTTGTAAGGCAATTAGTTTTCCTCCCCCTGTATAAAATTCGGGAGCACCACATTCATCGGTATTGATATGAGATAATTTGTGACAATAAATATTACCAAATGATGGTGTCATTGTAGATAAAGCTAATGCATTAGCAGCAGTACCTGAGGCAGTTGGAAAAACAATTACATCTTTTTCAAATATTTCTGAAAACTTATCTTGTAATTCAGTTGATATTTGATCGTTTCCATAAGGAGTACTATCACCATCATTTGCCTTTAAGATTGCATCTAATACTTCTGGACAAGCACCAGCAACATTATCTGAAGCGAATTTAACACGCTCTCTTTTTGTTTTAATTTTAGCCATATTATTGTTTTGGAAAATAATCCTTTAGAGTGCCTTCTCGATAAACATCTGCTGTACAACAATGCAGTCCTCCACCAAAAGCATAGGCATCCCTAAGCTCAACTGGTATAACTTCCATTCCAAGTTTATCTAATTGTTCTGCTTGATAAACTTCACTTTTTTCAACACAAACTGTTTTAGGATCAAGCACCAACACATTCATCGATAACCATGTTGAAGAATAACACAGTGGTGGCGGTTCATTATGTGCTGGTTGAGCGCTATCAATAATTTCCCAACCATTGTCTTCAAATAATTTTCTTTGTTCTGTTGGCAGTCTTCTTTGAGGATTATTAATAATTAAACCCTCTTTAATTGGAGTAAAAGTAGCGTCTATATGAATTGGATAAGGGTCCCCTGGAAAATTAACCGCATGAACTCTGTGATCTTTGTAATGTCTTTTTAACCAATCAATTCCTTTTAAATTTGTTGTAAAACCATGTTGTACAACTAAATCTTTTCCAAATCTTAAAACGTCAGCTGCATCGAATAACGGTTCCTCTTCTGTGGTTACAAAAAATTTATCTTCCGTCCACTCTAATCTTTTTTGAATACCAATTTTATCTGACAAGTAATCTTTTCGATAATCTTTATCTGTTAACCTTGGTTTTGGAGCAGACTCGTGTCTCATGTTAGGATCTTGATTATAATACTCTTGAAGTAAAGGTCGGTAGCAAAGGTACTCAAACCATCTACAACGATAACTCATTGTTGCTTCTAAAATTTCATTACCAACAGTAAGCAAAACATCTCTTGGTGGCATACAGCCAAACATTGTTTCTGCTTCCCAATCAGGTGTAGAGGTCTTTTTATTAAAATCAATTGGAGTTGGTCTGTCTACTTTAACTCCTTTCTTAATTAGCATATTTGAAAAATCATCTAAGAGTTGATTTGCTTTATCCACTGTATCTTTAGTTCTTGGGCCAAATTGGCCTCTCATATCACTATCTTCAGGAACTTTAGCATCAAGTGCTGGCTCTGGAGCTGGTATACAAGTTCCATCAGCTCTACCAACGATTACATGTTTTAATGGATCCCACTCATTCCAACTATTAACAATAGTTTTGTTATCAGTCATATTTTTTAATTTTTTATAATATTATGTTCAGGGCCGAAAGGAAATTTTGTGATGTTTTCTGCGCCATCTTTACCGATTACCAATATATCATGTTCTCTATATCCACCTGCTCCTAGATTTCCTTCAGGTATCATTATCATTGGTTCCATTGAAATAACCATGTTTTCTTCAAGCACAGTATCAATATCTTCTCTCAGTTCTAATCCTGCTTCTCTTCCATAGAAATGGGAAAGAACTCCAAAAGAATGTCCATATCCGAAAGTTCGGTAATGCAAGTATCCTAGTTCTGCAAATAATTCATTTAGCTCATGACAAATATCAGAACATTTTACACCAGGTTTAATAAGTTCTAGTCCTCTTTTGTGAACTTTGACGTTTGCCTCCCATGCTTTTAATGATGCATCATCTACATGATCTAAAAATAATGTTCTCTCTAACGCCGTATAATATCCTGAAATCATTGGAAAAGTATTTAAAGACAAAATATCTCCTTTGATTAGTTTTTTATTTGTCTTTGGGTTATGTGCACCATCAGTATTAATGCCTGATTGAAACCAGACCCAGGTATCCATATATTCAGCGTCTGGATATGATTTTACAATTTCACGTTCCATTCGATCACGACCTGCAATTGCTATTTCAATTTCTGTATTACCCTCTTTAATATTTTTAACAATTTCTTCTCCACCTAAGTCTGCAATTCTTGCTCCACTTTTAATAATTTCGATCTCTTCATTAGATTTAATCATTCTTAATTGCATCAAATCCCTTGATATGTCGCTGAAAACAGAAAATGTAAAAATAGACCCTATTTTTTCTCTCATATCTAGAGTGACATGATCGTTTTCTAAACCAATATTTTTTGGAGGATCATCTCTTCCAATAATAGAAACTATAGCTCTTAAAAAATTATCTCTTTTCCAATCTGTATAAATCACATTATCGCAGTGTGATCTTCTCCAAGGTTGGCTAGCATCAATGTTTGCAGAGATTGTTGAAATTTTATTTTTTGTCACTATACAACCATAAGGTCTACCAAAAGAACAATAAATAAATCCTGTATAATATGCAATGTTATGCATAGATGTTAAAATAACCATATCAAGATTATTTTTATCCATTATAGTTCTTAGATTGTTTACTCTTCTATCGTATTCAGCATTTGAAAAAGGAAGTTTAACCTTCTCTCCATTTTTTAAAGTAAAAAAATCTGGTCTTTCCATAAAATTAATTTAATCCGATATATCTTTTGTTCCATCTCATTACTAAACTATAATACGTAAGAGATATAAAAAGAAAGAAACCACCAATAATAGTGTTGGTTGCTGGTATTTCATTAATACCAAATATAGGTAGCCATACCCAAAATATTCCACCTATTACTTCAGTTAAAGATAATAAAGTTAATTCAGCCGCAGGTATAGCTTTAGATCCAATTGAATATAAAATTAATCCTAGACAAACAAGAGTGCCATGAAGAGAAAAAAGTGAACTATTATAACTTGTTGCAAAAAAAACATAGTCGTTACTTAAAATTACTATTGAAGCAAATATAAAACAAAAGAAACCAGCAAATGCAGTCGTTGTAAATTTTGGAGTTTCTTTTCGCCATCTTAATGTTACAGAAAAAACTGCAAACCCTATAGAAGATGTCATTCCAAAGACAAATCCAATTAAAGAAGATTCTGAGGTGTTACCAACAGCCATGATCCCGATACCAATTGTTGCAATGATGATTGAAATCCAGACGTTTAAAGAGATTTTTTCTTTTAAAAATAAAAAAGCAAGCAAAGCAGTAAAAAAAGGCATTGCTGCTAAACAAAGTAAAGTTACTGCAGCACTGGTGTTTGTAATTGAAAACATAAATGAAATCATTGCTATACCAAGCCCTGAACCTCCAATTAAACCTGAGACACCCATTCTTAAATAATTTTTATAAAAGTTTTTGCCTTCTTCAAAAAACAAGTACAAATTTAATAAAATAAAAATTGTCAGTCCTCTTCCAAAAATATATTGCCATGGAATTAAATGTGGATCATCCATATATCTCACAACCAACGGTCCAAAAGACCATATTAGACCAGCAAACAAAACAACAGGGACAGCAGTTTTAGGATTTCTAAGCTCAAACATATTCAGATATTTAATTCTAAATAGATTTAACTACAACAAAAATGACTATGCTTATGCTAAGGCTGAATTAGAGTGGTTGGGGAAAAAACAATCAACAATTTCCCCTTTTTTAAATCTAGTCTTACCTGCTGGCAATAATGCCCAAATATTTGATTTTACAAATGATTTAATTCTAAAGGACTCTTGTCCTTTAAGAATTTTAACTTCTATTTTTCCATTTTTAGTTGTGTTTAATTTACTTTTTGCAAATCTAGTAAAATTCTTCTTCTTCAGGAAATCATTTTTTAATATAGCTTTGAGAGGCTTTTCGTTTCTTAGACCTAATATGTTTTCTATATAAGGATATACAAAAAATCTAAAACAAGCAGCAGAGGACATTGGATTTCCAGGTAGTCCAAAAATTGCTTTTTGTTTACCTTTAATCTTAGCAAACAAAATAGGTTTGCCAGGTCTAATTGCTACACTTTTAAAGAAATGATCTAATTTAAAAGACCTTATAACGCTGGGAATAAAATCAAATTTTCCAGCAGAAACTGCACCAGAAGTAATAATGATATCCGTTTTAGAGTTAAGTGTTTTGGTAATTTTTGATTTAAAAATTTTGTAATGACTATCTTTTAAAATTCCACCATCAATAAAATTAAACAAAAAGTTTTCATTTAAGTTTTTGATGTAATGGCTATTAGAATTCCTGACTTTCCAATCGGGAATATCATCTTTATTTGATATTTCATTTCCAGTAGAGAAAAATAATATATTTATCTTTTTTTTGACTTTAATATTTTTAATACCCAATGTTTTAAAAGCTAAAATATGATTAGCTTGAATGATTGTATTTTTTTTTACAACTAATTCATTTTTTTTGTAATCAGAGCCTGCAAATCTTACATGATTATATTTTTTAACCTTTTCATTAATCAAAATATATTTTTTACTTGAATTAAAAACAATTTGTTCAATTGGAATTATAGTATCAAAGCCTTTTGGAATTATACCACCAGTCATTATCTCTATAGTTTCAAATTTATTAATTTTTTTTTTAAAAGGTTTTGCCCCTGCAGCAATAGATCCTATAATTTCAAAATTTACAGGTGAATTTTTTTTTATTTTTCTTGTATCATTGGAATTTATTGCATAACCATCAAAAGCCGCATTATCTCCTGAAGGATAATTGATATTAGAGTAAACATTTGTTGATAAAATTCTATTTAAAGAGTTCGTACTCCTAATATCTTCATCTTTAATTTTGATGATTGCTTTCTTTAAAATTTTTTTTGAGGTTTGATAACTAATCATTTTTTAAAATTTCTTCAGCTGTTGCTAATTCTTCTTTGGTATTAATATTAAAGAATGGGTCTTTATTTTTAAAATGCATATCAATTGATTTAACTCCTATATTATTAGCCCAAATTTCAACCTTCCTCTCTCCTTTTTCTAAATCTTCTTCTAATTTTTCCAATAAATCAATAGACCAAAGTCCAAATATATTATGTCGAGTTTTATTTGATTTGATAAAGAAAAGTTTACTCTCACTAAAATTTATGGTCTGCAAAAACTCTTTTAATATATGTGTTTTAAAAAAAGGGGTGTCGGCAGGAAAGGTTGATATCCATTGATAGTTTTTATTATTCTTTTTAACCCATTTCATGGCAGTCAAAACCCCTCCAAGCGGTCCTAGGTTTTTCTTAAAATCATTAATTAGCGAGATTTTTTTAGATTTTTTAAAATCAATTGAATTATTTGTAACTAGTAATACTTCCTCAAATTCATCAATTATTTCTGATAAAATATAATCAATTAACAATTTATCTCCTAGTTTAACTTGGCATTTATCTTCTCCAAATCTTTGAGACTTTCCACCTGCTAGTACTACTCCTAAAATATTGTTATGATCCATTTGTCAAAATATAAAACATTAAAACTTGAATTAAAGAAATAAAATGGATCTTAGAATTTTAGAAATAGCTTCTTATGCTGAGCATAATAAAATTATTGAAAACTTTACTCATAAGTCAAAAAATAAAAACCCATTATGTGGTGATGAAATGGAGATAAGCTTGGTAGTTAAAAATGATATAATTAAAGATATGGGTTATCAGTGCAAATCTTGCATTTATTGTCAGGCTTCAGTTAGTTTGCTCTCTAGAAAAGTAAAAGATAAGAGCGTAGAAGAAATTAAGGATTTTATCACTAATAGTGAAAAATTATTTGATGATGTTAAAGTTAATATAAAGAAACACTGGAATGATTTTAAAGAAATATTAGATAAAAAAAACCTTGCAAGAAAAGAGTGTTTGTTACTTCCCTTAAAAACTGTTTTAAAAGCTTTAAAAATTTAGATGATAAAAATTACTAAGCCAATTTTACAAAAAGCATTGATAGCAGGTTTTTTTTCTGCATTTACTATTGGTGTGTTGACTGTGCTTACTTATAAAAGCACACTAGGATATTTTTTAGCAGGATCATTTGGTTCCTCTATGGTTTTATTATTTGGTTTTCCTGAAAGCCCTTTTGCTCAACCTAAAAATGTTTTTTTTGGTCATCTTGTAACTACTTTAGTGGGTATAATTTTTGTAAATTATATTCCGCTTCCAATTTATATTAACATTGCTTTAGCTGTTGGAGCTGGAATTTTTTTTATGATCTTACTAAATGTAGTTCACCCTCCTGCTGGTGGTAATCCTATTATAGTTATAATTGGAAGTGTGTCTTATGAATATTTAATTAATCCAATAATTTTTGGATGTATTTTAATTTTGTTATTAGCAATTTTAATTAATAAATTTATTCTAAAAAAAAACTATCCCTTAAAATAAATTATGAGCTCAAAATATAAAATTTTAAGATTTAATTCAGACAAGTTTGAACAAGTTGATGATTTAGTTTCAATTGAAGAACCATTAGAAATTTCTTTAAAATTTAAAAAACAGAATGATTGGATTACACAAAATTTATCTATAACTATGAGAACCCCAGGTAATGATGAAGATTTGGTTAGAGGTTTTTTATTTAATGAACAAATTGTTAAAGATATTAAAGATATCGAATCTATAGCAAGTTATGGAGATAAAGTTGGACAATATAATATTCAAAATAAAATTTTAGCAACTATTAATAATTCTGAGAATGTTAATATTTCTAAAATCAAAAGAGATTTTTTAACTAATTCTTCCTGTGGTGTTTGTGGCAAGTCATCTTTAGATGCACTTGAGATAATTAAAAAAGATAAAACGAACTCTTCAGAGCCTCAAATTTCAAAAGAAGTCATTATTCAATCACCTAATACACTAAGAGATAATCAATCAGAGTTTAGTAAGACAGGCGGAATACATGCTAGCGGTCTTTTTAATTCTAATGGAGATTTAGTTGAATTAAGAGAAGATGTGGGAAGACATAATGCTCTAGATAAACTCGTAGGAAGTGTATTGGTTAATCAACAATTAGACCCTAAATCCCAATTTATAACATGTTCCGGTAGATTAAATTTTGAGTTGGTTCAAAAGGTTTTAATGACCAATATTGGCATAATGATTGGTGTTGGTGCGCCAACTAGTCTTGCTATTGATTTAGCGAATAAATTTGACATGACCCTAATAGGTTTCGTAAAGAGAGACAGTTTTAATATTTACACAAATAACAAAAAAGTTATTGTGGGCTAAAAAAAAAGGGTATTAGTGTCAAAAAATATAAGCAATTTATCAGGCAGAATAGGTTTAAAAGATAATCTATTTAAACAGATTTCAGAAAATACGTTAAGTGATACTCCTAAAGATATTAAAGAAATTGCTAAAGAACATAATTTAGGTGTTTCAACACTTCATGGAGCAGAGTCTTTTTACGAATTTTTAAGACCTTCTCATAGAGAGAAAAAAGCATTCGTTTGTAATGGAAGTGCATGTATGTGTGCTGGCACTCAAGACAAGTTAAAGAATACTTTAAAAGAAAAACTTGGTGATGATAAAGTTGGTGAAATGTTTTGTTTAGGCCATTGCTATGAAAATAATGCTTTTCATTATGATGGTGAAAATTTTGCAGGAAAAGATATTGAAAAAATTGATCAAATTTTAAAAGGTGAAGATATAAAGCAAGAAAAATTCTTTTCTAAAAGTTTTGCTACAACAAGTTTTTTAATGGATGATAAGCTTTCGTCAACAGATCAATTTAAAGATCAGCTTAATAAGTTTTTAAAGACTGATAAAAAAGAAATAGTTAAATCTTTGCTAGACTCCAACCTAACAGGTAGAGGTGGTGCTGGCTTTCCCACGGGAATGAAATGGGATTTTTGCAGCAAAGCAAAAGGAGAGAAAAAATATGTTATCTGTAATGCAGATGAAGGAGACTCTGGAGCATTCTCAGATAGATACTTATTAGAAGATCAACCTTTTAAGGTTATTTTTGGTATGATTATTTGTGGGCTGGTAATTGGAAGTGATGAGGGAGTTTTATATATTCGAGGCGAATATCCAAAATCTATCGAAGCTATTAATGGAAGTATTAATGAACTTAAAAAATTAGGTTTACTTGGAGATAACATCTTAGGAACAGATTTTTCTTTTGATTTAGGAATTTGTATTGGACAAGGTGCTTATATTTGTGGAGAAGAAACTGCTTTGATTGCATCTATAGAAGGAAGACGTGCTGAAGTAGATGTCAGACCTCCTTTTCCAGTAACAGAAGGTTTGTACAAAAAACCTACTGTAGTAAATAACGTTGAATCGTTAGCAGCAGCAACTGGAATTTTAATAAATGGATCTGAAAAATTTTCAGCAATAGGTAATAAAAAATCTGCAGGAACAAAATTAGTTTGTCTTGATAGTTTTTTCAATAACCCTGGTGTTTATGAAATTGATATGGGAACTCCTATGAGTAAAATATTTAATGAGATTGGTGGAGGATATAAAGAACCAATTAAAGCATTTCAAATTGGTGGTCCTCTTGGTGGTGTTGTACCATTAAGTGAAATTGATAATTTAAATTTGGATTTTCAAGAATTTACTGCAAAAGGTTTTATGCTAGGACACGCAAGTGTAGTTAGTATTCCAAAAGATTTTTCAATGTCAGAATATATTCATCATTTATTTGAATTTTCTGCAGAAGAGTCTTGTGGAAAATGTTTCCCGGGAAGACTTGGGTCATACAGAGGTAAGGAGATGTTTGATCAAGCAAAGAAAAAAACAGCAAAAATACCCCTTAAATTACTTAATGAATTGCTTGTTACTATGCAAAAAGGTTGTTTATGTGCACTTTGTGGGGCCATTCCTACTCCAATAATGAACATTCTTAAGTACTTTGGAGACGAAATGAAAAATGATATGGTTAAGGATAATTAATGAGTTCTGAAAAAAGAAAAATTGCTTACATTGATGGAAAACCATACGAAATTGGTGCCAATCATACGTCTATTTTAAAATTTGTTAAAAGTTATGTTGGTGAAAAAAAAGTTCCTACTCTTTGTGATGATCCCAATTTAGCCCCTTATGGTGCCTGCCGTGTTTGTTCTGTGGAAGTTGCTTTAGAGAAAGATGGCCCGACAAAAATTGTTGCTTCATGTCATACTCCTGTTGCTGAGAACCAACATATTTTTACATCTAATGAAGCTTTAACAAGTCTTAGAAAAAATATTGTTGAATTGGTTTTAACTGATCATCCTATGGAATGTGACAGTTGTGAAGTGAATAATAATTGTGAACTGCAAACAGTTGCAAATGATTTGGGTATTTCTGATCACAGATATAACAGTCCAAAACAACATAAAAGAATTCCAAGAGACACTTCTCATGATTATATGAGAATGAATTTAGATAATTGTATTAATTGTGGACGATGTGTACGTGCATGTGATGAAATTCAAGGATCATTTGTTTTAACAATGAGTGGTAGGGGTTTTGAGTCTAGGATTACTACAGACAATGATATGATGTTTGGAGACTCTTCTTGTGTATCTTGTGGTGCTTGTGCTCATACTTGCCCAACAGATGCCATTTCTGATGTTTTCAAATCAAAATCAGCTGATGTAGATCAAAAGGTTAGAACGACTTGTTCATATTGTGGTGTGGGTTGTAACCTAGAAGCTTCTATCAAAGATAATAAAGTTGTTGCAATTGATACACCTAAAGAAACAGAAGTTAATGCAGGCCATACTTGTATTAAGGGAAGATACGCATTTAGTTTTTATGACCATCCTGACAGATTAAAAACTCCTTTGATCAAAAGAAATGGAAAATTTGAAGAAGCAAGTTGGGATGAGGCTTATGATTTTATAAAAAAAGAAATGAATAGAATTGTAAAGGATAATGGCCCTGATGCTTTTGCTGGTATTTCATCCGCAAGATGCACCAATGAAGAGAACTATGTTTTTCAAAAAATGATAAGAGCCGCTGTTGGAACTAACAGTGTTGATTGTTGTGCAAGAATTTGTCACTCACCAACAGCATGGGGAATGCAACAAACTTTTGGAACAGGTGCTGCAACTAATTCTACTGATGATATTTATTATGCAGATTTATTTTTAGTAATTGGGGCAAACCCAACTAATGCCCACCCCGTAACTGGTGCAAAAATAAAACAACAAGCAATGAAGGGTAAAAAATTAATTGTTTTAGACCCAATTACAACCGAACTTGCTAAACTTGCTGATTATCATATCAAACTAAGACCAGGTACCAATGTTGCTGTTCTTAATATGATGCTGCATTTTATTATTAAATCAAAATTATATAATGTTGATTTTGTAAGAGACCGAACTGAAGGGTTTGATAATTTTATCAAAGAAATTGAAAAACAAGATGTTGATCACTTAGCAAAAGTCGCTGGTGTTGATAAACAATTGGTTAAAGAGGCGGCTATTGCTTACGCAACAGCACAAAACTCCATGGAATTCCATGGTTTAGGCGTAACAGAACACGAACAAGGTTCCAAAACAGTAATGTTAATTGCAGATCTTGCAATGATTACAGGAAATATTGGAAGAAGAGGTGTTGGTGTAAATCCACTAAGAGGACAAAATAATGTTCAAGGTGCAGCAGACATGGGGTGTCAACCGCATCAAGGAGCTGGATACTTTGAGGTGGCTGATGAAAAAAACCAAAAATTTTATACTGAAAAATATGGTGTAACACACCCAACAAAACCAGGTCTTAAAATTCCACAAATGTTTGAAGCAGCAATTGATAAAGAATTAAAAGGTTTATGGATTATTGGTGAGGATATAGTTCAAACTGATCCTAACAGTGCACATGTTGTTGAAGCAATGAACTCATTAGAACTATTAGTTGTGCAAGAAATATTCATGAGTGAGACAGCAAAACTTGCAACTGTAGTATTACCTGGAGCAACATTCTTAGAAAAAGATGGGACTTTCACAAATACAGAAAGAAGAATTCAAAGAGTTAATAGAGCAGTTGAACCTCTACCAGGAACAAAACCTGACGGGGTTATTGTAACTGATATGATGCAAAAATTAGGTTTTGACCAACCAACATATGATGCTGATCAAGTTCTATCTGAAATTGCTGATGTGGTACCATTCTTTAAAGGAGTTACAAGAAAAAGACTTGGGAAATTAGGATTACAATGGCCTGTTCAAGAAGATGGAACTGATACTCAGATACTTCATACAGAAACATTTAAAATAGGAAAAGGACAACTTAAGAATTTTGATTGGAAAGAGTTTACAGAAATTGAAACTAATAAAAAAGATTATCCATTAATCTTAACAACTAGTCGAGTTCTACAACATTACAATGCAGCAACGATGACTAGACGAACAAGCAATATTAATATTGTAAAAGAGGATGTTTTATTAGTTCATCCAAAAGATGCTGAGCAAAGAGATTTAAATACTGGCGATATTGGAAGGTTATATTCAGGCAGAGGAGAAGTTGCTTTAAAAGTAGAAGTAACAGACAAAGTTAAACAAGGAATTGTGTTTACAACTTTCCATTTTCCAGAACATATGGTTAATATGGTGACTGGACATGGAAAAGATGAAGAGACAATGTGTGCTGAATACAAAGTTTCATCAGTACAAGTTCAAAAAATTTCAAACCAATTTAAAACTGAAGTCAAACCAAAAGAAAATCAGGCAGAAGTAAAATAAGTAAAATGACCATCGGTTGGCATTTTGATAACACTTATTCAAAACTATCAAATACTTTTAAAGAAGAAATTAAACCAACACCTGTTCATAATCCTGCAGTTGTAATTTTAAATGATAATCTAGCTAAAGATTTAAATTTAGATTTTTCAAACATTTCTAAGAAAGATCTATCTGAAATATTTTCTGGAAATAAAATACCAAAAGATATTACAACTATCGCACAAGCTTATGCTGGTCATCAATTTGGTCACTTTACAATGCTTGGAGATGGAAGAGCTGTTCTTTTAGGTGAACACATAGCAAGTAATAACAAGCGTTTTGATGTTCAGTTTAAAGGCTCTGGACGAACATCGTTTTCAAGAACTGGAGATGGTCGTGCTGTTTTAGGCCCTATGTTAAGAGAATATATAATTAGTGAGGCAATACATACATTAAAAATTCCAACTACCAGAAGTCTTGCTGTAGTGAAAACTGGTGAGAAAGTAGTAAGAGAAAATTTATTGCCAGGAGCAATTTTAACAAGAGTAGCATCAAGTCATATTCGTGTTGGTACTTTTCAATACATTGCTGCAAAGCAAAATTTAGATGATTTGAATACTTTGGTTAATTACACAATAGACAGACATTACCCTGAAATTAAATCATCCAATAATAAAGCTTTAGATTTACTTAACCTTGTAATGGAAAGACAATGTAAATTGGTAGTTGATTGGATGCGTGTTGGTTTTATTCATGGAGTAATGAACACAGATAATATGGCGATCTCAGGTGAAACAATTGATTATGGCCCTTGTGCATTTATGAATCAATATGATCCTAAAACAGTTTTTAGCTCTATTGATAAATTTGGGAGATATTCATTTTCTAATCAACCCCCAATTACTAAATGGAATTTAGCAAGATTTGCCGAATGTCTAATTCCAATAATCAATAAAGATGAAGATACTGCTATTAAATTAGCAACCGAGACTATTGATAACTTTCAAAATATATATGAAGAAAAATGGTTAAATATGATGAGAGATAAACTTGGTTTATATGGAAATGATAAAAATGACAAAAAACTTATTAATGATTTATTAAATTGGATGCAAAAAAATAAAGCAGATTATACAAATACATTTTGTTATTTAATGAATATTAAGATTAATGATCAAATTTACAAAGATGAGCATTTTGTTAAATGGTATAATGAATGGCAAAAAAGAATTTCTAAAAATAATAATTCAAAAGAAAGATCTCTTAAACTTATGAATAATGTTAACCCAATTATCATACCAAGAAATCATAAAGTCGAAGAGGCCTTAGCAGCTGCTAATGAGGATAATTTAGAGGTAATGAATAAGTTGCTATCAATATTGAGTAAACCTTATGAGAAACAAGTTGATATACAAGATTATCAATTACCTTTAAATAATAAAGATTATCAAACTTTTTGTGGAACTTAATTTATAAGACGTATGGTTCGGGTCTTGCGCTATTTCCAAGAACTCTTTCGACAGCAAAATCACTAATATCAATTGTTTGATAAGATCCTGTTGTTATCAATTCAGTCAAAGCTCTTCCAATACCAGGCGCTTGCATTAAACCTCTACCAGTAAATCCAGATGCCATATAAACATTATCAAATTTTGGATGTTTACCTACCACTGCATTATTATCTAATTTATTGCAATCATAAAAGCCAGCCCAACCACCCGTTAATTTTAATTCTTCAAACGCAGGTATTCTTTGAGCTAATGCTGGCCATACTAATTCTTCGAAATCATTCCAAGCCGGTTCTAAATCTGTTGCATCAAAAACCGAATTGGGTGAGCCTGCTAGATACTCTCCACCTTCAGGTCTCCAATAAACACCAGTTGTTAAATCTCCAACAAGAGGCATTTCTTTTATGTATTTTGGGCATTTAACCCTAAAAACTGTGTGTTTTTGAGGAACTACCGGTATATCTTCTAACAATTCTTTAGTCCAACAACCTGCTGCTGATACTATTGTTTTAGCTTTAATTTCTGAAATACTTTTTACTTCTCCTTTAATAAATTCAGCTCCTAATTCAATTGCCTTACTTTTTAAAGCACTATGAAACATAAATGGATCAATCCAACCTTCGCTTTGGTTATCGGTATAAGTTGCTGTTTCAACACCTTCACTATTTATGTAAGGAAATATTTTTGACAACTCTGAGCCTTTAATATTTTTTGTTCCTGCTTCACAAGCTTTATGATTTTCGAGAGCTTTATATTGTTCATCTGCATGTTCTGGACCAAACATTAATAAATAACCATTAGTTACCATACTAGCAGTTGGATTAGGATTCTTTTCAGTTTTTAATAGATATGGAATTTGATAAATAAATTCTCTTGCAAATTTACCAAGTAAAATGTTTTCTTTTTGAAAAAATTGTCTTCTAAAGCCACCTAAAGATAATGGAAATGAAGCCGTTTTGTAAGTTGGATCTCTTTCTATTACTTTTACTTTTCTGCCCTCTTTGGATAGAAAATAAGCACTTGCAGCTCCTATTATACCACCACCAATTATAACAACATCATCCATAATCAATTTAATATTATTAAGTTGAAATTTAAAATCAAAGCAAAACTACACCACAATAAATAGGGTACCATCAAATATGAACTTACTAAGTTGACGCGCTTAAATCTAACAATAAGAATAATAATTAAACCAATTAGCGCTATCAGCACAATTAAAGCTAATAACATATGATGAAATACAAAAAAAACTATACTCCAAGTTGTATTGAAAATCAGATGAATAAAATAGATATAAACAGTGTTCATATCTCTATTTTTATTATGCCAAAAAATCCATATTGCAATTGTCATCATCAAATATAGTGCTGTCCAAACTGGAGCAAATATCCAATCTGGAGGATTGAATGATGGCTTGTTTAGTAACGAATACCATGGCTCTTTAAAGCTAATTGTTGCCAAACCTCCAATTAAAGAAGCTGAATATGTGATTAAACTAAATAGTAAGAATGATATGAATTTGTTTTTTAACATATTTCTATTATACAATAAATTATGGAAGAAAAAAAAGTTATTTGGATAACAGGTGCAAGCAGTGGAATTGGTAAAGCTGTAGCAACTAAATTTGCAAAAAATGGATGGATAGTGGCTGCATCTGCAAGACGCGAAAACTTACTAAATGAACTTAAAGAAATTAATGAAAATATTTATCCCTTCCCTTTAGACGTTACAGATATTGATAAATGTAAATTAGTTGCATCAAGTATAATTAATCAATTTAAAAATATTGATATTTGTTTATTTGGTACTGGAATGCATGATCCTAAATCAGAAAAAAAATTTAATTTAGAAAAAGTAAGAGAAATTATGGAGGTAAATTATTTTGGAACAATGAATTCTATAAATTCTATCTACGATTATTTTTCTGAAAAAAAAAATGGTCAAATATCAATAATTTCCTCTGTGGCTGGTTATCGAGGCTTGCCAGCTGCTGGTGCATATTGTGCTTCTAAAGCTGCACTTACTAGTTTTGCAGAAAGTTTAAATTTTGATATGCAAATGAAAAATGTACGTGTTTCACTTGTTAGTCCTGGTTTTATTAAAACACCAATGACTGATCAAAATGATTTTCCGATGCCGATGATTAAAACACCTGAATTTGCAGCAAATGAAATTTACAAAGGTTTAACTGTGAAAAAAAGTTTTGAAATACACTTTCCAAAAGCTTTTACATATTTTTTAAAATTTTTACAAATTCTACCAAGTAGTATTTATTTCAAATTAGTTTCTAAGGGTATGAAAAAGATAGATTACTAATCTTTTACAAAAACTACCGTTAACTCAGCTACTTTAATTCCAAACTTCGTCATTGTTGCTCTGTTTATTGCAACTCTATCGTCTTGTTTAAAAATCCAATCATCAAATGTGATTTTCATTTCCTTGCCTTTAACAGGAACTAATAGAACATATTCAAACTTAAATGCAGGTCCATAAGAGTATCCTATCGCTTTACCAACTACATCTCCTGCTGTGCCTTCATAATTATTTTCATCTATTTTGTTGATGGTCCATTCTCTATTTTGCACTTCGCCATCGTCCCAATTAAATTTTTCTTTTAAAATTAACTGTTTGCCATCCCAAGTTCCATCTAAGTCTGCAGAAAATTGTCTTGTTACTTTACCAGATCTGTTTTGGAGTACGCCCCATGCTTTAACATTTCCCGTTAAATACTCTTCAATTATTAATCTTGGTTCTTTATTTTTAAAATCTTCTGGTTTCATTGCACTATTGTTTGAGCAACTTGTAATTAAGAATAATGAAATTATCAATGAAATTGATCTAATAATATTTAAATGACGCATTTGTATCTCCTCTATGTATTATTTATTTTGAAGTGAAAATTGAATTAAATCAATATTTTTTGATTTAAAACCAGCCTCACAGTAAGAAAGGTAAAATTCCCACATTCTTTTAAAGGTTAAATCAAAACCTTGATTTTTAATCAAATCCCATTTTTTATTAAATTCATCTCTCCATATAACCAAAGTATCAGCATAATGATCCGCATAAGAGATATAAGAATTCACAGTTAACCCATTATCAGACACAAGTTTATTAATGGTGTTTTTATTTGGTAAAAACCCACCTGGAAAAATATATTTTTGAATGAAATCTTGTTTATTTTTATACCTATCAAACAAGCTATCATCAATAGTAATAGCTTGGATAGCAGCCATACCCCCATCAGATAAATTGTGTTTAATTGTTTTGAAATAACTCTCTAAATAATTTTGACCCACAGCCTCAATCATTTCAATTGACGCTATCGAGTTATATTTTCCTTTTAGGTCTCGGTAATCTTTAATTTCTATATTAACCTTTTCATTTAAACCACAGTTATGAATTCTCTTTTTTGCATATTCAAATTGTTTCTTTGAAATGGTAATGCAATCTAGTTTAACATCATAATTTTTACCCAAATATTCAGCAAATCCACCCCACCCACAACCAATTTCCAAAACTCTATCACCATTATTAGGTTGAATTAAATTAATTAACTTTTGATATTTGTTATTTTGTGCATGAGACAAATCTTTATTTTGATCATCAAATATTGCACTTGAATATGTGAGAGTTTTGTCTAACCAAATGGAGAAAAAATCATTTCCAAGATCATAATGTTTTGCAATATTTTCTTTACTTCTGCTTTTCGTATTTTTAATAAATTTATTTTTAATAAAATTTAAAAATTTTAAATCTAATAAACCAGCAAATTTATGTACAATATTAATATTTCTTGCTGTTAATTCAATTAAATCAGACAAATTATGAGTTTCAAATTCGTCTCTCATGTAACATTCAGCAAATCCTACACTTCCACCTTTAATTAAATTATAATTTAATGCAGGATTTTTTATTTTTAAATTAGTTTTCAATTTATCATTGGGATTACCAAATTTTAACACTACGCCAGAAAAGGTTGTAACTTCTAAAAAACCAACATTTATCCTTTTAAGGATACTAAAAACTACTTTATCTGCAATACTGTAAAGAAACATTAATTTTCAATTGTTATATTATTTTTAATTTTATTTTTTTTTTTATGAATTTAATTCCTTTTGTCCATAGTTTAAACGCTTCATAATGTATCGCTAGAATGATCTTAAAAGTCATTATCGGATGTTTTAAATACGATTTAATTAAACATTTTGTATTAAAATCTGACCTAACACCATCTTGTGAAGCATATAAAATTTTATCCTGGGCATCATATTGATCAATTATCACTGATATTTTGTTTCCTGGTTTTAATAATCGAAAAAAATAATTACAATTCATTTCAATAAATGGAGATACATGAAATTTTTTAGAACAATTATTTTGTATTAAATTCACATCTTTTTCTACTCGAAATATATAGGTGTGTTGTTCACCAAAAGTATTTTTAACTTCATAAAGGATTGAAATTAATTGATCATTTATATTATAAACATAAAAAACACTTAGAGGATTAAATACAAAACCAAAAATTCTTGGATAACATAAAATTTTAATTTTAATATCTTCAGTAGAAATATTATTTTTTTTTAAATTGTTGTTCACCCATTCTACTAACGAGGATCCATTTCTTTCACCATGATCTTTTTCATGGAAGCTAATTAAATTGAAACTATTATATGAAAAAAACCTGACTTTTTTATCTAATGTTTCAAGTTCAGAGAGATCAATTAATAATGAGAACACATTATATTTAAAATAATGAACCTTGGGTTTAAACCTTTTGTGTATCACCTGACCGTTATATATTGATGAATTAATCATTTAAGGTTTTAAGCATTTCAATAGAAGATTTTATGCCATCCTCATGAAATCCATAACCAAAATAACTTCCTGCAAACAGAGTATTGTTAGTATTTTGAATAGAATTTAATTTTGACTGATTTTTCAATGCATTTTCGTCATAATATGGATGTGTAAAATCTACTTCATTATAAATTTTTTTAGGATCAATTTTAAAAAAAGGATTTATTGTCAAAAAAATATTTTTATTGATCTTCAAATTTTGTAATTGATTTAACCAATAGGTGACTGATGAATTTTCTTTGTTATTTGGGTCTAATGAAGAATTCCAAGAACACCACGCCTTTTTATTTTTTGGCATTGAGTTTTCATCAGAATGAATTACCGCAATGTTTTTTCTATATTTAAAATTATTTAATATTTTTTTTTCTTGATCGGTAGCATCTGAAATAATCTTTAAACTCTCGTCAGCATGTGATGCAAGCACAACTTTGTCATAAGTAAAAAATTCATTTTCTGATCCATAATAAACTTTTACCCCATTATTATCTCTTACAATTTTATTAATCTCATAATTTTTATAATATTCTCCACTTATATTTGATAAAATTTTATTAACATAAGTTTTGCTTCTATTAGAAACTGTAAACCATTGAGGTCTGTTTTTAAGTTTAAACAATCCATGATTTTTAAAAAAATTTAAAAAAAATGATAATGGCATCTGTGACGCCTCATAAGGAGGCATTGACCATATCGCTGAAACCATTGGTATTATGTGATAATCTATAAAGAAATTAGTTTTATTAATTTTTTGTAAATATTCTCCAAGTGTAATGTTGTTTTCAAGTATATTGGGATCCAAATTTTCACATCTTTTGTAAAAATTAATTATTTCAAAAAACATTTTTACAAATTTGTAATTAAATAAATTTATTTTATTTGAAAAAATACCATTTAAACCTTTGCCACAATATTCGATATTAGTTTCTTTAACATTGACTGAAAATGACATATCACTTTCTTCAATTTCAATCTCATTTTCTTTAAAAAAATTAATTAAATTTGGGTAAGTGATTTTATTAAAAACCATGAAACCAATATCAACAGCAACTCTTTCTTTATCATTATATTCAACATCTAATGTGTATGAATGACCACCAAACCGATCTTGTTTTTCAAACAAATCAACTTTATGTTTTTTTGATAAATAGTAAGCTGAGCTTAATCCTGATATTCCTGAACCTACTACTGCAATTTTCATTCAATAATTTTTATGCAGCTGTGTCTTCGTATTCATCCATTGATGGACATGTACAAAACAGGTTTTTATCTCCGTAAACATTATCTACTCTTCCAACTGGTGGCCAATATTTGACTGTTTTTAAAAATTCAGATGGATAAGCTGCTTCCTCTCTCTCATATTTATGTTCCCATTTATTGGAAGCTAACTCAAGATGAGTATGTGGCGCATTCTTAACTGGATTATCTAATTTATCATATTCGCCTGAATGAATTTTATCAATTTCTTGTTTAATTTTTTGAAGGGTTGAACAAAATCTATTTATTTCACTTAAACTTTCACTCTCAGTTGGCTCAATCATCATTGTACCGGCAACTGGCCAGGACATTGTAGGTGCGTGATAACCAAAATCTATTAAACGTTTAGCTATATCTTCTTCAGTAACACCTGTATCAGCCTTTATTTTTCTAATATCAATAATACATTCATGAGCTACATTCCCACTTTTTCCTTTATATAAAATTGGAAATGAGTCTTGTAATTTATGGGCAATATAATTAGCATTTAATATAGCAACTTGTGATGCTTTCTTTAAACCTTCAGAACCCATCATTTTTATATACATCCATGAAATCGATAAAATGCTTGAGCTTCCCCAAGGTGCGGCTGAAACAGCGCCAATTCCTGTTGCAGGCCCACAATCTTTAATTACCGAATGTTTTGGTAAGAAAGTCTCTAAATGTTTTTTACATGCTATTGGTCCCATTCCTGGTCCACCTCCACCATGAGGAATACAAAATGTTTTATGTAAATTTATGTGACAAACATCTGGACCAAATTTTCCTGGTTTTGCAATACCTACTAATGCATTTAAGTTTGCCCCATCCATATAAACTTGCCCGCCATGATCATGGATAAGCTTACAAATATCAGTTATTTTTTCCTCAAAAACACCGTGTGTTGAAGGATATGTAACCATTAATGCTGCTAAATTATCTTTATGCTCTTCAGCTTTTTTCTTTAAGTCTTCAAAGTCCACATTTCCATGATCATCACATTTTACCACAACTACTTTCATGCCAACCATCTGTGCACTTGCAGGATTAGTGCCATGAGCAGAACTCGGGATTAAACAAACATTACGATTAGCCTC
This sequence comes from Candidatus Pelagibacter bacterium nBUS_36, assembly GCF_051201215.1. Lineage (GTDB taxonomy): Bacteria > Pseudomonadota > Alphaproteobacteria > Pelagibacterales > Pelagibacteraceae > Pelagibacter. The sequence continues at coordinate 912,160 of NZ_CP172839.1, forward strand.
ATTATTTTTTTCATGAAATTTACGAATTACCATTAGCCCAGCAAACTCACCTTGAGCACCAGCATTTGGTTGAAGAGATACACCTGAAAAACCTGTAATTGATCTCAGCCAGTTTTTTAAATCGGTAAACAGTTCTCTATAACCATCCATTTGTTCTACTGGAGAAAAAGGGTGTGGTTGTGAAAATTCTTTCCAAGTAACTGGAATCATTTCAGATACTGCATTCAACTTCATTGTACATGAGCCTAAAGCTATCATTGATCTATTTAAAGCAATATCAGCATCTTCTAGTTTTTTTAAATATCTAAGCATTTCAGTTTCTGAATGATAACTATTAAAAACTGGATGATCTAGATAAGTCGAACTTCTCAATAAATTTTTTGGGATATTGGATAAGCTTTCATTCATTGACTCTTTAATGGTTTCTGAACAATTAAAAATTTTAAGCAATTGATTTGCTCTGTATAGATTTTTTCTTTCATCAAAAGAAACTGCAAGCATCTCTGAACTTACTCTTCTGATGTTAACACCTTCATCTAAAGCATTTTTATAAATCTTATCAGTCTTATCTAAAGTTTTTACAGTTACAGTGTCAAAAAAATGATCTGAATAAAGCTCATATCCAGATTGCTTTAACTTATCTGCAAAATTTTTAGTTAACTGAGAAACACTCTCTGAAATTTTTTTAATTCCTTTTGGACCATGATAGACGGCATAAGCTGCAGACACTATTGCTAACAAAGCTTGGGCAGTACAAATATTACTTGTCGCCTTATCTCTTCTTATGTGTTGCTCTCTAGTTTGAAGTGCTAATCTATATGCTTTTTTTCCATGCCTATCGACAGACACTCCGACTATTCTACCTGGCATAGATCTTTTGTATTCATCTTTTGTAGCAAAAAATGCTGCATGCGGACCACCATAACCCATTGGAATACCAAATCTTTGTGAACTTCCAACAGCAATATCTGCTCCTAACTCTGCAGGTGTTTTTAATTTGGCTAGAGCCAGCAAATCACAAACTAATACTGCTTTACCTTTATTTTTATGTATTTTGCTTATAGCTTCACTAGGATCTTTAATATCTCCTAATGTACCAGGATAACTAATTATACCACAAATAATCTCATCCTTAATATCAGTATCCTCATCACCGACAATTACTTCTACCCCCAAAGGTTCCGCTCTAGTTTTAATGACTTCAATTGTTTGTGGATGACAATTTTTAGATACAAAAACTTTATTTGAGTCTGTTTTAGAAATTCTATAACTTAAACCCATAGCTTCCGCTGCAGCAGTTCCTTCATCTAAAAGTGAAGCATTAGCAATATCCATACCTGTAAAATCAATAATCATCTGTTGAAAATTCATTAACATCTCAAGTCTACCTTGAGCTACTTCAGGCTGATATGGTGTATAAGAAGTATACCATCCTGGGTTTTCTAATATATTTCTTAATATAACGTAAGGTGTGTAAGTTCCATAATAGCCCATTCCTATAAAGCTTGAATAAACTTTATTTTTTTTTGAAATATTCTTTAATTTTCTAAGTGCCTTATATTCAGAATTCGGATCTCCTATATCTAAATTATCTTTCAGCAAAATGTTTTCTGGTACAGTATTTTTTATCAACTCGTCTAGATTTTTATACCCTAACTCTTTGAGCATAATATTTTGTTCCTCAACGGAAGGACCTATATGTCTTTGGATAAAATCTTTTTGAGCATTTTTTAACATTTAACTACCACTCTCCTTTGCAAATTTATCGTATTCTTCTTTATTCATCAAACTATCCAGTTCATTTTTATCCTTAATTTTCAATTTGAAAAACCAAGCATCATTTTCAGGGTCTGAATTAATTTTACCAGGATCATCAACTATTGATTGATTGTTTTCCATTACCTCGCCAGATATAGGTGTAAAAACATCACTTGCTGCTTTAGTTGACTCAACTACTCCCGCATTTCCATCTTTTTCAACTGAAGAACCTACATCAGGTAACTCTACAAACACAATATCTCCCAACATTTCAGTTGCATGTTGAGTGATGCCTATTGTGCCTACATCACCTTCTATTTTAATCCACTCATGTTCTTTGGAATATTTAACTTCACTCATTTTGTTGCTCCTTTCACATAACTTTTTTTATAAAATGGTAATCCACAAATATTTGCTGGATGTTTTTTTCCTCTTACTTCAAGAAAAACTTTTGTATCGTTCTTTGAAAACTCTTTTTCAACATAACCCATAGCAACTGGTCCGCTCACACTAGGTCCAAAAGTACCACTTGTGATTTCACCTATAACCAATTCATCTTGGTTAAAAATTTTAGTTTTTTCTCTAGCTATCAATCTTCCTTCTGGCTTGACGCCAACTCGGATTTTTTTAGTACCATCATTGATTTGGCTCATGATTATATCTGAACCTATAAACCCACCATTTGCCATTCGATCTTTAGATATGGCCCATTTAAGATTAGCCTCAATTGGGGTTTTGTCTATTCCAAGCTCATGACCATATAAACACAATCCTGCCTCTAATCTCAAGGTATCTCTGGCTCCAAGTCCAATGAGTTGCGCTCCATATTCAATTAATTTTTTTGTAAATTCTTCAGCTAAATCATTAGGCACAGAAACCTCAAAACCATCTTCACCCGTATAACCTGATCTAGTTACAAATAATTTTTGTTCTTTATGAACAAACCAGTTTCCAGTCATAAAACTTAGTTCACTCACACCATTGATAATTGTATCCAAAATCTCTACTGATTTAGGCCCTTGAACAGCTATTAAAGATCTGTTTTCATCTAAATTCATCTTATATTTATCATTAAGAAGTTTAGATATGATTTTAAAATCATTGTCCTTGCAGGCTGCATTTAATATTACTAAATAACCTCCTTCTATTTTTGTAATAATCAAATCATCATAAATTCCAGCAGTATCATTCATTAAAAAACTATATTTTGATGTATTTATTTTCAAATTCTTTAAATTTAGAGGAAAGATTTTTTCCAAATCTTCAGTCAAACTATCATCGCCATAAATAAATAATTGCCCCATATGAGAAACATCAAAAATTCCAGAATGTGATCTTGTGTATTTATGTTCTTCAACAATACCTTTGCTGTATTGTATTGGCATTTGATAACCCGCAAATTCTACAAATTTAGCTTTGTTATCTTGATGAAGTTTATTTAATGATGTTTTTTTTATTTCCATACTAACTCTTTGTACCCATCTGTATATTTGCCTGAGAGTTTTGCTCCTTCGGCGAGAATTTAATCTCTTTCCAGAGTTAATATGTTACGGTCCTTTTTACCTGAGAGTTTCCTGGGTGGTTGCTCCTTCGGTGTTACAAAATTTGTAATCTCTCCCGTTAACTATTAACTTATCAACTATTTACAGATGGTCAATGGGAAATACTTTTTTTACGCTTAATTAATAGTGAGTAAAATTGAATTAATACAGCAAAAATAATAATAGCTCCTCCAATTAACCCAAACATTGATGGTCTTTCACTAACAAATATAAAAGCCCAGATAGGACCCAAAACAGATTCGGATAACATTATTATTCCAACCATAGCAGAAGGTGTAGTTCTTGCTCCAGTTGTAATAAATATAAATCCCAATCCAACTTGAAAGCAACCACCTAAAAAACCTAGAAAAATATCATGTGGTGAAATCATTATTTTTGTTGAAAGTAAAAAACCAATAAAACATGAACATACACCTGCTACAAATTGAGCTGGAACCATATCAACTGTTGGATATTTTCTTACAATAATAATCAATATTGCAAAAGTAATTGGCATCGTGAAAGCTGCAAGATTTCCTGATAATTCACCTGGAGTTAATGAATTTCCAACCATTAATAAAACTCCTGTCATTGCTAAAATAATAGAAGCTAATGTAATTGCAGAAATTTTTTCTTTTAGAAAAAAATAACCAAATATTGCAAGAAATAAAATTTGAAGAGATATGATAAAATTGGTATTTGCGACAGTCGTATTATACATGGCAAATACGTACCCACAAAAACCAAAAGATAATATTATTCCTCCAAAAAAACCTGGCAAACCTGAATCATAAAATGAGGTGAAGACTTTCTTTTTATAAGTAATTATCAAAAAGGCCAAAACTGTCAGAGAAAAAAATAAAGATCTCCAAAATAAGATTTGCCATAAAGTTGAACCCTCAAATGACTTAACTATAAGCCCACCAAAACTTAAACTACAAGCGCCTAAAAATACTAATAAAGGTCCTGGTAATTTTGTAATTATATTCATTAGATTTGTGAAATTAAATTTTGAGTCTCCATTTCATACAACTTAAACAAAGTTTCTGCATCAGATAATTCTATTTCTTTAAATTTTATTTTTGAACCAGGTGATATTTGAACTAATCTGTCATAATCAACACTAGCAACAACTCCTATTTTTGGATAACCCCCTATCGTTCCATGATCTGAAAGCATTATGATTGGATTACCATCCGCTGGAACTTGAATCACTCCTTTCAATAAACCTTCTGATTTTATATTTGTATTAACAATGTTTTCTATTTCAGGGCCATTTAATCTCATTCCCATTCGATCAGATAGTTTTGATACAGTAAATTCTTTTTCAAAAAAATTACTTTTTCCTTTTTCGGAAAAATAATCAAAATTAGTTCCTTTTATAACTCTTATATTTTCTACTTTTGAGTTTAAATAATTGGTTTTCTTTTTTTGTTGATTTGTATTTATTTTGGAAACAATTAATTTTTGATTATTTTCTAATTTTTTACCATCGTTAGAACCGATGTAAGCTTTTGTGTTTGTTGAACAACTCCCCCATTGAAATTTAAGATTAAACTCCCCACTAATAGCCAAATAACCATAAACAGATTTATTAGTTGATAAAATGTCAATCTCATCTCCATTTTCTAATTGATAACTTTCATAACACTTACCCTCTATTTCAATATCCTTTTTTCTTATTTTAAAGATAACGTCTCCAGTTAAAACAATAGTAATTTTATCTCCGTAGTACCTTAATAAAGGGCCTTGATAAGCAAATTCAATAACTGGTAAATCTGATTTATTACCAACTAGTCTATTTGCTAAAAGATAATTTCTATTATCCATGGCTCCACTGAATGGAATTCCTATATGGTATAAATTATTTCTTCCTTTATCTTGAAATGTTGTGTTTATACCAGCTCTTATTATTTCAAAATAATTATTGCTCATTATAATTGTTATATTCTTCTAGTGTTATTTGTTTAAATTTAACAGTGTCACCTGGGTTAATTAAATTAGGATCTTTTTCTTTTGAACTATCAAATACTTCTAGCGGTGTGTTTCCGATGATATTCCATCCACCTGGACTTTCAAATGTATAAATATTGGCAAACTGCTCAGTCATTCCAACAGATCCTTTGGGCACTTTTACTCTTGGAGTTTCTAAACGTTGAGCTCTCAAATTTTCATCTAAATCACCTAAAAAAGGCATGCCCGCAATAAATCCTGTCATATAACAAAAAAATTCTTTATTAAAAAAATTCTCTATAATTTTTTCTCTAGTTAAATTTAATTTTTTCTCTAATCTTTCTATGTCTAAACAAAATGAAGCATCACAACAAACTGGTACTTCTAAATTTTTATTGGTTATCTTAAAAGTTTCTTCAACATTAAGTTTTTCAATTTTATCTTTAATTTCCTTAAAATTTGTTACACAAAGATCATAAGAAATAATCAGTTTATTGTAAGAAGGTGTAAGATTATTAATTCCTTCAATATTTTTTTCTTTAATTGCATTAAAATACTTAATTACCTCAGAGTTAATTTGTTTATTAACCTCGGTTCCAAAATCACAGTAAAGTGCTGCGTCGCCAAGATTTGATATATTTTTTATCATGCCATGTTATACTTCAACATTTAAGACTATGGAAATTAATATAAATTGTGATTTAGGTGAAAAATCTAAACATCATTCTAATAAGTATGATCCTGATTTACTAGAGATAGTAAACTCTGCCAATGTTGCATGTGGTTTTCATGCTGGAGATGATGAATCAATGAGTCAAGTCATCCAAATATCAAAAAAAAATGGAGTAAGCATTGGCGCACATCCATCATTTAATGACCCTGAAAATTTTGGCAGACAAAGAATGAATCTTTCTTCGAGTGAAATTTCAAAACTAATAATTGATCAATATGATATTTTACAAACAATCGCAGACAATTATAAAGAGAGTGTTACCCACATTAAGCCTCATGGTGCACTTAACAACATGGCCTGTGAAGATTTAGAGCTAGCGACTACTTTAGCTAAAACAATAAAAGGAATTAATAAAGATTTAATTTACCTTGTTCCAACTGGTTCGAAAATGGAAAAAGCTGCTAAAAAACTTAATATGAAAATTGCATGCGAGATTTTTGCAGATAGAAACTATGAAGATGATGGAAATCTAGTTTCTAGAAAAAAACCCCACGCACTAATCACAGACCCAGAACAAGCAAAAAAACACGTATTAAATATGGTAAAAAATCAGGCACTTAATTGTCACAGTGGAAAACAGATACCTTGTGAAATAGACTCTGTGTGCATACATGGTGATAATGAAAGTTCATTAGCTACAGCAAAATCAATTAAAGATAATTTGATTGATAATGGACTTAAATTAAAACCTTTAAACTTAATGGAGAAATTTATTTAATGTTAAAAAAATATTTATTCGCATTTTATTTGATAATTTTATTTTCAAATAGTGCACAAGCTGCTGGAACAGGTGATAGCAGTTCATCAAAAGTTAAATCCGATTATGACAAAGCTGTTACACTTATAAAACAAGCCAAAAAATATGAAAAAAAAGGTAAAACTGAAAAAGCTAATAAGAGATATGAAAAAGCTCAAAAATTATTAATTACTTCAAATAATAAAAAGCCTCTTCAAGCTGATACTTTAAATTACCTAGGTTTTACAACTAGAAAACTTGGAGATTATAAAAATGGAGAAAAATATTACCTGCTTGGTTTAGAAATTGATCCTAACCATAAAGGGATTAACGAATACTTGGGTGAACTTTATGTTGTGACCAATAGAATTAATCTTGCAAAAGAAAGATTAAATGTATTGGAAAATTGTAATTGTGAAGAGTATGGTGAATTAAAAGAAATAATTGATGGAAAAAAAACATCAAAATATTAATTCATATGCTTGATATACAAAATCCAAAAGAAGCAAGAAAAGTCATCAGAAATAACGAATATACTGAACAAACAGCTGGATCTGCAAATAAATATGTACAAGGAAATATTTGTATTTTACCAAGTAAGTACGCAATGGATTTTGCATCATTTTGTCAAAAAAATCCAAAGCCTTGTCCCCTAATAGGCTTTGGCACTAAGGGAGATCCATCTTTAAAAGATTTAGGAGACATCGATATAAGAACAGATGTGCCTCAATATAGAGTATGGGAAAAAGGAAAAATTATTGATGAACCATATGATATAAAAAAATATTGGAATGAAGATTTAACAACATTTGTTTTGGGATGCTCAATGTCTTTTGAGTTACCTTTAATTGAAGCAGGAATACCTATTCAACATATAGAGAATAATACTATTGTACCAATGTATCGAACTTCAATAGATTGTGAACCAGCAGGACAATTTTCAGGAAAACTTGTAGTATCTATGAGGCCATTGAATTCAAAAGATGCCATTAGATCAGTCCAAATTAGTTCAAGATTTCCAGCTGTTCATGGTGCACCTGTACACTTGGGTGACCCTTCGGAAATTGGCATAAAAGATATTATGAATCCAGAATATGGTGATCCACCAAAAGCATTTAAGAATAATGAAATTCCAGTTTTTTGGGCTTGTGGAGTAACACCACAATCTGTTTTGCAAGATTCGAAACCAGATTTTTGTATAACACACAGTCCTGGAAAAATGCTTATAACTGATAAGCTAAATAATGATTTAGCAGCCTTATAATTAATTTCCTAAAAAAACTTTTGTAACTTTTTCGTTATCAATTAGATCCTCTGATTTTCCATCAATAACTAACCTTCCACTTTCAAGTACATAACCTCTATCGGCCATACTAAGAGCCAATCTAACATTTTGCTCAACAAACAAAATTGATATTCCTTCGTTAACAATATTTTTAAAAATCTTAATTAGATCTTTCATTACCATTGGTGACAAACCTAAAAAAGGTTCATCAACCATTAAAAGTTTTGGAAGCCCCATCATGCCTCTAGCTATTGCCAACATTTGTTGTTCACCACCAGACATTGTCCTCGCTAATTGGCTTGATCTAGCTTCAAGTTTTGGAAAGATCTTATAAATTTTATTTAGTGAATTATCTAATTCCTTTTTAGCTGCGGGGTGCCAAGCGCCAAGTAAAAGATTTTGCATTACAGTCAAATGAGGAAAAACTCTTCTTCTTTCAAGAACATGAGATATACCTAGTGCAGTTCTTTTATGTGTAGGCTCTTTAGAGATTAAATTGTTATCAAAATGTATGCTTCCATTCTTATGATGTACTAAATTACTTATTGTGTTTAAAATTGTACTTTTACCAGAACCGTTTGGCCCTAAAAGAGCAACCATTTCTGCTTTCTTAACATTTATAGATACGTCCCAAATTACTTGAAAGTCATCGTATAAAACATCAATATTTTTAATATCAAGCAGCATCGAATGTTCCTAAATAAGAGTCTACAACCTGTTTATTATTTTGAATTTCTTTAGGAGAGCCATGGGCTATTCTTTCTCCTTGATCTAGAGCTAAGATATTATCTGAAATCTCCATAATGATATTAATATTATGTTCGATCGTAACAATTGTAACTCCTGACTTTTTGAGTTTTTTGATTAGTTCCACGAGACCAGGTATAGTTTTTTGGTCAACACCACCAGTTACTTCGTCCATTAATAATAATTTTGGCTCTATTGCCATTGCCCTTGCCATCTCAAGTCTTTTTCTTTGTCCTGTAGAAAGCTCTTTTGCAAAATGATGTCTCTTCTCAATCAAGTCAACAAAATCAATTATTTCTAAAGCTTTATCTCTAGCTTTTTTAATATTTTTTTCTTTAACAAACGAACCTATCATTACATTTTCAAGCAATGTTTGATCTGCAAATGGTTTTAATTTTTGAAATGTTCTTCCAATACCTAGTTTGCTTATTTTGTCAGGAGTTAATCCAAAAATATTTTTTTCAAAAAATTTAACTTCACCAGTATCTGCTTTTGTATAACCTGTGATTAAGTCAAATAAAGTAGATTTTCCTGCACCATTTGGGCCAATTACACCAAGTATAGAGCCCTCTTCAACCTCAAAAGAAATATTATTGTTTGCTTTAATTCCACCAAAAGCTCTACTTAAATTTTCTACAGATAAAATTTTCATCTTTGTTTTTTTCTCTCTAAAATATTTTTTGGAACAAAAGATATAAGTCCATCTGGTCTAAAGACACAAATTAACATTAATATTAGTCCATAAATGATTAGATCTACTGCACCACCTGTACCACCTAAATATATTCTTGAATATTCTGAAATTGGAATCAAGATTGCTGCTCCAAGTAATGGACCCCAAACATTACCTATTCCTCCAAGGACAGTTATCAACAAAACAATAATTGATATTTCAATATTAAAAACTCTATCAGGATCAATTATTAAAATGTATTGAGCAAACAAACTTCCCATCGGAGCCATAATCATTGCTGATATTACATAAGCAATAATTTTATAATTTGAAACATTAATACACAAACTTAATGCCGCTTGAGGATCATCTCTCACAGCTCTTAATCTAAATCCTAATTTTGATCTACTTAAGATCCAAACCAAATAAAAAGTGATTAAAAAAAATACTAAAAAAACATAATAGTAAGGCATTTTACTTGTGTGAAATTGAAGCGCTAACCAAGAGTCACCAGATGTCATTGGAACCCATAAACCAGATGCTGCACCAACTAAATCCCATCTTTGAAAAACTACTTGAAAACTTATGCCTATCAGCAAAGTTGCGATTGCAAAATAATGCCCACTTAATCTAAGCATTGGTATTCCAATTAAAACTGCTGCAATTCCTGAAAAAATTATTCCAAAAAATATGCTTATCCAAGGAGAAATACCATACTGAACATAAAAAAATGAAGTTGCATAAGCTCCTATGCCAAAGAAAGCACCATGGCCAAGACTAATCTGGCCAGAAAATCCAGCTATCACGTTCCAAGATTGCGCCATAACAGCATGCATAAAAATCATGATCATTAAATGGAGATAAAAAGAGTTTAATCCAAAATGAGGTAGTGCAAACAATAATAAAACTATGCCAGCAATTAATGAAATAATTTTTTTGTCTGTGTTCCAAAGTGGCTCTGCTTGTGCGGTTAATAATTTATCGTTCATTAATATCTACCAAATAAACCTTGGGGTTTATAAATCACTACTAATAAATATATTGCAAAGACATACAAAAGTTTAAAAGATGGATCTATCAATAAGCCACCTAATGACTCGACAAGACCAATAATTATTCCTGCATACAAACAGCCAATAATACTTCCAAAACCACCTAGAGCTACAGCAACGAACGCAAATAAAGCAAAATTAATTCCTACATCAGTAAAAATGAAAAAATAGTTAGCCATCATTCCTCCTGCTATACCTACACATCCAAGTCCGATTGCCCATCCAATTGCAAACATTTTGTTTGATGGAATTCCTAAAATTTCAGCAGCGTGTCTATCCTGAGCTGTAGCTTGTAAAGCTAAACCAGTTTCAGTTTTTGTAACAAATAAATATAAAGCTATAAAAGCAACCAAACATACTAAGCTTGCTACTAGTTGTGGTTGACCAATAAAAACAGATCCTATTTCAAGCCTACCCTCCAATAAAGGTTTTTCTACATTTCTAAAATCTGGTGTCCATAATAATTGAGCTATAGATCTTATGAATATTGACAACCCAAAAGTAGCACAGATTTGAATCAACATTTTTGCTTTTAAGATGTATCTAATTAAAAAATAGTGTGTGAGTATTCCACATACAGCCATCAATAAAATTGTAATCGGAATTGAAAAAATAGGATCAATCCCAAATAATGACCACAGCCAAAATGAAGAAAACATTGATAGCATTAAATGTTCACCGTGAGCAAAATTCACAATATCCATTAGACCAAAAATTAAACTCAATCCTGCAGCTATTAAGGCATAAATCAATCCCATCATTAGACCAGTCACAATTGCTTGAAGAATAATCTCTGATGTCATTTAGAACAAATATAAATTAGAATACGTATAAACATTATATATATTCGCAAAAGTATATCATTGAATTGATTTTATATATGGTATTTAATTAATTATTAACAAAAACAAATATGAGGGGAAATAAATGAAAAAATTAATACTTGCAGTATTTACTTTTTTATCATTAATTTGTGCGCCTGTAATAAGTTCTGCACAAGATGTTAAAATTGGAGTATTGTATCCATTAACTGGTCCTGTGGCCCAAGTCGGTAAGGATGCGGTTGCTGCAGTACAAACTGCGTTAGATATTATTAATAATAGCCACAATATTCCTGGAATGCCTTTAGCAAAAGATGCTGGCCTAAAAGGTTTAGGTGGTGGAAAAATTTCAATTGTTGTTGGTGACCATGGTGGAAAACCAGATATTGGGGTTGGTGAAACAGAAAAAATGTTAAATTCTGATAAAGTTCACGCAATGTTTGGAGCTTACTATTCATCAGTTACTGGTGCAGCTAGTCAAGTTTCTGAAAGAGCTGGTATACCTTGGGTTAATGGTGAGTCTACATCTCCAAAATTAACAACAAGAGGATTTAAATATTTCTTTAGAGTTACTCCACACGATGGTGAATTTACTCAATTAATGTTTGAATTTATGAACGACTTCAACAAAAAGAATAATAACAAGTTAAATACACTTGGTATTATTCATGAAGATACTTTGTGGGGATCTGATAGTGGTGGAACACAAAATAAAATGGCTAAAGACCAAGGATTTAAAGTTGTTGAAAAAATTAGCTATAAAGCAAAAACAACATCTTTAAGTTCTGAAGTACAAAGATTGAAAGCAAAAAACCCTGATGTTTTATTGCCATCATCTTATACTGCTGATGCTTATTTGTTTTTAAATACTGCTAAAGAACTTGATTACAACCCTAAACTTTTAGTTGCACAAAATGCTGGATATACTGATCCAAAATTTATAGCTACTATGGGAAGTAAAGCTGAAGGTGTAATTACAAGATCTCCTTTTAATACTGACTTGGCTACTACAATTCCAATGATTGGTACTGTAAATGATCTTTTCAAAACACACTCAGGTGGAAGAGATCTATCTGATGTGCCAGCTAGAGCTTTTACTGGTTTTATGGCATTAGCAAATGCAATTAATAATGCTGGATCAACTGATCCTGAAAAAATTAGACAAGCGCTAGTTAATTTAGATATGTCGTCAGACTCTTTAATTGTTCCTTATAGAGGAATTAAATTTGGTGCTGATGGTCAGAATGAAAAAACTAGAGGTATTTTGATGCAAGTTCAAGGTGGTAAATATTGTACAGTTTACCCATTTGAATTAGCTGCATGTAAATTGCAGTATCCAATGCCTACTTGGTCTCAAAAATAATTTTAGATAAAATTAAAGGCGGTCATTAATTTGACCGCCTTTTTTTTATACTTTTTATTGAATTATTATAAATTTAAAATAATATTAACTTACCTTGATTGAAGAACTTGTTATTTTAACTAAAATTATTTTTATCACTATTATCTTAACAGCTGATAACGCAGTTATAGTTGGTTCAATTGCAGCAAACTTCGTACCTAAAAATAGGAAACAAATTATTTTATGGGGTGTTGCAGGAGCTTTTGTATTCAAAATTTTTTTTGCACTATTTGCTACTTACTTATTTAAATTTTATTTCATTAAAATTTTGGGAGGATTATTATTAATTTGGATAGTCAACGATTTGAGAAAAGATTTAGTTGATATTAAAAAGATTAAATCACAAACTAAAAAAGCACGAGAACCTTCTTACATAAGTAGTATTGGAAAAGTTTTATTTGCAGATATTATGATCAGCTTTGACAACGTCATTGGGGTTGTTGCTGCAGCAAAAGAATATTTTGGATTTATGATTTTCGGCCTCGTTTTATCAGTCGTACTAACTGGAGCTCTAGCGACATATATGGCAAATTATATACAGAAACATATCTGGATAGCTTATATGGGGTTGATATTTATTCTTATTGTAGGGTTACAATTAATAATTGGTGGATTAGTTGATCTTGAAATTTTAAAAATTAACGAGGAATTTATTAAATATTTTTAGTTAATAAGAATGTTTCTTTAGTGGAAACTTTTTTTGTTTCACATCCTTAGAATAATTAGATACTGCTTTTTTTATTTCTTTTCTAATATTGCTATATTTCTTAACAAACCTTACATCTATAGGATTAAGTCCAATCAAATCATCTAATACTAAAATCTGCCCATCACAATTATTTGATGCCCCTATTCCTATAGTTGGAATACTAATTTGATTTGTTATTTTTTTTGCTAGAGAAGTTTCTACGCATTCAAGAACGATTGAAAACACACCTGCACTTTCTAATAATTTGGCATCATTTAAAATCTTATTTCTTTCAGAGCTTTTTTTTCCTTTATATTTAAAGGTTTTATCTGATTGTGGAAGCAATCCTACATGACCCATTACTGGTATTTTACTTTTGGTTAAAGTTTTAACAATTTTATAAATTTTTTTTCCACCTTCTAATTTAACAGCATCACATTTTGTAATTGAAATTATTTTTTTTGCATTTTTAAGTGCTTCTTTAGAATTTCGATATGTGTTATGTGGCATATCAACAACCATTAAACTTTTTTTTATACCCATTCTCACACTTTTTGAATGCTCTATCATAGTCTTTAAGCTTACTTCTCTTGTAGACTTATAATTGTATAAAACTGAACCAAGTGAATCTCCTACTAAAATTATATCGCAGAAGTTATCCAAGATTGAAGCAGTATTTTTCGAATAGGCAGTTAAACTAACAATCTTTGATTTATTTTTTTTTTTAATTATATCTAATATTTGCTTTTTCATCGACTTACCACGAGCCGGTATTTTCCATTGAAGCCCAAGGTTCTTTAGGCTCTAAATTTCCTTCTTGAAGTATTTCAATTGAAATATTGTCTGGAGATCTAACAAATGCCATATGGCCATCTCGGGGTGGTCTATTTATAGTATAGCCCATATCCATTAATCTTTGACAAGTCTCATAAATATTATCAACCCTATAAGCTAAATGGCCAAAATTTCTTGAACCCACTCCAAGTTCATCACCATCCCAATTATATGTTAATTCAATTTCTGCTTTTTCATCATTTTGAGCAGCAAGAAAGACTAGAGTGAATCTACCCTTTTCATTTTCCATACGTCTTGTTTCTTTTAAACCTAATCCATCACAAAAAAATTTTAATGACTCATCAATATTTTTAACTCTGATCATGGTATGCAAATATTTCATATGACTAATTTATAGTTCAAAACTACTCTAATTCAATAGTACTAGGTGGTTTTGAGGTAATATCATAAACAACTCTATTGATACCTCTTATGCTATTCACTATTTGATTAGAAATTGTTTCCATGAAAGACTTCTTGAACTCATAAAAATCTGCTGTCATTCCATCTTCAGAAGTAATTGCTCTTAATAGACATAAATACTCATAAGTACGATTGTCACCCATAACACCTACTGTTTTAACTGGTAACAAAGCAGCATATGCTTGCCAAATTTTATGATAAAGACCATGATCTTTTAAAGCTTGAATAAAATAATAATCAGCTTCTTTAAGTATTTTAATTTTATCATTTGTAATTATCCCTGGCATTCTAATTGCTAGACCAGGTCCTGGGAAAGGGTGCCTTGAGATAATATCCTTGCTTAAATTTAACTCTAAACCCAACTTTCTAACTTCGTCTTTAAATAAAAACTTTAAAGGTTCAACAAGTTTTAATTTCATTTTTTTTGGAAGGCCACCAACATTGTGGTGTGATTTAATTTTAGAAGTTTGACTTCCTGTAACAGATTTACTTTCAATTAGATCAGGATAAAGAGTGCCTTGGGCTAAAAATTTAACATTTCTTATTTTTTTTGCATATCTTTCAAATATTTTTATAAAAAGATTACCGATAATTTTTCTCTTTTTTTCAGGATCAGAAACATTATGAAGTTTTTTTAAAAATTCTTTTTCAGCATTTACATAAATCAAATTCATTTTTAAGCGTTTTTTAAAAGTCTGAACAACCTGTACTTCTTCGTTTTTTCTCAGGAGACCAGTATTAACAAAAATACAATATAATTTTTTACCTATAGCTTTATTAAGTAATTGAGCCACCACACTACTATCAACACCACCTGATAAAGCACAAATAACTTTTTCAGATCCAACTTGATCTTTAACTTCCCTAATTAGCTGAATTTTTTGATCTTTAGATGACCAATTGCGTTTAATTTTGCAAATCAAAAAAATAAAATTACTAATCAATTTTTTTCCATTTTCTGTATGAGTCACTTCTGGATGAAATTGAATTCCATAAAATTGTTTAAATTTATCTTCTACAATGGCAAATTTTGAATTTGTACTTGATGCTATTACTTTAAAATGTTTTGGAAGTTTTGATACTTGATCAGCATGGCTCATCCAGACTTTTTTTAATTTTTGTTTATTAAAAAAATTCTTAGTTAATAAGCTTTCATTTTTTTTATAAATATTTGCTAATCCAAATTCTCGATGTTTTGATTGTTTAACTTTACCTCCATTAAGTTTAGATAATATTTGATGACCAAAACAAATTCCTAGAATTGGGATTTTTAAATTGATAATTTTTTTATCGAATGAATATTTGTTAATTTGATCAACGTTTAATGGCCCACCAGATAGAATTATTCCTTTAATTGATATATCAATATCTTTTATTTTGATTTTTTTGTGACTTATTATTTCTGAAAAAACTCCTAGCTCTCTAATTCTTCTAGCAATTAATTGTGTGAATTGGGAACCAAAATCTATAATTAAGATCTTATTAAGATTTTGATCAAGACTCATTTTTAGGTTCTATATTTTTTAAAGACTCTTGAATTTGATTGTTTTCATCACATAGTTTTTCACAAACTTTTGCAAAAGTTTGTGAAAGATTTTTAACTTTCGAATAATTTGATTTTTCTAAAGCTATTTTCATCAACATTAATAAAACTTCTTCATTATCTGGCTCGATTAATAATGCTGTCTCCAAATTATTCTCTTCTTTTCTTTGATTTTTTTCAAAATTATAAATTTTTGCTAAATATAAATATGATTGAGCATCTTTAGGATTAAAAACTATATTTCTTTCAAACATAAATCTTGCATCATCATAATTTTCACTTTGATACATTTTTAAAGCTTCATCAAAAAAATTTTCTTTACTTAAAACTGCACTTGAAAAAAAGACAGTTAAATAAATAAAGATAATTATTTTAAAAATTTTAGTCATTAATATTTACTGTCATTTTTCACAACATCCACATTGTGAACCATACTTTCATAAAAACCTGCCTTAGTAATTTTTACAAAATTTGGTTTATTTCTTAATTTAATAATTTCTTTTGAACCAAGATAACCCATTGATGATCTAAGTCCTCCAATTAACTTGTATATGATACCTCCAACATTCCCTTTATATTTCACAAATCCCTCAACACCTTCGGGAACATATTTGGATGTATCTTTTTGTTTTGTTTGAAAATATCTGTCAGCTGAACCTTTGTTCATAGCACCAACGGAGCCCATTCCTCTGAAACTTTTGAACATTTTTCCATTCTTTTTAATTAATTTTCCTGGTGTTTCATCTGTACCAGCAAATAATGAGCCTATCATTATTGCATCTGCTCCTGCCGCAAAAGCTTTTGCAAGGTCACCTGAATATTTAATTCCACCGTCTGAAATAATTTTAATATTTTTATTTTTTAGACCGTTTCTAACAGATAAAATTGCACTTAATTGTGGAACTCCAATTCCAGCTACTAATCTTGTTGTGCAAATTGATCCTGGTCCTATTCCAACCTTAATAATATCAACTCCTAATTTAATTAAAAACTTTGCTGCTTCAGGAGTTGCAATATTGCCAGCACATAGTGCAATTTTATTATTTTTCAATTTCTTAATAAATTTAATTATTTCAGCTACTTTTTTTGTATGCCCGTGAGCTGTATCCACCACAATTAAATCGACACCTTCTTTGATAATTGCTTTTGCTCTAATAAATTCATTTGGTCCTGCTCCAACGGCTGCACCAATAAGTAATTTTTGTTTTTTTACTTTTTTAATTTCAGAAATTTGTTTTGGAATATCCAAGTTTCTATGAATAACCCCTATGCCTCCTGCTTTTGCAATAGCTATTGCCATTTTACTTTCTGTAACAGTATCCATTGCTGAGGATAAAAGTGGTATTTTAAGCTTTAGATATTTTGTTAATGTGACAGCTGTATCTACTTCAGAAGGTAATATTTCTGAGTATTTTGGTGCTAACGTAACATCATCAAAGGTAAGTGCTTCTTTAATAGGAACCATAATCTTTTATATACGATTCCCCTAAAAATTAAAGTCTCTATCTAAGTTTTCGACAAATAATGAAACTTTCCTTAGAGTCTTTTCTGCTAGATTTTGGTTTAAAAACCTTAACTTCTTTAAAATACTTTTTTCCTTCTGCGACTATTTCGTTAAATGTGCCACCCATAAAAATTTTTGAAATGAAATAACCATTATCTGTTAATAAATCTTTTGCAAAAAACATGGCTTCTTTACATAACTCTCCTGTTTGAATAGAATCTATATTCTTTATACCGGTGGTATTTACAGCCATATCTGACATCACTACGTCCACTTTATTATTAACATATTTTTTTATCTCATCTTGTGTTGCTTGTTCTGTAAAATCACCACATATTTGTACTGTATTACCAATGGGTTCCATTTCTTTTAAATCTATCGATATCAACCTACCATTTTTTGCTGTTTTGGCTGCATATTGAGACCAGCTACCAGGAGCAGCCCCAATATCTATAACTGAAATCCCACCCTTAAATATTTTAAACTTTTCATCAATCTCGATTAATTTATATGCAGATCTTGCTCTATAGCCATCAACCTTAGACTGTCTGACATAAGTATCTCTTCTTTGTTTATTGACCCAGTTCTTGGAAATTTTATTTTTTTTCAATTAAAGACCGAATCTAAGACTTTTTGATATTGAATTGTTTTGAAGAGACAAAATTTCAATCTTAACATCTTTATCTATTCTCATATCTTTGTCACCATCCCAAATTCCTGCAGCTAGATGCATAATTCCAATTTTATAATTTGGCAAAAATGGTTCAACAAACGTGTTTTCTATCTCATCAAATTTAGGTAGCAAATTACTTGCGATCCAATTACAGTTTAATGGTAAAAATTCAGTTTCCAAATCATCTATGTAAACTGACATATTAATAGCCAATCCCTCTGAACCAAAAATATTTCCAGATTTTAAAGTTTGTTCAAGATTTTTTTGCCAAGATTTCCAGCCTGTAGAATTTTTTTCTAAGGAAAATACTCCAATATTAATATGTGGGGCGAATGCTAATTTTCTAGCATTAGCTAAGCCAATTTTTGATTTGATTGCATGTTTAAAATTTTGAGATTTAATTGATGCTATTTTTCCAAATATCCAATTTACTTTTGACATTACTCTATAGCCTGGGCCCATAGTTTGCGTAATTCCAAGTTTTCCATCTTCACAAGCTTTGAAATATAAATTAATTGCATTCCAATCATTGACCCATGCATCACAATCAATCCATAAATATTTTTCATAATTTGGAAAATAATTTGGTAAAAAAGCTCTAGATACCTGACTTTTAAGCCATTCTTTACCCTTAACCTTAAATGCAGGAACTTCAATATCCCATTCTGCTGATTTTATTTCATCTACTTTCTTATATAAAATTTCTTTTTGATTTTCAGTTAATCCTGCATCCAAAATACATATGGCTGTATTTTCACTTTCTTTAAAACTTTTAATTGAATCTATCAATTCATTTAATAATGGAAAATAATTAGCGTCTGCTAAAGAGACTATAACATTTTTTTTCATTACAATATATCTTCAAGATCATCTTCGTCTTGAGTACTATCATTTTCTTGTGATTTTTTTATTTTACGATAATGGAAAAAACTAATTGGCAACAATAGCAAATAGACAATGCTGCTGATTGCTATAACTTCAAATGTATAAATTAATAATAGGCCAAAAAATAAAACAATACCAAATAACAAAAAAATTGTAGTTTTTCTTTGTATAACAATTTTTTTGAATGAATAACTTGGAAACTTGCTAATTAATAAAATTGATGTGCTAATAAAAAATATTGGTACGATTATATCATAATTTAATTGGATATAATCAAATTCGGTTAAGCTAATTATCAAAGGTGTTAAAACTAATATTCCACCTGCTGGAGAAGGCACTCCTTCAAAAAAATTGTCTTTCCATGAGGGCTCTTGGCCTGAATTTACATTAAATCTAGCCAATCTTAAAGCTACACAAATCACATATACCAAACACAATAACCAGCCAAATCTTCCAAGGGTATTTAATTTCCAAAAGTACATAATAAATGCTGGAGCAACACCAAAACTAATCATGTCTGTAAGAGAATCTAGTTCCTTGCCAACTTTAGAAGTAGCTTTGATCAATCGTGCTATTCGTCCATCTAAACCATCAAATAATGCAGCGAATATGATAGCAATTATAGCAAGGTGAAATTCTCCACTTAAAGCAAATCTTATTGAAGTTAAGCCAATACATACTCCTATCAATGTGAGCATATTTGGTAAAATTACTCTAGCATTTTTTTTATCTGCTATAATTTTTATATTATTTTTTGGTTGTTCCATTTTTATTTCTTAGCCAATAAAGTTTCACCAGAAATTGTTCTTTGACCAATTTTAACTAATGGCTCATAGTTTTCATAATAAACATCTGCACGACTTCCAAATCTGATCATACCGATTCTGTCACCTTGATTGAGCTCTTGTCCATTGTTTGTTTCACACACAATTCTTCTTGCAATCAATCCTGCTATTTGAACAACTATAATATCATTTCCACTTTTATCTTTAAGTTTGTAATAATTTCTTTCATTGTCTTCGCTAGCTTTGTCAAAAGAAGCATTTAAAAATTTTCCTGGTTTATATAAAATCTCTTCAACTTTACCTGCGCAAGGAGTTCTATTTACATGACAATCAAATACGTTCA
Organism: Candidatus Pelagibacter bacterium nBUS_36; assembly: GCF_051201215.1. Lineage (GTDB taxonomy): Bacteria > Pseudomonadota > Alphaproteobacteria > Pelagibacterales > Pelagibacteraceae > Pelagibacter. The sequence goes on from NZ_CP172839.1 coordinate 932,539, forward strand.
TAAATATACTTATTTTTTTGAATTTTTTATTTTCTAAACCAACTTCTTTTGGTCCGTCCACTTCCTCAACTTTAATTACTTCTCCGTCAGCTGGACTTACCAGATAATTGTCATCTTCAATTATAACTCTTTCTGGATCTCTAAAAAAATAGTAAACCCAAACTGTTAACAGCAAACCTATTGTTCCTAAAAAACTACTGAAGGATAATAAAATAAGTGTAACAAATCCCGCAATTACTAAAAATTTGTAACCCTCTGTATGTATCTTTGGAAATATCTTACTAAACATATTCTTCTATTTGCTAATTTTTGATTAATATGTATATAAACCAATCAAATTCAATTAATAACATAAATTTATTCAAATGAGTAAAATCAAGGTAAAAAACCCAGTTGTAGAGCTAGATGGCGATGAAATGACTCGTATCATATGGGAGTTTATCAAAAATAAGCTAATTCTTCCCTATCTAGATATTGGCATTGAATACTACGATCTTGGAATGAAAAGTAGAGATAACACTGATGATCAAATCACAATTGACTCTGCAAATGCAATAAAAAAAATTGGTGTTGGAATTAAATGTGCAACGATTACGCCTGATGAAGATAGAGTTAAAGAATTTGATCTTAAGAAAATGTGGAGATCACCAAATGGGACGATAAGAAATATTATTGGTGGTACTGTATTTAGGGAACCAATTATCTGCAAAAACATACCTAAACTTGTTCCATCTTGGACTGATCCAGTTATTATTGGAAGACATGCTTTTGGTGATCAATATCGAGCAACAGATTTTAAAGTGCCTGGAAAAGGAAAGATGGAAGTTAAATGGACATCTGAAGATGGAAAAGATGAAATAAAATATGAAGTATTTAATTTTACTGGTCCTGGTGTTGCGCTTTCAATGTATAATTTAGATAAATCAATTGAAGACTTTGCAAGATCTTGCTTTAGCTATGGGTTAATAAAAAAGTGGCCTGTTTATATGTCTACAAAAAATACTATCCTAAAACAATACGATGGTAGATTTAAAGATATATTCCAAGAAATTTTTGAAAAGGAATACGAATCAGAATTTGAAAAACATAATCTAACTTATGAACATAGATTAATTGACGACATGGTTGCGTGTGCAATGAAATGGAGTGGAAAATATATTTGGGCTTGCAAGAACTATGACGGTGATGTTCAGTCTGATACAATGGCGCAAGGTTATGGTTCTCTGGGTTTGATGACAAGTACACTGCTAACACCTGATGGAAAAGTAATGGAAGCTGAAGCTGCGCATGGAACGGTTACAAGACATTATAGAATGCACCAACAAGGTAAAGAAACTTCAACAAACCCTATAGCCTCAATATTTGCTTGGACTAGAGGGCTTGCTCATAGAGGTAAATTAGATGGAAATGATGAGTTGATAAAATTTGCTCAAACAATAGAAAAAGTATGTATTGAGTGTGTAGAGAATGGTGCAATGACAAAAGACTTAGCAATTTTGATAGGACCATCAAGCAAGTATTTAACTACTAATCAGTTTTTAGATGAAATTGATGGTAATCTTAAAAAGAAATTAAATTAAAGTTTTCAGTTTTTCAAAAGCATCTTCAATTTTAGATTGATATTGTCCACCAGCTTGAGCAAAGTCTTTTCTTCCACCTCCGCCTTGTCCTCCAATAATCTCAGAACCAACTTTAACAAATTGAACTGCATCAAATTGATCAGTTAATTTATCTGTCACACCAACAGCAATACCTACTTTATTATCTTTGCTGGCGAACACTACAATTATACCCTCATTTAATTCTTTCTTTCCTTTATCAACGAGTTTTCTTAATTCTTTAGGTGGCAAACCGTCTACTTTTTGAAGTCTTAATTTAACTCCATTAATTTCATCATCAATTATAATATTTTTAGATTTATTCTCTAAAATTGAATTAACTGAAATTGTTTCTAATTGTTTTGTTAAATTTTTTATTAAAGTTTTTTGATCTGCTTGATCTAAATTAGGTTTTCCACCTAAATCCATTATTTGTTGAGTTAAATCTTTAATAGCCTCATCATCTTTTTCAGAGGAAATATTAGAAAGTTTTTCTTTATTCTTTAAATAGTCTTCTAACTGTTTGTCTCTTAGCGCCTCTATTCTTCTAACTCCTGCTGCAATTGAGGATTGGCTAATTATCTTAAATTTACCAATATCTCCTGTATTTTTTACATGTGTACCACCGCATAACTCAGTTGAAAAATATTTATCTCCCTCATCGCCCATTGATAAAACTCTTACTTCATCTCCATATTTTTCACCAAATAATGCTAATGCACCATTTTCAACTGCCTCGTCTGGTGTCATTATACGAGTTTTTACATCAGATTTTTTTGAGATCATTGTATTAACAAAATTTTCTACCTTATCGATTTCTTCAGTAGGTATTGGTTTCATGTGACTAAAATCAAACCTTAAACGACTAGGTTCCACTAAAGATCCCTTTTGTGTAACATGATCACCTAGTACTCTCCTTAATGACTCGTGTAATAAATGCGTTGCAGAATGGTATGCCCTAGTATCATTTCTTCTGTCGACATTGATTTTTAATTCCACACTATCTTTTATCTTTATTGATCCGCTAATTACTTTTCCATAATGAACAAATAAGTCACCAAGTTTCTTTTGAACATCAGTTACTTCAAATTTAAATTCATTTGCAACAATTTCCCCTGTATCACCTACTTGCCCCCCAGACTCTCCATAAAAAGGAGTCTGATTGACAACAATTATTCCTTCATCATTTTCTTTTAATTCTTTTACTTCTTTATTATCTTTTAAAAGCGATAAAATTATTCCCTCTGCCTGATTAGTTTCATAACCTAAGAATTCAGTTGCCTCTAATTTATCTTTTATTCCAAACCAGATATTTTCGACTGCAGCATCACCTGATCCTTTCCAATTTTTTTTAGCAAGTTCTCTACTTTCTTTCATCAATGATTGGAATTTTTCTGTATCAATTGACATTGACTTGTTTCTTAAAATATCTTCTGTAAGATCTAATGGAAATCCATAAGTGTCATATAATTTAAATGCTACTTCTCCAGGTAAAACTTTATCTATTTTAGATACCTCATCATTTAAAATTTTAATTCCTCTATCTAAAAGAACTAAAAATTTTTCTTCTTCCATTCTTAAAGTTTCTTTAATTAAAGACTCTGCTCTCACTAATTCAGGATAGTTACCTGACATTTCATCTCTAAGAGTTTCAAATAAATTGTAAAAAACTGGTTCTTTAGATCCAAGTAAGTGTGAATGCCTCATTCCTCTTCTCATTATTCTTCTAAGAACGTAGCCTCTTCCTTCATTTGAAGGAAGTACACCTTCAGCTATTAAAAAAGCACTAGCTCTTAAGTGATCAGCAATAACTCTGAAACTAGATTGGTTAGATTGATCTTGTTCTATTTTAATAATGTCAGATGCCGAGCTTATAATTTTTTTAAAATGATCTGTTTCATAATTATCATGTGTTCCTTGAAGTAATGCCGCAACTCTCTCAAGACCCATACCAGTATCAACAGATGGTTTTGGAAGATTTATTCTTTTATCTTTTGAAACTTGTTCATATTGCATAAAGACCAGGTTCCATATTTCTATAAAACGATCTCCATCTTCGTCTTTAGTTCCTGGCAAACCACCAGCTAAATGATCACCATGATCATAAAAAATTTCTGAGCATGGTCCGCAAGGACCTGTTTCACCCATCGACCAAAAATTATCTGATGTTGCTATTCTGATTATTTTATCATCATTAAAACCAGCTATTTTCTTCCAAAAATTGAAGGCCTCATCATCTTCATGATAAACCGTTACATAAAGTCTATTTTTATCTATACCAAAATCTTTAGTGATTAAATTCCAAGCATAATGAATTGCTTGTTCTTTAAAGTAATCTCCAAATGAAAAATTCCCTAACATTTCAAAGAATGTGTGGTGCCTTGGTGTATATCCAACATTCTCTAAATCATTATGTTTTCCACCTGCTCTTACGCATTTTTGAGAAGTGGTTGCTCTTTGATAATCTCTTTTCTCTAAACCGGTAAATACATTTTTAAACTGCACCATTCCTGAGTTTGCAAACATCAACGTTGGGTCGTTATTAGGAACTAAATTGCTAGACTCTACAATCTTATGATCATTCTTTTCAAAATATTTTAAGAATGTGTTTCTTATTTCATTTAGAGATTTGTCAGCCATATTTTTAAAATACAGCTTTTTTATTCTATGTCTAGATAACAGTAAGGGAAAAAAGGCGCTTAATTTAAGCGCCTTTTAATAATTAAAGATGACCTTTTAACTAATTTTTTTTAGTAGGAACTACTTCCTCTTTAGCTTCTGCTTTTGGATCTTCTATTTGATCTTTTGCAGCTTTTTCTGGATCTAAAGGGTTTCCTTCAATCTTTTTTTGAATTACACCTGCTTTTTCTCTTATTAACAGTTCTATTTCAGCAGCTACTTTAGGGTTTTGAGCAAGATAAGTTTTGGCATTCTCTCTACCTTGACCTATTTTTTCACCCTTGTAAGCATACCATGCTCCTGATTTTTCAATAATGTCTGCTTTAGAACCTAGGTCGACGAGTTCTCCCATCTTACTGATCCCTTTTCCATACATTAAATCAAATTCAACAACTTTAAATGGTGGTGCTACTTTGTTTTTAACTACCTTAACTCTTGTTGAGTTTCCAATAATTTCATCTTTATCTTTAATTGCACCAATTCTTCTAATATCCATTCTAACCGATGAGTAGAACTTCAATGCATTTCCACCTGATGTTGTTTCAGGGCTTCCAAACATAACTCCAATTTTCATTCTAATTTGATTAATGAAAATCATCATTGTGTTTGTATTGGAAATTGAACTTGTTAGTTTTCTTAAAGCCTGACTCATTAATCTAGATTGAAGACCTACATGATGGTCTCCCATCTCACCTTCAATTTCAGCTCTTGGAGTTAAAGCTGCAACTGAGTCTATCACGATAACTGAAATAGATCCTGATTTAACAAGAGTATCAGCTATTTCTAAAGCTTGCTCACCAGCATCTGGTTGAGAAATTAAAAGTTCTTCTGTATTTACACCTAATTTTTTTGCATAAACTGGGTCTAATGCATGCTCTGCATCAACAAATGCACAAATTCCACCTGCTTTTTGAGCTTCAGCAACAACTTGTAATGCTAATGTTGTTTTTCCAGAAGACTCTGGTCCATAAACTTCAACAATTCTTCCTTTAGGTAATCCGCCTATACCTAATGCTAAATCAAGGCTTAAAGATCCTGTAGATACAGACTCAATATCCATTGCTCTTCTTTGGCCAAGCTTCATCACAGAACCTTTTCCAAAATTATCTGTAATCTGAGCTATTGCTGCATCTAATGCTTTGTTTTTTTCTTTAATGTCCATTTCTTGATCTTTAGTAGATTTAACTACTTTTAAGTTACTTTTAGTCATTTTTAGCCTCTTTTTTTAATTTTTTTAACACTCGAATCATGTTCTAAATGTACACATTTTGTTCTCATTGGCAATATATTTATTTTTTTAGCTAAAAACGCAAATAGTTACTTAAGTTTTAGATATTGGCTATTTAACAATCCTACAGCTTTTAACAAATTATACTGAGCCATTAGATAGTTTTTTTCAGAACTTGCTAAAGAGATTTGAGCTGCAAGCAATAAGGCATTTGATTGAATAACATCAAGAGTAGTTCTTGAGCCCCTCTCGTACTCTGCAGCAATTCCATCATTTGCTATTTGAGCTGCTCTTACTTGAGCTTTTACAGAATTTAAAAAACTTTCTGAAGATTCTAAACTTGACCATGCGCTTGCAACATGAGTTTCGTTAGTTCTTACTGCATCGTCTAGTAACAGCCTTTTTCTTGTAGTCAAATTAGAGTTCTTGTTGATTGTTGATCTCTTCTTTCCACCTGAATAAAAAGGCCAACTAACTGTTGCTTTTAAAATATCTTTTTCTTTTTCATCAATTGTTGAACTAACATCATCAGCATAAGATCTTTCTAAAGATAAAGATGCTGTTGGTGCTAAATCTGATTTTGAAATTGCTAAATCTTTTTCAGATTGAGCTAAATCAAATTTTGCAATTTTTATATCTGGATTATTCTGTTTTGATAAATTAATAGCTTCATTTAATGTTACTGGAATATCCACAATAGCGTTTGAATTTTTCTTAAGTTGTTTTGGATCTGCTATTTTTCCAATTATATTTTCATAAGTTAGTTTGGCGATTAATAGATCACTTTTAGCCTGAGTGAATTGTGCTTGAGCACCTGCAAGTGAAGATTCTGATTGTGCAAGATCAGTAATTGTAATCTGCCCTCGGTCTAATCTGATTTTATCATTTTCAACTTGTCTGATTAAAAGATTTAAGTTTTTTTTGTTAATGTCATGTTTTTCTCTTGCTAAGATCAAACTAGAATAGGCATCAATTGCACTATGAAGAACATCTTGTTCTTTTTTAATTAATTTTGCTTTTGCTAAATCTAAACCTGTAATACTTTTTTTAAGCTCTAAACCTCTTCCAAAATCTAAAATTGATTGTTCTAGTTTAATAGAGGTAGTAAATGGATCAACATCTGTGATAGTTGCATCACCTCCACTTTGATTTGTAAGTTTATTTGTATTTTCTTTACTTTTTGATCCGCTCAAGGTCAGGGTAGGTTTGTAATCTGCTTTTGAAATATTGATATCTTCTTCAGAGGCTTTTAAATTTTCTCTTTCAGCATTTAATTGAATGTTATTTTGATAAGTTTGATTAAGAGCATCATACAAAGTAACAGCAGACGCATTACTAAAATTAAATAATGTTAAACAAATCAGTATTAATATTTTTTTCATTTCGTTTTATATACAACAGATTTAATTTGATGGTTACTGTTTAAATTCATAATAATAGACGCATATTTAGGCATTTTTTTGAACATATTCTCTGTAATTCTTTGGTAAGTTTGCATAAAATTTATTACATCTCCCTTGCTCATTATCTTGTGACTAGATGTTTTTTTTGTCTTAAGCCAAAGTTTATGCTCCTGTTTTAATCTCCATTTTTGGAGCAAACTAAAGTTTTTAGCCTTTAGATAAATCATGCAATTAAGTTGGGAATATAATTTTTTGTATTTTGTCTTTAATAGCTTGTTTACATAACTTCTCCAAATAAGTTTTTGATCATTAGCTTTTTCAAGTGAGTTAATAGATTTTTTTAGAGCTTTATTTTCTTCTGCTTTAGCCCCTACACACCAACCTTCAAAAATTATCACATCAGGTTGTTCTTTTACTTTATACCAATTCCGTTTAGGAAATCTGTCATCGATTGCTTTATTAAAGTTTGGTAATTCTATTTTCTTAAAGTTTTTACTTTTTGCTTTTTTGAAAAAATTTAACATCATTTGTACATCATGAGTTCCTGGCACCCCTCTTGTTGCAAGCATTGGATGGACTTTTTTTGATAAATTTAATCTATCTTTTCGAGTTTTATAAAAATCATCAATAGATATTTTAAATACTTTCAGTTTAAAATATTTTTCTAATATAATTTTTACAATTGAACTTATTGTTGTTTTGCCAGTTCCTTGCCCACCTGCTAAACCAACAAAATAAGGTTTTTTATTATTTACTTTTTTTGCAATCCAAAAACACATTGGAATTAAAAAATTTTTAAGCATTCCATTTTTATTGCTAAACTTTTCTGTGGGGGTTTCCTGTGATTTAATAAATTTAAAACAATCTTTCTTAACTTTATTAAAACACTCTTCAGCAACTTTCATTGAGCTTATTATTTTTTCTGATCCATTGGATGATTTAGTCCATCAAAGGAAGCTACTTCTTTTAAATCTTCAACATTCACTTCATCGACACAACCTAAATTAAAACCAGTCATAGCAGGATTGCTTCTGGGATTGTGATGAGTGTATATTCCACATTCAGTACAAAAATAGTGATTAGCAACTTTTGTATGATACTGATAAAGCTTTAATTTATCTTCTCCCTTAGTGACTTTAAAATCTTCATTTTTAACCATGCCCATAGTTGCATTTTTTCTTTTACAAATTGAGCAATTACATTTTACTATTTTTGCTAACTCATTAATTGATGGACTAATTTCAGCTTCGACAGCTCCACAATGACATTTTAATTTCATATAATTTTCCTAACTTAATTTAATTGATACTCTTTATAAACTTGTTCTCTACTACCTTTGTTCATCCCTTTAGTTTTTTCTATAAATTCATTTCTCAATTCTCTTGTTTTGAATATATAAAAACAAACTTTATCTTTGCTATGATAAATAGCTTTTAACTCATCTTTTATATCGTTTAACTCTTTTGGTATTTCAGCTTTAATACAAATCATTAATCTATTTTCCTAAATTTAAACTACTAGTGGTTGGAGTTATCCACAATAGCACAAAATGTGGTTTTGGATGTTCACGTTTTGATTCACTTTTGATTCAGTTACAGACTCAAAATACAACCTCTTGAGTGTATTGTATAAATAGTCTATAAAGTAGAACAAAACAAGAACATGAAACTAACAATCCCCTATTATCTACATAAAGCAGGCGCTGGTTTTCCATCCCCTGCAACCGATTATATCGAAGAAGATATTGATCTGAATATGCATTTAATAAGAAATGTTCCAGCAACTTTCATCATTAGAGTGCAAGGTAAATCAATGGTCGATGTTGGAATTAATGATGGAGATTTATTGGTTGTCGATAAAAGTTTGAAACCAAAAAACTTTTCAACAGTGATTGCCAATGTTCATGACGAACTTGTAGTTAAAAGTTTAGTTCAAGAAAGAGATAAGAAATTTTTAACGTCAGGATCTAAGGAGTTTACTGACAGAATTTTAATTAACGAAGAACAAGATATTTTTATCTGGGGAGTTGTAACTTATGTCATCCATTCTACGTACTAAAAAAATAGCATTAGTTGATTGTAATTCTTTTTATGTTTCTTGTGAAAGATTATTTAATCCTAAAATAAGAAGAAAACCTGTTGTGGTTTTATCTAACAATGATGGTTGTATCATCTCAAGATCTACTGAAGCAAAAGCTTTGGGAATTAAAATGGGTGAACCCTATTTTAAAGCAAAAAATATTATCATTAAAAATAAAGTTGAAGTTTTCTCATCTAATTATTCTTTATATGGAGATTTATCTAGAAGGGTAATGCGAACTCTTAAAAGATTTAATTCAGATATGGAAATTTATTCTATTGACGAGGCATTCTTAGATTTATCAAATTTTCCAGATAAAGATGTAGAAAAAATTGGAAAAGAGATTAGGGAAACAGTTTTACAATGGACTGGGATCCCCACTAGTATTGGAATTGCTAAAACAAAAACCTTGAGTAAAATTGCAAATCAAATTGCAAAGAAAAAGCAATCAGGAGTTACTAGCTTAATTGGAATTGATAACTTAGATCCTGTGCTTGAAAAAATTGAAATTAATGATGTGTGGGGTGTTGGTAAACAATTAACAAAATTTTATCAAAAACATGGTGTCTATAACGCAAAGCAACTTAAGAATAAATCTAACAGCTGGATTAAAAAATCTTCTAATGTTTTAAGCTCCAGAACTGCAATGGAACTTAAAGGTATTCCTTGTATTAATTTAGAAACCACAACTTCAAAAAGAAAAAGCTGTGTTGTCTCAAGATCATTTGGAAAAAGAGTTGAAAGATTTCAAGAATTAAAAGAAGCAGTTGCAAATTATTGTTTAAATGCATCTGAAAAAATAAGATCAGAGTCGCTAGTTGCAAAAGCAATCACAGTATTTGTTAGAACCAGTCCATTTCAAAGAAACTATGGATATTACTCGAATGCAAAGACAATTGATTTTCCAATTGCAACAAACAATAGTATCGAAGTAGTTAAAACTGCAGTAACAATTCTAGAAACAATTTTCAAAAATGGTTACCAATATCAAAAAGCAGGCGTGATGCTCACAGGACTTTCAAATGCCAATGATAAAACTAACCTGTTTTCATCTGAAAAAGATGAGAAGATAAACAGTTTAATGAGGTCTATTGATAACACTAATCATCGATACGGAAGATCTACTTTAAGTGTTGCAAGTGCCGGAGTTCAAAAAAGATGGAATATGAAAAGAGAGTATTCTTCTAAAATTGATACAGCTGATTTTTATTCTCTACCAACGATTAGAGCAAACTAAATAAATTTTTTTCATTAATTTTTAATCAATTTTAAAAGTTTGTCTTTGCTATTAGTTCTAAATAGATTGTCATAATACACAACTTGTGTCGGATAATTTTCATATCCATCATTATTCCGAGTCCATCTACTTATCCAACTATGATAAATTCCAAATTTATTGAAGAATCTTCCGCCATAACCAGTTCTTCCACTATACTCATTGTAAAGAACATCATTTACATACATTTTTACAAATCCTTCTCCGGCTTTTTTTCCCATTTTCGTGTGAAAAATAATTGTTGTCCACTTATCTCTCATATCATCAATAAAAAGATGTTTATTTATTTTACCCGAAACATCACGTCCATTTACAGGGAAATACCTTGGTTCCAAAACTCCATTTTTTACTCTCAACATCATTCTTGGATGTCTTTGTTGATCTTTTTTTCCCCATTCATAAATTTGAAATAGTGAGGTACTAACTGGTTCAACAGATTTAAAATCATTGGGTAAATAAATACTGACTGAAATCCATTTTTCTCCAGTATATCTCTTATCTGAAGAGTACTCACTTCTTGCTCGATCTCCACCACCATGACCAACAACAGCATCTCTACCGTTATTTTTACAATCAGAGTAATCACCTTCATTATCTCTTCCACAATCCATTGGTAATAAAATAATCTTCCAAGCCTTTTTGCCTAAAGCTGGCGAAGTAACTGTTTCTCTAAATTTAGAAAGTTTCTTTCCTTTAGCTACACTTTTTTTCCACTGAATATTAGTAATTTCTTTTGCAAATATCTTTGTTGAAAAATCAGTAGTAAAAAAAATTGAAGTTACGAATATTGTAAAAAGTAAAAGTTTTTTCATTTAACCTTTAATTACTGAATGAACAATTTTCTTCCAATTATAGTTTCTATACAATGAGCTTACCACTATTATTCTTTTATTATCTAAATCAATCAAAATTTGCTGGCCTGCAAATCCACTCAATCCTAAAATTTTTCTTTTCTTATCAATTCCAAAAATGTCAAAATGGATTTGACCACCATATGATTTTGTATAAAGACCGACATCAGTTGCATGCTTAGTATTGTCTTTCTTTTTAATTCTATTTTCATAAATAGTTTTTAAATATTTACCAGCACAAGTATCATTATGCCAATCATCCATCATTGTTTTAGCAATTCTTAAGTAATCATATCTATTTGCATAAAAAGAATATCTTGCAGAAACAAAATCTTCATATTTTAAATATTTTCTAGATTTCTGAAATTGAACATTATTTTTAACTCCAACGTGTTCATTAAATACTTTATGTAATAATTTGTCCCAATCATCGCCAGCTTTGAATTTAACGTAATTCATAATCACATTTGTGGTCAGAGCACTATAATTATAAATTAATTTACTTTTTTCCGTACCTCTTAAATATTTGTTTATTACCTTTACTAGACCAATAACATTTACATTTTCTTCTTTTTTTAAACCTTTGATCCTATTGTCAGATCCAACATTTCTTCTTTCACCTACCCATTTTTGATCCCCACCCTTCATATTTAAAAGATCAAGCAATACTGAGTCTTCATAGAGCGTGTCTTTAATTAAAGGCCAATCATTTAACCTGACATTTATGTTATCAATATAACCCTCACAAATGGCATGCCCTGTTACATAAGAAACCAAGCTTTTACCCATTGAGTGCGATGGCAACATACCATCAATAATCTTATCCCCTTGAACTGAAGATGGTATATCAGACTCATCAATCACTATTTGATCATTTTCAAATAGTAAGTAACTAATAATTCCAGTGTTTTTATTATTTTTAAATTCTTTTAAAACATTTTTATCTTGTCTTAGATTTGATTTAAACTTGTAGTGATTTTCTGATCCTTTAACTACCCAACCTTCATAATCTCTAAGTGGATAATCCCAAGTATTTTTATTTTTATTTGCGTAAGCAGAAGTTGAAAATATTAGTAAAAAAATAGCTGTTAAGATTTTTTTCATTTACCTTTTTTAAATGGATCTAATATTAATTTTTTGTGATTATATTTATATTTGCTATTATTATAATGGAGTGAATTAATAACCAGTATTCTTGAATTTTCCATATCAATTAAAATAACATTCCCACCATAGCCACCCATGCCAAATATAATTTTGTCTTCTAATCCTGGAAAATCCATATGAAATTGACCCCCATATGATTTTGTACGATTATATAAAGGTTCTTTAACATTTTTTGGAATTCTTCTTTTATGGATTTCATTTAAATATTTTCCAACACAAGTATCATTCTGATAATCATCCATTATAGCTTTTGCTATTCTAAGATAGTCAAATCTTGTTGCCATTATGTTGGGATGTCCATTTCCATTTTCTTCTTGAAAACTAGTATAGCCATAACGAATACTATTTTTGATCTTTATTTTATCGTTGAAAACTTTGCTATAAAATTTGTCATAATCTTCACCGATTTTAAATTTCATATAGTTTAAAATTAACTGAGTAACAAATCCATTGTAATTGTATTTATCCTTAGATTTTTTTGTATTTTTGTTTCTAAAGTGCGCGCGCATAGTTGTTTCAATATCTTCATCTTCATATGCACCTAATTTACTTGTACCATCTTCAAATTCATCGATATATTTTTGATCACCAGTATTCATATTTAAAAAATTTATTAATTTTTGATCATGATAAAGTGAATCTTTTATTACAGGCCAGTCATTTACTCTTGCATCAACTCCATCAATGTAGCCATCACATATTGCATGACCTAATAAATAAGAAGTTACTGACTTACCCATTGACATTGAATAAAATTTTGTTTCATTATTTAAAAACTCTCCTAATCTTTCTTTGGGAGAAAATTCGTCAATCAATACTTCACCATCTTGGTAATATAAATAACTAAGGATACCTTTAGTTTTCATTTGTTTTTTTAAAAATTTATCTTCAATTAAATTGAATTTAAAATCGTAGGAACTATTTGTCGGTTTAAACTCTTTTAAATGTGAACCTCTATCTCTATAAGAATATTTCCATAAATAATAAATCAAGGTGTCTAAATTTGGGTTTGCATGATAAGTAATATTAGTACCTGATAATGCTTTGTTAACTAGCTTGATATTTAGATTGTTCATCGTTATCATTTTTCCTTTGGGATAATTCCCACATTCTTCATTTAACCAAGCATCACTATTTTTTTTAAATGTTGCACAAATATCAACCTTAGCACCTCCTCCTTCTAAATATTGAGTGTGGCCATTTTTCAAAAGCCATTGATTAAATTTATTTTGGTTGGAGGCCTCAGAAGCAAATAGATTGCTTGAAGTTAATAAGCTTAAAAAAAGAATTACTAATATTTTTTTCATAGATCGTGACTTTTTTTAAAATTGTTGTCCCTTGATTTAAAAGTCAGCACAACCAGACTTTGAAGTTATATAATAATTTTTTTTAACTCTAAACTCAATAGGGAGTTTAAAAGGGTCTTTGATTTTGTGAATAATTTAAATCCCTACAAAATGACTTTCCTGGCACTCCTCCACATAAAGCAACATTTTTTGCACCATGTACTTGAGATTTATCAGATAATTGGCCTATTATGTCAGAACAACCACTCCACAAATCATCACAACTATCTGCTTTGCCCACATTTGAGTATCGAATAACTGTATCAGGTATTTTTAATCCAGCATCGGTAGCTTCATCCATATGATGTCTATAAGGCCCAAACTTAAATCTTGCACTTGATGCACCAACCATTGTGTCACCAAAATAACTTGTTCTTAATTTACCGTCTATCCAAAAATGTAAAAAACCTTTTTTGGCCCATTTTGCATTTATTAAAATATTAACCCACTTACCTTTTAATGGAGAAAAATCAGGATCAAGGACTACAGTATAACTATCAAAATAATAATATTCTCCTCCAGTTTCATTTTTTTTAGAACCATAATTTGGTGAATTGAAAGACCAAGTAAAATTATTTTTTACTATATTTAATGAAGCATCATGTGTCCGTTCACCTTTGCCATAAAGTTTTTTAAAATCAAACAAAGAAATAGTATGCTCATCTGTTCTTATATCTTTTGGAACAAAGTAGCCTACTCTATACCACTTAGTTTTACCTTTTTTTGTAGTATGTTTGTAAGGTTCCATAATTTGAAATCTCTGAGCGTGACCTGGTTTACCCCATCTATTCCAATCATGCTTATGTCCTTTGTTAGAATACTTTAAATTAAATTCAATCCCTTGTTCAGCAACACCCATATGATCTTCCAATTTATCAAAAAATTTGTAAAGACCATTTTCATTAGGAGCGTTTCTAGTATTAAAAACCATCTTATTTTTTGACTGGGCTTTCAATACATAACGACTAAAATCTTTTTTCTCCTGTTTCTTCATGTTAGTGTGCCACTTGTATTTTTCAGCATAAGAAAATGATGACACCAAAAGTAAAGGTAGAAGAAAAAATATAATTTTTTTCATTATTTTATTTTATCAATATCGTGAATATTTTTTAGACAATCATCAAATTCATCCATATTTTCTCTTAAAGCTAAATTAGAAATTGAATAAATCATTACCAATAATAAAACTAGAGGCAGTGAGGTAATTATTGATGCGTTACTTTTAATTAATAGAATGTAAAAAACTATAAATAAAGCAGAACGAATTAAAACTGTTTTTCTAAAAACACTAATGATTGATAAAGAGTGCTTTAATAAATTAAAAAAACTCATCTTTGATGGTCCAAAATATCTAGTGCCTCTTATTGAAGGTATTGATAATAGGTCTTTTTCTACTTTTTTTAATGAACCTGAAAAACTATTCCAAGTTGCTTTTTCATTAAGTAATTTTTCAACTGTTGATTTTGACAGACAAGTATAATTACCAAATTTAATAGATTGATTAGTAAAAGCAAAAGTTAAAATTTTGTGAGCCTGATAACAAACTTTAAATATTAAGCTCTCAGATCTTTTTACTCTTTCACCAATTATACTTTTGTCTTCTGTTTGTTCTGCAAGTTGTATAAAATTTTTTATTTCTTCAGGACTGTCTTCACCATCTCCATCCATAGGTATTACATAATCAAATTCTTTTTTTTCAAAAATATATTTAAGTCCAGAAGCAATACATCTTGCATGGCCTCTATTTTCTTTCATATTAATAATTTCAATTGAATTAATATTTTCAGTATTTTGATACTTGTCAATTATCTGTTGAGAAGATGCATCGTTAATTATAATAACTGATATCTCTGAATTAAGACTTTTAACTTCAGAGTTAATATTTTCAATTAACTTAGTTAAACTCTCTCTGTCATTATAAATTGGGATTAGAGTTATGTATTTTTTCATACTTATTTTGAGCCAACACAGACATTATCAAGACACATGTAGTCTTTCAATTGATCGAGTTTTTCTCGCATGATAATCCCTTCCCAAACTGGTCTTGATTTTAAATGATAGGATAAATTTCCAGCGCTCCATTCGTTCCCATAGACAACATTAATTTCATTATCAAATTGTTGATCCCAAGCATATTGTGTTTTTAAGGCTATTCCTTTTCCTCGATAATCAGTTCTTTTATCCTCTTTAGATATCGAAATGTATGCATAAAGAATAGGAGATAAAAAGAATAAAAAGATAAATCCAACCACGAATGGTTTTAATTTTTTGATATTAATTTGAGCTTGAAATAAATAAACAAACAAAGTTCCAAAAAATAAATAAAAAGGTGTCATCCACATAGTTCTAATTTTTGAACCAGTAATTACTGAAGTTAAAAACATTAAAAAAATCGGCAAGATATTTATGGCTAAAAGAAACAAGAGTTTTCTATCTTTTAAATTAATCTTTAGTTTAATTTTTTTAGCTAACAAAAAGACTAATAAAAAGAATGGAGTTAAAATTCCAATTTGTTTTAATAAGAAAATTAATGGAAATTTAATATGATCAATTAAACTAGATTGCTCCAAACCAGTTCTTGCAAGTCCATAGGTTATTGTAATGAAGTCATTATTGTTAAGCCAAATTAAATGAGGTACTAAAATAATTAAAAATACCTCAAGTGTTACAAAATATTTAAAATCGAACTTTCTATCTTTCTTCATAAAAATTAAATAGATAAACAGAAGATCGATTGAAGCTAAAAGATATATAAATAGATATTTAGACAAGAACCCAAATGCTGCAAACAATCCAACTAAAAAACAATCAGAAAATTGTATTTTTTTACTATTATAAATTTTCCATGAAAAATAAACAGTACATGACCAAAATGGTAATTGGCAGATATTTACATTAAATTCTGGAGTTGTAAAATTATAGAAATAAATAGACTCAATAAGTAAAACCGAAACTAGACCTAAAAGATTATTATTAAAAATTTCTTTAGATAATTTAAAGACATAATAAAAAGAAATAATTACAAAAATTTGACTAAGTAAATAATAAGACCAATCTTGAGGACCAAAAATTTGATAAAAAACTTCAGGAAAAAAAGCACTCATAGGTGGATGTTTATTAAATCCCCAATCTAAGTTACTTCCCCATGCTAAAGCTTCTATAGTATCTAATGGTAAATTATGATTAGTTAAGGATGGAATTAAAGTCCAAAATATAAGGTGCGCAGTAATGAATATATAAAATATATTGTTTATATTTTTGCTCATAATGGTCATTTATAAATATTTATAACAATTCAGCTTGCTTGACACCCCTAATTTGCTGAATATACTCCGGAAATTCAAATTTAAACAATGCCAAAGACTACTAAAACTAAAAAAAAAGTTTCAAAACCTAAAACTAAAGCTGCTAAACCTAAAGCTAAAACTACAAGCAAGCCAAAGGTTGCTGCTAAAGCTCCGATAAAAATTTCTAAAACTTACGTACCTAAAGATACAGAAAAGTACATGTGTGAAAAACATAAGGTGTTCTTTAGAATGAGATTAACTGAATGGAAAAAAGATTTAGTGAAAGCTAATAATGAAGCTCTTTACTTTGGAAGTATGGACGATAACAGTATTTCTGCTGATGTTGTTGACCAAGCAAGTTCATACACTGACAAAAATGTAGAAATGAAAGCAATAAACAGACAAATTAAACTAATCTCAGAAATAGATAAAGCTTTAGCTAGAATTAGAGAAGATATTTATGGTTACTGCTTAGACACTGCAGAGCCAATTGGATTAAAAAGATTAATTGCAAGACCTGTAGCAAAATACACAATTGCCGCGCAAGAAAAGCATGAAAAAAATGAAAAAGTTCATGCTGATGATTAATCAAAATTAATCTATCACTTTTATTTTATCACCTATTTTAATGCTAGAAGAAGATAGCACTTGGCATCTTAGACCGCCTCTTCTTAAAAATTCTTTTAAAATATTATCTTGCTTAAGAACTTCAGTTAAATGCCTGCATGGACGACATAAATCAATACCTTCTAACTCTACATTGCCAACTAATAATTTTTTACCTACTAAGTCGTTCAATTGAATTCCTCTAGTAACTACATTTCTTCTAAAATCTAAGTAAGGAATGTTTAGTCCGTATTTAATATTATAATAATCGATGTTTTCTGACTCTATTAACGATAATTGATTATATGGGTCGTTAAATTCCTTAAAGTGTCTATCCCCAACTACACCTTGATTAGTCAAAACATCAATTGAATTTACTTCATTTATTGGTTGATTATTTTTAATTGAAATTCCTAATTTATAAACTTCAGACATATTTAAATTAGGTTAATTTAAATCTTTAATGAAAACAAGTAAACAATGGGATTTAAAGACTTGGAATTTTTGAGCCATCTTTTAAAAGATCATAACCTTTTATAACAGCATCACGGCTTGATATATCAAGATACCATCTAGATAAATTTTTATAATTCTTTAAACCAATGTCATGTATTGGGTGTCTTGCAATCCAGGGCCAAGTTGCAATATCAGCAATTGTATATTTTTCTCCTGCTAGAAATTTTGAATTTTTTAATCTGTTGTCTAATTCTTGATATATTCTCTTTGCAATTTTAAAATATCTCTCTTCACCAAATTCACTTTTACCAGGATTGTAATGATGAAATTGATGATGCTGTCCTATCATTGGCCCAATGGTTCCCATTTGTGCCATCAACCATTGATTTATTTTTAATCTATCTTGTTGTTCGTAAAACTTTCCACTTTTTTCCCCCAAATACATAAGGATTGCCCCAGACTCAAAAATGCTTTCATTACTATCATGATCAGTAATTACTGGAATTTTGCTAAAAGGGCTTATCTTTACAAACTCAGGTTTAAATTGTTCCTCTTTACTTATATCTACTTTTGTTACTTTATAATCGTAGCCAATCTCTTCAAGCATAATAGAAATTTTTTTACCATTTGGTGTGTCAGCTGTAAAAAGTTCTATCACTCTTTAACACCAAGTCTATTTTTTATAGTTTTGGATGAAGTTGTAAATTCAAATCTATATTTTTCATCGGGTCGAGCTAATTTAAAACAGGCTCTAGCAGCTAATGCACCTTCATGAAAACCTGACAAAATAAGCTTTAACTTGCCAGGGTAGTTGCATATGTCTCCAACAGCATAAATACCTTTT
Source organism: Candidatus Pelagibacter bacterium nBUS_36 (assembly GCF_051201215.1). Taxonomy (GTDB): domain Bacteria; phylum Pseudomonadota; class Alphaproteobacteria; order Pelagibacterales; family Pelagibacteraceae; genus Pelagibacter. Next base: position 951,359 of record NZ_CP172839.1, read on the forward strand.
TTATTAGTTTCAAATTTTTCTGTATCAACTTCAATAGTTTTTTTATCAATATTAAGTCCCCAATTTGCAATGGGTCCTAACTGCATTATTAATCCAAAAAAACCTAAAGCAAAATCTGTCTTAATATTTTTAATCTCACCATCGTCATGTTTGATATCAATACTATCTAAACTATTTTCACCACTAACATTTGTTAACTGATATTTTGTGTAAAGATTGATTGTGCCAGATTTTGTAAGTTCATGTACTTTATCTACTGTTGATTGTGCACCTCTAAAATCATCTCTTCTGTGTATTAAATTTACTTTAGAAGTTTTTGATAACTCAACAGCCCAATCTAATGCACTATCTCCACCACCAAAAATAGAGACTGTTTTTCCCTCAAATACCTTTTTGTCTTTTACAGAATATAAAATTGATTGATTTTCATATTTTTCACACTCTTTTGGTGCAAATTTTCTTGGTTCAAAAGATCCCACACCACCAGCAATAATTACGTTTGGTGTAATAAAAGTTTTTCCAGCGTTTGTTTTTACCGACCAATTATCGTTTTCTTTTTTAACTTCATCCACTCTCTCATTTAAATGAATAGGTATGTTAAAAGTTTTAATTTGGTTTATTAAATTATTTGTTAACTCTTCTCCCGTACATTCAGGAACTGCTGGAATATCATATATCGGTTTATCTGGATAAAGCTCAATACATTGTCCTCCAATTTTGTCTAGGTTATCTACGATCTCACAGTTCAGACCGATTAATTTTAATTGATGAGCAGTAAAAAGTCCTGTTGGACCGGCTCCAATTATTAACGCATCTGTTTTAATCATCTATCCTTGCTTTGATGGAATATTAACAACCAGTCCATCTAATTCATCTGATACTACTAGCTGACAACTCAGTCTGCTATTTTGTTTTGGCTCAAATGCCATATCCAACATATCCTCTTCGCCGTCTTCTTTAGGAGTAAGTTTATTCACCCAGTTATCGTCTACATAAACATGGCATGTCGCACACGCCATACCACCTCCACAATCAGCATCGATCCCTGGAATATCATTTTGAACTGCACCCTCCATAACTGTTAATCCATTTTGAACATCAATTGTGTGAGTTTCACTATCGTGAGTATTATATGTAATTTTGGCCATGGGCTATATATAGGTTTTTATTTAGATAGAACAAGTAAGTAAAATCATACTAAGTCTATTTTTAGACATTTTGCAATTGAGGTATATCTTTCTTTATAAAATAACTCCTGTCTTCTTTCTGTTTAATCAATGCTGGAATTATTTCTCTGTATGCGTCTATCAGTCCATTATTTGGTTTTGGTAGTTGCTCTTTTATATGATGATGAAGTTTATCTAAGTTATATGACGGGACTGTTGGATACATATGATGTGTTAAATGGAATTCCATTTTCCAATATAAAAAGCTTAATATTGGATTTAAATACATTTCTCGTGACGAAAATCTATGATCTTTAACATTTCTTGCAAGGCCTGCATGTTGAGTGAATGCAACAAGTTTATGTAAAGTTTTTCCATAAAATTGCGGCAATAAAAGATAAAGCATCGGTAGCCAAGATGACACTAGTATTGACCAAACAATAATTAATGACCAAATAATTAAAAAAATTCTTGAAATTATAATACTTTTAATACGTGCATTTTCTGGAATACAATCCAACATTACCTTGGTTTTAACTCCTAATGCATGCTGAATTATTTCAAATGAAATATGTTTTTTAAAAAATAATAAATCTAAAAATGGAATTATATTAATAATTAATTTTTTTGGAGTCTCTTTCAGATCATTTCCATATTCTATCTCATGATCAAACGGATTTTCAGTTGAATAAGTGTTAGCGTGATGAATAAAATGAGAATATCTCCATCTTATAGGTTCAAAGTTAGACATAAATGAGGAGAGATAATAAAAAAACTCATTTAAAAAATTTGTCTTAAATGCTGTCTTATGTCCAGTTTCATGCCAAAGAGGATTGGAAAAACTATAAATATTTCCATAAACTAAAAACCAGAATACTGACCACCAAGTCCCCAAAGTTAAATATGCGAATGTACCTGTTATAACTAATAAACCAAAAAAAATTGAAATATGTTGCAAACCTTTAAGATCTGATTTTTTTGATAATTCTTTAAGAACTTTAATATCAACTTTGCACTTGTGCCATTTATTTAGAAGTTTAGCATCCATGGCTCAAATTATTGCAGACAAAAAAAAAGGGCAAGTATAAAAATTATACCTGCCCTTAATTTAAACTTTTAAGTAAAACTACTTAGCTCTACCAGGTTGTTGCATAGCTGCTGCCCAAATGATTAGACCGAAAGCGATCTTGTTCAAAAAGTCAGCTGCGTTGTAAATCACGTTTAGTGAGTTAGCATCTACTCCACCTGTTAGGTAACCAAAAATGTAACCTAATGGGTAAATAGCCCAACCTACAGTAACGATCATTCTCATCGCACCAAAAGCAGTAACAAGTGATTTGTTTCCACTCTTAGCAGCTTTTTTACCTGCTTCACCTGAGAATACTTCATAAAGAATGTATACCCAACCAGCCATACCGATAATGAAACCAAGTGTAGCGTTGATGTATCCAGCTTCTCCTAAGTATCCACCTACTAGCATTACTAATGTTCCAAGCATCAATCTCCAGAAAATTCCTGAATCTGCTTTGTTTACTGCAGCTAGAACAAAATAGAATTCTAACATTAGTAATGGAACTGTAATTAACCAGTCAATGTATCTGTAAACTGTTGGTGAATCACCAGTAGCTACCCATACATCTCTCATGTACATGTAGTGTACAAATGCAATACCAGTTACTAGACCAGCAACAGTCATTGAAACTCTCCAACCAGCTGGAACTGAACTTCTTTCTAAGAAAAAGAATACAGTAGCAGCTAAACAAGCCATTGATACTAACCAAAATGAAATACCTACGAAATCATCTTGAGCTAACATGGCAGTCTCTGCGTTTGCTACACCTGTAACACCCATTAGGGCAACAGCTGTAAGAGCAAACAATTTAAGTTTTTTCATAAAAAAACTCCCTCTTTAGTTAGTTTTTATTTATTTAGTTTATATAAACTATGCTCAAGTTTCCCCGAACAAAGATCCGCGTTAAATATCAAAAAAATTTAGATTATTGAAGAGTTAATTGTTGTTAATTTACATTGATTTTACTGATTTTTTAAAATTAAATACAATTTGTGATTTAAAAACCAACAAAAAATAAAAATTCGAATCAAAAATTATGTCAGATAAATTTCAAAAAATTTACGACCAGTCTATAAAAAATCCTGAAAAATTTTGGCAAGATGCATCTGATGATATCTTTTGGTTTAAAAAACCTACTAAAATTTTAAATAAATCTAATCCTCCATTCTATAAATGGTTCGAAGATGGTGTAACCAATACTTGTTACAACGCTCTAGACATCCATATCGATCAAGGTAGAGGTAAAAAAACTGCTCTTATCTATGATAGCCCAATTACAGATAACAAAAGTCAATTCACATACGAAGAACTAAGAGCGAAGGTTTCAAAATTTGCAGGAGCATTAGCTGCACAAGGAGTTTCGAAAGGTGATCGAGTAATTGTTTACATGCCAATGATTCCAGAGGCTGTAATCGCCATGTTAGCTTGTGCGAGAATTGGAGCAATTCATTCTGTTGTCTTTGGTGGCTTTGCATCAAATGAACTTGCAAGCAGAATAGATGATAGTAAAGCAAAATTAGTAGTCACCGCGTCTTGTGGTTTCGAACCGGGAAGAACAGTTGAATATAAACCTCTTGTAGATGAAGCAATCAAACAAGCTAACCATAAAATTAGTAAAATGATTTTATTTCAAAGACCTGGGCATGAAGTAAAATTAAATGCTCCAATGGAAATTAGCTGGGAAGAAGCTACATCAAACGCATCTGATGCTGACTGTGTTGAAATGAATTCAAATGAGTTTGCCTACATCCTATACACATCTGGTACAACCGGAACTCCAAAAGGAATAGTAAGAGATATTGGTGGACACATAGTTGCTTTAAAATGGACTATGAAAAATATTTATAATATTGATGCTGATGATATTTGGTGGTCCGCTAGTGATATTGGTTGGATTGTTGGACACTCTTATATTGTTTACGCTCCATTATTCAAAGGTTGCACTACAGTATTATTTGAAGGAAAGCCAGTTGGAACTCCTGATGCTGGAGCTTTTTGGAAAATCATTTCAGATTATAAAGTAAAGTCTTTATTCACAGCTCCAACAGCATTTAGAGCTATTAAAAAAGAAGATCCAGAAGGTAAGTTTTTTTCAAAGTATGATTTAAGTAGTTTTGAAAGCTTATTCCTTGCGGGAGAAAGAGCAGATCCAGATACGATTAAATGGGCAGAAAATTTGCTTAAAGTTCCTGTTATTGATCATTGGTGGCAAACTGAAACTAGTTGGGCAATTAGTTCAAATTGTACTGGAATTGAAATGATGGAGACTAAATATGGTTCGGCTTGCAAAGCTGTTCCAGGGTATGATGTAAAAATTATTAAATCAGATCAAACTTTAGCAAAACCTAATGAGATGGGTGATATCGTGGTGAAACTTCCACTTCCTCCAGGAACTTTTCCAACATTGTGGAATGCAGATAAGAGATACAAAGAAAATTATATGTCAAATTATGAGGGTTATTACCAAACTTATGATGCTGGCCACATTGATGATGATGGTTACATTTGGATTATGTCTAGAACAGATGACATTATTAACGTTGCAGGTCACAGATTATCTACTGGTGCAATTGAAGAAGTATTATCAGAACATCAATCTGTTGCTGAGTGTGCTGTGCTTGGTATCGCTGATAAGTTAAAAGGTCAGCTACCTATTGGATTAGTCGTTTTAAAATCTGGTGTAGATAAAGATAATGAAACTATATCTAAAGAGTGTATTCAAATGGTTAGAGATAAAATTGGACCTGTTGCAGCATTTAAAACAGTAATTGTTATTAAAAGATTACCAAAAACAAGATCAGGAAAAATTTTAAGAGGAACTATTAGAAAAATAGCAGACAATGTTGAATTCAAGATACCTCCAACAATTGATGATCCAGCTATTCTAGATGAAATAAAAGAGGATTTAATTAATCATAAGATCTTAGATAATGGTTAAAACTTATTTATTTCTTATTGGAGCAATATTTTGTGAAGTTGCAGGAACGATGTTGTTGCCAGTATCTCAAAATTTTACAAAACTTATTCCAACAGTTGCTTTATCTGTTTTTTATCTATGTGCATTTTACTTTTTAACATTTGTAGTCAATAAACTTCCAATAGCTGTAGTTTATGCAACATGGAGTGGTCTTGGAATTTTTACAATTGCAATTCTTGGTTATATATTTTTTAAACAAACTTTAGCTTGGCAAGCAATCGTAGGGTTATTCTTAATTGTAATCGGAGTAATTCTGGTAAATAGTTTTACAGTAAAGCTTAGTTAAATTTCAAAGGTGTTCCATCAGGGTCACCTAGTATTTTACCATCTTGCATTTTGACTTTTCCAGCAATAATTGTCGAAGTTGGGGTTCCTTTAAATTTATATCCATCAAACGGAGTCCAACCACACTTACTTTCAATATTTTCATTTTTTATTTCGATTGTTTTGTTCATATCGACAATTGTAAAATCAGCATCATATCCTTCTTTAATAAATCCTTTGTTTTGAATTCCAAAAATCTTAACTGGGTTTTCACATACCAAATTCATTAGTTGATTAAGAGAAAGCTTTCCATCATTTACATGATTTAACATTACTGGCATCAAAGTTTGAACTCCAGGCATTCCAGATGGTGAGTTTGGATAACTCTTTTTTTTATTTTCTCTTAAATGCGGAGCATGATCAGATCCTATTGTGTCATTAAAATTATTTCTAACTCCATACCACAATCTATCATAATGAGATTTATCTCTTAAGGGTGGATTCATTTGAGCATAGGTACCAAGTTTGTCGTAACAATCTGGTGCATAGATTGTTAAATGCTGAGGAGTAATTTCAAAAGTAATATTGCCTTTATGTTGTGATAAAAAGTCAATCTCCTCTTTTGTTGTTATATGAAGAATATGTGCTTTTTTCTTATGTCTTTCAGCAATTCTAACAATTCGTCTTGTAGATGATATTGCACATTCGGCACTTCTCCAAACTGGATGTGAATGAACATCGCCATCTTTAATTAATTTTTTATTAACATTTAAAATTGCCTCATCTTCAGAGTGAACTGCAACTACTTTTGAACTATTTTGAAAAACTTTATCAATGTCATCTTCTTCTGCAACTAAAAGGTTTCCTGTCGAAGATCCTGCAAAAAGTTTAATTCCACAACAACCTTCTAAATCTTTTAAATTTGCTAAATCATTTGCATTGTCTGCTGTTGCACCAAAATAAAATGCATAATTGCAATACATTCTATTTTTCGCGAGATCTAGTTTTCTTTGAAATTCTATTTTATTTGAGGTTGGTGGATTAGTATTAGGCATTTCAAATACGCTTGTGATTCCTCCAGCAATTGCAGCTCTACTTCCAGAATGTAAATCTTCAGTATCGGTTGATCCCGGTTCTCTAAAATGCGTTTGAGTATCTATACATCCTGGCAAAACAGTTTGCCCTTCAGCATTAACTGTTTCTCTAGCTTCATCTGAAATTTGACCGATTTGATGAATTTTGCCATTTTTAACAGCAACATCTACATCTTTTAGTTCACCATCAATATAACATTTACCATTTTTAATTATTAGATCTAACATTTATAAAAAAAGTAATTATATTAAAATCATCAATCAATCAAATATGAATATTAAAAATGTATATATTTTAGATGATAGAGCTATTCTTTACTTAAATGGTGAAGATACAAAAGAGTTTCTTCAAAATCTAATTAGTAATGACGTCAATAAAGTAAATCAAAATAATAGTTGCTTTTCTTCTTTGCTATCTCCCCAAGGTAAATTCTTATATGAGTTTATATTAGTTAAACACAAGTCTGGTTACATAATTGATTGTGAAAAATCTCAAGTAGATGGATTATATAAGCAATTAAGTATTTATAAACTTAGATCAAAAGTTGAAATTCTAAATCTTAGTAATGAATTTGTAGTTGCTGCTTTTTCTCACGAAAAATTTTTAAGTTTTGAAGAAGCTAAAGATATTGCTGGGTTTACTTTGAAATATAGAGAAGATCCTATTTTTTTAGATCCAAGAAATAAACAGTTAGGAGCAAGATTAATCATTAATTTAGAAAAACTTTATTTATCACTAAAAAAATTGGACTTACATGATTCAAATATGGGTGAATATTACTCATTTAGTCATAAACTCGGGATTGTTCCAAAGGATTTAAACAAATTACAAAATAAATTATTTGGAATTGAGTGTAATTATGAAGAGTTAAATGGAATTGATTTTAAAAAAGGTTGTTATGTTGGGCAAGAAAATACAGCTAGAATTAAATTAAAGAATAAGCTTTCAAAAAGATTATTACCAATAAATATTGTTAAAGGTGAATTAACTGAAGGTGAGAGTATTTATTATAATGATAATGAAATTGGCAAAGTATTAATAGATAAACAATATCCTTTTGCTTTAATTAAATACTTAGATGAAAATTTTAATGAAAAAGCTGATTATAATACAAAAAACGCTACAATTAAAATTGAAAAACCGGCCTGGATAAAATCTTAAATAATTATTTCACTCTAAAAATATTTTTTATAATATTAAGTGACTCTGTGGCAGCCTTATCGTTATATTTTATAGTACTTTTAATATCACAACATTCTGAGTAATAATTTTTTCTATAATTTTCATCTTTTAAAGAGAAATATGACCATCCATTAGGTTCGGTTGTATCAAAAACACCCTCGCCTATATCATACCTTGGATATGATGAATCTAGCTTACTTAATACAAATTCTTTTTTATGCTCACTAAAAGATTTCATTGTTATTGGGCTTTTCAATTCTTTCCAATCAAATCGATGAGTAGCCTCTGGAAAAACTTTGAGCACTGCGCTTCCATTATTTTCTTTAATTTTTTTTACATAGTCCTCACAAAACTCATAAGGCGTTAATCTATCTTTTTCGCCAATTAAAATATATAGAGGAGCTTTGGTTGTCTTAATGTTTTTATGCAAATAACATAATGGATAATAAGCAATGTGTGCCATAAACCTATTTTTTGGTTTAATAATATCTATAAAAAAACTTTGATGAGTATTTATTACTGCCATTGCGCCATAACTAAATCCCATTACTGAAATTTTGTTTTTATCAATTCTTGAGTCCTTAGATATCTTATCAAGTGCAGCATAAGCATCTATAGTTGCAGCCTCTTCAGATACCTTATAGTGCCACTGCTTTTCAATTCCTCTGGATTTGAATGTTTGAATATCAAGAATAGCTATACCTAGGTTATTAAAGTATTCAAAATGATGTTCAGGCACAAAACCCATGGATGGATGTAAGGTAATAATCAAAGGAATTTTTTTTTTATTTGTTTGTGGAATATATAAATCACCATAAACTTTTTGTTTTTTTAACTTCTTTAAACCCCCAAGCATTTCTTTAGCAGTTTTTGGTGAAAAACTATTAAATTTTACAATCTCACTATTACAAATAAATTTATTACCTTTGAATTTATCCACTTTTATTATTTTAAGTTGAACCTCTTCTTTTTCATAGTCACCATACGAAGAAGAGGATTTTACTGATTTTTTTGTAATATCAAAATTTTCAATTTTATCTTTATCAAATTTAATATTTATCTTTGCATTATTTAAATCTTCCCAAAGATTTACTGTGCCTGAGACCGAAAATTTTTTTCCATTTTTTGATAATTTATATTTAAAATTTTTTCTATAATTTCCCTTAATTCCTTTATGGCAAGGTATGTATAAATGTTCCAATTTACCTTCATTAAATTTAACTGTATCAGCAATTAGATATTCAGGTTTACCTTTGTGATTGTACGTCCATAAAAATTTGTAAAAACCATTTGGTAAAAAATGTTTTTCATTTGCTTGAGAATTACTAGAAATTAAAAAAATTAGAGATATTATTATAAAAACAATCTTCATATTATAGTGCAAGTTAAGTCATTTTTGAGTTTTATTCAAAAAATTTATTCGAATTTTCAATTTGGTGCGGTCGGAGAGACTCGAACTCTCATGGACTAGGTCCCTTGGCTTTGAACTAAGCCACTTCTAGAACGAACTCCTGAAACGAACACACTCACAACACAGTTAGCAAAAAAAACTCCATCACTTTTACCATAGTGTTACCACTTTTGTAGACCAATCAAGTAGTCTTTTTCATTTCACAAATTAAGGTAAAGAAATTTCATTGTACAATCTATTCGAATTTTTATTGCAAGGTGTTTGGAAGCATGCATGTAAAATTACCTTGGATGAGTTCGATCGTTCAGAATCTGCAATAACAAAACCAATCATTTTATCTTGCGTAGCCATAGAGTGGGCTCTACTAACATAAGCTATATCTACTCCAATAATTCCACCACTTTGATCACCATACGGGTTATTAGGGTTGCCTGAATTATTCATGTGATACATTACATAGGACATATACAAAAGATAATTATCTTTACCTGATCCATCTGGTGAAGCACAATTTATATTATATTTAGTGGTGTTGTTCCAAACCTTCATAAGTTCAACACTCCCGTTTATCTCACACTCCTGTATTTGTAGTAATATTTTTTTGTGCATTGCATTGTAATTATGTTTTACTGCATTAATCTTTGCAGCTTTTTAGTATACCCATTATATGCAACTACCCCCACTGCAGCTAGAATACCGATGATGGCAACGACAACAAGGAGTTCGATTAGGGTGAAAGCTTTTTGTTTCATAGGTTAATCTACACTGACAAGTGTAAACATCTTCTCTCCTTTCTCACTAACGTTTGTTCCTATCTCAAATTTTCTACCCCAAAAATCTCTATCGATGCAAGTTAATCCTAAATTTCCAGAGACGTTTTTCCTTGTTACATCAACACTACAAGTGCTTACTCCATAAAATTGTATTGAGTGTGGGTTTTTCCAATTTGCTGCTTTAAAATGATTTTCAAATGCACTTGCAATAAAAGCACTATTAGGATCAGTCCAATTATTAATTTTTGGACATAAATCAGGCTGAGCTGTAATTTGATTTGAAACTAATTTGTTTAATACAACTTCACTTCCAATACTACATTTTTGGATTTCAGCTGCCATAAATTTAGCAATATTTTTATGAATTTGTTTAACAGAATTATTTTTTGCAGCTGTCGTATACCCATTATAAGCCACCACTCCCACGGCAGCTAAGATACCGATGATAGCTACTACGACTAAGAGTTCTATTAGGGTGAAGGCTTTATGTTTATATGTTTCCATCTAATGTTGCTGAGTCTTGCATGGTATTATTATCCCACCACCACATTATTTTAAATTTACCTTTAGCTTCATTTCCACAATATGGATTTCTAGGACAAAAAACTATATTAACATCTCCATCAACTTGTCCGTCTCCAGATCGAACACCTCCTCTATCAGAACCAGTTACAACAGTTTTGCAACCACCACCAGGTGCATCTGCTGTCCAGCCTGTACCTTCTTTTTTTAAGTATGGATTTCTAATATTGTATTTCCATGACAAATATATTGCAGCACATGATTGATAATTTGAATTAACTTTTACTGGACATGGTAAATTAAAAGCCTTTTGATTACTATCCATATCACATTTAGCTACTTCACTAGCAAAATATCTTACTGTATTTTTAAAATTTTGTTTCGCAACAGCTTTACGTGCACTTTCAGTATACCCATTATAAGCAACCACACCTACAGCAGCTAGGATACCGATGATGGCTACTACGACTAAGAGTTCTATTAGTGTAAATCCTTTTTGGTTCATTATTCTATATAAATCATAGTTTCGATTCGATTTGAAGAAGTTGAGCAAGAGGTTTTAAAGCAAGTTCTTATATGAATTTCAGAATTACTTTTTGGAGCAAGCCATATAGTTCCAACATCACTATCCAACCAATTTTGGTTTTGAACCCAACTATTATGCTGTCTAACACCTTTGGATTTATGCTGTTGATTAGAATTTGGGTTATAAATATTTTTAAGATCTGAAAATGGAGAATAGCTAGATACAACAATATAACTAATTACACTTGCTGAGCTAAGACCGTTACATCTTAATGATGCATTTTTGTTAGCCATTATATTGGCCTCACCTAAATCACATTTCTTCAATTCATTCTGAATATAATTTGATACAAGTTTATGATTTGATTGTGCTGTTGAAGCTTTGGCACTAGCTGTGTATCCATTATAAGCAACAACTCCTACAGCAGCTAAGATACCGATGATAGCTACAACGACCAGGAGTTCTATTAGGGTGAAGGCTTTGCGGTTCATTATTTATTCTACAGTTATTGTACTGGTTATTTTATCAGAAGTAGCGCATCCTAATTTAACACATGTTCTAATTATGATAGATGATCCTTTTGCAACCATACTAACTTGACCAGCAACAAATGCTTCTGAATTTTGTATAGCTCGATCTTTTGAATTATATTGATTTATGTCATCTAAAACTGTTGGAGATACTTGCGGATTTTTTAATTGGTTGATATCTGCAATAGTGCTTAGTGCAGTGATAGTACTGCTACATGATCTAAGTCCTTCAAAAATATCTGAATGTCCTATTTCACATTTCATTAATTCAGCAGTGATATATTTTACTGTTTGCTGGTGAAATGTTTTAACTGCAGAAACTTTAGCACTGCTTGTATACCCATTATAAGCAACCACACCTACAGCAGCAAGAATACCTATGATGGCTACTACGACTAAGAGTTCTATTAATGTGAAACCATTTCTTTTCATCTGTGAGTAATACAAACAATTGTACTTAATACTTTGTCAGAACCTGTTGATGAAAAAGTCCAATATTCATCTGTAAGACCTGATTGAACTACCATTTCTCTATCGCATCCATTTTTTTCAACCGTTAAACTGTAAAGACCAATTTGTCCTTTGCACATTTTTTTATTAAGGTGCGCTGATTGTATAGAAGTCATATCGGTCCAACCAGACCAAATATCACAAGTTCTATCTTTACCTACACTGCCATAAGGGTTTTTTACCATACCTTGATATCCAATGTGTGTTTGCAAAACATTTTCGTGAAATGGTGTCTTGTTATAGTCTGTAACGTTAGAGCAATCTTTATTTTGACCACCACCACTATTATTAGTTTGTCTAAAGATTGTCCCTCCATTGATAACACACTTCATAGCGTCAGCTTGTATCCATTTTACAACTGCTTTATGATTTTGCTTAACAACAGCTTTTTTTGCTGAACTCGTATATCCATTATAAGCAACCACACCTACTGCAGCTAGAATACCGATGATAGCTACAACGACTAGGAGTTCTATTAGTGTGAATGCTTTACCTTTACGGTTCATCTTAATCTAGGTAAATTGTATTTTCTAATCTGTTGTCACTACTGTTACACGGTGTTTTAATACAAGTGCATACGGTAACATTATCCCAACCAGTTCTTGAATTAATCCAAACAAATCCTGCATTAGAGTCTCCACTTGCTGCATTAGCACACCAACCTGGTTGTTGAACTCTATTCCCACTTGACTTGTAGGGGTTTTTCCATCTTCCGTTATTGTCCATATCATTAATTAGATAATCTCCAAAAAATGAAAACTGATTACCATAACAATTGATATTTTTTTTTGTGGTACTGTTTGGTACTGACATCATACTAACGCTTCCATTTAAATTACATTGTTGAATAGTTAAACTTACTTTTTTTACTGCATTGTTATGATTAGTCTTTGATGAAGAAACTTTCGCTGCACCAGTATACCCATTATAAGCAACCACACCCACTGCAGCGAGGATACCAATGATCGCTACAACTACTAGAAGTTCTATTAGGGTGAAGGCTTTTTGTTTCATGATTTAAGATTAACAAATTCTAAAAGTTAAGTCTAAATCATTTTTAAATTGAAAAAATATTCTGAAAAAAACGACCACACTAACGAGCGCACTGTGACCACACTATGAGCACAGTGAAGTTAAAATTTTGAAATTTTTTTGCAAAAAGTTCCCATAGAAATTTCATTTTGGTGCGGTCGGAGAGACTTCGAACTCTCATGGACTAGGTCCACACGGCCCTCAACCGTGCCTGTCTACCAATTTCAGCACGACCGCAATATGTCTCATAATAAATGAATGACAACTAACTTTCAAATTGGTAAAAAACATCATGGAATTTACTCAAGAAGTACAAAAAGCAACAGATCCAATTTACCAAAAAATTTCAAAGGTTATGCCTGAAATCGAATGGTCAGTGCATGCTCCATATATCCACAAAATTAACAAACTTAAAAAAGAAAAGAATGCTGTAATACTTGCTCATAACTATCAAACACCAGAAATTTACCATGGTGTTGCAGACTTTTCTGCTGACTCTTTAGCTTTAGCAATTGAAGCATCAAAAACTTCTGCTGATATAATTTTAATGGCAGGAGTTCATTTTATGGCAGAAACTGCAAAACTAATGAGCCCTGAAAAAAAAGTTATTTTGCCAGACATGGAAGCTGGTTGTTCATTATCATCTTCAATTACTGGAAAAGACGTGAGATTATTAAAAGAAAAATATCCAGGTGTCCCTGTAGTTTCTTATGTGAATACTTCAGCAGAAGTTAAAGCAGAAACAGATGTTTGTTGTACTTCAGCAAACGCAGTTAAAATTGTAAAATCATTAGGAGTGAAAAAAGTAATATTTTTACCTGATGATTATCTTGCTAAATATGTGGCCTCTCAAACAGATGTAGAAATAATTTCTTGGAAGGGGATATGTGTGGTTCATGATCAATTTAATGAAAAAGAAATACATGACATTAGAGAAAAAAATCCAGGTATTAAAATTATCGCTCATCCCGAATGTCCACCTGAAGTTATCAATGCCAGCGACTTTGCAGGGTCAACTTCTGGAATGATTAAATATGTTCAAGATAACCAACCAAAGAAAGTTATGATGGTTACTGAATGTTCAATGAGTGATAATATTCAAGTAGAAAATCCAAATGTTGATTTTATAAAACCTTGTAACATGTGTCCTTACATGAAAAAAATTACACTTCCTAAAATATTAGATTGCTTAGAAAATGAAACAGGTGAAATAATTATGGACAAAGAAACAATTGATAAAGCTAGAATATCAGTTGAAAAAATGGCAGCCATCGGCAGATAATTAAGTGTCAAAAATAAAACTTAGCAAAGATTTTATTCGCAATACTGTTAAGAGAGCTTTAAATGAAGATCTCTACCCCTCTGGAGACATCACATCAAGTTTAGTAAAAAATGATAAAGTTATTAAAGTTAAACTTCTTTCAAATCAAAATGCAGTTATTGGTGGTTTGCTGTTTGCAAAACAAGCTTTTGATTTAGTTGATAATAAAATTAAATTTAACATTAAAAAAAAAGATGGATCTATTGTTAATAAAGGCTCTTTGATTGCAACTATTGAAGGGAATGCTAAAAATATTTTAATTGCTGAGAGAGTTGCTTTAAATTTTTTATCTCATATTTCGGGCATTGCCACGAAAACAAACCAATTTGTAAAACTTGCTGGTAATAAATGTAAAATTTGTTGTACACGTAAAACAATTCCAAACATTAGAGTTATTCAAAAATATGCAGTCAAATTAGGTGGTGGCACGAACCACAGATTTAATCTTAGTGACGAGTTTCTAATTAAAGATAACCATATTGCATCATCAAATATTAAAGATTTAATTGCTTTAGCTATTAAAAATAAAAAAGGAAGAAAAATTACGGTTGAAGTTGATAATCTGAAACAATTAAAAACTATTGTAGGTCTTAAATTTAATACTGTCTTATTTGACAATATGAATGTTAAAAATTTAAGAGCAGGTGTTAAGATTGCTAAAAAATATTACGAAACTGAAGCCTCGGGAAACATCAATCTAAAAACAGTTAAAAGTGTTGCCAAAACAGGAGTAGATAGAATTTCTGTTGGAAGCATAACTCATAGTGCCACTGCTATTGATTTAAAATTGGAAATCTAAGATACAAATTTAGACAAATCAGGTTTAAAATAATTTGGACCCTTCATTACTTTTCCAGACTCATTATAAATAGGCTCACCATTTTCACCAAGTTTGCTCATATTAGAGTTTTGAACCTCATCAAAGCATTTATCTAAGTCAATACCAAAGGCATGCCCCGCTCCATAAGTAACATATAGAATATCTGTTAGCGCATCAGCTACTTCTAGTAGATCATTATTATCCATTGCTTCTTTAAGCTCATCAAGCTCTTCTTTAATTAAATCAATCCTCAATTTGTTGATTTTATCGCTACTAAATGAGGGCTTAGTTTTGACTTCTTGGCCAAAAGTTTTCATAAAAGTTCCAACTTTATTAAAATTCGACATTTTGCTCCTGTAAGTTTTTTTAAAATTATTGTATGTTATAAATATTTATTACTTACAAATTAATCAATGAAATTAAGAAAAGAATTCGACAGTATTGGAAGTGTAAACGTTCCTAATGATAAATATTGGGGGGCATCTACGCAAAGATCCAATAAGTTTTTCAATATTGGTAAAATTCTTGTAAATATTTCAATAATTAAATCTATAGCTATAATAAAAAGATCAGCTGCGATTGTTCATTCTAAGGATAAATTAATTACAAACAAAATTTCTAAAGCAATTATTAAAGCTTCTGATGAAGTTATTAAAGGTAAATTGGATAAAAATTTTCCTCTTAAAGTATGGCAAACAGGCTCTGGAACTCAAACGAACATGAATGTTAATGAGGTAATTGCCAACCGAGCAATAGAAATTTTGGGTGGCAAAAAAGGTACAAAAAAACCTGTTCATCCTAATGATCATGTAAATAAATCTCAATCTACTAATGATGTTTTTCCAACTGCAATGCATATCTCTGTTGCCAAAGAAACAATAGGTAAATTATTACCTTGTTTAAAAATTTTAGAGAAGGAATTAAAAAGAAAATCAAATGAATTTAAAAATATAGTAAAAATAGGTAGAACTCATCTCCAGGATGCAACCCCTCTTTCTCTTGGGCAAGAATTCTCTGGATATCATGTACAAGTAAAAAAAAGTATTGAAAGAATAGAATACGCATTAAGAGAAATTTTTTACCTTGCTCAAGGTGGTACTGCTGTAGGTACTGGAATAAATTCAAAGAAAAATTTTGATAAAAAGGTTGTAAAAGAAATTGCTAAATTTACAAAAATTAAGTTCAAACCTGCAGCGAATAAATTTGCTGAACTTGCAGCGCATGACTCTATTGTGAATTTTTCTGGAACTTTAAATACTTGTGCTGTTGCATTGATGAAAGTGTCAAATGATATTAGATTTTTAGGATCAGGACCTAGAGCTGGATATGGCGAACTTATCTTACCTGAAAATGAACCGGGCTCATCAATTATGCCTGGCAAAGTAAATCCAACTCAATGTGAAGCTGTTACAATGGTTTGTGTTAAAGTAATTGGAAACCATAATGGCATAACTATGGCTGGTTCACATGGTCATTTTGAATTAAATGTTTTCAAACCATTGATTGCTCACAATATTTTACAATCAATAGATCTAATAGCTGACAGTACAAAAAACTTTGCTCTTTATTGTGTTAAAGGAATAAAAGCTAATAAGAAAAAGATACAGGATAATTTAGATAATTCTTTAATGTTAGTTACAGCTTTAGCACCACACATTGGTTATGATAATGCAGCAAAAATTGCTAAAACAGCACTTAAAAATAACACAACATTAAAACTTGAAACATTAAAAACAGGATTAATAAGTGAAAAAGACTATAATAAAATAGTTGATCCTAAGAAAATGATTTACCCAGCATAAGATTTGATTGCTTTATTTATCATATTTTTGAAATAAATCTTATTTTGAATTTTATCACTTTTTACTATTAAATTTTTTAAAATGTTGCCAACATTTTTATTTGTCACATTATCAACTCTTATATCATCCAATTTTAATATTTTCTGATCGAAATTGTAATTAAAGTTTAGTTCTATTTTTTCAATTTCGGTTCTATAATTTTTTGGTGTAAGTAAAGTTTTGTAAATTTCTTGGGAATTTTTGATAATTATTTCTAATTTTCCATCTAAAACTAACTCACTGTTCTTAACATGAATCAAACTATCTAGAACTTCAAACTTTGCATAATCTTTCCAATCAAACTTTGTGTTATCAATATCAATTAAACCTTCTTTAATTTTAGAGTTTAAAAAAATGTCATCAAAACCCTGATATTTTTTAAATTTATTTGCATTTATATTTAAATTAAAATTTAGATTTATATTATTTAATATTTCAGTTTTGAGCAATTCAGCTAATAAAGCATTGGAATTAAACAAAGTAGATAAATCAATTTCTTTTGTGCTACCCTGCAACTTTGAATAAAAAGGATTAAAATCAATATTAACTTTGTATAAAAATTTTGGTGTGTTTCCTTTATCAAATAAATTAAAAATTAAAGAATTTTTATTTATTATATAAGATGCATTACTTTTATTTTGGTTAATTGTTAAATGCGTAGAGCCATTTTTGATATTACGGCTATAATCTAATTCATTTTCAACTTTTAGTTTTAATAAATTTAAACTTAATTCAGAAAATATTTTTTTTTCAATCCTATCGTCAAATAGTTCTAATTCATAAGGAATATTGAATATTTCATTTTTTGAAACGACAATGTTGTTAAGATTTTTTAAATCATATAAATATTTCATATTAATTATCTTGTTAATAAATAGAACTTCATCATCTTCTGATTTAAAAAAAACATTACTATCTCGTATTTCAAAACTGTTATTTTTAAAATCTGCCTTCAATAATTCTAAAAAAAAATCATAATTTTGATTATTCAAGTTAATATTTGCATCTTCTAAAATAACGTTATTAACTCTAATATTTTTTAAGGAAAATAGATTTTTTAGTGAAACATATATCTTTAAATTTTTTATCGTTACTATTTCATTTTGATCATTCAAAATTATAGAATTTTCGTTGGTAAAATATGGACGTGGTAAAAATTTATACTTTAGATTTTGTGAAAATTTAAAGTTTAAATTGAACTTTTCCAATAACTGTTTTTTTAACTCTGTGTGAATTTCGGCTTTAGTATAAATATTTGGTATAGAAAGGTATAATGCAAATAAAATAATTAGTGCGACAAATATAAAAAAAAAATTATTACTTCTTGCTATAATAGAGAAATTATTAAAGTTTAACTTGTTTAAATTTTTTTTTAATAGGTTATTTATTGATAAATAAATCTTATTTAAAGATTTAACAAAATAGTTTTTTTTGATCATATTAATTAAAGAAACTTATAATGAATTATTTTAAATGATAAATACTGATTATCTTAAAAATTTAAATAGTGCACAAAAAGAAGCTGTATTACATCTAGATGGACCACTTTTAATTGTAGCTGGTGCTGGATCAGGTAAAACAAAAGTTTTAACATCAAGAATTGCTCATATAATTAAAGAAAAAAAGGCATTTCCTAATCAAATTTTATCAGTAACTTTCACTAATAAAGCCGCAAAAGAGATGCAAAATAGAGTTAGTAATATTTTAGGCTCTTCTGCGGTAGGACTTTCATGGATGGGAACATTTCATTCAATCTGTGCAAAACTTTTAAGAAAACATGCTTCAGCAGCTAATCTTAACTCAAATTTTACAATTATAGATACAGATGATCAAATAAGATTAATTAAAAATATTTGTAAAGCTGAAAATATTGATACGAAACAGTTGGCTCCTAGATTCATTTTAGCTGTAATAGACAGATGGAAAAATAAAGGTTTTTATCCTCTTGAAGTCATAGTTAATAATAAAGATATTTATGAAAAAACAATCCTACCAATATACAAAATATATCAACAAAAATTAATAGATTTAAACTCATGTGATTTTGGAGATTTAATTTTACACACTGTAAAAATATTAGAGCATAATTTAGATATAAGACAAATCTATTCTAATAATTTTAAATATATTCTTGTTGATGAGTATCAAGATACAAATTTTATTCAGAGCAAATGGCTCAACTTATTATCTGAAAAAAATAGAAATTTATGTTGTGTAGGTGATGATGACCAATCTATTTATAGTTGGCGGGGAGCTGAAATTAAAAACTTTTTAGAATTTGATCAAGTTTATGAAAATACTAAAGTAATTAGACTTGAAGAAAATTATAGATCATCACAAAATATTTTATCTGTTGCTTCTAATCTAATAGCAAATAATCAAAATAGGGTTGGAAAAACTTTAACAACTACAATGGAAGAAGGCGATTTGGTAAAACTTAATTGTTTCAAGAATGGTAAAGATGAAGCAATAGGGATTTCTGACGAGATTGAAAAAACATTAAAGAAAAAATATTCTTTTAACAATATGGCAATTCTAGTGAGAGCAATATTTCAAACAAGAGAATTTGAAGAAAGGTTTTTAAAAATTGGAATGCCTTATAGAATTTTAGGTGGAACTAAATTTTATGAGAGGGCAGAAATTAAAGATTGTGTTGCTTACTTAAGACTAATTAATCAAGAAAAAGATGATTTGGCTTTTGAAAGAATTGTTAATAATCCAAAAAGATCCATAGGAGACACCACTTTAAAAACTGTTCATGAGTTTGCTAAAGAAAATAATTTGAGCCTAGAGTTTGCCTCTATTAAAATGATTGAACAAAATTTAATTAAACCAAAAACTAAAATAGGTCTAAGTTTTTTTCTTAATTCGTTAAGAAAATGGAGAAACGATTTAATAATTAAAAAAATAAGTCACATCAAATTACTACAAATAGTTTTAGATGAATCTGGATATTCAGCAATGCTAAAAAATAAAAAAGATGTAGATAATGAAAACAGATTAGAAAATATAAAAGAACTACTCAGTGCAATGAAAGAATTTGACAATTTAGAAAGTTTTTTAGAACATGTGTCTCTTGCAACGTCTATTGACCAAGAATGGGATGGTGAAAAAGTGAATATGATGACAATGCATGCTGCAAAAGGTTTAGAGTTTGATGTAGTTTTTCTACCTGGTTGGGAAGAAGGATTATTTCCTCACCAAAAATCAATTGAAGAAAAAGGTCAAAATGGCTTAGAAGAAGAAAGGCGTTTGGCATATGTTGGGATTACTAGAGCAAAAAAAAAGCAATCATATCATTTTCAATGAACAGATTTTACCAAGGTGATTGGATTGATAGTATGGCGTCAAGATTTATAGAAGAATTGCCTGAAAATTATTTAGAAAAAAATTCATTTTTTGAAGATGAGACTCAAGAAGTTGAGGATTTTGATTTTAACCAAGATTTTGAAATAGAAGAAGGAACAAGAAGTCCAGGATGGATAAGATATCAAAAAAGAATTAAATGAGTAAAAAAATTCAAATTTTACGAAGTAAATTTAAAAAACATAATATTGATGGTTACATTGTGCCCAAAAATGATGATTACTTTACTGAGTATTCAAACATTAACAGATTAAAAATTATTTCTAATTTTAGTGGTTCAGCTGGAATAGCTATAATTCTTAAAAATAAAAATTATTTATTTACTGATGGAAGATACACAATACAAAGTCAATTAGAGTCAGGTAAAAATTTTACAATCATTAATTATGATGAAATTATTAATTGTAAATTATTTAAAAATTTAGTTTTAGGTATTGATCCTAAGTTATTTACTTATAATCAGATAATAAAATTTTTTAAAAAGAATAATAAAATTAAATTTATTAACAAAAATTTAATTGATGAAATTGAAAGTAAAAAAAATATTAATAATTTTCAATTTTTTTCTTTAAATAGAAATATAGTTGGAGAAAGCTCTTCTTCAAAAATTAATAAGATTTCTAGTTATCTCAAAAAAAACAAGTCTGATTATTTGTTTATAAGTGCACCCGAAAATGTTGCTTGGATTTTAAATATTAGGGGTAAAGATGGTCCTAATAGCCCAATTCCAAACTCAAGGTTAATTATTAGTAAATCAAAAAAAGTTTTTTTAATAAGCAAAATCCAAAAAGTTAAAAAAATAATTAAAGAAAAAATAATCAACTCAAATGAACTAATCGATATAAATGATTTTCCAAAAAAAATTCAAAAACTTAAAGGTAATAACTTTATAATAGATGAAAAATCATGTTCAATTTATTTTGAAGACATAATTAGTTCTAAATTCAGAATCTCAAAAAGAGAGGATCCAACTTATCTTTTAAAAGCAGTTAAAAATAGAATTGAGATAAAAAATATGATTGATACACATATTTTAGATGGTGTTGCATTAACGAAATTCATTTACTGGATAAAAAATATTAATAAAAAAAAAATCACAGAAGTACAGGCTCAAAATAAATTAGAAAGTTTTAGAAAATTAAATAAAGCTTATTTATATCCTAGCTTTGATACTATCGCAGGTTCTGGGGCAAATGGGGCAATAGTCCATTACAGAGCTAACAAAAAAAATTGTAAAACTATTAAAAAAAAAGATATTTTTTTATGTGATTCGGGTGGCCAGTATAAATATGGCACAACAGATGTAACTAGAACTGTTTGTTTTTCTAAACCAAAACCATACATAAAAGATATTTTCACAAAAGTTTTAAAAGGACATATTGCTGTTGCTAATACCAATTTAAAAAAAGATTATATTGGAAAAAAAATTGACATTAGAGCTAGAAAGTTTCTCAAAAAAAGTAATTTAGATTATGCACATGGCACAGGTCATGGTGTTGGTTTTTTTCTCAATGTTCACGAAGGACCACATGCAATATCAAAATATAATGAAGTAAAAATACAAGAAGGCATGATTTTAAGTAATGAGCCTGGTTATTATAAAAAAGATAATTTTGGTATCCGTATAGAAAATTTAGTATTTGTTAAAAAAATTAACAAGAATATTTTTTTTGAAAATTTAACACTTGTTCCAATTGAAAAAGAACTAATTAACTATAAAATTTTAACTTCTTTAGAAAAAGATTATTTATTTAAATACCATCTAAATATATATTCAAAAATATCAAAGTATCTAAACTTTAAAGAACGTAAATGGTTAGCTAGTTTTATTTAACATATTTAAAAATTGAGTTTGATCTAAAGTTTTAATTTTAAGTTCTTTGGCAATTTCAATTTTTCTTTTTGTTGGTTTTTCGCCAATTATTAAATAATTCAATTTTTTTGAAATACTGCTTACTGTAGTTCCAGAATTTTCCTCTATTAATGATTTAGCTTCAGCTCTACTAACACCATTTAATTTTCCTGTAAGCATAAATGTTTTATTTTTTAATAATCCATTATTTTTTTCAATTAGTTTGTCTTTAATATTTAAAATTTTCTGCAACTCATTTAATATGCTCAAATTGACTTTGTTTGAAAAAAAACTCTTGATAGAGTTTATTTGTGTTTCTCCAATACCATCTATATTTAATAAATCCTCGTATCTTTGTTCATTTGATAAAGATTTAAATTTTGAGAATGATCTAAAATGTTTTGAAAGAATTTTTGCATTTTCTAAACCAATATGCCTAATTCCCAATGAATATATAAATCTTTCTAAAGCGATGTTTTTTTTTTCATTAATTGAATATTTTAAATTTTCAACAGATTGGCTACCCCAGCCCTCCAAAGATTTTATTTTTTCAAAATTTAGTCTAAAAATATCTTGTGGTAATCTTACTAATTTCATTTTCCAAAAATTTTCCACTATTTTTTTTCCAAAGCCATCAATATTAAAAGCATCTTTAGAAACAAAATGTTTAATTTTTTCTATAGCTATTTTTTCACACTCAAATCCTTCACTAGCGCATCTTCTAACAGCATCTTTTTTTTTTGTAGTTATATTGAATTCTTTAATTGTTTTTGAACCACATGAGGGACAATGTTTTGGAAAAACGAACCTTAAATTATCTTTAGATCTTTTTTTTATATCAACAGATAATATACGAGGTATTACATCTCCGGCTCGTTCGACAGTTACAGTGTCTCCAACTCTAATATCTTTTCGATTAATTTCATCTTCATTGTGCAAAGTAGCATTAGAAACTTGTACACCACCTATATTTACTGTTTTGATCTTTGCTACTGGTGTCAAAGCACCTGTTCTTCCAATTTGAATATCTATATTTAAAATTTTTGAGACTGCTTTGTTTGATGAAAATTTATGAGCAATTGCCCATCTTGGTGCATTAGCTACATTACCAAGTCTTTTTTGAAGTTTAAAATTATTAATTTTATAAACTATTCCATCAATATCAAAATCTATTTCCGCTCTTTTTTTTCTATTTCATTGTAATTTATTAATAAATTTTTTACTCCGCTAATAAGTTTGTTAAAAGGATTTGTTTTAAAACCCCATTCATCTAATTTTTTTAAATATTCAAATTGATTTTCAATATTAAGACCTTTTTCATACCCAAAGGTGTAAGCAATAAATCTAAGAGGTATTTTGCTTGTATCGTCTGAGTTTTTTTGTCTTAACGATCCTGATGCTGCGTTTCTTGGATTGGCAAATTTATCTCTTAAATTTCTAAAATCACTATTTCTTATAAAAACCTCACCTCTAATATCTATTTCTTCTGGGAAATCTTTATTTATAATTTTTTTTGGAATATCTTTAATCGTAGCAAGATTTGCAGTTATATCCTCTCCTTCTTTACCATCTCCTCTAGACAGCCCCTTGAAAAACTTTCCATCCTTAAAAGTTAATGAAGCAGAAATCCCATCTATTTTTGGTTCAGCACTATAAAAAATTTTAAAATCATTTTTTTTAGATATAAAATTTAAAATCCTTTTTTCAAAGTTTAATAAATCCTCTTCATTAAATGCATTTGCCAAAGATAGCATTGGCACTTTATGTTGGGCTTTTTTGAAATTTTTTGATGGTTTATAACCCACTACTTCTGATGGAGAGTCTTTTGATTTTAAAAAATTATACCTGGTCTCCATCAATAAAATATTTGATTTTAATTGATCGTATTTTTTATCAGAAATTTTAGGATTACTCTTATCGTAATAAAATTTATTATAATCTTTTAATAGTTTTAATTTTTCTAAATACTCTTTAACAAGTTCTTTTTTATTCATCTCAGTTTGCTAGAGATTTTATCTTATCTAAAATAGTTTTGGTTATTTTGTTTTTTTTCTTATTTTTTTCTTTTTTCTTTTTTTCGTATTTCTTATTGAACACCTTGTAAGTTTGTTCATACCATTCTGATGACTGATAATTGTAACCTAATAGATTGGCATATTTTTTGGCTTCATCAGTTAATCCCAAAATATAATATATCTCAACTAATCTATGAAGTGCTTCCTCAGTGTAAACCGTTGTCTGATAATCGTCTGTCACAGTTCTAAATCTATTAATTGCTGGAATCCATTTTTGTTTATCAAAATAATATCTTCCAACATACATTTCTTTTGAGGCAAGAACATCATTTATGAGATCTATCTTAAATTCTGAGTCTAATGCATACTCTGTATCAGGAAATCTATTGGCCACAATTATAAAATTTTCTTTAGCTTTAATAATTGATTGTAAATCTTTTGTTTCATCGACTATTTGTTCATAAAAACATATTGCCAAAAGATAATAAGCATAATCTATATCCTTATAGTTTGCATAAATTTTTACAAATCTTTGCAGTTCTGAAATTGCATCTCCAAAATAATCTTGGCTATAATAAGCATAAGCTGCCATTAATGCTGACTTAGGTGCTGATTGAGATTGCGGAAATAGTATCTCAGCTTCATTAAATTTTTTTGCAGCATACAAAACATCACCAGACTCAAGTGATACCATTGCTTCATTATATGTTTTTAAAACTTGTAATTCTAAATTTTTTTCTTTTAAGATTGACTTTTTAACAGGCTCTTCTTTCGAGCACGATATACAGAAAGAAAATAGCAAAAATATAATAAAAAAATTACTTAGTTTCATAGCAAGTTTATAATGACTAAAAAACCTATTTTAAAGTTATCTTTTTATTATGCAATAGATCTTAATAGATTTCTATTAATGAGAGTGTGTGGAAGATTTTTTTCTTTAATTTCTATTATTGAAAAATTATCTTTTTCTTCAAAAACTTTCCTTAGTAGCTGATTTGTTAAATAGTGACCACCTTGAGAACAGGTAACACTTGCCAAGATTCTATAACCAGATGTGTATAAATCTCCTATACAATCTAATATTTTATGATTAACAAATTCTTTGCTATTTCTTAATCCTTCTGGATTTAAAACTTCATTATCTTTAACCACTATAGCATTATCTAAACTACCACCTTTTGCTAAGCCATTCTTTTTAATGAGTTCAATATCTTCAAATAAGCAAAATGTTCTTGAGTTATAGATATCTGTCAAATCATCCTCATAAACTTTAACTTTATTTTTTTGATTACTTATTATCTTGTTATTATATTTAAGCTGAAAATCTATATCAAGGCTTAATGTAGATGGCTGAATTGAAATAAATCTTTCACCGTCAGAAAATTCTATCTTATTATTTATTTTAATAATCTTAATTGGTGCGTCACTTATTTGGATTCCAGCAGATATGATTTTTTCAATAAAATTTTTTGCTGAACCATCTAAAATTGGTACTTCTTCATTATCAATTTCTATTAACGCATTATCAATTCCTAAACCAAATAAAGCTCCCATTAAATGCTCTATAGTTGAAACCTTAATACCATATTCATTTTCTATGGTAGTATTTAATGAAGTATTTGTTACGTTCATAAAGTTCGGGTAAACTAAATTGTTGTTTTTTAAGTCTACTCTTTTAAATACGATCCCAAAATTTGGCCCTGCTGGTTTAATGCAGATATTTACATCTAAACCACTATGTAGGGCAACACCACCAAAGGAAACATTATTTTTGACTGTTTTTTGAGATAAATAAGACACATCAAACTTTTAGTTTGATTTTAAGTATTTATAAAAACAACAAATGTTACTAGAAAAAACAATTTTAACTAAATAGTTGAAAAAATTTTTCAAAAAAACCCCTATTTTCAATATTTTTTGGTACTAAAATAACCTCATTGGTATTAAATCCGTCTTTTATTTTACTAGCCATTTTAGATAATTCACTATTATCTTCATCTTCTTCAAAAAAATTTTTAATATAATTTCCACACATGTATTGGCTAACCTGTGTTTGATATTTTTCCAAAACTTTATCTAACGCAAAAACCAAACTGTTCTCAATTGCTATGAAATTTACTTCAAGGCCTAAATACTCTCCATCTATACTACTATCCAATAAAGAATGTTTTTTTTCATTAACAATATAATTGACAATAACCATATGCATAATTTTATGGTCTAAATAATTTTCTTTAAATAGATCTTTAAGTTCAGTTAAATTATTTTCTAAAAATTTATGATTAATGCCACCCTCATAGTTCTTTTTTTTAAAAGAAATGCTTACCTGTAAATTTTTCTCATTTTTTATTATTAAGATAATGTTTTTAATAAAACTACCTACTAATTTTTCAATTTTATAAAAATTTTTATCTAGAAATTTTGATAAATCATTCAGATCTTCATAATTATTATCAATTACTAATTCTTCATTATATAGATTTTTTAAATTTTTTTTATCTAGTAAAAAAATTTCAAATTTGTTTTTTGAAACAAATAAATAAGTTTCAAAATCTACTTCTTCAATCATTTAAAATAATTTGATTTTTAATTCTTGCATCAATAATTGTAACATCTCTAAATCCATCACTATATAAAAATTCCAATGCTAAATTAAGAGACTTTTTGGTATAGTTTTTAGACAACTTAATTATTATATTATTTTTTAGCTCAAGATCCCATCGTTGAGATGAAAAAAAATATAAATTCTTGATTTCATCATATGAAATTTTAGATTGATCAATCGTTTTTTTAAATTCTAAAAATTTATAAATATTTGGGTTACCAAAAATGAATGGTAATTGATTACTTGAAAAGTTATTTTCAATGAGTTTTCCATTTGAGCCTACAAGAAATATTTTTCCATTATTGTTAATTCTTGCTAAAAATTTAGTTTTATTAATATTAATATCTATTGAAGATGGATATCTTTTAAAAATATTGTAATTTTCAACCAAACTGTTTGCATTCATTTGATTGACGATTTCATTTTTATTAATTGAAAAAATATTATCTAAATTCAAATTTTTAATTTCTTGTAATAAAATTGCATTATCGTTTTCTCCTAACCCATTAATATTAATATAATTAATTTTTTTTAGTTTAAGATTATTTAAACTGATATTGTTAATTGAACCAACTATAAATAATAAAAAAAAATAAATTAAAATTTTCTTACCTTTTCGTTGATGCATCTTTTAAAATCCATTCAATTAATTTAATGAAGCTCATACCCGTATGCGCTGCTATTTCAGGTACTAAAGATAGCTTTGTCATCCCTGGCTGTGTATTAATTTCCAATAGGTAAAACTTATTTTTATGAAATTTAAAATCAGATCTTGTCACACCCTTACAACCAATAACATTGTGTGCTTTAAGTGCAATGTTCATAATTTCATTTAATTTATTTTTAGAAATTTCAACAGGTATTATATGTTGAGTTTTAGCATTAGTATTATATTTAGCTTGATAATCATAAAATTTTCTTTTTGGTTTTAGCTCAATAGCGCCTAATTTTTTTTTGCCCATAATTGCAACCTGGATCTCTCTTCCAGCAATAAATTCCTCTATCATTACTTGTTTGTAAATTTTCATTGAATCTAAAACTTTTGTAATATTTTTTTTAGTACAAATAAAAACGTTAACACTTGAGCCTTCATTTATTGGTTTGACAACCACTGGGAATTTAAGTTTTTTATCTATTATCTTTGTTAATTCTGATTTCTTTTTGTTGAATAAATATTTAATGAATTTTGGAGTAATAATTTTATTCTTTATAAAAATTTTCTTGGAAATTTCTTTATCCATTGCTATTGACGAAGCAATTGCACCTGAATGAGTGTAAGGTATTTTAAAACCTTCAAGAATAGATTGAATATAACCATCTTCACCAAATTGTCCGTGTAATGCATTAAAAATAATATTTGGTTTAAATTGATTAATATTTTTTGTTAAATTATTATCCGGCTCAGAAATTTTTACTTTATAACCATTTTTTTTTAATTCCTTTGCAACTTGCAAACCAGTATCAAGACTAATCAATCTTTCTTTTGAAATTCCACCTGAAAGTATAAGTATCTTTTTTTTCAATTTATTCTAAAATTTTAATCTCTGTTTCTAACTTAATCCCTGTTTCTTTTAAAACACTTTCAGATACAAATTCTATTAATTTTTTCATATCTTCAAATTTAGCATTTCCTTTATTAACAAAGAAATTACAGTGTTTTTCAGAAATACATGCATCACCAAAGGATTTTTTTAGTGACACTGACTCCTTTATCAACTGCCAAACTTTTTTATCTGTTTGGCCTATAGGGTTTTTAAAAGTGCTTCCACTAGTTTTAATTCTAGTGGGTTGTGCTTCCTCTTTTTTTTTTTTAATTCAATCATCTCATTTTTAATTATATCTAATTTTTTTTTATAACCCTTAAAAGATGCGCTTAAAAATATTAAATCATCTGACAATTTACTATTTCTATATTCAAAATTGATATCTTTTACTGGTATTGTTATAACTTGTCCTGATTTATTAATTGCTTGTATCGATATTAATATGTCTTTAAATTCTCTATCAAAACATCCTGCATTCATCTTTATTCCCCCACCCACAGTGCCAGGTATACAAGAGAGGAATTCAAATCCACCTAAACTATTATTCATAGCAAATTCTGAAAGAGATTTATCGCTAACAGCACTTCCTGCTATAATTATTTCATCAGATAAAAGTGAAATGTTATTAAAATCTCTTGAAAGTTTAATTACAACTCCGTTATATGTTTTGTCAGTTATAAGAGTGTTTGAGCCACCAGAAAGAATAAATATTTTTTCTTTTTCATCTATTTTTTTTACAAATTTGATTAAGTCCTTTAAATTATGTGCTTTGTAATAAATCTTAGTTTTACCACCTATATTAAACCAATTCTTTTTTTTTAAATCATAATCAAATTTTACATTATCATTAAATTCTGATGATAATTCCTCAAGATTAATATTCATTATAATAATTTAGGTAACTCTCTCATCCATGTTGAAATTGAACCTGCACCCATTCCAATAACTATTTTTTTTCCATAAATATTATTCTTAATATATTTTGCTAATTGAAATTTATCATCAATTAAAAATACTTTAACTTTTGAATTTTTAATTAATTCTTTTGCAAAATTCAAATAACTAAAACCTAACTTAATTTTTTCTCCAGCAGTATAAATCGGAAATAAAATCACTTTATCTGCACCTTTAAAAGCATAGGTAAATTCTTTTTTTAAATCTTTTAATCTCGAAATTCTATGTGGTTGAAAAATACATACTTTTTCATAACTATCGTAGACATTGCTTACTCCATCTAAAACTACCTTAATTTCTGTTGGGTGATGTGCATAATCATCAAAAAAATCAACTTTATTGTATGTGAAAATTTTATTAAATCTTCTCTGCACTCCTTTAAAATTTTTTAATCCTTTTTTAATATTAGAAACTGTTAATCCAACAGTGATCGATAATGCTGCAGCTGCAACTGAATTCAAAATATTATGAACACCTAATAAAGGAATTCTAATTCTTTTTATTAATCTATTTCGTTTATTTGGTAAGATTATTTTCAAATCAAACTCAGAATATTGTCTAAACTGTTTTATATTTTTTATACAAAAATTTGATTTTTGGTCTAAACCATATGTATAATAATTTTTATTATCTAAATTCTTGATTAAATTTTTATTATTTTTATCATCCAAACAGATAAATGATTTTCCAAAAGATGGGACTTTGTTTACAAATTTAATAAAATATTCATTAAGTTCTTCCATGGAACTATAAAAATCCATGTGTTCTCTATCGATATTAGTTATAATTGAGTATGTTGGAGGAATGTAAACAAAACTTCCGTCAGATTCATCCGCTTCCAAAATAGACCAATCACTTTTACCTAATTTTGCAGAATTATTAATAGAATTAATTACACCCCCATTAATTATAGTTGGGTCTATTTTAGTTTCCTGAAAAATAGAGGCTATTAATGAAGTTGTGGTTGTTTTTCCATGCGAACCTACAACTACAATATTTTTTGTTAAAGAAACTATGTGTGCCAACATTTCACCTCTTTTATAAATTGGTAATTGTTTTTTTTTAGCCTCAATTAATTCTGGATTGTTTTTTTTAATTGCAGAAGAAATAACTACTATTGTTGCTTTGTTAATATTTTGTTTTTTATGACCAATTGAAATTTTTATTTTTTCTTTCTTCAATCTTTCAATATTTTTATTGTTGGCTATATCACTTCCCTGAACTTTAAATCCTTTACCTTTCATTATTAATGATAATCCACTCATTCCAATACCACCGATACCTACAAAGTGTACTATTTCTGATTTTGCTAATTTAATTTTCATTTATAATCTTCAATAAATTTTGATTAACATTATTCCAAGTATTTTGATAATTTAAATTTTTTAAGTTCTTTTTTTTCTCAGAAAAATCATCTTTATTATTCAAAATATCTAATAAAAAAGTTTCAAATTTTACCCTATCAAAGTTAATTTGATCTATAACCCAGCAACAATTCTTATCTTTGTAATAATTAGCATTTTTAAGCTGATGATTATCTTTTGCTGTTGGCAACGGGATAGCAATAAAAGGAATATTTAAAAGAGAAATTTCTGCTAGAGTCGATGCACCTGCCCTAGTAATGCATAAATCTGACTGTTCTAAAAGAACATTTAAATTTTCTTCAAAATCAAAAATAATATTTTCAATTTTGTTGTCTGTATAAAATTTCTTTAAAAAATGTACATTCTTTTTATTTGTTTGATGAATAATCTTTAACGGTTTTGTTTTAGATATTTTTAGAATTGACTCATGAACTATTTCATCAAATATTTTAGCTCCTTGACTTCCACCAATTATTATAATTGTAAATATTCTATCAACATTAGCCTTATAGTTCATGTCAAAATATTTTTTTCTTATTAATGGATGTGATATCTTCAATTTATTTTGGAATTTATCTGGAAAACCAATAATATTACTATCATAACATATGATCTTTTCACAAAAATTTAAAAAAAATCTATTTGCTCTTCCAATAATCATGTTTGGTTCTAATAAAAAAATTTTAATATTTCCCGCTTTTGCAGCCAAACATAATGGTAAAGACATATACCCACCCGTTGAAATTAAAATTTCTATTTTTTCTCTTTTTAATAAAAATAAAGATTTAAAAGTTAAAAAAAATACTTTTATGATTGCAAAAGGAAGTAAAATTAATTTATTTAATTTAGGAGTGTTGACCACAAAAACTTTATAAATATCACTATCTAAATATTTATACCCTCTTAAGTCAGTAGAAATCAGAACATCATATTCAACTTTTAAATGATCATAAATTGTGATTGCTGGCAAAACATGTCCACCTGAACCTCCTGTAGTAATTAAAATTTTTTTCTTCATCTTTGGTGATTTATTTTTCTTTTGGTTAAATTTAAAATTATTCCAGATAATATTGATACACTTACTATCGAAGATCCACCATAACTCAAAAATGGCAATGTCATTCCTGTTGTTGGAAACAATCTAATATTAACCCCAACGTGAATTGTAGCCTGCATTAAAATTAAACTAACGCAACCAATTAAAACTAATTTAATCTTCTCATTCTTTTCATAATTAATTCTTTTAAAAACCATATAAATAAGTGTTAAAAATAATATCAATATTAATATTATTGCAACTACACCAAACTCCTCTGAAATTACTGAAATAATATAATCAGTATGAGCCTCTGGTACTCTATTTTTTAATGTTCCCTCTCCAATTCCTTTACCAAAAAAACCTCCACTAGTAATAGATTCAATCGCTTTGTCGGATTGAAAATTATGTGCACCGATATCCCTATTAAAAAAGGAAAAAATTCTACCTTGTATATAATCAAATTTAGGCACATAGATGATTAAGTAACTGAAAAGACTTAATACAAATAAAGAAAAACCAAAAAGAAAAAAAATATTAATACCAGAAGTAAAAATTAAAACTGCCCAAGAAAAAACTACAAGTAGTGTTTGACCTATATCAGGCTGCATGATTAATAATAAAGAAATGATAGATATTAAAATTACAGATAACAAATATTTAATATAAAGATTAGAGTTTTTATTATTGCAAAGAATAGTGGCCAACATAATAATTAAAAAAGGTTTTAATACTTCAATGGGTTGGAATCGTGGCAAAGAAAACAGGTCTATCCATCTTTTTGATCCCTTTACCTCGATACCAATAATTGGAACAAGAAACAAAGATATTAAAGCAACAAAAAAAAGAATAATTGAATATCTAAATAATTGCTCAGTATTAATTGAAGAAAAAACGAAAATTATAAATATCCCAATGCAAATATAAATTAAATGCTTAAAAAAAAAGAAATAACTGTTTGTATCCAATTTATCTGAAGCAATTAATGAAGTTGAAACTAACGAAAAAAATAAACCAATTATAAATAAAAGTGTAATTATTAGAAAAATTGATTTATCAATATTTTTCCACCATTCATAATAAAATTTATATAAAAAACTATCGTTTTGCATTAATAAATTTTTTAACTAATTGATTAAAATATTCACCTCTATCTTCAAAATTTTTAAAGCTATCAAATGATGCACCAGCAGGACTAAAAAAAATTATATTTTTTCTTAATTTATTTTTTCTTATATCAAAGAATATTTCATTTAATGCATCCTCTAATTTTTTTACATTTTTAACAGAAATTTTATTTTTCAAATTTTTTCTAAACTCTTTATAATTGTTGCCAAAAATAAAAGCTTTCAGGTTTTCACAATTTTTTTTTAATAATTTAAATTTATCCCCCTTTTTAGGAATACCTCCCAAAATCCAATAAACATTTTTTAAACTTTTTAATAAATTCTCTGATGAAGCAAAACTAGTTGATTTCGAGTCATTAATGATAGTTAATTTTTTATTTTCATAAATAATTTGTTGTCGATATTTTAATCCTTTAAATTGATTCAAAGTTCTTAATAAATCTTTATCATCTAATTTTAATATTTTTGAAATTTTTAAAATAAAAGATAAATTTTCTTTATTACCAGAGGATAAGAAGTATCTATTTTTAAGTTGTTTTAACATTTTATCATTTTTTAATGAGTCAACTCTAATAATTTTTTGTTTAAAATTTTTTTTGTTAATAGTTTCATTAATCAGTGGATCATTTTTTTTAACAAAAGCTATAGATTTATTTGGTTGAGAAGCTAATAGCTTAAATTTTGCATTAACATAATTTTTTAAATTTTTATGCCTCTCTAAATGATCTGGGCTTATATTTAATATTATTGCATATTTAGATGTAAATACTTTGCTATAATCTAATTGGTAGGATGAGGCTTCTATTACAAATACAGTTTTTTTGGTAATTTTTTTTTCAGATAAAGCAGGATTTCCAATATTGCCAATTAGTCTTGCGTCATATTTTTGATCAACCAAAACTTTGTGTAAAATTTTAGCTGTAGTAGATTTTCCGTTAGTCCCTGTAATAGTAAAACTTTTGTTTTTATAAAACGAATAGAATATATCTAGATCAGTATAGATTTTAGAAGAATTTTTTTTTAAAATTTTAGACAATCTACAATTTGAAATATCAATTCCTGGACTAATAATAATTTTATCAAATTTAATTTTTGATATTTCTTTGAAATTTTTTAGGTTTTGTTTTATCTTTAAATTAAACTTTTTTTTTAAATTGTCGTCAAATAAATAAACTTCAGCTTTGTCATTTAAAAATTTATAAGATGAGACACCACTTTTGCCAAGTCCATATATCAATATTTTTTTTCTTAAAAAAATATTTGTATTTTTTTTCATTATCTTAGTTTTAAAGTGGCTAAACCTATCATTGCTAAAATAATTGAAATAATCCAAAATCTAATAACAATGGTCGATTCTGGCCATCCCTTTTTTTCAAAATGATGGTGTATTGGTGCCATCCTAAAAATTCGTTTTCCAGTCAGTTTGAAAGAAATTACTTGAACCATTACTGAAACTGCCTCAAGTACAAATAATCCACCTGTTATTGCTAAAACAATTTCATGCTTTGTGATTATTCCAACTGCTCCTAAAGAACCACCAAGAGCTAAAGAGCCCGTGTCACCCATAAAAATTTTTGCTGGTGGTGCGTTAAACCATAAAAAACCTAGGCATGATCCAATGATTGCTCCACAAAAAATTGAAACCTCACCTGTTCCTTCAATATAAGGAATTTGTAAATAATCTGAAAAAACAATATTTCCAGTTACATAACTTATAAATGCAAAACATCCCGCAACCAAAATTACTGGTACTGTGGCTAGTCCATCAAGCCCATCTGTTAGATTTACTGCATTAGAAGATCCAACAATTACAAAGACAGAAAAAGGAATAAAAAACCACCCAAGGTTAATTATTAAATTTTTAAAAAATGGAAAATATAAATTAGTGATATCTTGATAATTTACAAAATAAACAAAAAAACTTATTCCCAAAATTGTTATCAAAATTTGTGATAATATTTTAGATTTAGATGAAATACCTGAAGAATTATTATGTTGTATTTTTTTATAATCATCGAATGCTCCAATCAAACCAAATGAGATTGCTATATAAATACAAAATAAGATATTAATATTTGATAGATCTCCCCAACATAAAACAGAAACCAATAATCCAAATAAGATAATCACTCCTCCCATTGTTGGTGTGCCAATCTTTTTTATAATATGATCTTCTGGTCCATCATCTCGTATAGGATCTAAAATTTTTCTATAGGAAAAAAAATTGATAAAAGGTCTTCCGATTAACAAAACAATTACCAACGAGGTAAATAATGATAACCCAGTTCTAAAAGTTATATACTTAAATACATTTAAAAAACCAAAAATATCAATAAAATTTAATAGAAACTGATAAAGCATTTATTTAAGCCCTTTTAAATTATTTAATATCTTGTTGAATCCTGTCGCATTTGAGGCCTTAACCATAAGATAATCTT
The DNA here is from genome assembly GCF_051201215.1 of Candidatus Pelagibacter bacterium nBUS_36. GTDB lineage: Bacteria > Pseudomonadota > Alphaproteobacteria > Pelagibacterales > Pelagibacteraceae > Pelagibacter. The sequence continues at coordinate 986,702 of NZ_CP172839.1, forward strand.
TATTATTTAAATCATTTTTAATCAAATTAATAATTTGAGAGTTTGTATTTAAAATTCTGCCTCTTTTTAATTTTGAAATGGAGTTAAAGGTATGTAAGATTTTATTTCCTTTAACAAAGACTTTGTCTATTTTAGTGCTGTTAACTATTTTACCAATAGATTGATGAAGTTTTTTAGAATGCTTTCCAAGCTCAAGCATATCGCCAAGAAGTAAATATTTTTTTGATTTTTTTGAGTCTAATTTATCATAATTTAGTATTGCAGATTTAAGAGATAATGGATTTGAGTTATAACTTTCATCAATCAAATTTAAATTTTTATTTTTAAATTTAATTTTTGAAAAATCACCTCTTCCTTCTGGAGTTTTGAAATTGACAAATATATCTTTAGCTAATTTAGATATATCTATAAAAATACTCATTACAGTTAATGTAGCTAAAATATTTTGAATATTGTTTTCAAAGTCATTAGAAATAAAAAAATGAGTTCTTAAATTATTAATTCTAATTATTGCTTTGAACTTTTTACCAGCTTTTTTTATATCTATAAGTTTAACATTTGAGTCTTTTTTTTTGATACTAAATGATAAAAATTTTAGGTTTCTTTTAAGAGTTATTTTTTTATGTAAATTAAAAAACTTATCATCTGCATTTAAAACGATGAAGCCATTATTTTTAGTATTATGTATTATCTCTGATTTAGCCAAAGCAATTTGTCTTATATTGCTAAAATTCTTTGCATGGGCATAATTAATATTTGTGATTACACTAACATCTGGTTGAATAATCTTTGATAGAGAGTCAATTTCCCCTTTCTTATCCATGCCAATTTCCAAAACTCCATATTGATCTTTTTGATCAATATTAAAAAGACTTAAAGGAACACCATATTTATTATTGTATGATTTTGGTGACGTACTAACTTTAGATATTTTTTTTAACGAACTACCCAATAATTCTTTTAAGGTAGTTTTTCCACAACTTCCTGTAATAGCGATAATTTTTGTATTTATATTTTGTCTATAAATTTGTGAACTTTGCGTTAAAAATTTAAGAGTGTCTCTAACTTTTATTTGACGATTAATATTATTGTTTCTGTCAATTTTATTAACTACTGCTATTGATACTTTTTTGTTAAAAGCTTCATTAATAAATTTATTTCCATCATTTTTTTTTCCTTTAATTGCAAAAAAAATATCATCTTTATTTATTTCTTTGGAATTAATTTTTGCCTGATTAAAATAAATTTTAGAAAGTTTTCTTTTTTTTTTTGAAAGCTCGTTAATTATATTTACCTTTAAGTTGTCTGATAAAGATAAATTTTTTTTTTTAATTGCACTTAAAATGTTTTTTTTGTCTGAAAAAAATACTTTTTTTACACCAATTTCTTGAACCGTTTCATGTCCTTTACCAGCTACAAGTAAAATTTCTCCAGTATTTAATTGACTAATTGCCTCAGAAATTGCTTTTGCCCTATTTGGAAACTCCAATATTTTTTGTTTTCTTATTCCCTTTTTTATATCCTTTCTTATTTTACTGGGCAGTTCTAACCTAGGATTGTCGTCAGTAAGATATATTTGATCTGAAAAAATGTCGGCAATCCTTCCCATTTTAACTCTTTTGTCTTGATCTCTATTTCCACCACATCCAAACACTATATTAATCTTATGATTGGGAAACTGCTCCTTTAAATTTTTAAGACAAGTCTTCAAAGCATCTGGTGTATGCGCGTAATCCAAGATTACTTTAGATCTGTTTTTAATCATACCAATTCTTTCAAATCTGCCTTCTACAGATTTAATCTTTGGTATAACTTCAACTATTTTTCTAATCTCTATATTGCTTTTTTTTGCTGCAATAACTGCCATCAATATATTTTTTAATTGAATTTTTCCGATCAAGTTAAGTTTAACGTTGTATATTAAATTATTGTGTTTAATTTTTAATAATTGTCCTTCTCCATCAAAATTATGTGATAAAAATTTAAAATCATTTTTTTTATCATTTAACAAACAAAGATTTAAATTTTTATTTATTGTAATTTTTTTAATTTTTTTAAATTCGGGTATTTTTTCGTCAGTTATAACATTTCCATTTTTTATAATTAAATGATTAAATAAATAAAGTTTAGCCTTTAAATAATCTTTTATATTTTTGTGATAATCTAAGTGATCTTGTGATAAATTTGTAAATATTCCAGTACTAAAAAATAGTCCATCTAGTCTATTTTGGTCCAATCCATGACTAGATGCCTCCATAATAACATTGTTTATATTTTGTTTTTTTAAGTTACATAAAATTTTACTTAATCTAATTGGATCTATTGTTGTATTAAATAAATCTATTTTTAATTTTTTTGATTTAACTCCTAAAGTTCCAATAGAAGCAACTTTTTTATTATTTAAAAATAATATTTGATAATAAAAATCTGCAATCGATGACTTTCCATTAGTTCCAGTAACTGCAATGATATTATTAGGTATATTATTATAAATTTTAAACGAAACTTCAGCTAATAACTTTCTAATATTTTTTGATTGAATAAATAGAATACCATTTTTTAACCCATTAATTTTTTCTTCGGTTATAATAATTTTAGCTCCATTACGAATTGCTGTTTGTATAAAATCATTCCCATCAGTTCTATTTCCTTTAATCGCAAAAAAAATATAATTTTTATTTATTTGATTGCTATCAAACGAAATACCTGAAAAAGAAAATTTTTTGTAATTATCATTAATATTTTGAAAATAATTACCTAGGAGCATGGTTAATTAACTTCTATATATTTTGTGGCTAAAATAGGCCCAATTTTGTCCATTATTTTTCCAGCAACTTCAACTGATGTCCATCCTGCTGTGTTATATAAAGTTCCTTTCCACCCACCTTTTTGATGTCTATATTTATAATAATAGTCTTTTGATTTTTGTGGTGTATCTAACATAACTACAAATACATATTGTGGATTTGAGGTTGGAAATATTGAAGCAAATGTATTTATCTTAGCTTCAGAATAAGAGCCATCTTTTGGCTGATCTGCGGTTCCAGTTTTTCCACCTATCTCATAATTTGGTATATTGGCAAATTTTGCTGTACCCTCTTCTGTGTTCACAATTTTTCTTAAAACCGTTACTACTTTTTTAGAAACTCCCTTTTTTAGTAATCTATCACCTTTTTTTATTTTTCTAGCGTTATGTTGAATTAGTGTTGGTTTAACATCAAATCCACCGTTGGATATTACTGCGTAGCCTTTTGCTAACTGAAGAATTGTAGTTGCAATACCGTGACCAAATGAGGCTGTAGCTAGTTTACATTTTCCAAAACTATAGTTTTTTTGAGGAGCTACTTCTTCTATATCAAAATCAATTGAACTTAATACACCTACTTTTTCTAAAAACGACTTATGTTTTTCTGGTCCAATTTTTTGACCAATTCTAACTGAACCAATATTTCCTGATCTAATTAAAATTTGTTCAGCTGTTAAATCAGATGGTATCTCATTATCATACTCACCTATTCTATGTTTATCGCAACGAATAGATTTTGGTAAGTCTAAAAATTCAGTTTGAGGTTCTATCAAATCTTCATTTAAAGCACTTGCAAATGTAAACACTTTAAAAACAGAACCTAATTCATATGTTCCTTTTGTAACTCTATTAATAAAATTAATGTCAGTTATATTCTGTCTTTCATTTGGATTAAAGTCAGGTAATGAAACAATTGAGAGTATATTTCCATTATTTACATTCATCAATATAGCTGCACTACCTTTGCTTCTAAAAATTTCTTGATATTTAATTAACTCTTTTCGTATTAAAAACTGTAAATCTTTATCAACTGTAAGCATAATTGGACTTTTAGATTTTTTTAGAATTTTATTAAATGATTTTTCTAATCCTGAAATTCCATTATTATCATCATCAATCTGGCCAATAGTATGACTAAAAAGATTTTTTTGAGGATAAATTCTTAAAACTCTTTCCTCAGGTTTTATTGATTTATCTCCAAGTTTCATTAATTTTTCATATTTTTCTTCTGAGATTTTCTTTTCTAACCAAAAGAATTTTTTTGTTTCAAGCTGTTTTTTGATCTTACTAAAATTTTTATTTGGAAATATGATATTTAAACTTAGTAAAAGTTTTTTTTTATTAATTACATCAGATGTTTTGATGCCTATATCAATTGATTTAACTGTTTTTGCCAAATAATTGCCATTTATATCAGTAATATCTGCTCTATAAAGTTTATCGTTAAAAATTGGCGTACTGTTAAGATTGTTTATTTTTGATTTTCTTGAACCAAGATGAATTAAATGAATAGCATAAATTAGATAAATAATAAAAAATATAAAAAATATGAAGGCTACTCTATTAAATTGAATATTAAGATTTGTTTCATTTTTTTTATAAATAAAATTATTTCTATAATCTTCAATAATAATTTTTGATCTTGTCTTTTTCATTATTCTTTAGTTATTTTTAAATTCTGAATTTTTTTTTCTTTATCTTGAATTTTAAATATTTTTATATTTTCAATATTTTTTTGTATTAATTCATCTTCAAAATATTGTGATTGATATTCTAATAGTTTTTCTGCAGAGCTAAGATAGTCATGTTCTAGTTTAATCTTTTCAAATTCAGAATTAAGGACTCTTAGGTTTTCTTTTGATGTAAAAATTTTGTCCTCTGTTTTTTTTGCTGAATTCTTAATTATTGCAGTTGTTAAGATTAATAAAAAAATGACCGCAATTAAGCCAATCTTTTTCACAATTTTTCTCCAAAATTTTCTATTTCAATTAAATTTTTAAATTGTTCATGAATATCTGTTTCAAAATCATAAAAATTTTTTTTTTTTATTACATATCTCAGCTTTGCTGATCTAGATGGCAAATTTTCATTTATCTCAGCTTCTGTTGGAATAATTGCTTTTTTTTCAACCAATTTGAATAAGGTTTCTGCTTGTTCTGTAACAGGCACATATCTTGAAATACTTTTGTTTTCTGAAAGACTTTTAAAAAAATATTTTACAATTTTATCTTCTAGTGAATGAAATGTGACGACTGCCAGAACTCCATCTTTTTTAAGAACTTTAGTTGCATTAATAAGACCAAAAATTAATTCACTAATTTCTTTATTCACAAATATTCTAAGTGCTTGAAAAACTTTTGTTGCACTGTTTACTTTAAAGTTTTTTTTTCTTTTTGTTTTGTCTATGATTTTAACAAGAGATTGTGTATCTATTTTATTTTTTAATCTTTCTTTAATAATATTTTTAGCAATAAATTTACTCTCTTTTTCTTCTCCAAAAAATTTGAATATTTTTTCCAATTCTTTTTCATCAAGTTTATTTATTGCATCTTCAGCTGAATAATTGTTCAAACCCATTTGCATATTTAAGCTACCAACAGACTCAAATGATAATCCTTTTTTGGGATCTTTTATTTGTGTGTATGAATATCCAAGGTCAAAGATTACACCTTTAACTTCCTCTTGTTTTAATTTTAGATTGTTAAGCTGACTAAATTTTATATTTTTAAATACAAATCTGTCTCCAAAGTTTTCCTTTATTTGATTTGCTTTTTTTTCACTCTCAATATCTCTATCAAGAGCAATTACTTTAGTATTCTCAAATTCTAATATTTTTTTTGAATAGCCACCTTGACCAAAAGTGCAATCAATAAATGTGCCACCATAATGAGGGGTAATAATGCTAATAATTTCTTTTAGCAGTACCGGATAATGCTTTTGCACTTTCGGTACTATGGTGGCTTCCATTTATTTCTTCGAAGACCATTAATTTTTTTGTCTTCTTAGGAATGCTGGTATTTCAAGATCATCCTCTTCATCATTTGAAGATAATAATTCTTCTGCACTCGAATTTTCTGCTTCAGAACTAAATAAATCTGGAGCCTCAGAATCAACACCAAATTCTTTTAAGTCATTTGAAACATCTTCTTCCATGTTTTCTTCTGCCATTGGTTCTTGTAGCTCTTCCATGGCTTCTTGAGTAAATGATTTTTCCATTTCGTTTACTAAACTGTCTTCTACAACACTTTGTGTTTCAATGTTTGTATTATGAATGATTTCATCATTAACAACATTAGAATTAGAGGTTTCTTGTTGTTGTTCTTGAACTATCTCATTTTCAAGTTTAAGTGCGTTTGCACCATGAGTGACTGGGTTTGAAATTGAGTTTGAAAAGTTGAAAGACGCTGATGATCCCACATTTGTAAAATCTGAATAACCAGGATTTCGATTTTGGATACGATGAACCATATTTATTACAGATTTAGTTTCTGGTTGTTGACCATCTAAAGAAGTTGCAACAATTGAAACTCTCATTTTACCATCAAGTTCAGAGTCAGTAATAGCACCAATAATTAACTCTGCTTCTGGATCCACTTCAGCTCTTACTTTGTTTACCGCCTCATCTACCTCAAAAAGTTTAAGGTCTTTACCACCAGTAATATTAACCAATAAACCTTTTGCACCTTTAAGAGTGTAGTCATCAATTAATGGATTGCTGACAGCCATGTCTGCTGCCTTTAGAGCTCTACCTTCTCCTTCAGCTTCTCCTGTTCCCATCATTGCTTTACCCATTGATGCCATCACAGTTTCAACATCAGCAAAATCAAGGTTGATTAAACCTGGTCTAACCATTAAATCAGTTATACTTTGAACCCCATGCATTAAAACATTATTTGAAAGATTAAAAGAGTCTTCAAATGTAGTTTGTTCATTTGCTATTTTAAACAAATTTTGATTTGGAATAACTATTATTGTATCAACATGTTTTCTTAATTCTTCCAAACCTTGTTGTGCTCTTCTCATTCTTGAGGGACCTTCATATAAGAATGGTAGAGTTACAACCCCAACAGTTAAAATATTTAATTCTTTTGCAGCTCTAGCAATGACATGAGCAGCACCAGTGCCCGTTCCACCACCCATACCAGCTGCGATAAAAACCATATTTGCACCTTGCAAAGTATTTACAATTTCATTTAAAGATTCATCTGCTGCTGCTTGGCCAATGTCAAGTTTTGCCCCAGCGCCTAGACCCTTAGTTAAATTTAAACCAATCTGAATTCTTGTTTTGCATTTACTTAACTTTAGATCCTGAGCATCAGTGTTTACTGCTATAAATTCTACACCTTGTAGATTATTTTCAATCATTTCATTGATTGCGTTTCCACCTGCTCCACCAACGCCCATTACTAGAAGTCGTGGTTGTAATTCTTTAATTTCTGGTGCTTTAAAGTTAATTGTCATCTGCTATTTCCCCTCATTGTTGTTGAAATGTTTTTCCCATTTAAGGTTAGCTCGATTCTGGTTTGCTTTTTTTCTTGCTACTACCTTAAATTTTTCAAACGCTGTTGGTTCCCATATTTGGAAAGTTTGACCTTGCCCAACAAACAGCATGCTATTTTTGATTTTTGCATGTTTTAATAATTTTGATGAAAGAGAAATTCTTCCTTCACTATCAAATTGTAAATTTGTACTTTCTGCTAAAATTGATGTTGCGAAAAAATCTCTTTTTTCTTCAAATGGATTTAAAGATTCTATTGCAGAGGAAATTTTTTCAATTCTATCTTGAGAACATGCTTCAATAGATGAATTGTTGAAAGAAGGATAACAAATAACGCCATTATATCCTAAGTTTGATAAATACGATCTAAAACTTGCAGGCACAGACACTCTCCCTTTTTTGTCTAATTTGTTCTCGTAGGTAGATAAAAACATATATTTTATAATTTTTTAATTCCATAATTGGGAATATATGGGAATATATGGGTAAATTTATTTCGTGTCAAATACTGATTTTTCACGATTTTTGACTATTGTTAGTAACTTTTTAGTATCAAATGAAATAAGCACATCAAGCTATTAAAAATAATAACTATGCATCAAATAATTGAAAAAATAGAACAAAATTGATTCAATAATGAATCAAAACGAGAACATTTAATTCAATTAATTTTATGATGTGGATAACTTTGCCAGATAAACTATAAGCCGGGTTCTGTCATTTAAACCTATCATTTCTCTAGGCTTAAGATCACTCTTAAGCTCAAGCAACTAACCCTGATGACTAGCCAAGGATGGCTTTTAGTTTTTCAACAATGTCATCTCTACTTAGTCTTGCTCCCAGTGGGGTTTTCCAGCGTTCATTGTTACCAATAGAACCGGTGTGCTCTTACCACACCTTTTCACCCTTGCCATGTTATGGCGGTTTATTTTCTGTGGCACTATCCCTAGGGTTACCCCCGCCAGGTATTATCTGGCACTGCATCCTTGTGGAGCCCGGACTTTCCTCTTTAATTAAAAATTAAAGCGATAAATCGTTTATCTGGCAGTCTTAATTTAGTATTAAACTAAAAAACTTCAAGAAAATTTAATTAAGTTTTTTTGCAAGATTTTCACTTATAATTAGACATTCATTGTCAATTTTGCCATTTACCAACTCTTGCCTAAATCTTCTCTGAAAAGCTTGAACTAAGAATGTAAAATATTTATCATTTTTAATATTTTTTGGACTTTTTTTTGCATATCCAATTTTAAATATATTGTTAAAAAATTTTTTTTTATCTAACAAACTTACTTTTATCATTCTATTTTTTTTAGAAAGTTTGGCTGATAATGAATGCCAAATGCCAACCCCCTGTTTTGCAAAATGTTGCCATGGAAATTTTTCACCAGGATCTTTTTTTCTACTTGGGGCTATATCTGAGTGGCCTAAAATATTTTTTTTATTTATTTTATACTTTTTAATTAAAAATTTACTTAAAATTAGAATAGATTTAATTTGTTTTTTTGAAAAATGTTTATAATTAAATTCATGCCCCGAATTACTTATTTCAATTCCAATAGAATTATTGTTAAGAGAGCTAATATTTTTCCAAGAAGATATTCCTGCATGCCAAGCAACATATAAATCTGGAACCATTTTGATTATCTCTCCATTATTTTTAACTAAATAATGACAGCTAACCTCAGATTGTATTTCAGTTAGTTTATTTATGGCTTCTGATTCTTTTTTCATTCCTGTATAATGAAAAATAATAAACTTTATTTGTTTAAAGTTTCTTTTTTTAGAATTAAAATTAGGAGAATAGTTTAAAATTGTTTTAATACTCATTTTAAGCTTTGTATAAGTTTATTTATAGCCATAATTAAGACATTTTTAGTACTAAATCTCGTTTTACTTTAGATGCATATGCATTATATAATAATTAACTATGATAAAGTTTTTTAAATTATTTCTAGCTGCTATTTTGCTTTCCACTAATGCTTTTGCAGCATCTGATGGTGATTTAAAGCTTACCAAAAAGAATAAAGCTAATCAAACTACAAAAGACTGCTTTGAACCCCTAAACAGAGCCACTTTTTCTTTAAACCAAGGACTAGATAAACTAATTTTAAAACCAGTTGCTAAAGGTTATAGAACTTTACCTTCACCTATCAGAACTGGTACAGGTAATGTTCTAAATAATTTGTCTAATCTAATCACTATACCAAATAATGTTCTGCAAGGTGAACTTGGAAAAGCAGGTATTAATACGGGTAGACTACTTGTTAATAGTACAATTGGAATTCTAGGTATATTTGATGTTGCTCAAAGTTTAGGGTTTCCTGAATATGAAAGAGAAGACTATGGCCAAACACTTGGAAGATGGGGAGTTGGCCCAGGTTGCTATCTTGTCCTTCCAGTTTTAGGTCCAACAACTGTAAGAGATACAGCTGGCTCATTTATTAACGTAATGGGTGGTGACCCTTATTATAATGCATCAGTTAACGGTAATAATGAATTTTTAAGTGAGAAAGTTTATATGACATCTAAAATATTAACAGGAATAGATTTTAGAGCAAAAAATATTGAGTCACTAGATAATTTAGAAAAAAATTCTATGGATTTTTATGCTTCAGTCAGAAGCTTATATTTACAAGATAGACAAAAGAAAATTTCTAATTCTACAGGTGTAGTAGAAACAATGGACGATAGTGATTGGGAAGAAATAGATACCAAATAAAATAACCATAAACAAAAAATGAAAAAATATCTAAGTTTATTTATTTTTAGTATTATCTTTATCTTAAATACTAATCATGCTTTTTCAATTTCTCCTGAAACTTTCATCAAATCAACAGTCAACAAGGCTGCTAAAACTCTAAGCTCAAATATAAGCAAAGAGGAAAGAATTGAAAAACTAAAAGAAATTGCAAAAGAAACTGTGGATATAACTGGACTTGGCTTATATTCTTTAGGAGCTAACAGAAAAGGTTTAAGCAAAGAAAAATTAACTAATTATCAAATTGTTTTTAAAGAGTATTTTTTGAAAAGTTTTTCAAGTCGACTTGCTGAATACTCTAATCCTGAAATTGTGGTAAATTCACAAAAAAGAATTAATGAAAACTACACAATAGTATCAAGTACTTTAATTGCTACAGATACTAAGCCAGAAGTTAAAATTGAGTGGAGAGTGTATACTAAAAATCCTGAGAATTTACTTATTAGAGATTTAATTATTGAGGGCTTAAGTCTTGCACGAACCCAAAAAGAGGAGTTCTCATCAATTATTAACTCTAATGATGGTCAAATAGACGCTTTGATAAAAAACTTATCTGAATTTGATAATTAATTAATTTTTTTCAAACATTTCTACTTAAAAATAAATAGCATCTAATCAAGTATTTTTGGTGGGCCCGCCAGGACTCGAACCTGGGACCAATACATTATGAGTGTACTGCTCTAACCAACTGAGCTACAGGCCCAAAACTTAGGATTAGTTATATCATTTTTATAAAGTTATCAATTAAAGATAATTGTTAAATGGTGGGCCGTGTTGGTTACGCTCCAACTACCCCTGCAATGTCAATGCAGTACTCTACTATTGAGCTAACGGCCCAAAAATTAACTTTCTAAGAAACTTTTTAGTTGCTTAGATCTACTTGGATGTTTTAGTTTTCTCAGAGCTTTTGCTTCAATCTGTCGAATTCTTTCTCTAGTCACTGAGAACTGAAGTCCTACTTCTTCCAAAGTATGGTCAGTATTCATACCCACACCAAATCTCATTCTTAAAACTCTTTCTTCTCTTGGAGTAAGTGTAGATAAAATTTTAGTTGTTGCTTCACCTAAATTTGATTTAATTGCTTGTTCAAGTGGAGCCAATGCTTTTGTGTCTTCAATAAAATCTCCCAAACTGCTATCCTCTTCATCTCCAACTGGTTTCTCTAATGACACTGGTTCTTTTGAAATTTTCAATACCTTTCTTACTTTATCTAATGGCATACGAAGTTTTTGCGCTAATTCTTCTGGTGTAGCTTCTCTACCAAATTCACTCAGAATTAATCTTTGTGTTCTAACAATTTTATTAATTGTTTCAATCATGTGAACTGGAATTCTAATTGTTCTTGCTTGGTCTGCTATTGATCTTGTGATCGCTTGTCTTATCCACCAAGTTGCATATGTAGAAAACTTATATCCTCTTCGATATTCAAATTTATCTACAGCTTTCATCAAGCCAATATTTCCCTCTTGAATTAAATCCAAGAATTGAAGACCTCTATTAGTATATTTTTTAGCTATTGATATTACTAATCTTAAATTGGCTTCAACCATTTCTTTTTTAGCAATTCTTGATTCTTTTTCACCTTTTTGAACTCTGCTAACTAATTTTTTAAAGTCTGTTACTGAAATTCCAAGCTTATGACTTATTTCGATTAATCTTTCTCTTATGTTTTTAAATTCATCTTTATTTTTTGTGAAGAATTGTTTCCAAATAGCATTTGTGTCTAAAAATTTTTTTAGATTTGGATTTATTTCGTTACCAATATAAAATTTAATAAATTCATTTCTAGGTATTTTATGATCCATTGCTAATCTTAAAAGATTACCTTCTAAAGATACAATTTTTTTATTTTCAACATAATGTTTTTGAACGAGTTCCTCTAAAACAGATGGTGATAGTTGAAGAGATTTAATATTTTCTAAAATATCATTTACTATTTTCTCATATCCTTTTTCTTTTGCAGGTGAAAAGTTTTGAGAATTTAAAACACAATCCAGTTTTTCTTTTTGGTATTTAATTAATTTATTATATTCTTTTGTAAGTATATTAACTGTTTTTAAAACTTTTGGTTTAATTTCAGTTTCCATTGCAGCAAGTGTGGGATTAAAATCATCATCATCTCCATCACTAGACCCCTCTTCTTTATCAGTCTCTCCAGCATTTTTTTGTTTTGCACTTGGTCCTGTTGACTCGTCTTCCATGTAATTTGTATCAATGTCAATTATTTCTCTTACTAAGATTTCATCTTTTTGTAACTGATCATTCCATTCAAAAAATTGTTGTGCTGTAATTGGGCTCTGTGAAAGTGCAATTAACATTACATCTTTTCCTGCCTCTATTCTTTTGGCGATTGCAATTTCACCTTCTCTTGAAAGTAATTCAACCCCACCCATTTCACGTAAATACATTCTGATAGGATCATCACTTTTTTCAATTGTCTTGCCTTCTTCTTTGGAAGAACCCTCTTTTTTTCTTAAAACTTTAAAATCAGATTTCTTTTCAACTAAAGCAACATTTTCATCTAAAATATGAATGAATGCTTGAGATAAATTTTCATCAGAAAGATTTCTTTTTCCAAGAGATTTATTTAGTTCTTCGTAAGTTATGAATCCTCTATGAGTTCCTCGACCCATCAATCTAGCAAATGATTTTGTAATAATTCTTTCCACAGCAATATAAGTTTGAAAGACTTATATAATATCTAATTCGCAAAAATCCATTGCTAAATTGATCTGATTAATTGATTTTTCTCTCATTTTTCAGCTCTTTTAGCTCGTTGAATGTAGTTTCACTCATATCCTTGGAGAACTTCGATTCTAATTCTTGGATTCTAAACTCTAAGTCATAATTGAACAAATCTTTCGAAATATCATCTAGTAATTCTATAATTTGGTTATCATTTTCAGGTTTATTTTTAAGAATATGTTTAATTGGTGCAAATTTATTAATCTTATCCAACAACTGTTTGTCTAAATTTAAGTCTTTAATTGTAATTTGTTCTCCAGATTTTAACTTTTCAATGATTACATAAAATATTTGCTTATTTATCTCAGTAAATATTTTGATATTTTCTATTAAGTGAATATTGGCTTGTAACAATGTTAAATTATTCATAACCAAGTATAATAATGAAAATTCTTTAAGCTCCACACCCGTTAAGGATTGGCTTTCATTAAAATGTTTTTTAGTAGAGTCTAATGATTTTATTTTTTTAACATAAAACTTTTTCTTATTTTGGTTTGAATGGGGTGTTAGCTCTGCAATTTTTTCTAAAAAATACTCCAGAACATATTTTTTAATAAAATCATCTTTTATAGTATTTGCTATTTCTCTAAGTTTTTTTTCAAAAATAGCCATTGATGATGGATTATTTTTTGTCTGTTTTTTATAATGACTAAAAATAAATTGATGAATAGATAACTTGCTTTGTTTGGTAAAATCTATGAAATTATTTTTGCCATTTTTATTTACATAACTATCTGGATCTTCTTTATCGGGTAAAAATAAAAATGAAATTTGCTTTTCAGGTTTTAATTCTTTAATTGAATTTTCTGCAGCTCTTAAAGCAGCTTTGTAACCACTTTCATCTCCATCAAAGCAAATAATAATATCATCAAAAAATTGATTTAAAGTTAAAATTTGTTTGTCAGTTAATGAAGTGCCAAGATTTGCAACAGCATTTTCTATTCCATTTTTACTTAAGCCAACAACATCCATATAACCTTCAACCAAATAGATATGATCTAATTTATTTAATAATTTTCTAGCTAAATCTAAATTATATAAATTTGAACCTTTTTTAAAAAAAGCAGTCTCTGGTGAATTTATATACTTTGCTAAATAATCTAGCTTTTCAATTATCCTTCCACCTAATGCAATTGGTTGACCTGAAATATTATTTATTGGAAAAATTAATCGACCTCTAAATCTTTCTACATAAGTTTTCTTTTTTTCATCTAAATAAAACAAGCCACTTTCAACTAAAGCCTGTTCACTGAATTCATTTTTTAATTTATCAAAAAAATTAGGATTTTTTTCAATATATCCAATTTTAAATTTCTTAACTTCCTCTTTACTTAAGGACCTATTCTTTAAATAATCTCTAGCATTTGAATAAGCTTCATTTTTTAATAATTCATTATGATAAAAATCAACATACTGGCTATAAATAGATAAATATTCTTTCCATTTTTTTTCTCTCTCTTCGTCTTGTTTTGAAAACATATATGGCTGCATTCCAGCAAGCTGAGCTAAATGCTTAACTGCTTCCCCAAATTTAAAATTTTGGGTTTTCATTACAAAGTCAAAAATATTTCCATGTTCTGATGTTGCAAAGCAATGATAAAATTCTTTTTCATCATTAACTGTAAAAGATGGAGTTTTCTCATTTTTAAAAGGAGATAAACCAACGTACTCTTTTCCTCTTTTCTTTAAGGCAACAGACTTTGATACAACTGTTGATACTTTTAACCTTGTTTTAATTTCATCAAGGTACTCTTTTGGGTATTTCATTAATTATTTAATAATTCCTTAATTAGTGGGCCAGCCTTTGCAAAATCAATCTCATCAGCATGTAGTTTTTTTAATTCACCCATTACTTTACCCATATCTTTAACTGAACTTGCACCAAGTTTAGTAATTACTTCTGAACATATTTTCTTAGTTTCCTCTTCACCAAGTTGTTTTGGTAAAAAAACTGATAAAATCTCGAGTTCATTTTGTTCAACTTCTAAAAGATCTGTTCTGTTATTTTTTTTGTAAATATCAATCGATTCGGCCCTTTGCTTAACCATTTTTTTTAATAATTTTTTAATATCCTCATCATCAGTATCCTTTTTGTTTGGACCGGATCTGTTAACAATGTCTAAATCTTTGATAGATGATAATATTAACCTGTAGGTTGATATTTTAGTTTTATCTTTAGCTTTTAAAGCGTTTTTATATTCAGTTTCGATAGTTTCTTTTAATGCCATAATTTTTTTAATCTACTTCAAAGAAAAAAATCTTCAAAAGAAAAATTGTTTTTTTACAATTTTATATTACATCTCTGTTGCGATAATAATGCAAGTATTGTATTAACCTTTAACTCATGAGTTGTAATTGAACAAAAAAGCAAAAAAATCTAACTCAAAAAATTCACAAATCAATACAGGCGTTTTAGTTCTTGAAAACAAGAAGGTTTTTAAAGGAATTGGAATTGGTTACCAAGGTAATGCTACTGGTGAAGTTTGCTTTAATACTTCTTTAACAGGATACCAAGAAATTATATCCGATCCTTCTTATGCTGGACAAATTATAAACTTTACCTTCCCTCATATTGGAAATGTTGGAACTAACAAAGAAGATTTAGAATCTGACAAAATATGGACTAAAGGTGTAGTGTTTAATTCAGAAATAACATCTCCATCAAATTATAGATCATTTCTTCATTTAGATGCTTGGCTTAAAAAAAATAAGATAGTTGGAATTACAGGATTAGATACTAGAAGTTTAACCAATTTTATTAGAGATAAAGGTGCTCCCAAAGGAACCATTGCTTATTCTAAAACTGGTAAATTTAATATCAGTAAATTAACCAACTCAACAATTAAATGGAGCGGGTTAAAAAATCTTGATCTTGCAGAAAAAGTTACAACACCAAAGAACTATATTTGGAAGGGTCTTAAAACTTGGAAAAAAGAAACAGGTTACAAAAAAAATACCAAGAATTCCTTTCATGTTGTTGCCATCGATTATGGGATAAAGAAAAATATTTTAAGATATTTTTCTGACTTTAATTGTAAAGTTACTGTTGTTTCTTGTAAAACATCTGCTGATAAAATTTTAGCTCTTAAGCCAAATGGTATATTTTTATCAAATGGTCCAGGAGATCCAGCTGCAACTGGAAAATATGCGATCAATATACTTAAAGATTTAATTAAAAAAAATTTACCCATATTTGGTATTTGTTTAGGCCATCAAATACTAGCTCTTACACTTGGGGCTAAGACTAAAAAAATGAAATTAGGTCATAGAGGAGCAAACCATCCGGTTAAAAATTTAATTCACGACAATGTTGAAATCACTAGTCAAAATCATGGCTTTGAGGTTATCAAAGAAAATTTACCTAAAAATGTTGAAGTCACTCATAAATCTCTATTTGATAATAGTATTGAGGGTATCAGATTAAAAAACAAACCAATATTTTCAGTTCAATATCACCCTGAGTCAAACCCTGGACCACAAGACAGTGTTTATTTATTTCAAGAATTTATTAACAACATGAAAAAAAATGCCAAAAAGAAAAGATCTTAAAAAAATATTAGTTGTTGGAGCTGGTCCAATTATCATTGGCCAAGCTTGTGAGTTTGATTATTCAGGAACACAAGCATGTAAAGCGTTACGTGATGAAGGTTATAAGGTTGTCTTAATTAACTCAAATCCTGCAACAATTATGACTGATCCTGATGTTGCAGATAAAACTTATATAGAGCCTATTACTCTCGAGGTTTTAGAAAAAATTCTCAAAAAAGAAAAGCCAGATGCAATTCTTCCAACAATGGGAGGTCAAACTGCACTTAACCTTGCAATGGAAGCTGAAAAAAAAGGAATATTAAAAAAATATAAAATAGAATTAATTGGTGCAAACTCTAAAGCAATATCTAACGCAGAAGACAGAAAAAAATTTAGAAAAAATATGATTGATATTGGTTTAGATCTACCTAAATCTGAAATCGTCAACAACATCAATCAAGCATCAAAAGTTTTAAAGAAAATAGGATTGCCTGCAATCATTAGACCTGCATTTACTCTTGGAGGTCTTGGGGGTGGAATTGCTAAAAATGAGAAGGAATATCTAAAAATTATTAAAAGTGGATTACACGAATCTCCTGTCAGCCAAGTTCTAGTTGAAGAGTGCTTAGAGGGTTGGAAAGAATTTGAGATGGAGGTTGTAAGAGATAAAAAAGATAATTGTATCATAATCTGCTCTATTGAGAATATCGATCCAATGGGAATACATACTGGAGACTCAGTGACTGTTGCTCCTGCCCTTACCCTAACTGATAAAGAATACCAGGTAATGAGAAATGCATCCATTGCATGTTTAAGAAAAATTGGAGTTGAGACAGGTGGATCAAATGTTCAATTTGCAATCAATCCTAAAAATGGTCGAATGGTTGTAATTGAAATGAACCCAAGAGTTTCACGTTCATCTGCTCTTGCATCAAAAGCAACTGGGTTTCCAATTGCAAAAGTTGCAGCAAAACTTGCTGTTGGTTACACGTTAGATGAATTAAAAAATGAAATTACAAAAGTAACACCCGCATCATTTGAACCTAGTATTGATTATGTGGTAACAAAAATTCCAAGATTTACATTTGAAAAATTTTCAACTTCACCTGCAACATTAGGTACTTCCATGAAGTCAGTTGGGGAAGCAATGGCAATTGGTAGAAACTTTAAAGAGTCACTTCAAAAAGCATTAGTATCCCTTGAAACAGGGTTTTCTGGATTAGATAGAATATTTGATCTAAATAAAAAAGAAATTGAAAAGAAACTTAAAGAAAGTATTCCAAATAAAATTTTGTTAGTTGCTGAGGCGATTAGAAAAAAGATTGATTTAAAGAGAATATTTGCTTTATCAAAAATTGACCCTTGGTTCTTAGAACAAATTAAAGAAATTGTAGATAATGAAACTAAGATTAAAAATAAAGGATTACCTAAAGATTTTAATGAATTTAACCGAATAAAATCTATTGGTTTTTCTGATAAAAAGCTTTCTGAACTTACAAAAACATCTGAAGATGTTGTTAGACGTAAAAGAACTGCTCTTAAAATATTACCCGTATTTAAGAAAGTTGATACTTGTGCGGCTGAGTTTAAATCGTTTACTCCTTATATGTATTCTACATACCAAAGAAATTTTTCAATTAATTCTGAGTGTGAGGCTGATCCATCAGCTAAGAAAAAAATCATAATACTGGGTGGTGGACCAAATAGAATAGGACAAGGAATTGAGTTTGATTATTGTTGCTGTCAGGCAAGTTTTGCACTGAAGGATGCTGGTTTTGAAACCATCATGATCAATTGCAACCCTGAAACTGTATCAACTGACTATGATACTAGTGACCGGTTATACTTTGAACCTTTAAAAGAAGAGTATGTATTTAATATAATTAAAAAAGAAAAAGAAAAAGGAAACTTAGTTGGTATTATTGCTCAGTTTGGTGGCCAAACTCCAATTAAACTTGCTAAATTTTTACATGATAACAAACTTCCAATTTTAGGAACGCAGTACACATCAATTGATTTAGCTGAAGATAGAGATTTATTTAGAAATCTTCTTAATAAATTGAAGTTAAAACAAGCTGAAAGTGGAATTGCTAAAACATTCAAGCAGGCTATTCAGATAGCAGAGAGAATTGGTTTACCCTTAATGGTTAGACCTTCATATGTATTAGGTGGAAGAGCAATGGAAATTGTTCATGAAAAAAGCCAGCTTAAAAACTTTGTTGAGGAAGCCTTTAAAGCAGCTGAAGAAAACCCAATTTTAATTGATAAGTTTATTGATCATGCAATGGAGGTTGATGTTGATGCAATATCTGATGGAAAACAAGTTCATGTAGCAGGTATTATGCAACACATTGAAGAAGCTGGAATTCACTCTGGAGACTCAGCTTGTAGCCTACCTCCAATATCAATTAAGCCATATTTGATTAAAGAAATTGAAAATCAAACTAAGAAATTAGCTTTAGCCTTAAAAGTTAAAGGTTTCATGAATATTCAATTTGCAATTAAAAAGGATGAAATTTATGTAATTGAGGTAAATCCTCGAGCTAGTAGAACAGTTCCATTTGTATCTAAAGCAAAAGGTCTGCCTCTTGCTAAAATTGCATCACGGGTGATGGCTGGTGAAAAATTATCTAAGTTTAATTTAAGAGATAAATCCAAAGGAATGTATGCTGTAAAAGAAGCGGTATTTCCTTTCAATAAATTTCCAAACAGTGATTTGCTTTTAGGACCTGAAATGAAGTCAACTGGTGAAGTCATGGGATTTGATAAAAACTTTGGAATGGCTTTTGCTAAAAGTCAAATTGGTGCTGCCAACTCATTACCAAAACAAGGCCTAGCATTTGTATCATTAAAAGACTCTCACAAAGATGAGGGGATAGATCTAGCAAAAGAGCTAATTAAATTAAATTTTACACTTTGTGCAACCAAAGGAACTGCAGAGTATTTTAGAAAACATAAAATTAAATGTAAAATCATCAATAAAGTAAGTAGTGGATCTCCTCATATAGTAGACGTCTTAGACTCAAAAAAAATTGCACTTGTAATTAATACGGGTGGAGGAAATACTGAACACAGATTAAATGATGCTATAGCACTTAGAAGAGCAACATTAAAAAATAAAGTCCCATATTGCACCAATATGTCGACTGCTCAAGCATGCTTGGAAGCTATAAAATCCCTTAAAACTAGAAAATTAGAAGTAACTTCACTTCAAGATATTTAAAAAAAACCCAAACTGAAGATGCTGCATCTTCAAAAAAATTTATTTTTTTTATAAAAAAAATAGAAAATTTATTTTTAACAAAACTTAATAAGTAATGTTGCAATTTAATAATACTAAAATTTTATCATTTCCAAGGTCCAGAAAAATTATACAGGACGAAAAATTTAAAGTTAGAAAATACAAAGGGTTTAATTTAACAAATCAAACACCTGAATTAAAAAAATTATCTCAAAAAATAATTAATAGAAAAACAATTTCAAATTTAGATTATTACAAAAATATAGCGAGCCTACATGGTTATGATTTCATTTTATATGATGAAATTAAAAGAAATAAAAAAATATCAAAAGATTTATTAAATTTTAGAAAAAAAAATAAACACATTTCGTACCTTGAAAATAGATGCCACCCTTTTGCAAAGCAAGATGATAAAATTTTTATTTTAGCAACAAATATAGATAGAAAATTAATAGATTTTTTATTGTCTGAATATCAAAAGTATCAAATAAAAATTATATTAACAACACCTAGGGATTTAAAATTATTTTTTCAAAAAATTTATAAAAGAACGGATACTAAAAATGCATCTGAATTACTTCATGTTAGAGAACCTAAATTATCTGCAAAAAAAGTTTTTTCCCTGAAGCTTACAATTTTTTTATTGTCATTAATTGGGACGTTAGTCGCCTGTGGCTATAAATATCCAGCTGAAACCTCTTATTGTTTTGCCGCTTTTTGTACATGTGTTTTTTTAATAAATTCATCATTTAGGGTTTGGCTTTTTGTAGTAGCTATTTATTTAAAAATTAAAAATAGATATAAAAAAGAAATTTCTATTTTAGGACAAAAGAATCTACCTACGTACTCAATATTGATTCCTATATATAAAGAATCTGAAGTTTTAAAAAAACTTATTAAAAATATATCTGCATTAAAATACCCAAAGAAAAAACTTGATGTAAAATTAATCTTTGAAGAAGACGATTTAGAGACTATTGAATTAGCAAAAAAATTAAATCCACCTCATTTTTTTGAATTCATTATCGTACCTAAAAGTTATCCACAAACAAAACCTAAGGCATGTAATTATGCTTTAACATTTTGTCGGGGTGAATATGTTTGTATTTATGACGCTGAAGATAAACCTGAGACAGATCAATTATTAAAAGCTGTAGCTAAATTTAGATCTTTGCCCGATGATTATGTCTGTTTGCAAGCATCTCTTAATTATTACAATCAAGGTTATAATTATTTAACTCGGTTATTTTCATTGGAATACGCTCAATGGTTTGATTGGTTTTTACCTGGTTTAAATAAATTTAAATCTCCAATTCCTTTAGGAGGAACATCTAATCATTTTAAAAGAAAAAAATTATATTCACTTTATAATTGGGACTCTTACAATGTGACTGAAGATGCAGATCTAGGTGTTCGTATTTATCAAAAAGGATTTAAGACAACAATTTTAAATTCTACTACATGGGAAGAGGCAACCGGTAGCAAAAGAGCTTGGATTAAACAAAGAACAAGATGGATTAAAGGACACATGATTACTGTCTTAATTCATAATAGAAATCCATTTAAATTTTTATGGAAAACTGGTTTAAGGGGATTTTTAGGATTTCACTTATTTTTAACGCTGCCTTTAATAAATTTCTTAATTAATCCTTTGGCAATTTTACAAGGATTTTTCTTACTTACATCTCCTGATTATTCAAGCTGGGTGGGGTTTGGAGATGATTTGTTAACATATTTTATTTATGGAATACTTTTATATAATTTATCTAATATTTTTATGTCAATGGTTGCAGGCATTAAAAGGAAATTTAGTAAATTATATATTTTCTTACCGCTAGTTCCTATTTATTGGATGTTGCATAGTTTTGCGGCATTCATCGGACTTTTTGAAGTAATAACCAAGCCACATTATTGGGCCAAGACTACACATGGTAAATATTTAACTTAAATATGATAAAATTTATTAAAACTTTGAGAACAACACATAAAGTTTTACTTTTAATAGCTTTATTTATTGGGCTATTTGTAGTTTTTTTTTTATTCATAAATTTTCCCCTGAGCACATACATGATTTATCTATTTCTACTCTTACCCTAAATAATTTTGTTGTTAGTTTTTTTGAAGTTGTATTTATTTTTGTGGTAATTTTTTTATTAGTAACATTATTAAGTTATGTTGTAATTAAATCAGATCGTTTGGAAAGAATAGTTAATATTGATGAACTTACTAAAGTCCAAACAAGAAGAAGTTTCTTTTATAATAATGGTGACGACAATAAAAGAAATTTTGATTATTTAATCATAATTATCGATATTGATTATTTTAAAAGTGTTAATGATAGTTTTGGTCATGATATTGGTGATAAATATTTAAAAAATTTCGGTAATGAGCTAAAAAAAATTGGGGTAGATAGTTTAAATTCAGTAAGATTAGGTGGTGAAGAATTTGCACTACTTTTCTATTTAAAAGATATTGATAAAAAATTTGAGACTGCAAAAGGTTACAAAGGTTTTACTTTAACTCAAAAGATAAATAAATTTTTAAAACATATTCATGGAGAATTGAATAAAATTTATCTTGATTCAAATTCCTTAATAATAAAAAAAACATCTTCAATAGGAGGAGCGTTACTTCTTAAGAATGATAAAATCTCTGATTCACTTTCATACGCCGATAAAGCTTTGCAAGTTGTTAAAGATAATGGGCGTAATAACTTTAAGTATGCAGATAAAAAATTTATATCAGAATCTAAAAAATTAAATGAAATTATTACACTTGATGAATTACGAGATGCTATGAAACAAGGTCAGTTAACTTTTTATCACCAACCAATTATTGATGTAAAGAATAATTCAATAAAATATTTTGAATGTTTGGTAAGATGGATTAAGCCTGATGGTACTGTAGTTTTACCACAATATTTCTTAAGTAAAATGGTTCACTTAAATTCAAGATCTATTAGTGAAGGTACTAGATTATGGAGACCAGTTTTTAAACGAACTTTTGAAAATATTAATGTTGATCAAAAAATAAAATTTTCAATAAATATTCAAATGTCACATTTTACTAATATTGGATCAGGAAAAATATGGTTGGAAGAATTGGAATATATAAAAAATTTTATCAAAAATGAGATAATGATTGAGATTACGGAAGGACAAAATACTAGATTGGATGAAAAAGTAGCCAATCGTGAAATACAATATCTGAGAGATAATGGAATAAGTGTAGCTTTAGACGATTATGGCATAGAAGGCAGCAATCTTGAACGATTGATTAATACACCCTGGAATGTCATTAAAGTAGACAAACATCTGGTTGATAAAGTTGTAACAGATGAACGTTCTCGTGTAGCTGTAGAGGGAATTAGAACAATGGCAGATAAACTCAATAGTGAAATAATAGCTGAAGGAGTTGAGACTGTCGAGCAGCTAAAATATATGAAAAAAATAGGTATAAATCTTGTACAAGGTTTTTTATTTTCCAAACCAATGCCAGCCGATCAAGTTAATAGATATATAGAAAAATTTTCTGCTAAATATCAATAGACTAGTCTTTATCGTTTTTTTCTTTTTCTTCTTCAATCAAAATTCTTTCAGAAGCTCCTTCTAGATCTTCGTATTGATTATTTTTTAACGTCCATAAAAATGCTAGTAACCCTATTAAACCAAGAGTAAGTGCAATAGGTATAAGATAGAGCAAAATATTCATGATTAAAATTTTTTCCTTTTTAGATTTAAACGAAAACTATTTCCAATTACAAATAATGAAGAACTTGACATTGCAATAGCTGCAATTAATGGTGTGACCAAACCTATGATCGCCATAGGAATAGCAAAGATATTATAAATAACTGCCATTAAAAAATTTTGTTTAATTAATAAAACAGATTTTTTTGCAACTTTAATACAACTAATAATTGGAAATAGTTTTTCACCTTGAAAAACAATGTCTGCAGTGTTTTGGGTAATATCCATTGCTGTCGATGGTGAAATAGATACATCAGCTTCAGCCAGCGATGGGGCATCATTCAAACCATCTCCGACCATCAGAATTTCTTTATTTTGTAATTTTAATTTTCTAATAAATTCACTTTTCATTTCTATTGAAAATTCAGAATAATAATCATTTATACCAAGATGTTCTGCTATTCTTTTTACTACTTCATTTCGATCACCAGATAAAATTATTGGAATAACGCCTAATTTTTTAATCTCATCAATTACATCCTTGGTGTCTTCTCGTAATTGATCCTCAAAACTAAAACAGATTTTTTTTTCATTTTCTACTGAAAGCCATATCTCTGAAAAAATTTCATCTTCATCTTTTTGTGAAGGACAAGACCAATTTTTTTTTCCTAGTTTTAATAATTTACCTTTAAAATATCCTTCCACTCCACAACCAATTATTTCTTTTACATTATCTATATTAAATAATTTGCCATTAAATTGATTACAAATAGATCTTGAAAAAGGATGCTTGCTATAATGTGCTAACGATGCTGCAATTTGTAGATCTTCTTCTGAGTATGATCCTATTAAATTAGGCTTACCCACTGTTAGTGTTCCTGTCTTATCTAAAATTACATACTTCACTTTTGATAATTTTTCCAAAGCATCACCAGATTTTAAATAGATACCTTTTTTCATAAGTGAATTATTTGCTAATACCTGAACGACTGGAACTGCTAAACCTAAAGCACAGGGACATGTAATAATTAATACAGTTACCGCTATTAAAAGTGAGGGTTGCCATGCTAAATCAGCGAACATCCACCATCCAATAAATGTAAATAAGCCAGCTAAATGTACTATTGGTGTGTATAGTTTGGCTGCTTTATCAGCAATTCTGGTGTACTTGGATTTACTTATCTCTGCTTTTTCCATTAGTTTTACAATATTTGTGAGTAAATTATTTTCTGTAGATTTAGAAACTTCAATTTGAATTGGTGC
This sequence comes from Candidatus Pelagibacter bacterium nBUS_36, assembly GCF_051201215.1. Lineage (GTDB taxonomy): Bacteria > Pseudomonadota > Alphaproteobacteria > Pelagibacterales > Pelagibacteraceae > Pelagibacter. The sequence continues at coordinate 1,011,233 of NZ_CP172839.1, forward strand.
TGAAATGTTAATTGTACCGGCAAATACATTATCATTTATATTTGCCTTTTTAGGTAATGTTTCGCCACTAATAAGACTTAAATCTATTTCTGTAGATCCATTTAGAATAATTCCATCTGCAGGTATTTTTTCTCCTATAGAAATTGTAATAATATCTCCTGCCCTTATGTCTTTTACCGGAACAATTACTTGTTTTTCATCCTTTATAACTGTTGCAGTTCCACCTAAGGCTGACAGTAATTCTTTAGCAGATTTTTTTGCCTTACCTTTTGCTAAAACATCTAGATACCTGCCAATAAGTAAAAAAAATAATAACATTATTGCAGAGTCGAAATAGATATGTTCACCATTATTAACTGTTTCAAATAGACTTATTAAACTAGTTAGAATTACTGCTAATGAAATCGGCACATCCATATTTGTATTTTTTTTTAGCAAAACCTTTAATGCTGAATAAAAAAATGTTCTCCCAGAATAAATTATTGCTGGTAGTGCAATTAAACTTGAAATCCATTGAAATAGTTCTCTTGTTGCAAATCCCATTGTCTCAACTGATGATGACCACAAGCCAACTGAAATTAACATTAAATTCGCTGCTGCAAAGCCTGACACTGCAATAGATCTTATCAAGACTTTTTTATTCTCTTCAAAATCATTATCTAAATTATCAACATCATATAAACTTATTGGATATCCCAACTCAGATACAATTTTAGCAAATTTATCTGCTAATTTTTTTTCACCTACCCACTTAATTTCTAATTTTTCAGTAGACATATTCACTCTTACAAAAAAAACATTTTTTAAAGTGTAAAGTGATTTTTCAATAAGATGGATACATGAAGCACAATGAATATTTTTTACTTTAAAAATAATACTATTATTATTTTTTGGATCAATTTTAACAAAAGGAGAAAATAATTTATTTATATCTACTTTATTAAAATTCGTTTTATTGTTTGATATTTGTGTTTGTTCCATATTACTAAAATCTTTACATCCCACTGTCCTTTTAAAGGAAATTTAATTAATTTTTGGAATTTACCATTTCTTTGTTTTTCTAATTTAATTGAAAAATCATAACCAGTTTGAGTTGGTCTAACTAAAAAAGCTGTAACAGAAGCTCCATCAAAACTATCTTTTTTTTCATTTTCTAAATAAAAATTTAGAAAATCATCTTGATAAATGATTTCACTTTTCCAATTTAAATCATTTTGTTTTTTACTAGCCTCAATTATTTTATTGTAATTTAATCCTTGATTGTAAGCGTTCTCAGTTACTACACCTCTATGAGTTGAGGTTGCTAGATAAACAAATATGCTATCTAAAATTATCAAAATAACGAAGAAAACTATAAAATAATGAGGAAAACTGTTATTTTTTTGCTTAATCATACTAATATTTCCCACTAATAAATATGTTTTCTACTGTATCCGATATTTCATCATCTAATTCTTTAATATTGAAAATTACTTTTTTTCGAACCTCTTTATTTTTATCCGCTATAAGAAAAATACGATAATGACCAACACTATTAGCCACAACAGGTAAGTTGTTAGAAGATAAACTTTCTATACCTTGAATTTTAATTTTTGAATTTTTTAAACCTTCAATAGAAAGTGAATATTTCTTACTTTTAAATGATTTGTTGAGAATTTTAATATCATAACTATTTCTTATTTGACCATTTGAAAGTTTTACAAATAATGGATTTCTATCATGTAAAACATTAAGTTCTAAAATTGATCTATTCAACAGTGTATAAAGAATTGCTGCACTTAAAATAAGAAGGATTAATAAATAACTATATGTGCGTCCCCTTAATAAGCCTTTTTTTTCTTTTTCGTTTCTAAAGCGTCTACCTTTATTTTTTTCTGTATCATATCTAATCAATCCTGCTGGAAGATTAATTTTATTCATAATCTTATTACATGCATCTATACACAAGCCACAGGCAATACATTCCATTTGCAGACCTTGTCTTATATCAATGCCCATAGGACAAACTTGAATACATTCTGTACAATTAATACAATGGCCTTTGTTCTCCCAACTATCACCGGCTTTATGTTTGCCTCTTGGCTCTCCCCTAAATTCATCATAACTTATAATTAATGTATCCCTATCAAACATTGCTGACTGAAACCGAGCATAGGGACACATATAAGTACAAACCTGCTCTCTTGCAAAACCAGCCATCAAATAAGTTGAAAAAGTTAAAACTACAATCCAGCTTAAAACAGACCAAGGAACATCAAAATTTATAATTTGTTCTAATAATGTTGGTGCATCATTAAAATAAAAAACCCACGCACCTCCAGTTAATATTGCAATTACGATCCAAACTATATGAGTTGATAGTTTTCTCCATATTTTGTTAAAACTGATCGGTGCATTGCTTAATTTCATTCTAGAGTTACGATCTCCTTGAAAAATTCTTTCCACCCAAACAAATAAATCAGTCCAAACAGTTTGTGGACACGCATAACCACACCAGGCACGCCCTACAAGACTTGTGCTTAAAAATAATGCTACTGCTAAGAATATTAATATTCCAGTTAAGAAATAAATTTCCTGTGGCCATATCTCAATGAAAAAAAAGTATGCTCTTCTATTCGGCATATCAATTAATATTGCTTGATTTGGTATCTGTGGACCTCTATCCCATCTTATCCAAGGAGCAAAATAATAAACAAACAATGTGCCAATCATAATAATCCATTTTATTTTTCTAAATTTTCCCCAAACTCTTTTTGGAAAGATGATTTTTTGCTCAGAAAACAAACGTAGTGGATTTTTTTCCAAACTTTCATGCATAATTAATGTCTTATTGTGACGCTGATAGTGAATGAATATATAAAGCTAGCATTCTTATAGTTGGGTCATCTAAACGATCCTCCCAAGCTGGCATAATTCCATGTTTTGGCTTTTTAATTTGAGAAATAATGCTCGATTTATCGCCACTACTATAAAACCAAATATTATCTCTCAAATTAGGAGCGCCCAAATCTTGAATTCCTTCACCATTGTTTCCATGACAAGCAGCACAATTATCAGCGAATAAGGTATTTTCACTTGATTGGTTATTGTTTTCATTAAGAGATAAGATGTATTCAGCCAACTCATTAATTTGCTCATCATTTAAAACTTCTGCAAACTCTGGCATTTCAGAATATTTACCTTCATCATGACCAGATCGAATACCATATTTTATGGATGAATAAATTTGTTCAACGTTTCCTCCCCACAACCAATCATCATCGTTTAAATTAGGATACCCCTTCGCTCCAGCAGCACCTGATCCATGACATGTTGCACAATTATCTCTAAATGCCGCTTTACCTCCTGCTACTGCATAAGTATAAGATTTTTTATCTTTAAGTATTTCGTCAAATGAAGTTGCTTTAAAAAACTCTTTATAATTTTCTCTAATGTCTAATATTTCTTTTTGATTATCTCTTAATTTTTTGTATTGAGTCCAATCTAGTATTCCAACTGTCCCTCCACGATAACCGCTTCCAGTTAAAGTTGGCCAAGAAGGATAAACAATCCAATAACCAACTGACCAAATTACTGTAATTATAAATACCCATATCCACCACCTTGGTGCAGGTGTATTTAATTCTTTTAAACCATCCCACTCATGTCCAGTAGTTTCTTGGCCTGTTATTTTATCAATCTCTTTATTATTATTTTTTTCGGACATAGATTACTTTTTCATTTTTAATTGGTATAAATTTATGTGACTCAATTTTTTTCTTAAAATTTGGATTAAATAACCAAATAACAACTATTGAAAAAATAGAGAAAAAAATGACTAAACCTAAAACACCTGCATTATCAGAAATAAAACCTATCATTTTTTTACCTCTTCAACTATTTGAGGGTCATAATTTTTTAGATCTGCCATACTTCCTAAGACTTGAAGGTAAGAAATCAAAGCATCTAATTCTGTAGGTATATTTTCGTCACCATCAAAATTTCTGATATTTACTTTTTCTCCGTATCTATTTCTTAAATTTTCTGCCAATTCTGTTTCTGGTCTTAATTGTGCAAGACCATCCTTTGAGGCATTTTTAATCATCTCTTCTGTATAAGGAACGCCTGTAATCTTTAATGCTTTCAAATGTTTTCCCATATCATCAAAGTTTAGAACACGATTACCTAAATGTTTGTAGCTAGGCATAATTGACTCTGGAACTACATTTTGAGGTTTGATTAAATGTTCTACATGCCACTCATCAGAATATTTACCTCCTAAACGAGCAAGGTCTGGCCCTGTTCTCTTTGATCCCCATTGAAATGGGTGATCATACATACTTTCTGCTGCTAAAGAATAATGCCCGTAACGTTCAACTTCATCTCGTAATGGTCTGATTTGTTGACTGTGGCACGTATAGCAACCTTCTCTTAAATAAATATTAAATCCTTTAAGTTCTAAGGGTGTATAAGGTCTAACACCTTTGATTGGTTCAATTGTAGTTTCCAATCTAAAAAGTGGAACAATTTCAATTATGCCCCCAATTGAAACAGCTATAACTGTAAAAATTAATAATAGAATTGAGTTTTTTTCTAATTTTTTATGTTTTTCCATCATTGGATTTGAGCCTTTTGAGAAATTGTTGATTTATTTGTGCTGGGTATCTCTAAAGTTTTGATTAAATTGTAAATCATGATCAAAACTCCAATAAAGAATAAAACTCCGCCAATACCTCTAATTAGATAAAATGGCTTCATCGCCATAACCGTTTCAACAAAAGAATACTCTAAAAACCCAAGATTATCGTAAGCTCTCCACATCAAACCCTGCATAATTCCTGATACCCACATTGAAGATATATAAAAAACAATACCAATAGTGGAAATCCAAAGATGAATATTAACCAATCTTAGTGAGTAAAGATTTTTTTTATTCCATAAAACTGGAAACAAATAATAAATTACACCAAAACTAATAAATGCTACCCAACCTAATGTGCCTGAATGAACATGACCAATAGTCCAGTCAGTATAATGACTTAAAGCATTAACTTCTTTAATAGACATTAAAGGACCTTCAAAAGTACTCATCCCATAAAATGCTAGAGAAATTATCATAAATTTTAAAACAGGATCTTCTCGAAGTTTGTACCAAGCTCCAGATAACGTCATCATACCATTTATCATTCCACCCCAACTAGGCATCCAAAGCATAATTGAAAAAGTCATACCTAATGTTTGAGCCCAATCTGGTAAGGCTGTGTAATGTAAATGATGGGGACCCGCCCAAATATATAAAAAAATTAAAGACCAGAAATGTAAAATAGATAATCTGTATGAGTAAATTGGTCGATTAGCTCTTTTTGGAATAAAATAATAAACCATTCCAAGAAATCCAGCTGTTAAAAAGAATCCTACGGCATTATGTCCATACCACCATTGGATCATTGCACTTTGAACACCTCCCCATAACGGATAACTTTTTGCACCAAACAATGATACTGGAATAGAAACACCATTAACCAAATGTAGAACTGCAACTGTAACTATGAAAGCAAGAAAAAACCAATTAGCTACATAAATGTGAGGTTCTTTTCTTTTTGTAAGTGTAACTAAATAAATTATTAAATATATTACCCAAACTATTGTTAACCATAAATCAGCATACCATTCTGGTTCAGCATATTCTTTACCTTGAGTAACTCCAAATAGATATCCTAAACCAGCCATTAAAATAAATGCCTGGTATCCCCAAAATGTAAAATTTGCCCATCCATCACCTGACAATCTAGTTTGGCAAGTTCTTTGAACTACAAAATAACTTGTTGCAAATAATACATTTCCACCAAAGGCAAATACTACAGCAGAAGTGTGTAGGGGGCGCAACCTACCAAATGTTAATAATGGTTCAAAATTTAATGATGGGAAAACCATCTGAAAAGCAATTAGTAAACCCGCTGCTAATCCTGCTACAAGCCAAAATATAGATGCAATAGTAAATTTTTTAACTATCTCATCATTATAGTTGATCATTAAAAAGATATATCTTTTTTATTTTTTATTAGATTTGATGCAGATCAATCTTTATTTAAAAAAAAAGGTTAAAAAATAATATGATTAATGAAATATTATATCTAAATGGCTATGGAATTTATATTTGGTCTGCATATATTTTTACACTTATAAGTTTTTCAATTTTACATTATTCAATTAAACGACAGTTTGAGAAAGAGAGAGAAATCTTTCGTAAAAAATTTGGTTTACTTGATAATGAAAAAAAACAAGCGGCTTACAGACAAGAAACTAATAGAAAATTATTGGCTTAAAACATAGCTTTTTGACAATATTTAGATTTATTAGATAGGAATTAATGAAAACAAGTTACTCAGGTCTTATTTTTTTATTTCTTGGAATTATATTTTTGTGGAAAGATATTAACCAGGGAGCAATGATATCTCATAGCAACACCTTATTTTTTATCAATGAAATGACTTGGATGTGGTTTTCAATGGCATTAATTCATTTCTTTCTTGTTAAAGAATGTAATTGTAAAAAATAATTTTAATTCATTTTATAAAGTTCACTAGTACTTTTCCAATCACTTGATACATAATTTATAATCAAATTCCTTCTAACTCCAAAAATATATTGTTTAGGCACCCCATGCCAAGTGTCTTTACCCGGAACAAACATAAATCCTGTATTCTGCTTATAGGGTACTTTTGAATTGAAAGTTAAATCTTTATTATAAATTGTAGTTCCCCAATCTTTTGCATACGTGTTTGTATCACTTGAAAGATAAATTAAGAATGTTAACATTTTTTCTTTAATATCTAAATGTGGTTCTAGCCAAAAATCACCTGTATCTAATGTATACTCAATACGAAGTTTTCCTTTAGACAATTCTTGACTACAAATTGAACTTAACGTATTAATTATTCCATCACTATTAAAAATTTCTGCAATCTCTTCCATGCAATCATATTTTTTACAATTTTCATTATCAAAAAATATTCGTGTTTTATTATTGCTTTCTCTTTTACCTGAATAAGAATTTATAACTGGTGGATCAATTGGAAGTTTAAGAAATTTATCTACCAAATCTTTTGGTAGAACTTTATCAAATGCCCAGTGATTGAATGGGTCTTTAATTGATAAAGCATTATTTAAATTCTTTCTAACATCATTGTATTCTGAAAAATTTTCACATATTGGTTTATCTTTTATTTCATTTTTATTTAACATTTTATTTTCTACTAATGTTTGGGTTTAAAAAATTCTGTTTCACCAATTATCTTATTTTTTTCAAGTAAATCAAAATAAGGTGATTTTAATTCTTCAAAAGCTTCCTGCCATGTACCTTGAGTTGCAGCTTTTGAATATTCAGTAGATCTTCCTTCAAAAAAGTTCATATGCTCAACGGCATTTAATATTGAATCTAACCAAGTTAATGGATTTTTTTTAATATTATAAATTCTATCTAGTCCTAATTGAACAAGTCTTCTGTCTGCAATCCATCTTATATAATCTTTTACCTCTTGAGCTTTTAGATTTTCAAGAGGTCCCATTTCAAATGAAACATCGATAAAGGCATCTTCCTGTGATACTGCTATTCTACAGGCCTCATAAATCTCATTTTTTAATTTATCTGTCCAAATTTCTTTATTTTCCTTAATGAACTCCTGAAACAATCTTATCATTGAATTGCAGTGCAAAGTTTCGTCTCTGACTGACCAAGTTATGATTTGTCCCATTCCTTTCATTTTATTATGACGTGGAAAGTTTAGTAAAATTGCAAAACTAGCAAATAGTTGAACGCCCTCAGTAAAAGCACTAAATATTGCCAGTGTTTTTGCTATATTATGAAGAGAATTTACATCACATTTTTGAAGATAATCATATTTATCCTTCATAGCTTTGATCTTTAAGAATTCTGAATATTCTGTCTCTGGCAAACCTATTGTGTCTAATAAGTGAGAATAAGCAGCAATATGAACTGTTTCCATCGCAGAGAATACAGACAACATCATTTTCACTTCTGTCGGTTTAAATACATTCATACAGTGTCCCATATAATAGTTATTCACCTCAACATCTGCTTGTGTAAAAAATCTGAATATCTGTTTTAATAAATTTTTTTCTGAAGCAGAAATTACTTTTTGCCAATCTCTTACGTCATCTCCTAACGGAACTTCCTCTGGCAGCCAATGAATTCTTTGTTGTGTTAACCAAGCATCATAACACCAAGGATATCTAAAGGGTTTATAAATTGGATCACCAGTCATTAATCCACTTTTATTTGGGAGCTTAGATATATCAGAATTATTTTTTACTGTTTGTGCCATTTTTATATTTGATCAATTAATGCTTGAGCTAATTTTTTAGACTGTCCAAAAAATCTTATCTTTTTAATCAAGTCTAAATTAGATCTATCATCACCAACAATAACAAACCCTATCATTCCTAAGCTCTTATGAGGAGTGCACCAATAGGCATAAATACCTGGAATAGTAAATTCATAACTTACATCTTCATTTAATCTAGATTTAAATTTTTCTACACCATCAGGTACGCCGCCTTTTATAAATTCAACATTATGTCCCTTGTCTGTTGATTCCCAAAAAACTTTGTCACCAACATTAATATTGATAATCTTTTTAGAATAAACCATTCTTTCTTTATCTAGCTTATTCAACATTTTAATATTTATTTCTTCACTCATCGCATAATTAGAAAATATTAAAAAAAGTATTAATATATATTTTTTCATGATGTAAACAGTTTTCTCCTTTGTGTTTTTTTTAGATTTTTAATTTCTCTATTCAAAATATCAGTATTATTTTTATAAAACTCAATCTCTCTTTTAAGAACACTTATAGTTTGTATAAACTTTTGCGATTCTTCATCCATTTCATCTTTGAGATATTTGTTTTCATTTTGTAATTTTGATATTTTTTCTAGCGTTATACTTTCATTCAAGCTTTTATCGAATACATACATATTATTAATCTGCAATTCTTGTAGGCTCCATTAGTTGTTCCATTAAATCATTATTCCATTTACCTGTTACTTTCACTTCAGCTTTTGCCCCCAAGATAAACGCTTCAATAAGATTGTGATTTAGATAAACATAAGTTCCTGGTTGTCTAAATTTATAAACCATTGCTCCAGCTGCGCCTCCTGGTACAAACCAAGTTTCTAAATTAGTTCTTGGAGGATCATTAAACGATCCGTTTGGCCATACATAATCACCATGTCCACCAATTAAGTGAGGTCGTGTATCTCTATTTGCTTGTGCGTGGATAAACATTACCGTTTCACCTACTTTTGCAGTCAAAGCGTTATCTCCCTCTAACGCACCTTCTGATCCATTAAATACTACATGAGTAGGTGTTAATGTTTTCATCACTTCTAAAACATCACTAAAACCATCACCTGGGTGAATATATTCCTTGTAATTTCCATTATCATCTTTTGGAAGATAAAAATCCTGTTCTCCAATGTAAAATGCTTTGTCATATTTGATTGGATTTCCCTCTCTGTCTTTCAATCCATCTCTTGGTAAAACCATAACAGCACCATTCATTCCTTTAACAACGTGCCAAGGCACCATGGCACCACCTGGTGCACAGTGATAAACAAATACCCCTGGTTTAGTTGCCTTCCATCTTAGTATTACTGCTTCACCTGGTAAAATATGTGTAAGACCTCCTCCACCTAAAGCACCTGTTGCTGCATGAAAATCTAGATTGTGTTCAAAGTTATTTTTTTTAGGATTGACTAATGTTAGCTCAATATAATCTCCAACATGGGCAACGATAAGTGGCCCTGGAACACTATCGTTAAAGGCAAAAACTCTGAACTTTGTTCCTTGTTTATCAATAGTGATGACTTTTTCTGTAATACTCATTCTCACTTTAATTACTTTAGGTCCCCCTTTTGCAACTATGTTATGAGCTGGAACTGCTGGTGCCGGCACTAGCTCCTGGACAACTACAGGAAGCTTATCTGCTTCACCACTTTTTGCCTGTAACGTAATTGAAATTAATATTAACGATATAAAGATAGATATATATTTTTTTGTATTCATATTTTTGCCTGTAATGTAATTGAAATTAATATTAAAGAGATAAAGATAGATATATAATTTTTTGTATCCATAAATATTACCTTAATGACTGATTCAAAATTTTATTTGATCTTGATCAAAGTTTTTATAATTTGATTTGTGTCAAACGTTAGGTGGATAAAAATTTTATGAGATTAAATTGAATATCTTAAAACAATATAAGGAATCAAAACAAAAAAAACTGTTAAGGTTACATGAAGAATGATGCCTTTGTAATGTGCTTTTGCAAAATCTTTATGTGAAACTTTAAAGAATGAATGATGTATTTTATAAATAAAACTTTTAGGAAAACTTCCAAATATAAATACTCGAAAAGTTATAAATAAGAAGTTAGCTATGATTAGCCACGCTAAAAAATTTACTAAAAAATTTGAATCTAGCTCGCCCATTGATCCCAAAGTTGATTGTAAGTGTATTTTCTTTTAGTAAATAATTTACTATGTGGAAGTGTTGCTACCAAATGTATTCTATCCTCTTCTCCACCATTAAAAAAGTTATGATATTTTTTTGCATTAACTATCCATACACCCCCATCTGCAGGTAAATGAAAAGATCTGTCTTCAATTACAAATCTACATCCTGGATTAGTAATAATTGGTATATGTAACCTTGGTTCTGGATCTTTATGCCAACTCAAAGTTGATCTTGGTCCTTTTTTTAATATTCGAGTTCTTCCTAAAGCGAATCTTCTAGATAATATATCGTAAACAAATTTAAAATATGTGTTTTCAAACTCTGGTAAAAACTCTGTGAAATTATTTTCCTCTATATAATCTGCTCTAGCCACCTCTTGACCTGAACTATCTGGTTTTGTCCAATAAAGTCCCCATGAATATTTTCCAGATGTACTATCATCATTACCTGGAATTTTATTAAGAGAAATACTATCTATATGTGACACTGACCCATCACCTTGATCAAATTCTTTTTTTCTTTTGATTTCTCTATAAGTGTCAACCAGTCTATTAACATCAAATGATAAACCTGGAACTTTATAAACTAGATCTTTAATTGACATGATTTTTTTTTAAAGAAATTTAAAAAGAAAAAGTTGATGTGAATCAAAAATATTAAGATTTATTCTGTTACAAATAAGTAGGTCTCACCATGTATCTACCCTACGAGTACCAACATTGTCTCTGAAATGGTGGGGCCTTTCCTAAAAAAGATATGGTGAAATCAGAATAGTAGCAAAAGTAATTAAAGAACTTATAGCTATGGCTAGTATCAAAGTTTTTACAAGATTATGTATTTTCATAATTGTAAAATAGATGTTTTTTAAAATTTGATATTGATTTAAATCAAAACTAAAATTGGGGTCCGGACCCATCTATTTTTTATATTATGGTATTTGATTGTAATCTAAACCAGTACCGCCTACTCCAGTCTTAAGATTAGAAGTAAATTCTGGCATATAAACAGCAATCAACATAACCGCAAATGCAATGAACATCATTGCAATCGCAATATTAGCCTTACCGTGATAAGGTCTGTTAGTTAACATGTAGTTCATTATTACTCCTTTCGTTACAAATATATTTTTATGATTAATTTTTGCACTGATATGCATCAAAAAATATCAGTTTTGATCAAAATCAATAATTCATAATTTTGATTTAAACCAAATTTTTTTTTTCATGTTTTGTTAGTTTAAATTAATAGAAAGGAGAAAAATGAAATCACTATCAATTATAGACTCGTTAAAACCTTTTTCAGTTGGTTTTGATGATATGTTTAAACATTTTGAAGATATTCATCATAGAGAAATGGATGCTTTTGAAACTAACAGAGGTGGCTACAATATTACGAAGGTAGGAAAACAAGACTACAACATTGAAGTTGCATTACCTGGTATTGATAAAAAAAATGTCAAAGTTAGTGTTGAAGATAATGTTCTTATAATAAAGTCTTCTTCAAATAATAAAATTGAAAAAGATGATAAAGAATATCTTTATAAAGGTGTTGAAAAAGAAAATATCTGTGCCAGCTTTATTATAAGCAAGGATATAAAAGTCAAAGAGGCGATCATGGAAAAAGGTTTATTATCAATTAAGTTAAGAGAAGAAAAACCTTTGCCAAAATATGTTGAGGAAATACCAATTACTAGCAGGCAATAATATTATGAATAGTCTCAGTTAAATGCTGAGGCTATTTAATTTATTTTGAAAGATTGGATAATTTATCGAAATCGTTAATATAGATTTGCTTAGAAGATAAGACTTTAACTATGTTTGAAGTTTTTAATTTAGAAACTTCTCTACTCACTGTTTCAATTGTTAAACCTAGGTAATCAGCTATATCTTGTCTTGTCATTGGTAAACTTATCGGATTGTTTTGCCAGCCAATTCTTTTTCTTTGATCTGAAATATTCATTAAAAATTTAGCAAGTCTCTCTGTAGCATCTAGTTTTCCAAGAACACCCATTCTATCTTGAGCCAGTGTTAATTCATGAGATGTTTGATTTAAAAGTTCTTTCGCAAGAACCATATTTTTATCAATATATTCATCTAGTTTTTTCTGTTCAAAAACACATACACGCACCTGGCCAATAGCTTCTGCACAATAATTGTATTTACCATTTTTATAAGAACCAAAAAAATCTCCAGGGTAGAGAAAACCTATTATCTGAATACGGCCATCATCAATTAATTGATAAATTTTTACATTTCCTTCTGTAATATTATAAATATTTTTAGCATCATCTTGCTGTAAAAAAATGTTTGTTTTATTTTCAAATTTTTTCTCTGATGAAATATTTGAAAATTCTTTAAGCTTTTCCTCCTGTAAACATCTGCAAAATGAGTATGGTCTAATATTGCACTCTGAGCATCTGCTCTTTTCGTTAAATTCTTTATTTAATTGTGCTGACTGCATACTAAAATATATAAACAAAGTATAAATTGTTATTGATCCAGATCAAATAGTTCTTTTAAATTTAGGATAGATACAAAGTGTGCTTAGTACAAATAATACGAACAATCTGCCAGGTCTCAATATTTTAAGATTTCAAGATAGTGACTTAAACTTAATGGGTATTTTACCTTTATTAGCTGAAGAATTTCCATCTTGGGGGTTAGACAGATTAAAAAGTTATATTAGATTAGTTCTAAAACAAGAGTCGAACGGTATCTTGGTTGCAAAAAATAATTCTTTGTACAATGTTGGTTTGCTAATTTATTCAATGCAAGACATTATAAATAAAGGCTTTTCTAAAAATGTTAAAAAAGAATTTTCTAAATGTTTAGTTGTAGAAAATTTAATTTCTTCAAGTCCTGTTTTAGAAAAAAAAGTTTATCTACAACTTACTAATAAAGCTATTGATATTGCCGAAAACAATAGCTGTGAAATTGTTGAATTACCAAGATTTAATTCTTCATTTGATTTAGTAAGAAAAAAATATGAAAAAAAAATTGTTAATTCTGATGGATGGAGAACCTTTATTAAAATTGATAAAATATTAACAGCTAATAAAGAGCTTTAATTAAATTATAAAACTTTCCAGTCTGTTTCAAAGGTAACATAATTTACCTGAATACAACGTCTTTCTTTAACTATTTTCTTTTTTTCCATACCGTGCCAAGTATTGGGACCACTTGTAAACATGTATCCATAGTTATTTTTGTAAGGAACTGTTTTAACTTTTTCTAATTTATCATTATAGAAATCTGTTCCAAGCTCCTCTGACTCGTTAGCATTATTAACAAATATTAGTCCTGACATTAGTTTCTCTTTAATATCACAATGAGGTTTTAACCAAAATCCCTCTCGATCACAAATAACTTCAACTCTTACATATGAGTTTGATAAATCTTTATTGATCATTTTTGAAATAGTTTGATACACTTCTTTAGATTGAAGTTCGTTAATAAATTTTACCAAATTTGGAAATTGTTTTTCATTTTCTTTTGTTACAAAACATCTAAATTTTATTGCCTCTCCACCTGAAGCTATCCCCTCTCTAAACTCAGCAGCACCACCATCTATTGCTCTTGTTCCATCATAATTAAGATTATGTTTACTTACATCTGGAATATCTGCTTTAATAATTTCCTCAATGGCTGCATCAGACAGAGCATTATTATATTCCCAGTGATCAAAAGGAAATTCATGTTTCTTTGATTGATTTTGAATTGAATCTAAAAGTGACATTATGAATTAATTTTTTGTTTGATAATACTTGCTACTCTATTCGTTTCGTCTAATTTTTGATAGTTCCAATTTTCAATCTCTTCACCTAAAATTCTAGTTATATTTAATTCTCGAAATAAATTTCTAAATCTTTGAAATCTTTTGTCATTTTTTTTAGGCAAAATATTAGCTACATAAATAGGTTTTCCTGTTAAAGCTGCCTCAGATATCATTGAGCTAGAGTCGCATGTAACAATAATGTTTTCAGCAATTGCTAAGGATGATAGATAGGCTTTTTTATCAACATCCATTATAACTGTATGATTGTCTCCAAAAAATTCTTTAGCATAATGAATTGTGTTTATTGGTGTTCTCATTGATGGAATTACAACCAGTTGGAAATCATGTTTTTTTAATAATTTATATAACATTGTAAAAATATGCTTCATATTTTTTGTAGAATAATCGTAATACTTTGTTGGCCCTCCTAAGATCAAAGTCCAAACTTTTCTTTCATCATTTTTAATTAATGATTTTAGATAATCTTGATTTTCACTTATTTCATTTTCTGTAAGATAATGAATGGCACCTTTAGTACTGATAACATTTTGGCCTTCTAATGCATCGTGTTCTGGAGCTACTATAAAATCAAAATGATTTAAATCTACTTTTGGATCTTGAATATGAATATTAAATACTTTTTTATTAGCTTTATTTTTTAAATGAATTGAAGGAATTACACTTTTGCGTCCACAAGATATAATCACATCAAAGTCATCTTGATTAATTTTTTTATACACATTTTGTGAAATTGGTGTCAACTTAGGTGGCAGCACTTTCCAAAAACTATTTGGTTCAACTGTGTGGTGTGTAAAATCGATATCTAAAGCTTTTGCCAAACCTTCTACCTGACTAATCATGCCATGCATTCCTTGAGTTAATAATATGCCTTTTAATTTAGTCATTAATCACTATATAGCTTTCATATGAGTCAAAATCCAACAAAACACACAAAAGTGTTAATAATAGGATCTGGTCCTGCCGGATACACTGCAGCAGTATATGCAGCACGTGCAATGTTAAATCCAATTTTAGTTTATGGTGTTCAACCTGGTGGGCAATTAACAACAACTACTGATGTTGAAAATTTTCCAGGTTTTGCAGATGTAATTCAAGGTCCTTGGTTAATGGATCAGATGAAAGATCAGGCTAAAGCTGTTGGAACAGAAATGATTGAAGATCATATCTCATCAGTAAATTTAAAATCTCAACCATTTGAAGCTGTTGGTGATAGTGGTCAAAAATATACGGCTGATAGCATAATTATTTCTACTGGCGCTCAGGCAAGATGGTTAAATTTAAAATCAGAACAAGAATTTAGAGGCTTTGGAGTTTCAGCTTGTGCTACTTGTGATGGTTTTTTCTTTAAAGATAAAGAAGTTGCAGTTGTCGGTGGTGGTAATGCTGCTGTTGAAGAAGCAATGTTTCTTACAAAATTTGCATCAAAAGTTAAATTAATTCATAGAAGAGATGAACTAAGAGCTGAAAAGATGCTTCAAAAAAAATTAATGGAAAATAAAAAAATTGAAATTATTTGGGATAGTGCTGTTGATGAAGTTATCGGAGATGATGATCCTAAAAATGTTAAAGCAATTAAAGTTAAGAATTTAAAAACTAACGATATTCAAGAAATGAAGGTTGATGGGTTATTTATTGCAATTGGTCATGATCCAGCAACAGCCTTATTTAAAGAACAATTAAATATGGATAAAGAGGGTTATTTATTAACTAAACCAGATTCTACAGAAACTAATGTCCCTGGAGTTTATGCTGCTGGAGATGTTAAAGACAAAACTTTTAGACAAGCTGTAACAGCTGCAGGGATGGGCTGTATGGCTGCGCTTGAAGCTGAAAAATTTTTATCTCACTGATAAGAACCATTAAAACTTAATACAAACTAAAGGAAAACAAAATGACTGATAAAGTACTACTAACTGGAATAAGTGGCTGGATAGCGAAACATATAGCAATTGAATTATTAAATTCTGGATATGAAGTTTTGGGAACTGTTAGAAGTCAAAATTCATTAGAGAAAACTAAAAAAACTATAAGCGAATATGTTTCAACAGATAAATTATCATTTGTTGAATTGGATCTTTTAAAAGATGAAGGTTGGAATGAGGCTGCTAAAGACTGTAAATATATTATACATACTGCTTCTCCTTATCCCATGAAAAGTTCAAGAAATAGAGAAGCTTTAGTTCCAGCTGCTAGAGGGGGAACTTTAAGAGTTTTAAATGCGGGTATAGAGGCTAACGTTGAAAAGATAGTTCTAACATCATCAATAGCCGCAATGTTTAAAAGACCAAATAGAACCAACCCTTACAATGTCGGAGAAAATGATTGGTCAGATACTGAATGGAATGGTTCTAACGATTATATTATATCTAAAACTAAAGCTGAGAAAGTTGCCTGGGAATTAATGGAAAGCAAAGGATTGAAAGATAAATTAACTGTAATTAATCCAGGTGGTGTTAATGGTGATGCATTAGATGATAAAGAAAATACATCGACTAAATATGTTCAACTTTTCCTTAAAGGAAAATATCCAATGGCGCCAAATTTTGGAATATTAATTTCTGATGTAAAAGATGTAGCAAAAGCACATGTACTTTCATTAAAAAATTCTAAAGTAAATGGCAGACGTTTGTTGATTGGTTCAGAAGTTAAAAAAATGCTTGAGATTTCTAAAATTATGCAAGAAGCATTTCCACAATACGCAAAAAAACTACCAAAAAAAGAAATGCCAAACTTTATGCTAAAGCTAATTAGTTACTTGGACTCATCTGCAAAACTTATGGTACCTGAATTAGGAATTCTAATGCAGACAGATACTTCATATTCTGAAGATTTATTGGGTATGAAATTTAAACCTGCAAAAGATAGTATTGTAGATGCTGGAAATTCTGTAATTAGACTTGGTTTAGTTTAGACTTTTACAAAAAGTAGATATTTTCTCTAAAGCTTTTTTAAGGTTTTCCATTGAAGTAGCATAAGAAATTCTAAAGAAACCTTCTAAGCCAAATGCAGAACCTTGAACAACTGCTATGCCACTGTTCTCTAATAAAGATTGAACAAAATCAGTGTCAGTTTTCAATTCATTTCCATTTGAATCTTTTTTGCCCATTAAACCTTTGCAACTTGGAAAAACATAAAATGCACCGTCTGGATTTAAGCATTCAATTCCACCAATTTCATTTAATGCTTTAACAACAAAGTCTCTTCTCTCTTGAAAAGAAGTTGCTCTTTCTTTTATAAAATCTTGAGTTCCAACTAATGCTTCAACTGCAGCTGCTTGGCTAATTGAAGATGGGTTAGTTGTTGATTGTGATTGAATTTTAGCAATTGCTTTAATGATATCTTTTGGACCAGCTGCATATCCTATTCTCCAACCAGTCATTGAATAAGCTTTACTTACACCATTCATGGTAAGCACTCTCTCTTTTAAACTATCAATTTGAGCAATAGTAAAAAATTTAAAACCCTCATAAGTAACGTGCTCATAAATATCATCACTTAAAATATGAACATGAGAATGTTTTTCTAAAATTTTTGCAATCTCTCGAATATTTTCCTCCGTATAACAAGCGCCAGTTGGATTTGAAGGTGAGTTTAGTATAATCCACTTAGTTTTTGGAGTTATAGACTTTTCTAATTCAGCTGGATTAATTTTAAACCCTTGTTTTTCATTACACTCTAAAATGATTGGAGTTCCACCTGCTAATAAAACCATATCAGGATAAGAAACCCAATAAGGTGCTGGAACAATAACCTCATCTCCTTCATTGAGAGTTGCCATCATTGCGTTGTAGATTACGTGTTTTCCACCTGCCCCAACTGTTACTTGGTCAGTTGTGTATTCTAGATTATTTTCTTTTTTGAATTTTTCTACTATTGCTTTTTTTAAAGCTGGGGTTCCGTCAACTGCAGTATATTTAGTGTCTCCATCATTAATTGCTTTAATTGCAGCTTGTTTGATATTCTCCGGAGTATCAAAGTCTGGTTCTCCTGCTCCAAGGCCTATTACATCTTTGCCAGCAGCCTTTAATTCTCTCGCTTTTTGAGTTACAGCAATCGTTGGTGATGGTTTAATTTTTTTTAAACTGTCTGATATTATGCTCATTGAAATATAATTTTAATCTACTAGTTTTATAAATAATGCAGAACACTTATCAAGATTTAATTACAGCTGTGCAGAATAAAAATCCTGCGATAAGCCCTAAACTTGAGGGTGGTAAAAAGTTTCAGATGAAAACTGACTTCAAACCTGCTGGTGACCAACCTGAGGCTATAAAACAATTGGTTAATGGTGCAAATAAAGACCAGTTAAGTCAGGTTTTACTAGGTGTAACTGGATCTGGAAAAACTTTTACAATGGCGAAAGTTATTGAAAAGACTAACAGACCAGCGCTAATTCTTGCACCTAATAAAACTCTAGCAGCTCAACTATATGGAGAAATGAAATCTTTTTTTCCAGATAACGCTGTTGAATATTTTGTATCTTATTATGATTATTACACACCAGAAGCATATGTTCCACGATCAGATACTTATATTGAAAAAGAAGCTTCAATTAATGAACAAATCGATCGAATGCGTCACTCAGCAACAAGATCATTACTAGAGAGAGATGATGTAATTATTGTATCAAGTGTTTCTTGTATCTATGGATTAGGTTCTGTTGAGGCTTATAGTAAGATGACTTTAAGTTTAAAGACTAATTATGATTACAATAGAGAAGAATTAATAAAATCTTTAGTAGCACTTCAATATAAAAGAAATGATCAAAATTTTTATCGAGGAACTTTTAGAGCTAGAGGAGAATATCTTGAAATTTTTCCTTCTCACCTAGAAGATCGTGCTTGGAGATTAAGTTTATTTGGAGACAAATTAGAAAAAATAGAAGAGTTTGATCCTTTAACAGGAGATTTGGTTAGTGAACTTGATGTAATTAAAGTTTATGCTAACAGTCACTACATCACACCCAAACCAACTATTGAACAAGCAATAATTAAAATTAAAAGAGAACTAGAGGCAACTTTAAAAAAATTTAAAGAACAAAATAAATTACTTGAAGCACAAAGATTAGAAGAAAGAACTAAATTTGATCTAGAAATGATTGAAGCAACTGGATCTTGTGCTGGAATTGAAAACTATTCAAGATTTTTATCTGGAAGAAAACCTGGAGAGCCCCCTCCTACATTATTTGAATATTTTCCAGACAATACTCTAATTTTTGTTGATGAATGTCACGTAACTGTTCCTCAATTAAATGGAATGTATAAAGGTGACAGATCAAGAAAAAGTAATCTTGCGGAGTATGGCTTTAGATTACCTTCTTGCATGGATAACCGACCGCTTAAATTTGAAGAATGGGATGCAATGAGAACTCAAACAGTTTTTGTATCAGCTACCCCAGGGCCATGGGAATTAAAACAAACAAAAAATAAATTTGTCGAACAAATAATTAGACCAACAGGATTAATTGATCCACCTGTTGAAATAAGACCTGCAAAAAACCAGGTTGATGACTTAATGCATGAGTGCGTGAAAGTAATTAACAATAACTTTAGAGTATTAGTCACTACTTTAACTAAAAAGATGGCTGAAGATTTAACTGAGTATCTTCACGAAAATGGTATCAAAGTTAGATACATGCACTCTGATATCGATACCCTAGAGCGTATTGAAATCATGAGAGATCTAAGGCTTGGAGTATTTGATGTATTAGTTGGAATTAATTTACTAAGAGAAGGACTTGATATTCCAGAGTGTGCATTAGTTGGAATTTTAGATGCAGATAAAGAAGGCTTTCTAAGATCTGAGACTTCTTTGGTTCAAACTATTGGAAGAGCTGCAAGAAATCTAGAAGGTAAAGTTATTCTTTATGCGGATAAGGAAACAAAAAGTATCAAAAATGCAATTAAAGAAACAGATAGACGTAGGACTATTCAAGTAGCTTACAACAAAAAACACAAGATTAGTGCAACAAGTATAAAAAAAGAAATTGGAGATGTGCTTGAAAGCGTTTATGAGAAAGATTATGTAAAAGTTGGAACTGATGAAAATATTGGTGGCAATCTTAAGAAACACCTAAAAGCCCTGAATAAAAGAATGAAAGAGTCAGCAACTAACCTTGAGTTTGAGGAAGCTGCAAAAATTAGGGACGAAATAAGAAAACTTGAGGCATCTGAGCTAGAAATTACTTTAAATCCAAAAGTAAAAAAATATAGTTCAAATAATAAAATGTATCCAAAAGGTAGATCAACTATGGGTCTTCCAGGAACAAGAGCGCAAAAAGGTAAAAAAAAGTGGAAGCAAATAAAATAATTATAACAGGAGCAGCAACTAGAATGGGTGCTGCGATTGCTAAAAAGCTATCAGGCCCAAATGTGGAAATTGTTATTCATTATAACAAATCAAAATTAAATGCTGAGAAGTTACAAAAAGAACTTAAGAAAAATAAAACAAAAGTTTGGTTGGTTAAAGGAGATCTATCCAAAGAAAATGATTTAAAAAAAATTATTAAGTTTGCAAAATCAAAATTAAAATACTTTGATTGTTTAATTAATAACGCTTCATTGTTTGAAAATGATAATTTAAAAAATTTTACATCTAAAAGTTGGGATAATCATTTAAATGTGAACTTAAAAGCCCCTGCTTTCCTAACAAAAGAATTTGCAAAAAATATAAAAGGTAAAAACAATAATATTATAAACATTATTGACCAAAGAGTTTTTAAACTAACTCCATTTTTTACTTCATACACATTAAGTAAAACTGGACTTTACACATTAACAAAAACTAGCGCTATGAGTTTGGCCCCCAACATAAGAGTAAACGGTATAGCACCTGGGCCAACAATAAAGAATAAACGACAAACAGATAAGCACTTTAAAAAACAATATTTAGCTACACCTTTAAAACAACAGGTGGATGTTAGAGAAATATGCAATGCTGTTGACTTTTTTATTAAAAACAGTTCTATTACAGGTCAAGTATTAGCTATTGATAGTGGACAAAATTTAAACTGGCAAACACCAGATGTAATTGGAAAAGAATGAAAAAAAGTAATTTTAAAGTTGTAAAAATAGATAAAAATAAAAGTTTATTTAACTACGAAAAAAAAATTCTTATTAAAGAATTAACCTTAGATCTAAAACTTGGTTATTATGAATTTGAAAAAGAAAAACCTCAAAAAGTAAAATTTAGCCTTGAAATTGATTATGAAGATAAAAAACCTACAAGCGATAAGGACATCAAATCTATTGTAAACTATGGACAAGTAGTCAAATTGATTAAAAAACTTACAAAAAATAAGCATTATAATTTTTTAGAAACTCTAGCAGAAGATGTTTTTGATATTCTATTTAAAGATAAACGTATTGGTAAAATAATGCTGCAAATTGAAAAATTAGAGATTTTAAAAGAATGTACGTCAGTTGGTATTCAAATTACCAAAAAAAGAAGTCATGAAAAGCTCTGAACTTGGAAAAGAAGTAATAAAAAAAGAGCTTCCATTAATTCCTAAAAGTCCTGGTGTTTATAGAATGCTCAATCATAAAGATGATATTCTTTATGTGGGTAAAGCTAAAAACCTACCTAATAGATTGAAAAGTTATGTGGCGGAGAAAAACCACATAATAAGAACAGAGAGAATGTTGTCTCAAACCTTTAAGTTAGAGATTACAACTACTGCTAATGAGAGTGAAGCCTTACTTTTAGAGGCTAACTTAATCAAAAAACATAAACCAAAGTTTAATATTTTACTTAAAGATGACAAATCATTTCCATTCATATTTATTGGTGAAAAAGAACAATGGCCAAGGGTCACTAAGCATAGAGGTAAAAAAGAAAAAGAAGGGTTTTACTTTGGACCTTTTGCATCTGCAGGCACTGCTAACTGGACTATTAAGATGCTTCAAAAAATATTCCAATTAAGAGTTTGCGATGATGGAACTTTTAAGAATAGAAAAAGACCTTGTATACTTTATCAAATAAAAAGGTGCTCAGGTCCATGTGTAGGCTACATAAATAAAAATGATTATAAAAGTTCTGTTGATCAAGCAATTCAATTTGTCTCTGGCAAATCTAGAGATATTCAAAAAAATCTCTCTAAAGAAATGGAAGCTGCGAGTGATCAACTTGATTTTGAAAGAGCTTCAATTTTTAGAGATAGAATAAAATCTCTTAACATCATTCAATCTTCTCAGAGAATTAATGAAGCAAACCTAGTTGATGCCGATGTTATTGCTGGATACAAAGAATCTGGGAAAGCTTGTATTCAAGTTTTTTTTTATAGGTCAAAACAAAACTGGGGAAACCAAGCTTACTTTCCAAAACATGATCCTGATCAAGATGTCTCGGAAATTATGTCATCTTTTTTAATGCAATTTTACGAAAATAAAACTGTTCCAAAATTAGTTCTAATTAATAGCGATATTAAAGATAAAAAGTTAATAGAAGAAACTTTGAGTAAAAAAGAGGGAAATACTATTTCTATCAACACTACTAAAAAAGGAACTAAAGCAAAAGTTGTGGCAATGGCTGAAAAAAATGCAAAAGAATCTCTGAATAGAAAACTTTACGAAACAAATAATAATAAAAATTTATTTGAGGGTGTTGCCAAAAAATTTGATCTAAAAAATGTTATCAATTTAGTTGAGGTTTACGATAATAGTCATATCTCAGGAACCAACAGTGTTGGGGCAATGGTTACATTTGGTAATGAAGGTTTTGTTAAAAAGAGATATCGAAAATTTGATATAAAAACAAAAGGTGCTGAGCAAGATGATTTTGCTATGCTTAAAGAAGTTTTATCTAGAAGGTTTAAAAGAGCAATTTTAGAGAAAGGAAATTATTTAACATTGCCAGATTTAATATTAATTGATGGTGGTAAAGGTCAATATTCTTCAGCTAAAGATGTGCTAGATGAGTTGGGCCTTCATGATCTTCCAATGATAGCTATTGCAAAAGGTAAAATGCGAAATAGTGGAGATGAAACTTTCTTCTATAATGGTAAAAGCTATAAATTTGAGAAAAATGATCCAACTTTATTCTTTATGCAAAGACTTAGGGACGAAGCACATAGATTTGCAATTACCTCTCATAGAGCCAAAAGAGCCAAAGGATTATCAAAATCTTTGCTAGATCAAATAGATGGTATCGGTGCTATTAGAAAAAGGGCCTTATTGAACCATTTTGGTTCTGCTAGATCTGTTGAGTCTGCTAGTTTTGATGAGATAAAGTCTGTAGAAGGTGTTGAGGAAAAAGTTGCAAAAAAGATATATAACTTTTTTCACGAATAATTATGCTTAGAAAAATTCCAAATATTCTAACAATCGGACGAATAATTATAGTCCCATTTTTTGTTTTAGCCTTTTATCTTCCCGGCTTTTATGGAGATTTAACTGCACTAATATTATTTATTGTGGCCTCGTTTACTGATTTTTTAGATGGAATGTTGGCTAGGATGCTTGGTGAGGAGTCTAAGTTGGGCGAATTGTTAGATCCAATAGCGGATAAAATAATAGTAGCCACTGCACTTATCTTACTGGTAATGGATGGAACTATTAGACACTATGAAGTTATTGCAGCAATTATAATACTAACTCGAGAGATTTTAATTTCAGGATTAAGAGAATTTTTAGCCAAGGGAAGAATTAAACTTCCGGTATCAAATCTTGCAAAGTTAAAAACTGTTTTACAAATGGTTTCCATAGCTCTTTTGTTATCAGGTGAAACAGGAAATAAAATTATTAATTTCCAAGACTATAACGCTCAAACAATTGGAATTATTCTTCTTTGGTTGTCAGCATTTTTAACTTTATTTACAGGCTATGATTATATGCGCAAAGGTATTGATCACGCAATGTCTGAAGATAATAAAGATTAAGCTGCTTTTTTCTTTCTTACTAAAGCTTGATAGCTTTCATTCAAATCAATTATAGTTCCACAAACTTTAAATTGATTTTCAGCAATACATGATACAGGTGTAACTTCTGCAGCAGTTCCAGTTAAAAAACATCCATCAAAACTAGAAAGTTCAGATGGATTAATCTTTCTTTCATGAACTTTAATATTTTTAGACTTAGCAATTTCAATAACAGTTCTTCTTGTTATTCCATCTAAAAAAGAGTCTGGTATTGGAGTGTGAATTTCTCCATTTTTATCTTTGAAAAAAATATTTGCTCCAGTTGCTTCAGCAATATTTCCCTCATGGTCAAGCATTAGAGAGTCGGTAAAGCCTTGTTTTTCAGCTTCATGTTTTGATAAAGTACAAATCATATAAAGACCTGAAGCTTTTGTATCCCAGGGTATTGTATTAGGGGCTGGTCTTCTCCAATTGGAAATATTTAATCTAATTCCTTCCACTTTAAGTTTAGGATCAAAATAAGATCCCCACTCCCAAGTTGCTATAGCTACATGAATTTTTGTTTGTTGTGCGGAAATTGCCATCATTTCACTGCCTCTCCAAATAGTGGGCCTTACATATCCATTTTCAACATTTTGGACTGAAATAATTTTATTACTTGCGTCGTTTATTTCTTTCTCAGTATATGGAATTGTCATTCCCATTCTTTTAGCTGAATAAAAAAGTCTTGCTGTGTGTTCTTCTAATTTAAATATTGAGCCCTCATAAACACGCTCACCCTCAAAAACACAGCTAGCATAATGAAGCCCATGGTTAAGGACGTGTATCTTGGCATCAGCCCAGTCTATAAGCTCATTATTATACCAAATTTTTCCAGATCTTTTATCGTAGGGTATCATGTATGAAATTTATTAAATTATAACTGAAAAATATCTTTGTATCTGTAATATGTCAATATAACTTACCTATAATGAAAGAACTTTTATATTTAAAAGATGAGCAGCTGAAAGAATTAATTGAAAAGTTATTTGTCAGTTATAGAGAGACGTTCTCTGATGCAAAAAAAGTATTAGATCGGCATTCTATTGGTTTAGCTCATCATAAGGTTATACATTTGATATCTATGTATGAAGGCATCTCTATTTCAGAACTTTTAAAACGATTAAAAATAACTAAACAAAGCTTAAATAGAGTTCTCAAAGATTTAATCAAACTTGAGATTATAATATTTAAAAAAGATGATCAAGATACAAGAGTTAAACATGTCTTTTTAAATGAAAATGGAAAAAAAATATTTAATGAAATATTTAATCTACAAAAAAAAAGGATCTATAATGCATTACTTAACTCTGGCTCAGAAGAGGTAATTAATTTTGATAACGTGTTAACCAAGATTATAAATGGATAAATTTATTGCACATATTCTAGTTGTTGATGATGATGATGGCATTAGATCTTTAGTAAAAAAATATTTAAATGAAAATAACTTTTTAGTTACAACTGCCAATAATGCAGAAAATGCTTCGGAAAAGATTAAAGTTATAAAATTTGATTTGATAATTTTAGATATCATGATGCCTGGAAAAAGCGGTTTAGAATTTATTCAAGATCATAAAAATAAATTAGATACCCCTATAATACTTTTAACAGCTAAAGGTGAAGCTTCTGAGCGTATTCAAGGACTAGAAGTTGGTGCTGATGATTATCTACCTAAACCATTTGAACCAAAAGAACTTATTTTAAGAATAAGGAATATTTTAAATAAAACCATAAAAACTGATCAAAAAAGAGTTATAGAATTTTCAAATTTAAAAATTGATTTAAATAAACTTTTAATTATTAAAAATGATAAAGAATTTAAAATCAACAATACAGAAAAAATTATTTTAGAGAAAATGATCAATAGTCCTGGCCAAACATTTTCAAGAGAAAATATAGGTCAATTAATTGATCTAGACAAAGAAAGATCAATTGATGTAATTATAACTAGATTAAGAAAAAAGATTGAAATTGATCCTAAAAATCCTAAATTTTTACAAACAATAAGAGGAGCTGGGTATGTTCTTTGGATTGAGTAATTTTCTAAAAAAAATATTACCTAAAAGATTATTTTATAGGGCCCTTCTAATTGTTGCAGTACCAATCATAGTAATACAATTAGTTATAACTATTGTTTTTTTTGATAGTCTTTGGATCAAAACTAACAAAGGAATGACGAGAGCTTTGGTAAGTGAAATTAGTACATTTATAGAAGTTTATGACAATGAGAAAATAGACAAAAATGAATTAACCAATACTTTTTCTTTATTTTTAGACTTAAATATAGAATTTTTAGAAAATAAAAAATTTGAAATAGAATATAATGAGAGATGGTTTAGTCCGATAGACAGAACTCTAAGAAGAGAATTAAAATCTAATTTTGAATTTAAAAAATATTGGTTTGATACCACAACCTACAAAGAATTAATTGATTTAAGAATACAATATCAAAATGGATATTTTAAATTCTTAATACCAAAAGATAGAGTTACGAGTTCATCGGCAAGAATATTTGCTCTTTGGATTACGGTCCCAGCAATTATTATGGTGATTATTTCACTAATTTTCTTAAAAAACCAAACAAGGCCAATCACTAACCTGGCACGAGCCGCTGAAAGATTTGGTAAAGGTGAAGAGATTGAGGAATTTAAACCTTCTGGAGCAATGGAGATACGACAAGCAGGGCATGAGTTTGATAAAATGAGAAAAAGGATATTGAGACATCTTAATCAAAGAACTGAAATGTTGTCAGGGATTAGTCATGACTTGAGAACTCCATTAACAAGAATGAAACTACAAATAGCTTTTATAAATGACAAAGACTTAGGTAAAAAATTAACCGAAGATATCAATGAAATGGAAAAAATGCTTAATGAATATCTTCAATTTACTAGTTCATCATATTCAGAAACTGATGAGATGTTTGACCTTTCAGAATTAATAGATCAAATTATAAGAAAATATAACAGTCAAAATATTTCACAAGATTTAGCTTCAAGGATTTACTTAAATGGAAGAAAAAACTTAATCAATCGATGTCTAAATAATATAATCGATAATGCCTTAAAATATGCAAATAAAGTTGAAATTAAACTAACTAAAAAAAATACAAACTTATTTATAACAGTTGATGATGATGGTCCTGGTATAAATATTAATGAACATGAAAATGTTTTTAAGCCTTTCTATAAAATTGACAAAGGTAGGGCTGACTCAAAATCAAGTGTTGGCCTTGGACTATCAATTGCCTCAGATATAATTAGATCACATGGAGGAAATATAAATCTTGAAAAATCTAAGATGAATGGATTACGAGTTAAGATCTTTTTGCCTATCTAGTTTTTTTTCTTTTTTTTACTTTTACTTTTACTTTTGATTTATTTAATTTATTTTCTAAGATTTCAACTCTCTTAGATAATACATCAAATTCATCTTTGCTTGTAATCTTCATTTTAAAAACAATTTCGTCTCTTTTAGATTTTAAAATATTCAAAATTTCTGAACTAATGTCTTTTGATGAAATTAGACCTTGCTCAAAAAGTTTTCCAAGCTTGTCAATTATAAATTTAGAATTTTTCATATATAAGATATACTTTATAAGTATTATTTAAAATGTTCATCAATAATTTTGACCCAGTTGCTTTCCAGATCATGTCATTTGAAATCAGATGGTATTCATTGGCATACATTGCTGGAATTATAATTGGTTGGTTATTATGTAAAAAATTATTTATTAAAAATTCAAATATAAATGAAAAATTTGATGACTATATAACTTATCTGATTATTGGAATAATTATTGGTGGCAGATTAGGATATATAACGTTTTATAATTTAAATTATTATATCAATAATTTTTTAGATATTTTTAAAGTTTGGGAAGGTGGAATGTCTTTCCACGGAGGTTTAATGGGCGTCATTATTGCCAGCATATTATTTGCTAAGAAAAATAATCAAGATTCATTTTTGTATATGGACTTAGTATCATTGGTAGCGCCAATTGGAATATTTTTTGGGAGAATAGCTAACTTTATAAATTCAGAACTTTATGGAATTCCAACAGAAGTTCCTTGGTCTGTAACATTTATTCAAATAGATAGTTTAACAAGACATCCATCACAACTTTATGAAGCAATTTTAGAGGGACTAATTTTGTTTATAATCTTACTTTACTTTAGAAAAAAAAATTTTTTAGAAAAACCAGGTTTGATCTCAGGTTTATTTTTAATTTTTTATTCTATTTTTCGATTTTTTATTGAATTTTTTAGAGTACCAGATGAACAATTAGGTTACTTAATTTTAGATTTATCCATGGGGCAGATTATAAGTTTAATATTTATTTTATTTGGAATAATTCTATTTTATTTTAAAAATGAAAATAAGATCAACTAATATACCTTTAGATAAATTTATCGAATTAGCACTATACGATAAAGACACTGGCTATTACATGAAAAAAAACCCTTTTGGAAAAGAAGGTGATTTTATTACTGCTCCAAATATTACAAGACTTTTTTCAGAAATAATTGCTATTTGGGTAATAACTTTTTGGAAAAGTATTGGCTCACCTAAAAAATTTAATTTATTAGAATTAGGTGCTGGTAATGGTGAGATGATGAAGGTGATTAATAACACTTTAAAAAATTTTCCAGAGTGTTTTGATACTTGTAACTTTATCATCCATGAAAAAAGTGAATTATTAATAAATCAACAAAAAAGAAATTTAAAATCTGAAAAAATATCATGGGTAAAAGATATTGATAAGATCAATTCAGACCCAACCTTATATTTAGCAAATGAATTTTTTGATGCTATTCCGATTAAGCAATTTTTTAAGAAAAAAAATAATTGGTTTGAAAGATTCGTAAACTTGAAAAATCCAAAAAAAGCTAGTTTTGATGAACAAAAAATTAATATTAAAATCATTGAACAAAGGTTAAATTTTGAAATATCTAAAAATCAAAATATTATTGAGTATTCGCCAGAGGCATTTAAGTACTTAAGAATTATTTGTGATAAAATCCAAAAAAATAATGGTGGAATATTAATAATTGATTACGGATATTTAAATTACAAAATGCGTGAAACCTTACAAGCTGTTAATAATCATAAATATTCAAATGTTTTAGAAAATATTGGTCACTCAGATATAACCTATAATATAAACTTTAATTTATTTGAAAAATTCACTAGCCAATATCATAATCTGAATACACTTATTACTAATCAAAAAAAATTTTTAACTAGCATGGGAATACTTCAAAGAGCAGAGATTGTAAGTGAAAATATTCCTTTTTCTAAAAAAACTGACTTATTCTACAGAATAAGACGTCTAATAGATGAAAAACAAATGGGAGAATTATTTAAAGTGATGCTTATAAAAGATAAAAAAAATAAATTCAAAACAGGATTTCAAGTTGATTAAATCTAAAAAACTAACAAAAATAAAAGTGTTAAAACACGGCTTCTTTAACAGCGTTGGTGGCAAATCAACTAAAATTTATAAAAGTCTAAATTGTGGTCCTGGCTCAAGAGATAAGAGTTTAAATGTTGAAAAAAATCTGGAAATTGTAAGAAAAAAAATTAGTAAAAAAGCGAAAAATATTTTTTTAATCCATCAAATACATAGTAATAAATTTATTTATGTTAATGAAAATTATAACAAGAAAATAAAACCCAAAGCTGATGCCATAATAACTAATCAAAGATGTTTACCCATTGCTGTTTTGACTGCTGATTGTGCTCCAATACTAATTTATGATAACAAGACAAATATGATTGCTGCTATCCATGCTGGCTGGAAAGGTGCCTTTAAGGGTATTATAGATAAGGTAATTAATTTCATGGTAAAAAAAGGTTGTAAATTAAAAAATATGACCGCTGTAATTGGTCCATCAATTTCAGTGAAAAATTATGAAGTTAGGGAAGATTTTAGACAAAAATTTATTAAAAAAGATAAAAACAATAATAAATTTTTTAAAATTAATAAACAAAAACTATATTTTGATTTAACTAAGTATATCCGTTCTTCTCTTCAAGCTAATAACATCAAAAGTATAGACAGTATAAAAATTGATACTTTTGATATTAAAAATAAATTTTTTAGTGCAAGAAGAGCTTTAAAATTAAAACATAATGATTATGGTAGAAATATTTCAATAATTATGCTTAATTAGGTTTTTAATGAAATTATTATCCGGAAATAGCAATAAACCTCTTAGTAAAAATATTGCAAAATATTTAAGATCTAAATTGGTGAATTCGAGTATCAGAAATTTTTCTGATGGTGAAATTTACGTTGAGATTAATGAAAATATTAGGGGAAACAGTATTTTCATAATTCAATCAGTTTCGTCTCCTGCTAATGACAATCTAATGGAACTTTTACTTTGTATTGATGCGTTAAAGCGATCTTCTGCTAAAAACATCACAGCCGTTATTCCTTATTTTGGATATGCAAGACAGGATAGAAAAGTTGTTCCAAGAACTTCGATCTCAGCCAAACTTGTTTCTAATTTAATTACAAAAGCTGGAGCAGATAGAGTTGTAACTGTTGATTTACATGCTGGTCAAATACAAGGATTTTTTGATATTCCAGTTGATAACTTGTTTGCGACTCCAATTTTTGCACGACACGCAAAAAAGAAAATTAAAAGTAAAAATGTTATTTGTGTAGCTCCTGATGTAGGGGGAACTGAAAGAGCAAGAGCATTAGGCAAACT
This sequence comes from Candidatus Pelagibacter bacterium nBUS_36, assembly GCF_051201215.1. Lineage (GTDB taxonomy): Bacteria > Pseudomonadota > Alphaproteobacteria > Pelagibacterales > Pelagibacteraceae > Pelagibacter. The sequence continues at coordinate 1,042,164 of NZ_CP172839.1, forward strand.
TTTAAATGTGGGGCTTGCGATAGTTGACAAAAGAAGACCAAAACCTGGTCAATCTCAGGTAATGAATGTAATTGGTGATGTTAAAGGAAAAACATGTGTGATTGTTGATGATATTATTGACTCAGGAGGAACAATTGTTAATGCAGCCAAAGCACTAAAAGACAGGGGTGCAAAGGATGTTTATGTGTATATTACTCATGGAGTGCTAAGTGGTGATGCAGTAAAAAAAATTAATAATTCTGTAATAAAGAATTTAGTAATCACAGATACAATTGACAACAATGACAAAATTAAAGGTGTTAAAAACATTGAGGTTCTGCCTATTTCAGGCTTAATGGGAGAGGCAATTAAAAGAATATCAAACTCAACATCTGTTTCAGATTTATTTAAATAAATTCCTTGAGTTATTAAGGAACTTGAGCTAAAAACCCTTGTTTTTATGAATACTTTAGACGCAAACATTAGAAATACAAAAACTAAGGGTGAATTAAGCGCTGTTAGAAATGGTGGTGGGGTACCAGCCATAATTTATGGTGGTGAGGCTCAAAATGAGAAAGTAGCCATTTCAAAAAAATTACTTAAAGCTTTAATTGATAAAGAAAATTTTTTATCAAGTATTGTTACTTTAAATGTTGATGGAAAACCTCAAAACGTTCTTCCTAGAGAGATTAAATATCACATTATTACTGATGAACCAATTCATGTTGATTTTTTAAGAGTAGTCCCAGGTGTTAAAATTAGAATTGAAGTTCCTGTTCAGTTCATTAATCATGAAAAGTCGCCAGGATTAAAAAGAGGTGGTGTATTAAACATCGTAAGAAGAAAAGTAGAATTAAGATGTCCTAGTGAAAAAATTCCTGAAAATCTTGTAATAGATCTTGATGGAGTTGATATTGGTGAAAGTTTTAAAATATCATCAATTAACTTAGAAACGGATGTTACTCCAACAATTAGAGGAAGAGACTTTGTAATAGCAACACTAGCGGCACCAACTGTAATGAAAGAGCCTGAGAAGCCAGCTGAGGCTGAGGCTGCTGAAGGTGAAGATGCGGCTGCAGGAACAGATGCAGCAGCTGAAGGTGATAAACCAGCAGCTGAAGGTGATAAAAAAGAGGGTGATGATAAGAAACCTGCAGAAGAAAAAAAATAATAAACCCAAGTTAAAATTTACTATCCTTTAAAAATTATATGCTTTTATTTGTAGGCTTAGGTAATCCCACACCAGACAGTGAAAAAAATAGACACAATGTTGGATTTAAGATTATAGACTCTATCAATAAAAAATTTAGCCTCTCTAAACAAAAACCAAAATTTAAAGGATTATTAACAACTGGTAATGTTGGTGATCAAAAAGTTTATGCAATTAAGCCTCTAACTTTTATGAATAACTCAGGAATTTGCATTAGAGAACTTATTGAATATTTTAAAATAGATGCTGAAGATGTAATTGTTTTTCATGATGATTTAGATGTTGAGTTTGGAAAGATTAAAGCCAAATTTGGTGGATCCAGTGCAGGACATAATGGAATTGCATCAATTGATAAATTTATTGGTAAAGATTATTCAAGAGTAAGAATAGGTATTGGAAAACCAAAAGAAAAAATGGAAGTTGGTGATTTTGTTCTTCAAAATTTTAATGAAGATGAAATGCTTGGAATAGAAAAAATTTCTAATAATATTAATGAGTCTATTTCAATACTTGTAGAAAAAAAATTAGATTTATTTTCTAGCACTGTAAATAATAAATAATGAGTTTTAAATGTGGAATTGTTGGTTTGCCCAATGTTGGTAAATCTACTTTATTTAATGCTTTAACCAACTCAAGTAAAGCTCAAGCTGCCAATTTCCCTTTCTGCACAATTGATCCTAATGTCGGTGTTGTGCCTGTGCCAGATGAAAGGTTGGAAAATTTATCCAGAGTCTCAAAGTCAAAGAAAATAATAAACACAACTATTTCATTTGTTGATATTGCTGGTCTTGTTAAGGGTGCTTCTAAAGGAGAAGGATTGGGAAATAAATTTCTTTCACACATTAGAGAAGTTGATGCAATCATTCATATGATTAGATGTTTTGATTCTGATGACATCCAAAATGTTAATCCAACAGTAGATCCTATTAGAGATCTTGAAATAATTGAAACTGAGATGATGTTGGCAGATTTAGAGTCTATTCAAAAAAGATTAGAAAAAAGTAATAAAAAAAATGTTGATGAAGAGCAATTAAAGATATTAGAAGTTGCATTAGATTGTATAAATAATGATAAAGACATATCAATTTTGAAATCTCAATTTGAAAGTAAATTGTTAAATCAAAGTGGCCTACTATCTATTAAACCAAAAATATTTGTGTGCAATGTTGATGAACAAAGTGTTCAGGAAGGCAATGAATATACAAAAAAGTTTATAGAAAAATTTGGTGAAGAAAATACTTTGATTGTATCAGCAGATATAGAAAATCAGATAAATGAATTGGAATCCACTGAAAGAATAAATTATATGGAAATGATTGGTTTAAAAGAAACCGGATTAAGTATGCTGATACAAAAAGGATATAAAATTTTAGAACTGGATACCTATTTTACCTCCGGACTAGAAGAAACCAGAGCTTGGACAATTCAGAAAAATTGTACCGCACCAAAAGCAGCTGGTGAAATTCATACAGACTTTGAAAAAGGTTTTATTCGAGCCGAAACAGTTTCATACGAAGATTTTGTAGCAAATGATGGTTGGGTAAATTCTAAGACAAATGGAAAAATGAGACTAGAAGGTAAAGATTATATTGTAAAAGATGGGGATGTATTAAACTTCAGATTCAACACGTGACCAGATTTTTTTCATACTGAAATAAACCAAAATAGTTAGAATAATCAAATATACAATCGCTTTAAATCCCATTTGATGTCTAGACTCTAAATGTGGTTCAGCTGCCCACATTAAAAACGTAGTAACATCTTTTGACATTTGTTCAACAGTCGCTTCTGTTCCATCACCATACTCTACAATACCCTCTGAAAGTGGAGCTGACATTTTAATTTTGTTTCCATACATATATTTATTATAATGAACACCTTCATCTAAAACCATTCCACTAGGCGCGTCCTCATAACCTTGTAATAAAGAATAAATATAATCTACCCCACCACTTCTCGCTTTAACTAGAACTGACATATCAGGTGGATATGCGCCACCGTTAGCAGCCTCAGCAGCTTTAACATTTTCATATGGTTTCACAAATTTATCTGATAATTTTGCAGGTCTTGTAAACATTTCTCCATCTGCATTGGGACCATCAGTTACTTCAAAAGATGCCGCAATTGCTTTAACTTCTGCTTCTGAAAATTCTGGACCACCTTTTTCACCTAGATTTCTATAACTTAGATACTTCATTGAATGACATGAAGAACATACTTCTGTGTAAACTTGGTAACCTCTTTGTAACGAACCCCTTTCAAATTTACCAAATAGACCTTTAAAGCTCCAATCTGTTTTTAAAAGTTTAGCTGTTTCAGCAGAATTAGCTTGAATAGCTGAAAAACAAATAAAAGTTATAAATGAAATTATTTTAATAAAATTTTTCACTTTATTTTTCAAAGCTTTCATTATTTTTGGCAGTTGCTAAATTAGGTGAGCCTCCAAGTACAGGTTCTGTAATACTTAAAGGAACTGGTAAAGTTTTTTCCTTAAACCCTAAGACTGGAAGAACTACTAAAAAATGAAGAAAATAATATCCTGTAGCAACTCTTGCAATTAACAGGTAAAGTCCTTCAGCCGGCATAGCTCCAACGTAACCTAGAATTAAAACGTCTGCTACAAGTATCCAGTAAAACTGTTTGTACAAAGGTCTAAATACTGCAGATCTAATTTTTGATGTATCAAGCCATGGCAACGCTGCTAAAATTAAAATTGCTGAAAGCATTGCAACCACGCCAAGCAATTTGTCAGGTATTGATCTTAAAATAGCATAAAAAGGTAATAGATACCACTCAGGTACAATATGAGCTGGAGTTACCATTGGATTGGCCTCTATGTAATTGTCTGCATGACCAAGAATATTTGGTGAATAAAAAACAAAAAACGCAAAGACAATTGTAAACATTAGCAATGCAAAACCATCCTTAATTACAATATAAGGATGAAATGGAACAGTATCTTTTGAAGGTTTTTTAATATCGATTCCAACTGGATTATTATTACCCGGAACATGCAATGCCCAGATATGCAAAACAACCAATCCTAAAATTAAAAAAGGTATCAAGTAATGTAATGTAAAAAATCTAGTTAACGTTGGATTGTCAACAGAATATCCACCCCATAACCAATTCACAATACCCTCACCTACTAATGGTATTGCACTAAATAAATTTGTTATTACTGTTGCTCCCCAAAAACTCATTTGCCCCCAAGGTAATACGTAGCCCATAAATGCTGCTGCCATCATCAACAAGTAAATTATTATTCCAATAATCCAAATGATCTCTCTTGGAGACTTATATGATCCATAAAATAAAGATCTAAAGATATGTATATAGACTGCTAAAAAAAACATTGAAGCACCATTTGCATGAATGTATCTAATTAGCCAACCATAATTAACATCTCTCATTATATGCTCAACACTTTCAAAAGCCATATCCGCATGAGCGATGTAGTGCATAGCTAAGGTTAAACCAGTAACAATTTGAGTTATTAAGCAGAAAGTTAAAATCCCACCGAAAGTCCACCAATAATTTAAGTTTTTTGGAGTTGGATAGTCTGTTAAATGATTTGCAAGAGTAAGTAATGGCAATCTATCATTAAACCATTTTCCAACTTTTGATGTGGGTGTATATTCGTGTTCACTCATATAGTTTATCCAATTTTAATTGTATTAGCGTTAACAAATTCATATTTTGGAATTTCCATATTTAAAGGTGCTGGACCTTTTCTAATTCTACCAGATGTATCATAATGTGACCCATGGCAAGGACAGAACCATCCATCATAGTCACCTTTATCATTTAATGGCACACATCCTAAGTGGGTACACACACCAAGCATTACTAGCCACTCTGGATCTTTTGCTCTATCCTCATCTTTTTCAGGATGTTTTAAATCTTCCATTTTAACAGATTTTGCTTCTGAAATTTCTTCTTGAGTTCTTCTTCTAATGAAAACCGGTTTACCTCTCCAAAGAACTGTTATTGTGTTTCCAGGTTTAACTGAACTAACATCAACCTCCGTACTTGCCAAAGCTTTAACTGATGCATCTGGGTTCATTTGGTCAACTAGTGGCCATACAACTGCACCCACACCCACTGCTCCTACTGCATAAGATGCAGTAAATAAAAATTCTCTTCTTTTTGGCTTTTTATCTGACATTTTTTTAAATATTATTATTAAAAAACACTTAATATACGATTTCTTATAAGATAATAGTTTTTTTTCTACTGAAAGAATGACACATAAATATGAGCCAAAAAACAAAAATTGCATTATATCAACCAGATATTCCTCAAAATACTGCAGCAATAATTAGAACATGTGCCTGTTTGGGGGCTAAACTTGAAATTATTGAGCCATGTGGTTTTCATCTAAGTGATAAACGGTTTAAAAGAGTGGTAATGGATTATATGGATTGGGATAAAATTGATTTATATCAAAGTTCTGAACATTTCTTTGAGGCAAAAAAGAATCAAAGGATTGTATTAATGACAACAAAAGCATCCATATCTTATACAAAATTTAAATTTGATAAAAACGACACAATACTTTTTGGAAGAGAAAGTGCTGGAGTTCCTCAAAATGTTCATGAATTAATAGATGACCGTTTAAAAATACCAATGAATGAAAATGCTAGATCACTTAATATTGCTTCTTCAGTTGCAATTGTTTTAGCAGAAAGTTTAAGACAATCAGAGTTAATATAATGGATAACGAAATTAAAAAAGACCTTACCAGTAATTGGTTCAAGCTACTACAAAATGCTATTTGTGATGACATCACTAAATTAGAAAAAAATAAAATTAAATTTAAATCAACAATATGGCAAAGAAATAAAAATAAAGATGAAGGGGGTGGAGAATATAGAATTATCAAAGGTGGTAAAATTTTTGAAAAAGCAGGTGTAAATTTTTCAAAAGTTTATGGAAAGTTTCCAAAAAAATTTCAAAAAAATATCCCTGGAGCAAGTAAGGATCCTAGATTTTGGGCTTCAGGAATTTCAATAGTAATGCATATGCAAAATCCACATATTCCGGCAATGCATTTTAATACTAGATATATTTGTACAACTCAAAATTGGTTTGGTGGTGGTATGGATGTAACACCATCAATAAAAGATGATGGTGAAAAAAATAAATTTCATAATATTCTAAAAACAATGTGTGATCGACACAACAAAAAATATTACAAAAAATACAAAAAATGGTGTGATGAATATTTTTATTTACCTCATAGAAATGAGCCGAGAGGAATTGGTGGAATTTTTTTTGATTATAAAAAAGATAACTTTGAAAAAGATTTTCAGTTTGTAAGAGATGTTGGTGTTACATTTCAGATGATATTAAATAGTATTATTGAAAAAAAAATTAAGAAAAAATGGACTTTAAAAGATAAAGAGATGCAGTATATTAAAAGAGGTAGATACGCAGAATTTAACTTATTATATGATAGAGGCACAAAATTTGGATTACAAACAGGTGGCAATGTTGAGGGGATATTAATGTCATTACCACCAATCGCAAAATGGAAATAAATAAATGGATAAAGAACCAATCACATTAAACGGTTTAAATAAATTAAAAGACGAATTAGTTTTTTTAAAAGAAAAAAAAAGACCAGAAATTGTTGCTGCTATTGCCGAAGCAAGATCGCATGGAGATCTTAAGGAAAACGCAGAGTATCATGCCGCAAAAGAAGAACAATCTCACAGTGAAGGAAGAATAACTGAAATTAATGATATTATTGCAAGAGCAAACGTTATTGATGTTACAAAACTAAACAATGATGGAAAGGTTATCTTTGGCTCCACAGTTTTTTTAGAAAACTTAGATAATGGTGAAAAGATTAATTACAAAATAGTTGGAAAAGACGAGGCTGACCTAAAGCAAAAACTTATTTTTTTTCAATCTCCGATTGGAAAAGGCTTAATTGGCAAAAATAAAAGTGACCTTGTAGAAATAACAACTCCAGCTGGAGTTAAAAATTTTGAAATAAAAGATGTCAAATATGTTTAGCCTTTAATAATTTTTTGAATTTGCTTATCTAAAATTTGAAAACCATTTTTAACCCACATCTCTTCTATTATTTTTAGTTTATTTCCTAATATTTTTCCCTCAGGAATATTATACTTGGTCATTAGCACATTAGCACCAATTGGCATCGTTGGAATAATTTTATTTTTATAGACTTCTATTAATTTAATTAATTTTTTTTCAACTTTTGTAGATTTGAACAACTTATAATTTATAATATCAATTACAGCTTGCCTTCCATTGAAATAAAAAATCTTATTAAAATTATTTTCAGTAAAATTTTTGATATTGACTTTTTCTTTATAAAAAAAATTAATTATTCTTAATCTTTTTTGATCTTTTTTAGAGATATTAAATTTATAAAAAAAATAATCTGTATTGTCAGAACCATCAACAATCAAAAGGGATAATAAAAAAATAAAATCAACTTTGGATAAATTCTGATGCGCATGGGAGTTTAATTTTTTAAAACTATTTAAGTTTTTTAATTGTGGAAAGATAATTTCAATAAGCTCTAAACCTTCCTTATCATCAAATAACTTTAGAAAGCCATCAGATTTTGTTAATTTTTTAAATTCTTCTAACAACCTTTCTGAAGATAATTGTGAAACACCACCAATATTTTTTTTAATAATTCTGATAATTTCAGAATCATGTTTACGATTAGAGTAATTAACAAAAAAACGAATATATCTTAGGATGCGCAAGTAATCTTCTTTAATTCTATTTTCTGCATCTCCTATGAATTTTACATGACCATCTTCTAAATCTTTTTTACCATTATGAGGGTCAAATAAATTTCCTTCTTTGTCAGAGTATATTGAGTTTATAGAAAAATCTCTTCTAGCAGCATCTTCTTTCCAGTCCAAAGAAAATTCTACTTTTGCATGTCTTCCATCGGTAATCACATCTTTTCTTAAAGTGGTAATCTCAAATTTATGTTTATCTATGATTGCCGTGATGGTTCCATGATCAATACCAGTTTCATAAAAATTAATTTTTTTCTTTTTTAAAGCATCACAAACTTCATTTGGTTTTAAATTAGTCGCTAAATCAATATCATCCACAATTTCTTTTTTTACAACTTTTCTGATACAGCCCCCAACATATCTCACTTCACTATTTTCAGAATAAGAATTGATTGCTTCAAAAATTTTATTAGCAGGAGTTTTATTTGTAATATTTTTAAGATTTTGACTTATATAATCAAGATTACGTGATCTAAAAAAAATTTTATCTAATAAGTTGTCCATAAATGGCTGGGGCGCTAGGATTCGAACCTAGGATGCCGGTACCAAAAACCAGTGCCTTACCACTTGGCTACGCCCCAATATTGTTTTCATATAACACAATAAAATAAAATTTATATAGTTTTCGATGTATTACACCAATAATTTTTAAATTTTCTTCTAAATTGAACTTTAGCTAATTCACAATCTCGTTTTGATCTATAATAAGCAACTATTACTGAACCAGAGCCTGTCATTCTTACAAATAGTGGATTTTTTATATTTTCTAAAAATAACTTAATTTTTTTAAGTTTTGGATATTTTAAAAATGCAATTTTTTCTAAAGCATTTTCTTGATCTATTAAAAACTTAAAACCAAACATGGTTTTTTTAGGATTATCAAATTTTGATTTTGTAAAATTTTTTACCCCTGAGTAAATTTTTTTTGTAGAGCATCCAAAATTTGGACGAACTAACAAAGTGTAAAATTTGGGGCATTTAAAAAATCTTTTAACAACATTCTTTGATGACATAATAGTACTTATTGGAGTAATACCTAAAATCACATCCGAACCAATTAGATTAGAGATTTTTTTTATTTGCTTTTGATCTAATTTAATAAATTTTTTTTTGATCAAAAAACTTAAGATATTTGCTGCATTCATTGATCCTCCTCCAAGACCTGCTTTTTGAGGAATATTCTTTTTAATCTTAACTTCAAATTTTTGATTATTTAAAAGTTTCTTTTCATCAAGAATATCGAATAATTTTTTAACTGTATTATCTTTTTTTATATTTTTGGAGAATGTTCCATTAAAAGAAATTTGATGTTTGGTACCATAAGTTTTCTTAATTCTTATTAAATCATGCAAATTTACAAATGAAACAATGGTTTCAATTTTATGAAGTGAGAAAAGTTTTCCAATAACATTTAGTGCTAAATTAATTTTAGCATATGATTTTATCTTGTTGGAAATCATTTAAGAGTTTTTAAGACCTTCAACTATTTTAGTAGTTATTTTTTTTTTAAATCATCATCAGTATCATCAAAACCTAAAACGTTATTCCAAAAGTATCTAGCCTGAATTTTTCTATCAAGTTTCCATAAAATATCACCATAATGATCATTAACTGTTGGGTCTTCAGGCATTAATTCTACTGCTCTCTTTATGTATTTTTCTGCTTCAATATAATCGTCTATCAAATAAAAAGCCCATCCTATTGAATCTATAATATATGGGTCATCATTTCTTAAAGCATATGCCTTTTTCAACATTTCAATAGCTTCATCAATTTGATAATCTCGTTCCAACCACGAATACGCTAAGTAATTTAAAACATAAGCTTCATCAGGTTTAATTTTAAGGGATAATAATAAATCTTCGTCAGCCATCTTATAGTTGCCTAGTCGCTCATAACTTCCTCCTCTTCTATATAATAAATCTGATTTTATTTCTGAGTCTTCACTTAAAGACGCAATAATTTTGGTATAATACTCAATAGCTTTTTTGTAGTTTTTAGAATTTTTATAAAAGTTTGCAATATCAAAAACCATTTTCAAATTAGGGTTATCAATCTTTCTAAATTTTGAACTTATATAATCAATCCCCTCCTCATATCCATTTTCATTGATAATTATTTGTGTTTCTTTTTTAATTCTGAACCAGTAATAAAACTCATTTTCTTTGTCAAAATTTTTTAAAACTTTTTTTACTTTTTCATAGTCTTGATTAAGATAAAAATTTTCAGCTACAAGTGATGAATTTAATATAAATTTTGGATTTAAATAATTTGAAAGATTCAAATAGAAATTTGATTTTTCAAAATTATCTTGAGATGAATAAAGATTTGAAATTAAGAATAAGAACTCGCTGACAATATCATTGTGATTATTGCATGAAAAAATCTTATTAAATTTTTTGAATTCATTGTTTTCAACCCAACTCTTACTTTGAGTGAGTAAAAGTGTAGAATTAATATATTCAAGTTGACCAACAACTGCCCTGGCTTCCTCTATTTTTTTGTTTTGAATTAAATAATTGATGTAAAAAAATATATATCTTGAGTAATCTCCATCTGGATTATTGATTAAATTTAAAAATGAAGATCTAGCACTATCTTTTTTAAGATAACATCTTTGGAACGCTTGATTAATAATTGATATATTTCCAAAATTTTTTTTATTAGATAATATTTTTTTATTTTTAAAGGTATGGATGTATTGTCTTAAAGATTCGAATATTACCAAATTGAATCTATTTTGATTTTGAAATTTTAAACTTTGATTTAAAAATTTTTCAGCTTTTTCAAAGTTATTTTTTTTTAAACTATTAGTGATCAATAGTATGTATGCATCAAAAAATTCTAAGTTACTTTTATTACTGTTATTTTTGATAATATTAATAGCTTGTGCAACTTTATCTTCTAAAACTAAAGAATAAACATATCGTTTTAAATAAGAGTCATGTTTGTTAAGTAAAACCTTAGATGCATTAAAAAACTTTAAGGCATCAAAATTATTTTGGTTTTCAAATGCAACGATGCCTGAAAAATAATTTGTTAAATCACGCGAATTAAACTCATTAAAACTAGCACTTTTAGAATATCCTGGTGTCTGATAGAGTAATCCTAGAATTACAAATAATTTCATTAGTTTATTAAACATTTGATCATTCTATGACTAAAAAAATGATAAATCAAAAAGGCAAATTAGACGTGGAATTAATAAATACTATAGAGCCAAACTTTATATTCAATGATAAGCCAATAAATAGATTTAATACTCTTGAAATCAATAACAACAATCAGGTTGAAAAAACTGAACTTTTAAAAGAATTAAAAAAACGAATAAATTCAATCGAAAATTGTAATTTAAAAGAGAATTCTCAAAATCTAGTTCTGGGTGACGGTAATATTAATAGCCCAATTATGTTGATTGGTGAAGCGCCTGGGGCTGAGGAAGATAAATCTGGTATAACATTCAAAGGTGAAGTTGGCGAACTATTAAATAAAATGTTTTTGGCAATAGGTATCAAAAGACAAAATATCTATAGCAGTTATGCAATAAATTTTAGACCACCAGAAGATCGAAAACCTACATCAATAGAAATCAAAAGATACTCTATTTTTCTAAAAGAGCATATTTCAGTTATTAATCCAAAGATTGTTATTGTAATGGGCAGTTCTGCGATGGAGGCAGTGACAGGAATTAATACTAAAATATCTTCTGAAAGAGGAAAATGGAAAGAAGTGATATTAAAAAATAAAACTTATCCAATAATGATTACATTTAACCCTTCATATTTAATTAGATTTCCAGAAAATAAAAAATATTCTTGGGAAGATTTAAAAAGAATTAAACAAAAAATTCAAGATTTAAAAATAAAGATTTAATGAAAGTAACTGCGGGGGTCGACGAAGTTGGAAGAGGAAGTTTAATAGGTCCTGTGTACGCTGCTGCAGTAATTCTAAATAGATCAATCAATATAAGATTATTAAAAGACTCAAAGTTGGTTGCCAAAGATAAAAGAGAATTGTTATCTAATTATATCAAAAAAAATTCAATTTGGGCTGTTGGTAAAGCTTCCGTTAAAGAGATAGACAAAATAAATATATTACAGGCAAGTTTACTAGCAATGAAAAGAGCTATAAAAAAACTCAAAAAAAAACCATCTCATATTTTAATTGATGGCAATAAAGTTCCTGATTTAAAAAATTATAATTTGAAAGCAGTAATTAAAGGTGATCAAAAAATTCCTTCAATCTCTGCTGCTTCTATAATTGCTAAAGTTTCAAGGGATAAGTTTATAACTACGCTTGCTAGAGATAATAAAGGATATGGTTGGGATCAAAATTTTGGCTATGGAACTAAACAGCATTTAAAAGCAATTAAAAAACTTGGCATTAATAAGCATCATAGAAAAACTTTTTCCCCGATATCTAAGTTTAAGGCACACAATATATAGTTGTCATCAATTCACTTAACACAAATCGAATCCAAATAATTCAATCCTAGGTTGACCCGAGAATCCATTTGGAGTCTAATTAATTTCTACAAATGAAAAGTGAATTTAAAAATAAAATTATTAACGGCGACAGTCTCGAAGAATTAAAAAAAATTCCACGTGAAACTTTTGATTTAATTTTTGCAGACCCTCCATACAACTTACAATTAAAAAGTGAATTAACTAGACCAGACAGATCTAAGGTCAGTGCCGTTAACGATAAATGGGATCAGTTTGAAAATTTTAAAAAGTATGACGATTTTACTTATCAATGGTTGTCAGAATGTAAGAGAATTTTAAAAAAAGATGGAGCTATTTGGGTTATTGGAAGTTATCACAATATATTTAGGGTTGGAACAGCTATACAAAATTTAGGTTTTTGGATTTTAAATGATGTTATTTGGAACAAGAATAATCCTATGCCAAATTTTAGAGGAACACGTTTTACTAATGCACATGAAACTTTAATTTGGGCTTCAAAAAGTGAGAAGTCAAAATACACTTTCAATTATCAATCATTAAAATGTTTAAACGATGATCTTCAAATGAGATCTAATTGGAATTTACCAATTTGCAATGGGGCTGAGAGATTAAAGAAAAATGGAAAAAAAGTACACTCAACACAAAAACCAGAATCTCTTCTACATAGAGTGTTATTGGCATCATCTAATAAAAATGACTTGATCTTAGATCCGTTTCTAGGATCTGGAACCACAGCAACTGTTGCAAAAAAATTGGGTAGAAATTATTTTGGTGTAGAAAAAGAAAAGGTTTATTTTAAAGCAGCAGAACAAAGATTAAAAAATACAAAACCTATTGAGGATGATTTATTAGACACTCTTAAAAATAATAGATCAAAACCAAGAATACCTTTTGGCTCTTTAGTTGAACTTGGAATAATTAAACCAGGTACTAGCATTTTTGATAACAAGCAAAAAATATCTGCAAAAATTATGGCTGACGGCAGCATTAAACATGACCAAACTGAGGGATCTATCCATAAAGTTGCAGCAACCATTTTAGGTGCTGAAAGCTGTAATGGCTGGACTTACTGGCATTGCGATATTAATGGAAGAATACATCCAATTGACTATCTAAGACAAAGATTAATTTCAAAAAATTAATTATTATAAATTTTACCTAAATAGTTTTCTAAAAATTTCTTATTTTTTGTTAATAATTTTAAGCTGATGTTTCGAAAAAAAACTATCACTGGGTTAGATGCATGAAAAGCAAATTGATTTAATTTTGATCTGTTGTTAATCATTTTTACTTTTACAACTCTATTTTCATAAAAATTACTTTTATCATTTATAATATTTTCAAATAATTCTGATGCACCCTCGATTGATTGTGATGCTCCTTGGGCAAATGAAGGTGGAAAGGCAAAAAATGCGTCTCCTAATAAAAAGATATTTTTACCAGGTTTGAGATAACCTTTGCTAACAAAAACTGGGAAGCATTTAATATTATTAATATTTTCTAGAACAGTTGTTGAAAATTCATTTTGTAGTTTGTCTTTAATGTCCTGAATGAAAGTTTCTTCTTTAAAAAGGGTATAATTGTCAAGCTCTTTTGCTTTTAATTGATATTTTAAAACTCCAATAAAGTTATAATTTTCATTTTCTTTATTTACTGGATAAATCACATAATGAAAATTGCGCCCCATGAATAAAGAAATATTATTTTCATTTAAATTATGAAGTTTGTTTTTTGAAATATTGCCCCTAATTGCAACGGAATTATTATAAGAAGACTTTATTTCATTATTCGAAATTAATGATTTTCCTTTTGAAAAAACACCATCAGAAATAATTAAATGATCACAAATTGCTTTGTTATTTTTATTAAAAGTTAAATATATTTGATCATCTTTTTTTTCAATTTTTTCAATACTGTGGTCATACTTAATTACATTATCATTTAATCTATCTTTTAAAAATTGAACTAATTTAGATCTTTTTAGCGTTGTATACTTACAGTCCTCAGAATTAAAATCTGAAATATTGAGATCACATATTTTTTTTTCTTTTTTGATTGTATAAAAATCAATTTTTTCGGGATTAAATATGTCTTTACTTTCTAAAGTATTAAATCCAATTCTATTAAGAAGTTTGATGCTGTTAGTTGATAACTGTATTCCATATCCTTCATCTAAATTGAATGATGTATTTTTTTCATAAATATCTACCTGATAATCTTGATTTTCTTTAAATAAGTTTGCAATAAATAAACCTGAAATACCCGCTCCTATTATCGCAATTTTTTTCATTTATGATTTTCCAAATATTTAACAATCTTTTTTGTAAAAGTTGGCAAAGTATAGTTTTTTAAATTTTTAGGATCAATCCAATAAGAATAAGGAATAGCTTTAATCATCTTATTATATTCAATTTTGACACTCATATTCATATTTGACATTTTAAAACTCATATTTTGTTTAAAATTTTTTGGTTTTATTAATTCTTTCATTGGAAAAATGTTCAAATTTTTTAGAAAATTAAACCTATTATTTTTAACTAATAAATATTTATTATTTCTTTTATAAACTTTGAGTAAAAAATATTTATCTCTATTTTTTTTTATTACTTTAGTTAAATTGAAATCTTTTTTGATAAAAGATGTACATTTTTTTGAAATAGGACATTGATTACAAAGTGGATTTTTTGGCTTGCAAATTAACGCTCCTAATTCCATTAAAGCTTGTGCATAATCGCTTGATCTTCTAGATGTGCCAAAAATTTTTTTTTGCTTAATCAAATTTTCTTTTTGAATTTGATTTTCTTTTTTTAAGTAAAGATATCTTTTTAAAACTCTTTCAATATTTCCATCTAATGGGATTAGTGGCTTGTTAAAGGCAATAGCAGAAATCGCACTTGCAGTATAATCTCCAATACCAGGTAAAGATTTTAACTCCAAAAAATTACTAGGTAATTTCTTATTGAAGTCTTTTACAATTAATTGTGCAGCTTTTTTAAGATTTCTAACTCTGGAATAATATCCAAGACCTTCCCAAAATTTTATAAGTTTGAGATTATCAAATTTTGCTAGAGTTTCTATATCAGGAATATTTTTTATAAATCGATTGAAATAAGGTATTACAGTTATAACTTGAGTTTGTTGAAGCATATATTCACTAACTAAGGTGTAATATTGCTTTTTTTTTAAGGACGTCTTTTTTCTCCAAGGCAATGATCTTTTATTAATATCATACCAATTAAGAATTTTATTTGTTATTATTGACTCTTTCATATGCGATCTAAAAATAATATTAAGCAGAGAAATAGTACCATTCAAGGCTTAAGATCTTTTAAAGACACTTTGCCTAAAAATGTTAAAAAAATTATTAACAAGAAAGGTCATATCTATTCTGAAACACTCTCTAATTGGAAATATATCGTAGGAGAAAAATTATTTAAATTTTGTTATCCAAAAACATTTAAAAATTCAAATAAGTTTGGTGTTAGCACCTTGGTGATTATGGTAAAAAGAGGTCATGAGGTTGACATGGAGTACTCAAAAAAAGAAATTTTAGATAAAATGAATAGTTTTTTTGGTTATTCAGTTGTAGAAAAGTTAAAGTTTATCAGCTTTGATGATCAACAAAAAATTATCTTAAAAGATAGAAATAATCGTGAAAATGTCGCAATTAATAAATATCAAAATAAAATTAATGATGTTAAAAATGATAAAATTAAAAAATCACTTATTGAACTAACCAAAGTATTTAAAGAAAAATGAAAAAATTTTTTATTTTAATAATAATATTTTTAAGCACTATTTCTAAAATTACTGCTGATGAGATCAAAAGAATCAGTGTTGGAAATGTTGATGCAAAAATTACTATTATCGCATTTGAGTCTTTAACTTGTAGCCACTGCGCAGACTTCCACAAAGATGTTTATCCACAACTTAAAAAAGAATATCTTGATACTGGTCTAGCTAAAATTGAATTTAGGCACTTTCCATTAGATATTGCAGCTTTTAATGCATCAAAAGTTTCCCAATGTAAAAATGATGGTGATTCTTCTATCCTTAATAGTTTATTTTCAAATCAACAAAAATGGGTCAAAGGTAATTCCGTAGAAGAGGCAAATAAAAATCTTCAAAAATTTTTAGTAAATGAGGGCTTTAATGTAGATTTTGAAAAATGCATTAAAAATGAGGAGATTGAAGATTTTGTATTAAACGACCGAATCGATGGTGTTAAAAAATACAAAGTAAATGCTACTCCTACGATAATAATTAACAACGAAAAGTTCGAGAAATCTCTTAATTATAAAAATTTAAAAAAAGCTCTAGAAAAACTGATATAAGTTAATGTATGGAGTTTAAAAAAATCCAGCTAAATGGATTTAAATCTTTTGCTGATAAAACAAATTTCTTAATTGAAGAAGGTCTTACTGGAATTGTGGGTCCAAACGGATGTGGAAAATCAAATATCGTTGAGTCTTTAAGATGGGTTATGGGAGAAACTTCTGCAAAGAGTATGCGTGGATCAGGGATGGAAGATGTAATTTTTTCTGGGACTTCTAACAAAGCATCAAAAAATATTGCTGAAGTTTCAATTGAAGTTGAAAATAAAAATAATGAAGGTCCAGTTCAGTATCGTGAACTTGAAGGAATCAGCGTTAGAAGAAAAATTGAAAAAGACAAAGGTTCCAAATTTTATATTAATGACAAAGAAGTAAGAGCAAGAGATGCTCAAATGTTTTTTGCCGATTTATCAACTGGTGCACACTCGCCCTCAATGATTAGCCAGGGGCGTATTGGTGCTCTAGTTACTGCCAAACCAACAGACCGAAGAGCTATATTAGAAGAGGCAGCAGGAATATCTGGATTACATGTAAGAAGGCACGAAGCTGAACTAAGGTTAGGAGCTGCAGAAAACAATCTTAAAAGAGCTGATGAACTTAGAAGACAGCAAGAAAAGCAATTAGCCAATCTTCAAAAGCAAGCTGAGGAAGCTACAAAATATAAATTAATTACTGATGAAATAAAAAAGATAGAAGCAGGTCTTTATTACTTAAAATTAATTGAAATAGATAAAGAAATAAGGATAGAAAATGAAATCAATAGTGAAGCTGGGGGTGAAGTTGAGGGCTTTAATACCAAGATATCTGATCTAGAAAATTTAATCAAAATAGCAATAGATAAAGTTTCGCCATTAAGAGAAAAAAATATTGAAAATTTATCTAGAATTCAAAGATTAAACTTAGAGTTACAAAATTTAGATGAAGAAAATACCAGAACACAAGATGAAATTGAAACTATCAAAAAATCTCTTCAAACTCTTGATGAGGATATTACAAGAGAGAGGGGTATTATTATAGATGCAAATTCTAATGAAAAAAGACTGAAAGAGGAGAAGTCGGATTTAATAGAAGTAGACTCAAAATATTTTGAAACTGAAAAGTTATCTAATGAAGAATTAGAGACTGCTAAGAATAGCCTTAAAGAAGAGCAAAAAGCTGTTGATGATGTAGTTAACAATATTGCCGAAGGAACAATAAACATAAGTATTGGCCCAATTAAGAATGTTAAAAACTCAATTAATAGAGTTAAAGAATTGATTGATAGCAATGAGATAAATCAGGCGGTTACTTTATTAGATAGATGTAACATGGAACTAGATAATTTTTTAAATGACTTGAAAAATGAAAAATCTAGAGAGGAACTATTAAGTGTTAATGAAAAATCACAAAATATTAGAAAACTTCAAGAAAAATATGCAGACGCATACAGTAAAAATCAATCAATTAAAAATGAGTCAATCAAACGTAATGAAAGAATTAAAACTATCGAAACTGAAATTGAAAGTTGGATAAATTTGTTGTCAAATTCAGAAAAAATGGTTTCAGAATTAACTGAAAGAAAAAATAAACTAAACACACAATTAAAAGAGTTGGATAATCAACCAAGTGTACAAGCAGAAAGAAAAGGTCAAATTTCTGAAAACTTGAGAATTTCTGACAAAGAAAAAATTGATAATGATGATGTCATTCAAGAGACCGATCAACAAATTGAAACATTAAGAGCTCAATTAAATGAGATTCAAGAACAGTCAATTCAAATTAGGGAACGTAAAGCAAGTTCTGGTGCAACTATTGAAGGATTACAAAAAAGAAAAAGTGATTTACTGGATAGAATTAATTCTGAACTTAGCTTAACAGAAGAAAATATTTTAGAAAATTCTAACTTAAATGGTGTTGAAGAATTACCTAATGCTGTTGATCAAGAAGATTCTTTAGATAAAAAAAAACAAGAAAGAGAAAAACTAGGATCAGTAAACTTAAAAGCTGATGAAGAGACAAGTAAATACGAGGATGAAATAAAAAAAATGGAGCAAGATCGATCAGATCTAGTAACAGCAATAATTAAATTAAAAGATAGCATTAATGAACTTAACCAAAAAGGAAGGGAGAGACTAATTGAGGCATTTGAAAAAGTTAATAGAAAGTTTAATGAAGTTTATACAAAACTTTTTAATGGTGGAAATGCTAAGCTTGAATTAGTTGAACTCAGATGATCCTCTTGAGGCAGGTTTGGAAATGCTAGTAAGCCCTCCTGGTAAAAGACTTCAGTCCATAACTTTACTATCTGGTGGTGAGCAAGCTTTGACTGCTCTATCTTTAATTTTTGCAGTTTTTTTAACTAATCCCTCTCCTATTTGTGTGTTAGATGAAGTAGATGCACCACTTGATGATGCTAACGTAACAAGATTTTGTAGCCTTCTAGAAGAACTAATTAAGATTACAAATACAAAATTTATTATTGTAACTCATCACGCTTTAACAATGTCTAAAATGAACAGACTTTACGGGGTTACAATGCCAGAAAAAGGAATTAGCCAACTAGTAGCTGTTGATTTACAAAAAGCAGAGAGTATGGTTGCCTAAACTATACAAATGCCAAAAGATCAGTTTAAAACTCGCTTAGAGATTGCAAAAAAGAAGATTTCAAAGAAAAACTTATACGATAACAAGAATAACCCTTCTTCTATTGGAACTGCCTTCAAATTAAGCACAGAATTAGTCTCTGCTGTAGCAGTAGGGACAATTATTGGGTTTATTTTTGACAAGACCTTTGGTACTAAACCCTGGTTTATATTAATATTTTTTTTTGTGGGTGTGGTTGCTGGAATAACCAACGTAATTAGATCTGCAAAAAATATGCAAAAATAGATAGAATTTTATGGCAGGAAATCCAATGACCCAATTCAATGTACACAGAATTGGACCAGAAATAAAAGTAGGTGCTTTTGACATCTCATTTACTAACGCAAGCTTGTTTATGATTATAAGTTCAGTTGCAATTTTATTAATTTTTAGCCTTGGTTCTAAAAAAAATTCCTTATTACCAAATAAAATTCAGCTTCTAGCTGAGCTGAGTTATACTTTTGTATCAAAGATGATTAGTGATACGGCTGGATCAAAAGCAAAACCATATTTTGCATTTATATTTTCACTTTTTATGTTTGTTCTTTTTTGCAACATGTTTGGTATGATACCTTACACATTTACTGTAACTAGCCATATAATAGTTACATTTGTATTAGCTTCTTTTATTTTTATTGGAGTTACAGTTATTGGCTTCATTAAACATGGCTTTGGTTATTTAAAGTTATTTGTTCCTAGTGGAGTGCCAGCAGTGCTACTTCCACTAATAGTAGTTATAGAAATTATTTCTTATTTAAGTAGACCAATCAGTTTGTCGGTTAGGTTATTTGCAAACATGATGGCAGGTCATACTATGATGAAAGTTTTCGGAGGCTTTGTTATAAGTCTTGGAATAGTTGGTGGATGGCTTCCACTGAGTTTTTCGGTTGCATTAACAGGTTTGGAGATCCTAGTTGCTTTTCTTCAAGCATATGTTTTTGCGATCTTAACCTGCATCTATTTAAATGATGCATTAAATTTACACCATTAATTAACATAGGAGGATATAATGGAATTAGAAGCAGCAAAAATGATCGGAGCAGGCTTAGCAGCAATAGCTTTAGCTGGTGCCGGTGTTGGTATTGGAATAATTTTTGGAAACTATTTGTCAGGAGCGATGAGAAATCCTTCTGCTGCACAAAAACAGTTTCCTAACTTGCTTTTAGGTTTTGCACTTGCTGAAGCAACAGGATTATTTGGATTAGTAGTTGCATTAATCATTCTTTTTGCGTTTTAAATTAAATGATTAAAAAAATATTTTTTCAGTCAATATTTTTTAGCTTCCTGTTTTCTATGGAAGCTTTTGCAGCTGAAAGTGGTGGCATGCCTCAATTAAATCCTGAATTTTGGGTTTCTCAGATATTTTGGTTAACGCTAACGTTTGGAGTGTTGTATGTAGTTTTATCTAAATTAATACTTCCAAAAATTAGTAGAAACTTAGAGACCAGAAAATCTCAAATATTAGAAAACATTGAGGCTGCAGAGAAGCAAAGAGAAGACAGTGAAACAAAACTAAAAGAGTTTGATGAAATTATTTCTAAAAGCAAACTTGAAGCTAAAAGCATCTTTAATCAAGCTAGAGAAAAAGCCTTAAAAGATATTGGCGCTAAAAAAGAAGTACTAAACAAACAAATTGATAATGAAATTGAAAAAGCTGAACAAGAAATAAAAGTTTTGCAAGATGGTGCACCTGATAAAATCACCAAAATAGCAATAGAAACTTCTTCAGAATTAATCCAAAAACTTATTGGTGCCGAAGTAAACAATAGCAGCATTTCTGCAATTGTAGATGATTTGTCAAAAAGAAATGGAGATAAATACTATGGCAATTGATGCAACGTTCTGGGTAGCAGTTTCGTTTATTATTTTTTTTGGAGCCTTAATTTATCTAAAGATACCTCAAAAAATAACTGAATTATTAGATAAAATGATTTCAGATATCAAGAATGAGATTGACGAAAGTGAGAAGTTAAGAACTGAAGCAAAAACATTGCTTGATAATGCGCAAAATAAATTGGATACAGCACAAACAGTAAGCAATAAGATTATAGAAGAAGCTAAAAAAGATACTGATAAATTAATAATTGAATTAAATGATAAATTTCACAAATCCTCAGAAATTAAAAAAAATTTAGCTGAAAATAAAATAAGTCAAATGAAAGAAGCAGCTATCAAAGAAATAAAAGATACTTCTATTAAAATAGCTATAGATTCTGTTAAAAAAATTATTACTACATCAGTAGACAAATCTAAACTTGATACAGTATTTCAAAAAAATTTAGATGAAACTAAAGAAGAGTTAAAAAAAATTAATTCATAATACTCTTACAATTTTTTAAAAAAGTTATAAATTATTAGAATGAATTCTATAGTTATTGGTTCTGGTTTTGGTGGAATTGCATCTGCTCTTCGACTTAAAGCCAAAGGTCATAAAGTTACATTAATAGAAAAACATCCTGATCTTGGTGGTCGAGCAAGAGTGTTCAGAAAAAATGGCTTTGTATTTGATGGAGGACCAACTGTTATTACTGCACCCTATCTTATTGATGAGTTATTTGAACTATTTCAAAAGGATCCAAAAGATTATATTAAACTTTCTCCACTTAAAATTTGGTATCAATTTATTTTTGAAGATAATTCAAAGTTTAATTACTCTGGTAATGAGACTGAAATGAAAAGCCAAATTGAAAAATTTGGCAAAGAAGATGTTAATGGTTATGAAAAATTAGTAAACTTTACAAAGAAAATTTTTGATAAAGGTTTTACAGAACTTGCTGATGTGCCTTTTGATAAACCATTTGCAATGATGAAGCAGCTGCCAGCATTGTTAAGACTTAAAAGTTATAAATCTGTTTATTCATTAGTTTCAACATATATTAAGAACGAAAAACTAAGAAGAATGTTTAGTATGCATCCTCTTCTAGTGGGAGGTAACCCTTTTACTACTACCTCAATTTATGGACTAATTCTATATCTAGAAAAAAAATGGGGCATACATTATTCAATGGGTGGAACAGGAAATATAATCAGAGGTTTTGAAAATTTAATGGAAGAAGTTGGAATAAAAATTTTAAAAAATAGTGAAGTTACAAAAATAATATCAAACAACAACAAGATTTCTGGGGTTCAAATAAATAATCAAAAAATAATAGATGCTGATAACGTTATTTGTAACGCAGATCCACCAGCTGTTTACGAAAAATTATTAGATGGTAATACCAATATCTCGTCATTATTTAAATGGAAAAAAAATAGAATGGAATATTCTATGGGGTTATTTGTTTATTATTTTGGAACTAAAAAAATATATGAAAACGTTGAACATCACACAATTAAATTTGGCAATAAATACAAAGAACATCTTGATGATATATTTAATAATAAAAAATTGAATAATGATATTAGTTATTACCTGCATAGACCCACTGCTACTGACAAATCAATGGCACCTGAAGGAAATGATTGTTTTTATGTTTTGATACCTGTTCCCAATAACCAGTCTGGAATTGATTGGAATATAGAGGGTGAAAAGATAAAAAATTTAGTAATTGATAAAATGGAAAATGATTTAATGCCTAATCTTAAAGATAACATTGTTGAAGACTTCTACTTAACACCAGATTATTTTGAAAATGATTTAAATACTAAATTTGGATCTGGTTTCTCAATCCAGCCAAAATTTACTCAGTCTGCATATTTTAGGTTTCATAACAAGTCAGAGATATATAAAGGACTTTATTTTGTTGGAGCTGGAACACATCCTGGTGCAGGAGTGCCAGGAGTATTATCATCTGCAAAAGTATTAGATAAAATTTTATAATGTCTGAAAAAAACTATCTGTCAATTTACGCCAAATCTTTTAATTGGGCAGGTTTTTTTTTACCAAAACAAACTTATAAAAAATGCTCTACATTGTACAATTTTTGTAGAGTTGCAGATAACATAGCTGATGATCCCAATCCTTTAGATGTTAAAAAAAACAAATTTATAGAATTTAAAGATAATTTTAATAAAAAAAATTTTAAGAACCCTGTTATAGAAAATATGTGGAAACTAATAGATGAATTTAATATTCCTTTAAAAGTTGTACACGATTTACTTGATGGAATTAATTCTGATATAAAAAATAATATAAAATTGAATACAAAGAAAGAATTATTAATTTATTCATACAGAGTTGCTGGAACAGTGGGTTTAATGATGGCAAAAATTTTAAAAGTGAAAAAAAAAAGTTCATTAAAATCTGCTATTGACTTGGGAATCGCTATGCAACTAACCAATATTTCAAGAGATGTAATCGAAGATTTGAATAATGACAGGTCTTATATAAATCAAAGATTTGAAGATATTAAGTCAACTATAGAACTATCAGAAAAATTTTACGAAAATTCATTTTACTCAATTAGAGAAATACCTATTAGTTTTCGTTTTTCTATATTAATTGCACGAAGAGTTTACAGAAAAATTGGACATAAAATATTAAAAAAACAGAATATAGAAAATTATAAAAAAAGTGGAAAAATTTATGTTACTAATTTTGAAAAAATTACAGAAACTTTTCTTGCAATCTTAGATTTATTCCAACTTTTATTAATTAGAAAAGATGATACTGATATTCAACATGACCATTTTTTAATAAATGAAGAAATAAATTTAGATGAAAGAATTTGATTATATAATAATTGGTGGGGGTTGTTCTGGGTTATCGCTTGCCTATGAATTGGAAATTCATGATAAAATTAAAGATAAAACTTTAGCAATAATAGAACCAAGAATAGAGTACATAAGAGACAAAACATGGTCTTTTTGGAAAATGTTTGAGCATAATTTTGACGATTGTATAAAAAAAAGTTGGAATAATTTTTCAATAAATTCTCCTAATGAAACTAAATATTTAGAATGTAAGGCAACACCGTACCAAACTATTGATAGCGGATTATTTTATCAAAAAATAATTACAAAATTAAAACAAAATAAGAATATTTTTTTTTTTAAGAATATAAATGAAGTAAATCATGAAAATTCTATCATTTTTAATAGTGTTCCTGAAATCAAAAAAGCTGATAATAAATTATGGCAACATTTCTGTGGTGTTGAAATAGAAACTAAAAATGATTTTTTTGATGATGAAATATTTAATTTAATGGATTTTGCTTGTGATCAAAGAAATAAAGTTCATTTTTTTTATACACTACCTTTTACAAAAAAAAAGGCACTTGTTGAAACTACATGGATATCAGAACTAAATAATGATTCTTTGAAAGATTATGAAAATCAAATTGATAATTATTTATCTAATCATTTAAATTTAAGAGAATGCAAAATAAATTTTAAAGAAATGGGGGCAATTCCTCTATTTAGACAAAAAAATCCTATTAAGAAAAACTATATAAATATTGGATCTATAGGAGGAATGACAAGACTAAGCACAGGTTACACCTTCTTAAATATTCAAGAACAAAGTAAATATATAAGAAAAAATATTGAAAATATAAAAAAGACTAGATTATTTAAAATTAATAAAAAATATGATTTCTTTGATAAGATTTTTTTAAAAGTTTTGAAAAATAACTCCTCCAAAATGGGAAATATCTTTTATAAAATGTTTGAATGTCAGCCAAATACTGTGATAAAATTTTTATCTAATAAAAGTAACTTTAAGGATGATTTAGCCGTAATTTCTAAAATGCCTAAGTGGCTATTCATAAAAAATATATTTTAGTATGAACAACAAACTTAAAAGAGTTAATCTAAATCACTCTTTTATATTTTTTTTATTTAGCAATTTTATTTTTTTATTAACCCTTAAGATTATTAATTTTACTCTTGCTCCAATCATATGCTTATTATTAATTTTGACTATTGGTGTATCACACGGTTCTTTGGACCATACAAAAGGTAAAAAACTTTTGCAAATACTCAATATAAAGGGAATGTATATTTTTTATTTATTATACACATTAATATCCATTTCAATTATCATTTTATGGATTTTCGCACCATCCACTTCATTAATAATTTTTTTGATAGTTGCTTCTTTTCATTTTGGAAAAGAAGATACTAAATTTTTAATTGAAGAAAATAGTTTATTAAATCAATTACTTTTTTTTTTAAAAGGATCTTTAATAATTTTAGCACCAATATTTTTTCACTTTGATGAAACAATAACTATATTCAGATATTTACTAATAGATAATGAAGCTTTCTACTCAACTTTAGAATTTATAGAAGTAAATAATATAATATATACAGGAATTTTATTAAGTACATTTTCATCTATTTATTTATTTTTAAAAAATTTTGAGATTAAAAAAATAACAATTTTTTTAGATTATTTTTCTATTTTAATTATAAATTATTTTCTTTCTCCATTGGTGGCTTTTACTGTTTATTTTTGTTTTTTACATTCAATTAGACATAGTATTTCTTTAGTTTATGAAATAGATAAAATAGATTTTAAAAATGGCTTAAAAATATTTGTAAAAAGAGCACTTCCATTAACAATTTTAACAGCAATACTTTGTGTAATAGGTTTGTATTTGCTAAATAATAGCTATGATTTGGATAATTCAATTTTAAAAATAGTATTTATAGGTTTGGCGTCTTTAACCTTTCCACATATATTGCTCGAATATTTTCTAGAAAAAAATGAAAAATAAAGAAATAAAAATTTTACTATCTGCACCTCGTGGATTTTGTGCTGGCGTTGAAAGAGCTATCGAAATTGTTGAAAAATCAATCCAAAAATATGGAGCACCAGTGTATGTTCGCCATGAAATTGTACACAATAAATATGTTGTTGATGATTTAAAAAGTAAGGGTGCAATATTTGTGGAAGAACTTGAAGAAATAAAAGATAAATCTAGACCAGTAATTTTTTCTGCTCACGGGGTACCAAAAAAAATCCCAGAAGATGCTAAAAATTATAATATGACTTATGTAGATGCTACATGTCCTTTAGTTTCTAAAGTCCATAGAGAAGCTGAAAATCTTAAGAAAGCTGGCTATCATATAATTTTAATTGGCCATCAAAATCACCCTGAGGTTATAGGTACTATGGGGCAATTACCTCACGGATCAATTAATCTTATTCAAAATGAAGAAGAGGCTAAAAATTATAACGAGAAGGTAAATAAAAAAATTGCTTTTGTCACTCAGACAACCCTTTCTGTGGATGACACAAAAGAAATAATTAAAGTCTTAAAAAATAAATTTCCAGATATACGAGAGCCACTTAAAGAAGATATTTGTTATGCTACAACTAATAGACAAATGGCTGTTAAAAATATAGCAAAAAAATGTGATATGTTTTTTGTAATTGGAAGTAGAAATTCATCAAATTCTGTAAGACTTGTTGAGGTTGCAAAAAAATCAGGCTGCTCAAAAGCACAATTAATACATTCTGAAAGTGAGATACCTTATGAACAAATTGGAAACTCAAATATAATTGGAGTCTCTTCTGGTGCATCAGCTCCAGAAATATTGGTTGATAATTTTATAAACAATTTAAGAAATAGATTTACTATTAATATAGATGAAGTAGAAATAATTAAAGAAAACGTAGAATTTAAGATTCCAAAAAAACTAAATTAAATGGCTGTTTATACAAAAATTAGTAATAAAGAAATTACTTTCATAAATTCTCAATTTGATATTGATAAAATTAAAAATTTTAAAGGTATTAAAAAAGGAATTGAAAATACAAATTATTTATTAAGATCAAAAAATGAAAAATTAATTTTAACTATTTTCGAAAAAAGAGTTTTGAATAGAGAAATACCATTTTTTATGCAACTAATGGACACTTTAAATAATTCAGGAATTAGTTGCCCAAAACCTCTAAAAAATAAAAGTGGAAATTATTTGATAAAGCTAAAAGGAAAAACTGCTTGTATCGTTTCATTTATAGAAGGTAGTGATAAAATTAAACTTAATCCCAAAAACTGCTTTGATATTGGTAAAATAATTGCTCGTATGCACACCATTACAAAAAATATTAAATTATATAGAAAAAACTCAATGGGTATTGAATATTTGAGTCCTCTTTTAAAAAGTATAAAATTTAAATCTAAAAAATTCACAAATTTAGAAAAATTTTTAAAAGTTAATTTAAATTACTTAAAAAAAAATTGGCCAAAAAAACTGCCTCTTGGAATAATTCATGGAGATTTATTTGTTGATAATATTTTTTTTAAGAAAAATAAATTGTCTGGAATTATTGACTTTTACTTTGCTGCAAATGATTATTTTATGTATGAAATTGCTATTTGCATTAATGCTTTGTGCTTTGATATTAAAAAATCTAAATTTATTATAAACAAACAAAAAGTTAACAATTTAATAAAAGGATATGAAAGTATTAAAAAGATATCTTTAAAAGAAAAAAAATCATTAAATATTTTATGTAGAGGTGCGGCAATTAGATATCTACTTACTAGACTTTATGACTATTCAAACACTCCTAAAACGGCATTAATACAAATAAAAGATCCAAATGAATATTATCAAAAACTTATCACACATAATAATTTGAGATATTACAAAGATTATTTGATTTAATGATTGAAATTTATACAGATGGTTCTTGCCTAACAAATCCTGGAAATGGCGGTTGGGCCGCAATTATTAATAAAGATGGTAAGATTTCAAAAATTAGTGGAAGTGAAAAAAATACCACAAATAATAGAATGGAATTAATAGCACCAATTAACGCTTTAAAAGATATGGAAGATAATTCGCAAATTAAATTATATACCGATTCTCAATATGTAAAACTTGGTATAACTGAATGGATTAATAAGTGGGTAATTAATAATTGGCAAACATCTAAAAAAGAAGATGTAAAAAATAAAGATTTATGGATTGAACTATATAATCTAAACAAATCTTTAAATGTAAACTGGAATTGGGTTAAAGCACATGCTGGCAACCCTATGAATGAAGAAGTTGACTTATTGGCCAAAAAAGCAGCAAATTCAAAATAATTTTATAAAATTTTCAGCAGCAGAAACTTCGCAAGAGCCCGCATCTTCCTCTTCTTTTAATTCAATTACTTTTAAGTTATCAACTAACATTGTGTATCTATTGGACCTAATGCCAAGCCCTCTTGCACTTTTATCCACTTCTGCACCAATCGCTTTTGTAAAATTTAAAAATGGATCTCCGACCATTAAGATTTTGCTACCTACACTATGCTCTTTACCCCAAGCATTCATCACAAAGGGATCATTGACTGAAACACAAATAATATGATCAATTCCTTTTTCTTTATATTGCTCAAACATTTTAACATAACCAGGTAAATGTTTTGCAGAACACACCGATGTATATGCACCTGGTAAACCAAATATAACTACTTTTTTATTTTTTAGAAATTCTTGAGTGCTTATTTTTTCAGGATTTCCATGATCTATAACAAAGACCTCTGAATTTGGTATTTGATCATTTACTTTAATATTCATTAAATTCTTTCTCTAATATGTTTCTTTATTTTATTAACATCGTTATCAATGATATCAAATTTCTCTTCTTCATTCATAACAAACATTAATTCTTTAGGAAGATCTTCTTTTAAATCAATAGCTTTTTTAATTGCATCTGGAAATTTACATGGGTGAGCTGTCGCTAAAACTATATTATTTCCATTTAAATTAACTTTGTCAAATGCTCCATAACCTATTGCACTATGCGGATCTAAGATAATGTTATATTTTTTATAAATAGTATTTATGGTTTTCAAAACTTCTTCCTCACTCATTCTAGATGATAAGAAATTCTTGTTAATTAAATTTAATTTTTTATCATCAATTATATATTTTCCATTGTCACTAATATTTTTCATTATCTCTACTATTTCTAAATCATCACCATTATTTAAATCATAAAGTAATCTTTCAAAATTGCTGGCTATCTGTATGTCCATGCTAGGGGATATAGTTTCATGAACTTTTTCTACTTCGTAATTTCCATTTGAAATTGCTCTATGCAAAATGTCATTTTGATTAGTTGCTATAATCAATTTGTTTATTGGTAGTCCCATTTTTTTTGCTAAATATCCTGCATAAACATCACCGAAATTTCCTGTTGGCACAGAAAAATTTATAGGTTGTTTATTATCTTCAATTAAAAAGTAGCTATAAAAATAATATACACTCTGAGCTATAATTCTTGCCCAATTTATTGAATTTACACCTGACATTTTAATATCATTAGAAAAATTTTTATCCGCAAACATTGTTTTTACTAAATTTTGACAATCATCAAAATTTCCATCTACAGCTATATTAAACACATTCTTTTCTTTTCCTGTTGTCATCAATTTTCTTTGAACAGAAGACACTTTATTGTGTGGGTGAAGCACAAAAATATTTACATTTTTTTTTCCTTTAATAGCATCAATAGCTGCTGCCCCAGTATCACCTGAGGTTGCTACAACAATGTTAAGTTTTTTATTTTCATTAGTTAAATAATATTCATAAAAATTTCCCAAAAGTTGCATCGCAATATCTTTAAAGGCTAATGTTGGACCATGAAATAATTCAAGTACTGATCTATCTCCAACTTTTACAAGCTCAACAACATTTTTTTTTCTAAAAACTGAATAGGATTTATTTATAATTTGAGCTAGATCACCTTTAGTCATAAAATTACCAATGAATGGGTAGATAATTTTTTTTGCTAATTCTGTGTATTCAAGGTTTTTTAATTCATTGATGTCAATTTTATGTAATGAGCGAGGTATAAATAACCCCCCATCATCTGCAAGTCCTTTTATAAAAACATCTTTAAACTCAAAAACTTTTTTACTATTTCTTGTGCTTATATATTCCATCTAATAATTTTTTTTTCTGAAATATAGATATATTAAAAGAATTGAAATCGCCATTGAAAACCAGGTAATGGCATATTTTTTATGATTGTTTGAAATTTTTGCTGTTATCACTTTAGGTTTAGGAAGCTTATAATCGCCATTTAAATAAATAATATATTTTGAAAATTCTTTTCCAGTGTATTCAAAAATATCTTCTCGGTCTAATGTAAACCAGTAATTTTTTTGAATATCATTTTGAGGTTTAAAAGAATTTGCTTTACTTTGAGTTTTTAAGGTACCTATTATATCATTTTGATTGATATAATTTATTTCAGATCTATCTTTTTTATCAAATGGTATCCAGCCTCTATTAATTAAATAATTTTCGTTATTAATCAAAATAGGATTAATTACTTCAAAACCAGGTTTGCCACTTTCATTTAAATTATATAAATAAATTTGTTTTTCAAAATCAATTTTACCTGATGTTTTGATTCTCAGATAATTTTTTTTATCAATATTAGATAATTCAATTGGGCTACTTTTTAATGATTGTTCGATTTGATTTATTAAATCTAATTTCCAATTTAATCTATATAACTGCCAAGACCCTAGTGAAAATAGCACTAATATAATAAAGTATACAAAAACTGAAAATAAGAACTTATTCTTCAAGGATTAAATATTAACTTCCCCAAATATATATAGCTGCAAATAAAAACAACCAAACTACGTCAACAAAGTGCCAATACCAAGCCGCAGCCTCAAATCCAAAATGATGGTCTTTATTGAAATGTCCAAGTTTTCCTCTCCATAAACATACAGCTAAGAATATTGTTCCTATAATTACATGGAAACCATGAAAACCTGTTGCCATGTAGAAAACTGCTCCATAAATATGTCCAGAATAATCAAATGAAGCGTGATGATATTCGTATGCCTGAAGTAAAGTAAAACAAAAACCTAGAATAACTGTTAGTGTAAGACCTTGAATGAAACTTTTTCTGTCGTCTTCTAATAGTGCATGATGAGACCAAGTTACAGTAGTACCTGACAGTAATAAGATAAGTGTATTAATTAAAGGAATGTCCCATGGATCAAAAGTTTCTATATCTTTTGGTGGCCAAACATTTCCAACGAACTCATTTGGAAACAAACTGATATCAAAATATGCCCAAAACCAAGCAACAAAAAACATTACTTCTGATGCGATGAACAGTGTCATTCCATATCTATGGTGAATTTGAACAACAGGAGTGTGATGCCCCTGATGTTCCGCTTCTATCACAACATCTCTGAACCACATATAAGCACCATAAAGCACAAGAGCTAAACCAAGATACATTCCCCATGAAACATCATTATGCATATAATAAATTGTTCCAATTGCTAATACTAAGCATGAAAATGATACATAGATAGGCCAAGGACTTGGGTCTACTAAATGATAATCGTGTTTTTTTTCAGCTGACATTTTTGTGATTATGATTGTTTATAGTAATCTGTCGAGAAAAAAGTGTACGACATAGTTACA
Organism: Candidatus Pelagibacter bacterium nBUS_36; assembly: GCF_051201215.1. Taxonomy (GTDB): domain Bacteria; phylum Pseudomonadota; class Alphaproteobacteria; order Pelagibacterales; family Pelagibacteraceae; genus Pelagibacter. Next base: position 1,073,910 of record NZ_CP172839.1, read on the forward strand.
TCCTCTAAATTTTTTGTAGTTGGATCATTAACTAAGTCAGGGTCCAAATAAAATGTCATTACATAAGTAGCTTTTTCTCCTGCTTTTAGTTCTTGTTTTTCAAAGCAAAAACAACCCAATTTACTGTAATACTTACCAAAACTTGATGGTGAAACATTAAAGCTTGCTACCCCATAAGTAGTTTCATCACCATAATTTTTAACTTCAAACTCTATTCTATTCACTTCGCCTACCTTAACATCAATAACATTTGATTTGGCCTTAAAATCCCAAGTAAGATTATTCACATTAGTATCAAACCGTACACTTACAATTTTATCTAACACTACATTTGGAGCTTCCTTTGAAATCTGAGTTGTTCCTCCAAATCCTGTTATTCGACAAAACATATCATAAAGAGGCACTGCAGCAAATGAAAGCCCAAGCATAAGGAAAAAAATTCCTCCAAGCAAAACTGGTGTTAAAGTTTTCTTCTTAATCATAATTGTCTATCAAAAACTCCTACGTTGTATAATGTAAATACAAACAAGAAAACCATAAAAGCTAAAATTGCTATAGCAGTTAAAATATTTTTTTTCTTAGTCTTTTTATCAGGTGTTATCATAAAATTTTATCGATTAAAAAAAGAACAAATATCAAAAATAAATATAAAATTGAATATCCAAATATAGATTTTGCTTTTTTTGCATTAAATTTATTTTTCTTAAAATTGTAAAGTTCAAAACATAAAAAATTATAATAAAAAGTTAAGATTAAAGATGGAATTAAAAAAATTAATCCAACAAAATCAATCGCATAAGGCATCACAATTACAGGCATCATTATCAAAGAATAAATAAAAATATTTAATTTAGTACTTTCAATTCCATTTGTTAATGGAAGCATTGGAATTTTTGCTTTTTTATAGTCATCAGATTTATAAAGGCTTAATGCCCAAAAATGAGATGGTGTCCAAAAGAAAATTATCAAAAAAAATGTTAAAGGTTCTAATGAAAGAGTATTTGTAGCAATGGTCCAGCCAATAACTGGTGGCAAAGCTCCTGCAGCTCCCCCAATAACTATGTTCTGTGGAGTTTTTCTTTTTAACCAAATTGTGTAAACCAGCACATAAAACAAGATAGTAAATAATAACAAACTAGCTGATACTCTGTTAGCAAAAAAATCAAGAGCAATTACTGAAAACACAGAAAGAGCAATACCAAAAACCAAAGCTTGGTTTTTATTAACTTTTCCAGTTGGTATTGGTCTAAGACAAGTTCTTGACATTAATGCATCAAGATCAGACTCATACCACATATTCAATGCTCCAGCTGCTCCTGCACCAATAGATACTAAGATAATTCCAATAATTGCATCTTTAGTTGGAATAATGTTTGGTGCCATCAACAAACCAACAGCGCATGTGAAAATTACTAATGACATCACTCTTGGTTTCATTAGTTTAAATAGTTCTGAAAAATTGAAAACGTCTTCTTGACTTAAATTTCTATTTTTTAATTTAGACTTGATCATTATTTTTTCTCTTGAAAAATCTAAATTGTCAATTAGCTAGAAGATTTTTCAAGACTTTCTTCATCTTCAAACTTTGGTAATTCATCAAAAGTATGAAAATTTGGTGGTGATGGTACTGTCCACTCTAAAGTCGTTGCACCCTCTCCATATGGATTTTGAGCTGCAGCTTTTTTCTTTGAAAATGAATAAATTAAATTAACAAAAAATACCAACAAACCAATTACTGATATATATGATCCAATAGATGATACATAATTCCATCCAGCAAATGCATCTGGGTAATCAGCATATCTTCTTGGCATTCCAGCTAATCCTAAAAAATGTTGTGGAAAAAATACTAGGTTAACACCAATAAAAGTTAACCAGAAATGTAATTGGCCCAAAAATTCTGAATATTCATATCCAGACATTTTACCAAACCAGTAATAAAAACCTGCAAAGATTGCAAAAACTGCACCTAGAGATAATACATAGTGGAAGTGAGCAACAACATAATATGTATCATGCATCGCTGTATCAACACCTGCGTTTGCAAGAACAACACCTGTTACACCACCTACAGTAAATAAAAATATAAAACCTAAGGCCCAAACCATTGGTGTTTTAAATGAAATAGATCCACCCCACATCGTTGCTATCCACGAAAATATTTTAATTCCTGTTGGAACGGCAATGATCATAGTAGCTGCTAAGAAATAAGCTTTAGTGTCTGTGCTTAGACCAACGGTGTACATATGGTGAGCCCATACAACAAAACCAACAATACCAATTGCAACCATAGCATAAGCCATACCTAAATAACCAAATACTGGTTTTTTAGAAAATGTTGAAACTATATGACTGATCATTCCAAAGCCTGGTAAAATTAAAATATAAACTTCAGGGTGACCAAAGAACCAAAATAAGTGTTGGAATAAAACTGGATCTCCTCCTGTTTGCGCATCAAAAAAGGCAGTACCAAAATTTCTATCCGTTAAAAGCATTGTAATTGCCCCAGCTAAAACTGGTAATGACAATAATAATAAGAACGCAGTAACTAAAATAGACCAAGCAAATAAAGGCATTTTATGCAGCGTCATACCTGGTGTTCTCATATTTAAAATTGTAGTGATAAAGTTTACAGCACCTAAAATTGAAGATGCTCCAGCTAAGTGTAAACTTAAAATAGCAAAGTCCATTGCAGGCCCTGGTTGACCAGCTTTAGATGATAAAGGTGGGTAGATAGTCCAACCCCCGCCAACTCCTGTTTGACCTGGAGGGCCATCCATAAAAATTGAAAGTATTAATAAAATAAATGAAGTCGGTAATAACCAAAATGAAATATTATTCATTCTTGGAAAGGCCATATCAGGTGCACCAATCATAATTGGCACAAACCAATTTCCAAAACCACCTATCATAGCAGGCATCACCATAAAGAAAATCATGATCAAACCATGTCCAGTTACTAACACATTATATAGATGATAATTACCACCTAAAATACCATCACCAGGATGCATCAATTCAATTCTCATTAAAACTGAAAACGCAGTACCAATAACACCTGCAATAATTGCAAATATTAAGTACATTGTTCCAATGTCTTTATGATTAGTTGAATAAGCCCAACGCTTCCAGCCAGTTGGTGTATGATGATCGTCGTGTGATGCTGTTTGTGTGTACATATTAGTTGCTCGCTAGTTTTATATTTTCATTTTCTAATAATGGTTCTTTTGCAAATTTAATTTTTGCTCCTGTTAGCCATTCTGCATAATCTGCTTCTGACACAACTCTTACAGTAATTGGCATAAACGCATGTTTAATTCCACAAAGCTCAGAGCATTGTCCATAGTAAGTTCCAACTTTTTCAGCTTTAAACCATGTTTCATTAATTCTTCCTGGCACTGCATCTCTCTTAACACCAAAAGATGGTAATGCCCAAGCATGCAAAACATCATTTGCTGTAATTAAAACCTTCACTACTTTATTAACTGGAACAACAACTTCGTGATCTACTGAAAGTAGTCTTGGTTGATTTTCTTTTAAGTCTTTTGTCTCAATCATGTACGAGTCAAAAATAATATTTTCATCTGGATACTCATAACCCCAATACCACTGGTAACCTATAGCCTTAACTGTAACATCAGCTTTTGGAATAGTATCTTGTTTGTATAGAATTTTGAAAGATGGTACTGCTATAACAATCAGAATTAAGCATGGAATTAAAGTCCACAACACTTCAATTGCAACATTATGTGTTGTCTTTGATGGATTTGGATTTCTTGAAGCTCTAAATCTAATAGAAACGTAAATCATCAAGAATAATACGAAGACGCTGATTGCAATTATAATAGGTAGTAACAAATTATCATGAAAATTAACTATCTCTCTCATTGACTGGGATGCAGCATCTTGAAAACCTAATTGCCAATCCTTAGGTTGATTAGCAATTGCGTTTGATGAATAAAAAATAGTTAGAAATATGTATAAAAATTTTTTCATTTGTAAACACTATATAGTTCGTCTTTTACAAAATTACACTTTACTTTTCGCGACAAAATATCAATTTATTGCGTAATTTATGATCGATATGGCTGAAATTACAGCTGTTTCTGATCTCAATATGTTTTCATTGATTTTAATTGGTTGAACACCTTCAAATTTAAGAATCTGTTCTCTTTCCAATTCAGAAAAATCTCCCTCCGGTCCAATTATTACACAAGTTGGTTTAGACGTTATTTGATCTGTATCAATTTTATTATTTTTTGAGTTTAAATCTGTGAATATTAAATCCATGTTTTTATTTTTCAAAAAAGACTCCAAAGATTGAGGATCTTCGATTGAGGGAACATTGATTCGATTAGATTGTTCGGTTGCTTCAATAATGACTTTTTCAACTCTCTCTTTATTAATCTTACGAACAATAGTTCGATCAAATATTATGGGTAAAAACTTTGTAACACCTAACTCTGTAGCTTTTTGAATCATAAAATTAAAATAGTTTGATTTAATGGGTGAAAAAGCAAGCCATAATTCTTTGGAGTTTTCTTTTTGTCTCAATTGATTGGTAATACTAAATTCAACAATACTTTTTGAAATACTTAAAATTTTTGCTTCCCACTCTCCACTACTATTAAATAAAGAAAAAAATTCGTTTTCTTTAACTCTCATTACTTTACTCACATAATGAGATTGTAATTTATCAAGTGTAGCTGTTAAATTAAGTGATAAACTTTCACTATAAAATAATCTAATATTACTCATTAAGATAAGTTTAATTATGAAAAATATTAAAGCAATAATTTTTGATGCATACGGCACATTATTTGATGTCAATTCAGCAGCAGAAAAATGTAAAGAAAAAATTGGTAATAAGTGGGAAGGTTTTGCAAATTATTGGAGAACAACTCAACTAGAATATACTTGGCTTAGAAGTCTAATGAAAAAACATAAAGACTTCTGGCAAGTAACTGAAGATAGTTTGGATAAATCTATGAAAGCTTATAAAATTGACCTCTCGATGAGAAATGAGTTGTTAGATCTTTATAAAATCCTTTCACCATTTTCTGAAGTACCAGAAGTTTTAAAATCACTTAAAGAAAAAAAATATAAACTAGCTATTCTCTCAAACGGCACACCCACCCTTCTCAATCAATTAGTTAAAAGTAATAATTTAGAAAATATTTTTGATGATATTTTTTCAATCGAAGAAGTAGGGATTTATAAACCAGACACAAAAGTTTACGATATGCCAATTAACAAATATCAAATTAAAAAAAATGAAGTTGCTTTTTTGAGTGCAAACACTTGGGATGTGTCAGGTGGAGGAAATTATGGTTATAATTCTATTTGGGTAAACAGAAATAATAATATTTTTGATAAACTTGACTACCAACCAAAGTTAGAGATCAAAAACTTAAAAGATCTGTTACCCAATATAAAATCTAATTAAAATTAAGCCTTATCTCCATAATCAGTCATATGTTTTGGAATTCTTTTATTTTTTCCATACATAAAATGATTTTCCATTTTTTCTCTATATTTACTTGCTGGAACAGTTAATCCAACTGACTCTGCAACTTCCCTAATCAGCATTGAATTAGCTCCACAGCAAACACCGAGATAATTTATCCCTAAATCATTTGCCTCTTTTGCGAATTGACCTATTTCATATCTATTACAAAAATGTGGATCTAAAGCTGTTGGGAATGTTCTTCCATGTGGAGAAGGACAGCCACAATCGGCTCTGTCAGGCAAATTAAAAAAAGTTGGAAATTTTTCATTAGTTCTATATGGAATTGGTAAAGCACCTACATGACATTTGACTGCTTTTCTAATCTCCTTTAAGAATGGCAACATTGTTGCTGGTCCTCTAAAACAATTTAAGCCCACAACATCAGCACCTCTTTGTTCCAGCTCTTTACATGTATCAACTACAGACTTTCCATCTCTCATTTTATTTTCACCCATTGGTGAAATTGTTAACACAGTTGGTAAATTGGCTTTCTTCATTACTTCAAGAGCTTTAAAAGCTTCTTCAGCATAATAAAAAGTTTCACCAATTAACATATCCGCACCTTCATCAACTGCCCAACCAATCATTTCAGAAAAAATGCCTTCAACTACTTTTTGAGCTTGCTTGTCATCTTCCTTCCAAATATTTGAGTTAGAAATATTTCCAGCCATTAAATTTGGTTGAGATCCTTTGGGTGTATCTAAAGCAACTTTTTTTGCAATTTTTAAAGCAGAACGATTTAGCGGTTCAAGTAATTCCTCTTTACCTATAACTCGCATCTTTTCTCTATGTCCATTATAAGTAAAGGCTTCAACAATGTCAGATCCTGCATGTTGAAATTCTCTGTGCAAATTTTCAAGAACTTCTGGATGATCTAAAGATACCATTGGCACAAATTCTCCAGATGCCATATATCCACGTTTTTCTATTTCAAATAAAAAACCTTCAGCACAAATCACTGGCCCTTTATCTAATCTTTCTTTTAATATATTTGTTTTCATTTTTTCTCCAATACAGAGTTAAAAAGCTAAAACTTTGATACAAATCAAATCAATATATTTTGAATTAGCTCTTCCCTCCTTCAATTTGGAGAAAAGAAACTAATTAACCAAAGAGGGTAAAAATTAGTTCTTCTCTCCTTTTTAGTGCTTTAGCAAAATGCTGGGTGCACAATACGGTTCAAATACCCGATTTTAATTTGAGAAAATTTCAAAAAAAAACCACCGGCTAAAGCGGTGGTTGAAGTGTCGCTTTAGCAGGATTTTTAAAGCGCTCTGCAATTTAACTTAAATCAGCGCTAATCAATATAACCACAAATAAACAATGTTGTCAAAAAAATAAGCTTTATCTTATTCTGTTTTCTTCAAAGTTTTTATTAAGTTTTAATGAGATGGTTCTAGTATTTCTTTTATTCCAATCAGAAAAAGATTTTAAAATAGGAATTACTGATAAGCCAAATTCTGTAAGTGAATACTCAACTTTTGGAGGCACTACTTGATGAACTTTTCTATTAACAATGCCATCAGTTTCCAACTCTTTAAGTTGCTTAGATAACATTTGCTGAGTGATAGTTTTTAATACTTTTTTTAACCCATTAAATCTTACCGTCTTGTTGTGAAACAGTGTAAATAGAATTCTTATTTTCCACTTACCACCAAGAAAATATATAGCTCTTTCAGCTGGGCAATTAATTAATTCTTTCATGTCACTAAAATAACTATTTTATTTTAATTATCAAGGTATGTTTTTAAATACTAGTATGATTATTTTGCGTACTTGCATAATTTATAACAAATCATTATTTATGTTCCAAACTAATCGAAAGGGTAAATATGACTAAAGGACAGAGTGCTGGCAATGGACCAATTGCAGTGGAAGTTGAAAAAGATAAATCTTATTATTGGTGTTCATGTGGACAATCAAAAAAACAACCATTTTGTGATGGATCACATAAAGGAACTGAGTTTACTCCATTGGCATATAAGGCAGAAGAAACAAAAAAAATGTTTTTCTGTGCATGTAAACAAACTAACAATGCACCATTCTGTGATGGTTCACACAATAAATAAATTATGACAAATATATTAGATTTAGTAGCAAGGTTTTTTATTTCACTTATTTTTTTATTAAGTGGAATAAATAAAATTGGAAACTATGAAGGAACTGTTGGCTGGATGGAGTCCTTAGGTATGCCTGGTATTTTTTTAATCCCAGCAATCATATTAGAAATCAGTGCTTCAATACTAATAATAGCAGGATATAAAGTTAAAATTTCAGCAGCTTTGCTAGGTGTATTTTGTATAGCCACTGCGATTATTTTTCATAGTGATTTAAGTGATCAAATGCACTTTATTTCATTTATGAAAAACATTGGTCTTGCTGGAGGATTTTTATTTCTTGTTGTTAATGGAGCTAAAAATTTTAGTCTTGATAAAAAGTTTGGAAATTAAATGTCAAATATAGAAGTAAGTAAAATTATAGACCCTATTCCAGCATCAGATGGTGCTGGAGTAAAATTAAAAAGAAGTATTGGTGTTGAGCCAAATTACTTTGATCCGTTTTTAATGTTAGATGAGTTTGGATCAGAAAATAGTGAAGATTATATTGCAGGTTTTCCTCCCCACCCTCACAGAGGAATTGAAACAGTTACTTATATGTTAGCTGGAGATTTTGAACATAAAGATAGCACTGGTGGAGAAGGTAGAATGACAGCAGGAGATGTTCAGTGGATGAAAACAGGAAGTGGAATAATTCATTCTGAAATGCCAGCAATGAAAGAAGGAAAACTTCACGGTTTTCAATTATGGGTAAATATGCCCGCTAAATTGAAGATGAGTAAACCTGAATATATTTATATTGATGCAGATAAAATGAGCCTTCACAAAGATGAAGAGAAACAAGTTAAAGTCATAGCTGGTAAATTTGAAACTGCTGAAGGCCCTGTTAAAGGTCATAACGTTGAACCAGTTTATTTTGATGTTGAATTAAACAAAGATAAAGAGTTTAATTTTAAATTACCGTCTACTCATAATACTTTTATTTATTTAATTAATGGTGAAATTGAAATTGGTAAAAATATGCATGACAGTGTTAAAGATAGTACTTTAATATTGTTAACTAGAGGTGAAGATTTAACTGTAAAAGCTAAATCAGACGCTAAGTTTTTACTTATCTCAGGAAAGCCAATTAATGAAGAGATTGCAAGAGGCGGACCATTTGTAATGAATACTAAAGCTGAGATCTTGCAAGCTGTACAAGATTATCATAATGATACATTTGTAAAATAAATTATGAAAGCTGTAATAATTAGTAAAACTGGTGGACCAGAAGTACTAGAGCTTAAAGACATTCAATTAGAAGATCCTAAGTCTGGTGAAGTATTAATTAAAAACGAAGCTATTGGACTAAATTATATTGATACTTATCATCGATCAGGACTTTATCCAGTTGAGCTTCCTTCCAATATTGGAATGGAAGGTGCAGGTGTTGTTGAAAAAGTTGGAGCTAATGTAAATGATTTTAAAGTTGGAGACAGAGTTGCTTATGCTTCAATGCCAATAGGCTCCTATTCAACTCACAGAATATTTCCCACAAAAAAATTAGTCAAGGTACCTGAGGGAATTGAATTAGAAAATGTAGTTACACTTATGACAAAAGGAATTACAACCTTTTATTTGTTGTACAAAACATATCCAGTAAAATCTGGTGAAACTATATTGTATCATGCTGCAGCTGGTGGTGTTGGTCAAATTCTTTGTCAGTGGGCAAAAAGTTTAGGATGTACAGTAATTGGCACTGTTGGTTCTGATGAAAAAATTGAAATAGCTAAAGCTAATGGGTGTGATCACGTTATTAACTATTCTGAAGAAAATTTTGCAGAAAGAGTAAAAGAAATTACAAATGGAGTTGGTGTTCCTGTTGTTTATGATGGAGTTGGTAAAAAAACATTTGATGGTTCTATTGAATGCTTAAAAATTAGAGGGACAATGGTTTCGTTTGGAAACGCATCAGGTCCTCTAGACCCTTGCAATGTTACAAAATCATTAGCTCCTAAAGGGTTATATTTAACAAGACCAAGTATTGCTCATTACACTTCAACAAAAGAAGAGCTTGATGAAGCTGCAGGTAAAACGTTTGAAATGTTTATGACTAAAAAATTTAATTTAAAAATTTTTAAAAAATATAAACTAGATCAAGTTATTGAAGCTCATGAAGATTTGGAAGGTAGAAAAATTTTAGGGCCTGCTGTTATTCTTCCTTAATCAAGGTCAACATCCATATCAGACATATGCAGCTTAAGTGCATTTGTTGAAATATGAATTTCTCTAATAAAAAAAAGAATTGAAATGATCATAGATAAACAACAAGATCCAAAAATTAATCTAGCAATAAATATTTCATTTAAATAGAGACCTAACACAGTCATCATATTGAATAAAAACCCAAAAGCAGCAAACATGATTGTCCATCTAAGAAGCGTAATGCGTCCACTTAAGTTAATAAATTGCTTTTTCCATTCATGAGGAACGTGATTTTCATAAACGTGTTCATCATGTAGTTCTCTTATAAGCTTACTTAAAGAGTGAAATCTATTACTATAGATGCTCATTAGCAAAGGAATTGCTGGAAACATTAGTGCTGTAACTGTGTAATCTATATTCATACGAATCAGTTTGATTATGAATCTAGCCTTTGTTATTTACAAGTAAAATATATGAACCAAATTAAACTTTTTATCGATTTAGTAAGATTAAAAAAACCAATTGGTTTTATGTTACTATTTTGGCCGTGTGCATGGGGGTTAACTTTAGCTTATGATTTTTCCTCTAACTTAAATAATTATTTCTTTTATTTAATTTTATTTTTTTTAGGAGCTGTTTTAATGAGATCAGCCGGATGCATTGTTAATGATATTTTAGATAAAGAATTTGATAAAAAAGTATTTAGAACAAAAAATCGACCTATCGCCTCAGATCAAATTTCAATAAAACTTGCTATTTTATATGTCTTAATTTTATGTTTTTTTGCTTTGTTGATACTGTTAAATTTTAACAACTTCACAATAATTTTAGCTTTAGGTTCAATGCCACTAGCTTTTACCTACCCTTTAATGAAAAGATTCACTTATTGGCCTCAATTATTTTTAGGAATTACTTTCAATTATGGATTAATATTAGGTTGGACAGCTATTCAAAATCAAATAGATTTATTGCCAATACTATTTTACCTAGGAGCCATATTTTGGACACTGGGCTATGACACGATATACGGGTTTCAAGACATTAAAGATGATGAAATTATTGGATTAAAATCAGCTTCAATTAAATTTAAAGATAATGCAAAATCATTTATATTTTTATGCTATCTAATCTTATGTATTTCACTTTTTATTATCGGGTATTTAATTAATTCAAACTTATATTTTTATATTTTTATGGTTTTACCAATTTCTCATCTTTTTCTTTATCAAATCAATAAATTTAATTCAAAAAATCCTGATAAATGTTTAGAAATTTTTAAAAGCAATAATTTTTTAGGACTTCTTGTTTTTATAAACATTTTTGTAGGTAAGATTATATAATGAAAAAGACAATAATTTTTAAACGACTTTATGTAGATTATTCAAAAAAATATTTAAATAAGATTATTTTATCAGCTATTTTATCTTTGTTAGTAGCTGCCAGTACATCTTCAATTGCTTGGTTATTAGATCCAGCTATTAAAAAAATTTTTATCGAAAAAGATCAATCGCTTTTAATTATCATTCCACTTGGTATAATTTTAGCATTTGCTGTAAAAGGTATTTCTTTGTACGTGGCAAGAGCTATCATGATTGGTGTTGCTGAAGAGGTTAAAAAAACCCTTCAAGTACACATGTTGAGATCACTTATTAATTCAGATACTCAGGCAATAGATCAGAAACATTCTGGAAAATTCATTTCAAACGTTACTTATGATGTCACACATATAACAAATTTATTAACTAACGCTGTATTAAATCTCTTTAAAGATAGTTTAACTTTAATTGGTTTATTATTTGTAATGTTTTATCAAAATTGGAAGCTATCACTAATTGCAATTATAATGATTCCGTTAGCTAGCTTATCAGCCAGAACTCTTGGAAAGCGAATGAGCAAAGTTGCAACTGAAGCTCAAGAAAAGTCTGGTTTCTTAACAACGTATTTAGTTGAATTATTTAAAAATCATAAGTTGACTAAAATATTTCAAAAGGAAACTTTTGAAATGCAAAGAGCAGAAACTCACTTACATCAATTAAAAGAAAAAACTAAAAAAATTGCATTGGTGCTCGTTAGGCTTACCCCAGTAATGGAAATATTGACGGGTATAATGATTGCAACTTTAATTTTTTACTCAGGTAAATTAATCGTAAAAAATGAAATTGATGTAAATAATTTTTTCTCATTTTTAGCTGCTATGATGTTGGCATATCAGCCAGTAAGAACTTTATCCTCATTAAATATTGTTATCAATCAAGGGCTTTCGGCTGCAATGAGAATTCTACCAATAATTGACACCAAAAATTCAATAAAGGATTGTACGGATGCAAAAGAGTTAAATATTTCAGAAGGAAATATTAGCCTAAAAAATATTTCTTTTAGATATAATCTTTCGGAGGGAAATGTTTTAAAAGACATTAATTTAGATTTTAAAGGAGGTAAAATGACCTCACTTGTTGGTCACAGTGGCTCTGGTAAATCAACAATTCTTAATTTGATTCCACGCTTCTATGATGTGCAATCAGGAGAAATAACTATTGATGGTCAATCAATTTATAATTCAAAAATTAATTCACTTAGAAAACACATTTCATTAGTAAGCCAAGAAACAACATTATTTGATGATACAATTAAAAATAACATTAAATATGCTAATGAAAATGCATCAGATGAAGAGATTTATGAGGCAGCCAGATTATCTTATTGTGAAGAATTTATCCAAAAACTTCCCAATAAATATGAAACTCTAATTGGAGAAGATGGAGTAAGACTATCAGGAGGTGAGAAACAAAGGATTTCAATAGCAAGAGCAATGCTGAAAAAGAGTTCAATTATTCTTCTAGATGAAGCAACCTCATCTTTAGATTCTGAAACTGAAAAAAAAATACAAGATGCTTTAAAGATATTAACCCATAATAAAACTTCAATAGTAATTGCACACAGGCTTTCGACTATTCTCAACTCAGATAGAATATATGTAATTCAATCAGGAAAAGTTATGGATTATGGAAAACATGACGAACTTTTAATTAAATCCGATATTTATAAAAATTTTTATGATAAGCAAATTCAAAAGTAAACATGTTTTTTATTTATCAAATAATAATATCAATAATATTGTTGTTTTCTCCTCTTATTATATTTTTTAGAATTTTAAAAAATAAAGAGGACAAAGTAAGATTCAAAGAAAAATTCTGTTTTTTTTCAAAAAAAAGACAGAGCGGTAAATTAATATGGTTTCATGGTGCTAGTGTTGGAGAAATACTAAGTGTAATTCCTCTTATTCACAAATACGAAAAAAGAAAATCTATAACTAAAATTCTAATTACTTCCAACACCTTAAGTTCATCAAAGGTATTAGAGAAATACAAATTTAAAAAAACAATACATCAATTTTTTCCAATTGATCATTTTTATTTAATAAATAAATTTTTAAGATATTGGCAGCCTCACATAGCAATATTTATTGACTCAGAAATTTGGCCAGGCATGGCCACAGCATTGGAGAAAGAGAAAATTCCTTTAATTTTACTAAATGCAAGAATCACGAAAAGATCATTTAAAAAATGGCTTAAATTTAGAAAATTTTCAGTGTCGATTTTTAAAAAGATAACTGTTGCATATCCACAAAACAGAGAAACAAAGAAAATTTTAAAAGAATTAAAAGTAAATAAAATAAAAGAATTAGGAAATTTAAAACTTGTTGAAAATACTCATGATAAACAAGATGATATTAACAGCAAACTGAATATTCAATTTAAAAAATACAAAACTTGGGTAGCCGCAAGCACACATGCTGACGAAGAATTATTTTGCGCAAAATCTCATATTGAATTGAAGAAAAAAAACAAAAATTTAATAACTATAATTATACCAAGACATATACATAGAGTTCAGGAAATAATCTCCAAAATTAAAAATCTCAACTTAAAGGTGGTCACTCACAGTTCAAAAGTAAAAACCTTACGAGATGTTGATATTTATATTGTTGATACCTTTGGAGATTCAAAAAAATTTTTTAAAATTAGTAATACAGTTTTAATAGGTGGAACACTTGTTTCAAAAGGAGGCCAAAACCCACTTGAAGCTGCTCGATATGGGGCTAAAATTTTACATGGGCCATATATTGATAACTTTAAAGATATATTTAAATTATTGATAACTTTAAAGATTTCAAAAAAAATAACATCTACAAGACAATTAATTTCTGCAATTACTTTTAAAAAAGATATGGGAAGAGCATTTAAGGTTAAAAAAATTGGAGTATTAATATTAAAAAAAGCTATAAAAGAATTAGAAACTTATATCAATAATGAGCCTAAAAAAACCTAAGTTTTGGGATTATAAAAGACCAAATATTTATTCATATGTTCTATGGCCATTAACTATAATTATTCAAATAATTAATTTAATTAGAGCTAGATTTAAAAAACAAAAAAAATTTAACATAAGGTCTGTATGTGTTGGCAATATTTATATTGGTGGAACAGGGAAAACTTCTCTTTCTATTAAAATAAATGAAATTTTAAGTAAAAAAAAAATTAGATCTTGTTTTATTAAAAAATCTTATATCAGCCAAATAGATGAACAAAAACTTCTAGCAAGCAGAGGTAAACTTTTTTCTGCAAAAAAAAGAAGTGAGGCGTTAATTGAAGCTGAAAAAGATAATTATCAAATAGCAATTTTTGATGATGGCTTACAAGATTATTCTATTAAATATGATGTTAGTTTAGTTTGTTTTAACAATTTAAACTGGATTGGTAATGGTATGACAATTCCTTCTGGCCCTTTAAGAGAGAGTTTAAATAATCTTAAAAACTACAATCATGTATTTTTAAATGGTAATTCTGAAAATTTATCTAATGTTACTTCAGCAATTTTAAATGTTAATCCTACTATTAATATTCATATAGGAAAATATATTCCGTTAAATTTAAAAGATTTTAATTTAAATGATAATTATTTAGCTTTTTCAGGAATTGGAAATCACGAAACTTTTATATCTATGATTAAAGATAATGGAATGAATGTTGTAAAAGATATTAAGTTTTCAGACCATTATAATTTTAAAATCAAAGATATTAATAAAATTTTAGATTTATCAAAACAACTCAATTGTAAAATTATCACAACAGAAAAAGATTATTTAAGATTAGAGAATGATAATATTGATCAAATTAGATATATAAAAACTGAATTACATATAGTTGATGAAGACAAATTAATAAATGCTATAATTCAATCAAATGACTAAAGTAAAATACTTTTTTCAATTTATATTTATTATTATTTTATTTTTAATATTTAAAATAATTGGACTAAAAAACTCTTCAAGGTTTAGTGGAAAATTATTCAAAATAATTGGTCCATTCTTTAGATCTGGCAATCTAATTCATGAAAATATTAAAAAAGCATTACCTGCTATATCCTTAGACAAGATAAAGATAATTAAAAATGAGATGTGGGATAATTATGGAAGAATTTTTGCTGAATACATGTTTATTAGAAAATTTAGAGAAGATGAGACAAATAAAGATATTATCATAGATGGACAAGAAATACTCAATAAAATTAGAGATAAAGGAACCCCGGTAGTTTTTATTTCAGGTCATTTCAGTAATTTTGAATTAATGGCAATGCAAATTGAAAAGTCAGGAATAAATTTGTCAGCTATTTATAGACCTTTAAATAATGTTTTTTTAAATAAATTAATGGAGAAGATAAGAAAAAATTTTATTTGTAAAAAACAAATTAAAAAAGGTATGAGTGGAGTAAGAGAACTTATTAAACTTCAAAAAAAAAATTATTCAACTGCATTAATGATAGATCAAAGAGTTACAGAAGGAATCAAATCAAGTTTTTTTAATCAAGATGCATTTACAACAACAATTCCTGCTCAACTAGTAAAGAAATTTGGTATACCAGTTGTTCCAATTTACATAGAGCGTTTTGATGAAATTAAATTTAGAATAACTGTTTATGAACCTATAAACTTTACAAAGGACTCATCAATTAAAATTATAACTGATAAATTAAATAAAATTCTTGAAAAAATGATTCTTAAAAAACCAGAACAATGGATCTGGTCTCATAATAGATGGAAGTAAAACGTTATTTACTATCCGCCTCTTCTCTTCTTATAAAAGCCTCTTTGTAAGAATGGTATGGTTCCTGCAGTTCAACATTCCAGTAATTCAAATTTTCAATACTAATTAATTTTCCAGATACTGCACACTCGACATAATCTCCAGGCTCTATAATTTCAAAATTGTTTGGTAAATATTTTATTTTTGCTAATTTTTTTGTCATTTTTGGTTTATATAGTAATATATGAAAGTTGGAATAATAGGAAGTGGTGGAAGAGAACACTCAATATGCGAAATACTTAAAAGATCTAATAAAATCAGCGATATTTATTGCTTCCCTGGAAATGCAGGAACTTCGAAAATAGCAAAAAATATAAACATAAATATTGAAAAATTTGAAGATTTTAAAAATTTTATTTTAGATAATAAAATTGATTTAATAATAGTCGGTCCAGAAAAACCCTTGGTTGAGGGTATAGTAAACTATTTAGAAAGATTTAATATCAAGGTATTTGGGCCCAGTAAAGAAGCTTCCCAGCTGGAAGGTTCTAAAATATTTACAAAAAAACTGTGTGAGGATTACAATATTCCTACTGCTAAGTTTGGGGTCTTTGTTAGCAAGAATGATGCAAAAAAATTTTTAGCAAGTTCAAATTTTCCTACTGTAATAAAAGCTGATAACTTAGCGTCTGGAAAAGGTGTCTATATTTGTAGCAATTTTTCAGAATCAGAAATAGCTATAAATGAAATTTTTGATGGAAAATTTGGAAAAGCAGAAAATGTATTAATTGAAGAATTTTTAGATGGCGAAGAAATGAGCTATTTTATTATAAGTGATGGTAAAACTATTAAAAATTTTGGTACTGCTCAAGACCACAAACGAGTTTTAGAGGGAGATAAAGGAAAAAATACTGGTGGTATGGGTGCATATTCACCGTCAAGACTTATTAATAATGATTTAGAAAAAAAAATTATTAACAAGATCATAAAGCCAACATTGCAAGGATTATCTAAAATGAATATTGAATATAAAGGTTTTTTATATGCAGGACTTATGATTGTTAAAGATGAACCTTTTCTAATTGAATACAACGTAAGAATGGGTGATCCTGAGTGTCAAACTATTCTTCCTAAGCTCAAAACTGATTTATCCAAAATATTTCTTTCTTGCTGTGATGGTGAGCTTGATAAAATTGATATTGAATGGTTGAATAAAAAAAGTTTATGTGTCGTGTTGTGCTCCAAAGGTTATCCTGATGAATTTAAGAAAGATATTGAAATTCAAAAGTTAGAAAATTTTACTCAAAGTTCTAATAAATATCTTTTTCATGCCGGAACTTTAAAAAAGAATAATAAAATTTTTGCTGTTGGGGGAAGAGTTTTAAATTTTGTATCAATCTCAGATAATTTTAATGAAGCCAAAAAAAATGTTTATAAAGAAATAAATAATTTAAATTGGAAAGATGGTTTTTGTAGAAAAGATATTGGCTATAAAGTAATATCTTAATGAGAATTATATCAGGAAAATTTAAAGGTAAAAAAATTCTTCAACCAAAAGATAAAAATACACGACCATTAAAAGACCTAACTAAAGAGTCTATTTTCAATATTATTGCTCATTCTAAAAAGCTAAATATAAACTTGGAAAATTCAAACATATTAGATTTATTCTCTGGTGTTGGATCATTTGGAATTGAGTGTATTTCCAGAGGAGCCAAAAAGGTAACTTTTGTAGAAAATTATCATGATGTATTACCAATATTAAAAAAAAACTTAGATAATTTAAAATCTGAAATAAGTTATGAAATTATTAAAGATGACATCTACCAAAACTTTAAAATAGAAAACCTAAAAGATAAATTTGATTTGATCTTTTTGGATCCTCCATACAAAGATAAAAATCTCAGAAATATTTTAACTAATATTTATAGTATGAAGATTTTAAATAATGATGGTCTTATTATTGTACATAGACATAAAAGAGAAGGTGATGTTTTCCCTGATTTTCTGTCTGTTATTGAGGAAAAAACATATGGAATAGCAAAAATTATATTCTTAACTGTTAATTTAGATTAATATTTTTTTAGTTTCTTTCTTAATTAATTCTACAGCTGGTTGATCATAAGGATTTAATTTCAACAATTTTCCAATTAAAATTGTTTCAAGTATAAAAAAACAGAATAACTCACCAAGTGTTTTTTCATTTCTATTATTAATTTCAAAACTTCTAAATGGAATATTTTTGTGTCTGAATATGTTTTCAGTAGCTTTTTTTTGTGCAAAAATAATTTTATCAATATCTTTATTTTTTAAAAAATTATGAGCTGGAAGAATTTTTTTTGAATCAATTTTTAATGAATTTTTCTCTTTTACATAAAAAAATGTAAAAAAATTATTTTTAAAACCATCCAGATAAAGTTGCATAACGCTATGATTATCTTTTGGCATTGAAGAAATAATTGGTAACAAACCTTTTGATTTTTTTCCTAAACTTTCAGCAATTAATTGCTGATACCAATTAAATAAATTTTTTGATTTTTCATCGTAATTTATAATAATGGAGTTAAATTTTTTTTTATTGATATAATAAAGAGTTGCACTTACATTTGATATTAATGAATTTAAAAATTTTTTATTTTTTATGATGTTATTTAATTGCTTAAAATTATTTGAATTTAAACCCATCAGTTCAGCAGGTAGCATTCCAACTTCAGACAAAACTGAATATCTACCTCCTATAAAATTATTATGATGAATTATTTCTGCTTTTAATTTATGCGCAAGTTGGAAGAGATAACTATTCTTATTTTCAGTGATAAAGATATTTTTTTCTTTTTTTTTTATCAAGATATTTGAATTAGCAATTGTTTCAACTGTATTGCCTGATTTAGATACAATAATATTTGTATATTTTTTTTCTTTTTGTTTTTTTTGGTTTGCATCTAAATTATCAATAAAAGTAAAATTTTTTTTAATCTTATGATTTAAAAAATCATATATAGCTTGTGAACCTAAGGTAGAACCTCCCATTCCAATTATTCTAAAATTTGACGATTTTCTATATCTTTTAATATCTTTTTTATTAAAGCTATTATTATAATTTTTAGATAAGGACAGAATTACAGCATCCTTATTTTGTAAGATTAACTTCAGTTTTTTTTTAACAACTAAACTATTTTTTTTTTCTTTGAAATTTAAAAATTTAATTCCTGATGTTAACATTAATTATTTTTTTATTTTTTCAAGAATTGATTTTTCAAGTCCACCTTCTGAATTATTAGAATTTTCCATATTTGAATTTTCATTTCCAGATTTATTAATTAATTTTTTTACACTGCCTTCTTCATTATTTTCAATTGAATTATTGCTCGGAATTGGTAATTCATTAAAATCAGGAGGCATAACCAAAGGGGCTTTTTTTTCAATTAAAAATTCATCGGTATTGTTTTTTGAAGATGACAGCCCTTCCTTAATTGAAGTGCAGGATTGAAAGGTTGTGCACATTAATATTATAAAAAAAATGGCTTTTGTTTTATTCATGGATCCGATCATTATTATCAATTAATTCCAATAAAATCATAAAAAATACCCCTATGGATATAAAAATATCCGCAACATTAAAGACAAACCAGTGGAATTCACCGATGTGAAAATCGATAAAATCTGGAACCGCTTTAAAAAAAACTCGATCATATAAATTTCCAATAGCTCCTCCAAATATCATTAATAGTGCATATTTTTTATAACCCTCATTTTTGATAATCATTACTAAAACTATACAAACTACCAATAGAATAATTAAAGTTAAAAGATTATACAAATATTCTTGGTTAAACGAAAAAAAACCAAAAGCTATTCCCTCATTCCAAATTAGACTTATATTTAAAAATTTTGATGAAAAAATTTCAGCAACTAAATTTTTATCAGTCAAATAAATTACAAATACCTTTGAAACTCTATCTAATATAAAAATTAATATTATTAAAATAAGACTGATATAAAAATTTTTTGATAATTTTTTTAAAATCATTAAGAGTGTCTTATACAAGCTTCTTCACTAATTTTCCAACATACTGGGCACTTAACCCCTTTGGCAATGGAAGTCTTTACACTAATCTCTTCATTTTCTTTAAATGAAATTTCTGCTTTAGATGTAATGCATAATTCTGAAAAATCTATTCCTTTGGTAATTTCTGCGAATTTTTCATTCAAATTAATTTCTAATACTGCTTCTAAACTTGAGCCAATTTCTTTACTAGCTCTTTTTTCTTCAATACTAATATTGCAAATATTTCTTACTTTAATTAGCTCATTCCATTTTTCATTTAATTTTTGATTATTAAAATTTTCTGGAAAATCTATAAATTTTTCAAGATGAATACTTTTATTGCTATCTGACAAGAGTTTGAATATCTCCTCTGTTGTAAAAGATAAAATTGGTGCAAACCATTTAAGCAATGAGTTTAAAATTATATTTAATAATAAAATTGTTGATTTTCTTTTTTTGGAATCTTTGGGATCACAATATAAAGTATCTTTTCTAATATCGAAGTAAAAAGCTGACAAATCCACAGTACAAAAGTTTAATAATTCTTTATAAAGATTATGAAAATCGTAATTTTTAAAATAATTTTTAAAATTATTATTTAATAAATATATTTTATGAAGCATAAACTGCTCCAGCTCAGGTAATTCACTTGGATTTATTTTTTTAAGATCAGCTTCTTCAAAATTATCATTAAGATTTCCAAGTAAATACCTAAACGTATTTCTAATTTTTCGATATGAGTCTGCATGTTGGTCTAAAATAGAATGATCGATTCTTAAATCTTCTGCGTAGTTAGATGAGGCAACCCAAATTCTTAAAATATCAGCCCCATATTTTTTTAGAATATCTTCTGGGGCAATAACATTTCCTAGTGATTTTGACATCTTTAAACCTTTACCATCAACAACAAAACCATGAGATAAAATTGACTCAAATGGAGCTCTACCCCTAGTTCCACATGACTCTAATAAAGATGAGTGAAACCAACCTCTATGCTGATCAGACCCTTCTAGGTACATTGATGCTGGCCATTTTAAATCCTCTCTTTTTTCAAGTACAAATGAATGAGTGGAACCGCTATCAAACCAAACCTCAACGATATCACTTAATTTATCATAATCATCTGTCTTATATTTTTCACCTAAAAATCTTTGTGGACTATCTGAGAACCAACAATCAGAACCCTCTTTTTCGTAAATACTTGCAATATTTTCATTAACCTCATCATCTACTAATATTTCTTTTGTTTTTTTATTAACAAAAATTGGAAGTGGAACTCCCCAAACTCTTTGTCTAGATACGCACCAGTCAGGTCTTGTTTCTATCATGGCTTTCAATCTTTCTTTTCCTTTGCTTGGAAAAAAAGTTGTTTCATCAAGTGCTTTTAAAGCTTTATCTCTTAATTTATGACTTTCCATTGATATAAACCATTGTGGTGTTGCTCTATGAACAAGTGGTGCTTTTGATCGCCATGAGTGTGGGTAAGAATGAACTAACTCACCATTTGATAATAGTTTTTTTTGTTCTTTAAGTTTTTCTATAACGATTGGATTAGCTTTAAAAATATGAATACCATCAAATAATTGAACATTTTTGGTATATTTACCATCACCGTCTACAGTCTCAATTGCTTTTATTCCATGATTCAAACACAAATTAAAATCATCTGGACCATGACTAGGTGCACAATGAACAATACCTGTACCCTGCTCAGTTGTTACAAATCTTGCCTCAAGCATTGGAATATCAAACTCATAACCTAAGTCAAAAAAAGGATGTTTGCATATAGTTCCATTAAGCTCTTTACCTTTAAATTTTTTAATTTCTTTAAAATCATTTATTGAACATTCTTTAACAACTGAATCGATCAAAGCTTCTGCAATAACTATTTTCCTATTTTTAAAATTACCTTCGTCATTTAATTGTATTAATACATAATTAAGAGCTTCGTTATAAGCTAAAGCTTTATTTGCAGGTATTGTCCACGGTGTTGTAGTCCATATGACTATCTCACTACCTTCAAGCTCTTTTATATTAGATGCTTTTATTGGAAAGGATGTATAAATAGTATCTGATTTATGATCTTGATATTCAACTTCTGCATCTGCTAAAGCTGTTTTTTCAACAGTTGACCATAACACTGGTTTAAATCCTCTATATAAGCTTCCCTCTTTTAAAAATTTACCTAGCTCTCTAACTATTTGAGCCTCCGCATCAAAACTCATTGTAGAATAATAATTTTCCCAATCCCCAATAACACCTAGTCGTTTGAATTGACTTTTGTGGACCTCAATCCATTTTTCAGCAAAAGATCTACATTCTTTTCTAAACTCAACTATGGGAACTTCATTTTTATTTTTTTTGTTTTTTTTATATTGCTCCTCAATTTTCCACTCTATTGGTAAACCGTGGCAATCCCATCCAGGAACATAAATAGAGTCTTTTCCATCCATTTGATGAAATTTTACAATTATATCTTTTAAAATTTTATTAAGTGCAGTTCCCATATGTATATTTCCATTTGCATATGGAGGGCCATCATGAAGAACAAATTTTTCTTTACCTTTCCTTGAATTTCTCAACTCCTTATAAAGATTAATTTTTTTCCAATATTCTAGAATTTCAGGTTCTCTAACTGACAAATTAGCTTTCATAGAAAAAGCTGTTTTTGGGAGATTTATTTGTGACTTAGTCATTTTGTTTTTTTTGCGATATTTAAATCTTTTGTAATTTGAGCTCTTAATTGGTTAACATTTCTAAATTTTTTTTCTTTTCTTATAAATTTTAAAAACTCAACAGATAAATACTTATTATAAAGATTGCCAGAAAAATTAAATAAATGAACCTCTAACAAGATTTTTTTTTGATTAAATGTAGGTCTATAGCCAAGATTAGCTATACCTTTAATATATTTAGAATTATTTTTTCTCAAAACCTTAACTGCATAAACTCCAGGTTTGGCCAAGACATAATCATTAATATCAATATTGCATGTTGGAAAACCAATTTTTTTTCCAACCTGTCTTCCTTTTTGCACATTTCCTTCTATGCACCATTTTCTATCTAAAAGTTTATTTGCTTTATCCAAATGCCCATTCTCTAAAAGATTTCTAATTAAAGTTGATGACATAATTTTATTACTTGTAATTAGAGGCTTAGGTTTGATTACTTTATAATCATAATCTAATTCGTGGTTTATCAATAAATTTACATCCCCCTCTCTTTTATTACCAAATCTAAAATTATTGCTTACAAATATAAATTTAGCATTTAACTTTTGAAATAAAATTTGTTTAATAAAATTAATTGATTTTGTTTTAGAAAAAACTTTATCAAATTTTTTAGTTATAATAAAATCTACCTTTAATTTTTTTAGTAAATTTATTTTTTGACTTATATTGGATAATCTAAAATTTTTTAATGATTGATTAAAAAACATTTTTGGCATTGGATCAAAATTTATTACACCAATTTTTAGATTATATTTCTTTTTATATGATTGAGCTAACCTGAACAACTTTTGATGTCCTAAATGCACACCATCAAAGTTACCAATTAAAACTATAGATCTCTTATGTTTCTTATCAATATTAAAGTTCTTATATAATTTTACCATTTTAGATCTGACTGCATATAATTAACAATCGCCTCGTATTGTTTTGATGTTTTTTCAATTCCTTTATCAATAATTTCATTTTTATGGACTCCATTAGAAATTAATAATGAGTCGTAATTTAAAAGGTTTGCACCCTTTATGTCTGTATTTAGATTATCTCCTATCGATAAAATTTTTTTATTTATGTTATCAATAGATTGATTATAAACTTCGGGATAAGGCTTTCCAAAATAAATAACTTCACCACCCATTTTTTCAAATACCATCGCAACTGATCCAGCACACAACTCTCTAATATCGCCTCGATCTACAATTAGATCTGGGTTCGTACAAATCATTTTTTTATTTATATGATTTTCAAACAATTCTTTATAATAATTCAAATTTTTATCATGATCATCAAATAAACCTGTGCATAATAAATATTGAGAGCTACTTATATCAGTTGATTGATTATTTTTAAAATCATTGAATAAATCGAAATCTCTAGGTGGTCCAATATGAAAAAATTTTTCTGTAAAATGAAATTTTTTTAGATAATTCAAAGATGCTTCTCCCGAGGTAAAGACATGTTCTCTAATATTTTTTTCCATACCCATTTTTTCTAAAAAAACCTTAACAGTTTGATTGGGTCTTGGTGCATTTGTTAACAACACAAACTCTTTTTTAATTTCTAATATTTTTTTGAGAGTTATAATTGCTTCCTTATGAAGTCTTATTCCATTGTGAATTACCCCCCACAAGTCTATGTAAAATAGATCATAATCATCAGCAATTGATCTAAAACCATCATTATCTAAATTTTTAGTCATGATTTAAGGTATAAACCATAAAATCCTCAATTTCCTAGCATTTTTAATAACTAATTTGTTATCTTATCTTGAAATAGTCATGTCAGTATCTATATGAAGCTCATATTTAAAAGGAGAATTTATGAAATTTAAACCGTTACATGACAGAGTATTAATCGAAGTTTTAGACAGTAGTGAGAAAACCGCCGGTGGAATAATCATTCCAGATACAGCACAAGAAAAACCTCAGGAAGGTAAAGTTGTAGCTGTTGGTGGTGGTGCAAAAACAGAGGATGGAAAATTAATTCCAATGGATGTTAAAGTTGGAGACAAGGTTTTGTTTGGCAAATGGTCAGGAACTGAAGTCAAAATTGATGGTAAAGAATACAGCATAATGAAAGAGTCAGACATTATGGGTATTTCAGGAAAATAATTTAATTTAAAGGAGAAAATATAATGGCAAAAATAATTAAATTTGACGCTGAAGCAAGAGCGGCAATGATGAGAGGTGTCAACATTTTAGCTGATACTGTTAAAGTTACTTTAGGTCCAAAAGGCAGAAATGTTGTTATGGATAAGTCGTATGGTGCACCAAGAATTACTAAAGATGGTGTTTCTGTTGCTAAAGAAATCGATCTTGAAGATAAATTTGAAAACATGGGTGCACAGATGGTTAAAGAGGTTGCTAGCAAAACTAATGAAGAAGCTGGTGATGGTACAACTACTGCAACTATTTTAGCTCAAGCAATTGTTAAAGAAGGTATTAAATATGTTACTGCTGGCATGAATCCTATGGATGTTAAAAGAGGAATTGATGCAGCTGTTGAAAATGTAAAAGAAAACTTAATCTCTTCAGCAAAAAAAGTAAAAGATAGTGATGAGATTGCTCAGGTTGGAACAATTTCTGCAAATGGTGATAAAGAAATTGGAACAATGATTTCTAAAGCAATGCAAAAGGTTGGTAACGAAGGTGTTATTACTGTTGAAGAAGCAAAAGGAATTGAAACTGAATTAGATGTTGTTGAGGGTATGCAATTTGATAGAGGATATCTATCTCCATACTTCATCACTAATAGTGATAAAATGACAACTGAGTTAGATAATCCTTACATTTTGTTACATGAAAGTAAATTAACTAACTTACAACCAATGGTTCCATTGTTAGAAGCTGTTGTACAATCAGGTAGACCGCTAATGATTATCTCTGAGGATGTTGAAGGAGAAGCTTTGGCTACTTTAGTTGTGAACAAATTAAGAGGTGGATTAAAAGTTGTTGCTGTTAAAGCTCCAGGATTTGGTGATAGAAGAAAAGCTATGCTTGAAGATATCGCTATACTAACTGGTGGCCAAGTAATTTCTCAAGACTTAGGAATTAAACTTGAAAATGTTAAACTTGAAGATCTTGGATCTTGTAAAAAGATTAAAGTTGATAAAGATAACAGTACAATCGTTAGTGGTAGTGGTAAAAAATCAGATATCGCTGCTAGATGTGACTCAATTAAAAAACAAGTTGATGAAACAACATCAGATTACGATAGAGAAAAACTTCAAGAAAGACTTGCCAAATTAGCAGGTGGTGTTGCAGTTATCAAAGTTGGTGGTGCAACTGAAGTTGAAGTTAAAGAAAGAAAAGATAGAGTTGAAGATGCTTTAAATGCAACTAGAGCCGCTGTTGAAGAAGGTATTGTAACAGGTGGTGGTTGTGCTCTTCTATATGCTGCGCAGGATCTTGAAAAACTTAAAGTTAAGGGTGATGATCAAAAAGCGGGTGTGGATCTTGTAAGAAAAGCATTAGAGGCTCCTATCAGACAGATTACTAAAAATGCTGGTGTAGATGGTTCAGTAGTAGTTGGTAAATTGTTAGAGCAGAAAAAAACATCATATGGTTATGATGCTCAAAGCGAAGAGTATTGCGATATGTTTGCAAAAGGTATCATTGACCCAGTTAAGGTTGTGAGAACTGCTCTTCAAGATGCTGCTTCTATCTCTGGATTATTAGTTACTACAGAAGCTATGATTGCTGACAAACCCGAGGAAAAAGATGCTGCTGGCGGAATGCCTGCTGGTATGCCTGGTGGAATGGGCGGCATGGGTGGTATGGGTGGAATGGGAATGTAATCCCCATTGTTCTCAAACAAAAATTCAAAAAGGGCAGTTTTTACTGCCCTTTTTTTTTGTTTGTATCAAAATCATTAGTGATGAAGGAGTGATGAAAGAATGATGAAGGATTAGGGGGTTTTTTTTATTTCTGCTTTAATTTTTTATGAACTATTTTCTTCCAATTGTAATGTCTATCAAGTGAATGAACTACAATAATACGACCTGTATCAAAATCGACAATAACTTGTTGCCCACCGAAACCACTCATTCCTAAAATTTTTCTTTTTTTTAAACCAATAACATCAAAATGAAACTGACCACCATATTTTTTTGTATACGTTGCTACATCAAATTGACCCATTCTATCTCCATCATAACTTTTTTTATTCTTATTAATTCTTTGTTCATAAATAGTTTTTAAATATTTTCCCGCACAAGTATCATTATTCCAATCATCTAAAATTCTTTTTCCAATTCTCAAATAATCATACCTATTGGCATAAAAAGAATATCTGCCTATTTCTCTTCCAGGACTTTCGTCGCAATTATTTCCATACCAAACACTAGTATATTTTGGTTCAAGTTCACAAATTTTATTTGTATCTTTTACTGTTTGATGAAACCAAACATAATCTTTAATTTTCACATGCTCATTAAAAACTTTATGTAATAATTTTTCCCAATCGTCACCTGTTTTAAAAATTGTATAATTCATCAACAAATTTGTTGCTAAAGCATTATAATTATAAACTGCTTTTGATTTTTTTGAATTTTGTAAAATTTTTAATTTCATTACATCCTTAATCGGAAATGTGTTTACATTTAAAGATCTGCTCCCTGTTCTGTCTTGAATTCCATTATCTGAATAAAAGTTTCTTTCTCCAATAATTTTTTGATCGCCAGCGGACATATTAAGAATATCAATAAGTTTTTGACCTTTGTATAGTGTGCCATCTAATACTGACCAGTCATCTAGAATTACTTCAATACTATCAATATATCCTTCACATATTGCGTGCCCCAAAACATAAGATACTAAACTTTTTCCAACTGAATGAGATGGCATAATTCCATTATTACTCTTTATATAATTTGGTAAATCTTCTTCATCTATCTTAATTTTATTGTCTTCAAATAATAGATAACTAATTAATCCAGTTTTTTGATTATTTTTAATTTCTTTTTTTACATTTTTATCTTCAATTAATTCAGATTGAAATTTGTAATAATTATCAGACCCTTTAACTCGAAATTTACCCCAATTGTGAGGTTCATATGGTTCGTTTTGATGTTTTGCAAAACTAACATTGCAAAACATCAAGACCAGAAAGATGTATAGAGATAGTTTTTTCATTATTTAAATACGTAAATTATCGTTAAAATTATAAGTACTACGATAATCCAAATAGTGAGATTAGTTAAGAATTGTTTTAGTTTAGAATTTGATTGTAAAAAAGCAGGAAGGACTAATAAAAGTACTCCTATCATATAAATTACGGGTAGTATCTGATCCAACATTCCCAACTTTAACCTACCTCTAAAATGAAATCATCTTTTGAATTGCTTTGGGATTGATTGATATAGTGATGAAGAGTGATGAAAGATTTTTGGAAATATCAGATAAAACAATACTTATTCAATACCAGTATGAGAATGTAAAATTCCGTCTATCTAAGAATTAAAAATTACAAAAACCCCCTTAATTGGGGGTTTTTTTTTGTATACAGTTTCCTCATAAGTTCATAAATTTATTGTAATGAAACTTTTAATCAGAATATTTATTTCGTTATTTTTTTTAACTTCTACAGTTAATGCTGCTGAGTTTGGACTAGCGTTCGAGTGGGGTAATTTAAAATCATGCACCTCTGGAAATCCGAACAAAGTTGATAACCCAATATTTACACTTATAAATGTTCCTGAAGGCACAAAAATACTTCAGTTCAGAATGAAGGATAAACAATCACCTTATAATCATGGTGGTGGCAAAGTTGAATATGCTGGTCAAACTACTATTGAACCTGGTGCTTTTAAATACAAAAGTCCTTGTCCTCCAAATGGAAAACACACTTATGTTTGGACTGTGACTGCCAAAAATGAAAAGAAAAAGAAAATAGGAAAAGCAAAAGCACAAAAAGAATACCCCGAATAGTTCTCCTCTGTAATTCATCAATAATTTTCTCTAAAACGAAGTCACCCTTCTCAATTGCTTCTAGATTAAAGGTAAAAAAGGATGAACATAGATGAACAATTTTAAGAAAGTCAGATAAATCAATACTTAATGATCTAATGAATGGGCATGTAATTCCACTCTTTTCTGCAAAGAAATTTAAAGGCCATCTTTTTAGATGGCCTTTTTTTTTAATAAAATGCTATAATTTTAGCATGTCAAAAAGATACAGTGGAAAATCATTCAAAGACTCAAGCGTTAGTAAAAAACCAAAATTAAGTCTAAAGGAAAAAAGAAAACAAAAAAAAGAAAAGACTAAAAAATCTTAAGATTTAGCTCTTTTTTTACTATGTTTTTTAAAGCTAAAATTTTTAGGTCTACTATTTCTACTTTTAAATTTTTTCTTTCCTTTAAAACCAAAGCTTTTTTTCTCTGAATCTGAAGATGTGTTTTCTGAAGGTTTTCTTCCAAAATACTTAGGATTGTTTGTAAAGCCAGATGGTTTTGAATTATTTTTTTTTGTAAAACTTGATTTTCCTTTAAAGCCAAAACTTTTTTTCTCACCATCTCTTGAAGGTTTGTCTCTAAAACTTGATTTTCCTTTAAAGCCAAATCTTTTTTTCTCACCATCTCTTGAAGGTTTGTCTCTAAAACTTGATTTTCCTTTAAAGCCAAATCTTTTTTTCTCACCATCTCTTGAAGGTTTGTCTCTAAAACTTGATTTTCCTTTAAAGCCAAAACTTTTTTTCTTTCTGTCCCTTGATGATCTATCTGATCTATCTTTATCGTAAGGTTTTGATTTATCTCTAAAGCTTGAAGACCTATCTTGTTTACCTTTTCCGTAAGATCTTTTTTCATTTCTAGCTTTTCTCTTTTTATTATTTGGCCCCTTATCTCTTCTTTTGCTTTTTGAAACTCTTCTCAACCCACTGGGTGCTGGTTTAAAATTTGGATCTATTAATTTGTTTATTGAATTCCACATTGATCTATCATCAGGTGTTAAAAATGTTAGTGCAGACCCTTCAGATCCTGCTCTTGCAGTTCTTCCAATTCTATGAATGTAGTCTTCTGGTACTTGTGGCAGATCATAATTGATTACATGTTGAATTAAAGGAATGTCTAAACCTCTAGCTGCAACATCTGTTGCAATTAAAATTCTCTTTAATCCTTTTCTAAACGAATTAATAACACGATCTCTTTTGCTTTGACGAAGGTCACCATGAATTGCGTCAGCTGAATGTCCCTCTTCTTTTAGTTTTTTAACCATCTTATCAGCACCTCTTTTGGTTTTAACAAAAACTAGGATGGAACCTTTTCTAGATAAAAATTGATCAATTAATTCGTCGTATTTATTTTCTTTAAAAACTTGAAGAGTTTCTTGTTTAATCTTTGCAATTGGAATCGATGTAGCTCCTGTAGAAATTCTTTCAGGTTTATTTAAATATCTGTCTGAGATTCTTAATATATTTTGAGGTAAAGTTGCTGAAAATAATAATGTTTGATGATTTTTTGGAACAAATTTTAAAATCATTTCAATTTGTGGGGTAAATCCCATATCCAGCATTCTATCAGTTTCATCTAAAACTAAATATTTTGTGGCTGATAAATTTAAGCTTTTTCTTTTTAAATGATCATTAATTCTTCCTGGAGTTCCAACTATTATTCTTGATCTATTACCTAGTTGTCTCAGTTGTTTTTGCATTGCTTCACCACCTATAAGCAAGGCTGTTTTAATTTTAATTTTATCACTAATTATGCTCCTAATAGCTTCCATTACTTGTGTCGCTAGTTCTCTAGTTGGACACATAACTAGCGCAAAAGCATTTTTGTCTAAAATTAATTTATTAATTAATGGAATGCTAAATGCTAACGTTTTTCCAGTTCCAGTTTGTGCGGTTCCTAAGATATCTTTTCCCTCTAAAGCAACAGGTATTGCCATACCCTGAATAGGAGTGGGCTTTATAAAGTTCATTTTGTGCAACGAGCTTTTTAGTGAGTCTTCTATTTTGAGTAATTTAAAGTTTTCCATTCAGTGATTTAAAGATTTAGATATTGATTCTTTATTGCATCTAATTTTATTGCGATATCTATATGTTTTTAAAACAATCACAAGAAGTGAATTTTTTATTAATGTGTATTTACTAAGTAATTACTGTCTTTTTTTAAGTTTTCAAATCAAAGATTTAATGTATAAGAGCCACAATTATGAGTAATAACATCAGAAACATCACAATCATTGCACACGTTGACCATGGCAAAACTACCATGATCGACAATCTTATGAAACAAAGTGGATCATTTAGAGAGAATGAAGTTGTGGATGAAAGACTGATGGACTCTGGCGAGCTAGAAAAAGAAAGAGGAATTACTATTTTAGCAAAACCTGCATCAATTAATTGGCAAGACTCCAGAGTAAACATTATAGACACACCTGGGCACAGAGATTTTGCTGCTGAAGTTGAGCGTGTTTTAAGTATGGCTGATGGAGCATTATTGCTAATTGACTCTGCAGAAGGTGTGATGCCTCAAACAAAATTTGTATTAGCTAAAGCTCTAAAACAAGGATTAAAACCAATCGTTGTAATAAACAAATTAGATAAAGCTGATCAAAGAGCAAATGAAGTTTTAGATGAAACATTTGATTTATTTGTAAGCTTAGATGCTAATGAGGAACAATTGGATTTCCCAGTTTTATATGCAAGCGGAAGATCTGGATGGGCCAGCAAAGAAGTTGATGGTCCAAGAGAAAACCTTCATCCATTATTAGATTTAATTATAGAGCATGTAAAACCTGCTGAACTTAATAAGGACAAACCTTTCGCTATGTTATCCACTTTATTGTATGCAGATAGTTTTTTAGGTAGAAGTTTAGTCGGAAGAATATCTCAAGGAACTGCAAAAGCAAATCAGCCTATTAAAGCAATAAATCTTAAAGGTGAGAAAGTGGATGAGGGAAAATTAACAAAAATTTTTAGATACGAAGGAACTAAAAAAGTTCCAATCGAAGTTGGTGAAGCTGGAGATATTGTTGTAATTGCTGGATTAGAGAAAGCTAATGTAGCTGATACTATTTGTGATCCAGAATTAAATGATCCAATACCTGCAACACCAATAGACCCACCTACTATGTCTATAACAATAAGTGTTAACAGCTCACCTCTAGCTGGAACTGAGGGGAAAAAACTAACAAGTACTCAAATTAGAGATAGATTGGTTTCAGAAGCTCAAAATAATGTTGGTATTACTTTTTCTCAAAATGCAAATGTAGACTCTTTTGTAATTAGTGGTCGAGGAGAATTAATGCTTGAAATTTTACTTACACAAATGAGACGTGAAGGTTTTGAGATGACAGTCAGTCCTCCAAAAGTATTATTTCAAAAAGATGAAGCTGGAAACAAACTTGAACCAATTGAGGAAATTACAGTTGATCTAGATGAAGAATATTCTTCAAAAATAATTGACTCAATGAATAGAAGAAAAGGCAAACTTTTAGATTTAAAAGATACTGGAAAAGACAAAAAAAGATTGGTATTTCACGCACCAACAAGAGGGTTGATGGGTTACACAAGTAGATTCTTAACATTAACAAAAGGTACTGGTGTAATTAATAGAATTTTCCATGGCTATGGAAAATTTGAAGGTGAAATGGATGGAAGAAAAAATGGTGCTTTAATTTCAATGTCCACAGGAAAAGCTGTGGCATTTGCAATATTTAACCTTCAGGCCAGAGGCGAAATGTTTGTAACGCATAATGATCCTGTTTATGAGGGAATGATTGTTGGTCTTACTCCAAAACCAGGTGATATGATTATAAATGTTATGAAAGGTAAACAATTAACAAATATGAGAACTCAAGGCACAGATGAAAATGTCGTATTAACTCCAGTAAGACAAATGTCAATTGCCGAACAATTAAGCATGTTAAATACTGACGAAGCTTT
This sequence comes from Candidatus Pelagibacter bacterium nBUS_36, assembly GCF_051201215.1. Lineage (GTDB taxonomy): Bacteria > Pseudomonadota > Alphaproteobacteria > Pelagibacterales > Pelagibacteraceae > Pelagibacter. The sequence goes on from NZ_CP172839.1 coordinate 1,106,406, forward strand.
AGAAATTACTCCTAAATCTCTTAGATTAAGAAAAGCTATTCTTAATCCTCATGATAGAAAAAAAAGTGAAAAATCGGGCGCTGCTGCCTAATTAAACAATCTATTTACTAAAAACAAACTTAAGGCCACACAAGGTCCAATTCCAAAAGCAAACAATAAAGTTCCAACACCAACTGTCCCTCCTAAATACCAGCCAACAGACATTGCTGTTATTTCAAGAGCTCCTCTAACTAATGCAATCGGTAAATTTGTTTTTTTTTGAAGACCTATCATCAAGCCATCTCTTGGTCCTGCTCCTAAGTTTGCAACTAAATAAATTCCTCCACCAAGTCCAACAGTAACTACCGCAACAGCACCTAATATAATTTGATTAATATAACTTTCTGGGGTTGCCACATACCTTAAACAAACATCAATCATTAATCCAATAATTAAGGCATTTAAAATAGTGCCAATTCCAATTTTTTGTTTTAATGGAAACCAAAGTAATAAAATTAAAAAACTTATAAAAATAGTTATGAGACCAACCGAAAAACCTATATTTAGAAATAAACCCTGAGCCAATACACTCCAAGGTGACGCGCCAGAAGCTGAAACAATTAATAAACCTTCACCCAAACCAAATAGAACTAATCCAAAACAAAGATAAAAAAATGTAGAAATTTTTGGTTTTAAATTTAATGGCTTATTTGAACTCCAATACACTTTTGGAATATTCTTAATTTTTAAAAACATAGCTGATAAATAACTTCTATTATGATAAAAGTCTATTAAAGTAATTATGTAATGAAAAAAATTTTACTCTTTTTATTTTTTTTAACATACTCATTTAATTGTGGTGCACACATGGCTCACTACAGTAAATTTAATAAAATCGAAATGGAAATTCTAAAAGATGGTAAAGTTATTGGTTATAATTATTATTTTTTTAAAAAAGATAAAGATAGAACTACGGTTACAAATCAAATTAAATTTACAATAAAACTATTTGGGGCAACTATATTTGAAATAGAAGGATATGGTGAAGAAAAATATATAAAAGATAAACTAATTTCATTTAATTCAAAAACACGTCAAAATAATAAAGATAAGTATGTAAATCTTAAATTAGATGAACAAGAGAATATATTTAATATAGAAGGTTCGTCTTATTCAGGTAAAGCATCAACTAATAATGTGGTTGGAAATTGGTGGAGTCACAAAATATTGCAAACTAACAGTCAAATAAGCCCTATTTCAGGAAGTATTAAAGAACAAATAGTGACATTTGTTGGTAAAGAAAAATTAATACTTTATGGAAAAAATTACGAGGTTGAACATTTTAAACTTAAATCAAAAGATATGTCCATTCCAAAGGATAAGAGGCTTAATTTTGATATATGGTTTGATAAAAAAAATGCTTTAATATTAAAAGTTACCTATTCAAGGTTAGGTAATTGGGAATATAGAGTAAAAAATTTTGAATAATTCTATCTTATTATCTTTTTATAAAGATCATTAGCACTTATCCATCCAGCTTCCAATCTTGGACCAACAAACCAATCTGCACAAACACCAAGATTTATTGATGAATTCCAATAACTTTTTAACTTTAGTGGTTTTGAATTTGAAGAATATTTCCATCCATGATTAAGAGAAAATAGAACTCTAGTTTTTTTTATTCCAGTAAGTTTAAAAAATTGATCAATCAAAGTTTGAGAGTTCACGTCTTTATTTTCTTTATTTTTATTAATCTTTTTATTTGCCCAGCTGTACGTGCTTTGCAATGTCCACAGATCTTGATTAATCTTAAATCTTTTTTTACTATTTTCTTTAGCAGCCCAGCCTAGAATTTTATCCTCAAATAAATAACTACTAATATTTATTTTTGTTTTCCTGATAGCTATCATCACAGTAATATTTGCATCCATTTTAATTTTTTTTTTTATGAAAGGATTTTTTATAAATTTATTGGATAATTTAGATAATTGAGCAAATGGGCACGTTAAAATTAATTTATCATAAAATCTTTTTTTTCCATCAGAAAAAGTTAAGACCCATTTTCTTTCTTTATAATTAATTTTTTTTAATTCATTTTCAAAATAACAATTTATATTTCTTAGAAGGTATTTGCTAATATCATTATTTCCTTTTTTACCAATAATTTTGGTATGATTTTGATTTTGTTTTTTTTTACTATTTAGAAATAAATGTTTACCACTCCAGTTTTTTAAAATTTTTTTTTTTATCAGCTCATTAATAAATTTTTTAAAAGGTGCACTTTTTGGAGATATATATTGTGTACCATGATCAAAACCTCTGATTTTATCTAATCTTTTAAAAGATGATCTACCCCCAGGCCCTCTGGCTTTATCAAATAAATCCACGGGATGTTTTACACTTAAAAGATTTGCAATTGTTGCACCAGAAATTCCTGAGCCAATTACACAAATACTGCTCATTTACCTGCAACAGTCATTCCATGTATCATCATAGTAGGTGAGTTTACAGAGTATTTAAATTCTAAATCATTGGCTAAAGTAATATTTTTAAACATATCATTAAAATTTCCTGCAATAGTTATTTCATTCACAGGGTATTTGAATTCACCATTTTCAACTAAAAAACCAGTTGCACCTACTGAATAATCTCCTGTAACAAGATTGGTTCCATGACCTATAGTTTCTGTAACGTATAAACATTTAGAATTTGTTTTTAGTAATTCTTCAAAACTTAACTTACCATTTTCAAAATAAAGATTAGTGCTCCCTCCACTTCTGCCATTAGATCTTAAATTCAATTTTTTTCCATTATAAGTATCAATCAAGTAACTTGTAAGAATTCCATTGTTTACTAAATTTAAAGTTTCTGATTTTACCCCCTCAGAATCAAAACACTGTGATCCCATGCCTTTTATCAAATCTGGCTTATCTATTATGCTTATAGAATCAGAAAAAACTTGTTTGTCTATTTTATCCTTAAGAAACGACGTCCCTCTTGCAATTGCTGAAGAAGAAATAGCACCTGCAAATGAACTTAAAAATCCTTTAGATATTCTTTTGTCAAAAATAATACTTATTTTATCACTTCCAATTTTTTTTGGGCTTAGCTTTTTTATTGTTTGATTGGCTGCAATTTCTCCTAATTCTTTAGCTTTTACAATATCATCTAAATGACATCTGCTAGTAAACTCATAATCTCTTTCCATACTATTTTCATCTTTTGCAACAGTTACTGACGATGCTGTAAATGATGATGATTTATAACCATCACAAAACCCATCACTATTTACTAAAATGAAATTTGATTTATTCTCAGTGAAACCTGACTCTGTATTAATAATTTTTTTATCAATTGACGCTGTTTCCTCTAATTCTTTTAAATAGTCAATTTTCTTGTCATTTTCCAAATGAGACTCATCATATAAATTTAAATCTTTAATATTTTTTGCTAATAAATTTTTATCAGGCAACGAATTGTATTCATCTTCAGGGGTTATTTTTGTAGTTTCATAACATTTTTTTATTAAAGTTTTTAAGTTTTCTTCTAATAAATTTGAGGAAGATATTGATGACTTTTTTTTATCGATATATGTTTCTATGCTTATTGCTAAACTATCTGATCTGTTAGACTCATCCAAAGCTTTATTTCTAAAACTCACTGTTTCTGAAATAGAATTTCCAACTGTTACACTTGCATCTGTTGCACCTAGTTTTTTCGCAAGCTCCAAACAGTATGACGCTTTTGACTTTAAATACTCTTGATCTTTAATCATGATTTATAATTTTGTTCCACCAACGGTCATCTTATCTATTAGAATTGATGGTTGAGCAACTCCAACTGGTACTCCTTGACCTGCTTTTCCACAAGTTCCAATGCCTGGATCCATCATCATATCATTTCCAACCATTGAAACTTCTTTCAAAATTGAAGGACCATCACCTATTAAAGTTGCTCCCTTAATTGGTGAGCCTATTTTACCATTATTTATTTCATAAGCTTCTGTGCAATTAAAAACAAATTTTCCAGACGTGATATCTACTTGCCCTCCTCCAAAACTTACAGCAAAAATACCTTTATCAACAGACTTGATCATTTCATCTTGAGTTTGTTTGCCACCTAACATCATTGTGTTTCTCATTCTTGGCAAAACAATATGTTTATAATTTTCTCTTCTACCACTTCCTGTTGATCTAGTTTTCATTAGTTTGGCATTCAACCTATCTTGCATGAAGTTTTTTAAAATTCCATTTTCAATTAAAACTGTTCTTTCTGTGGGTGTACCTTCATCATCTATTGTAAGACTTCCTCTTCTTTTATCTATCGTACCATCATCAACAATCGTAACACCCTCACTTGCAACTTTTTGGCCCATTAAATCGTGAAAGGCTGATGTTTTTTTTCTATTAAAGTCACCTTCTAAACCATGACCGATAGCTTCATGAATTAAAATTGCTGGCCAACCTGGGCCTAAAACTACCTTCATTTCACCAGCTGGTGCAGGTTTGCTGTCTAAGTTTACTGAAGCAATCCTTAACGCCTCCTCACAAACATTTTTCCAATTATCATTTTTTAAATAATCATCATAAGATTGTCTTCCACCTATTCCATAAACACCTGTTTCTTTTCTGCCATTTTTTTCAAGCATAACAGATACATTAAATCTTATAAGCGGACGAACATCAGTTAAAGCCTCACCACCCGAACGTACAATTTCAATAGATTTTTGTTCACCACTAAAGCTTGCAGTTACTTGTTTAACTGTTGAGTCTTTTTTTCGTAAATAATCATTTACTTTATTTAAAACCTCTATTTTTGAGTCCAATGTCTTTTGTTCAATGGGGTTAATGTCATCATAGAACTTGTTATTTGTTTTTGGAATTTTATGATTGTAAGTTCCTTTGATTGATTTCAAGGTAGATTGAAGGTTTTTTGCTGAATTTTTTAACGAATCTTTTGATATTTCATTTGAATGAGAGTAGGCAACAACTTCATTTGATATTGCTCTAAAACCAAAACCAAGATCAGAACTATAATTTGAACTTTTAATTTTATTATCATCTAACAAAATTGATTCTGATTTAGAGTCTTCTAAATATAGTTCACCATCATCACAATTTTTTAAAGTATCAGATACTATTTCATCTACATCTTTTCTTGTTAAATCTGATTTATTAAAAAAATTACTCATGATTACTACATAGTTATTTGTAAATAATTTTCAATGGATGATTTTACGCATGTACAACTTTTAATCTTAAAGATAAATTCACTGTAATAATGAAAGTTTATTTTAATAATTCATGTAAAATTTGTAGATCTGAAATCAATCTATATAAAAAAGAAAATATTCAAGATATTGATTGGGTTGATATTACTAATAATTCAACTGCTGAAAGGGAAACATCTAAAAAAGGTAGAGAGCTTTTAAGACGCTTGCATGTTAAGCATGAAAATAAGATAATTGAAGGAGCAGAGGCGTTTCTTTATGTTTGGAAAAAAATTCCAAAATATAAATTTTTGTACAAATTTTTTAAACTTCCAATAATTTTTACAATCTTCAAATTTATATATGAAATTATTGCTTATTTTTTATATTTGAAAAATAAAAAACAACTTAAAACTAATCAATAAAAAATAATAAAAATTTACTTAGTAAAGACATTGAAGCAACAAACATAATCATCACAACTGAGTACATTAAAGTAATTATCTTATTTTTTTTTCTTCTTAATCTAACAAAAGCTTTATCGTCTAAATCTGAAATATCTCTTTCACCTAATACTTGATAGTCATAACTCCAACGCCAAGTTGAGGTACCAAGTCTTGTATCTAGATTATTAAAGTAAGCTATCCAAGCAAGAATATATCTTAAAATAAGATATAAAATTATCATTGTAATTGTTCCAAAAAACATTCTGGGATAATACTTAATTAAATAGGATTATTTAATTGTTATTTTTTGCTCTTTTTCTTGCAATTAACTGGGTAAGTGAGTCAACCATCGTGTCTGACGCTTTAAAAATTTCATTATTTTTAAACTCATGAGAAATATTTTTCTCAACATTGGTTTTATCCTCAATGACTATTCCTTCATCTGGTGAATTATTTTTTATATAAATCAATAATAACCACTCATCATCGATAAACTCATCCCATTTTATAAATATTTCTCCAGTTTCAAATCTTCTATCAATACATCTAAATATAGACATGTGTCTTGTGATGTGGCGTTTGTTTAGCTGAAATACTAAACTACTTGCACTTCTATAAAAACTTTCAAGAGCAAATTCTATTTTTTGTCTTGCTATAGTGTATTCTTTTTCTTTTTGTAATAATGTTTCTCTATCCTCATCACCTTGAATTTTTACTCCTAGGGCTTCTACTCTTTCTCTTATTTTTTGATCTCTAATTATTCTGTATTTTTCTTTTAATTTCTCTATTCTTTGTTGAAGACCAGCATAATCTTCTCTTTTTTCTTTAAGTGATATTTTTTCAAGTTTTTCTAATTCTTTAACTTCTCTAACTCTAAATTTCTCAATTTGCCTCTCTAATTTTAATTGTTTTAAAAATTGTTTTTGTTTTTCAGCTTGTTCAATTCTTAATAATGCCTGTTCTTTTCTTAAAAAAAGTTTGATGTCTTTTGTTCTTTGTTTTTCTAATTTAATTTCTTCTTTTAGGGTTTGTTCTTTTAGTCTAATTTTTAGCTCTTCTTCTTTTTGTTTTTGGTTTTCAAATTCAATTTTTTCTGATCTTTCTTTTTCTTGTTTTTCTAACTTTAATCTTCTTATTTCGTCTTTTTTTAATGTTTTATATTCAAAAATTGTATTGGCAATGCTGTCAAAAAATGCTTGAATATATCTTTCTATATTAAAATTTATTTTAAAATTTATTTCAGGTTTTAATGAATTTTGAAAATTTATAATCTTTAAAATAAAACTTTCTTTTTTTACTTTTTTGATTTTTAAATTTTGAATTTTATTTTTTTTTAATTTTTTATTATTAAAGATCTTTAATTTAGGTTTAATTTTTTTTTGAGGATTTTTTAATTTTTTAGTATTTTTCTTTTTTACTGAGGTTTTTCTTTTTACTGTAGTTTTCTTTTTTACTGAGGTTTTTCTTTTTACTGTAGTTTTCTTTTTTACCGAGGTTTTTCTTTTTACTGTAGGTTTCTTTTTTTTAGATTTTTTCATGTTCAAGAAATTTACTTCTATCAATTATTTATTGATAAATATAGTCTCTTGTAACAGGTGTCGAAGTATAATTTTTTGTTAATTGAAACTGATATACAACCTGATCTCCCCATTTGAATGACATTTCACATCCTGTTAAATAAAATTCCCACATTCTAAAAAATTTTTCATCAAACATTTTGATAATTTTTTCTTTATTTCTAATACAATTTTCCTTCCAATGTTTTAAAGTGTAAGAATAATGAAGCCTCAATACTTCAATATCTGCAACAATTAAGCCTGCTTGTTCAATGGGTGTGGTGACTTCACTTAAACTTGGGGTGTATCCTCCAGGAAAAATGTATTTAGTAATCCAAGGATGAGGGTCCCTTGGCGGGTTTACAGATCCAATTGTGTGTATTAAGGAAATACCATCATCTTTTAGTAATTTATCAATTTGTTTAAAAAATTTTTTATAAAATTTTCTACCCACATGTTCAAACATTCCAACACTTACTATTCTGTCAAATTTTTCATTTAACTCTCTATAATCAATCAATTTAAAGGTTAATTGGCTTTCTAAATTAAGTTCCTTAGCTTTTTTTGTGCAAAAATTAAATTGATTTTTAGACAAAGTTATTCCCGTCACTTCACAGTTTGCGCTTTTGGCAATATCGATTGCTAAAGATCCCCAACCACATCCAATATCTAAAATTTTTTGACCAGATTTGATGTTAAGTTTTTTAATTATGTGTTGAATCTTATTATTTTGAGCTACCTCTAACGAATCATTTTTATTTTTAAAGTATGCGCAAGAATATTGTCTCTTAGGGTCTAAGAATAAATCATAAAGATCATCAGAAATATCGTAATGATGCGATACATTCATTTTAGATTTTTTGATAAAGTTAAAATTTGTTAAATATCTATATGATCCTCTTAATCTATTTATCAAATAACTAAAAAAATTAAGTTCATTTCTTCCAAAATTCATTAGTGTTAAATTTAAAAAATCAGTAAGACTTCCATTTTCAATTATAACATCTCCATTTGTATAAGCTTCACCAAAATAAAGGTCTGGATGAAATAATAATTTATAATGAAGCTTTTTATCTAAAATTTTAAGTTTAATTGGATTGTTATTATTTGGTGTTCCAATGATGTAACTTTTATCGTTTGCGTCTATTAAAATGAAACCATCTTTCTCAAATACAGAATTTAAGAATCTAGCTAATTGCATTTTACGCAGCCATTAAAGATTTTATTGAAAAATTAATTTTATCTAGGTTACCAAGTAGCTCTTGTTCATCTTGAGAATTAAGAATGCTCAGTGGTGGTAAAATATTTTTATAATAATGATCTTTTTTAGAATAAAATGTATGAAGGCCTGATATCAGATTATATTTTTCAAATATATTTCTAACATCACAAAGTTTTTGATTAACTGTTTGTTCTGTCCCAGCTTGAAAATCATCATAAACTTTTCTAGACAACTCTGAAGTGGCATTACAAGTAGCTGTGATGATTCCAGTGCATCCTAATTGAAGTCCCTTCAATAATTTGGCCTCAGAGCCTGGTAAAATCGAAAAGTTATCTAATTTTAAATTTTCAAATAAATTGTACGAACTGTCTTTTACTCCAACAATTTGTTCAGGAAATCTTTTTACTAATTCTTGAATACACTCCAAGCTAAATTTATAACCACACAATTTTTCAAAATTATAAAGTACAATTTCGCAATCAGGAATTGCTTCAACAATTTTACTATAAAACTTTATCACCTCGTCATCACCATATTTATAGTATGCAGGAGGCATGATTAAAAACCTCTTAAAGTTTAATGATCTAGCTACGTTCATTAAATTGATTGTTTCACCTAATGAATTTAAACCTGTCCCAATTATATATTTTTCTTTATATTTACTAAGTGCTAGTTGATTAATTAGATCAACCTTTTCAGAAATAGGTATTAACTGAGCCTGACCCGTGCTTCCAAATATTGCAGCTCCATGACACCCATTATCAATAATCATTTCTGCATGTTTGATGGTTTTTGCAACATTTAATGTATAATCTTCATTTAAGACAGACATTGAAGCAGCATAAATACCTTTAATTTTACTCATATGTAAAATTTATATAAAAATATCAATTAGTAAAGTTTATAAATAAATTATGAAAATATTAGCTGTTCAAAATAGAATGGGAATTGGGGATACTGTAATCTTTTTACCCTACATTCAGGCAATATCAAAAAAATTTGATACACCTGTCAATTTATTAGTCAAACAAAGTTCCAAAGCTGATCAATATTTAAATCAAACCAAATATATAGATAAGATTATTTTTTTAAACAGAGATAGGCAGAATAGAAATGGTAGACACAATGGTATAATTGGCAGTTTTAGATTAGTCAAAGATTTAAAAAATTATGATTTTGATAAAATTTTTATATTTAATTCATCGCTGAGATACAACCTAATTGCAAAATTAGCTGGCATAAAAGAAATTTATCAGTACCCATTATTTAAAAAATTAAACCAACATATTACTCAACCTGCAATAAATTTAATCAAAGATAGTTTAGATGTTGAAGTAGGCAGTTATCCTCAAATACAAATTAATGATGATCGCATAAAAAATTCAATTTTAAAATTTAGTATCAACAATGAAACATTAAATATTCTTCTTGGTATTGGTGGTTCTGGACCAACAAAAAGAGTTCCCTCAAAAACTTTTCTTTCTGTTATGGAAAAAATATCTAATATAAAAAAATGTAGATTTTTTCTTGCTACTGGTAAAAATCCTGAAGAGCAAATTATTTTAAATGATATTTTAAATTCTAAATTTAAAAATTTTTGTGTGCCTCTTGATAATCTAACTATTGAAGAAACTTTGCCAGTAATTAAAAACTGCAACATATCAATATGTAATGATACAGGGTTTGGCCATCTATCCTCTGCTCTCAATATCAAAACAATTACACTAATGGTAGACACACCATTAATTTATGGATCTTATAGCTCAAACATGTATCCCATAATCCCAGATGGTGAACATACTGTAAGTCACACAACTTCAGGTAAAAATAAAATAAATCCAGATAAAATATTTGACAAATTAGTTTCTCTTATAGATTAAGAGATGTCTCTCAAAACAATATCTTTAGCTTCATTTACTATTGCAGATAACCTTGATGTTTCAGGAGAAATATCTGGATGTATTTTTTTTTGAATTTTAATGTAAGCTTGATTAACTAATTCTTTGGTTGGTTTGTTATCAATATTTAAATTTAAAATCTTATAAGCTTCTGCAACAGAAATTGACGAAGGGTTGTTTCTTTGAGATTTATTAAAAGAAAATCTACCAGATTGTCTTAGCGTTTGTATCAATCTAAACAATGAAAAGATTTGAAATAGTGAGAGTCCTTTTAATTTAATTAGAGCTAAACTGATTAATGTAAGTGGCAGTGTAAGTAAAAACTTGCCACCAATAGCGAATAAAACTGCCAAAATAATAAATATTAACAATGAAAAAAACCTTAAACTCTTTGTAATTTTTTTAGATGGAACACTGGCCGACCATTTCAATAAAAAGTAGAAAAAAGTCAAAATTATCAGTGTATAAATTATTATATTCATATATTTCCTACAAATAATGAAAGTACCATATCTAAAAAAAAAACCAGAGATAAAATCTTGTCACAACATAGACTGGGAGGACAATTATAGCTGGATACATCAAAGTAATATTTTGGAAGTTTTAAAGGATAAAACAAAATTAGATCCTGAGGTTAAAAAATATTTAGAAGAAGAAAATTCTTATGCTGAACACCATCTTAAAAATACTAAAAATTTACAAAAAAAATTATTTGATGAAATTAAAGGAAGAATAAAATTAGATGACGAGTCTTTGCCATTTAAAGATCACACTTATGAATATTGGACAAAAACAACTTCTATTGGAAATTATTCAATTAAACTCAGAAAAAAAATAAATACAGATGAGATTGAAGAGATTTGGAATGGTGATGAAGAAAAAGATAAACTAAAAACAGAATATTTTGGTGTGGGCGACTTAGAAGTAAGCAATAATGATAAGTATCTTGGCTATTCTCTAGATACTAAAGGATCAGAATATTACACAATTTTTATAAGAGATATTATAACTAAAAAAATTATTTCAAAAGAAATTCCAGAAACATCAGGCAGTATTACTTTTAGTTTGGATGATAAATATATTTTTTATTCTAAACTTGATGAAAATCATAGAGCAAGGAAAATTTATAGGCATGAAGTTGGAAATTTTAATGATGAGGATGAGCTAATATTTGAAGAAAAAAGTGAAGCGTTTACTGTTAGTATTGGTTTAAGTTCAGATGAAAAATATTATTTTATAATCACATCAGATCACAATACTTCGGAACAATATTATTTTGGTGTTAATGAAAAAAAACCATTTCCAAAATTAATAATGAAGCGAGATAAAGGAATATTGTATTCTGTAAGTTCTTGGAATGATAAATTCTATAATCATACAAATAAAGATGCTGAAGATTTTAAAATTGATATTTGTGATAATTTAGAAAATCAAAATTGGAAAACTTTTGTGCCGCCAAAAGATGAAGTCTTAATTGGTGGATGTACTTTTTTGAATAATTGGATTATCCGCTCTGAAACTTCAAACGCATTAGACAAGCTATTTGTTAAAAATGTTTCTACAGGGACAGAAGAAGAATTAATTTTTTCTGATGAAAATATTTACGTTCCAGGCATTTCTTTAACTCAAAAAGATAGAAATACTGATGATGTTTATCTTGGATATTCGTCACCAAAAACACCTTCAAGAGTATATGCCTATAATTTAACAACCAAATCAAAAAAATTAGTTAAAGAACAGGAAATACCATCTGGTCATAACCCAGATGACTACATAGTTGAAAGAGTTGAATATAAATCTCATGATGGAAGGCTTATTCCACTAACAATCACCAGACATAAAAAAACAAAAATTGATGGTTCGGCAAACTTATTGCTCTATGGATATGGTTCTTATGGTAATTCTATGAGCCCCAGCTTTTCTTCTACAAAACTTAGTTTAATAGACAGAGATATAATTTGGGCTACAGCTCACATAAGAGGTGGCATGGAAAAAGGCATGAAGTGGTGGAAAGAGGGAAAACTAACAAATAAAAAAAATACTTTTGAAGATTACATTCATGCTGCAAAATATTTAATCGACAACAAGTATTCATCAAAAGGAAAAATAATTGGTATGGGAGGATCTGCTGGAGGATTGTTGATAGGTGCAGTTGTCAATCAAGCACCAGAATTATTTTTGGGAATTATTATGGCAGTACCATTTGTTGACTCTTTAACAACAAATCTTGATCACTCTCTACCCTTGACTGTTGGAGAATTCGACGAATTTGGTAATGCTAAAGAAAATAAAGAACATTTTGATTATATATACTCTTATGCACCTTACAATAATATTAAGAAAATGGATTATCCACATATTCTAATTACAACTAGCTTGAGTGATAATAGAGTGTTGTTTGACGAGCCAGCAAAATTTACTGCAAAGTTAAGAGACTACAAAACTGATAATAATTTACTTCTTTTAAAAACGGAAATGAATGCTGGTCATGGTGGAAAATCTGGTAGAGATGGTGCGATAGAAGAGATAGCAATTGATTATGCGTTTGCCCTTAAAATATCTAAAAAAATTTAGTTTTCCAATCTTGAAATTTTTTAAATAATTCCTAAATGTACTCAGTAGGTTGCCTAATGGGACCACATAAAAATAAACTTGCTTAACAAAGGAGAATATTATGACAAGTAAAGATCTATCTATATTTAACTCACTAAGACCCTTTTCAATTGGTTTTGATGACATGTTTGATCAATTTGAAAATATGTTAGGAAATGGGAATTCAACCATGCAGTCAAATTATCCACCTTACAATATTAGAAAAACTGGTAAGGATAATTATGCTATTGAAGTAGCATTAGCTGGCTTTAGCAAGAATGATGTTGAAGTTGAGTTTGAGGATAATTTATTAACTGTAAGAACTAAAGAGATTAATAAATCAGAAGAAAATAATTTTGATGGGGAAATTATTCACAAAGGTATTTCTCAAAGACAATTTGCAAGATCATTTACAATTGCTGATGATGTAAAAGTAAATGGCGCTGCGCTTAAAGATGGTCTTTTAACAGTTTCTTGTGAAAGAATAATTCCGGAACATAAAAAGAAAAAACTTATTGAAATTAAATAAGTTTAGCTTTACTTGCGAGGAAATTTACCTCGCAAGTACATCCTAAAAACATCCGTTAGATACAAATCCCACTACAACAGAGTTAGAGTCTATTTCGAACCTTCTCTCACACAGAATTCCATATTTTTTAGTATTGTACACAACTTCAAGATTCCCTTTTTCATTTTTAAAATCTTCGTCAGGCTTTCCTAAATCCATTTGTAAATTACTTAAAGGCTTCCCAATATATTTACTTAGTTTTTCATTTTCTTTTTCAACAATTGAATCAGTCTTTTCTTTAATTGTTTGACATCCTGAAATCATCAAAATCAATACTGATGTAATAAAAAATAATTTTATTTTATGCATAATTATATGATAACAGCTCAATTATGTCATAAATATAAACTTCTGAGTTGTAATTTGTGAATAAACAATAGTTTTAAAAGGAATTTTTAAACCGAATCAAATATTTTTCACTCATTAGGAGGACATATGCTTGAAAATTATTTCAATTATAAAAAACACAAAACAGATTTTAAAACAGAAGTGATAGCTGGAACAACAACGTTCTTAACTATGGCTTATATAATGTTTTTAAATCCATTTATATTATCGGGAGAATTTGCCGGACCCGAAAAAGGTTTCTTTGATTTCGGCGCAGTATATACCGCAACAATATTAGCAACAGCATTAGCATGCTTTATAATGGCTTTTTATGGAAAAACATGGCCAATTGGACTTGCGCCAGGAATGGGTATTAATGCATTCGTTGCTTTTGGAGTTTGTGCTGGAATGGGATACACGCCTCAAGAAGCTTTAGGTGCTGTTTTAGTTGCCGGAGTATTGTTTTTAATTATATCTCTAACACCTATTAGAGCTTGGCTAATTAATTCAATTCCAAAAAGTTTGAAATTAGGAATTGGCGCAGGTATAGGATTATTCCTAGCAATCATTGGATTACAAATTATGGAAGTTGTAGTTGATGATCCAGTAACACTTGTAAAACTAGGTGATCTTAGCAATCCATTGGTTTTATTGGGTTGTGCTACATTCATAGCAATTATTGTACTTGAAAAAATGAATGTTAAGGGAAATATCATAATAGGTATTTTAGTATTTAGTATTATTGCCTGGGCTACTGGACTTGCAAATTTCAATGGTATTGCAAGCTCACCTCCACCAATGACATATCTTTTTGAATTTGATTTGTCAGCTGCAATGACAGCTGGAATGTCTACAGTAATATTTACTTTATTGTTTATTGACTTCTTTGATACAGCTGGAACTTTAACTTCAGTTGCTAACGTTGCAGGTAAAGTAGATAAACAAGGTAAAGTTCAAGATATTAATAAAGCAATGTTGTCTGACAGTGTAGGTACAGTTGCTGGTGCAATGATGGGGACTACAACTGTTACAAGTTATGTTGAATCTGGAGCTGGTGTAAAAGCTGGTGGAAAAACTGGAATGACATCTCTTGTAATTGGATTGTTATTCTTAGCATGTATATTCTTTGCTCCATTGGCGACAAGTTTGCCAAAACAAATTGATGGTGCTGCTTTAGTTTTTGTTTCTGTTCTTTTTGTGAGAAACATTACAGATATAGAGTGGGACGATGTTGGGGAAGCTGCTCCTGCAATACTTGCAATGATTGCAATGCCTCTAACATATAGTATTAGCAATGGTATTGCTTTAGCATTTGTATCATATGCTTTAATAAAAATATTTACTGGTAAGTTTTCAACAACTTCACCAGCAATTTTCATTATTGCAATACTTAGTGTCATAAGCTTTGCAGTTGCTTAAATAAAAGTTAAATAGGGCTAGGCTAAACTAGCCCTATAAACTAATTTCTTTTAATAATTTCCTCTATAGATAATTCTTCATAATGTTCAGTTGGCTGAACAATCCATGGATCGGAGTCTAATCTTACTGGACAAAAGTCTGGTTCAAAAGTCGATGATTTTTTTTTCCATAAACATGCAGTTTTAACCTCTTTAATAAAATCTTTGGTTGGGCCATAATTTTTTAACCACTCTATACTTTTATTCAATGTCAAACCCGTATCAGAGAGATCATCAACCAAAAGAACTTTATTATAATCTTTGCTCTCAGCTAATGAACTAATTTCTCTTGCAAACATTAATTGTCCTTGTTTATCCTCCATGCCATCACCTGAATAACTTTGGATAACAATATAAGCTATTGGTAATTTCAAAATTCTTGAAAGGATATCTAAAATTGGAGCTGCACCTCTCATAATTCCCACTAAAACTGTGGGTTTATATTTTTTATGAATCTCAATTGCTAATTTCTCAACAATTTTGTTATACTCATCAAAAGTGATAATTAATTTATCAGCCATAAATTTTACTATCATAACTAAATTATTTTAAAAGGGAGAAATCATGAAAGGCTATTGGATTAGTTTGTATATAAAAGTAAAAAATCAAGAGAATTTAAAGAGATACGCAGAAGTTGTAACACCAATTATTAAAAGCTTTGGTGGTGTTCCTCTTGTAAGAGGTGGAAAATATATAACATATAATGGAGATGATTTTTCAAGAACAGTTGTATGGGAATTTCCAAGTTATGAAAAAGCTATTGAATGTCATAATTCAAAAGAATATTTAGCTGGATGGGATATTGCAAAAAACACTACTGAAAGACATATGCAGGTGATTGAGGGGTTTAGTACTGAATAGGCTCAGGATCTATACTTCTCCATAAATACCACGTAGCCACTGAACAATATGGGGCAAATCTTTTGTTTAATAATTTTACATAATTATCAGGAGGTAAATACTTCTTTTTATAATTTTTTGAGATTGCTCTCAGCAAACCAATATCTTGGACTGGCCAAATATTAGAACGATTGTAAGTAAATAATAAAATCATTTCTGCAGACCATCTTCCTATTTGCCTTAATTTAGAAAGATACAAAATAGCATCTTCATCAGACATTTTAGATATTAGTTTTGGATTGAAAGTTTTGTCTAAAGTTTGTTTAGCGAGACTTTGAATACCTTTTACTTTCTGCTTACTAAGTCCACATGATTTTAATTGAGTAAAAGATAGGGTGCTAACAACTTTAGCATTTATTTTATTTTTGCATTTTTTTTTGAATCTTAAAAAAACAGAATTTGCAGCGGCAACACTTATTTGTTGTCCAATTATACTTTTACATAATGAAAAAAAAATATCTTTTCTTGTTGTCAAAACTGCCTCTGATGGGGATTTATATTTATTAATTAAAGAAGACATTACCTTATCTTTTTTAGATAAGTATTTTTTTGCTATACTCCAATAGTGAGGTGATTTACTCATGTCTAGTAGTTGAATGGATTTTTTCTTTATGATAAATTTCTCTTCTAAAAATTATAATAGAAGCAGATACTACAAGCAAGGCTCCTACTAATGTTTTTGCAGTTGGTACTTCGTTCCAAATTAAATATCCAAAAATGATAGCAAAAATAAGCGACAAATATTTCAAAGGTGCTACTAGTGATACTTCTGAAAGTTTATAAGACTGAGTTAAAAATAAATTTGCAGATCCACCCATAATTCCTACCATCATCAAAAGAATAAAATCTTTTAAATTTGGCACTACCCATCCAAATGGTATTGTAAACAAACTTGTAATCAATATCATTATACTAAAAAACATTGATATAAGCCAAATTGGTTCTGTTGTGGATAGTTTTCTAATAGTAATAGTTACAAATGACATGCCAATACAAAATATTAAAGGTAAAAAATAAAGATAATTCATTTCTTTAATACCTGGTTCTGAAATTATTATTACACCCACAAAACCAATTAAGACTGCCAACCATCTATAGATACCGACCTTCTCACTTAATAGAAAAATTGACAATACAGTGATAAATAAAGGTGCAGCAAAAGAAATACTAACAACAATAGCTAAAGGTAGTTTTCTTAGGGCAATAAATATCGCAACTAATGCCATTAATCCCATAACACATCTGAAAAAATGTTCGATTGGTCGATTAGTTTTATAAAAGGTTTTTAGTTTTTCCTTAGGAATTAAAAAAAAAGTAGGAATAATTCCAAAAAAACCCCTAAAAAACATTACTTGTCCAGTTGGGTAATCACCTGACCACTTCACAATTAAATCCATGATGGAAAAAGTACATACTGATAAGAACATGTACAAAAAGCCCAATTGATTTTTACTTAACATAAGAATAATTTGTAAATTATATTAATCTATAATCAATGGAAATAGCAATTTTAGGTTTGGGATGTTTTTGGGGGCCAGAAATTAAGTTTAGTAAACTTGATGGAGTTATAAAAACTGAAGTAGGTTACTGTGGAGGTAGCAATAGTCAAACTAACTACAAAGAAGTGTGTTCGGGATCAACAAATCATGCCGAAGTAGTAAAACTAGATTTTGACCCTAAAATTATTTCTTATAAAGAAATTCTTGAATTTTTTTATGAGATACATGATCCAACCACTTTAAACTCTCAAGGTCCAGATTTTGGAACACAATACAGAAGTGAAATATTTTATTTAAATGATCAACAAAAAAAAATAGCAGAAAATATAACTGAAGATATAAATATTAAATTATCAAAAAAAGTTGTAACAAAGATTTCTTTAGTAAAGAATTATTGCCCTGCAGAAGAGTATCATCAAAAATATTTGGAAAAAAGATAAAATGTCTTTAGTTAACACAAATTGGTTAGAAAAAAATATTAACAAAGTCAAAATTATAGACTCTTCTTGGCACATGCCTCAAACAAAAAGAGATGGTTTTGAAGAATATAATAAAGAACATATACCAAATGCAATTTTTTTTGATTTAGATAAAAATTCCAAAATAGATACAGATTTACCACATATGTTGACTGATACTAAATCTTGGGAAAAAAATATAGGAGATATGGGAATTGAAAATAAAGATGAAATTGTAATTTATGATAACTCAGATGTAATAAGTTCGTGTAGGTGTTGGTATAATTTAATTTATTTTGGTCATGATCCTAAACTAGTCCATGTTCTTGATGGAGGACTTACAAAATGGAAAAAAGAAAATAAAACTATAAACAATAAAAAAGTTACCAATGAAACTTCTATGTATTTATGTAAGGAGAATACAGAAATGGTTAAAAATAAAAAACAGATAGATGAAAATATTGATAAAAATGATTTTTATATTGTTGATGCAAGAAGCAGAGAGCGGTTTGAAGGTAAAGTTGCTGAACCAAGAAAAGGTTTAAGAAGCGGGTCAATAAAAAATTCCTTTTGTTTACCTTTTGGAGAATTAATAAATGATGACCACACATTTGTTGAGATAGATAAAATATCAGAAAAATTTAAGTCATTTAATTTTGACCATAGTAAAAATATAGTATTTTCATGCGGATCGGGAGTAACTGCGAGCGTATTGTCTCTAGCATATTCATTAATAAATGATAAATATATGCCGACTATATACGATGGCTCATGGTCTGAGTATGGAAAGAGTTAAAATATGAAAAGATCAACAAAAATTACATCAATAGTATTAATCTTCTTTTTTATCATTGCAGCAGTAATCATTGCTAGAACAATGATTGGTAATCATTTTAAAAAAAAATTTAGCAAAAGACCTCCTCCAGGAATAATTGTCCAGGTAGTTGAGCAAAAATTATTTCAAAACACGATCGAGACATTTGGTACTGCAGTTCCAGCACAAATTAAATCCTTCAATGTTGAAAAATATGAAATATTAGAACCAATTAAATTTAATACAAAAGTTAAAACAGGAGATATAATCGCAAAATTAAAGAATAGAAACATAACCACTCCTTTTGACGGAATTATTGGTAAACGAGATTTTTCTAATGATATAGATGTATCACAAAGCTCAATTGTATTAAATTTAGAAGATACTTCAGTTCTATTTGTTGATGTAGATATACCCGAAACGTTTGCGCCTTATGTAAAAAAAGATCAAAACGTAGATATAAAATTTTCTGGAAATGCTCTTAAAAAATACTCTGGAACTGTAGAATCTACTGCAAGCAGAATTGATACAAACAAAAGATCCCTGCCAGTTAGAATTAAACTTGATAACCCTAACAATGAACTTTTATCTGGGTCGCTATTAGAAGTTTCTATCAATTATAATGAAAGAAACTCGTTAAGCATTTTTGATACAAGTTTGCTAATGGAAGGTGATAATGTTTATGTTTATAAAGTAGACAAAGAAAATACTGTAAAAAAAATAGCAGTAGAAATTGGCCTAAGAAAAAAAGGAATTGTAGAAATCAAATCTGGTCTTGAAGATGGTGACACAGTAGTTGCTGAAGGCCTAAAAAAAACAAGACCAAATGGAAAAATTAAACCAATTCAATTTGGCTCAAAACAAAAAGCATCAAGTTGGAAAAAAAAAGCTAAACCAAAAACAAAGAAAAGTAAGTTTGATTGGTTAAAAAAATTAAACCCATTTAAAAAATCTGAGACAGAGAAAAAATAAATAAATGTACATCACTGAAGTAAGCATAAAACGACCTGTTGTAGCTTGGGTTCTGTCTTTAATTCTAATTGTATTTGGTTTATTTGTTTATTCTGAACTCCCAGTTAGAGAATTACCTGATGGTTTGCAGCCACCTGTAGTACAAGTGAAAGTTGATTATAAATCTGCGTCAGCTCCAATTGTAGATCAAGAAATAACTCAAGTGATAGAAGATGTTATTGGAGGAGCAGAAGGAATTAAGAACATTGACTCTAAGTCAGAAAACGGAAGAAGTAGTATCAATATAGAGTTTGATACAGATATTGATCTTGATGATGCTGCAAATGATATAAGAGAACGAGTAGCTAGAGTAGTCGATAATCTTCCTTCTGAGGCTGATGCTCCACAAATATTAAAACAAGCAGCTGGTTTCACAACAACAATGTGGCTGTCTGTTTCATCATCAACTTGGTCGGATTTAGAGCTTGGGGATTATGCTGATAGATATTTGGTTGACTCTTTTTCAAGTGTGAAAAATGTTGGAAGAATTCTACTCGGAGGGCTTAGAGAACTAAGTGTTAGAGTTTGGATTGATCCTATAAAATTAGCTGCAAATAGTATGACTATTCAAGAAGTAGAAAATGCACTAAGAAATGAAAATGTAAGTTTACCTGCTGGGACTTTGGAGGCAGATAATATCGATTTAACAATTAATTTAGATAAATCATATACCAATATTGATGATTTAAAGTTTTTACCTATTAAAAGAACAAAAGATAAAATTGTAAGATTATCAGATATTGCAAATGTAGAATTAGGTCCTGTTTCTGAAAAAACATTATTCAAAGCTCAAAGTAAAAATAATTTAAACCAAAAAACAGTTGGCATTGGAATTTATGCAAAAAGTGGTGCCTCTACAGTTGAGCTAGCAAAAGAAATACAAAAAAAAATTATTGAGGTAAGAAAAACTTTACCAGATGGTCTAAAATTAGAAATTTCATTTAATAGAGCTACATATGTTAAAGCAGCAATCGATGAAGTTTATAAAACTTTAGCAATTGCATTTATTTTGGTTGTAATAATAATTTATTTATTTTTAGGAAATATCAAAGCAGTAATAGTTCCTGCTGTTGCTCTACCAGTGAGTTTAATTGCATCATTTCTAGGTATTTATTTATTTGATCTATCAATAAATATTTTTGTACTTTTAAGCTTTATCCTTGCGATTGGAATTATAACTGACGACTCTGTTATTATGACAGATGCAATATACAGAAGAATAGAAAATGGAGAAAACCCATTAGTTGCTGCATATAAAGGATCTAAGCAAATTACCTTTGCCATTATTGCAACGACTTTAATTTTACTTGCTGTTTTTATTCCTTTGATTTTTATTAAAGGAATATCAGGAACTTTATTTAGAGAGACCGCTATAGCTTTATCTTTTTCAATTGTTGTATCTTCATTTGTTGCTTTAACTTTGTCGCCAATGCTAGCAAGCAAATTTTTAGATAAAAAAGCTAGCTCTGGATTTTTTGTAAAAAAATTTAATATTTTTTTTCAAGGTTTTTCTAATTTTTATAAAGAAACATTAAACTATTGGATTAATAAAAAAAAAACGATAATAACCTTTATTTTTTTAATTATAGCTGGGTCTGTAGCCTTATTTATGTACACAACCAAAGAGCTTCTTCCAAAAGAAGATAGAGGTGTTTATTTGGTTATTGGTTTTACTGATGAAGGAAGTTCGTTTGATTATACACAACAAAGAGCCCAAGATGTAGAAAAGAGATTGCTTCCATTGCTACAGGCTAAGGATAGTCCTTATAATAGATTCATCATGAGAGTTCCGGGTTTTGGAAGCTCAGCAAATTCATTTAATAGTTTTATTATTATTGCTTTACTAGAGGATTGGAAAAAAAGAGATAAAGATGCTTTGACAATCATGAGACAAGCTATAGGCAAGATAGTAACTGTACCTCAAACTTTAGCTTTTCCAATCTCACCTCAGGGGATAAGAGTTTCCAATTATAATAAACCAATCCAAATGGTAATTTTAGGAAGTACTTATGAAGAATTAGAAGGTATTCAAAAAGAAGTAATAAGTAAACTAAGAAGAAATAGAGGATTATCAAGAATAGAGTCAGATTATAATAGAAATAAACCGGAAGTAAAATTAGTTATTAATAAAAATAAAGCAAAAGATTTAGGAATATCGACTAGATCTATTGGTCAAACATTAGAAACTTTATATGGTGGCAAAAGAGTTACCACATTTAATAAATTAGGAAAAGAATATCCAATTATTCTTCAACAATATCTTGTTGATAGAAAAGATAAAGATAGTTTGAGCAAATTATTTGTAAGATCCAGCATAACTGGTGAGTTAATCTCATTATCAAATTTAGTTGATTTAAAAGAAGAAGGATCAGCTAAAGTATTGGCAAGATATGATAGACAAAGAGCGGTAACTATTTCTGCAAATGTTAACGAGAATTATTCATTATTTGAAGCAATTGAGTATTTAGAAAATATTATGGAAGAGGTAGCACCTACAAATCAGATTACTTGGAAAGGTGAGTCAGAAGAAGTTAAGGAAACAACTAACGAACTTTATATTATTTTTGCATTGGGATTATTAACTGCTTATTTGGTTATGGCTGCAACATTTAACTCTTTTATCCATCCATTTACAATTATGCTTACAGTACCATTAGCTGTTTTTGGAGGATTAGTGTTTATCTTATTCTTAAATAGCTCAATAAATATTTTTTCTCAAATCGCTTTAGTAATTTTAATCGGTATATCGACCAAAAATAGTATTCTTATTGTTGATTATGCAAATCAAATAAGAACTACTGGAAAAAAAATAGAAGATTCAGTTAAAGAAGCTTGTGAATTAAGATTTAGACCCATTATGATGACATCTATCAGTACCATGATAGCAATGCTGCCTTTGGTTGTTGGAAATATTGGGCCAGGAGCAGGTGAAGCCTCAAGATTGGCTGTTGGTGCAACAATTCTTGGTGGAATGATTATCTCAACTTTCTTTACACTTTATGTAACACCAACGATGTATCTAACTCTTGCAAAAAATAGTAAGAGAATTGATATGGTCGATATTGAGTTAAAAAAACAATTATCTAAAAAATAATATACTTATTTCTATTGAGCTTACTTTCACAATTAATTAATTGTTTCTTATAAACATTAGATTGTTTTTCTACTCTTTTTGCTAAATTGATTATCTTTTTATTTTTTTTATAATATTTATAATTTCCCCAACCTTCATGGTAGGCAACATACTGCTTAAATGCATCATTTTTTGAAATTTTTAGAATACTGGTAGTTTTGTTTGTATACCAACCAATAAAATCTACACTATCTTTAAATCTAGTTCTTGTTGCTAATTTATTTTCTGTTTCTTTCTTATATTGATCCCATGTTCCTTTAACTGCTTGTGAGTAGCCAAATGAACTGGATGGTCTCTTATATGGAATGACTTTAAAAATTTTTTGTCTAGGAGGTTTTGCCAACCAATCAAAATCTGACTCCATTTTAATTATAGCTAACTGTAAATAAATAGGTGTTCCCCATTTTTGTTCAGATTTTTTTGCATGTTTGTACCATAAATATCTTTCATTGAATATTGAACAACTATTTGATGTATTTGAAGGTATTGAAGAGCAAGCTGAAATAAAAAAAATTAATAAAAGTATAAAGTAATTTTTAAACATCTTTAATTTTTTTAAAAAAGTAATCAATAATTATTACTATTATTACTCCAATTAAATTTCCAAATAAATCTGAAAATTCAAAATTTCTTTCAGGTATAATCAGATGCAAGAATTCTAGTACTGTTGACAAAATTATTAAATAAGCAATCAAAAAACAGACTTCATTTGGTTTTTTAAATGATAAAAATCCAATCACAGAAAGTATAAAAAAAGCATATAAGTGATTTGTTGAAATAATAAAATTTGGTGTTATTTGAGGTTGTAGTTGACAATCTTTATAAAAGAAACAACCTAATAAACTCCCCGGAAATAAATACAAAAAAATTAAAAATAAATTACAAAAATAAAAAAAAAATTTATATTTTGGAAGAAAATTCATTATTAATTATTATAGTTTTATTTATCAAATTAATCTAAAAGATAAACAAATGAGTTATTTAATTTTAGTGCGACATGGTCAAAGTATATGGAATCTTGAGAAAAAATTCACAGGATGGGTAGATGTTGATTTGACTGAAAATGGGAAATTAGAAGCTAAAAAAGCGGGACACTTAATTAAAAACAAAAAGATAAATATTGATTTATATTATTCATCACTTCAATCAAGAGCTAAGAATACATTAAAATTGATTCAAGAAATATTGGAAGATAAAAAAAACTCTGAAACTGCATGGCAACTAAATGAAAGACATTATGGTGCTCTTACTGGTTTAAATAAAGATGAAATGAAAGCTAAACTTGGTGAGGATAAAGTGCATCAATTCAGAAGATCTTGGGATTTGAAGCCTGATCCACTAGATAAAGACAACCCCAACCACCCAACAAATATTGAAATTTATAAAGAAATACCAGTTAATCAAATACCTGATACAGAGTCACTTAAAGATACATATGAAAGAGTATTAAATTTTTATAAAAAAGATATTGAAAATAAGATTGTCAGCAATAATATTTTAATTTCTGCACATGGAAATTCCATAAGAGCTCTTTGTAAATATCTCTTCAAACTAAATAATGATCAAATTTCTAAATTAGAAATACCGACAGGAAACCCACTTTTAATTAATTTAGATACTAATCATAAAATTACCAATTGTGAATATTTGGATAAAGATAGAGCTAAAGATCTTTTAATTTTTTGAAAATTTGTAGGTTAGTTAAATGATAAAAATGTTTTTGACTTTCAAAACCAAATAATTTTTTTTTATCAATTAGTTCATTCCAAACATTCGTAATTGAAAAGTTTTCAACTTTATAATTAGCAAGTATTTTTTTATTTAAGATCTGGCAACCAGTGTATATGTAATTTTTTTTACTATTTTTTAAAATAAAATTTTTTTCTAAATTAAAATCAGCTTTTAAACCTTTGTCAAAACTTAATTCTTTATTTGCTAACAAAAGTATATTGGTTAAATTTTTTGAAGAATATAATTTTTCCATTTCAACAATTTCATTGGAGTACTCTGCTTGCCAAAGGGTATCAGGATTAAAAACAAAAAAATCATTTTCATCTGAATGACTTATCATATTTAGTATACCACCTCCTGTATCTAAAATATTTTTACCATCATCTATGACTTTTATTTTACTTTTAAAAGTATTTTCTTTTATAAAATGAGAAATCTGTTCTCTCAGATAAAAAGTATTTATCAAAATTTTTCTTACTCCTAAACTTTCAATTAGATTAATACATTTTTCAAGCACAGTAATATTATTTAGTTTAAGTAATGGTTTTGGAGTATCAAGAGTAATGGGGTTTAATCTTTTGCCAAACCCTGCACATAAAATCAAAGCTGTATTTACTTTCATATTACTTATTTTAAATTTTAGGTAAATTATATTTTAATAGCAAACTTAAATTATCAAAAATTTTATTTTGCCCTATTCTATAATTAATTAACTCCCAAGCATAAGGAATTAGTTTAAGATAACTTTTTTTATTATCTCTAACTGCTAATCGCATAAAAATTCCAATGATTTTTAAATTCCTTAGAACTGATAAAATTACAAAATCTGTTTTAAATTTGTTTACTTTAATTTTGTTATTTTTTTTTAAATAATATTCATAAACTTTTTTCTTGAATTTATTTGATGTTTTAAATCTAACGTCATCAATCAATGAAGCTAAATCATAAGCTTTGTTTCCAATTAAAGCATCCTGACTATCAATTAGACCTACCTTGTTATTTAAAAACATTAAATTCGATACGTGAAAATCTCTATGCACAAAGGTATCATTTTTATAATGTAATTTTGACAATAAAAATTTAACTTCTTTTTTCAACCGACTATTAAATTTTATACTTTTATTTTTAGGTAATTTTTTAGGTACATACCAATCACAAAAGAGTTTTGCTTCATTGTATAAAACTTTATCATGATATTTTTGGATACTGTATAATTGGTTTTTAAAATTCCTTATTTTTTTATCCTTAATTGACTGAACATCATTTAAAATATTAACTACTTTCTTAAATATTAGATATTGGTTAATTTTTTTCTGCTTTAACAACTGATATATTGTTTTGGTGCCCAAATCTTGAATTTCTATAAAATTTTTAGTGTAATATTGATTTAATAGTTTTGGTGCCAAAATTTTATTTTTTATTAAAATTTTATTAATGGCATCATATGCTAGAAGATTTTTATTTTTTTCTTTATTTGCTAAAACAATTATTGAGTTTTTTTTTTATTTCTATAAAACTTTCTGAATGAAGCATCACCTTTAATTTCTTTAAATTGTTTTGAAAAATTCATACAATTGGTATTAACTTAAACCATTAATTTTGACAGACCTATTGTTTAACTGATTTTCGTAGATAAATGACAATTCTATAGCTTTAATTGAATGGTTTTTATTAATTAATTGGGGCCATTCTATAAGTGTTACTGAACTTTTACTATTTTCAAATATATCTAAATTTTTAATTTCACTATCATTCTTTAATCTAAATAAATCATAATGCTTAATTATGAAATTATTTAGCTTGTACTCATTTAACAAATTAAATGTTGGACTTGTAACCTCTGTAAGTGTTAATTTTTCATTTTTCTGAAATTGATTTATTAAATGTTTAACAAAAGTTGTTTTCCCAACTCCCATTTCTCCATATAAAAAAAGTATTTCTCCACCTTTTAAATAATAAGTAAAATTTTTAGCTAGTTCTTTAGTGTTTTCTTCTAGAGATATATCTATTTTGCCATTTTTAATAGCGATAGGCATCTGGTTTAAATGGACCTTCTGTTCCAACACTTATGTAGTCTGCCTGTTCTTTTGATAGTTTGGTAAGTTTTGCACCAACTTTTTTTAAGTGAAGTGTAGCAACTTTTTCATCTAAATGTTTTGGTAAAACATAAACTTTATTTTCATAGTTTTTGTGATTATTCCAAAGTTCAATTTGTGCAATAACTTGATTTGTAAATGAAGCGCTCATAACAAAACTTGGATGTCCAGTTGCACAACCAAGATTAACTAATCTACCTTCTGCTAGAAGAATAATTCTTTTTTCGCTAGGTAATTCAATCTCATGAACTTGAGGCTTAACTTCTGTCCATTTATAATTTTTTAAAGCTTCAACTTGTATCTCGTTATCAAAGTGGCCAATATTGCATAGTATTGCCCTATCTTTCATATCTCTCATATGATCAGCTGTAACAATATCTTTATTGCCTGTTGCTGTTACAACAATGTCTGCTCTACTAATTGCTTCTTCCATTAAAACAACTTCGTAACCTTCCATAGCGGCTTGGAGAGCACAAATTGGATCAGCTTCAGTTACAAGAACTCTTGCTCCGCTTTGTCTAAGAGATGCGGCGCTACCTTTCCCAACATCACCAAAACCTGCTACAATTGCAATTTTTCCAGACATCATAACATCCGTTGCTCTTCTAATTCCGTCTACTAAACTTTCTCTACAGCCATATAAGTTATCAAATTTTGATTTTGTTACTGAGTCATTTACATTAATTGCAGGCACTAAAAGTGAATTATCTTTTTCCATCTTATTTAATGCCTTGATTCCTGTAGTAGTTTCCTCAGAAACTCCTTTTATATCTTTCATTAAATCTTTATATTCGTTATGCATGATTGCAGTTAAATCACCACCGTCATCTAATAACATGTTTGGTTTCCATTCAGGTTTTCCAACAATGGTTTGTTTAATACACCATAGATATTCTTCTTCAGTTTCACCTTTCCAAGCATAAACGGGAATTCCAGCTTTTGCAATTGCTGCTGCAGCATGGTCTTGTGTTGAAAAAATATTGCATGATGACCATCTAACATCGGCTCCTAATTCAACTAATGTTTCAATCAATACAGCTGTTTGAATTGTCATATGTAGACAGCCTATAATTCTTGCACCTTTTAAGGGTTTTGTCTTTGAATACTCTTCTCTTAATGCCATTAAACCTGGCATTTCACTCTCAGCAATCGAGATTTCTTTTCTACCAAACTCTGCTGATGATATATCTTTTACTTTATAATCTTCCATGAAAAGTTTTATACAACTAAGATTTAATTAATCAACATAAGATTAAGCATCTGGGAATTTAATTTCTATTATTGCACCATCACTATCAAGCCTATTAGACGCTACAATTTCACCATCATGAAGATCGACTAAGTTTTTTACTATATTTAATCCAAGCCCTGAATGTTCTCCAAACTTATCTGGTCTGTTGCTGTAAAATCTTTTAAATATTTTAGAAGTATCTTTTTCTTTAAATCCTTCACCTTCGTCAATAATCTTAACCATAGTCTTTTTATCAAATATACTTGATACATTTACAAAAATATTGCTACCTTTTTTACTAAATGAAATTGAATTATCTAATAAATTTGCAATTATTTGTTCAATTCTATTTTCTATACCATTAATTAAATATTCATTTTTGCCATCATTTTCATAGTTTATTCTGATATCTTTTTTTACCTTATAAATATTATTATAATCATCAACAACAGACTGAATAATCGGCTCAATGTTAATTTTTTTCATTTTTTCTTTACTTAATGCAACTTCATCTTTTAACATTTGAGAGTAATCTGTAATCAATCTTTCAATTCTTTGCACGTCATGACTAAGAATATTTATTAATTTTAATCTCTGATCAGAATTATCTGTATCCTGCAAAATTTCGGATGCACTTTTTAAAGATGCTAAAGGATTTCTTATTTCATGCACAAGATCTGTTGAAAAATTTTCAGCATGAGTAACTCTTTTTTGAAGTTCATTTGTCATATCATCTAACGAATTGGATAAAAGTCCCAGTTCATCATTTCTATTTTTTAGACTATCAATATCAATTTTGGTCTGACTTTTTTCTTTTATAATTTTTGTATAACTTACTAAATTTTGAATAGGTTTGATAAAATATCTACTTAAGACAAATGAAAAAATTAAAATTACAAATCCTACCGCAATTACCGTTCTGATAACAAATGCCTTTCTTTCATCTGTTGCTGTTTTAATATCATTTGCATTTTCAATAATTGCTAAATACCCAATATTTGATTTATCTTTGGTTACATTCTTAATTGTTGTTAGTTTAAATTGATTAAGACTTTCTTGAGCAAATGTGTAGGGTTTTCCATATTCATTTGAATTTGAATATGATCTTAAAATTTTTTTTAAAGATAAATTTTGATTTTTATCAATTTCTATATCTTCATTTTTTATAATTGGATCTATTTTTCTTTCAGTTAAACTTTCAAATTCAATTTCATTTAATCTTGTTGAAAAAGATCTTGGGTCAAGGTCTAAAGTATCTGTATCTCCAATAAGATTTAGATCCTGGTCAAAAAAAATTACTCTATCTAAATTTTGAAATATAAACCTTGTAGAAAATAAAAATTTTCTTATATCACTAGTAACAAATCTAACATCTAATCTTAAAATATTATCAATTGTATTATTTATTATATTTGTGTGATTTATTGACTTTTTTTTGATTAAATTAGGCTGAACATTATTTAGATATATAATTGTAAAAGTTCCAATGATTGTGAAAATAATAAAATTTATGAATAAAAACTTTCTTAATATTGATAGATTTTTTAAGTATTTACTAAACATCAGCTAACATTCCATCTATATCCACTACCATACCTAGTTTCAATAGCTGAAAAATCAGGATCTACTTTTTTAAATTTTTTTCGAATTCTTTTTACATGGCTATCAATAGTTCTATCTTCAATATCTGTATCTTCTCTGTAAGCGATATCCATTAACTGCCCTCTCTCTTTAATAATACCTGGTCTTTTAGCCAATTCTTTAACTATTAAAAACTCAGTTGTAGTTAGCTTGTCTGGTAATTGTTTGCCATTCCATTCACATTCAAGCTGTGATGGATCTAGTTTTAATCTACCATGTGCTATCAAACTTTTGTTTTCTTCTAAAACGTTGCTAGAATCTTTTTTTCTTAATTGAACTCTAATTCTTTCAATTAAAATTTTTATTGAAAAACCACCAGATTTTTTTACGAAATCATCCGCTCCTAGTTTTAAACCTAACAACTCATCAATCTCATCATCTTTTGATGTTAAAAAAATTACTGGCAAAGAAGTTTTTTTTCTTAGCTTCTTAAGCAATTCCTCTCCATCCATCTTTGGCATTTTGATATCAATTACTGCTAAGTCAGGTGGTGTCCTTGTTAGACCGATTAAAGCACTTTCGCCATCAATATAAGTTTGCACATTAAAACCTTCTTTTTCTAGTGCAATACTCAAACTAGTTAAGATATTTCTATCATCATCTATTAAAGCTATTGTCTGTTTGTGCATTTCTTATTTAAAAATACTAAATTGTTCTAAATTGGGCAATCTTATTAAATTAATGCAACATTCCCCAATTATCCCCAACATTTACATCAACTGTCAAAGGAGTAGAAAAAGAGTGATAATCACTTTGAGCGACACTAGTCATTTCTTCTTTAATAATTTTAACAATTAATTTTTCATCATTTTTTGGAACTTCAAATATTAACTCATCATGAATTTGTAACAATATCTTTGAATTTATATATTTTTTTTCGAGTAATTTTTTTTCCAACCTAATCATTGCTAGACGCATAATTTCTGAAGCTGAACCTTGTATTGGGGCGTTAATGGCTGCACGTTCTTGAAAATTTCTAACATTGAAATTTTTATCATTTATTCCATTAAAGTGAGACCTTCTTCCAAAAATATTATTTACATATCCACTTTTTCTACAAAATTTTATTGTATTTTCCATATAGATTTTAATCTCTGGAAATTTTGCAAAATATGCATCTAAAAATTCTTCTGCTTCATAATTTGATACATTAATTTGTTTTGCTAAACCATATTGAGAAATTCCATAAATAATTCCAAAGTTTATTGCTTTAGCTTTTCTCCTATGATCTTGATCAACCTTATTAATATCGATATCAAATATTTGGCTAGCTGTTAAAGAATGAATATCCTCATTATTTTTAAAAGCTTTTTTAAGTTCTTTAACATCAGCTAAATCTGCTAAAATTCTCATTTCTATTTGATTATAATCTGCAGAAATTAATAAATGACCCTTTTTAGCAGTAAAAGCTTTCCTAATATCTTTTCCAACCTCAGATTTTATTGGGATATTTTGTAAATTTGGGTCACTAGATGCTAATCTGCCAGTTGTAGTAGCTGCTAGTAAAAATGATGTATGAACTCTTTTAGTATTAGGATTGATGTGCTCTGGTAAAGCATCTGAGTAAGTATTTTTTAATTTTGAAACTTGTCTCCAATCTAAAACTAATTGTGGAAATTGATGTCCTTTAAATGCTAAATCCTCTAAAACACTTGCACTTGTTGCAAAACTCCCTTTTTTTGTTTTTTTTAAACCAGCAATCTTAAGATCATTATAAATTATTTCTCCTAATTGTTTAGGTGAAGCAATATTAAACTCTTTTTTTGAAATTTTAAATACTTCTTTTTCTAGATTTCTAATTTTTTTTTCAAATTTTAAGGAAAGAGATTTTAAAAATTTACTATCAACTTCAATTCCTTCCATTTCCATAAAGGCAAGAATCTTAATTAATGGTTTTTCAAATACTTCATAAATATTAACCATTTTTTCTAATTTTAAATTTTTAATAAATTTTTTATATAACCTAAAAGTAATATCAGCATCTTCTGCTGCATAGTCCTTAGCTTTATCAATCTCAACCTCACTAAAGTTTATCTCTTTCTTTCCAGTGCCTACCATTTCCTTAAAAGTGATTGTTTTGTGTCCTAAATGGATTTCTGACAATACATCCATATTGTGTCGATTTTTTCCAGCATCTAAAACATAAGACATAAGCATTGTGTCTTCCATCGAAGTAATTGTTATTCCCTGTTTATATAAAACAATAAAATCAAACTTAATATTTTGACCTATTTTTTTAACACTAGGATCTTCCAATAAAGGTTTAAGCTTTTTAATAACAATGTCTTTTTTAATACATTTTGAAGATTTATGTCCAATAGGGATATAGCAAGCTTTACCAATTTTCGAACACAAAGAAACACCGATTAAATCTGCTTGATGAGGATCTAGAGAATTTGTTTCTGTATCCACCGCAACTTCCCCTGCCTCCTCTGCTTCTTTAATCCATTCATCTATTTGTTCAGGACTATTAATTAAATGATAATTTTTATTATTAATTGGTTTATGCTTTTCTGTAATATTTTTTCCATCAGATGCACTAGATATTTTTGGCTCACCGTAAGTCGAAATAACAGAACTTAATAATCGGTTAAATTCCATTTCTCTTAAAAACGTATAGAGTTTTTCTTTATCAATATTTTTCAATTTAAACTCACCTAAATCTCTATTGATTGGCACATCTTTCATTAAGGTTACAAGTTGTTTACTAATTAATGCTTTATCTTTATTTTCTATTAGCGTTTCTCTTCTTTTATTTTGTTTTATTTCATGAGCAGATTTTAAAAGTTTTTCTAAACTGTCATATTTGTTTATTAATTCTGCAGCTGTTTTAACTCCTATTCCAGGAACACCAGGAACATTATCGCTACTATCGCCAGCAAGAGATTGAACGTCTATTACTTTTGATGCATCAACTCCAAATTTAGTAAAAATATCATCTTCTGAAATAAATTTATTTTTCATAGGATCGAAGATACGAACACCTTTTTTATATAGTTGCATTAGATCTTTGTCTGATGAAACAATTGTAACTTTTGCACCCTTCTTTATTATTTTTTCTACATAGGTTGCTATTAAATCGTCCGCCTCATAATTAGGTAAATCAACTGATGGCAAATTAAAAGCAAGTACAGACTTCCTGATATACTCAAATTGAGGAGCAAGATCATCAGGCGCCTCAGATCGATTAGCTTTATAATCACTATAAATATCGTTTCTAAATGTCTTTCTAGCTGAATCAAAAATTACTGCAAAATGAGTTGGTTTTTGTAAATTTTTGTCTGACTTTGAGTCTTCAAGAAGTTTAAAAAGCATGCTACAAAAACCACTAACAGCACCTGTTGGCAATCCATCACTTTTTCTGGTCAATGGTGGTAGAGCATAATAAGCTCTAAAAATATATCCCGAACCATCAATGAGGTAAAAATGATCTGATTTTTGAATTTTATCCATAAAATATGATTAAATATTACAGTCGTATTAAAATCTGTATATAAAAAAATTTACTTTTTTTAAGATCGTTAATTATATCTAGATTATTTTTATGTTTAATAGTATTATTTAAAAATGGAGTTAACTAAAAACATATCTCAAACTAAAATAATTAAATCAGTATTAGCAATAATACTTGGATCTATAGCCTTGACTATATCAGCTAAAATCAAAATACCATTTTATCCAGTGCCAATGACTATGCAAACATTTGTAGTTTTATTTTTGGGTATAAGTCTTGGATATAAAATTGGACTAGCGAGTGTAGGATTATATTTATTAGAAGGGGTTTTGGGATTACCTGTTTTTTCAAACTCTCCTGAAAAAGGTATTGGAATAGTTTATTTTACAGGTCCTACTATGGGTTATTTAATTGGTTTTTTAACTGCAAGTTATTTGGCATCAAAAATAAATAACAAAGATAGTTTTTTGATAGTATTAACTAAACTTATAATAGCAACGTCTACAATTTATATGCTAGGGTTATTGTGGCTAGGGACTCTTATTGGATGGGATAAGCCAATTTTTGTATTAGGAGCTAAACCTTTTTTATTGGCTGAAATTTTTAAAGTAGTGCTTTTAGCTTTAATAACAAAACAAATTTTAAAAATAAGAAGTTTTATCTAGGTGATCTTTTAGAAAGAATTCTTTGAAGAGTTCTTCTGTGCATTTTTAATCTTCTTGCAGTTTCAGAAACATTTCTATTGCATAATTCAAACACTCTATGTATGTGTTCCCATTTTACTCTATCTGCAGACATTGGGTTCTCTGGAGGAGCAGCTTTTTTTGAGGGATCTGCGAGTAAAGCTTTTTCAACGTCTTCGGCATCAGCTGGTTTTGCAAGATAATCTATTGCACCTTCTTTTATTGCTGCAACTGCAGTTGGAATATTTCCATATCCAGTCAGCATAATTATTCTGCTTTCAACATTTGAATTTTGGATTTGTTTAACAACTTCTAGTCCGTTACCATCCCCAAGTCTTAAATCTACTACAGCGAAACCAGGCTTTTTTGTCTTAACACACTCAACACCTTTTTGTACACTCTCTGCTTGAATAACTTCAAAACCTTTTTTTTCCATAGCTCTTGCCAATCTCTCTCTAAACGGATTGTCATCATCAACTATAAGTAGAGATTTATTATCAAATTCATTGATATTTTTAAGTACAACTTGTTCTTTCATTGAGCTCATATGGTAATTAGTTAGCAGAATTCAATACCTATTATTTGCTTTACATTATTAATCTATAGGCTTAATAGGAGGAAATTTTAAAGTTTTTTAGAGATAAAAAGCTTTTTTTTATTAAATTTTTTTTTGGAGGCATTTTACATGCAAAAATTTAAATCAGTTGAGCAAATAGTAAATCAACTGAAACCTGAAAAGCCGATATATTGTATCAGAAAGAATTCTATTCGATCTGCAGTTAAATATTTCAATAAAAACTTTCCTGGCAAAATTCTTTATGCGGTTAAGACCAACCCACATCCTTTAGTAATTCAAACGATAATAGATAGTGGTGTAGAACAATTTGATGTAGCTTCTATTGAAGAAATTAAGAGTATAAGAAATTTTAGTAAATCAGCAAAATGTTCTTATATGCACACAGTAAAAAGTAGAGAAAGTATTAAAGAAGCTTACTTTAATTATGGTGTAAAAACATTCTCGTTAGATACTAAAGATGAGCTTATAAAAATTATTGAAAGTACAAGTGGTGCTAAAGATCTAGAATTATTTGTAAGAGTTGCAGTTTCAAATGAACATGCAGAAATAGATTTGTCAAAAAAATTTGGTGCTTTAAACTCAGAGGCAACAGGATTATTAAGACTAGTAAAACAATATGCAAAAAAAATTGGTCTAAGCTTTCATGTGGGTTCTCAATGCATGCACCCAATTTCATATTCAAAGGGTATAAATGAAATTGGAAATATAATTAAAAAAACAAAAATTTTACCTGATTATATTAATGTTGGAGGAGGATTTCCAACTATTTATCCAGACTTAGTACCTCAATCAATGGATAATTATTTTAATGAAATTAAAAAAGGGTTAGAAAACTTAAAACTTGAAAAATTACCTGAAATTATTTGTGAACCAGGAAGAGCCTTGGTTGCTGAAAGTGGTTCTACAATTGTAAGAGTTAATTTAAGAAAAAAACAAAAACTATATATAAATGATGGTACCTACGGGACTCTGTTTGATGCAGGTACTCCGAATATAGTATTTCCATCTAAAATGATTAAAGAAAATTCTAATAAAATAATATCAAAAAAACTAACAGCTTTTGATTTCTTTGGACCAACGTGTGATAGTATGGATTATATGAAGGGTCCTTTTCTTCTGCCAAACAACATAAAAGAAAACGATTATATTGAACTTGGTCAGCTTGGTGCTTATGGCTTAACATTTAGAACTCAATTTAATGGTTATTATTCAGATGAAATCTTTGAAGTTGAGGACAAACCAATCATGACAATGTATGATAAAGACATCAACAAAGCTACTTTGGTTGCTTAATGTCAGATCATAAAAACCCAGGTCATAATAGTAAAAAAGACTTCTTAAAAAATCCTGTTGAACATATTGATATTACTTCATTCGACTCTCGAAAAATAATCTCTTCAATGGAAAAAATGTCTTTTGTTTCAAGGGAAACTGCTAATGCAGCAAACATATATAATGAAATGTTAAAAGATAAAGATTGTACAATATTTCTAACGTTAGCTGGATCAACATCGGCTGCTGGGTGTATGAATATTTATAAAGATCTTGTTAAGTATAATATGGTTGATGCAATAGTTGCAACTGGTGCTTCTATAGTGGATATGGATTTTTTTGAAGCACTAGGTTTTAAACACTACCAAGGATCTCAATTCCAAGATGATACTGAATTAAGGAATAATTACATTGATAGAATATATGATACTTATATTGACGAAGAAGAGCTTCAAATGTGTGATAAAATTATTTGTGAAATAGCTGATGGATTAGAAGCAAAAAGCTATACTTCAAGGGAATTTATTTATGAAATGGGAAAATATTTAAAGAAGAATTCTAAAAAGAAAGACTCTTTAATTGAAACAGCTTTTGATAATAATGTACCTATTTTTTGTCCAGCTTTTACAGACTCAAGTGCTGGTTTTGGTTTAGTAATTCATCAAGAAAAAAATCCAAAAAATCATATGACGATAGACTCTGTAAGAGAATTCCGAGAACTGACAGAAATTAAAATTAACTCTAAAGGCTCAGGGTTGTTCATGATTGGTGGGGGTGTTCCAAAAAATTTTATTCAAGATACTGTAATTTGTGCAGAGCTTCTAGGCAAAGATGTTGATATGCATAAATATGCAGTTCAAATAACAGTTGCTGATAGTAGAGACGGTGCGTGTAGTAGCTCAACTTTAAAAGAAGCAAGCTCCTGGGGTAAGGTGGACATTACTAAAGAGCAAATGGTGTTTGCTGAAGCAACCAGTGTATTACCATTAATAGCTAGCGATGCTTACCATAAAGGTGAGTGGAAAAATAGAGACAGAAAAAACTTTACTAAAATTTTTGAATAAATTGAAATATCTTTCTAATAAAAATGGATTTTTAGGTATTGATAATAAGGTCAATTTTAGAGAAAAAGTTGTAATAGTTCCTTTTGGTCTTGAAAAAACGGTGAGCTATGGTGGTGGAACAAAAAATGGTCCAAGAGAAATAATAAAAGCATCTCATCAAGTGGAACTCTACGATGAAGAATTAAATTGTGAACCTTATAAAAAAATAGGCATTAAAACCTTAAAGCCATTTAAAATTGATAAAAATATCAAAAAAGCACTTAGCAAAATGTC
The DNA here is from genome assembly GCF_051201215.1 of Candidatus Pelagibacter bacterium nBUS_36. Taxonomy (GTDB): domain Bacteria; phylum Pseudomonadota; class Alphaproteobacteria; order Pelagibacterales; family Pelagibacteraceae; genus Pelagibacter. Next base: position 1,143,497 of record NZ_CP172839.1, read on the forward strand.
TAAAATTAATGAAGAAATTTTAGACAAAAAACTCTTCCCCATGACTTTCGGTGGCGAACATTCAATTACACCCGGATGTATTGTTCCTTTTACAAAGAAGTATAAAGATATCTGTCTTTTACACTTTGATGCACACGCAGACTTACGTGAAAGCTACAATGGAGAAAAATTTTCACATGCCTCAGCAATCAAAAGATGTTTAGATTATCCAAATGTCTCTTTAATTTCATTTGGTATAAGAAATATATCAGAAGGTGAGATTCCTTTTTTAAAAAAAAATTCATCAAGAATTAATATATTTTGGGCCAAGGATAAAAATAAATGGAATCTCAATAAATTTAAAAAATTAATAAAAAATAAGACTGTTTATCTAACTTTTGATGTGGATGGATTGGACTCTAGTATTATGCCTGCAACCGGAACACCTGAGCCAGGTGGATTGTTGTGGGATGAAACTTTAAATATTATTAGAATTGCAGCAAAGAATTCAAAAATTGTTGGGGCAGATATTAATGAATTATCGCCAATAAAAGGTTTTAATTCTTACAATTTTCTTGTGGCAAAACTAGCTTATAAAATTTTATCTTACAAATTTTTATATTAAAATTAAATTGGCTTACCTATTTTAAGTAAAATTTTAAATGGTACTAACATTATTAAAGATACAAATAGTTTTACTGCTAAATCACCTAATGACAATGTTACCCAAGGAACTTCTGTTGCATAGAATGATATGGAAAAAAATAAAAAAGTATCAACTATTGATCCAATTACAGATGAAGTTAAAGGTGCTATAAACCATTCTTTTTTTCTTAAATGGTCAAAAATTTGAATATCTAATAGCTGTGCTGCAATAAAAGCAATTCCAGATCCAATTGCTATTCTAATAGAGATTAGATCAGCAAAATCAGTTGAAAATAAAAGAGTAAAAATAATTCCTATAAAAAATCCAAAATACACAATTTTTCGAGCAACAAATTTACCATAAAATCTATTAGCTAAATCCGTGATTAAAAAAGCAACTGGATAACTAAAAGCACCATAAGTAAGGATTTCATTTAACCCATAATAATTGATTGGAAATTGAACAAGATAATTTGAAGATAAAACAACCACTCCCATCAAAACTGATAGGGTAACAAAAAATTTGTTCATTAAGCTGTTTTAGCTACCGGCTTTTTCTTAAATGGGGATTTGATTAAAATACCTTTTTTCAATTTTTTAAGTCTTGGAGATAAATTTTTGTTTTTTACTGCTTTGAGATATTCGTCAAAACTACCTTTTTTATCAACAGATCTAACACCAGAATTACTAACTGTTAGTTTTAAACTTCTTTTCATTAACTCGCTAGTAAACTTAACTTTTTTCAAATTAGGTAAAAATCTTCTTTTAGTCTTATTGTTAGCATGACTAACGTTGTGACCCTTCATTGGGATTTTACCAGTTAATTCACATTTTTTTGACATAATAATAGTGCCTATATAAGGGGAGATAATGAAAGCGTCAAGTTTAATAGATTTAAGATAGAGTTTTATTTCCTATAATTTCAGTATAATTCTTAACACCGTCTCTTATTAATAATTCTTTTAGGTCTTTTTTAATAATTCCTGCAATATTTGGACCTTTAAAAACCATACCTGTATAAAGTTGAACAAAATCGGCTCCTGATGTGAATTTATCATAAGCTGCTTTACCAGAGTCAACTCCGCCAACTCCTATAATTTTAATTTTACCTTTTAATAATTTGTAAAATTTACCAATTAAAATATTAGATTTTTTTTCTATTGGTTTTCCAGACAATCCTCCTTTTTGGTGTCTTTGAATATTGCTGAGTTTATCTCTCGAAGTTTCTGATGTGTTAGAAATAATAATAGCTTGTATTTCATTTTCTAAAAGAATTTCAGAAATCAAATTAATTTGATTTTCATTAATATCTGGTGAAATTTTTACAGCTATTGGAGTGTTTGAATTTAAATTAGTTTTTTCTCTTAAAATAGACTTTAACAACTCTTGCAATTTACTTTTTTCATGAAAATTTCTCAAGTTTTCTGTATTTGGTGATGAAATGTTAATTGTGATATAATCTGCAACTTCATGAAAGGTTTTATATCCAGTTAGATAATCTTTTAATCTATCATCAGTATCTTTATTAGGACCAATATTGATGCCAAGTAATCCTAGATTATTTTCTGATCTAATTCGGTTTCTCACAACATCTGCACCATGGTTGTTAAATCCTAGTCTATTAATTAATGCCTGATCTTCCACAAGTCTGAAAACTCTTGGTTTAGGATTCCCATATTGCTTTAATGGTGTGATAGTGCCAACTTCGACAAATCCAAAACCTAATTTAAATAATGCATTGTATACCTCAGCATTTTTATCAAAACCTGCTGCCATGCCTATTGGATTATCTAATTCTTTATCAAAGAACTTGGTCTTAAAAATTGGATCATTTTTACTTTCGTCAAATATACTTGGTATTAAATTAAACTTTAAAGATTTAATTGCTAATGTATGGGCTTTTTCAGGATCTATTTTAAATATTAAAGGTCTTAATTTTGAAAACATTATTTTAATTTATTCATTAATAACTCTTTAGTTTCTTTTACTCCAAAAAAACTTATAAAAAATCCCATTCGGGGTCCATTTTCATCTCCAAAAACTACTTGATAAATCAATTTAAACCAATCTCTTAAATTTTCAGCATAACCATTTTCTTTGCCAGCTGAATAAATCAGTGTTTGAATATCCTCAGGAGACATATCATCATTACATTTTTCTAAAGTTTTAACCAATGCCTCAAGAGCTGACAACTCTTTTGAATTTGGGGTTTTGTATTTTTTTTGCGCTTTAATTACATCATTAAAATATTTGATTGCATAACCTACTAACCCATCAAAAATGGGATAATTTTTTTCAGAAATATCAAGCTTGTATTTTTTTACAAATTTCCACAATAAGTCCTTACTGTCAGCATTACTTGTTTCAACTAAATTTAGTAACATTGAAAACGTCATAATCATATCTTCTTTGGGAACATTGCCATTATGAACATGCCAGACAGGATTCATTAATAATTGTAGTTCATTTTGTTTTTTTGATTTTTCAATACAATCTAAATATTCATCAACAGCTTTTGGAACTATTTCTTTATATAGTTTTTTTGCTCTTTTTGGATTTTGATACATATATAAAGATAAACTTTCTGGTGAAGCATACTCCAACCATTGATCAATAGTTATTCCATTTCCTTTTGATTTAGAAATTTTTTCACCTTTTTCATCTAAAAAAAGTTCATAAGCAAATCCAGATGGATTTTTCTTACCTAATAAATTAATTATTTTTGTCGATAATATTGCACTCTCAATTAAATCTTTTCCGTACATCTCAAAATCCACGTCTAAAGCATACCATCTCATAGCCCAATCTACTTTCCACTGTAATTTACAATTCCCATCTAATATACTTGCTTCTAATTTCTTTCCTTTATTGTCAAAAATAATTTTAGATTTTTCTTTATCAATTTCTAAAACAGGTATCTCCAAAACATGTCCTGTGTCAGGGCAAATTGGTAAAAATGGACAATAAGTTTGTTGGCGCTCTTTACCCAAGGTAGGAATTATAATATTCATAATTCCATCATAATTTTTTAAAATAATTTTTAAGGTTGGATTAAAAAAGCCACTTTTATAAAGTGATGTAGAGCTTTGAAAGTTATAGTTAAATTTAAAACTATCTAAAAAATTTTTTAGCATTTCATTATTATGCTGACCAAAACTATCAAATTTTTCGAATGGATCAGGTACTTGCGTTAATGGTTTATGAAGATTATCATTTAAAAGTTTTTGATTTGGAACATTATCTGGAACTTTTCTTAAACCATCCATATCATCTGAAAATGTTATTATCTCAGTTGGAAGATCTGATAATTGACTTAAGGCATTAACCATCATTGATGTTCTAGCAACTTCTCCGAACGTTCCAATATGAGGAAGACCACTTGGACCATAACCAGTTTGAAGTGTAATTTTACCTTTTTTTTCAATAAAAGATTTTCTTTCTCGAAGCAATTTTTTTGCTTCTACAAAAGGCCAAGCGTTAGTTTTGTCTAAATTTTCTTTTTTAATCATGAATTATGCTTCTAAAAAATCTTAAAATAGTGATTTTATTAATTCTTATAGAGTTGAAATTTATTTACCATAAAATAATGTTCTTTCAAAATGTCTAATTATAAAACTGTTTTTTTTACACTTGGGATTTTACAAATAATTCTAGGGGTATCAATGTTTGTTCCAATTGCCGCTCAATTTGTTTACTCAGAAGTAGACTCTTCGTTTTTTGGAGCATCAATTGTAACAATTATTTTTGGGACTTTATTTTTTTTATCCAACTTAGATCATGATAAAAAATTAAATTTACAGCAAGCTTTTTTATTAACTGCGCTCTCATGGTTGAGTATTGCTATTTTTGGATCTCTTCCATTTATATTTTCTACAATTGAGCTATCAATAACTGATGCTTTTTTTGAAAGCATGTCTGGAATAACAACTACTGGTTCCACTATTATTTCTAATTTAGAAAATACACCCAAAGGTTTATTGTTGTGGAGAGCTATACTGCAGTGGCTAGGAGGTATTGGTATTATCGTTATGGCAATTACACTAATGCCAATAATGAATGTAGGTGGAATGCAATTATTCAAAATTTCTAGTAACGACTCAACTGAAAAGATACTTCCAAAATCAAAAGAAATAGCTTTACGATTGATCTATATTTATTCAGGCTTAACCACACTGTGTGCCATTACATATTGGTTTTTTGGAATGAGTAAATTTGATAGCTTAACACATTCAATGACGACTATAGCAACGGGTGGTTTTTCTAATTACAACAAATCAATTGGCTATTTTAATAGTGTTCCAATAGAAATCTCATCAATGATATTCATTATTTTAGGTAGCTTACCTTTTATCGCTTATATCAAATTAATAAATGGAAATAGAAGAATTTTTTTAACTGATGTTCAAATAAAAACTTTTTTAAAAATTATAATTGCAACTGTAATTATCTTATCAATGTATTTATTAATCAATAATAATGGTAATTTTAGTTTGCGATCAGTTTTTTTTAATACTATTTCAATATTAACTGGTACCGGCTATGTAAATGCTGAATTTGATGGATGGGGTAGTTTTCCATTAACTTTATTTTTAGCTCTAATGTTTATTGGTGGCTGTGCAGGATCAACTACATGTGGAATTAAAATTTTTAGAATTCAAATCTTATATTTATTTATATCAAATCAAATCAAAAAAATTATTTATCCGAAAGGGGTATTTGTAATTAAATATGATCAAAGTTCTGTGGATGATAAATTTATTGCTTCAATAATTTCTTTTATTTATCTCTACTTTGTAATATTTTTTATACTAACTGCATTGTTGTCTTTAACAGGTCTTGATTTTATCACTGCAATATCTGGAGCAGCTACCTCAATTTCAAATGTTGGGCCAGGATTAGGTCCTATAATTGGTCCTAATGGAGATTTTTCATCTTTACCTGATATTTCTAAATGGATCTTAACTATTGGAATGATTTTAGGTAGACTTGAGCTCTTTGCAATATTAGTATTATTCTTACCATCTTTTTGGAGAAACTAAAAATGCTTGAAATAAAAAAACAATCTTTGTCAGAAACTTTTTCAGTTTATCTAGATAGAAGAATGTTTAGAATATTATTACTTGGGGCTATCTCTGGCTTTCCATGGGTTTTAATAGGAAGTAGTTTGAGCTTATGGCTTAAAGAAGAGGGTTTAAGCAGATCAACTATTGGTTGGGCAGGATTAATATTTGGTGTTTATGCTTTTAACTATTTGTGGGCACCTCTAATTGACAGACTTCAAATTCCATATTTAACCAAAAAACTTGGCCACAGAAGAGGCTGGATAGTATTAATGCAAGTTGCAATTTTAGTTTGTTTAATTGTTTGGAGTTTTATAAATCCAACTGAAAATTTAGCACTATTAATTACTATAGGTTTAATTATTGCTATAGCTTCAGCTACACAGGATATTACTGTAGATGCTCTGAGAATTGAACAAATTGGTGAGAACGAGGGTAAATCTATGGCAGCTGGTGCTGCTATGGCAGTTGTTGGTTGGTGGAGTGGATATAAATTAGGAGGTGTAATAGCTTTGTTTACCGCTGAATACTTTCAAAATATCGGTATAAACAATTACTGGCAATCAACTTTTTTAATTTTAGGAATTGTGGTAATTTTAATGAACATCGGTCTAATGTTCGTTCATGAACAAGCTTCAAATATTAGGAAATTTAACCAAGAAGCAACAGATAAATTAATCCAAAACAAACTTGGTTCACAAAATATTTTTTCAAAAACTATAGCTTGGATAACTGGAACTTTAGGAGGTCCTGTGGCAAGTTTTTTCAAAAAAAATGGTTTTTCTATAGCATTAGGAATTTTGGGTTTTGTGTTTTTATTTAAAATTGGTGAAGCATTTTTAGGTCGTATGTCTATAGTCTTTTATAAAGAAATAGGATTCTCCAAAAGTGATATTGCAATTTACTCAAAAACTTTAGGATGGGTGACTACAGTTATATTTACATTGCTTGGTGGACTTTTTGTAATCAGATCTGGTGTTTTAAAAGCGATGTTTCTTGCAGGAATATTAATGGCTGCAACTAATTTATTATTCACTGCTTTAGCATGGAGCGGGAAATCAGAATTATTATTTGCAGTTGCTGTAATTTTTGATGATATAGCTGCAGCTTTTGCAACAGTCGCTTTTGTAGCTTTTATTTCATTACTAGTAGATAGAACTTACACCGCAACTCAGTACGCACTACTTGCGTCTATAGGAACAGCTGGAAGAACTACACTTGCATCATCATCTGGTGCTTTAGTTGACTGGTTAAATGGAGATTGGGGAATGTTTTTTATTATAACGGCTATTATGGTTATACCATCATTAATCTGTTTGTGGTTTATTAAAGATAAATTAAAGTTAAGTGAAAAATAATTTTTTTTTCAAAAGTCAATTTTCAAATATTTATAAAAAGTCTTCTAAACTTTCAGAAGTAACATCTCAAATTCTATATGGAGAAAAATTTAAAATTTTATCAAAAAATAAAAATTGGATTAAAATAAAATCTTCATTTGATAATTATATTGGCTACATTAAAAATGAAAAATATGACAATAAACATAATCCAAGCTATAAAGTTTATTGTTTAAAAGCTACTATTTTTAATAAACAAAATAAAAATACAAAAAAATTTTTACCCTTTGGATCAAGAGTTTCGGTAATTAAAAAAAATAAAAAATTTTTAGAATTTGAAAATAATAAATGGTTAAAAGTAAGTGATTTAAAAAAAATAAATCACAAAGAAAAAAATTTTGTTAAAATATTTAAATTATTTTTAAAAACTAAATATGTTTGGGGTGGTAAAACATATAAGGGTATAGACTGCTCAGCATTATTGCAGTTATATTACTATTACAATAAATCGTTTTATCCAAGAGATACAAAAGATCAAATCAAATATTCAAAAAAAAATACTGAAAGAAAAATTTTCAAAAAAGGAGATGTCATTTTTTGGAAAGGACATGTCGCAATATGTGTTAATTCTAAAAATTTAATACATGCCTATGGTCCTGAAAAAAAAGTTTTAGTTATGTCGACAAAAAAAACAATTGAGAGAATTAAAAAAACAGCAAACCTAGTTATAAAAAAAATATCCTCTATTAAATATTAATTTCTGCCGAAATCAGGTTTATCAATATCTTGTTTTAACTTAATAATTTTTGATCTTACTTTTTTAGTTTGAATTAATTTTTTTAAGATTGATTTATTATTTTTAGAATTAATGTCTTTTTTAAAAGAATTTAAATTTTTGATAAATAAATCAATAGCTTTTGAGATATTTTGTTTATTATTAAAGAATATATCTCTCCACATGATTTCATTAGAAGCTGCTATTCTTGAAAAATCTCTTAAACCACCTGCACTGTATTTAATTAAGTTAAAATTTTGAATTTTTTCAAAATCTTGTGCTGATTTTACTAAATTATACGCAATCAAATGCGGTAAGTGACTGGTCATAGAAAAAATTTTATCGTGTTTTTCAGGTGTCATAACAACAACCTTTGAGCCAATTTTTTTCCAAAAATTATTCAAAATTTTTAAATGGTTTTTCTTAGTATTTTTCTCTTTAATTAACACACACCACTTTTTTTCAAATATATCATGTTTGCCATGCTCTGGTCCACTTACCTCAGAGCCCGTAATTGGATGACTTTGAGTCCAAAAAACATCTTTTCTCAAATATTTTTTAATAATCTTTGAAGACTCTAATTTTGATGAACCAATATCTGTTATAATAGTTTTTGTAGATAAAAATTTATTCATTTTAAAAATAAGATTTTTATATTCACTCATAGGTGTACATAAAATAATCAAATCTGAATTTTTAACACCATCCTCTAGCTTTTTAACAATTTTTCCAGGAAGTTTTAATCTTTTAATTTTTGCAAGATTCGAATTTGATTTTTCATAAATATAGATTTTATTTGCTATCTTTTTTTTTTGAATTCTTCTCAATAAAGACGACCCCAACAAACCACATCCGATAATTAGAATTTTTTTCATATTAATTTAATATATCTTTTACAGCACTCATAAATGCTAGATTTTCATTTTTAGACCCAACAGTTAATCTCAACTTATTTTTAATATGATATCCTTCAGCAGTAGACCTTACAATAATCCCTTTTCTTTTCAATTGTTCATAAACATATTTAGCTGTAAATTTACATTTCTCAAAATCTAACAATAAAAAATTTGCAGAAATGGAATTTGATGAAATATCAAATTTTTTGAGGTATGCCTTAATCTTCTTTGCAAAATATAAATTATGTTTTACTGAGCGTTCAATAAAATCTCTATCTTTTAACGATTCTGTTGCAGCTAATTGTGCAAGATGGCTAACATTAAATGGAGCTTTAATAACATTTAATGCATCAATTATCTTTTTTGATCCATGGCCCCAACCCACTCTTAATGAAGCTAATCCAAATATTTTAGAAAATGTTCGTAATACAAAAACATTATTTTTATTCTTAAATAAATCTAATCCAGATTTATAATCTCTATTTTTCATATATTCTGCATAAGCATCATCTACTACTAATAAAATATTTTTATTTAGTTTTTTTCTAAGTTCTAATATTTCTTTTTTTGTCAGATAAGTTCCTGTTGGATTATTAGGGTTTGCTATAAAAACAATTTTAGTTTTTTTAGTTACTTTTTTAAGTATTTCAGCAGTAGAAACTTTAAACTTAATTTCTTTAGCAAAAAGAACTTTGGCACCAACAATTTTAGTGTAAATTCTGTACATTAAAAAACTGTATTGAGGAAGCACAACCTCATCTTTTGGCTTTAGAAATAACTGACAGATCATTTGAATAACTTCATCAGATCCTGCCCCACATATAATTTTCTTAGCATTACACTTGTATTTTTTGGATATCTCTTTTCTCAAAATCTCAGATTTACCATCTGGATATCTCTCTAGGTTTAATTTTTTATTTGATATTATCTTAATTGCTTTAGGACTCATTCCTAAGGCTGATTCATTAGCTGATAATTTAACTATTTTTTTTAATTTTTTAAATTTTGATTTACCAGGCTTATATGCCTCGATATTAAATTTTTTAAATTTTGGAGTGGTCATTTTTTTAGTTTATGTGTTCTTTATAGATAAAATTATAAATTTTTACACTGAATAAGACATAATTTAAAAAAATTGACATAATAAATAACTTCTTGTACAAAATTTATGCGCTGATTTAACTGAATTGCGAGCGCTTAAAAAAAACCGCTAAAATTGTTTTTTTTCTCTCAATTCAAATATTGGTACTTATTATGAATATTGAGAAAAAACTAAAAACTCTGATTGTTAAAAAACCACTTAAACTTGATTGTGGAAAAACTATCAACAATTTTCCAATTGCTTACGAAACTTACGGATCTTTAAATGAAAAAAAAGATAACGCTATTTTAGTTTTTCATGCTCTTACTGGCGATCAATTTGTCACTGGTCTAAACCCTGTTACTAATAAAGATGGATGGTGGTCATATGCAGTAGGTCCTGGGAAAGCAATTGATACTAATAAATATTTTGTAATTTGCTCAAATGTAATTGGTGGATGCTTAGGATCATATGGACCAAGTCACAAGGATCCAGATACACAAAAAGTTTTTGGTACAAATTTTCCTGTAATTACAATTAATGATATGGTTAATGCTCAATACAATTTACTTGAACTCTTTGGTATAGATAAACTTTTTTCAATTGTTGGTGGTTCCATGGGAGGTATGCAGGTTCTTCAATTTATTAGTAATTTTCCAGATAAAGCAAAAACTGTAATACCAATTGCATGCACATCCAATCATTCTGCTCAAAATATTGCTTTCAACGAACTTGGTAGACAGGCAATTGCTGCTGATAGTAATTGGAATGAAGGAAATTATAGTTCTAATAAAACTATACCTGATAAAGGTCTGGCAGTTGCAAGAATGGCTGCTCATATCACATATCTTTCTAAAAAAGGTCTTCAAGAAAAATTTGGACGAAAATTACAAGAAAGAGAAAATCTTAAATTTAGTTTTGATGCAGACTTTCAAATTGAGAGCTATCTTAGATATCAAGGATCTGTTTTTGTGGATAGATTTGACGCAAATTCTTATCTTTATATCACAAGAGCGATGGATTACTTTGATTTGGCTAATCAATTTAATGATAATTTGTCTGATGCTTTCAAGGATACCCAAGCCAAATTTTTTGTAATTTCTTTTACTTCAGACTGGCTTTATCCAACTCAAGAAAATAAAGATATCGTAATTGCTTTGAATGCTATTGGGGCTGATGTTGGTTTTGTTGAAATTGAGTCAGACAAAGGACATGACTCCTTTTTACTTGATGTTCCAGAATTTTTAAGTGCTTTAAAAAACTTTTTAGAAAAATCATATACAAATAATTAATTATGAAAAATGAATTTAAAGTTATTGCTAATTTAATTGAAAAAGACACACGCGTTTTAGATGTTGGATGCGCAGATGGTACTTTAATGAAATATTTAAAAGATAATAAAAACATTAATATTAGAGGATTAGAATTATCCAAAAGTAAAGTACACGAATGTATTGCAAAAGGTCTTACAGTCATTGAAGGAAATGCTGAAAAAGACTTACAACAGTTTCCAGATAAATCATTTGATTATGTTGTGTTAAGTCAAACACTACAGGCATTTTTAGATCCTGAATTGGTTATTAGTGAATTATTAAGAGTTGGTAAAAAAGCAATAGTTACTATCCCTAATTTTGGTTATTGGAAAGTAAGACTACACTTATTGACTAAAGGTACAATGCCAATAACTAAAGCTCTACCAGATGAATGGTATAACACGCCTAATTTACATATGTGTACAATCAAAGATTTTGTATATTTTATAAAGTCTAAAAATTTTAAAATTTTTAAATCACTAGCTCTCAATAATCGAAATGTTTCATTAATAAATAATACAAATCTTGGTATTAAAAACTTATTTGCTGATTTAGGTATTTTTTTAATTGAGAAATAATATGATTATAGAAACAATTCCTTGTCTTCAAGATAATTACAGTTATCTAATTGTTGATGAACAAAATAACAATGCTTGTGTTATTGATCCTAGTGAAGCTAAACCAGTAATAGATTTGGTAGAGAGAAAAAATCTTAATTTAAGATATGTTTTAAATACACATCATCATCATGATCACATTGGTGGAAATGAGGAATTAAAAAAAAAATATAATTCAAAAATAGTTGGATACAAAGGTGATGCTAAAAGAATTCCTGGAATAAATGTTTTAGTAGAAAATAATCAAATTTGGAAAAGTGATAATTTTGAAGCAAAGATTATTCACATTCCTGGTCATACTACAGGCCATATTAGTTTTTATTTTTTTAATGAAAAAATAATCTTTACTGGAGATACATTGTTTTCGCTTGGTTGTGGAAGAATTTTTGAGGGCACTTATCAAGAAATGTTTGAGTCCTTAAATAAAATAAAAAGTTTGCCTGAAGATACTAAAATTTATTGTGGACACGAATATACACTTCAAAATTCTAAGTTTTGCATCAAGCATGACCCTGAAAACTTAAATCTTCAAAACAAAATATCAAAAATTACAGAAAAACATCAAAAAGCCCTACCCACAATTCCATCTACTTTAAAAGACGAAATAGAATGTAATATATTTCTCAGGGCAAAAAACGTTGAATCCTTTTCAAAATTGCGAGATTTAAAGGATAATTTCTAATTAATTCGACTTGACTAAAACTTTGCTAGAACTATATTGCGTTAACTTAAATTTAAAATCATACAATGTCATACGCAATAATAAAAACAGGTGGAAAACAGTATAAAGTGAAAGCTGGGGAGATCTTAAAAATAGAAAAGTTACCTGACTCAAAACCTGAGTCTAAAATAGAATTTAATGAAATTCTTGCATATGGTGATGATAAATCTATTGAGATTGGTACTCCGACTGTAAAGGGTGCAAAAGTAGAAGCTGATTTAATAAAAAATGGCAAGGATAGAACAATTTTAATCTTCAAAAAAAGAAGAAGACATAATTCAAGAAGAAAAAATGGTCATAGACAAGAACATACTATGATTAGAATTAACAAGATTTTTTCAAAAGATGGCAAGGTGTTATCTGAAGCAGAAAAAATGGTCAAACCAACTAAAAAAGTTGATACTGAGGTTAAAGTAAAAAAAGAAGCAACAAGTAAATAAGCTAGGTAAATTATGGCAACAAAAAAAGCAGGTGGATCATCGAGAAACGGACGTGATAGTGCTGGGCGTAGACTTGGTGTTAAAAAATACGGTGGCGAAACAGTAATACCTGGAAACATAATTGTAAGACAAAGAGGAACTAAAATTTTTCCTGGTGAAAATGTAGGAATGGGTAAAGATCATTCCATTTTTTCAGTAGTTAAAGGTAAAGTTGTGTTCAAAAAATCTAAAGCAGATAGAACTTTCGTTTCAGTAAAACCTAATTAATAGTACAACTTAAATAGATGTTGTATTATGAAATTCCTAGATCAAGTTAAAATTTATATTAAAGCTGGAAACGGTGGCGATGGCTCACCAAGTTTTAGAAGAGAAAAGTATGTTGAATATGGAGGTCCTGATGGCGGGGATGGTGGCAAAGGTGGATCAATAATTTTAAAAGCAGAAGAAAATCTTAACACGTTAATCGATTATAGATATCAACAACATCATAAAGCTCAACGAGGAGAAAATGGTGCTGGTCAAAACCGTACAGGTAAAGGTGGGGATGATTTATTTTTAAAAGTACCTCTAGGAACTCAAGTTTTTGAAGAAGATAATAAAACATTAATATTTGATTTTAATAAAAAAGGAGAGGAGTTTGTTGCGGGTATTGGTGGAAAAGGTGGACTTGGAAATACAAGATTTAAAAGTTCAACTAACAGAGCACCCAGAAAATTTACCAAAGGAGATATTGGTGAAGAATTTACAATATGGCTTCAATTAAAAACTATTGCTGATATTGGAATAATTGGATTACCTAATGCAGGAAAATCAAGCTTGCTAGCTGCTATAACTAATGCAAACCCAAAAATTGCAAATTATAGATTTACTACTCTAAATCCTAATCTTGGAGTTGCTTCTTACGATGATAAGGAAATAACCATTGCAGATATTCCGGGACTTGTAGAGGGAGCCCATGAGGGTGTGGGTCTTGGGATTCAATTTTTAAAGCATATCGAAAGATGTAAATCATTATTACATTTAATAGATATTACAAATTTAGATTTAAATGAGTCTTATGAACAGGTTAAAAATGAATTAAAAAATTATAGTTCAAAACTGATAGATAAAAAAGAACTTGTGGTACTTAATAAAATTGACTTAATTGACGAAGACACTGCTAAAGATGTAATTGATCATTTTTCTAAAGGTAAAAATTGTGAGATAATGACTATGTCAACTCTAGAAAAGGACTCGATATCGAAAATTAAAGCAAAACTATTGTCATATGTATCTTAAAAACTCTAAAATAATTGTAATCAAAATTGGATCCTCTTTATTGGTTGATAATAATAAAAAAGTAAGAAAAGAATGGCTATCGAGCTTTGCAAAAGACATCAAAAAATTAAAAAATAAAAATCAAAAATTAGTCATTGTAAGTTCAGGTGCGATAGCACTTGGATGTAAAAAAATGAACATTAACAAAAAAACTATTAAGCTTGATAAGAGTCAAGCTATAGCTTCTATTGGTCAAATCGAACTGATGAATTTATTTTCTCAAACCTTTAAAAAATATAAATTAAATATCTCACAAATTTTACTTACTCTAGAAGATACAGAGACAAGAAGAAGATCATTAAATGCAAAAAGGACTTTTGAAAATTTATTTGACCTTGGGTTTATTCCAATTGTTAATGAAAATGACACTATAGCTACAACTGAAATAAAATATGGTGATAACGATAGATTGGCATCAAGAGTTGCACAAATAACTAGTGCAGATACATTAATTCTTCTTTCAGATGTGGACGGACTTTATACAAAAAACCCTAAAATATTTAAGGATGCAAAATTAATTAAAAAAGTAAATGATCTAAAAAAAGATTTAAAAAAAGTTAATGTAAAGGGTGTTAACGAATATGGTAGTGGCGGCATGCAAACTAAAATTGAAGCAGCAAAAATTTGTCAATTAGCAGGTTGTAATATGGTTATTGCAAATGGACTTCACTTAAATCCTATTTCAAGAATTACAGAAAAAAATGATTGTACATGGTTTGGATCCAAAGTTTCAAAACTTGATGCTAGAAAAAAATGGATCATAAGTTCAATTGCACCAAAAGGTTCTATTGTAATCGATGATGGCGCAAAAAAAGCTTTAAGATCTGGGAAAAGTTTATTAGCTGCTGGAATAAAAAAAATTTTTGGAAAATTTAATAAAGGAGATCACATAAAAATTCTTGATATAAAAAATACAGAATGCGCTAGGGGTTTAAGTTCATTTACATCCGATGAAATACTAAAAATAATGGGGCATCATTCGAATCAAATTGAAAAATTATTAGGTTATGTTGCTAAATCAGAGGTTATTCACAAAGATGATATGGTAGAAATTTAGATGAATAAATACATGAATTTAATTGGCATTAAAGCTAGGAAAGCATCTAGTAAAAAAATTTCCACCAAAACAAAAAATAAAGTTTTAAAAGATTATGCTAAATTACTTGATAAAGAAAAAAATTTTATTCTTAAAGAAAATACTAAAGATGTTAGATTTGCAAAAAACAAAGGGTTAAAAGATAACTTAATAAATAGACTCGTAATAAATGAAAAAAAATTAGACGATATTAAAAATTCAATTCTTAAAATTGAAAAATTGAAAGATCCAATTAATGTTATTTTAAATAAATGGAAAAGACCTAATGGATTAAATATCAAAAGAGTGACTATTCCAATAGGTGTTATTGGTGTTATTTATGAGAGTAGACCAAACGTTACTTC
This sequence comes from Candidatus Pelagibacter bacterium nBUS_36, assembly GCF_051201215.1. Taxonomy (GTDB): domain Bacteria; phylum Pseudomonadota; class Alphaproteobacteria; order Pelagibacterales; family Pelagibacteraceae; genus Pelagibacter. The sequence continues at coordinate 1,159,118 of NZ_CP172839.1, forward strand.
TGATGTTGCAAGTTTATGCTTTAAATCTGGAAATTCAGTAATCTTGAAAGGTGGGTCTGAAGCAATAAACACAAACCGAATTTTAGCTAAACTCTTTAGAAAAGCCTTAAAATTAAATAAAATTGATGAAAATTATATTCAGTTTATTGACTCAAGAGAAAGAAAAATCGTGGACATTATGCTTTCAAAAATGAAAAATTATATTGATATTATAATTCCTCGTGGTGGAAAAAACTTAGTTAAAAGAGTTCAAGATCTCTCAAATGTTCCTATCATCGGACACCTTGAAGGACTGTGTCACACATTTATTGATAAAGATGCTAATTTGAAAATGGCAATTAATATAATTTATAATGCAAAATTAAGAAACACCGGCATATGTGGTGCTACGGAAACTATTCTTATACATAATAAGATAGTAAAGAAATTTTGTAATCCTGTTTTAAAGAAATTAGAAGATGAAAATTGTAAAATATATGGAGATAAAACTTTAAAAAAACATTACAAAGGTAATTTATTCCCAGCAAAAGAAAAGGACTGGTCTACAGAATACTTAGATGCGGTCGTGTCTGTTAAAGTTGTAAAAACTTATAAAGAAGCTATCGATCATATAAATAAATATGGAACTATGCATACAGACTCTATTATTACTGAAAATAAAAAAACAGCTGTACAATTTTTAAAGAATGTAAAAAGCTCAATTGCAATGCACAACACCTCGACTCAATTTGCTGACGGTGGTGAATTTGGTTTTGGTGGAGAAGTAGGTATTTCTACAAACACACTTCCTCCAAGAGGTCCTGTTGGTTTAGAACAATTAGTTTCATATAAATATGAAATTTCAAGCAAAGGAAAAATAAGAGATTAAATTGATCAATAAGAAAATTAAAATTGGAGTTTTAGGTGGTTCTTTTGATCCAGCTCACAAAGGTCATTTGGCAATATCTAAAGAAGCTAAGAAAAGATTTAATCTTAAAAAAATCATCTGGGCGATTACAAAAAAAAATCCACTAAAAATAGAGAGCAAAACATCACTTTTAAAAAGAACTCAAAATTGCAAAAAAATTATTGGATTAAATTCTTTTATAAAAGTAAAGTTTTATGAAAATGTAATAAAATCAAACAAGACTATTGATTTAATTAATCACCTTAAAAAAAATAAAGATATAGAAATTTATTTTTTGATGGGAGCTGATAACTTGATTAATTTTCATAAATGGCAAAAATCAGAATCAATATCGAAAAAATGTAATATTGTTGTATTTGACAGGCATGGATACAAAAAAAATTCTTTAAAATCAAAGACATTTAAGAAACTAAATAATAAAACTCTCACATTTGTTGAATTTAAGAAAGTCAACATTTCATCTTCTCAATTAAGAAAAATTTGATAGTCTAAATTTAATTAATGGATAAAATTTCTGATCTCAAATCTGTTGTAATCAACACACTTGATCTTAACAAAGCACAAGACATTGTAACTATTGACCTTAAAGATAAAAGTTCAATGGCTGACTACATGATCATTGCAAGCGGAACATCGTCTCGTCACATTCAATCTTTGTCAGAACAAGTTTTAGAAAAATTAAAAAACAATGGTGTTAAAAATTCTAAAATAGAAGGAAAAGAAAGTAGTGAATGGAAATTGGTCGATGGAATTGATTTAATAGTACACATCTTTCATCCTGAAAAAAGAAAATTTTATGAGCTTGAAAAAATTTGGTCTGAATTAATTCCAAAAGAAAAAGTTATAATATGAAAAAAATTAAATTTTATTTAACAATTTTTTTGGCTATATTTCTTTCTATCAATACAATTAATTCAGCAGAAATTGATATTTATAAAAAAATTGATCTTTTTGGTGAAGTCCTTGAAAAAATAAATAAAGAATATGTTGAAGAAACTGATCAATCCAAAGGTATGGACGCTGCAATAAATGGTCTTCTTCAATCACTTGATCCATATTCGTCATATATGTCTCCAGAAATTTTCAAAGAAATGCAAACTGAAACTAGTGGAGAGTTTGGTGGTCTTGGAATTGAAGTCAGTATGGAAGCAGGAGTTGTAAAAGTAATTACTCCAATTGATGATACTCCAGCATCAAAAGCTGGCATTAAAGCAGGAGACTACATTGTAAAAATTAATAACATTCAAGTTCAAGGTAAATCTTTAAGTGAAGCAGTTGATTTAATGAGAGGACCTGTTGACTCTAGTATCGAACTAACAGTAAGAAGAAGAGGAGTTAAAAAAGCTTTAACATTCAATATAGTTAGAAAAATAATTGAAGTGCAATCTGTAAAATCTGATTTACTAGAAAATAATATTGGATACATTCGATTAACTTCTTTTAATGATAACAGTAGCGAACAAATAAAAAAAAAATAAAAAAATTAAATAAAAATAAAAATTTAAATGCATTTATTTTAGATTTAAGAAATAATCCGGGGGGACTTTTATCCCAAGCAATTAAAATCTCTGATTTTTTTCTAGAAAATGGTGAAATAGTATCAACAAAGAGTAGGAAAAAATCTGAAAATAGAAAATGGTTTGCAAAAAAAGGGGATATCACTGAGGGTAAAACTCTGTTGGTACTAATCAACTATGGTTCTGCATCTGCTTCTGAGATTGTTGCTGGTGCGCTAAAAGATCATAAAAGAGCTATTATACTTGGAGAGAGCAGTTATGGAAAAGGATCTGTACAGTCAATAATTCCTTTAAAAAATAAAGGTGCAATACGTCTAACTATTGCAAAATATTACCTACCCTCTGGAAAATCTATCTCTGAGGTTGGTGTGAAACCTGATATTGAAGTCAATGAAGACAGTGATAATTTTAGAATAAAAACTGATACAGACAATCAATTAAATTACGCAATTAAACTACTTAACGGATAATATGAAAAAAAGCTTCAGTGAACTACCACTAAGAATTGGGGTAGGAATAATTGTGCTAAATAATGAAAACAAAGTATTTGTTGCAAAAAGAATTGATAATACAAAGAATTTTTGGCAAATGCCTCAAGGTGGAGTTGATGAAGGTGAAGATTTCTTAAAAGCGGCCTATAGAGAGCTTGAGGAAGAAACTAGCATTAAAAGTGTAGAATTAATTAGAGAGTTAGATGGCACTATAACATATGATCTTCCTGATCGTTTATTAGGAATAATTTGGAAAGGTAAATACAGAGGTCAAAAACAAAAATGGTTTTTAATGAAATTTACAGGTACAGAACAAGAGATAAATATTAAGACTAAAAATCCCGAATTTTTAGAATGGAAATGGATTGAACTTGATCAAATTACAGAATTTGTAGTGGACTTTAAACTACACGTTTACAAAAAACTTCAAGAAAAAGTTAAAAAAGTTATTAATTAAGAGATTTTAATACTTCAATTTTTTGATCAACCAAATACTTGGATTGGTCATTTATTTCTGGATTATTTGCTTCTTCTTCAGCTGTTTTAAGTAAATCCTGTTGTTTAGATTTATCCAAATCTGTGAGATTAAATATTGAGCTTGTCAGGATTGATAGATTGTTATTCTTAAATTCAACAATTCCATCCTCAACATAGTAATTTTCAACACCAGATTTTGACAAAATCTTTATAATACCTGGCTTTAAAAATGAGATTATAGAAATGTGATCTTTAAGTATTCCCATCTCGCCTTCAAAGGCAGGGACAACTACTTCAGAGGCATCTTCCTTAATTAAAAAAGATTTTTCTGGATTTACTATTTCAATCTTAAACTCTTCACTCATTAAGCGGCGGCTTCCTTAGCCATTTTTTCAGATTTTTCTATTGCTTCTTCTATAGTTCCAACCATATAAAAAGCTGCTTCTGGAAGGTGATCGTAGTCACCTTTGCAAATTGCAGCAAAGCCTTTTATTGTTGAGTCTAAATCAACTAGTTTACCTGGAGATCCAGTAAATACTTCCGCAACAAAGAACGGTTGAGATAAAAATCTTTGGATTTTTCTAGCTCTAGCTACAACCAACTTATCTTCCTCAGACAATTCATCCATACCCAAAATAGCTATGATATCTTGTAGAGATTTATATGTTTGTAAAATTTTTTGCACTTCTCTAGCAACTCTATAGTGTTCATCACCAACAATCCTAGGGTCCAAAATTCTTGAAGTAGAATCAAGTGGATCAACTGCAGGATAAATACCTATTTCTGCAATTTGTCTTGAAAGAACAGTAGTAGCATCCAAGTGAGCAAATGATGTTGCGGGCGCTGGGTCAGTTAAGTCATCGGCAGGTACATAAATAGCCTGTACTGATGTAATTGATCCTTTGTTAGTAGTGGTAATTCTTTCTTGAAGATTACCCATATCAGTTGCAAGTGTAGGCTGATAACCAACAGCTGATGGTATTCTTCCCAATAGTGCTGACACCTCTGAACCTGCTTGTGTAAATCTGAAAATATTATCTACGAAAAAAAGAACGTCTTGACCTTCTTGATCTCTAAAATATTCAGCTACAGTTAATCCTGTAAGAGCAACTCTAGCTCTAGCTCCTGGAGGCTCGTTCATTTGTCCATAAACTAGTGCAGCTTTAGATCCAGCTCCATCCTTTTTAATAACTCCTGAATCTATCATCTCATGATATAAATCATTTCCTTCTCTAGTTCTTTCTCCAACTCCTGCAAACACTGAAAATCCACCGTGTGCTTTTGCAACGTTATTAATTAATTCCATAATTAAAACTGTTTTTCCAACTCCAGCTCCACCAAACAGTCCGATTTTTCCACCTTTTGCATATGGTGCTAGTAAATCAATTACCTTAATACCTGTAACTAATATTTCTGTTTCTGTAGATTGTTCGTTAAATTCTGGTGCAGCTCTGTGAATAGGCCAGCTTTCTTTTGTTTTTACTTCGCCTCTTTCATCAATAGGTTCTCCAATTACATTTATAATTCTTCCTAATGTTTCAGGGCCAACTGGAACTTGGATAGGCGCTTTAGTATTTGTCACCTCATCACCTCTTTTTAAACCTTCAGTAGCATCCATTGCAATTGTTCTAACAGTAGATTCTCCTAAATGCTGAGCAACCTCTAAAACTAGTCTGTTATCTCCATTTTTACATTCTAAGGCTGTTAAAATTTCTGGAAGATCTCCATCAAATTTTACGTCTACTACTGCTCCAATAACTTGTGTAATTGTTCCTTTGCTCATAATTATAAACTCTCTGCTCCTGATATGATTTCTATTAGTTCTTTAGTAATTGCTGCCTGACGACTTCTATTATACTCAATAGTAAGCTTGTCAACCATTTCACCTGCGTTTCGGGTTGCATTATCCATTGCACTCATTCTTGAGCCCTGTTCACTAGCTGAATTCTCTAACATTGCCTTAAATATTTGTGTTGAAATATTTTTTGGCAATAAATTGCTTAAAATCTCATCTTCATCTGGTTCAAACTCATAACTATCCTCAGATTTATCATCCTCTGAATTTTCAACATTTAAAGGAATTATTTGTTGTGCTTGAGGAATTTGAGTAATTACATTTTTAAATTGATTGTAAAAAATAGTACAAACATCAAACTCTTCAGCTCCAAATTTTTCGATTACCATTTTACCAACTTTTTCAGCATCGAAATAATTGGCATGTTTTGACTCTTTAAATGAAATATTTGCAATTATCTTGTCACCAAAGGCTCTTTTAAGTTGGTCGTTACCTTTTGAACCTACAGTAATGATCTTTAAGTCTTTTCCATCTTTTGAAAGTTTAGCAAAATAGCTTTTGGCTTTTTTAATAATATTTGAATTAAAACCACCACACAAACCTCTGTCAGAAGTCATCACAACACATAAATGAACTTTATCATTACCTGATCCAGATAATAATTTTGGAGCATTTTCTTTGTCAGAAATCCCACTAGAAAGATTTAGAATTATATTATTCATTTTTTCTGAATAAGGTCTTCCCCTCTCAGCACTCTCTTGGGCTCTTCTAAGTTTAGCTGCCGCTACCATCTTCATAGCTTTTGTAATTTTTTGTGTAGACTTTACACTAGCTATTCTTTTTTTAAGATCGTCTAAACTTGCCATAATAAATTAAGATTTAAAGTTTTCCTTTAATTGAGTTATTACTTCAATTAGTAATTTTTCTTTATCATCTTCAAGTTTACCTGAGCTTTGAATTGAATCAATTATTTCAGGTTTATCAGACTTACATTTTTCAATAATTTTATTTTCAAATTCAGCAATATCTTTTAATTCAATATCATCCAAATATCCCTTTACTCCACAGAAGACAGAAATAACTTGTTCAGCTACTGTCATTGGCGAGTATTGTTTTTGTTTAAGAAGTTCAGTTAATTTTGAACCTCTATTTAAAAGTTGTTGTGTTGAAGCATCTAGATCAGATCCAAATTGAGCAAAAGCAGCCATCTCTCTATACTGTGCTAACTCTAATTTCATTGATCCTGAAACTTTTTTCATCGCTTTTGTTTGTGCTGAAGAACCAACCCTTGAAACAGATAAACCTACGTTAATCGCTGGTCTTATCCCTTGGTTAAAAAGTTCAGTTTCTAAGAAAATCTGCCCATCAGTAATTGAAATTACGTTAGTTGGAATAAACGCTGATACGTCACCACCTTGTGTTTCAATAATTGGAAGCGCTGTTAAAGAACCTCCACCATGCTCATCACTTAATTTTGCTGCTCTTTCTAACAATCTACTGTGAAGATAGAATACATCACCAGGGTAAGCTTCACGTCCTGGAGGTCTTCTTAACAATAGGGACATTTGTCTATAAGCAACAGCCTGTTTAGACAAATCATCATAAATAATTAATCCATGCATTCCATTATCTCTGAAATATTCACCCATTGTACAGCCTGTGTAGGGTGCTAAAAACTGAAGTGGTGCAGAGTCAGATGCTGTTGCAGCAACAATTGTTGTGTATTCCATTGCTCCAGCTTCTTCCAATGTTTTTTGAATTTGTCTTACAGTTGATCTTTTTTGACCAATAGCAACATAAATACAATAAAGTTTTTGTTTCTCATCACCAGACTCATTAATTTTCTTTTGGTTAATGATAGCATCAATTGCAACTGCAGTTTTACCTGTTTGTCTATCACCAATAATTAATTCACGCTGACCTCTTCCAACTGGAACTAGACTATCAATAGATTTAAGACCTGTTTGCATAGGCTCACTAACTGACTGTCTAGGAATAATTCCTGGAGCTTTTACTTCAACTCTACTTTTTTTAACACTTTTATCTAAAGGTCCTTTACCATCAATCGGATTTCCTAATCCATCAACAACTCTACCTAATAATTCTTTTCCAACTGGAGTATCAACAATGTTTCCAGTTCTTTTTACAGTATCACCTTCTTTAATATTTCTGTCATCTCCAAAAATTACAACCCCAACATTTTCACTTTCTAAGTTTAAGGCCATACCTTTAGAGCCATCCGCAAACTCAACCATCTCTCCAGCTTGAACATTATCAAGACCATAAATTCTAGCGATACCATCTCCCACTGATAATACTTGTCCTACCTCAGTCACTTCTGCTTTGTCACCAAAATTTTTAATTTGTTCTTTTAATATCTTTGTTACTTCTGAAGGATTTATTTCCATTTATGCCTCTATCATTCTGTTTTCGATTTGTTGTAATTTATTTTTAATTGAGGTGTCAACCATAGTACTTCCAACTTGTACTATTAAACCTCCTATTAAACTTTTGTCATGTTTGTAGTTTAATTTTATTCTTGAGCTAAAATTTTTAGTAAGCTCATCTGTAATTTTTGATATTTCATCACCAGATAATTCTTTTGCAGATTTTAATTCTGCTTTTAATTCTCCTCTTTTTTGAGAACATGTTTCAATGAAGCTTTTTAAAATTTGCTCTACATAAAAAAAACGTCTTTTAGTAATTAAAAAACTTAAGAAATTTTTTAATAAACTTTCAAATTTGTTGTCATTAGAAATTCTATCTATAACTTTTAAAAGATCTTCTTGGCTATTAGTTGGATCTTTAATTAGATCTGAGAAATCTTTACTTGATGAAATCAGGTTTAAGATAGATGAGGAGTGATCTTCTACTTGAGAAAGAACATTGCTTTCACTTGCAAGCTCATACAAAGCTAAAGAATATCTTTCAGCTGAAGTTATTGAAAATCCCTTATTTTTACTCAACTTAGTACCTCTGTTATGTTGAAGATTATTTTAAAATCACGCTCTAATTAACATATGACTATAATGTCTTCAAGTAGCACATTCGTTTAAAAGTCCTTTTTTTAAAGGTTAATTGAAGTTTATTGGATCAACATCAACTGAAAGTTTTATTCCTGATGAAAATTTGTAATTTGGGATAATTTTAGCGATTGAATTCTGTAATTTGAGAGATTTTGGACCTCTAATTAACATTCTTATTCTAAATTTCTTTTTTAGTCTAAAAATAGGGGCACTGACAGGTCCTAAAATTCTTGCATTAATTTTTTTTTCGATAAAGTTTTTAAAATAAAAAGCTTCTTTTTCTAATTTTACTTCATTGTCTCCTGTTAGAATTAAAGAAATAAATCTTTGAAATGGTGGAAGCTTGTTTTGTCTTCTAATATCTAATTCTCGATCAAGAAAGATGTCAGGATTACTATTTGTTAAATCTGAAATCATTTTAGTATTAGTGTTATAAGTTTGAAAATACACAGTAGCAGGTTTGCCTGTTCTTCCTGCACGGCCAGAAAGCTGGTGGTACAACTGTAAATTTTTTTCAGCTCCTCTCAGATCATGTCCTTGAGATGAAAGATCAATATCAACTACCACAATACAATTAAGGCTTGGAAAATGAAAACCTTTAGAGATCAACTGTGTTCCAACTAAAATTTGAACTTCATTATTGATTATTTTTTCTAATTTATCACTAGAGTCTTTTTTATTCATAGTATCACTCGAAAAAATTTCTATTTTTTTTGATGGAAAGTTTTTTTTAACTTCTTCAGATATTCTTTCCACACCAGGCCCACTAAAAATAAACTCACAGTCACCATCTTTTGCACAAGTTCTTTTCAAAGAAGATTTGAAACCACAATAATGGCACAATAAATTATTTTTATTTTTATGATAAACTAAATTGATTGAACAATTTGGACACGAATAACTATTAAAGCATTTATTACAAAGTACATGTGGAGAAAAACCTCTTCTATTTAAAAAAAATAATATTTGGTCGTTTTTATCAAGATGAAAATTTACTTTCTCAATTATTTTTTTTGAAAGCCAAGATTGTTTTTCTAATTTTGTTTCATTAAGATTAATTATTTCATAATTTGGTAATGATGCGTTTTGATAACGTTTTTCTAATTTAGAAATACTATATTTACCTTTTTTAATATTTTCATAAGTCTCAATTGATGGAACAGCTGTAATTAAATTGATAGGAATATTTTCAAATGATGCTCTTGAAATAGCCATGTCTCTTGCATTATAGGTAGCTCCTTCATCTTGTTTGTAAGATTGGTCATGCTCTTCATCAACAATAATTAGACCTAGCTTTTTAAATGGTAAAAATAATGATGATCTAGCTCCAATGACAACTTTTATTTCCCCATTTGCGATTCCACTCCAAATAATTTCTTTCTTTTTTTTTGTAATACCAGAATGCCAAACTGCAGGGGTAAAACCAAAAAATTCTATAAATTTTTTTTCAAATTGACCTGTTAAGCCAATCTCAGGTAATAAAATTAAGCCCTGAAAACCCTTGTTTATAATGTCTTTAAGAGCTTCAAAATATACCATGGTTTTTCCTGAACCCGTTGTTCCTTGAAGAACATGAACTCTAAATTTTTGATTAGAAATATTCATTTTTTTAAGAGATTTTTTCTGTTCTTCAGAAAGCTTTATTAGATTTTTTTTGATATTTGTGTCAAAAATTTTGTAAGCATCTTTTTGAATTTTTTCTACAGCATTACTACTTAATAAAACTAGTTTTAAAGCCATTCCTTTGGGAATTATATTGTATTCTGAAAACCAGTTAAGAAATTTGATAGTTGTTTTTTTTAATGGAGTAACGTCTAATTTTTTTAAAACACTTTTTATCTTAAAATTTCTATTATTTTTTTTTTCAAATTCATCCCAAACTACCCCTGTAATTTCAGACTTACCAAAAGGCACCACCACATAATCTCCTACTTTTAAATTAATATCACTCTCATAAGTAAAAGGATGGTTAAAGATATTTGGTAAAAGAATTGGAAATTTCATACTTTTAAATAAATTAATAAATGTTTGATTATAATGAAGATATCAATTTCTAAAATAATTTATATCACTAGTTTGTTGATTTTATTTATCTATGTAATATAAATATATATGATCATATGGCTTGCATCATATCCTAAAAGTGGAAACACGTGGGTAAGATCTATAGTAGCTGCCCTGATGTACAGCAATGATGGAATTTTTAATTTTAATCTTTTAAAAAGAATTAAGCAATTTCCTACTGAAAATGATTTTAAAAAATTTACAAATGACTTAGGTAATTTTCATGAAATTAAAAAATACTGGGAAGATGCTCAAGATTTAATAAATTTAGACAATAAAATTAAATTTTTAAAAACACATCATATTAATTGTAAAATTGATCAATACAATTTTACAAATAGAAGAAATACCTTAGCTTCTATATATATTGTTAGAGATCCAAGAAATTTAGTAAGTTCAATTTCAAATCATTATAACAAGACATTGGAAGATTCTAAAGAATTCTTGTTAACTCCAAGATTTATTGGAGGACATAAAAAAAAAGGTGTTTTAATTAAAGACAGTTTAAAAACTCTTCTAGGTACTTGGGGTGAGCATTATAGATTTTGGAAAAATAATAATAAAGATTTTCTATTAATTAAATATGAAAATTTAATTAAAGATACAAGATTTGAATTTAAAAGAATAATTAATTTTATAAACAAATATACTGATGTTCAAAGTAATGAGGATAAAAATGAAAATATAATTAAAACAACGAATTTCAAATATCTACAAAATTTAGAAGAAAAGGGTTATTTTAATGAAAATGCACATAAAACATTAAATAATAAGATCAAATTTTTTAATTTAGGTCCAGAAAATAACTGGAAAAATGTATTAGATAAAAAAATTATAAATGATATTGAAACTAAATTTTCAGCTGAAATGAAAGAGCTTGGGTATTTAAAATAAAATATCTTAAGAGTGTATTGTTCTTTTTTGAATCGCTCTACTTCTAGTATTTCTATAAGGGTGAAGGCTTTTTGCCTCATATCTTAGTAGCCATCATTAAAAAGTTTTGAGTCTCAGTTTTTCTACTATTTCCATCATTGCAAGGTATTTTGATACAATATTCTAATGTATTTCTATTATGAAAAATGAGTTTTCCTAAGTAAACATCATTAAGAGGAATACTTGCAGAATATTCAACAAAATATTTATCTGGTTGGAATGGGTTTTTAAAATCTTTATGTCGTGCAAATTCAACTACTGCATTCATCAACAATCCATTTCTATTATTTAGATTATACCAATTACAATAATAATAACCATCCATTACTTTTACCCATCCTTTACTATCTTTTTCCCCAAGCGCACATTTAGCTAGTTCAACATTAACTAATTTTATTAATTGACTTTTTTGATATTCAAATACTTTAACTTTTGAGGCATATGTGTACCCATTATAAGCAACCACTCCTACTGCAGCAAGAATACCAATGATTGCTACTACGACTAGGAGTTCTATCAGTGTAAAGGCTTTATGTTTCATACAATTTTAGAGTTTATAATAATTTAAAGTAAAAATAAAAAACCCAAAGAAAACACGTAAACATTGTTAAAAATATTAAAACTAATCCAACTAAAGTATCTTGATTGACTTTCTTTCTCCATTTTTTTGGAAAAAAATTTAATGAATAAGCATAAACAATTAAGAATATATTTAGCGTTGTAATGATAATGTTGAAAAATAAAAATTTTTCCATTTCTATACTAGCAACTACTGTGGCTATTTGGTTTTTTATTGGTTTGTGTAATTGATATAGTGCAGCTAGTATTTGTTTTTTTAGTTGCTGTAATTGTTAAAGTATTAGCGTTTGTAGTTTTAAAAGTAAACGATTGTTCAGATAAATCATCTACACCATCAAATAAATTAGTAACTAAATTTGAAGTAGAGGTATTAAAGTAGTATTCACCATTATTAGATTTATATTCTTGTTCTGCTAAATAAATGGAGTTTAATGTAATCTCAGCTTGTTTTTTTTCAGCAGAAGCTTTGTAACCACTGTAAGAGACAACACCTACTGCTGAAAGAATTCCAATAATAGCAACTACAACCAGGAGTTCTATTAAAGTAAACCCTCGGCTGTAGTAGTGCCTCATAAATTTTTAGTCTACGCTTATAGTAGCTTCCATTTTGTCAGCAGTTGCACAGCTTGTCGCTACACAAGTTTTTACTGTAACGGTAGTTCCTGAAGAACTTAAACCAACATATCCAACTTCAAAGCTTCCGCTTGATCTAACAGCATTTTTTGTAACATCAAAAGGATTTTTATCAGTCATTGTATTTACTGCACCTGTTACTGCTTTTGCAGCTGTTGCGGGACAACTCTGGTTAGTTCCCATAAATTTACTTTCTCCTAATGAACATTTTTGAATTTCTGCTGAAATATATTTAACTGTTTGAGCATGCATTGTTTTGGTTGCATTTTTTTTTGCTGAAGCAGTGTATCCATTATAAGCAACAACACCTACTGCAGCTAGAATTCCTATAATTGCTACAACAACTAGCAATTCAATTAGCGTAAAACCTTTATTAAATTTTTTCATTTATCCTCCGAAATATTATTTAATAAAGCTTATGTAGATTATTTAAAAAGGTCAATAATATATTGAGCTACTTAAAGTTTAGTTATTTTAATAAAAACCCTCTTACTAGCCAATAACATCTCCCATATTGAAAATAGGCGCATACATTGCGAGCATTAAGCCCCCGATAGTAATCCCCATAAATACGATCATTATAGGTTCAATTAAACTTGCAAGATTGGCAACTGCAACATCAAACTCTTCCTCATAATAAATTGCAACTGAACCAAACATTTCATCTAAGCTACCTGTTTGCTCACCAACAGAGATTAATTGGCTAAAAGTTGGTGGAAATATTTTCTCTTTGTTAAATAAGTCTGTCAAAGTTTCTCCTGAGAAAACACCTTTTTTAATATTTTCTAAAGCTTCAATAACAATTACATTATCAGTTACAGATTTTGCAATATCAATACTTTCAATTAAATCAACGCCTGCTTGATTAAGGTTTCCTAAAACCAATGATACTTTTGCTAAGATTGATTTATTTATTAAGTTTCCAAAAATTGGAAGTTTAAGCATAATTTGGTGCCAAACTTTTTTAACATTATAATTTTTACTTATTAAATATTTAAAACCAACAATAAATAAAATAATAAAGATAAGAAGATAAAAACCACCTGATGATCTAACAAAATCACTCATAGACATAATCACTGCTGTTGGGGTTGGTAATGACTTAGCTCCCATTTGTTCATACATATCAACAAAGGTTGGAACTACATTCATTAACATAAAAACTGTAACTAATATTGCAACTGAAAAAAGAACTCCTGGATAAAATAAAGCACTTTTAATTTGAGATTTAATCTTTTCTCTTTTCTCTAAATTAATTACAATTTTTTGTAAAAAGGTATCAAGTTTACCACTAGCTTCACCAGCTTTTATCAAGTTTACAACTACAGTATCAAAAATTTTTGAATGTTTTTCAAAACACTTTGATAAAGCATTTCCAGCCTCTAAGTCTGTTTTGATTGTTTGAATAACTTTTTTCATTGGAGGTCTTGTTGTTTGACCCTCTAACATCTCTAATGTGTTTAATACAGGCAGTCCTGCTCTAAGCATAGTTGCAAACTGTTTACAGAAAATTAAAATTTCTTGAGCTTTTATTCCAGTTCCAAAACTAAATGATATTTTTTCTTTTTTACTAACTGCTTTCTTTTTTTTTGCTTCTTTAAGTTTTGTAATAATTACTTTTTGGTCTTTTAATTTGTGAGCTGCTTCAGCATTATTTAAAGCTTCAATTTCTCCCTCAACATATTTACCTTGAGAGATTCCTTTGTATTCAAAATTTAACATTAATTAGATTGTAGCACTCTTTCGTATTCAGCAAATGAAAGGTCTCCACTTAATAATAAATCCTGACCCATATCTTGCATGGTTCTAAAACCATTTTTTTTAGCAATCGCATTTAACTCTGTCTGCTGAAGATTAGATAAAATTCCAGCTTTCAATTCATTATCAATTTCAAGAATTTCATAAATACCCATTCTTCCTTTATAGCCGGTTCCACTACATTCTTCACAACCTGTACCTTTGTAAATTTTAGCTCTTGCTGATTGTTCAGGTAAAAACCCAATAGAATTTAATAATTTAGGAGTAATATTCTCATCGATAACTCTACAATCTAAGCAACTTTTTCTTGCTAATCTTTGTGCCATAATTAGAGTTAACGCAGCAGATATTAAATAATTTGGAGTACCCATATTGACTAAACGGGTAATAGAACTTGGAGCATCATTAGTGTGAAGTGTGCTAAAAACTAAGTGCCCAGTTAAAGCAGCTTTTAGAGCTATATCTACTGTCGCTTTATCCCTAATCTCTCCAACCAAAATCACTTCTGGGTCTTGACGTAAAAAAGATCTAAGAGCTTCTTCAAAAGTATAACCAATTGCCTCTTTTACTTGAACTTGTCCTACTCCCTCCATTTCGTATTCTACAGGATCTTCAGCTGTTAAAATGTTCATCCCAGGCTTATTAATATGCTTTAACACGCTGTAAAGAGTGGTTGTTTTTCCACTTCCTGTTGGGCCAGTAACAAGCACCATTCCTTGAGGAGAAGTTATAGCTTTAATAAGCTTTTCTAAATCATTACTTTCAAATCCTAAATCAGAAAGAGCTTTATCACCAGCATCTTTATTTAAAATCCTCATTACAATTCTCTCATTATTTTTTGTAGGTAAAATCGAAACCCTTAAATCAATTTCTTTAGTTTCTGATTTAAAAGTTGAAGCCCCATCTTGAGGCACTCTTCTTTCGGCAATATCTAGTTTGCTAATAATTTTAATTCTAGCAACAACTGCTGAATAATTTTCATGTAAAAATTTAGAATAACTATCCATAATTTTTAAAATACCATCAACTCTAAATCGTACTTGTGCACTATCTCTAAAACACTCAATATGAATATCACTTGCCCCTAAATTAATTGCCTCTGTAATTAATTTATTACCAAATACAATTACTTCTCCTCCAACTTCAATTAATTCATCTTTATTTTTTTCAACTTTTTCTACTTTGACATTTTTATCAGAAATTTTTTGTGTTTCTTGTTTTGAAAGTCGACTTATAAATTCATTTATATCAGAAATAGAAGCTGCAAATAATTCTGGTTCCATTTTTGTCATTGTTTTTAAATTTTTCATTAATCCTAATTTTGAAGCATCAGCTATTGCAATTTTTAACACTCCATCAGACATTTCAAAAGGAACTAATAAATTGTCCTGGATATACCTTAGATCAATTATTTTTTTTATTTTTGGATCAATTACTTTTTTTGATAAATCTATAGAAGGTAGAGAATAACTTGTGGATAAAGTTTTAAGTATCTTGTCTTCATCAGTAAAATTTAATTCTAAAGCTGTCTCTAATTTTGTTTTTCCTATTTCAGAGCTAGTTGTATTAATTTTAGACATCTGATCAGCAGAAATACTTGAACTTTCCATTAGCATATTTAGAATATTTTGTTCACTAGTATTATCTAATCTAGTTTTACTCATCTTAGTCTATAACTCTCGGTGCTAAAAAAATTAACATTTCTGATAAAGCATCACTATTATTTTTTCCTTTAAATAAATTTCCAACAACTGGTACCTTGCTTATCCCAGGTGTACTAGTGTTTGTGTTAGTTTTAGTATTAATTTTAATGCCCCCAATAACAACTATATCACCGTCACTGACAAGTAGTTTTGTTGTTATTTCATTTGTTTTAATTCCAGGTTCATCTGATCCAGCCACTTCTACTGGTGAGTCATTATTAACTTGAATATCTAATAATACATTTCCATCACCAATTATGCTTGGAGTTACAGTTAATGCTAATGCTGCTTCTTTAAATTCTGTAGTTGTCGTACCGTCAGATGTTGTTTGGTAAGCAATTTGGGTACCTTGTGTAATTTTTGCTTCTTGGTTATTTAAAGTAAATACACTTGGGCTTGAAATAATTTTATTTTTACCCAAAGATTCTAATGCCTCAATCTCAACTTTTAATACTGAAGAACCCATTTGTTTTAAAATACCAATTCCACTTGTTGCACCAGTAATTGAGTTATTGGTAACTGTTCCAGCTGCAGCTCCTAATGTAACACCACCTGGTGTTGTTGCAGCACCACCGACAGATCCTGTTATTAGAGCTTGACCATCAAGTTGTTTTGTCATTGCTCCAATTCTTGTTCCTAAAGCTTTTTGAAAAGTTGAGTCCGCCTCAACAATAAAAGCTTCTATTAAAACTTGTTTTGTCTTTACATCTATCTCTCTTATAACTGCATCAATAGTATCAAGATCTGGCTCATGCCCTCTAACGATAATTGATCGTGTAGTGTCTTCAACTGTAATAGAAAGATTGCTCATAGTAGCCGCCCCCTCTGAACCCTGTGTTGAAAATAATGCCTCTAGAGTAGTTTTGGCTTGAGAAGGACTGATATAGTATAGTCTAAATATCTCTGCAACAATCGGCTCAACCGACTCTTCTAATTCTATCTTTTTCTTTAAAACTTCTGCTCTTGCTGATTTAGCTGTTTCTTGTGCTGTTAATTTTTCTGGCGTATGTACTCTTATTATTCCATTTGCAACATCAACATCAGCAACTAATGTTTTCATATCTAACAATGTTTG
Organism: Candidatus Pelagibacter bacterium nBUS_36; assembly: GCF_051201215.1. Taxonomy (GTDB): domain Bacteria; phylum Pseudomonadota; class Alphaproteobacteria; order Pelagibacterales; family Pelagibacteraceae; genus Pelagibacter. Next base: position 1,176,076 of record NZ_CP172839.1, read on the forward strand.
AAATGCAACATCCCAACCCACATTATCAATTTTTGCGTTAACTGTTCCACTTACTTCGTCTCCAACTAAAATATTTATTTCTGCAATATCAGCCATCAAAGACATTACATATTTAAAATCCATACCTTGAAAGTTTATACTTATATTTTGCTTTAAGTTTGTATACTCATCAGAAATTGATACATAATTTTTGACTGTTTCAGTTGTTATGACTCTTCTTTTATCAGGACGAGTTGTAAATTCAGTATCATATGGTTTAGGACCATCAATTACTTTTTTGTCCATTTCTTTTTGTCCATCAACAATTATTTTTTTAGTATCAATTAAAGGTTTGTCTCCATGAACTGATCCTGGTTTTTTTGACATTGTTTCACATGACTGTAATAAAGCCAAAAATGATAAAAAAATAATAATTTTTAGATATTTTTTCATTAATTATCCTTCACTCGGTCTAATAATATTATTCATATATACTTCAAATTTTTCATCGTCTTGATCTTTAACGATTACAACATCGCTAAAAATTTCTAACAATACAGTGGTAGTTGTAAGTAGATCACCTACCTCGAACTTAAAAGCTCCTCCATCTGGGGATGAAAAAACAGCTATTTTTTTACTTTTGCCAATAATAGTTCCAGCTAATCTCATATTATTCAGCAATCCATTATTTGAACTTTGTTCAGTATCACCTAATTCAACTGACTGATTGGTTGAGCCAGCAGTTCCACCTGCAAATGGATCTATTGCTGGTAATTCTTCATCATCAATACTTTTAGCATCTTCAGCTTTTAAAAATGATAATTGAAATTGACATAATATTAATGTCATTAAAAAAACTAATAATCTTTTTTTATTTATATTCATCGGGTAATCCAACAATTGATAATGTTACTTTTGATAAAATTTGTCCTTGCATTTCTGCTATCGTGGTAATTTCTTCTTTATCAAAATTTATTACTTTTTGTGATTTTGATAATGCTCTTCTAAATTTTAAATAACTTAAAAAATTTCCTTGAATTTCATAATCTACTGGAATTTTATAATACATCACCTGTTGACCTTCAGGATTTTCAGTTGAAGTATTTTGATCTGAAGGATTTTCAGTTGAAGTATTTTGATCTGAATTATTTGAATTTTGTTCAGATGCTCCAGAATTACTTACTGCTTTTGGTTCACCCTTTGTTAAGCTAATTATCGACAAGCCGTTGAGCAAAGCAAACTTGCTGATGTTCTGATATAAATCCTCTACTTCTTTTTTGCTATGGAATAATTTACTATTTTTTTTGTATTCAGGTTCTAATTTTTTAATAGATTTTTTTACAGTTATAATATTATTATTAAATTCTAATATTTTATTTTTATTTTCTTCCATCAACATTATTTGCTCTTCTTGTATTTTAATTTTTGGGGACACAAAAACGTAATAGCCAATTAAAAAAACTAATACTGCAAAAAAACCAATTCCAAACTTAATGAGATTTTTTTTGTCTCCCAAACCCCCACTTTTGAGTTTACTCATTAGATCATTTAAATCCATATTTTTTAAACTACCTAAATCCATTAAATTTCCTTCAATTTACAATTAATTATAAATCCCTTTTTATTGTTACTTCCTGAACTAGTTTCACCAGTTTCTTCTTTCATTTTGGCTAAAGACGCTTGTTCGATTAATGATTTAGCATTTAGGTTTGCAATAAAATTTAAAATGTCTTGATCAGAAAAAGCCATACCCTCAATTATTAAAGAATTATCTCCATCAAAAGAAATTTTTTCAAAATTAACCCGTAAAGGAACACTTCTAGTCACTTGAGCTAAGGTTCTATATGAGGAGGCTTGATTAGAGCTAACCATTTTACCAAGATCCAATGATTTTTGCATCTCTCTTCTTTGTTTTGCTAATTTTGAAAATTGAATATTTAATTTATCAAACTCTATTTGAACTTGATCAAATTTAATTAATTTTTCTTTATTGCTGTTTATTTGGAAATAAGACGTGACAATTAATATTAAATAAATTCCTGCCACCGTACCTGCAATTCCCTTAAAAGCAAAGCCAGATAAAAACTTTAGTCTATTTTGTTGTCTAACTGCGTCTCTATTGGGTAATAAGTTTATATTTTTAACAGCTGTTACAAATTTATAATAACCAAATACATCTAATTTTCTATAAGCCAGACCAAGTACTGATGATAATGTTGATTTGTTATTATCTGGAACTTTTTCATTATTATAAGATGGCACACTAACACTTTGTAACGGATCAAAATTAATAAAACCCGTTGTTGGTAAATTTTTTTTAAACGCTGGTAGTAATAGTGAAATATTTTTTAAACTTGAGACCACTTGAATGGTAGTTATCTTATTTTCATATTTTGCTTCATAATCTGAAATTGCTTGTTTTAGTTGCATTGCATATCTTCTAATAACAGCTTCTGACTCTGTCGAAATTTGTTCATTAGTAACTTCAAGTAAATGTTGTTTTTCTTGTTCTCTTAAAAAAATATCAGTGATAACAGGAGTATTGTTATGAATAATCATCATATAATTTTCATCAACACCTAACTCTAAGATTGCTGAATTTCCCTTGTCTGTAATTGATTTAAACTTTGTATTGTCGTAAGCATTTTTTAAAGTGAAACATCGAACATCCATAATGACTGGATTTAAACCTGCTTTTTTAGCAATAGATGAATAAGCATTTACATCCGAAAGTTTCGATGCAACAAATAAAATTTCCATGGTATTATTTTTTGAATTTCTATTTATTATTTGATGAAAGATTGAATAATCATTTAAGTTATCAGCAAGTTGAACTAAATTTTCCCAAAGTGAATCTGTTTCTATTGCTTTTTGTAATTCATCATCAGACATTAAGGGACTAGTGACCACTCTAATGATTGCACTCGTTACAGGAATTGATAATGCAACATTTTTTGAAGTTATTTTTGCATTAGATAATGCTAGCTCAATTTCTGCAGCTAAATAATCTTTTTGTTCTAAAACATTGTCATTAATAACTTCTTGATCTAGTAATCGATAAGAGAATTTATCTAAGATCCATTTTTCATCTTTATCTTGAGAAACTTGAGCAACTCTTACTGCTTCTTTCGTTATATCTAGACCTGCAATTTCTTCACCTGCTACACTTAACTTACTAACTTTAGATTGAAAAAAGTTTTTAAATATTGATTTAATTTTGTTATCTTTATTTTTAGATTTTATTGGGTCGCCAGCTCCTTCTTTGTTAGCTGAAACATTTTCTTTAGATTTAGAAAATTTAATATTCTTTAATTTTTCTAACATTCCAATTGTTACGCCTTTTTCAGGAGATTGAACAGTTTCCTTTACAGGGTTGCTTTGAATAGCTTCTATTGATTGTGTTTCAAGAGGTGAAGAAGAAGGAGAATCTTGTTTTTCCTCTAATTTTTGATCTAAACTCTGATCAATTTCAGGTTTTGTCTCATTTTTTTGAATTTGAAGGTCATCAAACCATTTTTCAAGTATAGGTATAGCTTCTTCAAGGTTAGTGGTGCCTGAAGAGGACACTTTTTGTTTACCATTTATATATGTTCTACCGACCCAATTATGAGATTTAAGCTCACCTTTATACTTATCTTGTCGAACATATATATGTAGCCTTCCATTTTTTTTATGAATGGTTTCCATATAAAAATTCTTCGTAAATTACTAAAACTCTAACACAATTGTAAAATATCGTCAATATTATTTTGTGTTAGAGTAAATATTTTTTGTGTTAGAGATATTATCATATACATAATTTTTAAAAATCATCATAAAATCTTAAATAATGCTTGTTTTATTTATATTTTTGGCAATTTTAGATAAAACAGTGATATTTTTAATATTGATATATTTTTTTGTGTTAGAGTTTATCTTATTTGTGTTAGAGTATTTTAATTGATTGGTTTTATTAATATATTATAAAAAATGCATATAAAACAACACTTTTTAAAATAATAATATTTTGTGTTAGAGTTTGTATTTTTTGTGTTAGAGTTTTATTGATTTAATAGTTTTCTTTCCAGCTTTCAAGCTGAACTGCTCCAGATGCTGCTTTTGCCTTTGATTTACCTGTAATTAGGTTATCTTTTGATGTAAATCCAGCAATATTCTTGTTAGCCTCTCCAGCAAGCCCGATATATAGATTATCTCCTTGTTTTACAACTTTTGAGAGTACTCCTTTTCCCATATTTACATTTAATACTGAATTTCCACATTTTGTATCATACGCAGTCAATATAGCGCTTCCAATACCACATTTGTTATTAGCAGGACTTGGCTCATATAAAGGGAAATATACCCTATCTTTATCAACTGTAGGTTCTGCTGTCAGTTTTTGCGACTTTTGAAGGTTCACATACCAGCCTAAATCAGATCCTCCAGGACAATTTGGAGCTGTTTTGCATTTAGATACATCTCCAGCTGGATTAACAGTTACAAAATTAGGAAAATTAACATCTTTTATACCATAAAGTCTATTTTGTACCTGACTTGACTGCTCTTGAAGTTTTTGAGTGTTTCCAGTTCCAAAATATAACCATAAATTATTATCATTGTTAATTGTTGCCTCAGGTCTAGTATAAATATACCTACCATTTTCAGACGTTGATTGAGAATTAAATAAAGTTGTCTTTTCATAAAGAGTTCCTTTATCAGTTAGATTAATTTTTGTAACTTTTCCCTCTAAATCAGTAGCGTAAATCAAAGCACCATTATAATTTGCTTTGTTTGTGCCATCTGCAGTAATAACTGTAAGATCTGCTGGTAAAGAATTTACTATATCTGTCTTATTTACTTTACTAACCATCAAAGTAATTCTTCCTGGAGGAGCTTCATCAAACTTTAATTTTAAATTACGCATAGTACTACCACTTTGATCTCCAGTAATTGAATATCTAATACTACCAGCTCCATATACTTTTAAAGTACAACAATTAATATCATATGAATTTAAACCATAAGTTGCTAAATTAAATTCTGTTTGAGTATTATTGCTAACAGTACCAAAAACATAATTATGCATTACGTTGGCTTGATCTTCGATATCAATTACTTTTAACAACCTTCCTTCATCCTCTAAATCCATTACAAAAACAGCAGAACCATAGTTGGGATTAACTGCACCATTGTAACCACCTCCAAATACTGCAACCCATTTGTCCTTACCACTAACTTTAATTCTAATTATTCTTGGTGTAGACCAAGTCTCTCCTAATTTTCTATAATCATATTTTGGATCAATACTTCCACTTCTATATCCAAATTCATTTTTAAAAGTATCAGTCCCCCAGTGCTGAATTACTTGATCTGAGCCGTTATGATTAATTGCAAAAAGATGTGTGGGATTATTAGGATTTGTTACATCAATTGCAAATAAACCTTTTCCACCTGATCCAAGTCCACTTAAAAGTACTGTACGCCATCTTGGATTATCTGTTGAGTCGTTTGGAGTATCATCAAAGTAGATATCTTTAACAACAGGTGAGCCATCTATACCGTAAATCGCATTTGTCGAATTAGCTTTGCTTGACGGTACTTTTTCGAGGTTACCCAAAACGTTTGGTGGGATATATCCCCATAACTCTTCACCATTTGAAGCATCAAAGGCATGAAGGATACCATTATTAGCTCCTGCATATATAATTTCCTTTCTATTTACACAAGGGCCTCCACAAGTTGAGCCATTTTTGAAATTATTATAATTATTTTGCAATCTGTAATATGAATCTTTCATTTGAGAATTATTTGAACCATCATCTATAGCTGGTGCTTCTGGTTTTCCAACTATTATCAAATCAGAGTGGTAAATATCTGCAAGCTTATGGATAGACTCTGTCTTGTTATTATCTCCATCTTGATCATAAGTGTCCACTCCTCTTATAAAATTTATTAAATTTTCAACTTCAGTGTCAGTTGGTGATTGACTAGGAAACATTCTAGATTTTAAAGCATCTTTATTAGATGTAGTAAAATTATTAATACTTGTACTGATTTCAGGAGTCCAAATATTTCTAGATGATGCACTTTTAGCATTTAATTTATCTGCAGCATCCCATTGAACTGTACCAAAGGTACCATTAGAATTTAATTTATACTTTTTTAAACTACCTTTCCATTGTGTATTTTTTGCATACTCAAATGTAGATTGATAAACAAAATTATTTCTACTGACATCTGACATTACTGCTGGGGTAGTAAAAGTTAGTCTTCCTGAAATAGCTTGTTTAATTGCATCAGTTAATTTTGCTAATAACTCAGTTTCATTAGATGCATAAAGTGGTTTAACAGTTCCACCTGCTGTAGCTAATGTACTATAATTAGAATTGGCTCCTCCTAAAGCAAATCCTACTGCAAAGGTTTTAATATTATAAGCAGTTCTAATTTGATTTGCGATGCTAATAACTGAACTATGACTAGACCAGTAACCATCACTTATTACAATTAGATAGTTTAGAGAACAGGTCAAATTCCAATTAGCAACTTGACCACTTGTGAAATAATTTCTAGCATTGTTCATTGCTGTTCTAAGATCAGTTCCACCACTTGCATAAACACCATCAACATTTGAATAAATTTGTTTGGCACCAGTATCAGATATTTTAACTCTTATATTATGTCTTGTTCCCCATTCCATTAAACCAAAGTTGGCTCCTGATGTTAAATCTGTATTTGAAACTATTTTTTTAATAACTTTTTTTGCAGCATCTAATCTTGATCCTCCACCCCCACCGTATGTTGCTGTTTCAGTTAAATTAGTGTCATATTTTCGAACTGCATAATTATAAAAGTCAGTAACATAAATATTATCACTACTATCAACGTGCATACCATAAGGATATCTAAAACCAGATGAAGTTGAATAACCTCCAGTTTTAGTCTGATATACTAAACTTGAATTAAATTTTTGAATTCTATGGCCATATAAATCTAAAGCATAGATATTGCCACTGCTGTCATAACCAGCATCTACTGGTCTTCGAAAATATCCATTTGATGTAGAATAACTTGTGCTTGTTGCTTGGTTGTAAGATAGGGATTGACCACTTACAGTAAATTCTACTACTCTATTTTTACTATAATCTCCAATAGCCAATTTATTTCCAGAACTATTTAATGACATGCCCCAAGAATAACTTAAATTACTTCCAGCGTTATAATATCCAGTTTGATGAACTCCATTTGTTGTATAATGCGAAATGTAAGAATTGTTATGACCTACATATACATAAGAACTTGCAACCGCAATTGAATGTGGATAATTAAATCTTGCTCCATTATTCCAAATGCAGCCACCTGTCAAATTAAGAACTTTTATTCGGTGACCATAAGTGTCAGCTATATATATTTTATCATTATAAATTGTAAATTGTCTTGCATACTTCCACTGATTACATCCTGTTCCATAACCACCAAAGCTTCTAAGATATGCGCCAGAGCTATTAAAAACTTTAATTCTATTATTGTAATACTCCATTACGTAAACGTTACCTGAGCTATCTGTTGCAACATCAAGAGGGTAATAAACTTGAACAGAGTTATATAATTTTGCACTCATACTACCTGAGTTATCCAACATGATTAAAATGTTGGCTGGTATTTCTGAAGTGCCTGTACCAGGAGGTGGACTTTTGGCTTGTACTTGAGAGCTAAATACGAAAAATAAACTAATAATTATTGCTGAGAGTCTAACCATTTCCCCACCTTTGCATTGTATTCTGCCATACCTGCTGAATAAAGTTTGCTCGTAATATCTATAATTTCTGCGTAACCATCATGGATATCTGTTTTAATGTATTCAATGATATCATTTCCAGACTCCCAAATATAACTTCCACGCCATCTACTTTTTGGTACGCCTTCTGGAAGATTGAAAAATCCATATTTACTCATCGAATAGTCCATTAATTTACTGTCATCCATGTTGGGTCTATAAAGCTGAATTCTTGTAAGTTTATTTTCAATGTATAAATAAATAGCAGCTGTTCCATATAGACTTTTGTCATTTTTACAAAGATCTTCCATAGGAATAATTAAGCTTTCGCCTCCAAAACGATCTGGCATTAAAACTGGTTGTATAGGTTCAATCTTAATATTTTCTTTGGGACTTCCAAAATTTGCTATTTTAAAATTACAAGCTAATGCATTTGCTTGTACTAGTAGAAAAAATCCAAATAAATAAAGTATAAATCTATTCATTAGTTCACCAAGGTTACCACAGCTTCTAATGGAATAATAACGTTGTTTTGAGCATTACAATTATTTGCAGCAGCATTACAACCACAAGAATAAATGGTATATAAAATATTATTAGTTCCTGACTTTTTTTTACCAGATGAATTATTACCATTTTGATCTGGTGAATAGGCAATGAAATATTCAAAACTATATTTACTAAGCCTAGTTGCTTCATCCCCTGATGCACTTATTACCTGATTAAGAGATTTTCGCTCAGCATGAAATCCATTATTTGAACTTTTTAAATTTGGAAAAAAAGAAGCTTTACAAAATCTTAATTGTCCATCTAAGTTATTTGGTGGAGAAGCAGAGAATTTACTTATATTTCCAACCATCCAATTTTTAGCAACTGAGATCCCACTTTCTGCAGCATAAAAAGTTTGCTGATTACTATCTTTATTAGTATTTGAACTATGTTCGCTAGAGGTGATATTAATTAAAGTTGCTCCCATTATTGTCATAACAACAAGTAATAGTAACGCTAGTGGTAAAGCAAAACCTTTTTCAGAATTTTTTTTAATAGTTTTCATTTGTTATATGATGATGACTCTCCAATACTAGTTCCTGTTTGTTCTGATATAGCAACATGCTTTGCTAAATTTCTTGTATGCACACTTACAAAGAAAGTTTCTCGATGATATTTGTCTGCTGGAATATTTATATTACTTCCATGGGGCGCTTCACCATTAATAATTTTTGTTGGCTTTGCTTTATTGTATACTTCCTTTGGAGATCTAAGCGTTAAATATATTTCAGCAGTGTGAACTAGATCTGTATTAGCTTGTCCTTTTGTTAATTGACCATATTTGGTGTTAACAGTAGTTCCTCTTCCTTGACTATCTTCAACCGATCCACAACCTGAATTACAAACTGGAACTAAAATTTTTCCCTCTTTATCTTTTAATATAACTTGAAAATCCTCTACATATGGAATGAACAACTCATTTCGCATATACATATTAGCACTTCCGGCGTGTCTATTTAATGTTGCATATTTTGCTAAGTAATAATCATTGCTATCTTGGTATTTTTGTAACTGATAAACTATATAATGACTTTCTTTAGCTGAATTTGTGTACCAAAGTTGAAGATAATCCGATTGTCCATACTTACCACCAAACCTTTTAGAGGAAACACTCAAAAAATCATGTCTTACTGTTCTTTCAGTTCTATTCTCTGGAGAATGAGTTAGATAATTTGGATCAACATATCCAGTTATCCTTAATTCTTTAGTTAAAATTGATAAAGCTTCTCTTGCAGTATTATTAATGTTTGCCTTCTGTGAAATTGATTTATATGACTTATTAAAATAGCCATAAGATGCAAAGGCTGCAGCAATACTAATTACACCTATTACTGTAGCAACTAAAACTTCAGCTAAGGTAAAACCAGAGTTTTGTTTTCTCATTTAACAACTACTCCTAAATATTTTTTTCTTTTTCCTTTACCAGTAAAAAAGTTTACTCTTCCACTGGTATTTGTGCCAGAGTTTACGTAAGTTTTCCTAGTATCATAGCTATCACATTTTGGTTTTCTGTCTTTGTTATCAACTTTCATCAAGTTTTTTTCTTGTAATTTATCATCCCATTTTTTTTTCATTCTTGAATGAAGGTCTGAGGTATTTTGATTCCCAGATGAGCATGTTTTGTTAAAATTTCCATATTTTGACACATTATCAGGATCACCAATCATGTCTTCCATAACCATTTCTGATAAATAATTGAGTTTATTTCTCTCTGTTGCTCGATCCATTGAATTAATTGAAACCGCTGAAAGTTGCATGATAGCAATAAAGCCAATACCTATTACCACAATACAAACTAAAGACTCTATAATTGAAACACCTTTATTAGATTTAACCATCTATTTTTATCCAACTATTTTTTTTTTTATTTTTTTTATAAACTTTTATATTTTGAAAACTATCAATGTTCAGCTTGTACATAAAATCATAATTTGCATCAAATTTGCAAGTATTTTGGTTAGTATTTGATTTAGAACAAAAAACAAACATATCAACATTTTGATTTGTAGATGGGTCTCGATCTGTTTTTCTAAGCCTATTGTATTTAATGCTTCCATCTTTAGTTATACATAAGAATGTACCAACCGGATTGTGTGCAGCATTAGGATAAACATGGACATTGCTATCATTATTTGAAACACTTAGTTTTAAAGTTTCTAAACTTGTGTTTCTATTTAAATTTGCCTGCCTTGTTCCTTGATCGCACTGCTTATTACTCTTGAGTGAGCTATTGGAAGAAATACTTTGATATGTATTAAAAAAATCTTCAGGACTCATTGTATAAACTTCTAAATTTGGTTTTAAAGCCAGCTGGGTCATTCCATACTTTCCACTTGTAACTTCAGCTTTTCTCTCTTTAATAAATGTAACAGTTTCATAAACTTCTTTTTTAACATTACGATCAGTTATCCAATTAGAGATATTAGGATAAGCAATACCAGCAAAAACACCAATTACAGCTAAAACAACTAAAAGTTCTAAAATGGTAAATCCTCTAATTTGATTTTTTTTTATCATCACCAAATTTTACCTACACAATTAAAATAAAATTCATTATTTGGGAGCTTCGAAACTACCAAAACCCAGGTGTTAAAGCCTTTGTTTGCACAAGCATTACCGCTTACAGCACGAGACCCTAAACTCTCATAACTAATACAAGTTTCTCCTGGTTTCATATTTCTTGCATCTCCAATTGACGGACATGAAGGATTATATCCTTGACCACCAGAAACAGTATTCTTAAATTGCGTTGCAGGGTTCATTTGAAAATAATATTTAAATACACTAAACATTTTACTTACAACATCCCAATCACCGTTCCAAGAACCCCAATTAGAATTACATACTGCAGTTCTAGTATTTTTTCGTCCCCATCTTTCAAAACTTAAAGACAGCTTGTCTGAATAATTTACACACTGAATTGACGTTTCAGTTTTAATAAAATTATAAATTTCATTGTTTTGTGCTTTAATTGCTCTTGTTTGAGCCATACTTGAATATTTTGAATAAGCAACAACTCCTATTGCTGACAATATTCCTATGATTGCAACAACAACTAATAATTCAATTAAAGTAAAGCCTTTAAGAATTTTTCTCGGCATTTGAAATATCTCCCCTGCCAACCAATTCTTCGATGGATTTTTCCATAGTAATCATTCCTTCACGTTGACCAGTTTGCATAACACTTGGAATTTGATGAATTTTTGCTTCACGAATTAAATTTTTAATAGGTGCATTACAAACCATTACTTCAAATGCGCCAACTCTTCCTGAGCCATCTTTCTTTTTAAATAATTTTTGTGTCACAACCATATTTAACGACTCTGCTAATTGAGCTCTGATTTGTCCTTGTTGCTCAGGAGGAAAGACATCTATAATTCTATTTACAGTATTAGGTGCACCACTTGTGTGCAATGTTCCAAAAACTAAGTGACCTGTTTCGGCTGCAGTTAATGCCATACCAATAGTTTCAAGATCTCTTAGCTCACCTACAAGAATTACATCTGGATCTTCTCTTAATGCTGCTTTTAATGCATGAGAAAAACTTTCAGTTTGTTTTCCAACCTCTCTTTGAGAGACAATACTTTTTTTATCTTTATGAATAAACTCTACCGGGTCTTCAATTGTAATGATATTTGCTGGTCTAGACTCGTTTATCTGATTAATAATTGCGGCTAGAGTTGTAGATTTTCCAGAACCTGTTGGACCTGTAACTAATACTAAACCTTTATGAGCATCTAATAGACTAAACAATACTTGAGGAAGATTTAAATCCTCCATTAATGGAATTTTTGTCTCAACTCTTCTTAAAACTGCAGCTAGACCATTTAAAGTTTTATAAAAATTAGCTCTAAATCTTAGCTCACCTAACATTACTGCAGTATCAAGCTCATTTTTTACTTCAAATTTTTTTATTTCAGATTCTGTACAATTATTTTTTAACAGTTCTTGTAAATCTTTGTCAGTAATTTGACTATCAGGTTCAATGACAATGTCTCCTAAAACTCTGTATGAAATATCAGAACCACCTCTCAAATGAAAATCTGAGATTTTATTATTTGTTTTTGCAAGTTCAGAAACCTTATCAATCATTATTTTAATGATACTATTTAATAATTAAAAATTAAACCAAAATTAAGCTATATAAAAATTCTCCATAAGTGAAATAAATTAGACAGGCGACAATAATAAACGGTCCAAAAGGAATTTCGGTTCGCATAGTTTTTTGTTTTTTAATTAGTGATGGGACAACAAAAATTAGACCTAAAATAGATGAAACAAAAAGAACAAAGGGTATAGATTGCCAACCAAATAATAAGCCAATACCTGCCATTAATTTTGCATCTCCTAAACCCATACCATCAATTTTTTTAAAAGTTTTATATAAAAAAATAATTAACCAAATACTTACATACCCAACTATCCCACCAATAATTGATTGGTTAATTTCATGAATTAAACTGGTGTTAAAATTAGGAATAAAATTTTTTAATAATCCTAAAGCCATAACACTAAAATTTAAAACATCAGGAATTATGAAGTTTTCTAAATCAATAAAAAATATTACAACAAAAATTAAACTTAGAATAGATAAGAAAATAATAGAAGATAAACTATCTGAAGTTAAATAAATTAACAAAAAAATAAAACCCATTATTAATTCAACTATGAAATATCTTGGAGATATAGCTTTATTACATTTTCTACATTTGCCACTTAAAAACAAAAAAGAAATTAAAGGTAAGTTATCATGCCAAATAATCTTTTTTTTACATTTTGGACAAAAAGATCGACCACTTATAATTTGTTTATTTTTTGGTAAGCGATAAATACAAACATTTGCAAAACTTCCAAGACAAGCACCTAATGTGAAAATTAAAAATGAATAAAAAAAAATCAAATAATTAAATATTTATATATGCTACTAAACTTAGAACACTTTGGTAACAATAGTTTATAAAAATAATACTGTTCTCATAAACTAAATTTAGATTAGGTGTGTAAACTTCTATTTTCATTAATTATTTTTATCTTCCTGTTTAAAAAAATTTTTTATAACTTCAGGTTTCCATATGTAATAAAAAATATAAGGTATTATTGCTGGAACTAAGCCAAACCATATCCATTCATCCCATCTAAAAGTTTTACTGCCTTTAGCAAGTAACCCATTAGCCCATACTAAGTAGCCTACTAAGACTATCCATAATAAGGATATGGTTAAACTAATTTTAATTTTTTTCACATTCTAAGATTAGCAAATACTAAGCATGGTGTCTAACTGCTAGAAGTAATGGAAAACACCAATACACTCCTGTGCCAAGATTATGCCAAGAGCTTTTTGGCTTCTGTGCCAAGATTATGCCAAGAATGAAAGAATAAATGTTTAATTAAATCAACAATTTCAACGATTACAAAAATTTAAGTTTTATTCTAATAATTGATTATTATCGTTGTTAATAAAGAGTATTAGGACTTTATAGGATTATATAGGACTTTTTAAGAGTGTATTGCTCTTTTATCTACTGATAATGCTGCTTCTTTAACAGCTTCTGAAAATGTTGGGTGAGCGTGACATGTTCTTGCAATATCTTCTGAGCTTGCACCAAATTCCATAGCAATACCTATTTCTGCAATTAATTCACCAGCATGAGGGCCTATAATGTGTGCACCTAAAACTTTATCTGTAGTTTCATCTGCTAAAATTTTTACAAAACCTTCTGCATCATCTATTGCTTTTGCTCTAGAGTTTGCCATGAATGAAAACTTACCAATTTTATATTTTGTATTTAATTCTTTTAATTGTTCTTCTGTCTTGCCAATTGATGCAACTTCAGGAGTTGTGTAAACGACACCAGGAATTGTATCATAATTAACATGACCTGATTGACCTGCAATATTTTCTGCTACCGCAATACCTTCGTCCTCTGCTTTATGAGCAAGCATTGGTCCACTTATAACATCACCTATTGCATAAATGTTATCAATATTAGTTTTAAACATATTGTTTGTTTTAACTCTTTTTCTTTCATCTAATTCAATTCCAACAGCTTCTAAGTTTAAACTATTAGTATTTGCTTTTCGTCCAACTGAAATAAGAACAACATCGCAATCAAAATTATTTTTATTTCCATCTTTATCAACCGTTGAGACAGCTGCTCCTGATTTATTGTTTTGGATAGCTTCAACTTTATTTTGCATATTAAATTTGATACCTTGTTTTTTTAAAATCTTCATAAATTCTGAAGAAATTTCTTTATCCATTCCAGGAGTAATGTGGTCTAAAAATTCTACCACTTGTACTTCAGCTCCTAATCTTGACCAAACAGAACCCATCTCTAATCCAATGTAACCACCACCGACAACAACCATTTTTTTTGGAACTTTATTTAATTTTAATGCACCTGTCGAAGATACAATAACTTTCTCATCAATTTCTATTCCAGGTAAGGATACTGGCACAGAACCAGTTGCTATCACTGTTTTTTCAGCTTCGATTGTAATCTCTTTATTTTGATCATCTTTAATCATGATTTCATTTTGAGATTTGAAGCTTCCAGTTCCTTTATAATAAGTTACCTTATTTTTTTTCAGTAAAAACTCGACACCTTTAGTAAGTATGGTCACCGCTTTATCTTTACTTTTCATCATTTTTTCAAGATTTAGCTTAACTTCTCCAACTTCAATCCCTTTATTAGATAAATTTTGGACCTTATGAAATTCTTCAGACAAGTTTAGTAGGCTTTTTGAGGGAATACACCCAACATTTAAACAAGTTCCACCAAGTGATCCTCTTGACTCTATGCAGGCTGTTTTAAGTCCAAGCTGAGCAAGTCTGATAGCACAAACATAACCACCAGGACCGCCTCCAATTACTACTGCTTGATATTTTTCTGACATTTATATATCCAAAAATAACCTTCTAGGGTCTTCTAAATTTTCTTTAACCATTTTTAAAAATGAAACTGACTCTTTGCCATCAATTATTCTATGATCATATGATAAGGCTAGATACATTATTGGTCTAATTTTTATTTCTCCATCAACAACAACAGGTCTTTCGACAATATTATGCATTCCAAGTACACCCGATTGAGGAAGATTTAGAATTGGAGTTGATAACATTGATCCATAAACACCACCATTGCTTATTGTAAATGTTCCACCCTGAAGATCTTCAATAGTTAGTTTTCCATCTCTTGCTTTTTCTGAAATATATTTAATATTTTTTTCAATATCAGCAAATGACAATTCATCAGCATCTCTTAATACAGGTACAACTAAACCTTTTTCGGTTCCTACAGCAAAACTAAGATTATAATAATTCTTATAAATTATTTCATCTCCATCTATTTCAGCATTAACTGCTGGGAAATTTTTTAATGCAACAACACATGCTTTAACAAAAAAAGACATGAAACCTAATTTTATTCCATATCGACTTTGAAAGTCTTGCTGATTTTCTTTTCTCATTTCCATAATATTGGTCATGTCAACTTCATTGAAGGTAGTTAATAAAGCTGCATTTTCTTGTGCTTGTTTTAATCTTTTAGCTATCGTTTGTCTTAGTCTGGTCATTTTAATTCTTTCTTCTTGACCGTACTGAGCTTTTCTTTCTGAAGGTTGTGGATTAGCTCCCATTAAACTAATAAGATCTCCCTTTAAAACTCTTCCATCTTTTCCTGATCCCTTGACTGAATTAATATCTATTTTATTTTCAACAACTATTTTTCTAACAGCTGGAGAAAGTGTTTGATTTTCATTGCTTTGATTAGTTGTTTTTTCTTCAATTACTTCATCGGTTAAAACAAGTGGTTTTTCTTCTTGAGTTTCTTCTTTCGGTTTTTCTTCAAAAATTTTTGGCTCCTTTTTTGATGCATCTAACTTAATTACATTATTTTCTTTTGAAGTTGGTTTAATTTTTTTTATTTCTTCTTTTTTAACTGACCCTATAGATTGACTTTCTGAGACCGAGCCTAATAAAGCCCCAACCTCTACTACCGAACCATCTTTTGAGTTAATTTCTGTTAAGACACCAGTTATTGGTGATGGCACCTCCAAGTTAACTTTATCTGTTTCAAGCTCTACAATAGGCTCATCTGCTTCAACTGCATCGCCGGCATTCTTTAACCATTTTGCAACAGTTGCTTCAGTAATACTTTCACCAAGAGCAGGAACTACAATTTTTTCACTCATCTATATTATCAAAAACCTTGTTAATTATTTCTTGTTGTTGAGAAACGTGTCTTTTTGCATATCCTGTTGCAGGTGATGCATCTGGACTTCTTCCAATATAAGAAATTGAGTTATTATTAGCCTTAATAGTATCTAATGTCCATTGGATATAATCTCTTACAGAAAACCAAGCACCCATATTTTTAGGCTCTTCCTGACACCAAAAAAATTTAGCATTTTTTGCGTATGGTTTAAGCTCTTTTACAAGAGTTTTTGCTGGAAATGGATAAAGTTGTTCTACTCTAAATAAAACTACATCATCTTTTTTTAATTTTTCTCTAGCCTCCAATAAATCAAAATAAATTTTGCCCGAACACATAATTACTTTTTTAATTTTAGAGCTTTCTTTTAACTTTATAAAACCTTTAGTTTGTGGATCTATTGCATGGTCCCAAAGTATTCTATGAAAGGAGTTTGTTTTGCTAAAATCTTCTAAATTTGAGACACAATACTTGTTTCTTAGTAATGATTTAGGCGTCATCATAATTAACGGTTTTCTAAAATCTCTGTGCATTTGTCTTCTGAGAGCATGAAAGTAATTTGCAGGTGTTGTGCAATTCATTACCTGCATATTATCATTTGAACACATCTGTAAAAATCTTTCTAATCTAGCTGACGAGTGTTCTGGTCCTTGACCTTCATACCCATGAGGCAATAACATTACTAATCCAGAAGCTCTTCTCCATTTTCTTTCTCCTGATGCAATGAATTGATCAATGACAACTTGTGCACCATTTGCAAAATCTCCAAACTGTGCCTCCCAAAGAGTAAGAGTGTTTGGTTCAACTAAACTATAACCATACTCAAATCCTAAAACAGCTAATTCAGATAAAAAACTATCAACAACTTCAAATTGTTTTTGATTATTTGAAATATTGTTCAAAGGTACATATCGACTATTATTATTTTGATTTCTTAAAACAGAATGTCTTTGACTAAAAGTTCCTCTTCCAGAGTCTTGACCAACTAATCTTACTGGATAACCCTCTTCTAAAAGAGATCCAAATGCTAAAGCTTCAGCTGTTGACCAATCAATATTAGATCCACTCTTAACAGCTTCTTTTCTATTATTTAATATTTTAACTATTGTTTTATGTAAATTTAATTCATCTGAGGATGCATTTATTTTTTCTGAAATTTCTAAAAGCTTTTTGGTATCTGCGCCTGTCACACCTCTTTTATCTTTTCCTTTTTCTGGTTTATAAGCTGACCACGTTCCTTCAAACCAGGCTATTTTTGGCTTATAATCTTTTGCATTTTTAAACTGATCATTGAGTAAATTTTTAAAAGTCTTAATTGAGTCATCTAAACTTTCACTTGATATAACATTCTCGGCTACAAGTTTTTTTCCATAAACATTTGTTGTTGAAGGATGCGATCTAATTTTTTCATACATCAAAGGTTGAGTAAACGATGGTTCATCTCCTTCGTTGTGACCAAATCTTCTATAACAAATTAGATCTACAACTACATCTCTGTTGAACTTTAATCTAAACTCAGTTGCTATTCTAGCCGCATAAACAACTGCTTCTGGATCATCTCCGTTTGCATGGATTATTGGAGCATCAACCATTTTTGCAACATCAGAGGGATACGGCGATGACCGAGCAAATCTTGGGCTAGTAGTAAATCCTATCTGATTATTTACTATAATATGGATTGTACCACCTGTGTTGTGACCCGGTAATCCAGACATAGCAAAACATTCAGCTACAACACCTTGACCTGCAAAAGCAGCGTCACCATGAATTAAAATTGGTATAACCTTATTTCTTTCTTTATCTTTATGAAAATATTGTTTTGCTCTTGTTTGGCCTAATACAACTGGATTAACTGCCTCAAGGTGAGAAGGGTTATCAGTTAAACTCACATGCACAGAATTTCCGTCAAATTCTCTATTAGATGAAGCTCCTAAGTGGTATTTAACATCTCCTGCACCCTCGTCAGATGAAGTGCCAAATTCCCCTGCAAATTCATTGAAGATTCTTTTATATGATTTTTGTAACACATTAGCTAAAACATTTAATCTTCCTCTGTGAGACATTCCAATCTTAACTTCTTTAACTTGGGATTGTCCACTAATTTTAATTATTTGTTCTAGTGCAGGTATTAAGCTTTCTCCACCATCTAATCCAAATCTTTTGGTTCCAACATATTTTGTATGAAGAAATTTTTCAAAACCCTCTGCTTGGATTAATTTATTTAAAATAGCTTCTTTACCATTTTTGGTAAAATTTAAATTATCTTTTGATTTTTCAATTCTATCTCTAAACCATTTTCTCTCTGTTGGATTTGAAATATGCATATATTCATAACCAACTGGTCCACAATAAGTTTTTTTTAAAAATCCTAATATTTCTTTAATATTTGAATTTTCTCTGTTTATTACCCCACCTAAATAAATATTTTTTTCATAATCAGTCTTTTTAAAACCAAAAGACTCTGGATGAAGTTCGTCTAGATAGTCTGACTTAATTAATTCCAGTGGGTCTAGTTTGGCTATAAGGTGTCCTCTTTGTCTGTAAGATCTAATCATTGAGACTGCTTTAATTGAATCTTCGTTTGATCTAGGTGAATTTAAATTGGTACCACTTAAATTCGAAACAACATTGTCAGAATTTAATTCCTCTTGATCTATTTTTTTCTGCAGTTCATCTATATCTACCTTGTTTTTCTTTGGCCCCCATGAAGGTCCATTTATTTCTTTTGCAACAATATTTAATTCCTCTCCAATTCCTTCAAAATAATCTTTCCAACTTTCAGGTAGGTTTGCATCTTTATTGATAAATTTAAGATACATTTGCTCAATAAATGTACTATTAGATTTGTTTAAAAATGAAGTTTTTTCGTATTCGAGATTTTTTGATGCTGACATCTATATATTTAATATAATCCTCTTATTTTATTTTTCAATTTGACAATTTATTAAATAAAGTTTTTCCAATTATTGAAGGGGATTTAGCTACTGTAATTCCAGATTCTTCCATTTTTTTAATTTTATCCTCTGCACCACCTTTTCCACCTGAAATAATTGCACCAGCATGACCCATTCTTCTTCCTGGAGGGGCTGTGATTCCTGCAATAAACCCAACAATAGGTTTTTTGATCTTATGATTTTTAACAAATTCTGCAGCTTCTTCTTCTGCTGTTCCACCAATTTCTCCTATCATTAAAATAGATTCTGTCTCTTCGTCATTTAAAAATAAATCCAAACAATCAATAAAATTTGTTCCATTAATTGGGTCGCCTCCAATACCTATGCAAGTTGACTGGCCTAAACCATTTTCAGTTGTCTGTGCAACCGCTTCATAGGTAAGAGTTCCAGATCTAGATACAATTCCAACTGAACCTCGTTTATGAATATTGCCTGGCATAATTCCAATTTTACATTCGTCTGGTGTAATTATTCCCGGACAATTTGGTCCAATCAATCTACTCTTTGAGCCATTTAATTTTTGTCTTACTTTAAGCATGTCTTGAACGGGGATACCCTCTGTAATACATACAATCAATTCTACTGATGCATTTATTGCTTCTATAATTGCAGCTGCTGCAAATTTAGCTGGCACATAAATCATTGTTGCATCTGCACCAACTTCATTTTTAGCCTCAATAACACTATTAAAAACTGGTCTATCCAAATGCTTTTGACCACCTTTTTTAGGTGTAACTCCACCAACTAAATTTGTTCCATATTTAATTGCTTGCTCTGAATGAAAAGTTCCGTGTGCTCCTGTGAAGCCCTGACAAATTACTTTTGTATTTTTGTTTACTAATACAGACATTTTATTTAATAGCCTCTACAATTTTTTTTGCAGCATCATCTAAGTTTTCAGCAGAAATTAGTTTTAGTCCTGAATTATCTAATATTTCTTTTCCTTCTTTAAAATTTGTTCCTGCAAGTCTGACAACCAGAGGAACACTGATATTTATTTCTTTTGCAGCATCAACTACTCCTTGAGCAAGAACATCACATCTCATTATGCCACCAAAAATATTGACTAAAATTCCTTTAACATTTTTATCTGATAATATTATTTTTAAAGCTGCTGAAACTTTTTCTTTTGAAGCACCTCCACCCACATCTAAAAAATTAGCTGGTTCTTTCCCATATAATTTAATTATGTCCATAGTTGCCATAGCTAACCCTGCTCCATTAACCATACAACCAATACTTCCATCTAATTTGATATAAGCTAAATCATGTTTGCTAGCCTCTATTTCTGTTGGATCTTCTTCGTTTAAATCTCTTAACTCAACAATTTCTGGATGCCTAAACAAAGCATTAGAATCAAAATTTACTTTTGCATCTAAGCAAATGATTTTTTCTTCTTTTGTTAAGATCAATGGATTGACCTCAACCATATTTGCATCTGTGCTTATAAACATTTGATAAATTGATTTTATTAGCGATATTGCTTGTGTTTTTGCACTATCATTTAAATTAAAAATCTTAACTATCTCTTCACAATCTTTATCGGAAATTTCATTATTTATATCAACTTTCGTTGTAATAATTTTTTCTGGTGTATTACTGGCAACTTCCTCAATATCCATTCCTCCTTGATCACTAGATATAAAAGCAATTTTTGAACTAGCTCTGTCCACTAAACAAGATAAATAAAACTCTTTGTCTATGTTGGATGACTCTTCAACATATAATCTTTTTACTTCTCTACCTTCAGGTCCTGTTTGGTGGGTTACTAAAGTTTTTCCCATTAAATCTTTTGCAGCTTTGCTCAATTCTTCAATGGTGTCTAAAATTTTTACACCCCCAGCCTTACCTCTTCCACCAGCATGGATCTGGGCTTTTAAAACATATTTTTGTGTATTTAATGACTTTGCCTTTTCTACGAGCTCATCAACCGTTAATGCAAACACACCCTCTGGAACGGTTGCACCATATTTCTTTAAAATTTGTTTGGCTTGATGTTCGTGAATGTTCATTGTTACTTAGAAAGATCAGGATCTATTTTAGATGCCGATTCCCAAAGAGCTTTAACTGCATCGATAGAATGCATAAATTCTTTTTTCTCTTTATCATCTAAATCAATTTGCTCTATTTTTTCAACTCCATCTTTTCCAATAATTACTGGAACACCTGCGTAAACATTGCTCACACCATACTCACCATTTAATTGAATAGCACATGGTAATAATTTTTTTTCATCATTTAAATATGCTTCTGCCATTTGGACTCCTGATGCTGCTGGTGCATAGAATGCTGATCCTTTTTCTAAATATTTAACTATTTCAGCCCCACCATCTCTAGTTCTTTGATTTATTTCTTCTAATCTTTCTTGAGATATTTTTCCTTCTTTAACTAAATCAAGCAAAGGTTTTCCTGAAACTTTTGTAAATCTAGGCATTGGAACCATTGTATCTCCATGGCCACCCATTACCATTGCATCTATTTCTTTAACAGGAATATTTAATTCTAAAGATAGAAATAATTTAAATCTTGAGCTGTCTAAAATTCCAGCCATACCAACAACCTTGTTAGCTGATAAACCTGAAAATTTTTGAAAAGCCATAACCATGACATCCAATGGATTTGTAATACATATTACAAATGCATTAGGTGCGTTTTGTTTAATTCCTTCTGCTACTTGTTTGATAATCTTTAAATTTATTCCCAACAAGTCATCTCTGCTCATACCAGGTTTTCTAGGCACCCCCGCCGTAATAATAATTACATCTGAATCTTTGATATCTTTATAATCATCTGTTCCTGAGAATTTTACATTAAAACCATCTACTGATGACGATTGAGCAATATCAAGTGCTTTACCTTTTGCAATACCACTTGCAACATCAAATAACACCACTTCATCGACCAATTCTTTTGTTCCAATTAAATGTGCAAGAGTTCCACCAATTTGGCCCGCACCTATTAAAGATATTTTTTTCATTTATTTCCTCTTATTTCATTGTTGGCATTACAAATTCAGCATTTGAACGAATGCCAGAAGGCCATCTTGAAGTTACTGTTTTTAATTTTGTATAAAATTTTATTCCTTCCATTCCATGCATTCCGCTATCTCCAAATAAAGATCTTTTCCATCCACCAAAACTATGAAAAGCCATTGGTACAGGGATTGGAACATTGATACCAACCATGCCTACTTGAATTTTATTTGCAAAAGTTCTGCCCGCATCTCCATCTCTCGTATAAATACTAACTCCATTTCCATATTCATGATCATTAATTAATTTTACAGCATCTTCAAAAGTTTTTACTCTAACAACCGATAATACCGGTCCAAAAATTTCTTCTTTATAAATTCTCATGTCTTTATTAACATGATCAAACAAACAGCCACCAATATAAAAACCATTTTCATATCCTTGTAGCTTTAAATTTCTTCCATCAACTATGAGCTTTGCTCCTTCTTCAACTCCTAAGTCTACGTAGCTTTTTACTTTTTCTAAATGTTCTTTGGTAACTAAAGGTCCCATTTCAGAATTCTTATCCATTCCTGGGCCAACTTTTAGAGCCTCTGCTTTTTTAGATAATCTTGAAACTAATTCATCACCGATATCTCCAACTGCTAAAGCAACTGACTGAGCCATACATCTTTCTCCAGCTGAACCATAAGCTGCACCCATTAATCCATTTACAGCTCCATCTAGATCACAATCTGGCATAACTACTAAGTGATTTTTTGCTCCACCTAATGCTTGAACTCTTTTTTCATTTTTAGCTGAATTTTCATAAATATATTTTGCAATAGGTGTTGAACCTACAAAGCTCACAGCTTTTATGTCTTTGTTTTCTAAAATTGCATCTACAGATTCTTTGTCTCCATTAACCACATTAAATACACCTTCTGGAAGTCCAGCTTCTGTAAGTAATTCAGCTAATCTCATTGGGCATGAAGGGTCTTTTTCTGATGGTTTTAAAATAAAAGTATTTCCACATGCAATAGCTATTGGAAACATCCACATTGGAACCATTGCTGGAAAATTAAACGGAGTAATTCCTGCAACCACTCCTAGTGATTGTCTCATAGACCAACTATCTACATTTGTTCCAACGTTTTCAGAAAATTCACCTTTTAATAAATTTGGAATTCCACAAGCAAACTCAACAACTTCTAAACCTCTAGTCAATGAACCCCTTGCATCTTCATAAACTTTTCCATGTTCAGACACAATTAATTTTGTAAGTTCATCAGAATTTTTTTCTATTAATTCTTTAAACTTAAACATTACCCTTGCCCTCTGAAGAGCAGGTTTCAAAGACCAGGTTTCAAAAGCTTTTTTTGCTACTTCAACTGCCTGATCTAAATCAGCTTTTGATGCTAATTTAACTTCTGACTCTTGTTCTCCAGTCGCTGGATTAAAAATTTTGGTTTTTCTATCAGAATTACCTGGAATAACTTTTCCACCTACATAGTGTTCTATTAATTTCATGAATACGGTGTTTTAGATCAAAAATACTTATTAGTCTATTTAAACATTGGCTGTAGCTATCATTTTTTTAATTTCAGCTATAGCTTTTGCAGGATTTAAGCCTTTTGGACAAGCGCTGGTACAATTAAGAATAGTATGACATCTATAAAGCTTTAATTCATCAGCAACCTTTTTCAATCTTGCTTTTCTTTCTTCATCTCTACTATCAATGATCCATCTATATGCTTGAAGAAGTACAGCAGGGCCTAAATATTTATCACCATTCCACCAATAACTTGGGCATGATGTTGAACAACATGCACACATAATACATTCATATGCTCCATCAAGTTTAGCTCTTTCTTCTTTTGATTGCACTATTTCGGTTGTTTCTTTCGTTGAATTATTTTTTAACCAAGGCTCAATGGATTGATATTGTTTATAAAGTCCATCTAAGTCACCAATCAAATCTCTTTTAATTTTTAAATGAGGTAATGGATAAATATCTATGTCACCATCGATTTCTGCATGAGGTGTAGTACATGCAAGACCATTTTTACCTCCCATATTCATAGCACAAGATCCACAAACTCCATGAGCACAAGATCTCCGGTAAGCTAGTGATGGATCAATTTCATTCTTAATTTTGTTTAGAATATCTAAAACTTTTGAAGGACAGTTATCCATATCCACTTCATAGGTGTCTAATCTAGGGTTTTCTTCTGTAGAAGGATCCCATCTATAAACATTAACTTTTCTTATATTTTTTGAACCAGTCTTATCCTGATAATATTCACCTTTTTTAACTTCGGAGTTCTTAGGTAAATTTATTTGTACCATTAATAAACTCTTTCTTGTGGAGGAAAATATTGCACTTCATTTGTCAGCGTAGATTTATGTACTTCTCTATAACTAATTTTTGTATTTTTGCCCTCACACCAAGCAAGTGTATGTTGCATAAATTTTTCATCATCTCTTTTGGGGAAATCTTCTCGAGCATGCGCTCCTCTACTTTCTTTTCTATTATAGGCTGAGTCTACTGTCACTACAGCTTGTCTAATTAAATTATCAAATTCTAAAGTTTCTACTAAATCAGTATTAAATACTAATGATTTATCCTTTACTGATATAGAGTCTAATCCATCGTAAGTTTTTCTTATTTCTTCAACTCCTTCTTTAAGAGTTTTTTCTGTTCTAAAAACTGCACACTTAGATTGCATTGTTTTTTGCATCGCTAGTCTTAATTCAGCTGTACCAGTATCTCCTTCTGCATTTCTTAATTTGTCAAATCTATCTAAACATTTTTGAGTTTCTGAATCTCCAATTTCTTCATGCGGTTCCCCTGGTTTAACTAATTCTGCAGCTCTCTTAGCAGCAGCTCTTCCAAAAACTACTAAATCAATTAAAGAGTTGGATCCTAATCTATTTGCTCCATGAACCGAAACGCATGCTGCTTCACCAATAGCCATCAATCCAGGAACAGTTTTTTCAGAGCCATTCACTGTCAAAACTTCTCCTTTATAATTTGTTGGAATACCACCCATATTATAATGCACTGTTGGAACCACTGGAATTGGATCCTTGGTAATATCAACATTTGCAAATAATCTTGCAGCATCAGTAATTCCAGGCAATCTGTTTTCAATAATTTCTTTATCTAAATGACTTAAGTTTAAATGAACGTGATCTTGATCTTTTCCAACTCCTCTTCCTTCGTTAATTTCAATTGACATTGACCTACTTACTACGTCTCTTGATGCTAGATCTTTTGCGTTAGGGGCATATCTTTCCATAAATCTCTCACCTTTTGAATTTGTAAGGTAACCCCCTTCACCTCTAGCTCCTTCTGTTATTAAAGTACCATGACCATATATTCCTGTTGGATGAAACTGGACAAACTCCATGTCTTGCAGTGGCAATCCAGCTCTTAAAACCATTGCATTACCATCTCCTGTACAAGTGTGAGCAGAAGTTGCTGAATAATATACTTTTCCATAACCACCTGTTGCTATAATTACTGTATGAGCTCTAAACCTATGGATTGTTCCGTCATTTAAGTTCCAAGCAATCAGCCCTTTACACTCCCCATCTTTCATCAATAAATCTAAAGCAAAATATTCTATAAAAAATTCCGTATTATGTTTTAGAGCTTGCCCATATAACGTGTGGAGTATCGCATGGCCTGTTCTATCTGCCGCTGCACAAGTTCTTTGAACTATTCCATTTCCATAATTTTTTGTCATTCCACCGAAAGGTCTTTGATAAATTTTTCCTTCTTCAGTTCGGCTGAATGGAACACCATATTTTTCTAACTCAATTACTGCTTTTGGTGCTTCTTTGCATAAATATTCAATACTATCCTGATCTCCTAACCAGTCTGCACCTTTTACAGTATCATACATGTGCCACCTCCAATCATCTTCACCCATATTTCCTAGGGCTGCAGAAATTCCTCCCTGTGCAGCAGAGGTGTGACTTCTAGTTGGAAAAACTTTTGAAATACAAGCAGTTTTTAATCCTGCTTCACTTAATCCTACAGCTGCTCTTAAACCAGATCCACCTGCTCCAAGAACAACAACATCATATTCATGATCTACAATTTTGTAAGAACTCATTAAATTAGATTAAATAAAAAAATAATTGTTAATAATGGAATTGTTATAGCAGAAATAAATAATACTCTGTTTGCGACATATTTGATTTTATCATCTTCTATATAGTCTTCAAAAACCTCACTAATACTTAGTGCTGAAAAAAAATAAGCAAAAATAATAAATAAACTGAACAAAAATTTAGATTTTGAGTTAGTAAAGAACTCTACAACCTCCAAATAGCTACTGTCATAAATTGCTATAAAATTAACAATAAACCAAAGCATTAAAGGTAATAATATAATTGATGAGATTTTGAGAAAAATCCATTTTTTAGTAGCTAAGTTCATATTAAATTTTTACCTAATAAATAAATTATAATAGTTAATAAAATTGAACCAAAAATAACAACTAGCCCTGTTATACGAGTTGTTTGTAATTCAAAACCATAACCCATATCCATTATTAAGTGTCTAATCTCACTTAATATTTGAAAACTAAAAGACCAAGCCAAACCTAAAGCAAGAAATTTTCCAAGAAATGAATTTAATACAAAATTAATCAATGCATAATTAACTTCCCCAAAAAATAACAATGAAACCCAAAGACAAATTAGAGTTATAGCGATAATATTTATTATTCCAGTTACACGATGAGAAATGGATACTAAAGATGAAATATGCCATCTATAAATCTGTATATGTGGAGATAATGGGCTTTTATTTTCCATAAAAGTTATTTTTAATTAATGTTTCTGCAATCTCAACTGAATTTAAAGCTGCACCTCTTAAAAGATTATCTGAAACAATCCACATATTTAATCCATTATTTATAGTTTTATCTTCTCTAATCCTTGAAATAAAAGTTTCATCTCTACCTTCAGCTTCTATAGGTGTAGAATAGCCTCCATCAGATCTCTCATCAATTACTTTACATCCCTCAAAATTATCAAGAGCCTCTCTTACTTTTTCTACTGTAAAAGGTTTTTCAAATTCAATATTCACAGATTCTGAGTGAGAAACCAAAACAGGCAGTCTGACACATGTTGCTGTTAGATCTATTTTGTTATCTAAAATTTTTTTAGTTTCATTTACCATTTTTAATTCTTCTTTTGTATAACCATCATCTGCAAAAACATCTATGTGAGGAATAGCATTAAATGCAATTTGTTTTGTAAAGTTCTTAGAGTTAACTTTTTTATTTTCCAAAACTGATTTAGATTGTTCTATCAATTCGTCCATGGGGGCTTTGCCTCCTCCTGAAACTGATTGGTAAGTTGATACAACTATTCTTTTAATAATAAATAAATCATGTAAAGGTTTTAAGGGTAAAACTAATTGGGCAGTTGAACAATTAGGATTTGCAATAATATTTTTTTTTATATTATTTAAGTGATTTGAATTTACCTGAGGTACTATTAAAGGAACATCAGGATCCATTCTGTAGAAACTAGAGTTATCAATAACCAGCGAATGTTTGGCTGCTTTTTCAACAAATTTTTCTGAAATTTTTCCACCAGCTGCAAAGAAAGTAATTTTAACTTTAGAAAAATCAAAAGTTTCTAAATCAAAAACTTCATAATCATTACCTTTAAAATTAATTTTTGATCCAGCACTTCTTGATGAAGCTAATAGATATAGATTATCCATAGCCAGTTCTTTTTTTTCAAGAACTTCGAGTATTTTTCTGCCTACATTTCCAGTGGCTCCAACAATAGCTATATTCATGATTTTGTTAAAGTTTATACTAAATGAAAGGTAAATCGCAAACGTTTCCGGTACAAAAGTTTCCGTTTATTTCAACTTTAACAGTTTTTGAAGCCTCCCAATAAGGCTTTTTTAACATTGCAATTCCAATAACTTTTTTAAAATGTGGGGAGTAGCATGCTGACCTTAATTCACCAATTATATTATCTTTTTCATCTTTTAAATCTAATGAACCTACTAAACTTATTTCTTTAATATCAAACTGAACACCCATTAATTTTTTTTGAATACCTTCAGATTTTATTTTTTTTAATTTTTCTTTACCCAAAAAATTTATCTCACTATCTAAAGAAATATACTGATCAAAGCCACACTCGAAAGGATTGTCATTATTATCAAAATCATTACCATAAGAAAGCAAACCACTTTCAATTCTTTCTATCAAATTTGGACAGCCTGGTTTAACATTAAATTCTTTTCCAACTTCAAATAAATGATCATATAATTTTTGTCCTGATTTTGTATTTTGAACATACACTTCGTATCCTCCTTGCTTAGACCAGCCAGATCTTGCAATTAAATGCTTCGTACCTTCAAAATCAAAATAATCAAAACCAAAAAATTTTAATTCTGTAATTGGTTTTCCAAAAATTTTTTCCATTAAGCTAAAAGATTTAGGCCCTTGAATAGCAATAATATCCACTACTGGTTCAATAATTTTTACATTCAGTTTGTATCCTGACGCCAAACCTTTTGCAAAAAATATTACATCTGAGTCAGCAATTGATATCCACCATTTATCTTCTGCTAATTTTAAGACCACTGGATCGTTTACCAAATTTCCATCGTCATCAATAATTGGGCAATAATAACATCTTCCTATTTTTGATTTTGATAAATTTCTACATGTCATCAGCTGAACAAGTTTTGCAGAGTCTTTTCCCTGGATTTCTACTTGTCTCTCAGCCGCTACATCCCAAATTTGAACATCTTTTTTTAAATGCGTATATGAATCTTCTAAAGATCCAAATGCAGCAGGTAAAAGCATATGGTTGTAAACAGTATAAGCGGTTACACCTTGTTTCTCTATTCTTGAGGTATATGGAGTACTCCTAAGTCTTCTAGATTTTGCAATTGAATATTGTTTCATTTTTGTAAAAATTCTAAGACTTTTTCTCTCATTTCAAATGCTTTTTCAATCATAATCATGTGACCACAACCCTCTATAATGTGAGTAGTAGAATTTTTAATTAAATTTGCAAATTTTTTACCAACTTCTAAATTTACCATTTTATCTAATGCACCAAAAATTAATAAAGTTGGACAATCAATTGTTTTTATAGCATTAGACCCATTTGCATAATTATTACAGGCGATCAAATCGACAGCTAATATTTCTCTAATGTCAGACGGAGATTGAATTATTTTTTCAACAGGATTTCCTCCAATAAATTTTTTTGACCCTTCATATCCCCATTTCATCATTAATTTAACAGCGTCAGTATCTGCATTTAAAGCTAAATCTATTAAATCCTGATTAACTGGCATTTTGTAAGAACCACCAATGAAAACCATTTTTTTTATTCTTTTTTTGTATTTATGAGAATATTCAAGCATCTCCAAACATCCTTGAGAATGGCCAACCAAAATAACTTTCTCTAATTTTAATTTTACAAATACTTTTTCTAACCAATCTGCAATATCTTCTATTGTTTTTAAACAAGGGCCATCAGAACTTCCGTGTCCAGGTAAATCAATTGATAAAACATTGTAATTTTTATTAGAAAAAAATTGTTCTGCTAAAGACCAAACAATGTGTGAAAGACCACTGCCATGAAGAAAAATAATCGTATCTTTTTTACCATCAATACCTTGCCCTGCATCAGATGCATGAAAGTTTTTATTTTCTAACTGATATATCAATTAATTACCTAGAATTTTTTTCTTAACTCAAATTTTTGAATTTTGCCTGTTGATGTTTTTGGTAACTCACAAAAAATAACTTTTTTTGGAACTTTAAAACCAGCCAATGTTTCTTTACAAAAATCAATTAATTCTTTTTCTGTAACTGGTTTGTCTTGGACCATTTCAATAAATGCACAAGGTACTTCACCCCATTTTTCATCAGGTTTTGCAACTACTGCTGCTATTGATACAGATGGATGTTTTGAAAGTGTATTTTCTATTTCTATTGATGATATATTTTCACCTCCTGAAATAATTATATCCTTAGATCTATCTTGTATTTTTACATAACCATCAGGATGAATTACTGCTAAATCTCCTGAGTGAAACCAGCCACCAGCCATAGCTTTATCGGTAGCCACTTTATCTTTAAAATAACCCTTCATCACTACGTTTCCTCTTAACATGATCTCACCAATAGTTTTTCCATCTCTTGGTACTTCCTTCATAGTTTCAGGATCCATAATAGTAGCGCCTTCAAGATTAGGATACCTAACACCCTGTCTTGCTTTAATTTCATTTTGCTTTTCTTCATCATATTCATTCCATTCATCATTCCAGGCACACTGTGTGACATGACCGTAAGTTTCCGTTAAACCATAAACATGCATTACTTCAAATCCTAGGTTTTTCATTTTCTTAAAAATAATACTAGGTGGAGGAGCTCCTGCAGTTAAAACATAAACTTTTCTTTTTAACTTTTTTCGATCACTTTCTGGTGCTCCAGTGATCATATTCAATATAATTGGTGCTCCACCAAAATGAGTTACATTATATTTATCAATTAATTCAAAAATTTTTTTAACGTCAATATTTCTTAGACAAATAGTTCTTCCATTTAACATAGGAATTGTCCAAGGATAACACCAACCGTTACAGTGAAACATAGGAACTATAGTAAGAAAATTTAACCTATTAGGCATATTCCACGCTACTGTGCTCCCAGTAGACATTAAGTAGGCACCTCTATGATGGTAAACAACACCTTTTGGATTCCCTGTTGTACCTGATGTGTAGCTTAGTGATATTGCCTGCCATTCATCTTCTGGCATTTTCCAATCATAATTTTCATCGCCTGAATTTAAAAAATCTTCATATTCTAAATCACCAATTTTTTCTAACTTGGATTGATCTGCATGTTTATCATTAATATCAATTACAATAATCTTTTTGTCTAAAATTTTTAATGCTTTTTTTACTTCTACGTGAAGCTGTCTATCTACAACTAAAACTTTCGCTTCACTATGATCTAAAATATAAGCGATAGTGTTTGCATCTAATCTGATATTAATTGTATTTAATACACCACCAGTCATTGGTACCGAATAATGAGCCTCAAAAATTTCTGGAGTATTGAAAGCTAAAAATGAAACTGTGTCTCCTTTGCTAATTCCAATTTTTGATAAAGCACTAGCAAATTTTACAGATCTTTTGTAGACTTGACTCCAAGTATACTTTCTATCTTCATAAATTATCGCTTCATAACAAGGGTAGACATCTTTAGCTCTTTCTAAAAACGTTAATGGGGTAAGAGGTACATAGTTTGCTTTATTTTTATCTAAATTTTTGTCGTAATTGCTCATAATTAGTTAAATTTAAAATTCATTATATTTGAGCTTCCTGATATTGCAGATTTATAATGGTACTCTGCTCTTGGTAATACTTTTTCAAAATAAAATTTTGCTGTATTAATCTTATCATTATAAAAATTTTTATTAGACTCGTAGTCACTAAAGCTAACCTCAAGAATTTTTATCCACGAATATGCTACAGAAACAAAACCAAGCGTTTTTAAATAATCATTAGCAGCTGCACTCACATCATCTTTATCAGTCTTACTTTTGTCATTAATCCAATCAGTAAATTTTGATAAAATATCTAAATAATAATTCAATTCTTTAGAAAAGCTTTTTACCTTTTCATTTTTGCTTTCACTTTCAATTTTAATCATTTCTAAAAATTTATTAACCACATTTCCATTTTTATTGGATAGTTTTCTAAATACTAAATCAGCTGCCTGAACTGAATTTGTTCCTTCATAAATTGGAGTAATCCTGTTATCTCTATATAATTGTTCAATTCCTTGATCTTTTGTATATCCATATCCTCCATGAATTTGCATTGCATCACTGGTGATTTCCATGGCTAGATCAGTGAACAATGATTTTACAACTGGTGTCATTAATGAAACATAATCAGAAGCTTCTTGTTTAATTTTGGCATCTGGATGATAAAGACTTACTTCTGTTTGTTGAGATAGCCAAAAACACAATGCTCTTTCACCTTCAATTATTGATTTCATATTTAGCAAAGATCTTCTTATATCAGCATGCTCGATTATAAAATCAGCACCATTCTCTGATTTAGTATTATTAGTTTTTCCTTGTTTTCTCTCTTTGGCATAAGCAAGTGAGTTTTGATATGCTATTTCTGAAATACCTAAACCTTGTATACCAACAACTATTCTTTCTAGATTCATCATGGTAAACATTGCGTTTAAACCTTTGTCTTTTGTACCTATCAAATAACCAGTTGCTTCTTCAAAATTTAAAACACATGTTGCTGAACCTTTTATACCCATTTTACTTTCTATTGATCCTGTAGACACTCCATTTCTTTGTCCAACTGTCCCATCTTCATTCACAATAAACTTGGGAACTAAAAATAAACTTATACCCTTGGTGCCTGTGGGAGAATCTGTTGATCTAGCTAAAACCAAATGAATTATATTTTCTGTTAAATCATGGTCACCAGAAGTAATAAAAATTTTTTGACCACTAATTTTATAAGTGTTGTCAGATTGTTTGGCTGCTTTTGTTTTTAATAAACCTAAATCTGTTCCACAGACAGGTTCTGTTAAACACATTGTTCCGCTCCATTTTCCCTCGACTATCTTTGGTAGATATTTTTCTTTAATTTCATCTGGTGCATGATGACTAATACAATTGTAAGCACCAATGCTTAATTCACTATATAATTTAAATGATAAGCTTGCTGAAGAAAGCATTTCATCAAAGAAAGCACTAACTGTTTTTGGCATTCCTTGGCCACCATATTTAGGGTCACAAGATAATGATGTCCAACCATCTTCAATATATTTTTGGTAAGCTTCTTTATAGCCCGGGGGTGTTCTGACCACTCCGTTTTCTAAAACTGCTGGATTTTCATCTCCTGACTTTGCTAATGGTAAAATCAAATTTTGATTTATTTTTGCAGCCTCTTCTAAAATATCTTTAACTAAATCTGGACTAACTTCATTGTATTTTTCTAATTCATTGTAGTTCTTGTTGTCTCTTAATTTTTCAAAGAGAAACAGCATGTCCTCAACTGGCGCAATATAACTTGGCATTTTGAAACCTTAGAATAATTCTAGAATTATTGCAATTTTGAAATTATCGCATCACCCATTGATGATGTTGATGTTTCTTTCATTCCGTCAGACAGGATGTCTTTGGTTCTTAAGCCATCATTTAATACTTCTTGTACTGCTTTTTCTAACGCATCAGCTTCGTTATCCAGATCTAATGAATATCTAAGAGCCATTGCAAAACTTAAAATTGATGCAATTGGATTTGCAACTCCTTTACCTGCGATATCTGGAGCAGAACCATGAATTGGCTCATACATTGCTCTCATTTCACCATCTTTATTCTTAGCTCCGAGAGAAGCAGATGGAAGAAGACCTAAAGATCCTGTTAACATGGAAGCTTGATCTGAAAGCATATCTCCAAATAAATTGTCAGTAACTATCACATCGAACTGTTTGGGATTTCTTAAAAGTTGCATCGCACAATTGTCTGCTAACATATGACTTAATTCGACATCTTTATATTCTTTATCATGTAATTCTTGAACTTCCTCTTTCCATAGCTGTCCAGCTTCCATTACATTAGATTTTTCACAAGATGTAACTTTATTTGATCTTTTTTTAGCTAAATCAAAAGCCACTCTAGCTACTCTAGTTATTTCGCTAGTAGTATACGTATGAGTATTAATGCCTTTTCTTTCACCATTTTCTATTGGTTTAATTCCTCTTGGTTCACCAAAGTAAATTCCACCTGTTAATTCTCTAACTATCATTATATCTAATCCTGATACTATTTCTGGCTTAAGCGTAGAAGCATCCACCAATTGTTCAAAACAGATTGCAGGTCTTAAATTTGCAAATAACTTTAATTCTTTTCTTAACTTTAATAATGCTCTTTCAGGTTTCTTTGAAAAATCTAAATCATCCCATTTAGGTCCACCAACAGCTCCTAACATAACAACTTCACTTTCTAGGGCTTTATAAAATACCTCATCAGTAATTGGTGTTCCGTGCTTATCATATGAACATCCACCAGCAAGATCTTCATCTATCTCAAAATCTAATGATCTTTTGTCATTAAACCATTTAATAATTTTTTTAACTTCACCAATTACCTCTGGGCCAATACCATCACCAGGTAATAAAAGTATTTTTCTTTTTTTTACTTTAATCATTAAAAATCCATGGTTTTATATTTTTAATATTTCTTTCAAATTTTTCAATTTTATCTGATTTTTTCAAAGACAGAGCTATATCATCTAATCCTTCAAGCAAACACTTTTTCTTAAATGGATCAATTTGGAATTTTATTTCACTATTTCCATATACAATTTTTTCCTCATTTAAATCGACAGAAATTTCTTCTTTTCTGTTTGCATATTCTGATAGTTCTTTAATTTTATCTTCTTCAAGAATTATTGGTAAAATTCCATTCTTAAAACAATTACTATAAAAGATATCTGCATAGCTTGAACTAATAACACAAGTTATTCCAAAATCTAATAATGCCCAAGGTGCATGCTCCCTTGATGATCCGCATCCAAAATTTTTACCAGCAATTAAAATCTTTGAGTTATTAAAAGGACTTTGATTTAATGCAAAATCATTAACCTCTTTACCTTGATCATCATATCTCATTTCAAAAAATAAATTTTTTCCAAGTCCTGTTCTTTTAATAGTTTTCAAAAATTGTTTTGGAATAATCATATCTGTATCAATATTAACTATTGGTAAGTAAGCTGGAATACTTTTTAATTTATCAAATTTTTGCATTTAGTTTTGATACTTTCTAACGTCATCTAGATTTCCAGATATTGCAGCAGCAGCAGCCATTCCAGGACTTACCAGGTGAGTTCTTCCACCTCTTCCCTGTCTTCCTTCAAAATTTCTATTTGAAGTAGATGCGCATCTTTCTTCAGGTTTTAATTTATCTGCATTCATAGCTAAACACATTGAACAACCAGGTTCTCTCCACTCAAAACCAGAATTAACAAATATTTTGTCTAACCCCTCTTGTTCAGCTTGTTCTTTTACCAAACCAGATCCTGGAACAACCATTGCATCAACATGTGATGAAATTTTCTTATCTTTTAAAATTTTAGCAGCCTCTCTTAAATCCTCTATTCTTCCGTTAGTGCAGCTTCCAATAAACACTTTATCTATCTTAATATCTTTTGCCGCCATATCTGGTTTTAAGCCCATATATTTTAAAGATCTTTCTATTGAATTTTTTTTGTCTTCATCATTTTCACTTTGTGGATTTGGCACCTTGCCATCAATTGTAATTACATCTTGTGGAGATGTTCCCCAAGTTATCATCGGTAAAATTTCACCAGCATTCAAATTAAGCTCTTGATCAAAACTTGCATCAGCGTCAGTTTTAAGACTATTCCAATAATTTAAAGCTTTTTCCCAATTATCTCCTTTAGGAGACATTGGTTTTCCTTTTAAATAATTAAATATTTTTTCATCTGGTGCTATTAATCCAGCTCTTGCTCCACCTTCAATTGTCATATTGCAAATGGTCATTCGTTGTTCAACGCTTAGTGATCTAATTAAATCACCTGCGTATTCTATAACTGAGCCTGTTCCTCCAGCTGTTCCTATTTTTCCAATAATTTGAAGTATCACATCTTTAGATGTAACTCCTAAAGGAAGTTGGCCATTAACATTAATTCTAAAATTTTTTGCTTTTTTTTGAACTAATGTTTGTGTCGCTAACACATGTTCAACCTCTGACGTACCAATACCAAATGCTAACGAACCAAAAGCACCATGAGTTGCTGTGTGACTATCACCACATACAATTACTGTTCCAGGTTGAGTAAAACCTTGCTCAGGCCCAATGATATGAACGATACCTTGTCTTTTGTCATCCATTCCAAAAAGTTGAATACCAAATTCTTTACAATTAGCTTCCAAAGTATCAACTTGTATTTTTGAATCTACATCAGCTATTCCCTTAGTTCTATCTGTTGTTGGTACATTATGATCAGCTACAGCTAAAGTTAAATTAGGATGTCTAACTTTTCTATTTGAATTTCTCAAGCCTTCAAAAGCTTGTGGGCTAGTTACTTCATGAACTAAGTGTCTATCTACAAAAAGTAATGCAGTACCATCGTCTTGTTGATCAACTAAGTGATCGTTCCAAATTTTATCGTAAAGAGTAGTGGACATTGAAAAAAAAATTATTTTTTTTCTGAAGGGCTTTCTGATTTTTGTTCTTCTTTAGCAACTTCAGCTGTTGGAGCTTCTTCTTTAGGAGCTTCTGCCGCTGGTGCTACCTCTACTTTAGGAGCTTCTGTTGCTGGCGCAACGTTTTCTTCAGTAACTGTTTCAGGTTTTACATCAACATCTATTCCAATTTTTTTTCTTATCTTTTCTGCAATTCTTGCTGATTTACCTGTTCTATCTCTTAAATAATAAAGCTTAGCTCTTCTTACTTTACCTGATCTTATTACTTTAATTGAATCTATTAACGTACCATATAAAGGAAAAGTTCTTTCAACACCTTCGCCAAAAGAAATTTTTCTTACAGTAAAAGATGAGTTCAAATCTCTACTTTTTTTAGCAATACAAACACCTTCAAAATATTGAATTCTTTCTTTTTTACCTTCGGTAATTCTAACCCCAACTTTAACAACATCTCCTGGATAAAAATCTGGAATTTTTTTCTCTGAAAGTATTTTTTTTACGTTGTGTTGGTTTATTTCTTCAATTGTTTTCATATCTGTATTTATCAAATTAGTTCTTCTTATATTTTTGCCACAAATCTGGTCTTCGGACGCGTGTTATAGCCTCAGATTGAGATAAACGCCAGTCTTTAATTTTGCTATGATCGCCTGATAATAAGACCTCCGGAACACCTTTTTCCTCCCAAATTTGAGGTTTTGTGTACTGTGGATACTCTAATAGGCCATTTTCAAAACTCTCATCTACTTTTGAGTTTTCGTTACCTAAAACTCCAGGCAAAAGTCTCAATATACTATCTATAAGAACAAACGCAGCTGTTTCACCACCTGACAATATGTAGTCTCCAATGCTAACCTCTTCAATATTTCTTGTTGTCAGCACTCTTTCGTCAACACCCTCAAAATGTCCACAAATAAAAGATACAGATTTTTCCTTTGATAAATCACGCGCATAATGTTGATCAAACTTTTTTCCTTTAGGTGATAAATAAATAATTCTTTCACCTTCTATTTTATTTTGATCTAAAGATTTTGCCATAACGTCTGCTTTTAAAAGCATACCAGAACCGCCTCCGTACGGAGTATCATCAACAGTTTTATGTTTGTCTTTTGCTGCATCACGAATGTTTACAATCCTTAAATTCCACAACTCTTTAGATAGAGCTTTCCCGTACAAACCTTTAGATAAAGGTCCAGGAAAAACTTCTGGATAAAGTGTAAACACTTGTGCTTGCCACATAAATAATCTTTAAATTATTTCTGTTCTTCTTTAGGAGCTTCTGCTGCTGGTGCTGCCTCTGCTTTAGGAGCTTCTTCTTTAGGAGCTTCTGCTGCTGGTGCTGCCTCTGCTTTAGGAGCTTCTTCTTTAGGAGCTTCTGCTGCTGGTGCTGCCTCTGCTTTAGGAGCTTCTGCTGCTGGTGCTGCCTCTGCTTTAGGAGCTTCTTCTTTAGGAGCTTCTGCTGCTGGTGCTGCCTCTGCTTTAGGAGCTTCTTCTTTAGGAGCTTCTGCTGCTGGTGCTGCCTCTGCTTTAGGAGCTGCTGGAGCTTCGTCACCTTCTTTTTTTCTCTCTTTTTTTGGAACAGCTTTTTTAGGGTTATTACCATTTGCAGGCATTGCCATTAATTCATTTTCACCTAGAATTCTTGCAACTCTAGAAGTTGGTTGAGCACCTTGACCTAACCAATATTTGATTCTTTCAGCTTCAAGTCCAACTCTTTCTTTTTTATCCTTAGGCAAAAGAGGGTTAAAAAACCCAACTTTCTCAATAAATCTTCCATCTCTTGCAAAACGACTATCTGCTACAACAACTTTGTAAACAGGACGTTTTTTTGTTCCACCTCTTGATAATCTTAATTTTAACATTCGTTCTCCTTTTTTTTATTTTAATTGATTAAATAGCTCTGGCGGTATCCCCTTATCAGACATACCTTTCAGATTTCCTTTTGACATCTTCTTCATCATTTCTGACATCATTTTAAATTGCTTAAGCAATTTATTGATAGTGGCTGGATCTGTGCCAGAGCCATTAGCAATTCTTTTTTTCTAGAACCATCAATAAGTTTAGGGTTCTCTCTTTCTTTTTTTGTCATTGATAAAATAATCGCCTCATTTTTTGTGATTATACTTTCATCAATTCCTGCTGAATCCATTTGAGATTTCATTTTTGAAACACCCGGCATAAAAGACATTATACCTTCTATTCCACCCATTTTTTTCATTTGTCTCAATTGTGTTAAATAATCCTGAATAGAAAATTGACCTTTTTTTAAATTTTCTTCAGCCTTTTTAATATTTTCTTCACCTAAATCCTGTGCAGCTTTTTCTACAAGAGATACTATATCTCCCATACCAAGAATTCTGTTTGCTATTCTGTCTGGATGAAATACTTCAAGATTATCTATTTTTTCACCTATACCTAAAAATTTAATTGGAACATTAGAAACATATTTCATACTTACAGCTGCTCCACCTCTTGCATCACCATCTGCTCTAGTTAAAATTATTCCAGAAAGATTTACTGTATTTTTAAATTCTTTTGCAACAGATGCTGCTACTTGACCTGTTAAAGAGTCTGCAACCAAAAAGGTCTCTGTGGGATTTATTACACTTTCAATTTGTTTAATTTCACTCATCATTTGTAAATCAATTTGGGTTCTTCCTGCTGTATCGAATAAGATAATCTCAGCTCCATTAAGATTAGCTGCACTTATTGCTCTTTGGCAAATATCTGTTGGTTGTTGACCTTCTATTATAGGTAATGTTAGAATATTATTTTGTTCACCGAGAGATCTAAGTTGCTCTTGTGCGGCTGGCCTATAAATATCAAGACTAACCATCATAACTTTTTTCTTTTTATTCGTTTCTAAGTATTTAGCTAATTTTGCAGTCGTAGTTGTTTTACCTGAACCTTGAAGACCAACAAGCATCATAGGTACTGGTGGGACAGCATTAAGATTTATATCATTATTTGTTTCACCTAATAAATTGACCAATTCATCATAGACAATTTTTACAACCATATCTCCAGGAGAGGTTGATCTGATAATTTCTTGACCTAAAACTTTTGGTTTAACTTTTTCGATAAAATCTTTAGCAACATCAAGAGATACGTCTGCTTCCAATAAAGCTTGTCGGATACCTCTTAAACCCTCATCTACTTGAGCTTCATCAAGTGAAGGAGCTTTTTTTAAAGAAGAAAAAATTTCTTCAAATTTATTTGTTAAATTTTCAAACATATTTATTACGCACAGCAGTAATCGCACTAGTGGGCGAACCCTCGCTGACTAGTGTCGATCTCTTTGTTTCCAAAGACACCGCAAAGTTAATGTTTTTGCGGAAACGGCAACAACCTATAATAGAGGTTCAAAAAGTCAATAAATAAGTTAAATATCTATATATGGATTTAAAAGCTTTTAAAATGGATGGTTTAGGCAATGATTTTGTGATTATTGATAATAGACAAAAAATTACAAAACTTACCAAAGAACAAATAATAAAAATTTGTGATAGAAAATTTATAGGTTGTGATCAGTTAATTTTAATTAAAAAGAGTGAAACAGCTGATGCTTATTTAGAATTTTATAATTCTGACGGTGGCACTTCTGGTGCGTGTGGAAATGGTACAAGATGTGTTGCAGATTTATTGAGTAAAGAAACTAATAAAGATACAATCAATTTAACCACGTTATCGGGTAACTTAAAATCTGAAATTTTAGGAGATAAACTGGTTTCAACAGAAATAGGAGTAGGAAAAACAAAATGGAACGAAATTCCTTTATCTAAAGATTTAAACACAAAAAACTTAAATATTAAAATTTATGATTTAAATAAAAATGAACATGTAGGTGGTACAGCTATAAATGTTGGAAATCCTCATATAATATTTTTTGTTGATAATAATGAAAATTTTGACATTAACAAAATTGGACCAGAAATAGAAAAACATAATTTTTTTCCAGAAAAATGCAATGTAACTTTAGCAACCGTGATTAACCATGAGTTAATCAAAGTAAAAGTTTGGGAAAGAGGTGCTGGTTTAACTAAAGCCTGCGGAACAGCAGCCTGTGCAACTGCTTTTGCCGCAAAACAAAATGGACTGACAAACAATAAAGTAGATGTAGAATTTTCTACTGGTAAATTATCAATTTCAATTGATCAAAATAATAGCATCCATATGAAAGGACCTGTTTC
This sequence comes from Candidatus Pelagibacter bacterium nBUS_36, assembly GCF_051201215.1. Classification (GTDB taxonomy): domain Bacteria; phylum Pseudomonadota; class Alphaproteobacteria; order Pelagibacterales; family Pelagibacteraceae; genus Pelagibacter. Next base: position 1,216,935 of record NZ_CP172839.1, read on the forward strand.
AGATATAGAAAATATTGAAATTAAAATTTAATGGGAATTTTTGATAAATTTAAATCTGGCTTTAAAAAAAGTGCATCTGCTTTTACATCTGGTTTAAGAGATATAGTTGTAAAAAAAGAGATAGACGACAAAACTTTAGATAAAATCGAAGAATATTTAATTCAATCTGATGTTGGTACTGTTGCTGCTTCTGAAATTAAAGAAATAATTTCTGATAGCAAAATTGATCCTAATAAAGATATCGCTGAAGAAATAAATTTGATTTTAAAAAATTATATAGTTTCCTTAATGAAACCACTTGAAAATAAAGAATTCTTTAAAAAAAAAGAAAAAATTAATGCAACATTAGTTTCAGGAGTTAATGGTGTTGGCAAAACAACAACTATTGGAAAAATTAGCAAAATATTAAAAGCTAATGGAAATAAAGTTATGCTAGCTGCATCAGACACTTTTAGAGCTGCAGCTATTGAGCAATTAGAAAATTGGGCAAAAAAAATTGATGTTGAAATAACAAAATCTTCACAGAATGCAGATCCAGCTTCTGTTGCATACAAAGCTATTGAGGATGCAATTAGTAATAACTTTGATCAGGTGTTAATTGATACTGCTGGAAGATTGCAAAATAAAAAAAATTTAATGGAAGAATATAAAAAAATTGCAAATGTAACAAAAAAAATAGATCCTGATGCGCCGCACGATGTAATATTAGTATTAGACGCAACTTCAGGTCAAAATGTCATTAATCAAGTTGAAGAGTTTAATAAAATAATTCCAATTACCGGTTTAATTATGACTAAATTAGATGGAACAGCAAAAGGAGGTATTCTTTTAGCTGTTGCTAAAAAATATAAACTTCCAATTATTGCTTTAGGTTTAGGAGAAAAAGAGGATGACCTTCAAATTTTTGAAGCTGAAAAATTTGCAGAGGCGTTTACTCAGATTAATTAATTAACGTACTGGAAATTAAAGGTTTATAAAAACTACATTTATAACTTTCTTTAAAATTGTCATGTCCACAATTTTTAGCAATTGATGAGATTATAAAATCAAATTTTCCATTTCGCGGATAAAGTTCTAATTTCTTTTCCAAAATATCAAATTTGAAATTAGCGTTTAAACTTTTAACTGCACTAATCATTACTAATGTTGTGTTATCTTTTAAAAGATAATAAGCAAAATCGTCAGGAAATACTGGAAAATCATATTCTTCAAGAAAGTATTTTGCTCTAGCTGGAAACCACTCATAAGATATTAGTGGAGATGAACTTTTTGTTTTGTAATCATAAATATAAAGATCTTTAGGATAATCATTTATATAATTACTGTTTTCACCTCTTGCTAATACTGCTTTTTCTCTAGTTTTGAAATAAAGAGCAAAGTTTTCATTATGAGAATTCATTTGATCAATGTGAAATAAATTATCCACTTCAGAATTTTTGTCTTGAGCAAACACAAAACTGTTAAATGTTAATAGAATGAATAATAATGAAAGAGTTTTTTTCACCATTCAAAATTAATAACAAAACTTGTATTATCTTTGTTTGGAATGTGGCTTATTTTAAACTTTTAAAAAAATTATTTAATGCTAATACAAGATTTTTATCATATTCCATCATATGATCGTCATATTTCGTAAAATATGAATATTTGGGTTGATTAGCCATTTCATAAATTTTTTTACCCATCCAAAAAGGAACTATTTGATCTGCTTCTCCATGCATTACCAAAACTGGAATATTAATATTCTTAATTTTTTTATCATTTTTATATTTATCCCTTAACAAAAATCCAACTGGTATATATGGATAAAAATTTTTTGCTGCCTCAACCATAGAAGTAAAGGGTGTTTCTAATACTAATCCAGCATAATCATTATGTTGTGCTAAATGTGTTGCAATTCCTGTTCCAAGAGACTCACCATATAATATGATATCTTCTTCATTTAATCCTAAATTTTTTAACCATGTAATTGCACTACTCCCATCGACGTAAAGGCCTTGTTCTGAAGGTTTGCCCTCATTTCCACTAAAACCTCTCCAGGCTAAAATTAAAAAATTTACATTTATGTCTTTAAAATGATTTAATTTATGAATTCTATTTTCAAGTTTTCCTGCATTTCCATGAAAGTAGACAATCGTTTTAAATTTCTTAAGATCTTTTTTATGAAACCATCCTAGTAAATTTAAATTGTCAGAAGTGTTGATATAAACTTTTTTAATATCTACTTCTAGTCTGTCTCCAAAATAGTTATTTTCATCTGGGTGGTACATCAAATTACGTTGAAATATGAACAATAGTATCAATACCATGACATAAATTGATATTATTCCAATGATAATTTCCAAAAAATAATTCCTTTGTTTAAATTTCACTTTAAAATTTTAAGATTTTTTATTTATAATTAAAAAAAATATATACGAAGCTAAACTTAAAAATAAAAAAACAGAAAATGCTGATTTAAATCCTGCAATTTCTGTATAGCCAAAATTTTTTACTAAATCAATTACAAGGCCCATAATCCATTGCATTATAAAAGTTCCCAGAAATATTAATAAGTTAAAAGACGTAAGAGCTTTGCCGGCCAAATGACTTTGAAAAGATAGCCCCACTGCTGGTTGTGTTACAGATAAAAATATTGAGCTTAGTATAAATAAAGTAATATAAAATGCTCCAGCTTTTGAACCTAAAACTATGATGCTTAACATAACCAAAAAACTAATTGGTAGACCAAGTTTTAATATTTTTAATGCACTAAAACCAAGATTTGTAATCTTGGGTAAAAAATAGCCCCACAAGAAAAATGATACTAACATTGTAATATTTATCCAAAATAATCCTGTAGCACTTTCTAATGGAGTGTAACCAGCAACTCTAATCATCCAAGGACCTGCCCAAAGTGTTTGTATCGCCATCAGCCCACCATAATTAAATAAACCCATAGGAATAACACTTATAAAAAATCTATTTTTCCACACATCTTTTAATGAGCCTGTCTTTGTTATTACTTCTGTAGACTCCTCTTCATTTTGATGGTCCCATTTTGGAATAAAAGCTAACATTAAAACGATGCTGACTAGAATTAATATTGCAATTCCAATAAATAATCCTCTCCAACCAAAAGTGGGTAATAAAAGTTGAACAGGTAATGTTGATGATAAAAATCCAAGAGAAGCTATCATTAACATCCAAGAGTTTGCTCGTTGTTGCTGGTTTTCTGCAAACCAAATTCTATAACCTGTTAAAGGTGCCATTAAACAAGCGCTAACACCAACTCCAATTAAAATTCTAGAAATTAATAACCCTGAAAAACTATTAGCAAGTGCAAATGATATTGTTCCTATAAATGCTATTAATAAAAATGATGATACAATTTTTTTTGGTCCAAACTTATCTAGTAAATATCCAAGAGGGATTTGCATTGAGGCAAATCCTAAAAAATAGCCACCAGCAAGAAGCCCTAAGTCTGCTGCCATTAACTCAAATTCTGAAGTTAAAATTGGAGAAAGAGTTGCTGTGATTGCTCTTAATAAACATGATAAAAAATATCCAAAAGCAAAAACAAAAAAAACAGTAATAGCCTGTTTTCTTGGAAGAATATAATTATCCATTTGATTAAAAATTTAATGATACATCTCGATGAATCGAGTTACATTTAGCAACAAATTTTGCCTGTTCATTAGTTAATTTTGATTGACGCCTTAGACCAATATTATTGTTAATCACTGAATTATACTTCATTAATTCAGGTAATAGGTTTTTGTTAGCATCTTTTCTCCAAGAAATTTCTTTATTAAATAAATTAAATGTTTCTGAACTTAAGGTAAATATTTCTTCTTCATCGATTTCCTCATTATCTATAGCCGATATTAAATCATCTAATTTATTTGCAAATTCTTCTGTACCTGAAATTTCTCCCAAATTTTCAAAAAGACTATCAATAATTGATATGGAATTTTCATAATTCTTATTGTTTATTGCGTATTTTAAATCATTGATTTGTGGAGATAGTCCATCAAGTTTTTCATGATCTTGGATAAACATTACTATTAGATCTAAATTATCATAAGCTTCATCAACATTTTTTCTATATCTTTTGGTTCTTGTATTTTTTGTTTTTTGAATAATTTTAAATTCTTCATTTTTAGATTTCCAAATTTTAGGTACATCTTTTTTTAACTCTTCAATTTCTAATTGATAATTTTCTATTTTAAGGTCCAATTTATTTTTATCTGCAGTTTCATCCATATCTAAATTTCTGATTTCAGACTTTAATTTTTCAATTTTATTGTCTAATTTTCTAATTTTCTTCTCTTTTTTTCTAACACTAAAATGAAGATCTCTGTAGTCTTTAGCAAATAAATAGTATTCATTTTCAGCTTTTTGAAGTTTGTTCACTAAAGCAAAAGTTCCAAAAGCATTTTCAAAATGTTCTTCAAAAATATCCAATTTATCATTAGGAAGATTTGTAGGTGTTAGTTTTTCAAAATTGGCAATTGCAGCTTTAATTCTTTGCTCATCATTTTTATAAATATCAAATTTATATTCCTGCAAGCAATGTTGAAGTTTTGGATTAATTGGAGGTGGAGCAACCTTAGATGTTAGATATGTTCTAGCAGGCAAATAATTTACTAGTGTTGGATAAAACCCTACAATTCCAAGTCCTATAAGCTGTAAGACTATAAAAGGCACAACCCCTTTCCAGATATTTAAAGTCGTTACAAGTTTGGATGCAACTCCTTTTAAATAAAATAAAGCAAAACCAAATGGTGGTGTTAAAAAAGAAGTTTGCAAATTAACTCCAATCATTACCCCCAACCAAATTGCACTAACATTTGCTCCTGGTTCAGCTAACAATATTGGTGCAATTATAGGAACAACTACTACTGCAATCTCAATAAAATCAAGAAAAAATCCTAACACAAAGATTACCGCCATCACAACAATAAATTGTGTCCAGAAACCTCCTGGTAAATCTTGTAAGAAATCTCTAACTAACTCTTCACCACCAAAAGCTCTAAATCCAGAAGTTAACATTGCTGCTCCAAGAAGAATTATAAATACCATCGAAGTAGTCACGCATGTCTCTGTAACAACTTCTTTCAAAACATTTTTAATTTTATAGGTTCTCCAAAAGCTCCAAGAAATTCCTATTAAAAATATAATTGTTAAAAAACCAGTTATTAATATTGCTGTTAAGTCTCTAGTATCAGTAGCTTTAATATTTAAGTTATAATTTGATGAAATAATATAAATTGGAATTATTGATATTATGGAAACAATAATTGGATAGTATGCATCCTTTTTACCTTTATGAAGACGATAACCTGCCATCATGGTTGCACCTATTGCTCCAATAGAACCAGCTTGATTTACTGTAGCTATTCCCATCAGTATAGACCCAAGAACAGCAAAGATTAAAGCAAGTGGAGGAATTATAACCATAACAACCCTCATCCAAAATTTAGAATCAAATTTACCTCTAAATGGTACAGGTGGGGCTGCTTTAGGATTTAATTTTGCATATACCAGCACATATAACATGTATAAACCTACTAATACTAATCCTGGTAGCAACGCTCCAAGAAACATATCTCCAGCACTAGTAGAGCCTACTCTAAGTTCACCAGGCATATTAAATTCACCTGTAACAATTTTATAATCTGTCTGTCTCATTGTGTTAGCAACATCTGCAGCACTTGCTAATTGATCGGCAATAATAATTAAAACAATTGACGGAGGTATTATCTGACCAAGAGTACCTGAAGAACAAACAATTCCACTTGCTAGACTTTTGTCGTAATTATTATTCAACATTGTTGGTAATGAAATTAGGCCCATTGCTATTACAGTTGCACCAACTATTCCAGTTGTAGCAGCAAGTAATGCTCCAACAAAAATTACTGAAATTCCTAATCCTCCAGGAATGGGACCAAACAATTGGCCCATAGTAACTAAAAGATCTTCAGCAATTTGTGATTTTTGCAGCATGATACCCATAAAAATAAATAAAGGAATTGCAATCAAAGTATCTGTTTCAACATCCCAATAATTACTTCTAAAATTGGTTATACCAGCGGTTAACCATTCTTTAGGTCCGTCTAAAGCAAAATAAGCACTTACATCTCCCTCAAACAAATAACCTGTAAAAGCAGCAAGACCTATTGAGATAATTGCAGAACCTGGTAATGCAAACGCTACTGGAAAGCCCGAGGCTAATGCTGATATCATTATGATTACAAGTAAAGCTAAAAATAAATGTTCCATAATTTAATTTTTCAAAAGTTTATGACTGCTACTCATAAAATAGCTTGTAAATTGAATTAACATAGTCACGGCAAACACAGCTAAATAAACTGCCATCAAATAAAGTAAGTATAAACCATTAGAACCTTGTTGAGTAATTTCAAAAGAAATAACTGGTCCATTAATTATGCTTGCTTTTCCACCCATACCTAAAAACAAAATTATTAAACAAAGTGGTATACCTAATACAAATGACCCAATTGCATTAGTCCAAGCTTTTTTTCGCTCACTAAACCCAGTATATAAAACATCAACTCTAACGTGGCCCTCATGCATTAAAGCATAGGCACTCGCAAATAAATATAAAGCAGCATACCAAAATCTTACCAGATCTCCTTGAAATGCTTGTTCATACTGAAATATAAATCTAGACAGTACAATTAAAAATTCACTTCCTACCACTAATACTGCTAGCCAAATAAATCCAACAGATCTTGTAAAATAACCAATTACAAATGAGATCAATATTAAAGGGAAATGAATAAATGTTATTCTAAAGGTTGGAATAACTAAATTAATTTTTGTTGCTTCGCCAAATATTGGCTCAGCTAATTTTTCAACAACTAAAAATGAGATTAAAAAATCTGCAATCCCAACAATTAATACCGCCCAAAATGCTGACCGGATTAAATAAGCGGTAATATTCGTGAGTATTTTTGCATCAGTTTCGAGAGATTGATTAATAGATCTCAAAACATAATAAATAACTGCTATAAATGAAATAAAGTAAAATAGTAACTGAATATAGGCTAAATTTATTACTGCTCCTTCTAAAGGTGTACTTAATTTTTTAAATCCAAACAGTCCATAATGTGAAAATAAAATTTTTAAACCTGGCCAATCAAACCAGATTGTTAAAACATTGTTTACTAAAAAAATAAATGTGAATGCTAATATCGAATAACTGAATATTCTTAAAAAAATAGGAAAATTATTTTTATTAACCATAAAGCAAAAAGCTTATATTAAAAAATCTATTAAAAAAAGGGCCCTTGAAGGGCCCTTTTAAATTTAATTAGAAATTAATTACAATCCTAATGCTCTATTTCTCTGAGAAATATATGGTGAATCAGACAAGTTAGTCCAAGCACCAATTTCTTTACGACCTTTAACAAAAGCAGCATGCACTTTTTTTGCAAGAGCACTATGTTGTTGTACTTCATCGTAAACTTCTGCAGCACCGCCAGCAAACGCATCATAAACTTTATCGCTAAACTTCATAAGTTTAACTCCATTTTCATTTACTAGTCGATCTAATGCAGCACCGTTTTTAGCATTATATTCAGACATTGTAGTCGTATCCGCCCAAGCGCAGGCAGTTTTGATTATATGTTGGTCTGATTTTGCTAGGCTTGTAAACCAAGATTTATTAACACCACATGCTAACGTTGATCCTGGTTCGTGCATACCTGGATAGTAGTAGTACTTAGCGGCTTCATGAAACTTCATAGCTTCATCATTCCAAGGACCTACCCATTCAGTTGCATCGATTGCTCCTGACACAAGGTTTTCATAAATTTGTCCACCAGGTAGTGAAATTGGAGAACCACCAAGTTTTCCAAGTACTTGTCCACCTAATCCAGGCATACGCATTTTTAAACCTTTTAAATCGTTAGCTGATCTAATTTTCTTGTTAAACCAACCACCCATTTGCACACCTGTGTTACCAGCTGCGAAACTTTGAGTACCGAAGTCGTCAGTCAATTCATCCCAAAGCTCTTGTCCACCGCCAAAATTTAGCCAAGCATTCATTTCAGAATATGTGAAACCAAATGGAACTGCAGTAAAGTATCCAAAAGCAGGGTGTTTTTTAACCCAGTAGTAATCAGCACCGTGATACATTTGAGAATTACCAGAAGCAACTTCATCAAATGAGTCAAATGCTTTTACTCTTTCGTTAGCAGCATAATAAGTAACTTGAATACGACCATCACTCATATCGCTTAATCTTTTTGCTAATCTTTGTGCACCAGTTCCTAAACCAGGAAAATCTCTTGGCCAAGTGGCTACCATAGAAGCTTCTACTCTTTCTTTGGCAACAGCTGGAGCAGATAAAGATGTTGCAGCTACGGCAGCAACACCAGTTGCAGCAGCAGTTTTAAAGAACTTACGTCTTGAAGGAGCTTTTGAGCCCTTCAATGATTTTTTTTCTTTAATCATATGTATCTCCTCTGTTAGTTAATTAACTTTTTAAAGTTAATGATAATTAAGCAACAGAGTCTATAGACAATGTGACTCAAGCAATTATAAATACAATCCTTACTAGAACTTATTGCTATAGATCAATAAATTGCGACTTTAAGGTATAAGAATTAATCTATTGGGTAGTCCCAGGCATCACCACCTATTTCTTTTGATATAGCTGAAAAATCTTTAGCATCATTTCCTTCTTTGCAAAATTTTTCATAAATTTCTAATGCCAGTTTACCAAGTGGTGTATCAGCATTAACACTTTTTGCACAATCGTTTGCAAGTTTTAGATCTTTATTCATCATGCCCGCAGAAAATCCAGGTCGATAATTATTACTTGAAGGTGTTCCTTCAATTAAATCTGGCAGAGGTGGATAAACAGAAATTGGCCAACTATTTCCAGATGCATTTTTCATAATTTCATGAACTTTTTTAATGTCTATATTTAATCTTTTTGCCAACATCAGAGACTCTGATGCTGCAATCATTGCTATCCCTAAAGACATGTTATTACAGATCTTAGCTCCATTACCACTGCCCAAATCACCAGCATGAAATATATTTTTACCCATAATTTTAAGTAGAGGAAGAGCAAGATCAAATGCTTTTTTAGATCCTCCAACCATTATATTTAAGGTTGCTTTTTGTGCACCCATTACTCCTCCACTTACTGGAGCATCAATCATTTGAATACCTTTTTCAGTTGCCTTTTTTCCAATCTCTTTTGAGGTTTGAATATCAATTGTTGAACAATCAATTAAAAGACAGTCTTTTGAAACTTTATTGATAACTCCATTATCTCCTAAAAAAACTTCTTTAGAATGTTTACCTTCTGGAAGCATAGTTATGACTGTTGATACTTCAGTCGTAATTAAATCATCTAAATTTTTAACAACATCAAGCTTTTTTTCTTTGGCGATATCAATGGTCATTTTAGAAACATCAAAGACCTTTATTTTTTTTCCAGATTTCATTAAGTTTTCTGCCATAGGTAAACCCATGTTTCCAACACCAATAAATGCGATCAATTCAGACATGTTTTTTCTTTATGTTTAATTTACTTTATTTTTGCAATTGCCTGTATTGAAAAACTCATCAATATTATCAATTGCTAAATTAGCCATTGCAGTTCTTGTATCTTTGGTAGCGCTCCCTAGATGAGGCAAAATGAATGCAGTTTTAATTTTTAAGTAACCTGGATTTAAATTTGGCTCATCTTTATAGACATCTAAACCAGCTGCATAAATTTTTCTTCTATTTAGTGCATCGATCAAAGCTTCATCATCTACAATATCGCCTCTTGCAACGTTAGTTATCACTGCTCCCTTTGGAAAATATTCAACCGTTTCTTTATTAATTAAATTCATTGTCTCTTTTGTAGCAGGACAACAAATTGATAAAACATCAGACACAGAAAAAAGGCTTTTAAGACTTTCATGATAAATAGCACCTTGTTCTTTTTCTTCATTTAATTTTGAACGATTGTGGTAATGAATAACCATTCCTAGTGATTTTGCTATTTTTGCAATTTTCTGTCCAATTCTTCCCATGCCCAAAATACCAAGTCTAGAACCAGTTAATTGTTTTCCAATTAAATAGTCTGCTGACCATTTCCAATTACTCTCTTTTGCTGCTTCAATCCCCTCTGCTGCTCTTCTACAGGCACCTAAAATTAACAGAATACCAATTTCAGCTGTAGCATCTGATAAGACTTCAGGGGTATTAGTAACTGCAATTCCTCTTTTTTTTGCAGCTTCCAAATCAATATTTCCAAAGCCAACTGCAAAGTTTGAAATAACTTTTACAGAGACTGGTAATTTATTAATGGTATCTTCGTCCATCTTATCTGTTAGAGACGTTAAAACTGCATCGCAATCTTTACTTAATTCCACTAACTTAGATTGTGAATAAAGCTCATCATTAAGATTAAAATTTGCATCAAAAATCTTGCTAGCTTTTTCCTCACTTTCTCTTAATAATTTTCTTGTTACTAAAATTTTTTTCATAATTAAATTCTTTCTAAAATTTTAGGCTTGGGTCCACCAGTGTACCAATCTAATAATTCTATTGTATGTAAAATTGGAATATTGGTACCATTAGATATTTGGGTTATGCAACCAATATTTCCTGTTGAAATCATTTGAGGATTGGTACTTTCTATGTTCTTTACCTTATCTTTAAGTAATTTTGTTGCTATCTCAGATTGTAAGATATTATAAGTTCCAGCAGACCCACAGCATAAATGTCCTTGGGGTACTTCCATTATTTCATTTTCTGTTTTAGATAATAAATTTAGGGGTTGTGAGTGAATATTTTGACCATGCTGCATTGAACATGCTGAATGGTAAGCTATTTTGTATTTTTTATTTTTTTTCTTAATATTTAATTTCAAACTTTCAGATAAATATTCAGTTACATCTTTTGTTAATGTAGAAATTGTTTTTGCTTTATCTTTGTAATCTTTGTCATCTCTAAAAATAAAACCATAATCTTTTAGAGTAGTTCCACATCCAGATGTATTAGACAATATTGCATCTAAATTACCTTTTTTATGTTCCTCATACCAAATATCAATATTATTTGTAAAATCAAAATGTGCTTCTTCATTCTTTCCAAGATGATGGTTTAAAGATCCACAACATCTAATTTTTTTTGGAACAACGACTTCAACACCATGCCTATTTAATAATCGTATAGTAGACTCATTAATTTGAGGTGAAATTTCTTTTTGAACACAACCAGTTAATAATGCAACTCTTGCTATTTTTTTTCCCTTTGCTCGATAAATTTCTTGGCTCTTTAAATTTTTTTTTGGAAATGATGTTGGCATAAGACTCATCATATTTTTAATTTTTCTAGGAAATAAAAAACTAAAAGGCTTACCAATTTTAACAAAATAGCTAGCAATTTTAAAATAACTTATATTTGGAAGTGTTACAGACAAGAAATTTCTTAACAATTTATCAAAAAAAGGTCTCTCATAATTTTTTTCAATATATTTTCTGCCATGATCAATTACGTGCATATAATTCACTCCTGCAGGGCACGTAGTCATGCAGCTATAACATGAAAGGCATCTATCAATATGTTTAACCACTTTTTCAGATGGCTTCTTATTATTTTCTAACATGTCTTTTATTAAATAAATTCGCCCCCTAGGACCATCCAATTCATCTCCAAGAATTCCATACGTTGGACAAGTAGCATTACACATTCCACAATGAACACATTTTTTAAAAATTTTTTCAGTTGATTGATTGTCTTTATCTTTTAGCTGTGTGTTAGAAAAATTTGTTTGCATTAAATCTCTCGATACATTTTACCTGGATTAAACAAGCCCTTAGGATCAAAACTATCTTTGATTTTTTTTGATATCATCAGCTTTGTTTTATCAGTTGAAAATACTTTTTCTTTAAAATCAAAATTTTCTGATTTCATAATGATGGTCATATATCCTTCATTCTTACTTATAAACTCTCTAATTTGTCCAATTTTATCATCCTCATTATCGAGGACTTCTATCCAGAATAAAGAACCAGACCAATCAACAAAATATTTAAACTTGTTTCCTAAAAATTTCATTAAATTTTCTGAATTAGATGGTGGAATAACTGCTCTTAATAAATTATTTTTTGTATTAGTGAAGAGTTCTAAATTATTTACTTTTATCCAAAATGGAACTGATTGATGATTGTCTAAAATTGATGTTTTGTAATTTTTAAGCTCTAATTCTCTACTTATATCTTTTAACCTTTCTTGAACAGATATTCGGTCTCCCTCTATTCTGATAGCTAAAAAAGGACCTTCATTATTAAGATCATTAAATTTAAAAACTCTATTTTTATTTAAATCAAATTTTTTATTTTTTGGTTCATCTGGGATATAGGTTGCTCCTGAAATTTCATTACTTGAACCTAAAATTTTATCAAAAAGGGAGGAAATAAGTTTTACGTCATCTAAATATATAACAATAGTATTTTGAAATATTTTTTTTGGTGAAACTTTTAATGTTACTTCGGTGAGTGCAACTAAAGTTCCAAAGGAACCAGACACTACTTTAGATAAATCATATCCAGTAACATTCTTTACCACTGTTCCACCTGATTTTATAATGTCTCCCTTACCATTTACCCCTTTAAACCCTAATACAAAATCTCTTACATTTCCTACTTTAAATCTACGTGAGCCAGCAAAATTTGTAGCAATACATCCAGCAGCTGTTCCTTTATTTGACTCACCGTCTTTAATGTAACCAAAATCTAAAGGCTCAAATGCCAACTGTTGATTATGTTTTTCTAGAATATTTTCTATAGTTTTGATTGGAGTTCCAGCCAAAACTTTGATGTAAAGTTCTTCGGGCAGATATTCAATAACACCATTTAATTGAGACAGATCAAGTGTTTTTGCAGCTTGAACATTATAACCAATATATCTTTTACTATTTGTTCCATGCAAATTTATTGGTAGTTTTTTTTTATAAAATTCTTTTACTAATTTTGAAACACCAATTTCTGTATCAGGTTTTAGATGATTAGAATCTTGGTAGATCTGGGAATTTTTCTTCTCCGCTGTGAACATGAACTCTCCCCTCCTCTGCACATTTTCTTAATATAGGATATACTTTTCCTGGATTTAAAAGATTTTTTATATCTAATGATTTTTTTATATCTAATTGTTGTTGAATATCATTGTTATTAAATGCTTCACACATTAATTCACGTTTTTCTATTCCTACGCCATGTTCTCCTGTTAATGCACCACCCATTTTTACACATGCTTTTAATATTTCTGAACCAAACTCTTCTGTTTTTTTTAATTCTTCTTTTTTACTTCCGTCAAATAATATTAAAGGATGCAAATTACCATCACCAGCATGAAAACCATTTGCTACAGCTAGGTTATACTTTTTTGAAAGTCTGGTAATTTCTTTTAAAATTTCTGATAATTTTCCTCTTGGGATAGAACCATCCATACAATAATAGTCTGGTGCCATAGCTCCACATGCAGGAAAAGCAGCTTTTCTTCCTGACCAAAAAGCCATTCTCTCTTTTTCATTTCTACTAAGTTTAAAACTATTTGAATTGTTTTTTTGAGAAATCTTTTCTATTTCTTTGAGCATATTATCAACCTCAGAGTTTGTTCCATCAAGTTCAACGATCATAAGAACTTCAGCATCCATTGGATACCCTGCTTTGGCAAATTTTTCTGTAGCATCTATTAAAGCTTTATCCATAATTTCCATACCTGCAGGAACAATACCACTAGAGATAATTTCAGTTACACAATTTCCACCGTCCTCTATAGTTGGAAAACCAACTAGAGCAGCTTTTACAGTTTGAGGATTTTTTAAAATTTTAACAGTTACTTCAGTAATAACTCCCAGTAATCCCTCTGAACCACAAATAAGTCCCATTAAATCATAACCTTCTTGATCTAATGTTTTTCCACCCAATCTACATATGGTTCCATCCATCAAAACCATCTCTGCACCTAGAATATTATTTGTTGTTGTTCCGTATTTTAAAGAATGAACTCCTCCTGAGTTTTCAGCTACATTTCCACCAATTGAACATGCTAATTGACTTGATGGATCAGGTGCATAATAATACCCCTTGTGTTTAACGGCATGAGTTATTGATAAGTTAGTAACACCAGGTTGTGTAACAACACATCTATTATTAAAATCAATTTCAAGAATTTTATTAAATTTTCCTAATCCTAAAACAATTGCATCTTTTAAAGGTAATGCTCCACCTGACAATCCGGTACCCGCCCCCCTTGGTATAACTTTTATATTTTCATTATTACAATATTTTAAAATTTCACTAACTTCTTGTGTGTTCTCAGGTAACACAACAGCTAGTGGTGTATTTTTATAGACAGCTAAAGCATCTGTTTCGTATGGTTTAATCTCATCTAATTCACTTAAAACATAATCTTTATTTATAATTTTTTTAAGATCAGAAACAATTAGGGACTTTTTGGAAATGATATTTTTATCTACTTTGGGTAGAGCTAATTCAGACATTAGAACTAGCCTAACATTTTTTTGATATTTTCCAATGCGTTAGATATGTTGTCTTGAGAAGCTGCAAAGCTAAATCTTACATAATCTTTGGACGTTTTGCCAAATGCTGTACCTGGAACAATCGCCACCCCAGCTTCATGCATAGCTTTTTTACAAAATTCAGAACCATCCATTCCTGTTCCAATTACTTTTGGGAATGCATAAAAAGCTCCACCTGGTAAACTACACTCGACACCAGGTAGACTGTTCAAGCCTTCATGTATTAATTTTCTTCTTTGAGTAAATTTTTCCATCATAGCATTTATCGAGTCATCTGGCCCATCTAATGCAGCAATTCCCGCAAATTGTGCGGCAGCATTTACACATGAAACACTGTTAATTAATAACTTGTTAATATGTTCAACTAATTGCTCTGGCCAAAAACTCCAACCTAATCTCCATCCAGTCATTGAGTAAGCTTTGCTCCACCCTTCTAGAACAATTAATCTATCTCTAAGTTCTGGGTAATTAAAAAATGTTGGCATCTTTTTTCCATCAAAAATTTGTCTACTATAAATTTCATCACTCAAAATTGTAACATGAGGATGTTTTTTTAATCCCTCTGCTAATTTATCAATCTCTGATTTTTCAACAAAGCTTCCTGTAGGATTATTTGGATTAATAAGTATTAACAATCTAGTTTTATCTGTAATTAAAGATAAAATTTTTTCAGCAGTAAACTTTAAGTCTTTATCTTCTGTAAGGTCATATGGTACCGCAGTAGAGCCAGTATAATTTATCATAGACTCATAGATTGGAAATGCGGGAGTTGGATGTATAATTTCTACACCTGGTTCGCCAAAACATTGAATAGCATAATGCATTGTAGGTTTTCCACCTGGCATTATAATAATTCTCTCAGGGTCAATATCCTGATTATAAAGTTTTTTTATTTTTCTAGTAACAGATTGTCTACATTCTAAGATTCCATTTGAGAGAACATAACCGTGATGACCATCGTCTAAGGCTTTTTTAGCTGCCTCAACAACGTGCTTAGGGGTTTTAAAATCAGGCTGTCCCAATCCTAAATGAATCATGGGTTTTCCTTGCGCTTCTAATTTTTTCGCTTCAGCTAAAACTGAAAAAGCACTTTCTGTTCCTAATCTTTCTAAACTCTTAGCTAACTTCATAATTAATAATAACCTTTAAGTTTTTTTTTAAATTTATTTTTTTTATATCTAATTTTTATATGTACTTAATTTATTTTCTGTAAATTAATTTTGTTCTATTTAATTCTTTAATATTCTTACAGCCCATAAGTACCATATTTCGATTAATTTCATCATGCATATTCTGCAATAGACGTTCCACACCTGCTTGACCCCCGGCACCTAAGGAAAATAAAAACATTTTACCAAAACTACACGCTGTTGCACCAGCAGCTAACGCTTTTAAGACGTGGGTTCCTCTTCTAATTCCACCATCTAATATAATTTCAAGTTTGTCACCAACTGCGTCAGAGATTTCTTTTACTTGATCAAAGGGTGATCTTGAGCCATCAAGCTGTCTACCACCATGATTTGATATCATTATAGCTGTGCATCCAATGTCAATTGCTCTCTTGGCATCTTCTACTGACATAACTCCTTTTAGTGCAAAAGGCTTGTTCCATTTTTTTACACAGTACTCTGCATCTTTCCAGTTCATTGCCGGATCATATTGTTCATTGATATATTCTACTACGGACTTTGCAATGTTGGTTCCTTTATCTGTCTTTTTTGCAACATTAGATAATTCAAATTTTTTATGAGTAAAATAATTAAAAACCCACTCAGGTCTCATTGCAAAACTTAATAAACTTTGAAGTGTAAGTTTGGGAGGAGTTGTAAATCCTGTTCTAAGATCTCTTTCTCTATTTCCACCAACTAATGTATCAACTGTTAAGCACATGCCATCATAACCTGAAGTTCGACATCTCTCTATTAAGTCATCTGTGATAGATTGATCTTTGTGAACATAAAGTTGAAATAATTTTGGACCTTTGGAAATTTCTGCAATTTCCTCAATAGTATTATTTGCCATTGTTGACATGCTATAAATGGTTCCAAATTTTTCAGCTGCTCTTGCAGAAGCTTTGTCACCATCATGATGATAAAGTCTTTGCATTGCAGTTGGTGATAAAAATATTGGCATATCAATTTTTTTGCCAAAAACAGTTGTTGATAAATCTGGCTTGCCAACACTTGCCAAAATATTAGGAACTAAATCACAATCATTGAATGCATCTGTGTTTCTTTTTAGTGTAGTCTCATCATCAGCTCCACCATCAATGTAATGGAAGATCGGTGAGGGTAATCTTTTTTTAGCAAGTTTTCTAAAGTCATCAAAATTGTGACAATCTTTTAAATTCATGATTGTTAGAAGTTTTTAAGAAAATTGAACATATAACTATTTGCTCCTGGATTTTTATCTCCTAGGCTAGCATTAGATACATGATTATAAGAAAATCCTAATTTACTACTTTGAGATAGATCAAATGATACTTGAACTTCACTTTTAAATTCAAGAACATGTCCTAAATCTTTTCCATCACCTTCATGATAAAGACCTGGGGCAAAACTAGGTGTAAATGTAAATGAACCCATGTCTACGTTCCATTCAAATCCAGTGTACACATAAATAGCCGAATTTTCTGTAACAAATCCACCAGTGATTGGTGAAATATTTCCAATTAAAGTATCTCTATTTAAATCCTCATTTTGATGCTGAAAACCAATTAAAATAGCTGCTTGTTTATGGTCACTGAAATCAAAATTGCCAACATAAAAATTTAATTGATGGTTATTATCTGAAGCAAACAATTTAGTAGTTGTTAAAACAAGAACTAAAATTAAGCTTAATTTTTTTAAAATCATTATTGTTAATAGCAGATTATTTATGTTTTTTATTAATTTTTTTAAATATTATTGCACCACCCAATAAAAATATCAATAGAGGCAATAACCATAAGAAATAAGTGTTTTTGTTAAAAAGTGGATCATATAAAATCCACTCACCATATTTATCCTGAAAAAATCTATAAATTTCTTTTTCTGATAACCCTTCTTTAATTTTTTTATCAACCATAATTTTCAGACTATTTGCAAATTCTGAGTCTGAGTCATACACAGATTGTCCTTGACAAATTAAACATCGTAAATTTTTAGTAATTTCATTTTTCATATTTTCATTATTAGCTTTTAAATGATTAAATGAAATAATTAGAAAAATGATAAAAGATAATCTTAATACTTTCATTTTATTTTTAATTGAATTTCTTTAATTAATTTATTGTTAAGAGGTCCAATGTATTTTTTTATAATATTACGATTATAAATTAAGAATGACTCAGGTACACCAAATGCACCCCATTCAATACCAATGGTACCATCTTTATCAAAAATTATTTGATCATAAGGATCTCCAAGCTTATCTAAAAATTTATTAGCGTTTACCTGCGTATCTTTGTAATTAATGCCTATCACTTCAATATTTTTATTTTTTTTTAATTCTATTAAAAATGGATGTTCTTGTTTGCAAGGAATACACCAAGAGGACCAAATATTAAGTAAATAAAATTTATTTGACTCAAAAATTTCTGGTGAATTTATAACTTTTTTTGAATTAAGTAATCTTGCTGAAAATGAAGGTATTTCATTATTAGTTGTTACTTCAGGTGTATAAATATTTGTATTCTGTAAACCTTTATAAAAAATAATAAAAATAATTACAAAAATAAAGATAATAGAAAGTGGTAAAAATTTATTTTTCATACTTTTTTTTTATAAAACTAATCAAACCACCAAAACTAATTAGTACTACAGAAAACCATATCCAAATCATAAATGGTTTAACTTGATATCTAACATTAAAATAGTCTTGATTCTGAACTAAATTAATAACTATAAATATATCTGAAATTAACGTTGTTTTAATATCAGCCTCACTAGTAACAATATTTGGCTGATTATAAATTCTTAGCTCAGGTGACATATTTTCTATTTTTCCTTTTGAATTTTGAATACTGAAATTACCTACAATGGATCGATAATTTTTTTCTTTTTTATGACTCATACCTTCAAAGACTATTTTTGTAGTCTCAGATTTAAAAGTTTCACCAACTTTCAAATTAGTAATAATTTCGGTTGAAAATAAATTGTTAAATAAAATACTCAAAATTAATAAACTAAAACCAAAATGAGCAATATTTTGAGAAATGTTATTATATTTTTTAATAAAGAAGTCTCTTAATGTAATTAAGAAGAGATATAAAGCGCTTGAAATTAAAATTGTATTTAAAAGAAAATTAATGTCAAAATTTTTAACAATCAAAAAAGACAATAAAATAGAAAATAATAATAAAATAATTAAATAAGTTTTATCTTCCAAGTTAGACTTGATCCACTTTAATTTTGGACCAATTGCCATCACTAGTAAAAATGGAATTAAAAATGGAATTATTAATTTATGGTAAAATGGTGGTCCCACTGATATTTTCTGTGATGACAAAACATCAAGAAATATTGGATAAACTGTACCAATCAATACTACAGACAGAAAGTACATCATAAACCAATTGTTAATTATGATTGAAGTTTCTTTACTCAACCAAAAAAAACTTGTTGGGGTATCTTTGTTGGCTTTATGAAAAAAGAAAAAAATAAATAAAGAAAGAAAAATTAAAGAAAATAAAAAAATTAAGATAAATAATCCTCTTTCTGGATCATTTGCAAAAGTATGAACTGAGTTAAGAATTCCAGATCTCACTAAAAATGTGCCACACATACTTAATGTAAATGTTGATATTGATAAAATTATTACCCAAGAGGTCAAAATTAATTTTTTTTCTAAAACTAATATGCAGTGTAAAAGTGTCGTTAATGCTAACCATGGCATTAAAGAAACATTTTCAACCGGGTCCCAAAACCAAAAACCTCCCCAACCTAGTTCATAGTAGGCCCAAATTGATCCTAATAAAATTCCTAGTGTTAAAAATATCCATGAAATTAAAACCCACTTTTTAATATGTGTTGCCCAACTTTTTGTAATTAAATTTAGTGATGTTGCTGCTAACGCTGATGAAAAAATAATTGATGAGCCAACGTATCCTAGATACAAAATTGGTGGATGAATAGCTAAGGCAGGATCCTGTAATATTGGATTTAATCCTAATCCCTCTTCTGGGGTTGGAAAAAGAAAATTAAATGGATTAGATGTCTTAATTAAGAAAACAAAAAAACCAATAATTATAATTTGCTGAAAAACTAAAGTTAAAATTTTATATTTTGTTGGTTGATTTTTACTTTTTAATAAAAATATCAATATAAATAGTGTCAATACAAATAACCAAAGTAAAAGACTTCCTTCATGATTTCCCCAGGTGCCTGCTATTTTGTAAAAAAGTGGTTTAGTTGTGTGAGAGTTATTAAAAACTGTTTCATTACTAAAATCCGATAAAATGAATGATGCAACCAAACATAAAAAACTAATAACAACAAAGAAAAATTGTAAAAACGTAAATGATAAAATTTTTGTATCAAATTTAGAATTTTGAAAATTTTTTACTGAAAACAAAATTAAAATTAATCCAAAGCAAAGACCTAGGATTAATGAATAATATCCAATAACACTGTAAAGCAATTTACTTCTCCTCTATTGCTGCTTTTACTTCTGGCGGCATATAGTTTTCATCATGTTTTGCTAATATTTTAGTAGCAGAAAAATAATTTCTATCTTTTAAAAATCCTTCAGCAACTACTCCTTTTCCCTCTTCAAAAAGATTTGGAACCGCACCAGCATAAGTAACATTAATTTCATTTTTAAAGTCAGTAATTATGAATTTTATTTCATTAGCAGTTATCAAAATAGAGTTTTTTTTTACCATTCCTCCAACTCTGATCTTTTTTTTATCTAATTCTGATGAAGTGTAAATTTCAGATGGTGATTGAAAGTATACAACATTTTCTTCAAGAGATTTTAGAACTAAAAAAACTGATAAAATTAAAATTAATAAAACTATAATTACAAACAAAAATCTTAATTTAACTTTACGACCATACATGGTTTAAAAGTTAATTGTTTGTGGCGTTAGCTAATATTTCTTTATTGATTCTTTGTGATTTTGCAGAATTAGCTTTCTCAGTGTTAAGAGATCCAAATTTAGCAACAAATTTGCTTTGCTCTTTAACAAATTGAATTTTTGTAACCAAATAAAGAGCTGTGAAACTCAAGAGAGTAAAGCTGAAAGCAGATAAAACGTAAACGCCGTATCCGTTCATAAAAAGTAGTTCATTAATCATAATCTATCTAGGCCTTTATTTTTAATTTTTATCAGTTCTGTATTATATTTCATTAAGAAAATTAGCAATGAAAAAAGAGCAAATGCCGCAGTCATTATCAATAATGGAAAAAGCATTGATGAATGAATTGAACTTTTAGATAAGATATTTATTGATGCTGGCTGATGAAGGGTATTCCACCAGTCAACAGAATATTTAATAATGGGAACATTAACAATACCTAGAATAGTAACAATAGTGCTAATCTTAAAAACCTTTTCTTCATTTTCGTAAATTCTCCAAGAAATTAGGTACATTGCATAAAACAGAGCTAAAATTAACATTGAGGTAATTCGAGCATCCCAAGCCCACCAAGTTCCCCATGTTGGTTTTCCCCAAATAGAACCTGTAACTAGAGCAATGATATTAAAAACAAAACCCGAAGGTGCTAAACTTTTTGCAATTAAAAAAAAATTTTTATTTTTAAAAATAAAACCACTTATAGAAAGAAAAGTAATTGATGAAAAAATTCCAAGGGAAATCCAAGCAGCTGGAACATGTACATACATAATCCTAACAGCATCACTTTGTTTATAATCTTCAGGAGACAATACTAACGCTTCTGTTAATCCTACAGAAAGTACAACGACAAATAAAAATAAAACATATTTTGGAGCTTTAGACGTTATCTGAAAAATTTTGTTAGGTTGAAAAAGCTTAAACATATTTAATTATGCATTTTTAAATAATGTTTATTATGAAAAGGATTTCCGATCAAGAATGCAGAGGGAGATAATAATCTGAAATTAACGTTTAACACTCTTGATCAGAATATATGTAAATTTACTTAATTTATATGGCCTAGATTTGAGCTAAATGTGTTTGAATAATGATTATATTAGTTAGACATCTTAAAATAACTCGAGCCTTTTTTACCTGAAAAAATCTCTTCAATTAATGGATGTTTAATAGGCTCATCTGAATCATCCATAAGAAGGTTTTGCTGTGATACATAAGCTTCATAAGTAATTTCATCATTTTCAGCTAACAAATGATAAAAAGGCTGATCTTTTCTTGGTCTTACATTTTTTGGGATTGACTGATACCACTCCTCTGAATTATTAAATTCAAAGTCGACATCATATATCACACCTCTAAACTCAAAGTGTTTGTGTTTGACAATATCACCTATTGAAAATTTGGCTTTTTGTATTGGCATGGTTATTAGTATGGGTATTTAAAAATAAAAATCAATGGTTAAAATAATACTGTTTTGTGATGTGATTAATATGTTAATATCTTTAGAGTGAATAAATCTTTTTTAAAATTTGTTACTGATTTTGGCCCATTAGCTATATTTTTTTTCTACTATTATAATAATGATAAAAATCTATCAGTTGCAATTCCTCCACTGATAGTTGCAACTTTAATCGCACTAGTTGTCGTATGGTTTTTTGAAAAAAAAATACCAACCATGCCTTTAGTTAGTGGAGTTTTGATTACTTTTTTTGGCGGATTAACAATCTATTTTAATGATCCAATATTTATTTATGTAAAACCAACCATAATAAATATTTTATTTGCATTAGCTTTATTTTTTGGAAAATATTTTACTAAAGAACCTGTTCTCAAAAAAATTATGGGCAAATCAATTCCTTTAACCGACTTAGGGTGGGAATTGTTAAATAAAAGATGGATGTTTTTTTTCTTTGGACTAGCAATTTTAAATGAATGTGTATGGAGAACTCAAACTGAAGAGTTTTGGGTAAATTTTAAGGTGTGGGGAATGTTACCAATAACAATAGTTTTTACTGGTTTTCAGATACCCTTAATTAATAAATATAAAATTGATGCGTAGTAATTTAAAATTAGTAGTTAATAATCCACACAAACAAATAGAGGAAAGACAATTTTTTGAAAAAGATGAACTTAAGATAATCTTAGATTTATATGCCAAAATGGTTTCTGAAGGATCTTGGAGAGATTATGGTTTAAGTATTTCAAGTAAACAAGTTAGTTTTAGTGTTTTTAGAAATGCAGCAGAAAATGCTTTATATAAAATTTGTAAAAATTTTAAACCTAAAAATAAAAACCTAAAGTATTTAATCACAGATACTAGTAGTAAGATTCTTAAAAATTCTTTTGATCTGAAAGTATTGCTGAATAATACTAATTGGAAAAAATTACAGAAATAAAATTATCGTCTTTGACCAAACAATCTTAACAGCATTATAAATAAATTTATAAAGTCTAGGTAAAGAGTAAGAGCACCCATAACTGCTTTTTTACCCATAATTTCACCTGTGTCGGTCACAGCATACATGTTTTTAATTTTTTGAGTGTCATAAGCTGTTAGACCTACAAAAATTAATACACCAAGAATTGAAATTACAAAGTACATCATAGAGGACTTCATAAAAATATTAACTATAGAGGCAATTATAATTCCAATTAAACCCATCATCAAAAATGAACCTAATTTTGTTAAATCTCTTTTAGTTGTATAACCATAAATACTCATTGCACCAAATGTTGCTGAACAAATAAAAAATACTCTGGTAACACTCATACCAGTATAAACTAATAGTATTGAAGATAGAGATAGACCCATTAATGCTGCAAAAACCCAAAAAGTTGTTTGAGCCTTTGACGCACTCATCTTATTAATTCCAAAACTCATATAAAAAACAATTCCTAAAGGTGCCAACATTACTAACCACTTTAATCCTGACATATAAATTGCACTACCCATTTGTGTTAAACCAGTAATTGATCCAGCATCATTTGTTACAACTGACATTTTGAATGTTAAAAGTGCAACTATTCCAGTTAATAAAATTCCTGTAGCCATATAGTTATAAACTTTAAGCATGTAGGCTCTTAAGCCCTCATCCATAACAACTGTTGACTGTTGAGCTACTTTAGCTCTATTTAATATTCCATTTTTATCAAATTTCATAATGTGTAATATATAATAGTCTTTTACTAATTATTCAAGATACCTTAAAAGATTAAAATTATTCGAAAAAATCAAAAACTGACATGAATTATAAAAAACTAGGCAATACTGATCTTGATGTAAGTACAATTTGTCTCGGAACAATGACTTGGGGTGAGCAAAATACTCAAGAAGAAGGATTTGAACAAATGGATTATGCTTTAGATCAAGGTATAAATTTTTGGGATACCGCAGAATTATATGCTGTCCCTCCAAGAGCAGAAACATATGGCCATACAGAAATAATAATTGGTAATTGGTTTAAAAAAACAAAAAAGAGAGACAAAGTAATTTTAGCCTCAAAAGTAGCAGGCCCAATGAGAGCATATCTAAGAGGTGGTGGAAATAACTTTGGTATAGATAAGATGACCCAAGCTGTAAATGATAGCTTAAAAAGATTACAAACTGATTACATAGATCTTTATCAATTACATTGGCCAGAAAGAAATACAAACATGTTTGGACGTCTTGGTTACGAACATAACGATAATGGTGAGTGGAATAAATTTGAAGATGTTCTCGGAAATCTTAAAAGATTTGTTGATGCAGGAAAAATAAGAGAAGTTGGTTTATCTAATGAAACTCCTTGGGGTGTTTCAAAATACCTAGAACTCTCAAAAGATAAAAATTTACCAAGAATGATGTCTATTCAAAATCCATATAGTCTATTGAATAGAACCTATGAAGTTGGTCTTGCTGAAATATCAGTGAGAGATGAAATAGGTCTTTTGGCTTATTCACCTTTAGCAAGTGGATATCTGTCAGGAAAATACAGAAACAACCAATTACCTAAAAATTCTAGAATTGAGAGAGATCCTGATTTTTGGACAAGATATGCAAAACCTAATACAGAAAAAGCTGTTGATGCCTATTATGAAATTGCAAAGAAACATGGTCTTGATTTAGCTCAGATGTCCTTAAAATTTCTAGAAATTCAGCCATTTGTTACTTCTGTTATTATTGGTGCAACTACTATGGAGCAGTTGAAAACTAATATAGAAAGTGTAAACATAAATTTATCTGATGATGTCATCAAAGAAATTAATGAAATTCAAACTATTTACCCTAACCCATGTCCATAATTAAAAAAATTATACCAACTCTACTAATAATTTTTATTATTTCGTTAAGCCAACTATCAGCAGAGGAAATTAAAAAAATTGGAAAATATAAAGATTGGCAGTCAATGGTTATAAATGAGAACGGTGGGAAGGTGTGCTTTGCTCAATCATCACCAATATTACAAGCTCCAAAATCAAATAAAAGAGACGCAAAACTATTTGTTGCCTTTAGACCTGCTGAAAAAATAATTAATGAGGTAAGTGTTACTGGAGGATATGAATTTAATAATAAAAATTCAGTAACTGCTACTTCAGGAAAAAATAAATTTAAATTTGACATTAAAGAACAGGGTTTTGCTTGGATTGCTGATACTAAGGTTGAATTTAGAATGATTAGTAAAATGAAAAAAGGATCGAGAATTATGATTACAGGTTATAATCAAAAAGGTTCTCAAACAATTGACCACTATTCACTATTAGGATTTACCAAAGCTTATAACACTGTAAAAAAAGCTTGTAGTTAATTTAATGAAATCAAAAAAGAAAATTGTTTTAGCCTATTCAGGAGGTCTTGATACCTCTATTATTTTAAAATGGTTACAAGAAAATTATAATGCTGAAGTAATTTGTTACACAGCAGATGTTGGTCAAAAAATTGATAGAAAAAAAATTATAACTAATGCAAAGAAATTTGGTGTTAAAAATATAATTATCAAAGATTTAAAAGATATTTTTGTTAAAGATTATGTTTATCCAATGATCAGAGGTCACGCAATCTATGAGGGTGTTTATTTATTGGGCACATCAATAGCAAGACCACTAATTGCCAAAGATCAAATCCGTGTTGCTAAAAAATTCAAAGCTTATGCGGTTTCGCATGGAGCAACTGGTAAAGGAAATGATCAAGTTAGATTTGAATTAGGATATCATTATTTTGGACCCAATATAAAAATTATTGCTCCTTGGAGAATTTGGAAATTAAAATCTAGAACAGATCTTATAAATTATGCAAAGAAACATGATATTGCTATTCCAAAAGATAAAAAAGGAGCTCCACCTTTTTCAATTGATGACAATTTATTTCACACATCAACAGAGGGTAAGGTTTTAGAGAACCCAAAAAATTCAGCGCCAGAATTTATTTTTCAAAGATCAGTTTCGCCTGAAAAAGCTCCTAATAAACCAAGTTTCGTAACTATCAATTTTAGAAATGGAGACCCATTTGGGATTAATGGAAAAAAACTTTCTCCAGCAAAATTATTAGAAAAACTCAATCAAGTTGCTGGTAAAAATGGAATTGGAAGAGTTGATTTAGTAGAAAATAGATTTATTGGAATAAAATCTAGAGGAGTATACGAAACGCCTGGCGGCACATTATTAATTCACGCACATAGAGCAATAGAATCGGTAACGCTAGATAAAGAAACTATGCATAAGAAAGACCAAATAATGCCGAGATATGCTGAATTGATTTACAACGGCTATTGGTATTCAAAAGAAAGATTAAAACTTCAAAAAATTGTAGATCTTAAAAAGAATAAAGTTAACGGTTCTATAAAACTAAAACTTTATAAAGGAAATATAATAATAGAATCTCGACAAACAAAAAGTTCTGCTTACTCAATGAAAAAAGTTTCCTTTGAAGAAAACAAAACATTCAATAAATCTAACGTTGAAAGATTTATTAATTTTCACAAGAAAAAACTTCATTCTTAGATTAATGAAAATAA
This sequence comes from Candidatus Pelagibacter bacterium nBUS_36, assembly GCF_051201215.1. Classification (GTDB taxonomy): domain Bacteria; phylum Pseudomonadota; class Alphaproteobacteria; order Pelagibacterales; family Pelagibacteraceae; genus Pelagibacter. The sequence continues at coordinate 1,243,541 of NZ_CP172839.1, forward strand.
ACGTTTTTGCAGACACCATTTGCGGGTGGTGTTTTATTGGACATAAAAATCTAAATAAAGCATTAAAAAATTTTCCTAATATAAAGTTTAATATTAGACATATTCCATTTCAATTAAATCCAGATATGCCAGCTGAAGGTATTCTTAGAGACAAGTATTTAGAAATAAAATTTGGTGGAAAAGATTATGCAGCACCTATGTATGAAAATATGAAATTGAAAGCAAACGAGTTAGGGATAGATTTAAATTTAGATAAAATAAAAAAAACTCCAAACACTGTTCTTTCTCATTTACTAATTATTTTAAGTGAACAATTTAATTTACAAAATGAAGTTAAAGAAAAAATATATCAGTCTTATTTTATTGATGGGTTAGATATTGGAGATATAGATGTGTTAGTTGATATTGCTAAGGAAAACAATATCGCAGAAAATATTTTTAAAGAATTTATTAATGAAAAAAATATTCAAAATGTGATTTCAAAAATTTTAGTTGCTAAAGAGAAGAATATTAGTGGTGTTCCATTTTTTGAGATAGGAAAAGATTTTATTTCAGGTGCACAAAGCTCAATTCAATTAGAAAACACCATTAAATCCAATTTAAACTAAGATTTAGGACAATTTGACATTTGTTATAATTATTAAAAATTATAACTTTGCTAGATGGAATCATTAAAAAACTGGATGATGGATGCAGCTAACATCTTATTTGATGATAGTAAGAACGATCTAAGATCTCTTCCTAAAACTGTCAGACTACAAATTCTTTTAGTTTTAAGTTTTATTTGGACAACAGTTTTTAGTTTATATATTTTTTCTTACACAACTTTTGCTTTTGGATGGGCGGGGCTTTATGTGGCGCACATTGGTTTAATATTTGCGGTCTACATGACTTTTAAAAATTTTCATAAAGCAGAAGAAAAATCTAGTAGTGTTTTTAAAACAAAAAATTTTGATCCATTTAAAGTAATGGTCATTGTTTTTGTAATAGTATTTATTTTTGTATTTTCTAAAGGGATTGAAGTTTTGACTAGCCCTAATCCAAGTTCGTATTCTATTCCTTATGATGGTCCATCTAAATCAGTATTTGAAAAATGGTTACCATTCAGCAAAGATAAATAATGGAAAAAATAGCAAAAAATTTACAGTTAGCATTAATGTGTATTATTTTGATAAGCACAGTAATTGCTGTTGGTATAGAAATTAAACATATGATTTTAAATCAGTCTGTAACGTTAGCTGATTTATTATTAATGTTCCTTTATTTAGAAGTATTAGCAATGGTAAGAGTTTTTTGGAACCAACAATCAATAAGCATAACTTTACCTCTTTTAATCGCAATTACTGCTCTTGCTCGATTTATAATATTGCAAGGTAAAGAAATGGATCCAACAGCATTAGTTTATGAGGCTGTTGCTATAGTTTTAATAGCAGCTGCAATTGTAATTCTAAGATTAAGACACAGTGATAAATTGGGTCTAAAGAAAAAAAAATCAAAATAATTTAATATGATGTTTGAAGCCTCAAGGGCTAAAGCCGTTGAAAAATTAAATAATTTTGTAGAAAACAATTTAACTGATTATTCAAAATTAAGAAATTTTGATTTAGGACCTGATAACAGATTAAATACTTCTTGTTTGTCACCATATATAACTCATGGAGCAATCAATGAATTAGAGGTAATTGATAAGTCTCTTAAAAAGTATTCATTTGCAAAGAATGAAAAATTTATTCAAGAGGTTTTATGGCGAACTTATTGGAAAGGTTGGCTTGAACTAAGACCAAATGTTTGGTCAGATTATTTAATAGAATTAGATAACGTTAGAAATCAATTTAAAAACAATCAAAATTATTTAGATGCTATTGAGGGAAAAACAAACATAGATTGCTTCAATCAATGGGTAGTTGAACTTAAAGAAAACAACTACCTCCATAACCATACTAGAATGTGGTTTGCTAGTATTTGGATATTTACACTAGAATTACCGTGGCAGCTTGGTGCTGAATTTTTTATGCAACATCTTTATGATGGTGATGCTGCATCGAATACACTTGGTTGGAGGTGGGTAGCTGGGGTTCAAACTCAAGGTAAACATTATCTAGCAAGTGAATGGAATATAAATAAATTTACTAATAATAGATTTAAAAACATAAAGCTTAATGAAAATGCCACACCAATATTCAGTGATAAAACTTATCCCGTAAATAAAAAAGATTTTTTAAATTCAGAAATTTTAGAGGATCAAACTTTATTAATATTTGAAAATAATATGACTTTTGAATTTTCTGATTTTAAAGAGCATAAATTTAAAAAAATTTTGTTAGTCTTAAATAATACAAATAGAGCCATTAAATTAAGTGAAAAAGTATTGAAATTTAAAGCTGAACTTTTAAAAGATCAAAAAACAAGGTTAGAGGAAAAATCAATTAATTGCGAAATTATTAACATTAGTGATTTAAAGAATATAGCTGAAAATGTTTATGGTCTTTATCCTACTGTTGGTGAAAATTTTGATTTTATTCAGAATAATAATTTAAAAAATATCAAATTATTATATAGAAAGTTAGACCAGTTTTCTTGGCAATATTGTAATAAAGGTTTTTTTAATTTTAAAAATTATATTCCAAAAATAATTGCTAATTTTAATTAAACTAAAAAAGTTTTAATACCATCTAAAATATACTGCACACTTAATCCAACGAGAATAATAGCTACCACTCTTGAGATAACACCAATTATCTTTTTATTTATTAATTTAGAAAATTTTGAAGCTAAAAAAAAAATTATAAAAGTTAAAAATAAAACAATTACCAATGAAAACATTCCTACTGTTTGATTTGTAAAATTAGTTCCAATATCTGAAACAGAAACAATTACTGAGGTAATAGCTGCAGGACCAGCAATAATAGGTGTTGCTAATGGAAAAATACTAATATTATCAGAATTAAGATCTATATCTTCTCCTTTTCTTTGTTGACGCTTATCAAACAACATTTCAATTGCAATTATCAATAAAATAATTCCACCCCCTATTGTAAAAGCTGGATAAGAAATATGTAAATAGCTTAACAGTGAGCTTCCAAGTAACGCAAAAAATAACAATATGATAGTTGCTATTATAGTTGCACTAAATGCTACTTTAATTTTTTGTTTTGTCTCCATATGCTGAGTGATACTCAAAAACAATGGAGTATTCCCCAATGGATCAATAACGATAAAATATAAGAAAAAAGTTTGAATAAAAATTTCAGACATCTGGTTTATTTATCTCTTTAAAATATTATTACAATTTAAATTAAAACCAACGTATCATTCCAATAATACCAGCTGTTGCATAAAAAAATTGCAACAAAAGTATTCCTTTATGGCCTCCTCTATAGGCCCAAATTCCAATCAATATCGCTGATAAAAGCAATAAGCAGAAACCAAAAAATTCTATTCCAATATTTAATGCAACAAACAAGGAATATAAAATAGCAGTGATCACACCTGCCCATTCAAAAAATTTATTGTTCATTTTGGTGATCAATACGTGTTATAATTTTTTTATTTGTTTAAAATTCTTATCAAAATTTATTTTTTTTAAATAATTTAAAAATCTTTTTTTGTTTTTAAGCCACTCTTTATCTAAAATCGAAAACCAAGCTGAGTCTCTACTTCTACCTTTAAAAACAAACATCTGTCTAAATACTCCCTCAAATCTAAAACCTAGTCTAAAAGCTGCTTTTTTAGAGGCTAAATTTAAATTATTACATTTCCACTCATATCTTCTATTGCCTAAAATCTCGAAAGCATTTTTCATCATTAAATACATCGTTTCAGTTCCCTCAACTGAATTCTGTAGAAGTAGTGAATAATTTATGTGTCCAACTTCAATTGAACCGTGAACTGGTTCAATTCTTAAATAACTAGCCATTCCACAATATTTCTTATGTCTCTTAGAATAAATTGCATAAAAAAAAGGATCCTTGTTTAGACAAAATGATTTAAGCCAATTTCTAAAACTTAAATAAGTTTTAAATGGACCGTAAGGCAAGTATGTCCAAATTATATTCTTTTTATCATTTGAATATTGTAAGTATAAATCTTTTGAATGTTTGCTAATGTTTAAAGGTTCAAGAATTGTATAATTACCAACTAATTTTTTTCTCTCTGGTAACTTTGCTTTTTTAAATTTTACTTTAGGGCCTAGTTTTAATTTGATCATAACATCTTTTTAAAATTATCATAAAGAATCTTAGAATAATTATTCATATCAGGCATATTATCTTTTGCAACTTCATCAAATTTTTCTAAGGCACCATCCCCTAATTGTTTTTCAAGGGCTGTTTTATACTCAGGCACACATCCCCATTCATTAACTGTGGTATCTTTAATTTCAATATGAAATTGAATTCCATAAGCATGGTTTTGGTATTTAAAAATTTGATATTTTGTTACAGGCGATGACGCCAATAAGGTTAAATCCTTATTGTTTTCTATTCCTTGCACCTCATAAGAATGCCATTGTAAACTTTTTATTTTTTCTGGAAATTTAGAAAATAATTTATCTTTATTTTTTTCTTTGGTGAAATTAATATCCATAATACCAATTTCTGCAGGATTTGATTTAACCACCTTGCCACCCACTACTTCACCTAATAACTGACAACCAAGACAAAAACCTAAATAAGGTTTTTTTAAATTAATAACAAATTCTTTAATTGCTTTTTTTTCTTCAATTAGCCATGGGTATTCTTGCTCCATAAAAGTATCCATTGGACCACCCATACAAAACATTCCATCAAATTTACTAAGGTCATTTGGAATTTTCTCACCTTCATCTAGCTCGATTGTGGTTAATTTAACTCCATCAGCCAACATTAGGTCTTTAATGTAGCCAGGGTCCTCTATTTTAATATGTTGTAAAACAATTATATTCACTAGAGTTTAGCTTAGCTTAGAGCACTTCTTAGAGCAATATTTTACTCTATCCCAATTTAGCTTCCATTTTTTACGCCATACAAAAGGTCTTTTACAAACAGGACATATTTTTGAGGGTAGATTTTCTTTTTTCAATTTAAATTTCTTTAAAATTTTCTTTCCATTTTTTTATTGCTTCTTCCCAACTTGGTATAACATTATCCTCATATCCATGAACAGAACCTGTTCCAATAAATCTAAAATTCTTCATTGCCAAAGCATGGTGTTTACCCCTTAAATAATCTGTCATTTTACTCTTATTCTCCCAGGCTGTTAGGGTGTGATGATATTTATTTACCTTTTTTGAGTCACAAAACAAATTTCCATTTGCTTTTCTTGCTGCAGCAAAACTTGGTATTGTGTACCTTAAGAATTTTAATATTCCAAAAAAACCTCTTACTTTAATACCTGTTATTGAAATATACATTATGCAGTATTTAATTTTATGAATTTGTCTGCTTCAGATAAAATCATTTTTTTTCTTTCATCTTTCATTTTATCAAAAATTCTAACCATCATCGATAGTCTTGGGTTCTTTAAAAAAAATTTTCTATTTCTATCTATAAACCTCCAATAGAGGCCATCCATCGTATTACACCACTCCCCTTTTTTAAAATCCATCATTTTCATGAAATAAGCAGATCCACAAATGTATGGTTTGGTTGCAAAAATCCCTCCATCACTAAATAAACCCATACCATAAACATTAGGAACCATCACCCAGTCGGATGAATCGACAAACATTTCCATAAACCATTTATAAACATCAGTTGGTTTTACTTCACAAAGGTTCATTATATTTGAAAGAATCATCAATCTTTCAATGTGATGAGACCATCCATGATCAACAGCATTTTTAATTGCATGATCTAATGGTGGCAGACCCGTAGTTCCATCGTACCAAGATTTTTTCATTTTCCTTTTTTGCTTAAAAAAATTTCCTGTCTCCATTTCATCAGAGTAGTTTTGATAAATTCCTCTCATAAACTCTCTCCAACCAATTACCTGTCGGATATACCCTTCTAATGAATTCATTCGTATTTTATTTTTTTTATGAAAATCTAAAACTTTTTGAATGATGAATTCTGGTGTTATTAAACCCAAGTTGATATACGGACTTAATGCACTATGAAATAATATATTATCTTTTTGATTAACTGCATCTTCATAATCGCCAAATAAATTTGATTTTTCTTTTATAAAAAAATTTAAAAGTTTTATTACATCATCATATTCTGTTGCTAACCAAAAATTATTAGTACTTCCAGGATGGTCTTTAAATAGTTTTTCAACAATTTGTTTTAATTTTTTTGTATGATTGGTTTCATTAATCATTGGAAATTTTGGAATTGAAATATCTTTAGGTAATTTATTTCTGTTATCTTCATCAAAACTCCACTTTCCACCGATTGGATTACCATCAGCGCCCATTAATATTCCTGATTTTCTTCTAGCCTCTTTATAGAATGTTGCCATGAAGGGCTTTTTTGATTTTCCCAAATAATTTTTAAATTCATCTCTTGAATTTAAAAACATAGGAGTTTGAACAATATTCCAATTAATTTTTTCTGTTTTTAAAAATTGTGAAATTTTTTTCTCAAAAAATTTATCTTCAACTTCAAAACTTGAAATTTCAATTATCTTATTTTTAATTATTATTTTTTTTAACTTCTTGAAATAATCATCTTTAAAATCTTTATCTTCGATTTTCAGATAATCTAATTTATATTTGTTCTTTTTTAAATTATCCGCATAAGAGCGCATAGAAGATAAGAATAGCAAGATTTTTTGCTTATGGTGTTTTTCATAAGTGCATAATCCATTATCTTCTGCCATAAAAAACAGATGGTCCTTTTTGAAGCGGTCTAGGTATTTTAATGGAAATAATTGATTACCAAGTATAAAAAATAATTTCATAACTAAATATAACTAATTAATAAATTTATGTCAGAAAAATATCTAATCTTTGGTGCGACAGGTTCTATTGGTTCAAGTCTAGCTGAACAGTTAAAAAATTCTAGAAACGATATTCACTTAGTTGCAAGAAATGAAAGTGAAGTTAGTGCTATTGCAGAAAAATTAGGTTGTACATATACAGTTACTGATGTCTTGGAAGATGGCTTTATTGAAAAAGTTAAAACAGATGTTGCTGAAATAAAAGGTATTGCTTATTGTGTTGGGTCAATTGATCTTAAACCACTAAGGATGGTTACCGAACAAGATTTTAACAAATGTATGAAATTGAATCTTTATTCAGCGGTAGAAGCCATTAAAGGATATCAAGAAAGTTTAAAAAAAAACAAAGGTTCTATAGTTTTATTTTCCACAGTTGCGGCTCAAAGGGGCTTTACCAATCATGCTATAATTGCTTCAGCTAAAGCAGCAGTCGAAGGTCTGACTGTTTCACTTGCAGCAGAATTTGCTCCTAATATAAGAGTTAATTGCGTTGCCCCAAGTTTAACAAAATCAAAAATTGCAGAACCTATGTTAAAGAACACTACAATTGCGGAAGGTATTGCTAAAGCCCACCCATTAAAAAGATTGGGCGAAGGAAAAGACTCTGCCTCTCTTGCTAAATTTTTAATTACAGAAGATAGCTCTTGGGTAACTGGACAAATAATTGCAGTTGATGGTGGTAGATCTAAATTATCTTAAATATTTTCTCATTTTGAGTAAATAAAGCTCATTTCTAAAATAGAAAAAAATAATTAAAATTTAATTTTCTTGATTAAGAAAAAAATTTTTTAGTTGATAAATTACCTGTTGAGGATTCTGTTCAGGAATAAAATGTCCAGACTCTATGGCTTTTCCAGTAATTTTTTTATTAGAATATTTTTGCCATATTTTTATTGAATTGAATTGTTTTCCTATAACTCCACTTTTTCCCCACAAAACTTGAATTGGAATATTAAGTTTTTTACTTTTATCTTTTTTATCATGTTCTAAGTCTATTGTATCGGAAGCTCTATAATCTTCACATGAAGCATGAATTCTTTTTTTTTGTTTAAATGATTTAAGATAAGCTTCTTCTGCTTTACCAAACTTATGTTCTCCAGACCATTTATGTAAACAGCTTTTCATCCATTTTCTTGGATCACTCATTATCATTCTTTCTGGCAACCAAGATGACTGGATTAAAAAAAACCAATGAAAGTATGCTTTTGCAAATTTTCTATCAGTACTTTCATACATGTCTAGCGTTGGACAAATATCTAAAACACTTAAAGCTAAAATTTTTTCTCTAAAGTCTCTAGCCATTCTATGAGCAACTCTTCCGCCACGATCGTGGCCTGCAAGAAAAAATCTTTTAAATTTTAATTTATTCATTAGCTGAATCATATCTTTAGCCATTTCTCTTTTTGAATAATTAATATGATTTTTGCCGCCAGGTAAAACTAAACTATTTCCATATCCTCTTAGATCAGCAACTACTACTGTAAAATATTTGCTTAATTCTGGGGCAGTTTTATGCCACATGATATGGGTTTGAGGATATCCATGCAGCAAAAGTAATGGAGGTCCATTGCCTTTATATCTGCAAAAAATTTTTCCTTTATTTACTTTAATTAATCTTTTTTTAAATCCTTCAAACATGATTGAAAAATTTAATCATTCAATAATTTTTTTTTTGCTTTTTCAAATTCTTCTTCAGTAAGTACTCCACTTTGACGTAATTCATTAAGTTTTGTAATTTCATTACTTAGCTGATCGTTATTTAAGGGTTTATCGCTTGTATCTTTTTCTTCCTGCTCTTGAGGTCTATTATCAACTTTAGCTTTAAAGCCTTTCATGATTGCAGTACCTCCTAAATAGAAAACAAAACCTAATATAGGGAGTGCTATCGCAAAAAATATTATTTTTTCCATAAATTAATCTTCATCCTCATCACGCCAGCCTTTTTGATACATTAAATATCCAGCAAGTATAACAGAAAAGACTCCTGCTATCATTCCAAAATCAAATCCTACTTGTTTTCCATAAAAATACCACCCTAGCTGTGTTGCTCCGATAGGAACAGCTGTTAGCAAGATCATTATAATTCCAATTCTATAAGGGTAAGGAGGTTTCTTCATACTTTACCTTATCAAAAAGTAACTGATATGATAAAGAGTTAATTATGGGTCAAATTATCTTAGTCAATAAAGATGAGTTTTTTATTTATAAATAACTAATTATTTTGAGATCTTTTAAAACAATCAACAGTGTTTTTTAATAAACATGCAATAGTCATTGGTCCTACTCCACCTGGGACTGGAGTTAAAGCTTTTGCAACTTTAGACACTTCGTCAAATGCAACATCACCGACTAATCCATTTTCAGTTTTATTAATACCAACATCAATTACAATTGCATCTTTTTTAACCCAATCACCTTTTACAAGCTCTGGGATACCAACAGCTGCAACAATTATATCTGCTTCTAAACATTCTGCTTTTAAATCTTTCGTTTTTGAATGAGTAATAGTAACTGTGCAATTTTCTTTAAGAAGGAGTTGTGTCATTGGCTTACCATTTAAATTTGATCTACCAACTACAACTGCTTTTTTACCACTTAGATTTGGTTCAATTTTTTTAATCATCAAATAACATCCTAATGGAGTACAGGGTACTGAACTTTCATAACCAGATGATAAATTACCAACATTCATTGGGTGAAAGCCATCTACATCTTTTGAAGGAGCAATAGTTTCAATAACTTTTTGTTTATCAATGTGTTTTGGCAGTGGAAGCTGAACTAAAATTCCAGAAATGGTTTCATCTTTATTTAGTTCTTCAATTTTCTCTAAAACAGTTTTTTCTTCAACGGTATCAGGATATCTAATTACCTCAGATTTTAAACCTACTTCATTTGCTGATTTTTCTTTATTACGTACATAAATTTGACTTGGAGCCATATCGCCAATTAGAATCACCGTTAAACCTGGGACTCTATTATATTTGGTTTTTAACTCAGCAACTTCTTGCTTTAATTCTTCTCTAAGTTCTGCTGCCGCTTTTTTTCCATCTATTAAAATCATTTTACTTCCTTAAAAAATCATTGGTGCAATGTACAGCTTCATACACATTTCAATAAACCAAATCAATAGTAGAAGAATTATTGGGGATATATCAAGAGAACCCAAATTAGGTAAAAAACGTCTAATTCTTTGTAAAATTGGGTTTGTTAATCGATAAGATAATTCTAAAATGGAGTAAATAAATCTATTTTGAGTATTTAAAACATTAAAAGCGATCAACCAACTTATTATAACGTTAGCTATTACAACATAAGAGTAAAGTTTTAAAATTTGTAAAACTAGATAAAAAATTGCTATCATTTTTTTTCTATGTAGATCGACTGACTTGGGAAAGCAAAAGCTGCATTGTTTTTTTCCACAATTTGTTTAATTTCAATTGCTAATCTCTCTTTGACCTCTAGCCATGTTTTAAAGCTATTAGAAGAAGTAAAACATCTAACCCTCATATCAATAGAACTATCAGAAAATTTTTCAACCCCAACAACAACTCCTACTGACTTATCAAAATCATTATTTTCATTAATATGACTTTCTATTTCATTTCTAACTTTTTTTAATTGGTCAACTGTAGTGTCATATTGAAGTGTTATTGCCCAATCTATTCTCCAATTAGTAGTTTCGCTAATATTTATAACTGCATTTTCAGCAAACTGAAAATTGGGTATTATGGCTAAAGACTTATCAAATTTTCTGATAACAGTTGATCTAAATCCAATTTTTTCCACTATACCCTCAATGATACCGTCAACTAAAATCCAATCACCAATTTTAAATCTTTTTTCAACAAGAACTAAAATACCTGAAATTAAATTTTTAAATAAATCCTGTGCACCTAATGCTACGGCCACACCAAATAGTCCAAGTCCTGCAATAATTGGGCCAATCTTTATTCCCCATAACTCAAGTACTGCCGCAAGTCCCAAAATAAAAATTAAAATTTTAAGAGATTTAATTATCCATCCAATTAATTCTCTAGTTAAAAGTTTATCTAGCCCACTTAAAATATAAGAAATTGGTTCAATAATTTGATGAATAACCCAAAATATTAAAATAGTAATTAAAGTTCTATTAATAGTATCCACAACCTCTCGGCCTTCATTTGAAAAAGTCATATAATAACTTGCAATAAAAAAACCAAGAACAATTGGTAAAAATCTTGCAGGTCCTTCCAAGGCGTGAACGAAAGTATCATCAAGTTTATTGGTTGTTCTTTTTGAAATTATTTCTAATTTTTTGATTATCAGCTTACTAATTAAGCCTCTAAAAACTAAAAAAACAAAGAATATTCCAATACCAATTAATATTTGAAAAATATCAACTCCTAGAATTCCCTTTTTCCAAACTGATAAAAATACATCAGAAAAATTATTTATTATTTCCATAGCTAAATTTTATATAACAAAAACTCTTCTTCTCCAGGATTAAAAAGAAATATCTTCTTCCACTTAATTTCATTCAATATTGATGAGGTTTTTTCACCAATGCACATTACGTTTGTATTCATCCAAAGACTTTCAGATTGATGTATTTTGATAAAATTAAGAAAACTTAAGGCACTATTTTGAGAGTAAATATAAACCATATCAGGCATTTTGAGCTTTAATTCACTTACAAATTTATCATCAAAGTTTTGATTATGAATAGTTCGATAATTAATAACCCTTTTGATATTATATCCCTCTTTTAATAGTTGTTGATCAAGATCAACAGAAACTGTTTCACCACTTATATAAATTAAATTGCCATCTTTTTGATTAAAATTTTGTAAAACAAGTTCTTTTAAATTTTCAACATTGCCTTCAGCTGAAATTACATTTTGAAAACCAACACTTCTAGCTTTTTTTTCAGTAGCACTTCCCACGCAAAAACATAAAAGATTTTTATCAACATTTTTCAAATCTAAAAATTTTACAGCGTTTGCACTTGTAAAAATAATACCTTTAAAATCTGAAAAATTTATCTGTTCGTAGTTTATCTTTTCTATAATTAATAACGGAAGATGAGAAACTTGATGTCCCAAAGATTGAAATTTTATAATCATTTCAGAACAATCTTCTAGTGGTCTAGTTAGTAAAATATGCATATTATCTTTTATAAGAATTATTTGATTTAATTTTTAATATCTGTCCTACCTCTTTACCAAGTGTTTTTGCATTTTCAATTTTTGAAAATTTTTTTTCATAAAATCTCTTACTGCCATCTAAAGAAAAAAGCTCAGCTTCTAAAATAATTTCATCACCTTCTATAATGGCATGAGCTCCCACAGCTGTTTCGCAGTCACCTTCTAAAACTTTGAGAACATTTCTCTCTGTATGAGCTCTTAGGGATGTTTCTTGGTCATTAATTTTATCTAAAACAGAAATAATTTCGTTATCATCCTTTCGACATTGAAGTGAAATAATTCCTTGTCCTGCACTTGGAATTATTTCTTGGGTTGAAAAAACTTCTGTAATTTTATCTTCTATTGATAAAGATTTTATTCCTGCATAAGACAATATTATTGCATCATACAGACCATCATTTAATTTTTTAATTCTTGTGTCAACATTTCCTCTTATAAGCTTGCAATTAAGATCTGATCTAATCTTTTTAATTTGAAATTCTCTTCGATAAGATGAAGTTCCAATTATTGCATTATTTTTTAATTCATTAAGTTTTTTTTTATTTTTCGTAATTAAAATTTCTCTAGGATCATTTCTTTCTAAAAACGTATCTGTTATTAAATCATCAGTTTCAATTGCTGGCATATCCTTTAATGCATGGACGGCTATATCAATTTTTTTATCCTGGAGTTCTTTTTCTATATTTGTTGAAAACAAACCTTTGCCACCTACTTCTGACAGCCTTATATCCTGAACCTGATCTCCTTTTGTTGTGATTTCTTTGATTATAACATCTTCATCATCTAACTCTGTATTTTGAATAATCTTATCTTTAGCATTTTGAGCATAAATTAATGCTAACTTGCTACCTCTAGATCCGATGATAATTTTTTTACTCATAAATAATTTTATTTCTTACTTGTATTGAGATTGTACAATTAATAAAAACTATTTGAATGAGTAAAAAACCCTTAATTCTTGGAATAGAATCTAGTTGTGATGAGACTGCAGCGTCCATAATTACTGAAAATCAACAAGGAAACCCAATAGTTTTATCTAATATTATTTCGAGTCAAGTTGAAGTGCATAAGGAATTTGGAGGTGTAGTGCCTGAACTTGCGGCTCGTGCTCACATGGAGAAAATAGATTGGATTGTTCAAAAGGCTATAGATGATAGTGGCAGAAAAATTGAGGAGATTGATGCCGTAGCTTCTACAGCTGGTCCTGGTTTAATAGTTTGTTTATCAGTAGGTTTAAGTTTTGGTAAAGCTTTTTCTTTGGCATTAAATAAACCGTTCATAGCTGTTAACCATTTAGAAGGTCATGCATTAAGCCCAAAACTTGATTCATCTTTAAACTATCCTTACTTACTTTTGTTGATCTCAGGTGGACATTCACAATTTTTGAATGTTCAGGGACTTGGTAAATATAAAAGATTAGGTACAACAATTGATGATGCTTTAGGTGAAGCTTTTGATAAAACAGCAAAACTTCTTGGAATTGAATTCCCTGGTGGACCACAAATTGAAGTTCTTGCAAAAAAAGGTGATCCAAAAAAATATGATTTACCTAAACCAATTTTTAATAAAGGTGGATGCAACTTATCTTTTGCTGGACTTAAAACTGCAATTTTAAGAATAGCAAAAAATATTAAAACAGAACAAGAAAAGTTTGATCTTGCAGCATCATTTCAAAGAACAGTTGAGGAAATATTATATAAAAAAACTAAAATAGCATTCGAAGAATTTGAAAAACAAAATAAATTGAAAGAAAAAATATTTGTGGTTGCTGGTGGAGTTGCTGCTAATAAGAATATTAGATCTATGTTAACAAATCTATGTAATGAAAGAAATTATCAAAGTATGTTTCCATCGATAGAATTATGTGGTGATAATGCTGCAATGATTGCAATGGTTGGCTTAGAAAAATTTAAATTAAAACAATTTAATAATTTAGATCATCCAGCAAAACCAAGATGGCCATTAGATGAAAATGCTGCGTTTCTCAAAGGTGCAGGAGTACAATTATAATGCAATATTAGTTAATGAAACCAACACTCTTATATTTCGATAAACCCCTACCAACTTCCGCTGGCCTTTACATTATCTTTACAATTAAAAATGATGATTAAAGCTAACTGTAATCATCAAATGTGTAGTACTTAGTGTAGTGTGATTTAATAATAATAATTTATTAACATTGGGATTTAGCTAATTAAATTAACAGCCAGAACTAGAACCAGAAGAACCAGAAGAATTATCAGAACCACCACTTGCAATTGCAGCAGCCATTTCTGTTTTTCCTTTAACAGTCAGTTCATAAGTGCCTGACGAATTTTGTTGAGCCTCAAACCATTTTGTTGATGCAGCGCCTGTACCTTTCATTTCAACATAAGTTTCAATTCCAGTTTTAGCTTTTATTTTAACTACATTTCTAGTTTTTTTATCTATCTTTATTTTAATAGTTCCGTACCTAAACTTGCCTTCATAAACTTTTCTTTGAGCATCTGTATACTTTCCATTGCCATGAATTCTATTTTTAGAAACTTTGCCTTCATAAGTAGACCCATCTGAAAAAGTAAAAATACCCACACCATGAGCTTTTCCTTTTTTTACTTCTCCTTCGTAGGTAGACGCAGCAAATTTTAGTGACTCAGCATACGCAATATTAGTTAAGCTTGAAAAAGTAATTAATAAAATAATTATAAAAATTTTTAAATTTTTCATAAAATTATAATTCAATATAATATTTTAAAAGTCTATTAAAAAATATTGTTTGCTATAGGGACTAAATAGCTAAAAAATACATATTTCTTGGTATTTTGTAAGTTTGATTTTTGTAGATTTTAAGTGTCGCTTATCAGTTGTAAGATCATTTAGCTCAAGAGTTTCTGGGATTTGAGATATTAAAACTTTATTTATTTTTTTTGTTCTTTGAAAAGAGTTACAGATCAATTTTTCTACTTTTTTATTCAATTCTTTATTCAATAAAAGTTTATTATTTTTTTTATCAATTGAATAAACCCAATAAGGATGCGTAACTATAAAGTCTATTTCTATATCAAGCTTATTTGCTATCTTATTTAATTCATTAAAATATTTAGTCAGGTTTTTGTAAAGTTTATCTTGATCTGAATTTAAAAATACATTTTGCATTTTTTCATTATCATATCTACTTACAGTAAAATTTTTATTTAATAATAAATTCTTAAAAACTATCAATCTATATTTAAAAGGATATTCTAAAATTTCATCTAGCTCATAATCTTTTAAAGCTACAAAATTCTCAGGGTTCCAATAATCTAAAATTCTGTAAAGATCAGTAGAAAAACTAAATGTGACAATTATTTTTTTTTGTAAAATTTTTTTATTTTTATTTAAAAAATTTGTAACTTCATAAGGACCATTGTTTGGCGCCGCATATATAACAAAATTATTTTTTTTATATAAAGTATTTAAATAATGCTGCTCGATATTTTCTACATCTAGACCTAATACTTGGCTGTCGCCAAAGACTTGTATTTTATTGTTTACAGTTTCATCACTGAGTAATCTTCCACCATAATTATCTGTTTGATATTTGATTATTGTTTTTCCCTGCTTTACACAAAAAGATGCACTTTGAGGTAAGTGAACATAAGATTCATTAAAACCATAGGGTAAAAATGATAAACAACCCTTGGCATCTGCCTTTGGAACAAATAAAATAAAATATACCAAAATAGCTAATAAAATGTTTTTAATACCAAAAAGTAATCTTAAAAAATTTGATCCTGAGAGAAGTTGCTTTGTTTTGAATGAATTTGCTTCAGCAGAATTCTCATCAGCAGTTGAGATGTTATTTGCAGCAAAAGTTGTTAATAATAAAAAGCTTTCTGATGGTTTCATAAGACATTCTTTAGACGAATATAAACATTGTTTTATTTTTACAAATATAAAAAATCAAATAATTTCAGAGTATAAAATTAACAAGAAAGAATTAAGTTTTGTACCCAGTCACATTTATAATAAGGGATATATTTATATAGATCACTTTATTTTTGAAAAAAAGAAGTTAAATGATTTTGCTATATTTGTTGGGGCAAATGAAGAAATTGCAGAAAAAAAATTGATAGCCTTTTCAAATCATCTTAAAGAACATAAACCTTGGGCATACACAGAAATTCAAAATATTTTAAAAGATGAAGAAAGGCATGCTGAATATTCTCTTAAATTTGCAAAAAATAATAATAGCTTTTTTTCATATAAAATAAAATTAGCTAAAGAAAAAACATTAAGTTTTTTTAGGCACATTTATGCAAATAGCTTAAATAAATTTTCTTTTATCTTTAACCCAATATTAATAACAATCTTAATATTTATAAGTCTCATAACTCACTTTTTGAAATTAAAAAAAAGTATTACAGATGAAGATGTAATGAAAAATATAGAACCTAATTCTATAACTTAACATGTACTACATTGGAGTATCTGCCTATTATCATGAATCGTCGGTTTTTTTAACAGACAACAAGGGAACTAATTGCTTTTTAAAAGAAGAGTCCTTTAGCAGAATAAAAGGTGATAAAAATTTTCCACAAAGATGTTTAAAGTTCTTAATTAAAAAATTTGATTTAAAAAATGAAAATATTAAATTCATATGCTTTTATGAAAAACCATTTAAGTCATGGTGGGAAATTTTTTATTATTCAATTAAAAATCCATTACAAAATAAAAGTTTTTTAATTCATCATCTAAAAAATTTTAACAAAGGATCAATTTTTTTTTATACAGACATAAATAAATTAATCAATATTTCAAGAAGCAAGATTATTTATTCATCACATCATCTAAGCCATTGCTTATACGGCTTGTCAGTTATTAAAAATGTTTCTGATTATGTTTATGTCACTTGCGATGGTGTTGGGGAGGGAGAGACAATGTCTTTTTATACAATAGATAATGATTATAAAATTAAAAAGATTTGGACTAATTTTTACCCAAACTCAATTGGCTTACTTTACTCTACAATCACCGATTATCTTGGTTTTGAAATTAATGAAGGTGAATTTAAAGTCATGTCTCTAAGCTCGTTTGGAAAACCAATTTATGAAAAAGAATTTAATAAAATTTTTGATATTAATAATTTTACAATCAATATGGATTATTTTGAATTTCATAAAAGCCCAAGCAAATCTTTTTCAAAAAAATTATGTCAAGTATTTGGAGACCCTTACCTAAACATAAGTGAAGAGGTAAACTTTAAGAAATATGCAGATATAGCAAGCTCAGCTCAATTAATTTTAGAAAATACAATGAAAAACTTGATTCAAAAAGCAATGGATTTATCTGGCAAGAGCAAGATTGTATTAACAGGGGGTGTCGCCTTGAATTGTAAAATGATTCACAATCTATCTAAGCAAGGTATTTTTGAAGAATTGATTGTTCCACCTTCACCAGGTGACTCTGGATCTGCCATAGGTGCTGCAAATTTTGCCTTTTTAGAAAAATCAAAAACAAAAACACTTGATTTTAGTGGTATTTTTCTTGGTCCAAAGAAAAATTTTATTAATAAAAAAGAAAGTAAAGATAATTTTTTTTCAAAAATTAATTTAACTAATGAGTTTGCAAATGAAACAGCAACTAAATTAATAGAAGGTGAAATAATTGCTTCCTATTATGGATCCAATGAAATTGGACCAAGGTCTCTTGGTAACACTTCTATTTTTTGTGATGCTAGAAACCAAGAAACTGTGAATAATTTAAACTTAAAATTTAAAAAAAGAGCATACTTTCAACCTTTGGCTCCAATTTTACTAGAAGAAGATTTTCATAAATACTTTTCAATAAACAAAAGTATTATAAGAAATTTGGAATGGATGGGAACTTTGTGTGATGCTAAAGAAGAACTTTACAATAAATATAGTTCAATCATACATGTCGATGGAACTTGTAGGACACAAATTGTTAAAGATGAAAATTCCTTAACTTATAAAATTTTAAAAAATCTTAAAAAGAGTGGTTCAGATATATTAGTTAATACTTCTTTTAATATATCAAAAGACCCTATTGTATTTGACTTATATGATGTTTATGTAAACATGAAGAGAATGGATATTAAGTTCGTTTTAATGGATGATGGATTATATCAAGCTAAAGATATATGAAAAAAATAATTAATTACTTTTTTTTAATAAGTGATTTTAGAAAAAAATATGGATTAGTTAAAACTTTATTTTTTCTTATCTTTATAATTTTGATATTATTTTTTTCTATTTTTGTTTTTTTTCAAATTTTTTTACCCTTTACTTATATTGCAATATAAATTAAAAAATCTTATAAATTATGTCAAAATCCTATTGGCTAATGAAATCAGAACCTGATGTTTGGTCAATTGATCAGCAAAAAAAAGTTGGTCCCAAGGGAGCTCCATGGGATGGTGTTAGAAATTATCAAGCAGCAAAAAACTTAAAGAATATGAAAAAAGGTGATCTTTGTTTTTTTTATCATTCAAATATAGGAAAAGAAATTGTTGGTATAGTTGAGGTAATAAAAGAGTTCTATTTAGACAAAACCGACCAAAGTGGTCGGTTCGTTGCTGTTACAGTTAAATTTAGAAATAAGTTGTTAAAGCCAGTCACTCTTGAAGAAATCAAAAAAGATAAGCAATTAAGCCATTTAGCATTAATAAAACAAAGCAGACTATCTGTCATGCCAGTTGACTATAAAAGCTGGAAAATTATAAATAACATGAGTAAAGTTTAGATATAAAATTATTTCATGCCAAAAAAAAAGAAAAAAACTAAAGTAAGAAAAAAAGCTTCAAAAAAAGTTAAGAAAAAAACTAAAGTAAGAAAAGAAAATGGAAAAACTACTCCTGAAATAATTATTAAAACAAGACCTGAGTGGATAAGAAATAGTTTAGCTAATAAAAGCAAATATCAAGAAAAATATTCTCAATCTATAAAAAATAACGATGAATTTTGGAGAAAAGAAGGAAAAAGAATTACTTGGATCAAACCATATAAAAAAATCAAAAACGTAAAATACAGTACAAAAGAAGTAAAAATTAATTGGTTCCAGGATGGAACCTTAAATGCATCAGCAAACTGTATTGACAGACATTTAAAAGATAAAAAAGATAAGACTGCAATAATTTGGGTTGGCGATGATCCTAAAGATAGCCAAAAAATATCTTACAAACAACTTCATCAAAAAGTTTCAAAAGCTGCAAATGGTCTAAAAAAATTAGGTATCAAAAAAGGTGATCGAGTTACAATTTATTTAACTATGATACCTGAGCTTGCAATTTTAATGCTTGCTTGTGTAAGAATTGGTGCGGTGCATTCAATTATTTTTGGGGGTTTTTCAGCTGACTCTATATCAGGAAGGGTGAATGATTGTGAGTCTGAATATATTATTACGGCTGACGAAGGTGTAAGAGGTGGAAAAACTATTCCACTTAAAGACACAACAGATGAAGCATTGCTTAATTGCCCTAATGTTAAAAAATGTATTGTTGTCAAAAGAACAGGAAATGACATTAGCTGGCATCACAACAGGGATGTTTGGTACCATGATTTAATTAAAGACGTTCCTAATCACTGCGAACCTGAAGAAATGAATGCAGAAGATCCTTTGTTTATTTTATATACATCAGGTTCAACTGGTAAACCTAAAGGGGTTTTACATACTACAGGTGGTTATATGGTTTATGCTTCAATGACTCATCAATATATTTTTAACTATAAGCCTAAAGATATTTATTGGTGTACAGCTGATATTGGATGGGTAACTGGTCATAGCTATATTATTTATGGACCGCTTTCTAACGGTGCAACAACAATAATGTTTGAAGGTGTTCCAAATTATCCTGATAATTCAAGATGGTGGCAAATAGTTGATAAATATAAAGTTAACACATTTTACACAGCACCCACTGCAATTAGAGCTTTAATGCGTGAAGGTGATAAACCAGTTAAAAAAACATCCAGAAAATCACTTAAATTGCTTGGTACTGTTGGAGAACCAATTAATCCTGAGGCATGGATGTGGTACTATAAAACTGTTGGAAACTCTAAATGCCCAATTGTTGATACTTGGTGGCAAACTGAGACAGGTGGAATAATGATTTCTCCCCAAACAGGTGCTATTCCTCTAAAACCTGGCTCAGCAACAAAACCTTTTTATGGAATTAAACCTGTTCTAGTCGACAAGAATGGTAAAGAAATTAAGGGTCCCGGTGAAGGAAGACTTTGCATAGCTCAATCATGGCCTGGACAAATGCGAACGGTATATGGAGATCATCAAAGGTTTATTGATACATATTTTTCACAATTTGATGGAAAATATTTTACAGGTGATGGATGTAGAAGAGACAAAGATGGATATTATTGGATAACTGGAAGAGTTGATGACGTAATTATAGTTTCAGGACATAATCTTGGAACTGCTGAAATTGAAAGTGCATTTGTTGCTCACCCAAAAGTAGCTGAAGCGGCTGTTGTAGGCTACCCGCATGATATCAAAGGCAATGGATTATATTGTTATGTAACTTTAAATGCTGGCGAACGTGAAACGGGTGAACTTGAAAGAGATTTAAAACTTTGGGTTAGAAAACAAATTGGACCTTTGGCTACTCCAGATTTAATTCATTTTACTCCTGGACTTCCAAAAACAAGATCTGGAAAAATAATGAGAAGAATTTTAAGAAAGATCGCAGCAAATGAACATGGAGAATTAGGTGACACAACTACCTTAGCTGATCCAAGTGTAGTTGAAAGTTTAGTTGATAATAGAAAAAATATTTAAAATTCGATAAGCTTTTCAAATTCTTGTTTAACAATATCCCACTTCAATATCATTGAATTTAATACAATTTTTCTATCTAAAGTTTTAAGTTCTTCAGCTATTGGGGCCCACTTATATAAAGATAGTGCACTTGGATTAAATGGTAAATCGTTATAATAGTTTTCCCAATTTACGTTTTGTATTCTTTCATCAAAAGTTTTTTTTGCCTCATCAATTATATCTAATGGCATCTTATTTGATGTTTCATCATCTAAAATTTTGAAAAAAATTTCTTTAACTTTGCTAATATCTTGGTAATTGAAATTAACTTTTAAATATGAAAAAGTAAAAAAAGTTAAATCTTGTAAGGCAACAGAATAAATATTCCATTTAGCTAAATTAACAGACGACATGAATTCATCGTTATCGAAATGAAGAACATATTTAGTTCCCATTCGAGTTTTTAAATAGCTATATAGTGTAACTTGTGTAACCCATGCAGATTTAGTTTGAATAAAATGTTCAAGCTCATCTAAATTTTTAATTTTTTTCTTTGGAATAAATGCTTTAAACAAAGCAAACAAATAAACTTTAAAATCTTTAAATGATAAATCTTTCCAAGTTAGCTTATATTTATTCATAAAATGGTTGTTTAGAATAATTGTATATTAAAAAACTCAGTAAATAAGCACCTAATGTGAACAATTTTCACCTTTTAATAATCGTCAGAATGGTTATGGTTTTAAAAGTTATAACTAAAAAGAGAGAGGTATAAATGTCAAACGCACAAAAACACTGGGAAAAAACCAGGTCATTGTTATTCGTAACACTGGCAATCTGGTTTGTTTTCTCAATTGGCATCTTCCTTTTTGCAGCTGAAATGAATGAGGTTACTGGACCTTTCGGTTATCCATGGACATACTGGTTTACATGTCAGGGATCTCTTGGAATTTTCGTAATCTTAGTTTTCTGGTTTGCTAATAGGCAAGAGAAAATCGATGAAGAATTCGGCTTCAACGAAAGAGGAGATAGCTAATGATTAAAGGGAAATTTATAGACAATTTGCCTAAAGTTTACGGAATCTATACTGGAGGTTTCATAGGTTTCATAATCTTAATGGCAATTGGTGAGCAGATGGGTATGAGCGCAAAAGCAATAGGTGTTGGTTTTGTAGCTTTTACAATATTCATCTATGCTTTAATTGGTTATCTATCAAGAACAGCTCAAGCAGATGCGTATTACGTAGCTGGAAGGCAAGTTCCAACTGTATTCAACGGTATGGCGACAGCAGCAGACTGGATGTCTGGTGCATCATTCGTTGCAATGGCAGGTGGTATTTACTTTAAAGGTTACGGCTATATGGCGTTACTTGTCGGTTGGACTGGTGGTTATGTATTAGTTGCATCATTATTAGCACCATACCTAAGAAAATTTGGATGTTACACAGTTCCAGATTTTATTGGTACAAGATACGGTGGTAATTTAGCAAGATTACTTGCAGTAATAGTTTTAACTGTTGCTTCATTTACTTACGTGACTGCACAAATTAACGCTACAGGTACTATTGCTTCTGTTGCTCTAGATATCGACTTTAAATACGCTGTATATATTGGACTAATAAGTATTTTACTTTGTTCAATGTTAGGGGGTATGAGAGCGGTAACTTGGACACAGGTTGCACAATATATCGTACTAATTATAGCTTACTTACTTCCAATTTTTTGGATCAGTAACAAAATGGGTGCAGGTTTCTTCCCTCACTTTATGTTAGCTGATGAAGTAGCTAGAATTGGTGAGTTAGAATCGCAGTTTGGTTTTGTTAAAAACTCTGCTGCTGATCTAGCAACGGTACCTAAAGGGTTAGCTGGAATAACTAAAGCTCACTCTGCAGTAAATGCTACACCTTGGGCATTTATTTCGTTAGCATTAGCGATGATGATGGGAACAGCTTCATTACCGCATGTGATGATGAGATACTTTACTACTCCAAGCGTGAAGGCTGCTAGAAAATCAGTTGGTTGGTCGTTATTCTTTATCTTCCTACTGTACTCTTCTGCACCAATGTTAGCGACACTATCTAAACTATCGTTGATTGACCCGACACTACCAACAGGTATTATCGGAAAATCATTTGCTGAAGTTCAAGCAATAGATTGGTTTCAAAACTGGAACCAAGCAAACTTGATGTTCATCAGTGACTTTAACGGCAATGGAACTCTTGAATTGAATGAGTTTTTCATGGGTGGTAAAGCGGTTGTGTTAGCAACACCGGAAATAGCTGGATTACCATATGTAATCTCAGGTCTGGTTGCTGCTGGAGGTATGGCTGCTGCCATGTCAACAGCTGATGGTTTAATTCTGGCAATTGCGAATGCGATTTCTCATGATGTTTATTACAAAATGATAGATCCAAAAGCAGAGACTGCAAAAAGACTACTTGTTGCAAGGGTATTACTTGTAGTAATTGGTTTTGCTGGAGCAACTATTGCTGCAATGGAAATCCAAGGAATCTTAGGTTCGGTTATCTGGGCTTTTGACTTTGCGATGTCTGGCTTGTTCTTCCCACTTGTACTTGGTGTATGGTGGAAAAGAGCTAACAGAGAAGGTGCTATTGCTGGTATGGCTTTAGGTCTTGCTTCATCTATTTGGTACCTAGTTTGGGTGCGAACTGGTGGAAGTGGATTCTTAGGTATTACTCAGTTAACGTTTGGTATCTTCGGAGCAGCTGTGAGTTTCGTAGCTATGGTAGTTGTAAGTTTAATGACTTCAGCTCCTAATGCTGCAACACAAAAAATGGTTGATGAAGTTCGAGTACCTAGTGGCAGAACTGTTACTGGCAAATAGAGCTAATAAATCTTAATTCTAGGGGCGATTAATTTCGCCCCTTTTAATTTAATCTTTTTTCCAATATAAATTTCTTAATGTCTGCAAACTTTCATCCCTTAGTTTATTTTATAGACTACCTGCTTGGTGTCATCATGTGGACTTTAATAGGAAGAGTAGCGATGAATATTTTTCAAAGAGAAGATTCAGAATTTTTTTTTATGAAAATATTTGTCAAATACACCAATCCTTTAATAAAAATATTTAAACCAGTAACACCATCTTTTATCATCGCACCATTAGTCCCATTATATGTTGCCTGGTTCTTTTATATGATCAGATTTTACTTTATGCCTTGGATTTTGGGTTATTCTGTAATGGGAATGTTATCGTTTCCTCTAGAAAGTGAAATTTCTAGACAAATTTATGAATTATTTAATTCAATAAAATTTTAAAAATTGATACTAGTAAATTTAGTAATCAATGAAAAATATAAAAATTTCACCATCAATCTTATCAGCTGATTTTAGTCAATTAGGTAAAGAAATTAAAAGACTAGAGGATGGTGGTGCGGACATGATCCACGTGGATGTGATGGATGGCCATTTTGTTCCAAATTTAACTATTGGACCACCCGTAATTAAAGCTCTCAGAAAACAATGTTCTATTCAATTTGATGTGCATTTAATGATTTCTCCTGTTCATAAATATATTGAAGCATATGCTGATGCTGGAGCAGATATTATTACTATACATCCAGAGGCAACTGATAATTTGGAAGCTTCTATATTGAAGATTAAAACATTAAATAAAAAAGTAGGAGTTTCTCTAAACCCAGAGTCAAAAATTGATTTAATTTTTGATTTACTTCATAAAATTGATTTAGTTTTAATTATGAGTGTTAATCCAGGTTTTGGTGGTCAAAAGTTTATGCCTGAAGTTTTAGATAAAATTAAAGAACTTAAAAAAATTCAAACTGAAAAAAATATAACTTTTGATATCGAAATTGATGGTGGGATAAACTTTGATAATTGTAAAATAGCAATCGATGCAGGTGCAAATATTTTAGTTTCAGGCACAACAATATTTAAAAGCAATGATGGAGATATTAAAAAAAATATTAATTTATTAAAATCAAAATAAGTTAATGGTTAACACAAATTACTTTAGTATTTTTAGTACACTTTACTATAATATAAAAAATAGTTATAAAAAATTTTACTGGAATTCAAATTTATATAACAAAAAAATTTCAAAAACTTTTAATAATCAATTTAGATACAAGCCTAGCGCTTACTTGTTGTCATCAATAATCAAATATCAAAAAAAAAAATATAAAATAGAGGATTTTGCTATCGAGACTATTTGGCAAAATAATATAAATTTAAAAGATTATGAAAAATTAAACAATTTTTTTTGGTTTTTTAGTTTGGACTTAAAATCTTCAAAAAAAACTACACAATCAATAATTACTAATTGGATTAATAATAATGATAGATATAATTCAAAAAGCTGGGATTTTGACATTACCGCAAAGAGAATAATCTCTTGGTTATCAACTCATCAACTTAGTTATGAAGATGCAAGTCAAGAATACAGACTTAAATTTGATCATATTATTCAAAAACAAGCCAATCATCTTTTAAATGAAATAAATAATTCTGATGAAGTTGAAAATAAAATGATTGGTTGTGCGGCAATTATATTAACAGGTTTGTGTTATCATGATGAAAAAAATTATCTTAGTAGTGGACTTGGTCTTTTAAAAAAAATTATTAAATCAACAATAGATAATCAGGGTTTCCCAAAATCAAGAAGTATCAATCAACTAAACTTTTATTTAAAATATTTCATAATTATTAGAGAGTGGTTCAAAGAGTCTCAAAATTTAGTACCAGAATATATTGATGAAACTATATATTATTTAGGGTCCAACTACGCTTTCGTTTGGAAAAATATTGGTCATGATATTTTATTTAATGGAAATTATGTTTCAAACAATAATGAATTCGATCAATATTTAAAAAGATTTGGCTACAAGTTTAAAAATGAAAATAAAGAACTTGCTGGATATGCTGTTCTAAAAAATAAAAAAATCATCTTAGCTATGGATATTGGATCTAGTCCAATTAAAAATCAGTCAAAAGATTATCAATCAGGAGTTTTATCATTTGAAATAATATCAAACGGACAAAAACTAATAAGTAACTCAGGTTACTATAGTGATAAAAAAAGTAAGCTAAATAAACTCTCTAAAAGTTCAGCATTGCAAAGTACTTTGACTATTGAAGATTATTCCTCATGCAGTTTTAAAAAAAATAAAGATGAAGACTATATTGTAAGCAAAGGTCTTAAAATTACAAAAAAAAATATTATTCTTGAGGACAATTATTGGAAAATTTCTTCTGCTCATGATGGGTACTTTCAAAAATTTGGCATAATTCATGAAAGAGAAATAGAATTCTATCCCGAACAATTAAAATTTATTGGTTTAGACAAAATATTAAACAAAAATATTAATAAAAATATAAAATTTGATATTAGATTTCATCTTGATCCAAACTCTAAAGTAATGAAAACACAAGATAATAAATCTATTTTTATAGAATTAGAAGATCAGGGTTGGAAATTTAGTTGTAATAACTATGATATAAACATTGATAATGGTTTATATTTCGGTAATAAAAATTCTTACAAAGAAAATCAGAATATATTTATATCCGGAATGACCGATAAAAAAGATCATACTATAAAATGGGAAATTACTAAATTATAATGAAAAAAATAAAAACAGCACTCATATCTGTTTCGGACAAGATTAATTTAAAACCTCTTTTAAAAATTTTAACTAAAAATAAAGTAAAAATTATTAGCTCTGGTGGAACTTTTAAAGAAATCAAAAAGTTGAAATTTAAATGCTTAGAGGTTTCAGAGTTTACTAATTCTCCTGAAATTTTAGAGGGAAGAGTTAAGACACTTCACCCTAAGATACATGCTGGAATTTTAAATAAAAGAAATAACAAATCTCATTTAAAAGATTTAAAAAATAATAATTTTGAAAACATTGATTTAGTAATTGTAAACTTTTACCCTTTTGAAAAAACTATAAAAAGCACAAAAAATCATAATAAAATAATAGAAAATATAGATGTAGGTGGGCCAACAATGGTTCGAGCTGCTGCTAAAAATTATAAAGATGTAACTATTATTACTTCCTCAAATCAATATGAGGAATTGATTGATCAATTAATAGAAAATAATGGCTCTACTACCTTAGAATTTAGAGAAAAATTATCGAGAGTTGCATTTACTGAAACCGCTTACTATGACGCAATTATTTCAAACTATTTTAATAAAATTTCAAGCACACTTTTTCCAACTAAGAAAATTTTTTATGGAAATCTTGTCGAAAAACCAAGATATGGCGAAAATCCGCATCAACAAAGCGCTATTTACTCAAAAAACTTAAGAATGAATTTAAAACAAGTTCATGGAAAACAACTTAGCTATAATAATTATAATGATATTTTTGCAGCACTAACTATTTCTAAATCATTACCAAAAGATACGGGTACAGTGATTGTAAAGCATGCAAATCCATGTGGTGTTTCAGTAAAAAAAAATCAGCTTGAAAGCTATAAATCTGCTTTAGCTTGTGATCCTGTAAGTGCTTTTGGGGGAATCGTGTCATGTAATTCCAAAATGACAAAAAAATTAGCATTGGAATTAAATAAGTTATTTCTTGAGGTTATTATTGCAAATGGCTTTGATACTAGCGCATTAAAGATATTAAAAACAAAAAAAAATTTAAGATTAATTGATGCTATAGATTTTGATTTTAAAGAAATTTTGAAATTTACATCTATAAATGAAGAAATATTAGTTCAATCAGAAGATACTAATAAATTTACTTCAAAAGATTTTAAGATTGTGTCTAAAAGAAAACCGAACTCACAACAATTAAAGAACCTCATTTTTGCATTCAATGTGTGTCGATATGTTAAATCCAATGCCATAGTCTTAGCAGCAAACAAAACTACTGTTGGTATTGGGTCAGGACAACCAAGTCGCCTAGATAGTTGTCAAATCGCAATCAATAAAATGAAAAAATTTATTAATCCAAATAATGAAATAGTAGCAGCATCTGATGCTTTTTTTCCATTTGTTGATGGTTTAGAAAAATTAGTTCAAGCTGGGATTACTGCGGTAATACAGCCTTCTGGTTCAATTCGGGATAAAGAAATTATTAATTATGCAAATCAAACTGATACTGTTCTAGTTTTTTCAAAGACTAGACATTTTAAACATTAATTATTTGGTCTATTTTTGCAGCTAATATAAAATCATTTTCGGAAAGTCCCTCAATAGCATGTGTGGTAATTTTTATTTCAGCATAACCCCAACCAAAAATAATGTCTGGATGATGACCTTCTTCTTCTGAAATTCTACCTACTTCATTAATAAATTTTTGACTTTCTAAAAAATTAATAAAACTAAATTTTTTATTTAGAAAAAAAATTTTTTTTTTATCACTAATAATATCCCAACCATCGACTTTTTTTTGATATTTATGAATTTCAGATATATCGAAAGGTAGAACGCCTCCTTCACAAGGTGCACATTTTTTATTTAGAAGATCACTCATAAAATATTTTGGAGCGGGCAAAGGGGGTCGAACCCTCGACCTTCTCGTTGGCAACGAGACGCTCTACCACTGAGCTATGCCCGCACTTTAAATTATTGTTGAAAATAGAAGCTTTTATTAAATTTAGCAAGATACAAAATAATTAAAACTTAATTTTTTTTTGTAATAAAGTATTAGTGGGTCCCTCAAAAAAGATTATTATTAAAAAATGCTAGATAAAAACATAAATGAATATTTACAAAAAGGTGAATTTAAAAAAACACTTAAAATATTAGAAAATCTAATCAAAAATAGTAAACAAAATATTTGGTTATTTTTTTATCTAGGGAAAACTTATTACAAATTAAATGATTATAAAAAAAGCATCTTTTACTTTAGGAAATGTAATCAAATTAAACCAAATTCCCCAAAAGTACTTTACAATTTAGCATTAGTTTTTCAGGGCCTTGGAAGGATCAATGAAGCAGAAAAATTATTTAATAAGTTAATTGATATTAATTCAGATGATGTTCATTCATATTATGGATTATTCAACCTTAATATTAATAATATAACTCAAAACTATAAAAAAAAATTAAAAGATCTGTCAAACAATGAAAAAATTAGTTTATTTGAAAAAAGCCTTATTAACTTCATTTTTTCTAAATTAGAAAAAAAAGAAAAAAAACTAAAAGAGGAAATAAGATTTTTAAGTTTATCACATGACCTTTCTTTTAAATCAAATTATAATTACAATATTCAATCAAACTTTTATTATAAAAAAATTATAACAAATCATTTTGATAAAATAGAATATGAAGGATCAATCAAAACAAATTTAGATTTTGATCAATTCAATCCTATATTTATTATTGGGTTGCCTAGATCTGGCTCCACATTAGTTGAGTCTTTGATTTCTCAAAGCACAGATCAAATTCATTCTTTTGGTGAATTTCATGCAATAAATATGTCAATTTTTGATCAGATTGGTTCTTTAATTTATTCTGAAAAATTTGATTATAAGAATTTCAAATTTGTAATTAATAAAGAAAAATTTCAAGACTCTTTAATAGAAAGATATGGAAACATAGAAAATAAAATTTTTATAGATAAATCTTTAGAAAATTTTTTTAATATTGACATAATTTTACAATTTTTTCCTAATGCAAAATTTTTACATACCTTTCGAAATTTTAATGACTCTATAATTGGTATTTACCAGCGAATGATGCCTGATTTATCATGGTCTCATGATATAAAAGATATTTTAGAATATGCCAACAATTATAAAACAATAATTAATCATTTTAAAAAAGAATATCCAAATAATATTATGGATATAAACTTGGAAAAGCTTACATTAGATAAAAAAAAAGAGTCACAAAAAATTTTTGAGTTTTGTAATATTAATTGGAATAATGATGTTCTGAATTTTAACAAAAAAAATAAGCTATTTACTAAAACAAATAGTTTTTTACAAATAAGAGATAAAATTGATAAATATAATATTAATAAATATGAGCCTTATTATTATTTATTAAAATAAACATATGATTATAATATTAATGTTATGACAAAAATAAAAAAAAATGAACTACCCGATAAAATACCTGTTTTTCCGTTAAGTAACTTTATTATTTTTCCCAAAACTACTGTCCCTTTAAATATTTTTGAACCAAGATATATGGATATGATTAACGACAGTATGAAATCAAATAAATTTATTGGCATGATACAACCCAAAAACTCAAATAACGATCAAAACATGCCTACATTACATAATATCGGTTGCCTTGGGAAAATAACAAGCTTCAAAGAAACTGAGGATGGTCGTTTTACGATAGAATTAAAAGGCCTGATTAGATTTGAAACTATCCAAGAGATTACCTCTGATAACAAATATAGGGAATATGAAGTTGATTTTAAAAATTTTTATCATGATTTGAGTGATGAAAAAGAGGAACTAAAATTTATTGATCTTGAGTTAATTTTTAAAGATTTAAAATCTTTATTTGAAAAAAGAGGTTTTGTTATCAATTGGAAAGAGCTTGAAAAACAGAGTCTAGATGAAACAATAAATGCTTTAGCTATGGCTTCTCCTTTTTCGTTAGAAGAAAAACAAGTTTTACTAGAAGCTAAAAATCTTGATGTGAGAAAAAATAGAATAGCTGAAATTCTAAAAACCTACACGCATGATTTTTTTAACAACACAACAATACAATAAATTAAAACAAAATTCCTTTATCAGCAATTTTAGTAAATACTTTTTTTATAAGATGATTATTTCCAATGAATTTAACAGATTTACTTAAAATATTATTTTTGATTTTTCGCTCAATATTAAAAAATTCATGAATAAAATCAATTCCATTTGAAAAAATAAAATTTTTATGTTTCACGATGTTTTCAAATTCATCATTTATTGAACTATCTAACGGTAAGCCAAGCTCATATTTTTTGCTAATTAATTTAGTTAGAATTTTTATATCTCTAATAATCATATTAAATCCTTGTCCAGCCAATGGATGAATTGTGTGTAATAAACCACCAAATGCTAAAACATTATTATGATAATATGATCTTAAATTTAATGATTTTAATTCAAACTTATCAATATGTTTAATTTCTCGAATTTTATATTTAAAGTTATAGACCTTGATTAGTTCTTCAATATTATCATTTTCTTTATACAGAGTGTTATGAATTGAATAAACTATTGAGGTTTCATTATTAGAGATCGGTAGAAAAGCTAATGGACCTTTTTTGGTAAAAATTTGTATTGCTGTATCATTTGAAATTTTATCATGTTTAATAATAGTTGTATGGGCAATACTGTTATATTTTTTAACAATCTTATTACTAAAATATTTTTTAGTAATAGCATGGGAATAATCACAATTTATAATAAGACTATAGTCTTTAATGAAAGATAAATTATTATTAATTATTTTTTTTTTAAAATATTTATTTTTTGATAAGTCTTTTTCTAAATTTTCATAAAGTGCATGATTTTTAAGAATTGAAAAAAGTTGTTTGTCATTTTGAAAATTTAATAATTTTTCTTTTTTTAAATTATCTGTAAATATTTCTATTTTTTTTAATCTCCAAAGAAATTTGTCAATATTAATTATATTTTCATTAAAAAAATCAGAATTAGTTTTTGATATACCAAGCGTCCTGGTTTTGCTTAACTTAAAGTTTTTTTTTTGCGTTAAAAGATCAACATTAATATTCTTGTTAGCTAATGTTTTTGCTAAAGTTAACGCTGTAAGACCATTTCCAAGTATACAAACTGTCATAATATTTTTAATTTTAACAATAAAAATTAGATGATACAAAGTGATTAAATTGATTCATTTATATGAATATTAAAAAAACAGCATATTTATTACTTAATTTCGCTATTAAAAGACTGGCAGAAATTTTTGGAATAATAACTTTTATATCTGGCACAATGTTGTTGGTGGCTCTAATAACTTATTCCCCAGAAGATCCTAATTTCATTTTTCCTGAGAATACTGAGATCAAGAATTTACTAGGCTTTCAAGGAAGCTATATTTCAGATTTGTTGTTTCAATCTCTTGGAATTATTGCTTATTTAATTTCTTTTACGCTAATGATTACAGGTATTAATATATTTAGAATAAAAGAGTTTTTTTTAATCATTGAAAATATTTTTTTTGCTACACTATATTCTATCTTTGGGACACTTTTTTTAACTTTCTTTTATTCTAAAGGTTTTGCCCTTTATATAAACGGTAATGGAGGTTTTATTGGTAACTATTTAAACCAGACATTTCTTAATTCTTTGATACAAATCAATGAAGGCGTATTTTACTACGTTTTAATTTTATTAATTTCAATTTTATTTTTAATTAGTATTAACTTTAGCCCCACAAAATTTTTGATTTTTATTAAAAATTTATTAGCTTTATTTTCTAAGAATGAAAGCAACATATACACAGACAAAAGTGAAATAATTAATGAATATATACCGCAAGACGAAATCAAAAATCTTATTCAGGAAGATTTACCTTTTATAAAAAGTGAAAGTATCTCTGAAAATAAGATAAGATTTAAATTGCCAAGTTTGGATTTATTAAAAATTCCAACAAAAAAAGAAAGGGATAATTTTAGCAAAAACGTAGCTCATGATCCTGATTTCTTAGAAAAGATATTGATGGATTTTGGGGTTAGCGGAAATATTAAAAAAGTAAGTCATGGACCCGTGGTTACTCTTAATGAGTTTGAGCCTGCTGCAGGAGTTAAAGTTTCAAAAATAATTAATTTATCAGATGATATAGCTAGAAACACAAGTTCTGAATCTGCAAGAATTGCAACAATACCTGGAAGTAATACGATCGGCATTGAACTTCCAAATAATGCTAGAGAAAATGTCTATCTAAGTGAGATTTTAAATAATCCAGATTTTAAAAAAAAAGATATAAAATTACCAATAGCCCTTGGAAAAAATATCTCTGGTGTTCCTATTGTTGGTGATTTAGCTTCTATGCCCCATCTTTTAATTGCTGGAACAACTGGATCAGGAAAATCTGTTTGTATTAATACAATTATATTGTCACTTCTTTATCGACATACTCCAGACAGATGTAAATTTATTTTAATTGATCCAAAAATGCTTGAATTATCAACTTATGAAGGGATCCCACATTTATTGTGTCCAGTGATTACAGAAGCTAAAAAGGCTGCTTCTGTTCTAGGTTGGGTGGTTAAAGAAATGGAGAGCAGATATAGATTGATGACAAAAGAAGGAGTTAGAAATATTGATGGTTATAATTCAAAACACAAGCTTCCTATGCCCTATATAGTAGTAGTAGTCGATGAAATGTCGGACTTGATGCTTGTTGCTGGTAAAGAAATTGAAAATTATATTCAAAAACTATCTCAGATGGCAAGAGCAGCTGGCATTCATATCATTATGGCAACCCAAAGACCAAGTGTTGATGTCATAACAGGTACTATTAAGGCTAATTTCCCAACTAGAATATCTTTTCAGGTTACTTCTAAAATAGATAGCAGAACTATCCTTGGGGAACAAGGAGCAGAACAATTGCTTGGAAAAGGAGATATGCTCTACATGTCATCTGCCAATAGAATAGTTAGAATTCATGCGCCATTTGTTTCAGATAATGAAATTGAAAAAATAAATAATTCTCTAAGATCTCAAGCTGAACCTGATTATATCGATGAAATTTTAAGTTATGCCGATGAAAAAGAGATTGGAGACATTCAAAACCAAGGAGACAAGGATGAACTTTATCAATCAGCTTTAGAAATTATTAGATCTGAAGGTAAAGCTTCAACTTCATTTCTACAAAGGAAACTACAAATTGGTTACAACAGGGCTGCCAGAATAATAGATATGATGGAAGTTGATGGAATAGTTAGTAAAGCCAATCATGTTGGTAAAAGAGAAGTTCTGTAATGTTAAAATACTTCGCTATATTTTTTTTTTTAAACTTAATTACAAGTGCAAATGCAAATTACAAAGAAAAAATTATAGATACATTGAAAAACACAAATAATATAAACTTCAACTTTGAGCAAAATATTAACGGAAAAATAGAAACAGGAAATTGTATAATTGAATATCCAAAAAAAATTTTTTGTGAATATGACAAATCAAATAATAAAATTTTAGTATCTAATGGAAAATCATTAGTTATCAAAACATTGTCAAGCTACTATAAATATCCAATTCAAAGAACACCTCTAGAATTAATATTAGATAAAAAATTTTTAATTAATAAAATTGCTATTCTCAAAGAAAGAATAATTGACGAGTCTTTCATAAACTATCAAATTTTAGAAAAAGATAATGAGATAAATATATTTTTTGATAATCAAACATATAATTTAGTTGGATGGCAAACTAAAGATATATATCAGAATTTAAACATTACATTTATTTCATCAGTTAAAACTAATGAAGTTATAGATAAGGATTTATTTAAATTGCCACCACAAAACTAAATTAATATAGATTCAGTTTTAAAAATTTTCATACCTCTAGTAATATAATTACTCAAAGCATTTTTATGGTCCAAAGTGCAAGTATGTGCCCAAACTCTATTGATATTACTATCAAAAGATATCTTAATTGCTTCACATAATAAATGTGAACCTAATTTTTTGTTCTGATATTCCTCTAATAATCCAAAATATGCTAACTCTACTTCTTTTTTTTCAGTATGAAAAATTAATTCAAAAAAACCTGCTAAATCATCTTTGTGTTTTAAAACATAGGTTTTCACCTTCTCATTTGAAATATAGTCTATCCATTGGCTCTCCATCCATACTAGCCGATCTACCCATCTATGTTTTTTACCAATATTTTTATAAAAAAATTTATTCAATTGGAAATTAATTGGATCTAATAAATTTAGGGAATAATCTGCAGGAGGCACTGGAACCTTTTTTAAATCTTGAAGAGACTTAATTTCCAGATAGCTTCTTTTAACCTTGTGTGTCACTCAACCATTTTTCCAACTTTTTCACCTCCAAATAAATGGAAATGGAAATGTGGAACCTCTTGACCACCATGATCACCGATGTTTGCTAGTGCTCTATAGCCTTCTCCTACTTCTGTTGATATACCAAGCTTTTTAGCAACAATGTTGATACCCTTTAACAGTCCAACCATCTCCTCAGAGGTGGCATTTAAACTAAAATCATCGAGATCAATGTAATTTCCTTTAGGAATTACTAGAGCATGAATTTTTTTTTGTGGATTGATGTCATGAAAAGATAAGACAAACTCATCTTCATAAATTTTATTGCATGGGATTTCATTTCTTAGAATTTTTGCGAAAATGTTATTATGATCGTAGCTCATTTCTTTCTATTTTCTAATTCTGCCATTACTTCTTCAATTTTTATTTCATTAGCTTCTAAATACATTAGCAAATGATAGAAAACATCTGCTGCCTCATGAATTTTATTTGAATTTTCTTCCACTGCTTCAATTAATTCATCAATTTCCTCTAAAACTTTTGCTTTGCTTAATGATTTGTCAGTAAGTAACTCGTTTGTGTAAGAACCTTCAATTGGAGTAGCTTTTCTTTCTCTTGCAAGTTTAATAAGGTTTTCTAAAGTTTTAAACATATTAAATTCTAACAGGAATTCTTTTTGAATCCAAATATTCCTTAGCTTCTTTTACTGAATGTTTCCCATAGTGGAATATTGATGCTGCTAACACGGCACTAGCTTTACCTAACATTATACCCTCAACCAAGTGGTCTAAATTACCAACACCGCCAGAAGCAATAACTGGAATATTAACTTTAGAAGATATTTTTGACATTAAATCAATATCATATCCAACTTGGGTACCATCCCTATCCATTGAAGTAACAAGTAACTCTCCTGCTCCACCATCTTCCATTTTTTTTGCAAATTCTATTGCATCAATTTCTGTTTTATTTCTACCGCCGTGTGTAAATACTTCCCATTTATTACCATTTTTTTTAGCATCTATTGCAACAACAATACACTGAGATCCAAATTTTTTTGAACTTTCTATAATGACTTCTGGATTTTGAACAGCAGCAGTATTGATTGAAACTTTATCTGCTCCACAGTTTAATAATTTATTAATATCATCAACACTTCTAACACCACCACCAACTGTTAATGGAACGAAACACTTTTTAGATGTTCTTTCTACAACTTCATAAATTGTTTCTCTATTTTCATT
Organism: Candidatus Pelagibacter bacterium nBUS_36; assembly: GCF_051201215.1. Taxonomy (GTDB): domain Bacteria; phylum Pseudomonadota; class Alphaproteobacteria; order Pelagibacterales; family Pelagibacteraceae; genus Pelagibacter. The sequence goes on from NZ_CP172839.1 coordinate 1,279,554, forward strand.
AGAAGCGGTAATATCCAAAAAACAAATTTCATCAGCACCGCCTTCACTATAAATTTTAGCTTGTTCGACTGGATCACCAGCATCTTTAAGATCAACAAAATTAATCCCCTTTACAACACGACCATTTTTAACGTCTAAACATGGTATAATTCTATTTTTAAGCATTCAATTCCTTAACAAGTTCCTCTAATTTAATGTCACCATCATAGATAGCTTTTCCAACTATGATGCCTTCGATATTACTATTATTCAATTCCTTAGCTTTTTTAATGTCGTCAATTGAAGAAACTCCGCCAGATATGATTACAGGACAGTTCGAAGTGTTAGCAACCTTAGCCGTTTCCTCAAAATTAGGGCTTTGTTTCATACCATCTCTATTAATGTCGGTATAAATTAATCTGCTTGCTCCATAATCATTAACTTCTTTTAAATAATCTAAAGTTAATTGGTTAGAATTTTCTTTCCAGCCAGAGACAGATAGATAACCATCTTTAGCATCCAAACCTAAAGCAATTTTGTTTGGAAACTTTTTACAAGCATCTTTTAAAAAATTTTTATCTTTTATAGCAGCGCTCCCTAAAATTACTTTTTCAACACCAGCATCAACATATTTTTGAATACTTTCAAAATTTCTTATTCCTCCACCAATTTCAATTTTAAGATCAAATTTTTTAACTATTTCTTGAATAATATCTAAATTAACTGTTTCTCCTGTTAAAGCACCATCTAAATCAACTACGTGTAAATTTTTAAAACCATGATCTTTATATTTACTGGCTTGTTCAATCGGTGACATTTCATATTCTGTTTTATTACCAAAGTCTCCCTTAACTAACCTCACACACTTTTTGTCTTTAATGTCTATAGCAGGAAATATTTTCATCTAATTAAGAATTTTTTTCTTAGCTTTTTCAAATTCTTCCTTAGTAAGTACTCCAGATTTAAATAAATTATTCAGCTGCTCTAATTGATCAACAACATCATTATCACTAATATTGGTAACATTTTTAATTACATTGTTTTGTTTAAAGGAGTTTTTAATAATTGAATTAAAACTAGATTTAAATTTAGAACAATTAGCAAAACAGTAACCATCAAAACCAAATAATTTGTTATTTTTTTCAGACAAATAAATAATATATTCAGTGGCTTTAATTTTTTTTTCAGCTGCTAGAAATATAAAATCCCCATGAAAAAATAAATATGGAGTTTTGTTTGAAGAAATTGAAAATTTTAATGATTTTATTTTTATTCCCATTTCTGGAGATATTTCAAGATAATTATTACTTATGTTTAGTTCTTTTTTAATTTCATTAGTATAAAAATTTATATCCTTATTGGACATATTTCTAAGTTCATCAGCAGATATACCAAAATTATTTTTATCCAAGACTTCTTCAGTATCTCCAAAGATTAAATAACTAAGCATTGTTTCGGAATTATTTTTTTTTAAAATAGATCTTATTGATGAAAATAAACTATCAACAGCTCTACCAAAATTATTATAATTAGTTGATTCAAGTTTATTAATTTTTTTTATAATTGGCTTTAGAATCGCAATCTGATCAATACTTTTTCCATCGTTTAATTGTTCAACTACTTCTTTAACTTTTGGTGAAACAAATGAATAACAGCCTTCATATTCTCCACAATGCTCGTCAATAGCATATAAACTATACTCAGACCAATTAATTACTACAAATTTATTTGGAACATCTAAATTATGTAAACCTACATTTATAGATTTTGAAAAACTGAAATTAGAAAATATTAAAGTAAAAAATATTATGAATAAAAATTTTTTCATTATTATAAACTTATAAAGTTTTGAATCATTTGTAATCCAGTTTTATCACTCTTTTCAGGGTGAAATTGAGTACCAAATATGTTTTCCTTTTCAACTGAACAAACAATATTTGATGAATAATCGGTTGTTGCTGAAATAACATTTTTATCTTCAGGAATAAATTCATAGCTATGAACAAAATACATATGAGAATTATTTTCTATATTTTTAAAAATTTTACTTTCTTTAACAATATTAATTTGGTTCCAGCCAATATGTGGAAGTTTGTATTTATTGTTTTGATTATCAATTTTAGAAACTTTTCCAGAAATCCAACCTAAACCCTTTGTTTCTATTTCTTCATAACCAATATCAGCAAACATTTGCAATCCAACACAAATTCCAAGAAGTGGTTTTTTGTTATCAATTACAAATTCATTTAAAGTATCAACTAAGCCATTTATACTGGTTAAGGCATCAACACAGCTCTTAAACGATCCTTGGCCTGGCAAAACAACTTTATCACTTGATTTAATCTTTTTTAGATCTGAAGTAACTTCAATACTCACTTCATCTTTAGCAACTTCCTTAAAAGAATTTATTACAGAACTAATATTTCCTGAATTATAGTCAACAATCGTGACGTTCATTAAATTTATAAAGAGCCCTTAGTTGATGGAATGCTCTTCTTATTTCTAGGATCTATTTCTAAAGCTGTTCTTAATGACCTCGCTAAAGCCTTAAAACATGACTCGATAATATGGTGGCTGTTGTCTCCATAAATATTTTCCATATGCAATGTTATTCCTGCTGACTGAGAAAATGCTTGAAACCATTCTTTAAAAAGTTCTGTATCCATTTCTCCAAGTCTTTCTACTTTTAATTTTACTTTCCAAATTAAGTAAGGCCTATTTGAAACATCAATTGCAACTCTTGTTAATGTTTCATCCATTGGAATCATCGCGTGTGCATATCTTCTAATTCCTTGATAATTTTTTAATGCTTTTTTTAAAGCCTCACCTATGGCAATTCCTGTATCTTCAGTTGTATGGTGAAGATCAATGTGAGTATCTCCTTTAGCTTTAACTTTTAAATCTATAAGAGAATGCTTTGATAACTGCTCAAGCATATGATCTAAAAAACCGATCCCAGTATCAATTTTGTACTGACCTTTACCATCAATATTAACTTCAGCACTGATGCTGGTTTCTTTAGTTTTTCGAGATACTTTTCCTTTTCTAGCCATATATTCTAGAGGTATACATGCATAATCTTACTATATCAATATCAGCTATTAACACTTGAAGAATTTAAAATAATTACCATTTAACAGTCATGACAACAATTGTATTAGTTAGAAAAAATAATGAAGTAGTTGTAGCTGGAGATGGCCAGGTAAGTATGGGAAATACTGTGGTTAAAAGTACTGCTTCAAAAATTAGAAAAATTGAAAAAAGAGATGTAGTAGCAGGTTTTGCAGGTTCAACTGCAGATGCGCTTACTTTATTTGAAAGATTAGAAGCTAAGATAGAAAAACATGCAGGAAATTTATCAAGAGCTGCCGTTGAATTAGCAAAGGATTGGCGGACAGATAAATATCTCAGAAGATTAGAGGCATTGATGGCTATTGGTGACAAAGACAATAGTTATATAATTTCTGGAACTGGAGATGTTCTGGAGCCTGAAGGTGATGTAATAGGAATTGGTTCTGGTGGAAATTATGCTTTAGCTGCTGGTAAAGTTTTAATGGAAACTGATAAAAGTGCTGAAGAAATTGCAAAAAAAGCCATTAAAGTTGCGTCAGAGATTTGTGTTTTCACAAATGATAATATTAAGGTTCTAAAGATATAATGGAAAATTCAAACGTAACTCCTCTAGTTCCAAAAGACAAAAACGATAAAGAAAAAAGTTCTTTAGTAAGTTCGTTATCACCAAGAGAAATTGTTTCTGAATTAGATAGATTTGTAGTTGGACAAAATAAAGCTAAAAAAGCTGTTGCAGTTGCTCTTAGAAATAGATGGAGAAGACAAGCACTTAAGGGTGAAATGAAAAATGAAGTTTTACCTAAAAATATTTTGATGATTGGACCAACTGGAGTTGGGAAAACTGAAATTTCTAGAAGACTTTCAAAACTTGCTGAAGCTCCTTTTGTAAAAGTTGAAGCTACAAGATTTACAGAGGTTGGATATGTTGGAAGAGATGTAGAACAAATAGTCAGAGACCTGATTGAAATTGCTATTTCAATGGAAAAAGTAAAAATGAGAAAAGAAGTTCATGCCCAAGCTCAAAAACTAGCTGAAGAAAAAGTTTTAGATGCATTAGTTGGTAAAAAAGCAAGCCTTGCGACTAGAGAAAGTTTCAGAAAAAGACTTCGAAATGGAGATCTTGATAACAATGAAATAGAAATAGCTGTAAATGATACAGGGTCAGGCAACACCTCTTTTGAAATCCCTGGAATGCCTGGAGCAAATGTGGGTATGATTAATATTGGTGAGATGATTGGTAAATCTATGGGAAATAAAGAGATAAAGAAAAAAATGACAGTGAAAGAATCTCATGAAATTTTAATCAATGACGAATCTGATAAATTAATTGAACAAGATAAAATCATTAAAGCTGCAAAAATATCTACTGAAAATAATGGAATAGTATTTTTAGATGAGATAGATAAAATTTCTGCAAGGACAGATAGAGTTGGAGGAGATGTTTCTCGTGAAGGTGTTCAAAGAGATTTATTGCCTTTAATTGAAGGAACTACAGTTAATACTAAACATGGTCCCATCAAAACGGATCATATTTTATTTATAGCGTCAGGAGCTTTTCAGCTTGCTAAACCATCTGATTTACTGCCTGAACTCCAAGGGAGACTTCCTATTAGAGTCGAGCTAGAAGCATTGACTAGTGATGATTTTAAGAGAATTTTAAGAGAACCTGATTTTAGTTTGATTAAACAATATGTAGCTCTTTTAAATACAGAAAATGTAGAACTTGTGTTTTCGGATGATGGTATTGATACAATCGCAAATATAGCCTCTGAGGTAAATGCCACAGTTGAAAATATTGGTGCAAGGAGATTACATACAATCATTGAAAAAATTTTGGATGAAATAAGTTTTACAGCCACAGACCGCGCAGGTGAAAAAATTATCATCAACAAAGAGTATATTAATAAAAATTTAGATACACTTGTAAAAGATACAGATCTTTCAAAATTTATTTTGTAAATTTATTTTTTTTTAAGAAAATATAAAAGGCTCCACTTCCGCCATCTTCTATTTTAGCATCTTGTATTTCATGGATTATATTCATTAAATTTTTATTATTAGATATAAACTCAGGAACAGAATATTTAAGAATACTCAAATCTTTCGACACATACGGATCTTTTTCATTTTGGGAATGAAGACCTTTACCAGTAACTACTATTAATTTGTTTATTTTCTCCGAGTATGAATTTTGGATAAAATTTTCAATGATTTTATTTGCTTGATCTAACGTATATCCATGTAAATCTATTGATCTGATCTTAAGTTTTGTTTTTTTTTGATGCTTACCATCTTTGTTGGGTAGCTTATCTTTACTAGAAATAAAATCTTGCCAATCTTTTTTATCTTTATCTGGAAGATTGTTGCTCAATTAAGTAAGTATATTTACTAGTTGCCAATTAGGATTTGATGATGTCACATCTCTTGAAAAAATCCATGTATCATAAATTTTTTTAATTTTTTCTGGGTCCCCAGATACAATCTTTTTATCTTTATCCTTGATACAGGTAACTACTTCTGCAACAAAATCTACAGTTACATTTAAGATTTTATCAATTTTTTTATGTTCTTTAATATTTGCAGAGTTAATACCAATAAAAGTAATTTCTGCATAATGGCCTCTGTTACTTCTTGCTTTTAACGCGTCATTAAATTGGTTAAAAATTTCTTTATTAATAAGTGGCCTACTTGCAATTATCTTATTATCATTATCACTAAAGTCTGTAATAATTGTTTCATAGGCAATTTTTGCACCTTTTAGAAATTCTTTTTGTGCAGCATCGTCGAAGTTTTCGTTAATTTTACGGACATTATCCGTTTTTACCTTATTTAAAATTTCTTTAAATTGTGGGGGTGCTTTTCCCTCAAAACCAGTTCTCTTTCCAAGAATTCCTCTTAATCGTAAAAAAATAAAGCCAGCAATCATTGCTAATAAAATTATATCGATGTATTCAAAGCTGTAACTCATGTTCTTATAATAATTACTATGTTGATTAATTTCAACTAGCAATTTAGATTAAAGACAAATGAACCCAATTTTATTATCAATATTATTAGTTCCGGTAATCGAAATTTATCTTTTAATTAAAATAGGCTCTCAAATAGGAGCTATTACCACAATTTTACTAATTTTTACCACAGCAATAGTTGGAATTTATTATGCTAAGTATGAGGGTTTAAATACTCTAAGGTCTGGATTTATACAGTTAAGCAAAAATGAACCACCAACATATGAGATGATATCAGGAGCTGCAATTGCATTTGCGGCGTTACTATTAATTATACCTGGATTTGCAACTGATATTTTAGGATTTTTACTAATTTTTCCAATAAGTCGACGATTTTTTTTTAGTATACTTTCAAACAAATTTAAACATAAAGAAACTAAAAAAAATAATTTTATAGATGGAGACTTTGAAGATATAGAAGACGATGATGACAGAAAAATATAAAATTTTAGGCAAATATATAAAAGATATGTCTAGTGAAACTAAAGACATAGAAACATATCTATTTGTAAAAGATAGAATTGCAAAATATCAACTTGGGATAGACATAAGTTCAAAACCATTAAAAAATAAGCTCATTGAGATTAACACTAACTTGAAATTTGAAGATAGAGAAAAAAGTGATAAAAAATCATATTTTGAGATTATTTATTCCACAATAATTAGAATAGATGAAGAAATAAAAGATAAGAAAGAATTGGAAAGAATTATATTGTGTGATGTGCAAATTAAAATTTACCCTGATTTAGAGAAGTCTCTTTTGGATCTCCTACACAATTCTGGTTTTCAAGGGATCAAATTTGAAAAAAAAGTAGATTTTGAAACTCTGTACAATAACAAATTTAATTAAAAAAATTTTTTTTTAAATTACTTTTCAAATATTCTTTATGTTTCTTAAGCTCATCGGCATTAGGTGAAATTACTTTTTTAAAATATTCAGTTTTAGTATTATTTTTTACCTTGATTTGGGAGTCTTGATTTTGAAAATTAAGAGTGGGTTCTTTTTGGTCAATTAAATTAATATATACTTTTGCAAGCAAATCACAGTCAATTAGTGCTGTGTGGTTTGTTCTTTTCGAATTATCTACCCTATATCTTTTACAAAGTGCATCCAAGCTAGCTGGTGAACCTGGAAATTTATCTCTAGCCAAGACCAAGGTATCAATTATTTCATTGGTTATTTTTTTTTTCCCAATAAAGAAAGTTCATTATTGAGATGACCGAGGTCAAATTCTGCATTATGGATTATCAGTTTCTTATCTTTTATAAACTCCAAAAATTCTTCGCCCACTTCACTGAATTTTTTTTGTTTAGATAAGAATTCATCCGTATACCCATGTACTTCTAAAGCTTTTTCAGAAACTTTTCTCTCAGGATTTAGATAACAATGAAATCTATTCTTTGTTGGAACGAGATCATTTAGCTCAATACAACCTATTTCAACAATTCGATGGCCTTCTTTAACAGAAATACCTGTTGTCTCTGTATCTAATACTATTTCTTTCATTTATATAATTTTTTTCAAAATATTTTTAATTTCCTTTTTAATAGTTTTTTTCATAAAATTATTTTTTATAATAAATTTTGATTTTTTTTTCTTATAATTTAATGAAAATTGAATACTTTGAAACAAGTTTAAAAGCTTTATGTTAAAATTATCTCTTTTTCTTAACCTTTTATAAACATCAACTTTATTAGATTGTATAAAAATCAATATATCTTTTTTTTGATTAATTTTATTCTCCAATAAAAGAGGGATATCAAGGATTACAAATTTTTTATTTTTGTTTTTTTTTAAAAAAGTATTTAATTTTTTTCTTATTTCTAAATGAACAATTTTGATAATTTTTTTTAAATTATTTTTATTATTTAATATTGCATTAGAAATTTCTTTTTTATTAATTGGAAATGAATGTATATGTTTGGGTAATGCTTTCTTTAACTTATTATAAATTATTTTATTTTTTTTATATAACTGACCAACTTCCTTATCTGCATTAAATACTGGATATCCAAATTCATTAGCTACATAACTTTTTCCAGATCCTATATCTCCCAAAATTCCAATTCTAATCATTGATCCAAAAGCTTAATTACATCCTCATCAATTTTTGGCTGAACTCCATGCCATAAATTAAAAGCTAAAAATGCTTGATAAATGAACATTAATTTACCATTTTCAGTTTTATTACCCAATTTTTTTCCTGTCATTAAAAAGTTGGTTTGATTAGGATTATAGATTACATCGTAAAATAATTTATTTTTTCCCATCTTATTGAAATCTAAATTTATTTTATCATCTTTGTTAAGTCCTATACTTGTTGCATTAATTATCATATCAAATACTGGGATATCTCCCCATTCTACAATTTTTAAATTTTCAAATAAATTTTTTAATTCTTCAGCTTTTGATTTGGTTCTGTTACTAACGATTATTTCAAAAGCTTTCATTTTATTTAAAGCAAAAATAATTGATGGCACAACTCCCCCCGCTCCCAGTATAAAAATTTTCTTATCTGTAATATCAAATTTTAAATCTTGAATGCTAAGTTCAAAACCCTCTATATCGGTATTATGTCCAATAACTTTATTATCTTTTAAATAAATTGTATTAACCGATTGTGTTTTTTTGGCCTCTAAACTCAAATCATCTAAGTAATTAATTATTTTTCTTTTGAAAGGTACCGTAACGTTCACACCATGTATTTTCTGCTCTCTAATTTCTAAAATTAAATTCTCAATTTCATTTTCATTTAATTTTTTTTTTTCATAAATGGCTTCTATATCTTTATTTTTAATCCAATAATTGTGTAATTTGGGTGATAAAGAGTGTTCAATTGGGTTTCCTATAACTAAATATTTTTTCATTTTACTAAATCTAAATATTGTTTAATTTTTTCAATTGGTAACCCCATTATAGTGTCCTCGTTACCATCAATTTTCTCAAACAAATTTCGACCCTCTCCTTCGATTTGATATACATTATAAGCATATAAAGCTTCATCAGTTATTTTGTTTAAGTATTGTTTTAAATTTTGGTCAGAAAAATTTTTCATTTTAAGTATGGCTTTGTCTGTATAATTCCAAATCATTTTACCATTTTTTGAAATGCATACAGAACTAACTAAATAATGTTCTTTTCCGTTTAGTTTTTTTAGAATATCTAGTGCCTCATCTCTATTTCGAGGTTTCGATATCAATTCTCCCTCTAAATCTATTACGCTATCAGCCCCCAAAACCATTTGATCGGTGATTTTTAGGCTAATTTTATTAGCTTTTAGTTCTGCTAAATTTTTTGAAATGATAGTTGGAGAAGCTTTTTCCCTTAATAAACTTTCTTTTACAACATCCTCATTAATATTGGATGGCTCCACTTGACTAGATATATTGTTTTTGTCCAATATTTCTTTTCTTACTTTGCTTTTAGAGGCAAGAATAATGTTATTTGGCATTATTTAAATATATCTCATGTATTTTTATTATTGATGCCGCTGTTTCTTCAACAGATTTTCTTGTGACATCAATGGAGGGCCATTTATATTTTTGAAATGTTTTTTTAGCATTCACAACTTCTTTTCTTATATTTTCTATATCTGTGTAGTTTTTATTTTCTGTTTCTTTTAAAGAGCTCATTCTGTTTTTTCGTATATCAACCAATCGTTCTGGTTCGGTGTTTAAACCAATTACACAAGTCATTTGTGGATTAGATTTTAATTTTTCTGGTAATGAATTTTCATTTACTAGTGGTATATTTGATGTTTTAAATCCTTTGTTTGCAAGATAAATTGATGTTGGGGTTTTGCTTGTTCTGCTTACACCAACCAAAACAATATCTGATTTTTCAATTTCATTAGGTAAATTTCCATCATCATGATTCATTGTAAATTGTATTGCTTCTATTCTTTCATAATATTCTTCGTTAAGAACGTGTTGTCCGCTCGGTTCGTGTGAAGCTTTTTGATTAAGTATTTTAGAAAAATTTAAAATTAAGTTTCCTAAAACACCAAAACAGGGTATTTTTTTATCACCACTTACGTTTGCTAAATATTTTGCTAAATTGTTATCTACAATAGTGTATAAAATTACCGAATTATCATTTTTTTTTGCGTCTTCTAGAATTTTTAATATTTGATTTTCTGTTCTTGTAAAAGAATAAGAGTGTACCTTATATTCAATATTTTTAAATTGTGCTTTTAAAGCTAGAAAGATTCTATCAAGGGTCTCTCCAGTTGAGTCAGAAATTAGATAAATTTGATATGTATTACTCATGAATAAATTGTGAATAAATTTGTATTATTTTAATTAAATTACTCAATTTAAATATTGTAAAAATATCCTTGTAAAATAACGATTTTATTAACAATAATAAACACTCTAACAAAATTATACATTATTCTTAATAAAACAGTAAAAAGCTACAATTTAAACAATTTTATTAACTTTATGATGTTATTAAACTGTTAATATAATGTTAATAAATGTTTATCATCATTATTCACATTACATAATACTAATACAATAATTATATATATTATTTTAATATGACACCACTTCACAAAGTAATAATAAAAAAAGATACCAGTATAAATCCTATATGGATAATGAGACAAGCAGGAAGATATTTACCTGAATTTAGAGAAATACGAAAATTAAATCCTAATTTTATAAATTTATGTCTTAATGAAAACTTATCATCAGAGATAACTTTACAACCTATTAGAAGATTTGATCTAGATGCTGCTATAATTTTTTCAGATATTTTAATGTTACCATATGGTTTAAATCAAAAGGTCGAATTTGAGAAAGGTTTTGGACCTAAATTAGGCAAAGTTAATATTGATGAAATGTCCAAATTAGATGAAGTTGATTTTGTTCAAAAAATTTATCCAGTTTATAAAGCAATAAAAAAAGTAAGTACAAACGATTTAATAAAAGATAAAAATACAATAGGGTTTGTGGGTGCTCCTTGGACTTTATTGGTTTATATTATTAATCAACAGTCTCCCAAAAAAAATCTTAAAAAAGATTTCTATAAAGATGATTTTTTAATAAACAGACTTTTATTAATTTTAGAAAAATTTTTAAAAATACACATTAAAAATCAAATTGATAATGGAGCAAATGTAATACAAATATTTGATAGTTGGGCAGGATTACTAGAAGAAAAAGATTTACCCAACTACATTTATTCACCCACTCTTAACTTGGTTAACTTTGTCAAAAGTTTAAACATACCTGTTATTTGTTTTCCTAGAGAAATTAAAAATTATAAAGAATTTTGTGAAATTGTAAAACCAGATGCGGTTGGTATTGATTATAATATTGATCCAAAAAAGATTTTAAAAGATATAAAAATTCCAGTTCAAGGTGGGCTAGATCCTAAAATACTGCTTTCAGATAAAGAAACACTTAAAAAAGAAGCAACAAAATATTTAAATATTTTTAGAAATCATCCTTATATTTTTAATTTAGGGCATGGAGTTTTACCTGAAACAGATCCCAATATGTTTGACTATTTAGTTAATACTGTAAAAGATTATCAATGAAAAAAGCAGTAATTCTTTTTAATCTAGGTGGTCCCGATAAATTAGAAAATGTTAAGCCTTTTTTATTTAATTTATTTAACGATCCAGCAATATTAAATTTACCAACTGTTTTTAGATATCCTTTGGCAAAGCTAATATCTAATAGAAGAACACCAACGGCTAAAAAAATATATCAAGAACTTGGTGGTTCATCCCCTATTTTAAAATTAACGAAAGAGCAATCTAAAGCCCTAGAATTAAAACTTAATAATGATGATCAAGATTCAGAATATAAGTGTTTTATTGTTATGAGGTGCTGGCACCCAAGAGCAGAAGAGATTGCAAATTATGTAAGAAATTTCAACCCAGATGAAATTATTTTAATGCCCTTATACCCACAATATTCAGCAGCAACATCGGGATCATCAATAAAAGAATGGAAAGATATTTGTAAGAAAAATAATATTAAAATTAAAACAAGCACCATTTGTTGTTATCCAACCGACGAAAGTTTTGTTTTGGCACATAAGGAGGAAATAATTAAAAAAATAAATAATTTAAAAAATTTTAAATTAATATTTTCTGCACACGGCTTACCAGAAAAAAATATAAAAAAAGGTGATCCCTATCAGTGGCAAGTAGAACAGTCAGTAGACAAAATTGTTAAATCTATAAATATAAAAAATTTAGATTGGATATTAAGTTATCAAAGTCGTGTAGGACCTTTAAAATGGATTGGTCCATCCACAGAAGATATAATTATAGAAAATTCAAAATTAGGAAAAAGTATTGTGTTGGTGCCTATAGCGTTTGTGTCAGAACACTCAGAAACATTAGTTGAACTAGATATAGAATATAAAGAATTAGCAGATAAAAACGGATGTAAAAATTATATAAGAGTTCCAGCCTTAGGTACTAACGAAAATTATATAAAAGCTATGTCTGATTTAATTATCAAAAAACAGGATTACAATTTTAATGGAGAACTTTCCCCCCCAAAAAATCAATGCCCAAAACAATTTGTTAAATGTCCGTGTTTAAATTATGAATAGTTATTTATTATTTAAAAGCTTACACTTAATAGCTGTTGTTTCATGGATGGCTGGTCTTTTGTACCTTCCAAGAATTTTTGTTTATCATGTTGAGAATAAAAAAAAAAAGAAGCTACTGATATATTTGAAGTAATGGAAAGAAAACTTTTTTATTACATAATGCGTCCAGCAATGATTTTTACGTGGATTTTTGGATTAATTTTAATTTATTTAAATGGAATAGAAATATTTTCTCAATTATGGATGCAAATCAAAATAGTATTAGTTATTTTATTATCAGCCTATAATGATTATCTTGGTAAATGCCTTTTATCTTTAAAAAACAATTCTAATAATAAATCTTCAAAATTTTTCAGAGTAATTAATGAAATTCCAACGGTGGTACTTATTTTAGTAGTATTTCTTGTCATTTTTAAGCCAATCTAGGGTTGAAATAACAATTGTAGCATATATATTAGATATATCTTTATAGTCCTTAAAATTTAAATCATGAACATCCAAGAGTTAAAATTAAAATCATCCGAACAACTCATCACGCAAGCCGAAGAGCTGGGTATTGAGAATGCAAGTACACTAAGAAAACAAGAAATTCTTTTTGCTATCTTAAAAAAAGTTGCTGAAAAAGAGGAAATAACAGGTGCTGGTGTTTTACAATTATTACAAGATGGTTTTGGTTTTTTAAGAGCGATGGAGTCAAACTATTTGCCAGGACCAGATGATATTTATGTTAGCCCTAGTCAAATTAGAAAGTTTGGTTTAAGAACAGGAGATACTGTTGAGGGACCAGTGAGAGCACCTAAAGAAGGTGAAAGATATTTTGCACTACTTCAAGTTAGTAAAATTAATTTTGAAGAGCCTGAAAAAGCTAGACACAAAATTGCATTTGATAACTTAACTCCACTTTATCCAGATCAACAAATGGTAATGGAAGTAGAGACAACAAAAGTTGAAAAAAAACCCGACTTAACACCGAGATTAATTGACCTAGTTAGTCCAATCGGAAAAGGTCAAAGATCAATAATTATTTCACCTCCAAAAGCTGGAAAAACAATGATCTTACAAAGTATTGCTAACTCAATTGCCAAAAATTATCCAAAAAGTTATTTAATGGTTTTACTAATTGATGAAAGACCTGAGGAAGTTACAGATATGCAAAGAACTGTTAAGGGTGAAGTTATAAGCTCTACTTTTGATGAACCAGCTCAGAGACACGTTGCAGTTGCTGAGATGGTTATTGAAAAAGCGAAAAGATTAACAGAGCATAAAAAAGATGTTGTCATATTATTAGATTCTATAACAAGATTAGGCAGAGCCTATAATGCAGTTATTCCAAGCTCAGGTAAAGTTTTAACTGGTGGTGTAGATGCTAATGCACTTCAAAGACCAAAAAGATTTTTTGGTGCAGCAAGAAATATTGAAGAGGGTGGATCATTAACAATTATTTCGACTGCTTTAATCGATACTGGTAGTAGAATGGACGAAGTAATTTTTGAAGAATTTAAAGGGACAGGAAATAGCGAAACTGTTCTTGATAGAAAAATTGCTGATAAAAGAATTTATCCAGCAATTGATATAACAAAATCTGGAACAAGAAGAGAAGAATTGTTATTTGATAAAAATGACCTTCAAAAAATGAATGTTCTTAGAAGAATAATTGCACCAATGGGAACAATGGACGCTATAGAATTTATTAATTCAAAATTAAAAGACACTAAAAATAATGCTGAGTTTTTTAACTCAATGAACAAACCAGCATAACCACTTAAACTTATTCTAAACAGAAATATTTTTTGGCTCGTTATTTTCCAAATAATTTTTATAAACTTTTTGTAAACCTATTTCAAAATCCCGAGTAAATTTCTCAGTATTGAATAGAGGTTTTTTAAGCCGGTTTTCTTTTAGCTTAAGCTTAATTGAATTTAACTTATTAGCGTCAGTTGCTAATTCAATAGCTAATTTTATATATGCCTCCGTACTATCAGTAATCAATTCAGGTAAATCAATTGAATTTAAAAGACTTGATGCCATTCTAGAGGTATAACTTTGTCCTATTTTAGTTAATACTGGTAACCCCATCCAAAGGGCGTTACTTGCTGTGGCACCAGCATTGTATACAAAGGTATCAAGAAATAAGTCTGCATGTTGAAATTGAGATAGGTAGATATCGTGAGAAGTTTTTTTCATAAAAACTATTCGATCACTATTTATTTTTCTAGCTCTGGCTTCTTTGAGTAAATTATTTTTAGCCACCTCATTAGTTTCTAAGAGCCAAAGAATACTTTGTTCAACTTTTTCTAATAATTTTATCCATGTATCAAATACTTCTGGTAAAATTTTATAATTATTATTAATTGCACAAAAAATAAAATGGTCATCAGGTAAGCCCAATTCAGTCTTTGTGGGAGTTATTTTTGCAGTTTTTAATTCATCATTTTGTACCTGATAATTATGGGGCATATATATAATTTTTTCAGAATAAAATTTCTGACTGTTTTCAGGAATAAGATTTTTATCAGCTATAATGTAATCTATAAAATTTGCACCCATTGTTCCAGGATAACCAAGATAATTAATTTGAATGGGTGCTGCTTTGTTTGCAAAAATCGCTGATCGATGCTTGCTTGTATAACCTTGTAAATCTATTGCGATATCAATCTCATCTTTTCGAGCCAAAAGAGCTGCCTCATGATCATTGATATTTCTAATATCTCTATAAACATCAACACTTTTTTCTATGCGTTGATGTAGTTCATCTTTTTCCTTAAAACCAAAAGCATAACAATAAATTTTAAATTTTTCTTTGTCATGTAATCTTAGCATTTTGCAAATTAAATGAGAAACTGCATGAGCATTTAAATCAGCTGAAAAATATCCAATTTTTATTTTATCATTAGCTGTTGTTTTTTTTTCAAAATTTTCTGAGATCGTTGGAGTATAAGTGTTTGCAAAAAGTATAGAATTATTTTTATGTTTTTGAGGGTCATCTATTAATGAAAGAAGTGGAAATGGGATAATAATTGTTTTATTATTTTTTAATCCACTTGTAATTACTTGAAGCTGTTTATCAAAATCACTCCAATCGTTTAGAAGCATTTTTGTATGAACTATTTTTCCATAAACATAATCTAAGTTTTCATTAAGCTTGAGAGCCTCTTGGTAATCTTTTATGGATAGTTCAAAATTTTTATCATTTTGATTTATATTTGATAATTCCCGCAATACATCTCCTCTTGAGTCATATGCCTCTGCGTATTTATTATTTAAAACTATTGCTTTGTCGTAAGCATTTTTTGCTTCTTGATATTTTTCAAATTCAGTAAGCAAATTTCCTAAGTTAAAATAGATTTTTGGATTTTGTGGCTCAAGTTTTATGCATTCGTTAAAGCATCTAATTCCTTCATCAAATTTTTTAATATTTTTAAGAACAATTGCCTTATTAAGATAAGCTTCAAAAAAATCTTTTTTTAATAAAATTGCTTTATCAAAATCTTTAATTGCATTTTCAAACTTTTTGGTTTTAGAAAAAACTATCCCTCGACTATTATAAATGTGTGGAACATTGGGATTAATTTTAATCGAAATATCCAAATAATTTCTTGCTTGTTGATAATTTTCTAGTTGTAAAAATGAAGTTCCAATTAAAAAATGTATCTTTTCATCATTGAAATTATCTTCAATTAATTTGAGGTATAATTTTTGAGCATCTATAATTTTACCTGATTGATGAAGTTTTTTAGCTTTGCTGAAGATTTCTGCTTTGTTTTCCATTTTTTTGTTGTTTAAAAAAGTATATCAATAATTATTATATTAAATATATTTCTAAATAATGACCATATATGCTTTATCATCAGGACCAGGTATTTCTGGTATAGCTGTTATAAGAATTTCAGGTCCTGAAACTTCAACAGCTATTAGGCTTTTGACTGGTTTAGGCACACCAAAGCCAAGAGTAGCAACACTAAGAAAAATCAACAAAATCAACACTTCTGAACTAATTGATGAAGGTATAATACTATGGTTTCCTGCGCCTGAGAGCTACACAGGAGAGGATATGGCTGAAATACAGGTACATGGAAGCAAGGCTGTAATTGATGCTCTACATTCTTCTATCTCAAATATTGAAAATTGTCGCTTAGCAGAACCAGGTGAGTTTACAAAACTTGCATTTCAAAATGGGAAAATAAATTTACTTAAGGCAGAGAGCATTGCAGACTTAATTTCCTCCGAAACTGAAATTCAAAGACAACAAGCGATAAAAATAATGAAAGGAAGATCTGCTGACCAATTTAATTTTTTAAGAGAAAAACTTTTAAAAATATTATCACATGTTGAAGCAAAAATAGATTTCCCAGATGAGGATTTGCCGAATGAGATTTTAAAAGAAATCAAAAAAAGTTCAGATGAAGTTTTAATCAACATTGAAAAAATTTTAAATGATCAAAAAGTTGGAGAAAGAATTAGAGAAGGTTTTAAAATAGCAATCCTTGGACCTACTAATGCGGGTAAATCTAGTCTCCTAAATCATTTATCTAATAGAGATGTTGCAATAGTTTCAGAGATTGCAGGAACAACAAGAGATGTAATTGAAACACATCTTAATATAGATGGTTATCCGGTAATTGTTTCTGACACTGCTGGAATAAGAGAGTCTAAAAACGAAATTGAAAAGAAAGGTATTAAATTATCTTTAAATAGAGCAGAAGAAGCTGATTTGAAGTTGGTAGTTGTTGATGCCAAAAATTTTGATTTTACTGATGTTTTGAAGGGTTTATTGGATGAAAACGCAATTTTAGTAATAAATAAATTAGATCTTTTGGAGGGGGATATTGATCCTGGGATCAAAAAATTAAATCATGTATTAATTTCAATTAAAGAAAATTTAAATATTGATGAATTAATTTCAAAAATAAAAAATACTTTAAAAAATAAATTTATAACGAGCGATGATATTTTAATTACTAGAGAACGACACAGACAACATCTTGAACAATGTTTAGAGCATCTAAAAAAGTTTAATAAAAAAAATGAAGATGAAGATTTTGATAAAGCTGCAGAAGATTTAAGATTAGCCACTAGACATCTTGGTATGATTGTTGGAAAAGTCGATGTTGAGGAGATATTAGGTAGTATTTTCAACGATTTTTGTATAGGTAAATAATACTTTGTTTCCTGGTTTTTAAGCCTCTTTTTATTAAAAAACGTTGATAATTAAAGCTTATTTAGGCAAAACTATACGTTACTTGTAAATATAATAATCAGTTATAAATTTAGCTTATGAAAAATGATTTATCATTTGATGTTGTAGTAATAGGTGGTGGCCATGCAGGCTGTGAAGCTGCAGCAGCTTCTGCACGACTAGGTGTTAACACTGCTTTGTTTACTCATAAGATAGAAACAATTGGAGAGATGTCATGTAATCCAGCAATAGGCGGTTTGGGTAAAGGTCATTTGGTCAGAGAAATAGATGCCCTTGATGGTGTCATGGGTGAGGTTGCAGATAAATCAGGCATTCAATTTAGATTATTAAACAGAAGTAGAGGTCCAGCTGTGAGAGGACCTAGAACTCAATCAGATAGATCACTATATCGTAAATATATGCAAGAAAAACTTGTAAGCTATTGTAATTTAAGCATTTTTTCTGATCCTGTAATTAAGTTCACTTTTAATAAAAATACAATAACTGGCTTTATAACTAAAGAAGGTAAAAAAGTTTTATGTTCTAAGTTAATACTAACAACGGGCACTTTTTTAAATGGTTTGATACATATAGGCGATGAAAGAACACCTGCTGGAAGGTATGACGAAAAACCCTCAACAGGATTAAGTGAACAATTAGAAAAATACAATTTTAAAATAGGAAGATTAAAAACAGGAACTCCTCCCCGACTTGACTCAAGAACAATTAATTATGAAAATTTAGAAGAACAGTTTGCAGATGATGATCCTTATTTTTTTTCTTTCTTAACTAAAAAAAATATTAATAAACAAGTTTCATGTCGTATGACTTATACTAACGATAAGGTTCATAAAATTATTGAAAAAAATTTATCTAAGAGTGCCATGTACTCTGGTAGTATACAAGGTGTTGGACCTAGATACTGCCCCTCTATTGAAGACAAGATAGTAAAATTTGCTGATAAAGGTCGGCACCAGATATTTTTAGAGCCTGAAGGGCTAAATGACCATACAATTTACCCAAATGGCATCTCAACATCGCTTCCAGCTGCTGTACAGCAAGAAATATGTAATAATATCAATGGTTTAGAAAATGTTTCTATTATTAGACCAGGATATGCTATCGAATATGACTACATAGATCCTAGGGAGCTGTTTTTAACACTTGAGACCAAGAAGATTAGTAACCTTTACCTTGCTGGGCAGATTAATGGAACAACAGGATATGAAGAAGCTGCAGCTCAGGGTCTAATAGCTGGTATAAATGCTGCTCTATCCATTAAAAAATTAGAACCTTTCATACTTGATAGATCAGATGCTTACATAGGAGTAATGATTGATGATTTAGTGACAAAAGGTGTGGCTGAACCATATAGGATGTTTACATCAAGAGCAGAATATCGGTTAAGCCTTAGATCTGATAATGCAGATCAAAGATTAACTGCAAAAGGAATAGAAATTGGATTAATTGGTGATGTTAGAAAGGTTCTTTATCAAGATAAATTTGAAAAAATTAGTCAAATTAACGTAAAAATGGGTCACTCAACTATATCACCTAATAAAGCAGATCAATTTGGTATAAAAATAGCAAAAGACGGTATTTTAAGATCTTCTAATGAAATATTAACTCAAAAAGGGGTTGATATGAATAAAATTAGGGAAATATGGACTGATATACCTTTTTTTAGTAAAGAAATTGATGAACAGGTTGAAATTAATGCTCATTATAGGGGTTATTTAAAGAAGCAAAAAGCTGATATTTTAGCCTTTAAAAGAGATGAAAACCTTATAATTCCTGATAAAATTAATTATGATGGCCTTTCAGGACTGTCAAACGAAGTTAAAGCTAAATTTAAAGAGATTAAACCCAAAACGATGGGTCAAGCTTTGAGAATTGACGGAATTACTCCAGCAGCAGTATATATTTTGTTGTCACATGTCAAAAGAAAGTCTATTAAGCATATAGCTTAATGGAACAAGAAATTTTAGATTCATATAATAGACTCAACAGCTTAAATGTTTCACGTGAAACATATTTAGATTTTGAGTCCTTTATTTCGATGATAATAGAAAAAAATAAAGAAATTAATATAATTAGTCAAGAAACAGCAAAAAATAGCATCATTAGGGAGCGCCACATTATAGATTCAGCGCAAATAATTGATTTTATTGATTTAAATCAAAATACAACCACAGATTTAGGCTCTGGTGGTGGTATGCCAGGTATAATAATTGCAATTATATTAAAAAATATAAAAAGAAATATGAAAGTTAATTTGTATGAGAAAAGTCATCATAAAAGCGTTTTTTTAAAAGAAGTATCTAAAAAGTTGGAATTAAAAACAGAAGTAATACAAAAAAATATTTTTGATTTGAAAAATATAGAAACCGGAACAATAATGTCTAGAGCATTTAAACCAATGCCAATTGTTTTGGATTTAGTTTATGAAAATTTTTCAAGTTATAAAAATTTAATTTTTTTTATGGGCAAGAATGGAAAAAATGTTTTTAAAAATTCATTAAAGAATTGGGATCTTGAGTATGTAGAAAAAAAAAGTTTAACTAGTGAAGATTCATTTTTATTAAATATTAAAAATATTAAAAAAAAGATTACAAAAAATTAGATGCAAATTATTTCTGTGATTAATCAAAAGGGTGGGGTTGGAAAAACAACAACGGTGATTAATCTTGCAGCAGGTTTATCCCAACAAGGTAAAAAAATTCTAGTTATTGATTTAGATCCACAAGGAAACGCAACTACAGGTCTTGGTTTATCCAACACAGATAATTCAACAGATACCATTTATGGCGTTTTGAATGGATCAAAAGAAATTTCTGAAGTTATAAAAAAAACTGAATTTGAAAATCTAGACCTGATTAGTTCTAATGTAGACTTGTCTGGATTAGAAGTCGAAACTGCAGATGATGGAAATAGAGCATTCATCCTAAAGCTTAAATTAACCGCTTATTTAAAGGATTCTGGGTCATTATATGACTATATTTTGATTGATTGTCCACCATCACTGAGTTTATTAACAGTAATGGCTTTAGTATCTTCACACTCACTTGTAGTTCCTCTTCAAACAGAATTCTTTGCACTTGAAGGACTTACGCAACTTATGAAAACAATTGAGAGAATTAAAGTTAGTTTGAACCCAGATTTAAAGATTAGAGGAATACTTTTAACAATGTATGACAAAAGAAATAAACTTTCATCGCAAGTAGAAAAAGAGGCAAGAGATTATTTTAACGAAAAAGTTTACTCAACTGTAATTCCAAGAAATGTTAGATTGTCAGAAGCACCTTCTCACGGTATGCCAGTTTTAATTTATGACAAATCATGTCCAGGTAGTAGATCTTATTTTAGTTTTACAGATGAATTTATTAATCAAGAAGCTACTATGGGGAGTGCTGCATAATGGACTCAAACAAGATTAAAAAAGGATTGGGTAGAGGATTGTCATCTTTAATAGGTGAAACAAAAATTGAAAGTCAAAATAATCAGCTGTCTATTAGTGAGATGATTCCAAATAAATATCAACCGAGAAAAATTTTTGATGAAATTAGTTTAAATGAACTTACGAAATCAATTGAACAAAGAGGAATACTGCAACCAATAATTGTTAGGAAATCAAATCACGATAAATCGAAGTTTGAAATAATAGCTGGAGAAAGAAGATGGCTAGCTGCTCAAAGAGCAGGACTTCACAATGTGCCAGTAGTTATAACAGAGGCTGATGATTTAAAATCTTTAGAGTTTGCAATTGTTGAAAATGTGCAAAGACATGATTTAAATCCACTTGAAGAAGCTCAGGGCTATAAAAGATTAATTGATGAATTCTCATATGACCAAGAAAAAGTATCAAAATTTATTGGAAAAAGTAGAAGTCACATTACAAATTCATTGAGACTTCTTATTTTACCAAAAGAGGTAATAAAATTAATAGAAACTCAAAAATTAACTGCTGGACATGCAAAGATATTAGTTGGCTTAGAAAATGCTGCTTTTGTTGCAAATAAAATTGTTGAAAAAAAACTTTCTGTAAGACAAGCAGAAAACTTTGTAAAAATTTTTAAGAATAAAAAACAAAAATCTAATAATAAAGATGCAAATATAAAAGATCTTGAAATTTCGGTATCTAATAAAATTGGTCTAAATGTTGAAATCAAAAATAAAAAAAACAATAAAGGTAAAATTACTTTTGAGTATAAGGACCTGGATCAATTAAATAAAATTATAGAAATAATAAAAACTAATTATTAGTTTCAGAAGATTGTTCCAAAATAAAATCTGTAATGAGATTAATTGAATTATTCATATTTTTTTTAATTAAAAGCTCAACATTAGCTAATTTATAGATTAATTTTTTGATATTTTTTGGGGACCATGTATAAATTTGTTGTTTCGTAATTTCTTTATCTTTCCAAAAAATTGGTGGACGTGCTGATGATATGGTTAAATCCATATTTTTGTTATTCTCAAATTCATTAGACAATTTAAGTATTTTTTTTGATTTGTTTAAAAAAGATCTTGTAATTAAAATACAATCTTCATTATTAAAATTATTTTCATTTAAAATATTAATAATTTTTTTTTTATTTTTAGCTAAGCAATTATCTATAAGCTCAGAAATGTTATGATTTTCAGATAGATTAGTTAACTTTTCGATGTTTTCTGTGGTAATTTTTTTTCCATATTTACTAAAGTATTCAATTTTGTTTAATTCATTAAGTAGCGCTTCTCTATCCCCATTACATTTATTGATTATTAAATTAATATTAGCTTGGGAAATTAATATTTTTTTTTCAATTAAAAAATTATGAGTTATTTTTGATAGTGTTTGATTAGTATCAGGGTAGAACGCTACACAAATAAAATTTTTCTCTTTTTCAAAAAGCGACCTTAATTTTGATTTTTTATCTAAATTATCAGAAATAATAATAATGATTGTTTCCTCGATATTTTTTGTATTTAATTCGTCTATTAATTTTACTATCTTATCAGTTGCTCTTTTGATTATGATGATTTTTTCTTCATCAAATAATGATTTAGATAATATCTTTTCTATAAAAAAATTTTGGTTTTCTAAGACTTCTTTTTCATCATAATTTAAAATATCTTTTTTATTATTATTAAGATTAATTATGGTTTCATTTTTAAGTCCTTCATTTTTTCCATAAAATAAAAAATAATTATAATTTTGTTTCAGATTTCCAATCTCATAATTTTTTTTTATCATTCGGCAATTGTGAGTCTTAAAATTAATTTACGAGTTATTGAAGAAGCAATATTCATCTTTATAGCTTTTTCATAATTACTTTGTTCGTAATTATTAGTCATTTTTTTATAATTAAACTTTTCTTCTATAGTAAAATTTTGTTCTTTATCGGAACGAGTTATTTTAAAGTTAGAAGTTGCTTTAAGCTCAAAATCTGTTGGTGTGCCTTCAGCGTTTTTTGCCAAGATTGTTTTAACAAAATTAGTATTTATTTTTACGTCAATTTTTTTTGAATAATTATTATTTGCTATCTGATTAATTTCTTTAACTATAATTTCATTTATTTCATTATCCCCATCAAAATTTATTATATTTATATTTAATTTAGAATTTTCACCATTTAAATAAACTGGAGAATAATCACAATTAGTAACTATAATTAAAAATAATAAATGTAATAATATTTTTTTAAACATTTTATATTATAATATTCATTAATTTATTTGGTATAAAAATTTTTTTCTTAATCTCTTTTTCGTTTAAATATTTTTTTAAAATTTCATCCTGATTAATCATTTTTAAAATTTCTACTTCTGAAACATTCATCTTAACTGCTAATGTTCCTCTTTTTTTTCCATTTATTTGAATTACAAAAGTTATAATATCTTCAATAATTAAATTTTCATCATAATTAGGCCAGCTTATTTTATTTACCCCAATTTCTTTGAATGCCTCGTTAGCTAAGTGGGGTACAATTGGCTCTAATAGAGTTAAAATTTTTGCATAATTCTCGATCAGAGTTTTTTTTGTATATTTATTATTTATTTCTTGATTCATGTGCGTATGCATTTCATGAATATTAGCTATTATTATATTATAATTAAAGTTTTCTAAATTTTGAGTAATTTTTTTTATAAATTTATTTGTAAATTTTATCAAACTATTATTTGAATCTTCACTATGATTTTTTTCTATTTCATCAATAATTTTTTGATGTAACGTCCATAACTTTTGAATAAATTTGTAAGAAGAAATTATCCCTTCCTCCGACCATTGCACATCTTTTTCTGGAGGACTATCTGACAAAATAAACAATCTTACTGAGTCAGCCCCATAACTTTTGATTATGTTTTCAGGATCAATGGTATTTTTTTTTGATTTAGACATAGATTCTGATGAACCAACTTTTATTTCAATTGATGTATTATTTTTTAAATATTTTTTACCATTGATTGAGGTTACTTGTTCTGGACTTAACCAGTTATTATTTTGATCTTTATATGTTTCATGACAGACCATTCCCTGAGTAAACAGACCAGTAAATGGTTCTTTTATAGTAAATTTTTCATTTTGATATGAGAGTGCTTGCATAAAAAATCTTGAATATAATAAATGTAAAATTGCATGTTCTACTCCCCCTATGTATTGGTCGACAGGCATCCAATATTTTATGTCTTCATAATTAAATCCATTTTCATCATTATCAGGAGAACAGAATCTTAAGAAATACCAGGAAGAGTCTACAAAAGTATCTAATGTGTCTGTTTCCCTAGTATACTTTTTTCCATCTATAGTAATATTTTTCCATTCAGTGATTTTATCCAAAGGATTACCTGTAGGTTCTAGTTTCTCAATTGATGGAAGTTTTACTGGTAATAATTCTTCAGGTATTTTATGAGGTGAGCCATTATCATCATACATTATTGGAATTGGACAGCCCCAGTATCTCTGTCTAGATACACCCCAATCTTTTAATCTAAAGTTAATTTTTTTTACTCCAAGTTTTTCTTTTTCCAAGTGTTCAATTGTTTTTATAATGGAATCCCCTGGAGATTTTAATCCATCTAAAAAACTAGAATTAAATATATATCCTGGACCAGTATAAGCTTCATTTTGAACTTCAAAATTTAAGTCATCTTTATTTGGAGTTACAACTGCTTTTACTTTTAGATTATATTTTCTAGCAAAGTCCAAATCCCTTTGATCATGAGCCGGACATCCAAAAACAGCTCCTAAGCCATAATCCATTAATACAAAGTTAGCAAAATAAACTGGAACTTTTATTTTTTCATTTAAGGGATTTATTGCAATCAAATCTGTTTTAAAACCAATTTTATCAGCAACAGCAATAGATTCTTCAGTCGTTCCAGTTTCAGAACATTTTTTTTTGAAATTAATAAAATCTTTATCATTTTCATAAGATTTGGATAAGGGATGGTCAACTGATAAAGCTAAAAAAGACATTCCAAATAATGTGTCTGGTCTTGTTGTAAAACATTTTATTTCATCAATATTTTTGGATGATTCTATTTTAAATCCAATTTCACACCCTACAGACTTGCCTATCCAATTTTTTTGCATGATCTTAACTTTATTGGGCCAATCATTTAGAGAATCAAGACTTTCTAATAACTCATTAGAAAATTTAGTAATGTTAAAAAACCATTGATTTAACTTTTTTCTTTCAACTGTTGCCCCTGAACGCCAACCTTTTCCATCAATAACTTGTTCGTTTGCTAAAACTGTTTGATCAACTGGATCCCAGTTTACGTACTCTTCTTTTCTATAAACTAAGCCTTTGTCATAAAGTTCTAAAAAAAATTTTTGTTGGTGTTTATAGTATTCTGGAGAACAAGTAGAAATCTCTCTACCCCAGTCAATTGAAAGACCAAGTTTTTTTAATTGTCTTTTCATGTTTGAAATATTTGACTCTGTCCATGTCTTGGGATCTAAATTATTTTGTCTAGCAGCATTTTCAGCGGGCATGCCAAATGAGTCCCACCCCATAGGATGTAGAACGTTATAACCCTGTAAAGACTTGAATCTTGCTAATACATCTCCAATAGTATAATTTCTCACATGTCCCATGTGTATCTTTCCAGACGGGTAAGGAAACATTTCCAGACAATAAAATTTTTTTTTTGTTTTATCTATTTTACTTTTAAAAGAATTATTTTTGTCCCATTCATCTTGCCAATAATCTTCAATTTTTTTAAAATTATATCTCTCCACTGGCGCTATAAGTAAACTCTATTCCTATTTTATTGAATGCCTTTGTAAGGCTTAAAGTTTTTATCTTTATTTTGTTCTTTATAAATTGCTGCTTTCTTCAAAATTTCTTTTTTTAATTCCTTGGCCAAATCATTAGTTCTTTCGTTGATAGAACAATTATTTAGATTTTTACATATTTTATAAAATATTTTTAAATCTACAGCGTCAGATCTAATTTCATTAGTCAGAAATCTAATAGTAATTTTTATACTTTCATTAGAATTCTGATTGTCAGAATACCAATCAGTAACAATTATTCCACCACTGTAATTAGCCGTTGCAATTGGCATGAAATCAATAATATCTAACGAAGCTCTCCATAGTTCGTTTGAATTTGCAAATTCAAAATTTCCACCATTTCCACTACCACCTTTCATCTTGTCCATTATTCTAAACCCTTTGCCAGACTCAAGATTGTTTTTAACTCTTTGCTTTGGGTCTGGTGGAAATTTTTTTGCATCAACACCTCCAATTTTTCCACATCCATTTAAGGCAAATGAGATTAAAAATAAAATTATGATCGATTGACAAATATTTCGTGACATATGAAGTGTTTTAAATGTTAAATATGAATTTATACAGAAAATATTCAAAAAAACCCCAAAAATCTAACTAAATAACTATGGTAAATATGCAACACTTTTATAAATACTTTATATTTTTTGTGAAATTATAAGAAATTATCTAATTTAATGATAATTTTCCTATGTTTATTATTAATAACAAACAATAACTAAAAGGATATAATATGAACAATATGAAAAAAATAGGTTTAACAGCTCTTGCTGCTTCTCTTGTTTCTGTTTCTGCAAACGCTGTTGATATCTCTGGTGGAGCTTCTTTAAGCTACAACGGTGGTAACGGTGGTGCTACTGGAAACCCATGGTCAATGAACGATAATTTAACGTTCACTTGGGGTGGAGAACTAGATAATGGTATGACTGTTGATTTAAACTTCTTACTTGACAGTAGTGACTCTGTTGCCGGTGCAGGTATTGATAACAGATCATTAGCTTTAGGTTTAAACAATGGTGGAACTTTAACTTTCTGGGGTGATGGTGGTTCAGGTGTTGTTGGATCTTTCGACGATGCAATGCCAACTGCTTACGAAGAGTCTTGGTATTCTGCAGATTCTCCAAACCAAGGTCATAGCCCAAATAACATGTTCTACTACACACATGCTATAGATGCGGCTACTATACATGCTTCATTCTCACCAGCTTCTGGTGGATCTGATGCATCTTCTTTAGAAATTGGTGCTGTAATCACTGCTATTGAAGACCTAACAATTGGAGTTGCAATTGGTGAAGATAATGGTTCAGCAACAGCTGTAGATAACACTATTTTGTATGCTACATACACAATGGGTGGTGCTACAATTGGTGTTCAAAAGAACGAAGCTGATTCAGCAACTACTGGTGATGAAGATTTCCAAGCAGCAGCTATTTCTTACGCGGTGAGCGAAGATATGTCTGTTTCTGTTGGAAAATCAAAACTAGACTATGAAGCTGTTGGAACAAAAGCGCAAGAAGCAACTGGTTTCAGTGCATCTTACACTATGGGTTCAATGACTTTAGCTGGAACTCTAAACAAGATCAAGAACGAAGGTGCTGCATCAACAGGTGCGGGTAACACTAAAAAAGATTCTAGTGATACATTCGAACTTAATCTTTCGTTTGCATTCTAATTTAGTTTAGAAAAAACTTTTAAAAGGGCCCCTTTATGGGGCCTTTTTTTTATTCAAAAAAAGAAATACCAGCAAAGCCAAAACACTTTAACAATTTAAGCTTTCTTAAGTTTTGATTAGTAATTCCACCCAGTGCAACAATTTTTTTTTTTGAAATTGTAGCTAAGAGTTTAAATTTGTTTATACCCAAGTAATTCTTATTTTCTTTAAACAATGAGGATAAAACAATAATTTTTACACCCTGTTTTTCTTTAAGTTTTATTTCTTTAATATTGTGAGCAGAACCAATTAATAAAAAGTTTTTAGTTTTAGAAAAAGAAAGATGATTTGTTTGTTTGTTAAAAGAAGGAATATAAGCGCCATCCAAATTTAAGTTAATTGCTAATTTAGTATTATTAGATAAATAAAATTTATAATTATTTTTTTTACAATATTGTTTGAATTTTATAATGGTACCTAAATTATTATTTGATTTATAATTTCTATAAATAATTACAGTATTTTTATCTTGTTTATCTATATAATTTGTATCAAATTTATTAATAAAGTAATATTTCTGTAAATATTTATTATGCATAATTCAATTAAAAAGTATGAAGATATATGTAATTCAATCAAGTTAAAATTAGAAGCTCAAAAAATATCCAAATTGCCAAAAATTATTGCTGTATCTAAAACGTTCGGTATAGAAAAAATTCTCCCATTAATAGAATATGGCCATTTAGATTATGGTGAAAATAAAGTTCAAGAAGCAGTAGATAAATGGACTAAAATTAAAATTGATAACCCAAATATTAAATTACATATGATTGGGAAACTTCAAACAAATAAAGTAAAATTTGCTATTAAAATATTTGATTTTATTCATACTGTTGACAGTCTAAAACTTGCAAAAAAAATTGCAGACGAGCAAATTAAACAAAATAGAAAATTGAATTTATTTATCCAAGTAAATATTGGAAGCGAACATCAAAAAGCAGGTATAGATAAGAGTGAATTAGTTAATTTATATAGATATTGCAATGAATTAAATTTAAATATAATTGGATTAATGTGTATACCACCAGCAAATGAAGAAGTAGAAAAATATTTTAACCAAACAAATTTATTAAATAAACAATTAAACTTTTCTGAGTTAAGTATGGGTATGTCTTCAGATTATTTAAAAGCAGCCGAACATTCATCTAGTTATTTAAGAATTGGCTCAAGTATTTTTGGTAAACGAATTTAACTAATTAATTTTAATTTTTGTATTTTTATTTATTATTTTAATCATAATTAAAAAATCTTTTTTTTTAACGCAATACAACCCGCTGTTGGTTTATAATTATTGGTTAAATGTATAAATATACAACTTCCTTTACCAATTATTCTCTTTTTAAAATTATATTTTATTGGAATTAGAAGATCATATTTTAAATCTTTTCTATAAAGTTTTTCATGGTGTATTTCTTTGCTGACAGATATTAATTTATTATATTTTTTTGGTTTTTTTATATCATCACACCAACCCATCTCTGGCTTAATTTTTATGCACTCCAATTTAGTATATGGTAGATCAATCCTATCATTTCTATAATATAATTTTTCAATCTCAAAAGTTCCAACTGGGGTTTTTTTATCCCCTTCAATTTTCTTGTAACCGAGGCCATTTTTGCCAATACAGCATTCAAAATTAAAATCGTCTACTTGAAGAGTATGTTTATTTTTTAAATAAATTCGCATATCTTTATTATATATGTATAAACAAAATTTAGTAATTTTTAAGCAAGACTCCCTGTATGAAATTATTAGTGAATTAGAAGAAAATTTAAATTTCCATATTTTTAAAGCATCAAGTGAAAAAAGTTTAGATGATAAACTACACAATTTAAGTAATTATTTAATTATTACTCAAAAGGAATTAAATGGGAAAAATAATCAACTCATATTCAACAAAGCTCCAATTAAACTTTCCAGATTAATAGAAAAAATTAATATTCAATTTTTAAAGCATCAATTTGTTGAAAAATCAGAGCAAAGTGTTGGGAAATATAAGATAGATACAAATTCAAGGGAATTAATATTAAAAGATAAAGTTTTAAAATTAACTGAAAAAGAAACTAGTATCATTATTTATCTTAGCAAAACTAAAGATGCAGTAGGAATTGATCAACTTCAATCCGAAGTTTGGGAGTATCATTCAAAACTTGAAACACATACAGTCGAAACTCATATTTATAGACTGCGGAAAAAAATATTAAAAATTTTTAATGATGATAATTTTATAGTTAGTAAAAAAGATGGTTATCAAATTATATAAAAAAAAAATATAATTGCAAAAAATTTATTTACAAAAAAATACAAACCAAAAGTAATTAAACCTAAAAAAGGTAAAGGAAGTTTTAAAAGAAAAAAAGATTAAATTCGAGCACCAATTTGTTGAATTATTTTAGCAGAAAGTTCTGTTCCTTTTTCCAGACTCTCTTTAGTTGACAACTTATTTACATACCCGTGCAAATAACCTGCAGCAAATAAATCTCCTGCACCAGTAAGATCTTTAATTTTTAAATTTTTTCTGGCATCACATTCGATAATTTCATTGCCATTAATTGCAATTGCTCCATTCTCACCTCGTGTGATAATAATATTCTTTTTTAATATCTTTGAAAATTCAATTACATCCTTTAATGATTTACTATTTATCAAAGATAAAATTTCTTGTTCGTTAGCAAACACAATGTCTAGTTTATTTTTTACCAACTCTAAGAATTGAGCTTTATGTCTTTCAACACAAAATTGATCTGATAAAGACATTGCTACTTTGTTTGAGTTATTTATTGCTTTATCAAAAGCTTTTCTAGGTTCACCTTCATCCCACAAATAACCCTCTAAAAATGTTATTTCACTGTTTTTAATAGCATCAGTATTTATATCGTTATCATTAATTTTTCCTGCAGTTCCTAAGTAAGTACACATTGTACGTTCCGAGTCTGGTGTAATTAAAATTAAACAAGTTCCAGTAGATATAAGTTCATTTTTTTTTTGATATAAATAATTAACTTTTTCAATTTTTAACCCATCTTCATATCTTTGACCTAAATCATCATTGTTTACCTTACCAATGAAGCCAACATTATTGCCCAATTTTGACAACCCAACAATAGAATTGGCAACAGAACCACCAGATATTGTTTGTTCAATTATAAGTGAGGATAATAAGTTTTTAAATTCATCTTCATCTATAAGCTTCATAGTACTTTTGGTTAATGAATTTTTGTGTAAAAAATCATCTTCTACTTTACAAAGAACATCTACTATTGCATTACCAATTCCTAAAATTTTCATATTAAGCTTTTTTTGTTATTAGAGGGTTTTTTCTTTTAGGATAACAAGTCTTACAAATTTTACAAGTTAAACCATAACAAGACCTTGCTTTACAATATTCTCTTCCGTAATAAATAATTTGAAGATGAAGTTTTGTCCAAGTCTTTTTTGGGAAAATTTTTTTTAAATCTTTTTCCGTTTGAACAACATTTTTTCCATTAGTTAGTCCCCATCTTTGAGCCAATCTATGAATGTGAGTATCTACAGCGAAAGCTGGATATCCGAATCCTTGAGACATCACCACACTTGCTGTTTTATGTCCTACTCCAGGTAATTTTTCAAGTTCTTCAAAATTTTTAGGAACCTTGCCATTATGTTTTTCTAGAAGTTGTTTAGACATTAAATAAATACTTTTTGCTTTGACTCTAAAAATACCAATTTTTTTAATTAATTTTTCAATTTTTTTTCTTCCTAATTTTACAAAATGTTCAGGTTTATTGTATTTTGGATATATGTCTTTTGTTACATTATTGACATTTAGATCAGTGCATTGTGCAGATAAGAGAACAGAAACTAAAAGTGTAAATTTATTTTTGTGTTTTAAAGGTATAGGCGCTTTAGGATAAAGTTTATTTAGAATTCTTAATATTTTCTTAGCTTTTTTGTTTTCATCCATTACGAAAAATTTAACAAATCTCTCATAGAATATAACCCTGGTTTTTTTGAAAAAAGCCATTTAGCTGCTGTTAGGGCACCATCTGAATAAAGTGCTCTATCAAATGCTTCATGATTTAAGCTGATAATTTCTTTGCCACTTGAAAATTTTACCTCATGTTCTCCAATAATTTCACCTTTTCTGATAGAATTAAAATTAATTTTTTTTCCATAGGGAAAAGATTTTTTGTTTAAAAATTTTTTCCCTATTAATTTATTAAAATCTTTACTTTTTCCATCAGCAATACCTCTGCCAAGCATTAAAGCAGTACCTGAAGGGTAGTCTTTCTTATGTTTGTGATGTACTTCAAAAACTTTAGTTAGATATCTACTATTTAAAGATTTAGATGCAATTTCTGTTAGGTACATTAATAAGTTTACACCTAGGCTCATATTTCCTGCTTTTAATATTGGAATTTTTTTTGAATATTTTTTGATTAATTTTTCTTCTTTTTTTGTAAAACCCGTTGTGCCTATAACAACTTTTTTTTTTAGTTTTGCTGCAATTTTCAGCATTTCAAGTGTACAATTAGGTATGGTAAAATCTATAATCACATCAGTTTTTTTAAAAGCAATCTCTGTATTTAATTCTGGTTTGATCCCATTAAATCTTTTATTTATTAATTTATTTTCAGTGAGAGTTTTTAGTTTGAAATTATGATTAACTTTGGATGATTTTATAAGTTGTTGTCCCATTCTTCCCATACAACCTGTAATTCCTAAATTAATTTTTTTCATTATGAAAATATTAACCTTTTTTAGTTAATTAGTCTTTTAGTTTTTCCAGAAACTTTTTGCTTTCTGGAAGAATTTTTTAATACTTGGATTTGATTTTTCGTTTTCAATTTCTCTAAATTTTTCAAGTAATTCTTTTTGTTTTTTGTTAAGAGAAACAGGAACTTCTGTGTTAACTTGCACATAAAGATCTCCATAGTCACCTCTACGCATAAAAGGCATGCCCTTACCTTTTAGTCTAAACTGTTTACCATTTTGAGTACCATCTGGAATTTTGATTTTTGCCTTACCACCATCAATAGTTGGTATTTCAATTGTTGTTCCAAGTGCAGCATCAGCTATTGATATTGGAAATTCAAAAAACAAATTTTCATCTGATCTTTTAAATAATTCATGCGAGTTAACATTTATAAATAAGTATAAATCACCTGTTGCCCCACCTCTGCTTCCTGCCTCACCTTTACCAGCTAATCTAATTCTTGTTCCATCATCAACACCTTTGGGTATTGTTACAGATATTTTCTTTGAAGCTTGTTTTTTACCTTGACCATTACAATCACTGCATGGGTTGGTAATTTCTTCTCCATTACCATTACATTGAGGGCAAGTTTGTTGAACAGTAAAAAAGCCCTGGTTAGATCTTATTTTTCCATTTCCTCCACAATATGTACATCTATCAGGGGAGTGACCAGGCTTAGAACCATTTCCCTTACATGTATTACATTTTTCAGTTGTAGAAAATTTTATGTCTTGTTTCTTACCTTCATATGCTTCTTCAAGTGTAATTGATAAATCATATCTTAAATCTGAACCTCTATTATTTGAACTTGCTCTACTTCTTGATCTTCCACCACCTCCAAAATCTCCAAAAAAATCTTCAAAAATATCAGAAAAATCAGCTCCACCAAAACCTCCAAAACCACCACTCTGTCTACCACCACCATTTTCAAAAGCAGCATGACCAAAGTTGTCGTAGTTTTGTTTTTTTTCTTTATCTGAGAGAATGCCATATGCTTCACTGGCCTCTTTAAATTTATCTTCAGCAGTTTTATCCCCTGGATTTTTGTCAGGATGGTATTTAACAGCAAGCTTTCTGTAAGCTGATTTTAGTTCATCTGGGGAAGCAGTTTTTCCAACACCTAAGACATCGTAAAAATCTCTTTTAGCCATAAGTTAGTTTGAGATAATAGTTGTTGATAGTCTTAAGCGCTTTTTTCTGTATCTTCTTCTTTATTTTCTTCTTTTACTTCTTCAAAATCTGCATCAACTACGTTATCGTCTTTTTTCCCTTCATCATTATTTTTACTATTATCGGGTGAGTCTGGTTTTTTCTCTTGAGACTTATAAATAGCTTCGCCTAATTTCATTGAAGCTTGAACTAAAGTTTCCGTTTTTTTCTTGATGTCTTCATTATCTGTTCCTTTTAAAGCTTCTTTTAGATTAGATGAAGCATCTTCAATTGCTTTTTTTTCAGCATCGGTAATCTTAGACCCATGCTCTTTAAGATTTTTTTCAGTTGAGTGAATTAAAGTGTCAGCTTGATTTCTAACATCTACAGACTCTCTTTTCTTTTTATCTTCTTCTTTGTTAGCTTCAGCATCTTTAACCATTTTTTCAATTTCTTCTTCACTTAAGCCTCCAGAAGCTTGAATTTGAATTTTTTGCTCTTTGCCAGTACCTTTGTCTTTAGCAGATACACTAACAATTCCATTTGCATCAATATCAAAAGTTACTTCAATTTGAGGAACTCCTCTTGGTGCTGGAGCAATACCGACTAACTCAAAATTTCCCAACATCTTGTTATCTGTTGCCATTTCTCTTTCACCCTGGAGTACTCTGATAGATACTGCGGGTTGATTGTCTTCTGCAGTAGAAAATACCTGGCTTTTCTTTGTTGGTATTGTTGTATTTTTTTCAATAAGTTTAGTTGATACCCCTCCAAGAGTTTCAATACCTAATGACAAAGGTGTAACATCTAACAGGAGTACGTCTTTTACATCGCCTTGAAGCACTCCAGCTTGAATAGCTGCACCCATTGCTACAACTTCGTCAGGGTTTACACTTTTATTAGGATCTTTTCCAAAAAAGTTTTTTACTTCAGCTAAGACTTTAGGCATTCTTGTCATTCCACCAACCATTACGATTTCATCAATATCACTTGCTGATACACCAGCGTCACTTAATGCTGTTTTACATGGTGGTAATGTTCTAGTTATTAAATCTTCAACGAGAGCTTCTAACTTTGCTCTAGTCATCTTTAAATTTATGTGTTTAGGACCAGTTTTGTCTGCAGTAATAAATGGTAAATTGATATCTGTTTGCTCTGCTGAAGATAACTCGATTTTAGCTTTTTCAGCTGCTTCTTTTAATCTTTGAAGTGCAAGTTTATCTGAAGTTAGATCAATACCATTATCTTTTTTAAATTCTGCGATTAAATAATCTACAATAGTATTATCAAAATCTTCACCACCTAAAAATGTATCTCCATTAGTTGATTTAACTTCAAATACTCCATCACCTAATTCAAGAATGGAAACATCAAATGTTCCTCCACCCAAATCATATACAGCAATTTTTTTATTTTGTTTTTTATCTAAACCATATGCAAGTGATGCTGCTGTAGGTTCATTAATAATTCTCAAAACTTCTAGCCCTGCGATTTTACCAGCATCTTTTGTTGCTTGTCTTTGAGCATCGTTAAAATATGCAGGAACAGTTATTACAGCTTTAGTAACTTCTTGACCCAAGTATTTTTCAGCTGTTTCTTTCATTTTTTGAAGAATAAAAGCAGATATTTGTGATGGAGAATATTTTTCTCCCTTTGCTTCAATCCAGGCATCGCCTTTTTCAGAATTGATGATTTTAAATGGAGCAGCTGCTATGTCTTTTTTGACAGTTGGATCCTCAAAATTTCTACCAATAAGTCGTTTGACAGCAAAAATTGTATTTTCAGGGTTTGTTACTGCTTGTCTTTTTGCTGGCTGACCAACTAACTTTTCACCATCATCGGTGAAAGCAACAACAGAAGGTGTTGTTCTAGCACCCTCAGCATTTTCCAATACTTTAGGTTGGCTACCTTCCATAATAGATACACATGAGTTAGTGGTACCAAGATCTATTCCAATAATTTTGCTCATAATTTAAATTCTACCCTTCATATATGTGTTAATTTTAATTCTACAAGTTCAGTAAATGTAATTATTTGTCTGAATTCTCCTTATTTTCCTCATCTTTTTTATCTTTTATGTCAACTTTTTTTGAAACTCCGACCAAAGATGGTCTAAGCAATCTATCTTTTATCATAAAACCTTTTTGAACTTCCTGAACGATTGTACCTGGTTCTTTTTGATCATCTTCAATTTCCATCATTGCCTGATGTAAGTTTGGATCTAATTTTTTATTAAGACAATCTATTGGTTTAATATTATTTTTAGTAAAAATGGAAATTAGATCTTTGTTAATAATATCAAAATGTTCTAAGGTTTTTTTTAAAGCATCTGTATCTTTGAGTGTTTCATCACTTTCTAAAATTAATTTTGATCTTGCTAGATTATCAATTAGATTTAAAGCCTCTTTTGCAAATATAAATCCCCCATAATCAAAAGCGTCATCTTTTTCTTTTTCAAACCTTCTTCTTTGGTTTTCCATTTCAGCAAATGTTCTTGCTAGCTTATCTTCTAATTCTTTTATTTTTTCTTCAGGAGAAAGTTCTTTTTTTTCCTCTACATTATTTAGATTTTTTTGGCTTTCATCAGACTGTTTTTCAGCCTCATTATTTTCAATAGATGGTTCAGCCGTAGCCTTGTCTTGTTTAATGTTTTCCTCTTTTTCCATGTGGACATATATGGTAAGAAATCTCAGAATTGCTAGGTATTAATGAAAAAAATTTCAAAATTGCTTATAGGCACCAATAATAAAGGAAAATATAAAGAAATAAGAGATTTATTGCCAAAACGCATTAAAACTTACTCAATATCTGAATTTAAAATAAAAAGTCCAAAAGAAGATGGGCTAACTTTTGAGGAAAATTCTATCATTAAATCTAAATATTTTTCCAAAAAAACAAATTTAATTTGTCTAGCAGATGATTCGGGTTTGGAAATTGATATCTTAAAAAAAGAGCCTGGAATTTATTCTGCAAGATGGGGTGGAAAAAAAGGTGATTTTAATAAAGCTATAAAGAAAGTTTATCGCGAACTTTTTAAAAAAGATAAAAATTGGCAACAAAAAAAAATTAAAGCTAGATTTATTTGCGCTTTATCAATTTGTTATTTAAATCAAAAAATTATATCAGTCATAGGAAAAGTTGAAGGATATATTTCAAATGATCCAAGAGGAAAAAATGGATTTGGTTATGACCCTATCTTTATACCAAAAGAAAAAAAAAAACTTTTGGTGAAATTAGTTCTGCACAAAAATATAAAATAGACCATCGTTCAAATGCATTTAAAAAAATTAAAAAATTTCTATAAGATTTTTATTTTCTACTTTATAAAAATTTAATCTGTGATTAATTTTATTATTTTTAATATCAAATATCCCAATTTTACCTTTGAAAGAATTCTTTTTTTGAAAAAGTTTATTTAAGTTCAAAAGGTTTTTTTTTAGAGAGAGATAGTAAACAAGTCCTACAAGATCGTAGCTTAATAAGGAAAGATGTGTAGGGTTTTCATTAAACTCATTAAAATATTTTTTTTTATAATTATCAAAGTTTCCTTTATTTATTGATGGATAATATATTGGTTGAATATCTGTTGCATTCAATAAACTTTCATCAAACCATTGATTTAATGTGATAAAAAATTTATTTTTAGGTGATACATCTGTGTATAAAAGAGATGTGCTCACACTTTTTAAACTTTCATCAAAATCTGCAATTACTATAGCATCAAAATTTAATCCACCTAATGTATATCTTTTTTCTAATCTTTTTATTATTTTATCCTTGTTAAGCTCATTAGAATTTCTTACTCGATATATTTCATCTTCTAGATTTTGTTTTCTAATTTTATAATTAGTAATTTTTTCTATTTGGTTAGTTAATTTTGTTGGTTCAGTGTCATATAAATAGTCTTTGTAAATTTTAATATTAGAGTCTTTTATTCCCTTTTGAACTTCAAATTCAAAATTTTGCATTGGCGTTAAAAAAATAGTTCTTTCAATATTATTTTTTTCTAAAAATTTTTTTATTGTATTAAGCTGAGATGTAGAATTTATACCTGCAGCGATTACATTTTTTGGAAGATCTAAAATTTTATTTGTAAGTGACAGGAAAGTTAAATCTTTAATTTCACTTAAGTAAGCTAAACTCTCATGATATATGGGTCCAATAACTACTTTCACTCCCATTTCTTTCAATTCAAATGCAGATTTTAATGTTTGGTTTGGTTTTGTGGCTGTATCTTTTGGAATAATTTCAATTATGCTATTATCAATATCTTTTACAGCTAATTGAACAGCTTTTATAATTGAAAGGCCGATATTTTTGTTTGGACCACTCATGGGAACCAAGAGTCCAATTCGTAATTTTTCTTCACTCTTTACTGCTTGTAAAAACAATAAAGAATAATTTAGTAAAAGAAAAAAAATAATTTTAATAAATTTATTCATTTTGGTGATATTATAATATTTTTTAAGCTTAATTATGATCATAAAATCACAATCTCTAAGAAAAGTTAATGAAAATGGTCTGTATATAGTTTCAACTCCCATAGGAAATTTAAAAGACATTACTTTGAGAGCAATCGAAACACTAAGAAAATCTGATTTTATTCTTTGTGAGGACACTAGAGTTTCAAAAAATTTATTAGATAGGTATGAAATTAAATCTAAATTAATTTCAAATCATAAATTCAATGAAAAAAAAAATATAGTTAAGATAATTGAATATCTAAAATCAGGTAAAACTATATCTTTAATTTCAGATGCTGGCACACCTAGCATATCAGATCCTGGTTCAATTCTTATTAATGAGTGTGTTAAGAATGATATAAAAATTTTTTCAATTCCAGGTCCTTCTGCTGTTGCAAGTGCAGTTTCTGTAAGTGGTTTTTCTGAAAAATTCTTTTTCTACGGTTTTTTTCCAGAAAAAAAACAGAGCTTAATAAACGAGTTAGAAAAACTTTCTGTATTAGATAGTAGTTTAGTATTTTTTGTATCCCCAAGAAAAGTTAATAAAATAATACCTGAGTTAAAAAAAAACTTTAAAGGAAGAAAAATAATTTTTTGCCGTGAAATCTCAAAATTATATGAAGAATATATTAGAAAAGAGGTAGATGATTTGGAAATTTTTGAAGAAGAGCCAAAAGGTGAGTTTACTATTGTTGTCTCTGAAAAAATAGTTGATGAAAATACTTCACAAAAACTAAGTGAATCAGATAAGAATATTATTAAAAAAATGATAAATAAGCTAAGCACTAAAGAAATAACCACCATAATTGGTCATAATAAAAATGTATCAAAAAAAGAGATTTATAATTATTGTCTAAAGTTAAAAAATGAAAACTAAATTTATAATTATTATTTTAATTGGAATTGTATTTTCTGGTTGTGTGGGTGTTTCTTCCACGGGTATTTTTGGAACAGGTGTATCAATAGCTTTTGATCCTAGAACTGTAGGGACGCAAATGGATGACTCCATTATGCAAAAAAATTTAACAGCTAAAATTCTTTTTAAAGATAAGAAGTATCTTTTATCAGTAAAATCTAAAGTAATAGATGGAAGAATTTTTATAACTGGTAAAGTAGAGAATCCTGAAGAAAAATTACAATTGACAAAATTAGCTTGGGAAACAAAGGGTGCTCGTTCTGTACGTAATGACGTTAAAATTAAAGAGAAGTTTAATTTTAAACAATCTGCAAAAGATATATTGATAACATCTCAACTTCGAACAGCATTAATTTTGAATAAAAATATTAAAGCAACAAATTATCAAATTGATACATATAAGAAGAAAATTTATGTTTATGGAATTGCTATTACATTTGAAGAAAAAAATTTAGTTATCAGTGAGGCTAAAGAAATATTGGATGTCGAAGATGTTATTGCAAGCATAATTCTTGTTGAAGACTTAAGAATCCAAAAAGATTAGTTATTACTTACTATATTTAATAACATCTGCCGAATATGCTGCAATAGATGCTAAATTAATAATTTCTGAGGTTGAAGATCTTAGAGGGGCAATCTCAACTGGTAGCCCAAGTCCAATCAATAAAGGCCCGATTACTTTCGTGTCACCTAATGTTTTCATCATTTTGTAAGATATTGCAGCGCTATGTTGGCCCGGCATAATTAAAATATTTGCATTTCCAACAATCTTTGAGAAGGGATAAAGTTCTTCATACTCAGGATTTAATGCAACATCTGGCTGCATGTCGCCATCAAATTCAAAATCTACCTTTTTTTCTTTTAAAATATCTACAGCTTTTCTTATGTGTTTTGTTCTACTTGTAAGAGGTTGTCCAAAAGTGGAGTGTGATACAAAAGCTACTCTAGGTTCAAAACCAAAGAGTCTTACCACTCTTGCTGTGGAAATTGCTATCTCAGCCATTTGTTCTGAAGTAGGATATTCATGAACACTAGTATCACCAACAAAAATTGTTTTACCCTTGTGAACTACCATATTAAGCCCAAACATGATTTCTCCATCTCTTACATCAACAACTTGTTTTATTTTATCGAGAGAAGCTCCAAAACGTCTTGTATTTCCAGTCACAGCGCCATCTGCATCACCGCAAGCAACCATACTAGTTGCCCAAACAACTCTGTCGTTTCTTACAAGTCTATCACAATCTCTTTCTAATAGACCTTGTTCCCTTTGTAATTTTTTAAATAAATGATTCACATATTTGGTTCTTTTATTTTCATCTATTGAATTTACAATTTCAATATCAAAGTTTTCATTATAACCAATTTTTTTTATTTGTTCTTTAATTTTATTCTCTTTTCCAACTAGAATTGGAATACCCAATTTTGAATTTTTAAAAGCTATCGCAGCCTTAAGTGTATTTTCATCTTCTCCATCTGCAAATACAATTTTCTTTTGATTTTTTTTAATATAAGAATTGATACCTTGCATTATTGTAACAGTAGGATCTAATCTTTGCTTAAGGTGATCTTTGTAAATTTCAAAGTCGTCTATACTTTTTCTTGCAACACCACTATCCATTGCAGCTTTTGCAACAGCCGCTGGAATTACACTTATTAATCTAGGATCAAATGTTGAAGGTATAATATAATCTTTTCCATAACGGGGCCTTTCACCACCCATTGCAGCAACAACTTCATCTGGCACATCTTCTCTTGCAAGTTTTGCAATTGTTTGAGCTGCAGCAACCTTCATTTCTTCATTTATTGTTTTTGATCTAACATCTAAAGCTCCTCTAAAAATATATGGAAATCCAATTAAATTATTTACTTGATTGGGATAATCAGATCTTCCCGTTGCAACAATCGCATCAGCTCTAACTTCGTTAATTTCTTCAGGAGTAATTTCAGGATCAGGGTTAGCACATGCAAAAATAATTGGATTTTTTGCCATTTTTTTTACCAATTCTTTTTTTAAAGCACCTTTTGCAGATAAACCCAAAAAAACATCCGCACCATTAATTGCTTCTTCAAGTGTTCGAAGTTTAGTTTCATTGGCATGTCTTGATTTCCACTGATCCATTCCTTCGGATCTTCCTTTATAAATTACACCTTTCCTGTCAATCATGATTACATTTTCATGATGCACTCCAGAGTTTTTAAATAATTCAGCACAAGCTTGTGCTGATGCACCAGCACCATTAACAACTATCTTAACATCCTTTATTGATTTACCACAAATATCTAGTGCATTTATTAATGCTGCAGTTGTAATTATAGCAGTTCCATGTTGATCATCATGAAAAACTGGAATATCTAAAATATCCTTTAACTTTTGCTCAATTATAAAACAATCAGGTGCCGCTATATCTTCTAAATTTATTCCACCAAAACTTGGTGCAAAGTTTTTAATTGAATTAATAATTTCATTTGTGTCTGAGGAATCTATTTCAAGATCGATTGAGTCGATGTCAGCAAATCTTTTAAATAAAACAGCTTTTCCTTCCATGACTGGTTTAGAGGCTAAAGCACCTAAATTACCCATTCCTAAAATTGCTGAACCATTACTTATCACTGCTACCAAATTTCCTTTGCTAGTATAATCATAGGCAGTTTCTGGGTTTTCACTTATAGCTCTAACAGGGGCAGCAACACCAGGAGAATATGCTAGCGCAAGATCTCTCTTTGTCGTCATATTTTTTGAAGAAATAATCTCAATCTTTCCAGGTTTTTTATCTTTGTGAAAATCGAGAGCCTCTTTATCTGTGTAATGATCAATCTTTGTTTTTTTCATTTATGATAATTAGTTATACAAATGGGGTAAAATTAAGACTAATATGATTTATGAATTTAGTTAAGTCAACAGGTACGTTTGGTTTATTTACTATAATCAGTAGATTACTTGGTTATCTGAGAGATATTCTCATTGCAATCTTTCTAGGCAGCGGTCTGTTAGCAGATGTTTTTTTAGTAGCATTTAGAATTCCAAATACATTTAGGAGATTATTTTCTGAGGGAACGTTTAATGCAGCTTTTGTTCCAAGTTATGCTTCAGAAATAATTAAAGGAAAAAAACAATCTAATAAATTTGCTAATAATATTTTTAATCTTTTATTTTTGGGTCTATTTTTTTTAGTTCTTATTGTGCAAATTTTTATGCCTTCTTTTGTGTCAATTATTGCACCCGGATTTGTAGATGACGTTAATAAAATGGAAATTGCAATAAATTTAACAAGAATAACTTTTCCATTTTTATTTTTTATAAGTTTAGCATCTTTTTTTTCTGCAATTTTAAATTCACATAATAAGTTTGCTGCTGCTTCAGCAGCTCCTATTATTTTAAATGTTATTTTAATTGGAATTCTATTTTTTTCAAAATCTTTAGGTGACGAACTTGTTTATTATTTATCTTATGGAGTTTCATTGGCAGGTATTTTACAATTATTATTTTTATATAAATTTGTAAGAAAATTTTATTTTTTAAAATTTAATTTTAAATTAAGAATAGACAATAAAGTAAAGATTTTTTTTAAAAAACTTTTACCAAGTATTTTTTCTTCAGGCGTTACCCAAATTAATATTTTAGTTGGAACAATTATTGCTTCTTTTCAAGCTAGTGCTGTTTCCTATTTATATTATGCAGATAGAATTTATCAAATTAATCTTGCTATTGCAGGCATAGCTATTGGTGTTGTTGTGCTGCCACAACTTTCAAAACATATCCAGTCAAAGAAAAAAGATAAAGTTTTATTAATTCAAAATAAAGCTTTAGAATTGAGTTTATTTTTAAGCATCCCAGCATCTATTGCACTTTTATTAGGATCTGAAAGT
The DNA here is from genome assembly GCF_051201215.1 of Candidatus Pelagibacter bacterium nBUS_36. Taxonomy (GTDB): domain Bacteria; phylum Pseudomonadota; class Alphaproteobacteria; order Pelagibacterales; family Pelagibacteraceae; genus Pelagibacter. The sequence goes on from NZ_CP172839.1 coordinate 1,322,494, forward strand.
ATAATTTCTGCATTATTTGGATATGGATCTTTTAGTGAGGCTGCAGCACAAAATTCTGCTAAAGCTCTTTATTATTTTGCTTTAGGTCTTCCAGCCTTTTCATTGATTAAAATTTTTTCCACATTTTTCTTTGCTAATAACAACACTAAAACTCCATTTTATATTTCTTTAGCATCAGTAATATTAAATATCATTATTAGCATTTATTATTTTAATGAAATTGGTTTTATTATTATTCCAATTGCCACAACAATTTCATCTTGGTTTAATGGATTACTATTATTTGGTTTTTTAAAAAACAGAAATCTTTTTACTTTTAATAAAGTATTTATTGTACGATTTATTAAGATAATTATTGCCTCCTTTTTAATGGGAGTATTTTTTAATTTTTTATTAAACTATTTTCAAAATCAATTAGCTTTCGATGAAGATCTAAAATTGATATTTTTAATTCTTAGTGTTGTTTTGGGTTTATTATTCTATTTATTCGTTTCATATTGGATCAAAGCTTTTAAAATTAGTGATATTAAACTAAAGTATTAGCTGCATGAGTAAAAAAATTTTTTCAGGTGTTCAACCTACAGGAAATCTTCATCTAGGAAACTATTTAGGAGCAATTAAAAATTTTGTAGAATTAAATAATGATAATAATAATGAATGTATTTTTTGTGTTGTAGATTTACATGCTATTACCGTTAAGCAAGAACCTAAAGAATTAAAGAACAATATAAGAGAGACTGTGGCCACATTTATTGCAAGTGGTATTGATCCAAAAAAAAGTATAATTTTTAATCAATCAAGTGTAGCAGCGCATGCTGAAGGAGCATGGATATTAAGTTGTGTTGCTCGAATGGGTTGGTTGAATAGAATGACTCAATTTAAAGAAAAAGCTGGAAAAGATAAAGAAAAGGCTAGTGTAGGCCTTTACTCTTATCCAGTTCTTATGGCGGCTGACATCTTACTTTATGATGCAACCCATGTTCCGGTTGGAGATGATCAAAAACAACACTTAGAATTGTGCAGAGATATTGCACAAAAGTTTAATAATGATTTTGAAATAGACAATTTTTTACAGGTTCCTGAACCTTTAATTCAAAAAGAATTTTCAAGAATTATGAGTCTTAAAGATGGATCAAAAAAAATGAGTAAATCTGAATTATCTGATTTGAGCAGAATAAATTTAACAGACGATAAAGATCAGATAATAAATAAAATTAAAAAAGCTAAAACAGACCCTTTACCAATGCCAAAAACTATAAAAGAACTTGATGATAGATTAGAGGCAAAAAATCTTATTGGAATTTATTCAAGTTTAATAAACTCAACAATGGAAAAATCAGTAGAAAGTTTTGCTGGAAAAAATTTTTCAGAATTTAAAGAAAAATTATCTTTAGTTCTTGTAGATAAAATTGAACCTATTTCTCTAGAAATAAAAAAATTATTAGATGATCAATCATATTTAGATAAAATCCTTCTAGAAGGAGTTGAAAAAGCCAATTTAATTGCGTCAAAAAAGATAAAAAGAATAAAAGAAATAGTGGGTTTTTAAGTAAAATTTATTATCAAGTATTAATTTTTTAAATAATAACTATATATAATTTATGTTCGTTCAAACTGAAGTAACTCCAAATCCTAATTCACTAAAATTTCTTCCTGAAAAAAAAGTGTCTAATAGTGGTCCGTATGAAATTACAAAAAAAGATAATGTTCAGAATGAATTAGTAAGAAATATACTTTCAATTAATGGTGTGAAAGGTGTTTTTTTAGGTGAAGATTTTATTTCAGTTAATAAAGACGATTTAACAAAATGGGATGATTTAAAGCACATAGTAATTTCATTTATTAATGATTTTTATTCTGATGGTAATGAATTTGTAATTGATGAGAATTTAGAAGAACAAAATTCAAACTTAAGTGAAATAGAAAAAAAAATAGTAAAAATTTTAGATCAGAAAATAAGACCAGCTGTAGCAAGAGATGGTGGAGATATTAAATTTAAAGAATTTAAAGATGGTGTAGTAAAAGTTCAATTGCAAGGAAGTTGCTCAGGGTGCCCAAGTTCCACCATGACTTTAAAACAGGGAGTCCAAAATCTTTTATGTCATTATTTACCAGAAGTTAAAGAAGTAGTTGCTATTTAGGTTAAGGAAATGAAAATTAAAAAAATTAAAAACTTAGATTTATTTGAAGAAAAAAACTTAAATGTCTTATTGAGAACTTTTCTAAGTAGTTTTTTAATAATTTCTTTTTTCTTTGTTGTGCCAATGGTTATAAATTTTGCAGATAAAAATTTCAAAACCAAAGAATTTACAAATAATTCAAAAAAAGTTTTGGCATATACACTTAATGGCAAGAGTGTAAATAAAAATTCAAATGAAATTATAAATGAAGACGATGTATTATTTGATATTTTCAGTTTAAATGATTTAGAGTCTGATACTGTAAGGTTAAGCGCATCAACTATAAAACAATTGTTTGAGGATACAGGTTATGATCTTAAAGACGTTAGAAAAAAAAAATTAGTTAAACCAGTTGCTTTAACTTTATTGCCTCAAGAAATTACGATGATTGAAGATACAAAAAAAAGAAAAGATTTTTTTATTCAGATAGTTTTGCCTTTAATTGTACAAGAAAATAACAATATTAGATTAGATAGAAAAACACTTTTTAATATTATTAACAAAAGCAACAATACTTCAGCAGAAAAAAAGTGGTTAGAAAAAAAATATAAACAATATGGAATAAATTCAAGAGATTTATCAACCTTAAAAATTAGAATGGATGAGATACCAGTATCATTAGCAATTGCCCAGGCAGCTAAAGAAACTGGATGGGGAACTTCAAGATTTGCCCAAGAGGGCAATGCTTTATTTGGTCAATGGACATGGTCGGGTGAGGGCTTAAAACCTAAAGACGCCGATGCAGGCGAAGGTCATAAAGTGATGAAATTTAACGTTCTCCAAGCGTCAGTTAGAGCCTATCAAAGAAACTTAAATACTCATTCTACTTATAAAGATTTTAGAAAAGCAAGAGCAGAATTTAGAGACGCAAATCTTCCTCTAGATAGCATTAAGCTCTCTGAATATTTAAACAAATATGCTGAGACAGGAAGTCAATATGTTGAAGTTTTGCAAAAAATAATTGTACAAAATAAATTAAAGGATTTTGATGATGCTAAATTGTTACCTTCAAGTATTGATTTAGAAAGTCTTATCTAGTTTTCTTTAATAGGAAATTGAACGCCAAACCATCGCCACTTACCATCATCATTAAGAGAACAATTTATTCTACCTCTTCTAGGCTTGAAAGAACCTCTAAATTTTATGGTTAAAACATTATTGTCAAAATTAGTATTAGATTTTTCCCATTTATTTAGTTCATTAGAATAACAATTAATATTTTTTATGTTGTCTTGCTCTTTAAAAAACATAACTTTAAAATTAGGAGGATTATTTTCTATTGTTAATTTTTTTTCAAGAGGAAGTAATTGTTCATATTCAAGAGGAAACGAATTTATAATTGAATTAAACCTTTTTAATTGCCCATACTTTTCATTAATTGGAAATCTAGGTAGTTCGAACTTATCTTTATTTAAATCAATTACACCAGAGTGTTGACCAAAAGCATAGTTAAAATTTTGAGCAATATAATCACTCATAAATTTTGAATATTCGCCAAAAGGATAAGAAAATAAATTTGGTATATACCCTAAATTTTTTAAAAATATTTCATTTGCTTTTTTTATATCTGATATAAAAAAATCATTATCATTATCAATAAGATATTCATGAGAATGAGAATGGTGTCCTATTATTGTAAATTTTTCAGCCTCTACTTCTTTGATTTGTTCCCAAGTCATGTATCCTTTTTTCCCAACTGGTTCTGTTGAAACAAATAAGACAAAAGGAATTTTATTTTTTTTTAAATATGGCCACGCTTCAAGGTAGAAAGATAAAAAGGCATCATCAATTGTTATGAGAATTTCTTTATTTGTTTTTGGTATATTAAAATTTTTCTCAAAATTTTTAGGATTAGAAAAAATATAATTAGAGTTTTTTATTATTTGCATTTGTTTTTTAAAAACATCCATCTGAATGTTTGTAGAAGGATATTTATGTTCATTAAAACGGTGGTACATTAATGATAATATACCCTCGTCACCAGAATAGTATTTGATATTATTTTCATCTGAAATAGAATTTGTAATTATAAATAAAATAAAAATGAATAAACTTATTATAGATGCTGCTAATGAAAAAATTTTTTTAATGATCATTACTAATGCTAGTATTTATAATATTACACATGATAATACTAAAATTAATTATGAAAAATTAACTATAATTATTAATGATTTTCTCTTATCAAAAAATCTTAAAATAGCTGATATTGGTATAATTTACATCAATATAGGTCTAGCAAGCTTTGCTGGTATAAGAAATTCAATGTCGGTTGTTAAAGCCTTTAATGTTGCAAAAAATATTGATTATTACTGTTATAATTTACATGATTTTAAAGATGAAAAAAATTTGAGTTATGAAAGAATCCCTGATTTATGTAAAAAATATAAAATTAAAAAAAATTTGATTAATCCTATTTATATAAGTTAAAATTGAATATGTCAGAAACTATTGAAGAAAAATGTTTGTCAAAGGGCGTGAAGTTAACTGATCAACGCAAGGTAATTGCTCAAGTAATGTCTCAATCATCTGATCATCCTGATGTAGATGAATTATATAACAGAGTTTCTAAAATTGATCCAAAGATAAGTATTGCAACAGTTTACAGAACTGTAAAATTATTTGAAGAGTCAGGAATATTAGCTAAGCATGAATTCAAGGGTGGAAAAGCAAGATATGAAGAATTAAATGAAGGTCATCATGATCATTTAATAGATATCAAGTCAGGTGAAATTATTGAATTTGTGGATGAAGAAATAGAAAAACTTCAAAAAAAAGTAGCAGAAAAATATGGTTATAAATTAGTAGACCATAAGCTTGAATTGTATGGGATAAAGAAAAAGCCCTAACAGATGAAACAAAAAATTTTTATCAAAACATTTGGCTGTCAGATGAATGAGTATGACTCGAACAGAATATATGACTCTGTAAAAAAAATTGGATACGAAAAAACACAAAATTATGAGGAAGCAAGTTGTTATTTATTAAACACATGTCACATACGAGACAAAGCAAAAGAAAAAGTTTATCATGAAATTGGAAGAGTTAAAAAAATTTTTAGATCAAAAAAAAAGCCATTAGTAATAATTGCTGGATGTGTTGCTCAAGCAGAAAATCAAGAAATGCTCAAAAGAGAACCTTACATTGATCTTGTTATTGGACCCCAAGCATATCATAAAATTAATGATACAATTTTAAATCATATTAAAAAAAATAAAAAAACTGAAGAAACAGAATTTGATGCGATTTCTAAATTTGAATATTTTAATAAAATTAAAAATAATTCTGGAAACATTTCTTCATTTTTAACAATCCAAGAAGGTTGTAATAAGTTCTGTCATTTTTGCGTAGTACCGTACACAAGAGGCCCAGAATATTCTAGACCATTTAAACAAATTTTAGATGAGGCTAAATATTTGGTAGACTCAGGTTCTCAAGAAATAATTTTGCTTGGACAAAATGTAAATGCTTATAATAATGAAAAATATAGATTATCAGATTTAATATTAGAGATTGAAAAATTTTCTGAAATTAAAAGGATTAGATATACGACATCTCATCCAAAAGACATGTCTAATGATTTAATTGAAGTTTACAAAAGTTCAAAAAAACTTATGCCGTTAGTTCATTTACCGGTTCAAAGTGGATCTAATAAAGTTTTAGGTCTTATGAATAGAAAACACACTATTAGTGATTATTATAAAATATATGATGAATTAAGGGAAATTAACTCAAATATAAAATTTTCTAGTGATTTTATAATAGGTTATCCAGGTGAAGAAGAAGAAGATTTTAAAGCTACCTTAGAACTTATTAAAAAGATTAAATTTATCAATTCTTATTCTTTTATTTTTAGTCCAAGACCAGGAACAGTTGCGGCAGATTTGAATTTAATAGATAAAAAAATTTCAATGGAAAGATTAGAACAAATTCAAAGTCAATTATATGATAATCAGATGCTTATGAATCAATCATTAGAAAATAAAACAATTAATGTTTTAGTTGAGAATTTAACAGAAGATAAAACACAAGTTTTTGGCCGATCAGAATATATGACATCAGTAATTTTTAATGGTAAAAAAGAGGATGTTGGAAAAATTGTGCCAGTGAAAATTATTAAAAGTAATCGGAGTAGCTTATTTGGTGAAAGAGTTTTTCGCGCTAATCAAAAGGTAGCATAAAAATTGAACAGTTTAACTAATAAAAATAGCGACACATCATTAAAATTTGTTTATTCGGATAATAATTCCTTAAGTGTTATTTTTCATGACAATGAACTTCTGATTGGTGTTGTAGGTGAATTCAATAAAAATTTAAAAGAATTGGAAAAAATTACTGAAACAAATTTATACTCCAGAGGTAATTCTATTTTAATTAAATCTAATCCTGAAAAGAATGAAGTAGTTAAAAATGCTATTAAATTTTTAGCTAATCAATTTATTAATAATGGCAATATAGAAAATAAAGATATACTTTCTTCAGTAGATAATTTTATGATTAATGAAAAAGTTAAAAATAATAATGTTACAGATATAATTAAGACTCCAAAAAAATCTATTATTCCAAGATCAGAAAAACAAAAAGATTATGTAAGAGCATTGAGACAAAGTGATATAATAATTTCAGCTGGTCCAGCTGGAACTGGAAAAACATTTTTAGCTGTAGCTGTAGGTCTAACAATGTTGTTAGAAAAAAAAATTGAAAGAATAATTTTATCTAGACCAGCTGTTGAGGCAGGAGAAAGGCTAGGTTTTTTACCTGGTGACATGAAAGAAAAAGTAGATCCTTATTTAAGACCATTATACGACTCTTTATATGATCTTTTTGACTTTGAAAAAATTCAAAGAATGATTGAAATTGGTGATATTGAAATTGCACCACTTGCCTTTATGAGAGGAAGAACTTTGAAAAATTCATTTGCAATTTTAGATGAATCTCAGAATGCGACTGATACTCAAATTAAAATGTTTTTAACTAGAATTGGAGAAAATTCTAAAATCGTTGTTAATGGTGATCCAACTCAGATTGATTTACCCAATAAAAATATGTCAGGGTTAGTTAGATCAAAAGAATTATTAGGTCATCTTAATGAAATATCGGTAGTTGATTTTGACCATTCAGACGTGGTTAGACATCCACTTGTATCTAAAATAGTTAAAGCCTACTCAAAAAATGATTAATATTGAAGTTTTCTCAGAAGAGAAAGCTTGGTCAAAAAAACTAAAAAAAAAAGAGCTTTTTTTTAGAGAAATTTGCAATCTGTTTCCAAGAAAATATCGATTTCCTAGTAAGAAAATTACCCTTACCTTACTTCTTTCTAATAATAGATGTATCAAAAAGTTAAATAAAAACTTTAGAAATAAAAATAAGTCTACAGATATTCTGTCATTCCCTTTAGCAAAAAAAACATTGATATCTAAAAAAACTTATATTGGAGATATTATAATTAGTTATAATTTCATGAATAAACCTAGATCACAAAACATTAAAAATTTTAAAGAAAAAGTAATTAAAACTTTTATACATGGATTTCTTCATTTACTAGGTTTTGACCATATCAAAGATAAAGATTTTAAAAGAATGCTTAGTGAGGAAGAAAAGATATATAAATCAGTAATTTCAAAGATTAATTAGATTGATAAAAAAAAATTACATTGAAATAGTTTTTTTAGTTACTTTAGGTGCGGCATCATCTTTAAGTTTGCCTCCCTACAACTATTTAATAATAAATTTTTTTACCTTTAGTTCATTTTTTATATTTCTGTTTAAAAAATCTAAAATTACCCAAAATAAGAAAAATTTCTTTTTTTATGGATGGTTATTTGGATTTGGTTATTTTTTATCGAACTTATATTGGATATCGATATCTTTAACATTTGATCAAAATTTTAAATTTTTAATTCCTATAACCATCATTTTAATACCTTCTTTTTTAGGAATTTTTTATGGATTAGCTACTTTCTGTTTTATAATTTCAAAACCAAAAAAATTATTAAGTTCTTTTTTTGTTTTTTCGTTATTTCTTGGTGTTTTAGAATTTATAAGAGGCTCAATTTTAACTGGTTTTCCTTGGAACCTGATAGCTTATAGTTTTGTTACTCATTCAGAAATATTAGGTATTACCTCATTAATAGGAACTTACGGATTTAATTTAATTTGCATTTCGTTGTTTACTAGCCCTGCAATTTTTATTTTAAAAGAAACAAAAAAAGACATAGGGGTATGTATTATCTTTTTTATTTTACCATTTTTATTTTATCTGTACGGATCATTTTATAAAGAAAAATTTAATTCTTTAGACGTTGTATCTTATGAATATAAAATAAGAGCTGTAGGCTCAAACATTGGTCTTGATAGATTTTATTCTAATGTTGATCCAGTTTCTGTAATAAATGATTTAATCAATATAAGCGATCCAAAAGAAGATGAAAAAATTATCTTTGTTTGGCCTGAAGGAATTCTTCCCGATATTTCTCAAAAAGAATTAGTTGAATATAAATGGTTATTTGAGGAGATTTTTAATAAAAATCATTTATTGTTTATTGGTATAAATAATCAAACAACAAATAAAGAAAATATTAATTATTTCAATTCCTTGTCAATTTATGATCATAATTTAGAATTATTAGATCATTATAATAAAATTAATTTAGTCCCATTCGGTGAATTTTTACCTTTTGAAAATATTTTAAAATCATTTGGCTTAAGTGTAATTACAAATAATTATCAATCATTTTCAAAAGGAAAGGGTAGAAAAATTATAGAGATAAAAAGAGATGATTTTTCTTTAAAGATATTACCATTAATTTGTTACGAAATTATTTATTCAGGAGAAATATTTAAAAACCAAGGTTTTGATTTAATTGTAAATATTTCTGAAGATGGATGGTTTGGTAAATCAATAGGACCCAAACAACACTTTGCACATAGTATTTTTAGAGCAGTTGAAAGTGGTAAATATATATTACGTTCATCAAATAATGGTATTGCAGCTATTATTAATCCTCTAGGGATCGTAGAACAAAAGGTTGAATACGGTAAATCAGGTTATGTTGATCTTAAAGAAGTCAAAAAAATACAACCAACATTATTTTCTAAATATGGAAATAAAATTTTTATAACATTAATTTTACTATATATTTTTATGATATTTTCATTTAATAGATTTAAAAAATGAGTAATTTAAAAAATTTTCTTTTCACAAGCGAGTCAGTATCTGAAGGCCACCCAGATAAAGTTTCAGATAGAATTTCAGATATGGTGGTTGATAGCTATCTTACTGGAGACCCTTTCTCAAGAGTTGCATGTGAAACACTTACAACAACTAACAAAGTAATTTTAGCGGGAGAAGTTAGAGGGCCTGAAATTAAACAAGATGAATTAATTGAAAAAGTTAGAAATTGTATAAAAGATATTGGATATGACCAAGAGGGATTTACTTGGCGAGAAGCAACAAAAATAGAAAGTCATCTTCATTCACAATCTGCTGATATTGCAATGGGTGTGGACTCATCTGGAAATAAAGATGAAGGAGCTGGAGATCAAGGTATTATGTTTGGTTATGCTTGTAATGAAACAGACGTTTTAATGCCAGCACCTATTCATTACTCTCATAAAATTTTAAGATTAATGGCAGAAGATAGAAAGTCAGGAAAGTTAGAAAATATTGAACCAGATAGTAAAAGCCAAGTTACTTTTGAATATGTAAATGGCAAACCTACCAAAGTAAAATCTGTAGTAATATCTTCTCAGCACTCTAAGGATGTTAATCAAGCACAAGTTAGAGATTTATTGAGACCTTATATGTTACAATCTATTCCATCAAATTTTCTTGAAGGTTTTAATGAAGATGAGTTTTATGTAAATCCCACAGGCAATTTTGTTATTGGAGGTCCAGATGGGGATTGTGGATTAACAGGAAGAAAAATTATAGTAGATACGTACGGTGGTGCAGCGCCTCATGGTGGCGGAGCTTTTTCTGGTAAAGATCCTACAAAAGTAGATAGATCTGCAGCTTATGCAGCAAGATACATTGCAAAAAATGTTGTTGCTTCAAAAGTTGCTGATAAGTGTTTAATCCAATTAGCTTATGCAATTGGCGTTTCTAAACCATTATCAATTTATGTTGATTTATTTGATAACGATTTAGATAAAAATAAATTTGTTGTAGATTCAATAAATAAAAATTTTGATTTAAGTCCTCGAGGAATTAGAGAGATGTTAAATTTAAATAAACCGATATACGAAAAAACAGCTGCCTACGGCCACTTTGGAAGAACACCAGACGATAACGGTTCATTTTCATGGGAAAAAACTGATAAAACAGGGAATTTTTCTAAATAGTTTCTGTTGAATTAAAAAAAAACTTTACTATATTGCTCTTACATTATTGAATTTACAAAATGGGCATGTGCCCATTTTTTTTTGGAGCAAACTAAAACATGTTAAATAAAAGAGCAGATAAATTAGAATTATTAAGAATTGCTGAAGCAGTAGCTTTAGAAAAATCTATCGACAAAGAGCTTATTATTAGTTCTATGGAAACCGGCATTGCAAAAGCCGCTAAATCTAAATTTGGTCAAGAAAATGAAATTAAAGTTTCAATTAATAGAGACAATGGTGACATTGAAATTTTTAGAAAATTGATCGTTGCTGAAAATCCTGAGAATTCTAATATAGAAATTAAACTTGAAGATGCCATTAATTTAAATGAGACAAATAAAGATAAAACAGTTGGTGATGAAATATTACAACCTTTACCTTCGTTTGATTTTGGAAGAATTGCAGCTCAAACTGCTAAACAAGTAATTAGCTTTAATGTAAGAGAAGCTGAAAGAGAAAGACAATATAATGATTTTATTGATAAAAAAGATTCAATTTTGAGTGGTATTGTTAAAAGATTAGAATTTGGAAATGTGATTGCTGATCTTGGAAGAACAGAGGCAATTATTCAAAAAAATGAAATGATACCAAGAGAAAATATAAAAGCTGGTGATCGAATAAAAGCATATTGTTATGATGTTAGAAGAGAACCAAGAGGTCAACAAATATTCTTATCAAGAGCGCATCCTAAGTTTATGGAAAAGCTTTTTGTACAAGAAGTTCCTGAAATTTATGATGGCTTGATAGAAATTAAGTCTTCTTCAAGAGACCCAGGAAGTCGAGCAAAAATTTGTGTCAAAGCAGTTGATACTTCTCTTGATCCAGTTGGTGCTTGTGTTGGTATGAGAGGTTCTAGAGTTCAGGCTGTTGTTAATGAGTTACAAGGTGAAAAAATTGATATTGTGAATTGGTCTGAAGATCCAGCAATTTTAGTTTCAAATGCCTTGTCACCAGCAGAAGTTCAGAGAGTTAATGTAGACACAGAAAGAAAAAAACTAGACGTAATTCTTACTGAAGAAAATTTAAGTAAAGCGATTGGTAGAAGAGGTCAAAATGTTAGGCTTGCAACTAAGTTATTAAATTATGAAATAAATATAATGACTGATGCCGAAGACTCAGAAAGAAGACAATCTGAATTTAAAGAAAAAACAGAAAACTTTGTTAAGAATTTAGAATTAGATGAAACACTAGGTCAATTACTTGTGGCGGAAGGATTTTCATCAATAGATGACATTAAAGACACTACAGCAGAAAGCTTGATGAAAATAGAAGGTATCGAAGAAGATACTGCAAAAGCTCTTATAGAAAGAGCAAAAGAGTTTTATCAAAAAGACCAAGAAGATATTTCTCAAAGAATAAAAGAATTAGGTCTTCAAGATATTTTAATAAATCTAAAAGGACTAACACCTGGTATGTTAATGACTTTAGGTGAACAAAAAATTCTTACATTGGAGGATTTTGCCGACTTAGCATCAGATGAACTAACAGGTGGATACGATATTGTAAAAGGCGAAAGAGTAAAAATTCAAGGTTATCTTGAAGATTTTGCTTTATCAAAAGAAGAAGCAGATGAATTGATTATGTCTGCGAGAAATATTGTCTACAAAGATTGAGTGATGAGCCATGGAAAAAAAAACAAAACTAACAATATCTGGCACAGCCAAAAAATCATTCAAAAATATTGAGATTGCAAAAACTCAAGGAAAAAACTCTGTAGTAATCGAAAAACAATCAAATAAATTTCCAAGTAGAGGTGGATCGCCAAGACCTGGAGGTTTTAAACCAAAAACCACCTCAACTTCTAACAAAGGCGCTGCCGTAAAACCATCATTTGTACCTAAATCACCAGTAGTAACAAACGATTTTGAGCGAAGAAAACTTGCTGAACAAAGAGCAACAAAAAGACTTAAAGGGGACGAAAACAAAGATAAGAAAACATTAAAAGCTGGAACTAAAAAAAGAGAATTAAAATTAACAGTTTCAAGAGCTTTGAGTGATGAAATTGAGGCAAAAGAAAGAAGTTTAGCTTCTGTTAAGAGAGCAAGACAAAAAGAAAGTAAAAACTTAACCAAGGAAGAGGCTCAAGAAAGTTTAAAACCAGTAAAACGAGATGTAAATATTCCAGAAGCTATTACAGTGAGAGAGCTTGCAAATAGAATGGCCGAACAATCAAGCAACGTAATTAAATTTTTATTTGGAATGGGTGTTACTGTAACTATTAACCAAACATTAGCAGCTGACACTGCTGAGTACTTAGTAAAAGAGTTTGGGCACAATCCAATAAGAGAAGAAAAAGCTGAAGAAATAATTCAAAAGATAAAAGCTACTAGAGTAGAAAATTTAAAAAATAGACCCCCGATCGTAACTGTAATGGGACATGTAGATCATGGTAAAACTTCAGTTCTAGATGTTTTAAGAAGTGCAAATGTTGTGTCAGGAGAATTTGGTGGGATTACCCAGCATATTGGAGCTTATCAAATAGAAAGCCAATCTAACAAATTAACTTTTATTGATACTCCTGGTCATGCAGCATTTACTGAAATGAGAGCAAGAGGTTCAAAATTAACTGATGTAGTGGTTTTAGTTGTTGCTGCAGATGATGGCGTAAAACCACAAACAGTAGAATCTATTAAACATGCAAAGGCTGCGAATGTTCCAATAGTTGTAGCAATCAACAAATGTGATTTACCTGATGCAGACCCACAAAAAATTAAAAACCAATTATTAGAACATGAATTGATAGCAGAGGATTTATCTGGCGATACTTTAATGGTTGAAATTTCCGCAACAACAAAATTAAATCTAGATAAGTTGGTTGAAGCAATAATTCTTCAAGCTGAAATATTAGACTTGAAAACTGATTTTGAATCTAAAGCTACAGGAATTGTGCTCGAGTCCAAAATAGATGTTGGTAGAGGGCCTGTCGCCACAATTATAGTAACTACTGGAACCTTAAAAAAAGGTGATTTTTTTGTAAGTGGTCTGCGATGGGGGAAAGTTAGAGCGATAATTGATGATAAAGGAAAAAATATCAATGAAGCACTTCCATCAACACCAGTTGAGATTTTAGGAATTAATGGTGCAGCAAAATCAGGTGATGATTTTATTGTGGTTGATAATGAAAAAGAAGCAAAAACTTTAAGTGAAAATAGAGCACAAGAAAGCAAGGATACAAAAAATCCTTTATCATTTGCAACTCAAGACTCTGCTTTTTCAGATCAGTCAGCAAAAGAATTAAATTTGATTATTAAGTCTGACGTTCATGGATCATCTGAAGCAATCAAAAATGCAATTAATCAGATTAAACATGATGAAGTTAAACCAAAAATAATTCTAGCAGATATTGGAATGGTAACAGAAACAGATGTTACATTAGCAAAAGCTTCAAATGCAGTTCTAATAGCGTTTAATGTTAAACCTAGCAAGGAAGCAAAAAAATTAGCAGAAAATGAGAAAATTAAAATCTCATCATATAATATTATCTATGAAGTTTTGGATTATATTAAAAAAAGAATGTCAGGGCTGTTGTCTCCAGATATTCAGGAAACAGTTACTGGAACAGCTCAAATTTTAGAAATATTCAAAGTCTCTGGAGCTGGAAAAGTAGCAGGATCAAAAGTGATGGAGGGTGAAATTTCTACTGCTTCAGATGTAAGAATAATTAGAGACGGAGCTATTATTTATACTGGCAAAGTTGGAACTCTTTTTAGAGAAAAAAACCAAGTAAAACAGGTAAATAACGGCCAAGAATGTGGAATTACAGTAAAAGACTATATGGATTTCCAAAAAAACGACACAATAGAAGCGTTTAGTGTAACATCCACTGAGAGAATGATTTAATGACTGATAGAATTGGTAAACCAATATCACAAAGACAGCTAAGAGTGGGAGAAATGATTAAGCAGTCTTTAAGCATGATTTTTATAAAAAATGAGGCTAAGGTCCCGAATTTAGAAACTAAGACTATAACGGTTACCGAGGTAAGAATGAGCCAAGATTTGAAAATTGCTAAAGCGTACGTACTTCCACTTGGAGGAAAGAATGCAGAAGAAGCAATTAAAGTTTTAAAAGAATACTCATTTTTAATAAGAAAAATTTTATCACAAAAGGTGGTTATGAAATTTTTACCAAAATTACTCTTTAGAAAAGACGAATCGTTTGAGTATGCGGAAAAAATAGAAAACTTAATAAAACAAACAAATAAATAGGAAAAAAGAGGCATGAATAAAAAGGCACAAGAATTAGCAATGCACGAAAAAGATACTGGATCTTCAGAGGTTCAGATTGCTTTGCTAACAGAGAAAATAGAAACTCTCTCTTCACATATAAAACAATTCAAAAAAGATAAACATTCATCTGTTGGATTGTTGAGAGCGGTAAATAGAAGAAAAAAATTGTTAGAATACTTAAAAAATACAAAAATGGATTCTTACAAAAATGTACTGTCGAAATTGGGTTTAAGAAAATAAAGATCAAGATAGATAGAACGGAATGGAACGAAACGAACGAAACGAAATGGAAATGAAATGTTTAAAGTACACAAGAAAGAAATAGAAGTAGCAGGAAAGAAGATAAGTTTAGAAACAGGTAAAGTAGCAAGACAGGCAGACGGAGCAATCATCGCTTCATGTGGTGAAACAGTTATTTTAGCAACAGTAGTAGGAGCAAAAAAAGTTAATCCTGATATGGATTATTTTCCTCTATCTGTAAATTATCAAGAAAAGTATTATGCGGGTGGAAAAATTCCAGGTGGATTTTTTAAGAGGGAAGCAAGACCAACTGAAAGTGAACAATTAATATCAAGATTAATTGATAGACCTATCAGACCTTTGTTTCCTGGTGAATTTAAAAATGAAGTGCAGTTGTTACCAACAGTAATTTCATATGATAAAGAAAATCAACCAGACATCTTAGCAATCACAGCATCATCAGCAGCATTAGCAATCTCAGGAATGCCATTTATGGGCCCTGTAGGAGCATCTAGAGTTGGGTATGTTGATGGTAAGTATATTCTTAACCCATCAAAAGCTGAATTAGAAAACTCGAGTTTAGATTTAGTTGTAGCAGGTACTAAAGATGCAGTGCTAATGGTTGAGTCAGAAACGTCAGGCTTATCTGAAGAAATAATGTTAGCTGCAGTTAAATTTGGTCATGAAGGCTTTGTTCCAGTAATCGAAATGATTGAGGAGTTAGCAAAAGAATGTAGAAAGCCGGAATGGACTGTTGAGAAAAAGGATTTATCTGAAGTTAAGCAAAAACTTGAGAGTGAATTTACTGAAGATTTAACTAAAGCTTTTGGGACAATAGATAAGCAAGATAGATCAAATCAAATTTCAGAAATATCTGAAAAAGCTAAGCAGCTTTTTGCTGATAATGAAAATTACTCTGATTTTAATGTTAATGATGAGTTAAAAAATCTTGAAAAGAAAATTGTTAGAACTGATATCCTTAAAAACAAAAAAAGAATTGACGGCAGAGGTTTAGCTGATGTTAGAGCTATTGAGTGTGAAGTTGGTGTTTTACCAAGAACTCATGGTTCAGCATTGTTTACTAGAGGAGAAACACAAGCAATTGTTGTTACTACTTTGGGTACTTCTGATGATGAACAAAGAATAGAAAGTTTAGATGGACAGTCTAGAGAAAGATTTATGCTTCATTACAATTTTCCTCCTTTTTCAGTTGGTGAAACAGGAAGAATTGGAACGGGAAGACGTGAAGTTGGTCATGGAAAATTAGCATGGAGAGCAATCAATTCTTCACTACCTTCAAAAGAGGCGTTTCCATACACTTTTAGAATAGTATCAGAGATCACAGAATCTAATGGCTCTTCTTCAATGGCTACTGTCTGTGGAGCATCTCTAGCATTAATGGATGCTGGTGTTCCAATTAAAGAGCCAGTTGCAGGTATTGCAATGGGTTTAATTAAAGAAGGTGATGATTTTAGTGTCCTATCAGATATTCTAGGTGATGAAGATCACTTAGGAGACATGGACTTTAAAGTTGCTGGAACTAAAGATGGAATTACTTCACTTCAAATGGATATCAAAATTACTGGTATTACTTTTGAAATCATGGAGCAGGCTTTAAAACAAGCTAAAGATGGAAGAGTTCATATCTTAGGTGAAATGAATAAAGCTTTAAGTGAATCAAGAGCTGATGTTGGACAACACACTCCAAAAATGGAACAGATTACAGTTGATAAAAAAGATATTGCTGCTGTGATTGGAAAAGGTGGTGCAACGATCAGAGAGATTGTTGAAAAATCAGGTGCAAAAGTTGATGTAAATGATGAAGGGGTTGTTACAGTTGCTGCTCCTGATGAAGAGTCTAGAAACATCGCTATGCAGTTTATTAAAGACATCACTGCAAAAGCTGAACTGAATAAAATTTATTCAGGTAAAGTTATGAAGATTATGGAATTTGGTGCATTTGTTAATTTCTTAGGAAAACAAGATGGACTTGTTCATATTTCAGAACTAGCAGACAAAAGAGTTGCTAAAGTAACTGACGTTGTCAAAGAAGGTGACGAAGTTAAAGTTAAAGTGATTGGTTTCGATAGAGGTAAAGTTAAACTTTCTATGAAACAAGCTTCTGAATAATAGCTTAAATAAAAATTCTAAACCCCTTGAATGAAAATTTGAGGGGTTTTTTTTGACAGATTTAGTTTTACTAAAATAATCCTATTACCTGAGATATATATCTGCCTGGAAGTAGGGTGAAAATTCCAGCAACAGTTAAACCTATTAAGTTTCCAACCATAAAACTTTTGTGAAGTTTAACATTACCTTTCCTTAAGAAATAAATTCCAAGAGTTATGGTAACTAAAACATAAATACTTAGTAAATGTATCACGCTATAATATCCTTCATTTATTTCCTTAATCCAAAAAGATGACAGTGCCACATAAAACATTAATAATACCCAAATCCAACCTACAATTTTATGTGTTTGAGTTCCTTTTTGTGAGATTAAATTTTTTATTCCAAAACCAATTGCAATAACTGCAATTAATAAATGTGAGACAATAACAATCATATTTAACTATATTTTAAGAAATATTCTTAGGGTCTGGCATCCCAACCTTGTTATATCCAGCATCTACGTAGTGAATTTCACCAGTAACACCGTTTGCAAGGTCACTTAAAAGATATAATGCTGAATTACCAACATCATGGATATCTACGTTTCTTTTAAGGAAAGAATGATCTTCATTCCATTTATATAAGAATTTTGCATCTCCTATAGCAGAAGCAGCCAACGTTTTAATAGGACCTGCACTAATGGCATTTACTCTCATACCTTTAGCACCCAAATCTCTAGCTAAGTACTTAACACTAGCTTCAAGAGCTGATTTACAAACACCCATTACATTATAATTTGGTATAGCTTTAGTAGACTCGTAAGTTAAAGTTAACATACTACCACCTTCTTTCATTATTTTAGACGCTTCTTTTGCAACTTCTGTAAATGAAAAACATGAAATAAGCATACTTCTTAAAAAGTTTTCTCTAGTAGTATTTAAATACTCACCTGACAATTCTGATTTATCTGAAAATGCTACTGCATGAACTACAAAATCGATTTGTCCCCACTGAGATTTAATATCTTCAAATAATTTTACGACTTCATCTTTATTTTCAACATCACAACTAAATGTAACATTTGAGTTTAATTTTTCTGCTAAAGGAATTACTCTTTTCTTTAAAGCATCACCAAGATAAGTGAATGCTAGCTCAGCACCAGCTTCAGCAAGTTTTTGTGAAATTCCCCAAGCGATAGATCTTTCATTGGCAACACCCATGATTAATCCTTTTTTGCCTTTCATCAAACTCATAATTTAAACCTTTTCAAAAATTAAAGCAGCGTTAGTTCCACCAAAACCAAAACTGTTAGACATAACTGTGTTTAAAGTTACACCTGTCTCTGTTTTGGTTACAATTGGAAATTTTTTAGCCTCATCATCCATATCCACAATGTTTGCAGATCCAGTAATGAAACTATTTTTCATCATTATTAAACAATAGATTGCTTCATGAACTGAAGCAGCACCTAGTGGATGACCAGATAGTGATTTAGTTGAACTTATCTTTGGAACATTAGCTCCAAAAGTTTCTCCAACACCTCTTAGTTCAGTAATATCTCCTACTGGAGTAGAAGTTCCATGAGTATTTATATAATCAATTTTATTTTTAGCTGTTGCAAGAGCCATTTTCATACATCTCACTGCCCCTTCACCAGATGGAGCCACCATATCGTAACCATCTGACGTTGCTCCATAACCTGTTAATTCCGCGTATATTTGAGCACCTCTAGCTTTAGCATGTTCGTATTCTTCAAGCACTAGCACTCCACCACCTCCAGCAATTACAAAACCATCTCTAGTTTTGTCATAAGCTCGTGAAGCTTTTTCTGGTGTATCATTATATTTTGAAGACAAGGCTGTCATTGCATCAAACATAGCAGTCATTGCCCAGTGTAGCTCTTCACTTCCACCTGCAAAAACAACATCTTGTTTACCCATTTGAATTAATTCACTAGCATGACCAATACAGTGACCACTAGTTGCGCATGCCGAGCTCATTGTATAGTTCACACCTTTTATTTTAAACGGTACGGCAAGTGTAGCTGATGATGTGCTTGCCATTGTTCTTGGAACAACAAATGGCCCCATAAGTTTTGGAGTTTTTGCTCTGGTTTTATCGACTGATAAAACTACATTTTCAATTGAAGGTCCACCAGAACCCATTACGATTCCAGTTTTAATATTACTCACGTCTTTTTCTTCAAGACCAGAGTCTGCAATAGCTTCTTTCATTGCAATATAGTTATAAGCTGAACCAGATCCCATAAATCTAATTGTTTTTCTATCAACGTGGTCAGAAAGATTTATATTTGGTTTGCCATGTATATGACTTCTTAAATTATGTTCTTTATATTCTTCACTAAATGAAATTCCTGATTTTGAATTTAATAAAGATTGATGAACTTCTTCTTGATTATTACCTAAACAAGATACAATTCCTAAACCTGTAACAACAACTCTTCTCATTATTTAAATAACCCCACTTTTAAACTTTCTGCTGAATATATTTTTTTGTCATCTGCAAGCACAATTCCATTAGCAAGACCAACAGTAGTTCCTCCTGGAGACATAATTTTTTTCATATCAATTTCATACCTTACGTTTTTAACATTTTGTAAAACTTCACCTGTAAATTTTACTGTGCCAACTCCAAGAGCTCTACCTTTTCCAGGGTTACCAAGCCACCCAAGATAAAAACCAACTAGCTGCCACATTGCATCAAGACCTAGACATCCTGGCATTACCGGGTCTCCCTTAAAGTGACAATCAAAAAACCATAGATCGTCTTTGATGTCTAATTCAGCCTTTAAAGAACCTTTATTGTAAGATCCATTATTATCATTGATTTCGGTAATTCTATCAAACATAAGCATTGGGGGAAGTGGTAATTTAGCGTTTCCAGGGCCAAAAAGCTCACCATTTCCACATGTTATGAGATCATCGTAAGAATAAGAATTTTTTTTCATAAAATTTGAAGACCCTTAATACTTGATTTAATGATAATATAATATAATAAATAGTATAATTTTAATATCAGTTTAGAATTATTATAAACAATTATGAAAAAAGACTGCAATTTTATCAATAAATTAAGAGAAATTGGACTAAGACCCACAAAACAAAGAGTTAAAATTTGTGAATTGCTGTTTTTAAGGGATAAAACCTTCCATTTTACAATTAATGATCTTGTTAAAAAAATTTCAGATGAGATGAATGAAAAAATATCTCTAGCTACAGTTTATAATACGGTTCATGCTTTTCAAAAAAAAGGTCATTTAAAAGAAATAGCGATAAATTCAGATAAAACTTATTATGACACCAACACTTCAATTCACCATCATTTTTATGATGAGGATACTCACGAGCTAATCGATTGTGATGAGAATGATATTGATTCTATTAATTTGAAAAAAGATATTCCTGGAAAACAAATAAAATCTGTAGAAGTTTTGATTAAAGTTGCGAGTGATAATCAAAATCAAAATTAACTCAATTAAATCAGATATTTAAGTTCTACATTATAATTATTCTAAACTGTTGACTTTAAATTTAGAATCATTATATGTTTCTAATCACTAAATTAAGGAGAATAAAATGTCATTAAAAGGAACTAAGACAAAGGAAAATCTAGAAGCGGCATTTGCTGGTGAAAGCCAAGCAAACAGAAGATATCTTTATTTTGCTCAAAAAGCAGACATCGAAGGATATAATGATGTTGCATCAGTATTTAGATCAACAGCAGAAGGTGAAACAGGTCACGCGCATGGACACTTAGAATATCTAGAAGAAGTAGGTGACCCAGCTACTGGTTTACCAATTGGTGAAACTAAAGCTAATCTAGCTTCAGCAGTACAAGGTGAAACACATGAGTATACAGACATGTACCCAGGTATGGCAAAGACTGCTAGAGAAGAAGGTTTTGAGGAAATCGCAGATTGGTTTGAAACTTTAGCAAAAGCTGAAAAATCTCACGCTGGTAAATTCCAAAAAACTTTAGAATCTATTAGTTAATAAATTTTTTTAGTGGGCATTAATGTGCCCACTAAATATTCAATAAAATTTCAAAAAAATTATGAGCAAAGAAGGTAGTTTAGACGCCCCTATAAGGCATCCAATAGATTTTGAACATCCTGATTTTTTAAATCCTGAAAAATTAGATGCTGAAATGAGAAGAGCGTTTGATATTTGCCATGGTTGCAGAAGATGTTTTAACTTATGTGACTCGTTTCCAAAGTTATTTGATATGATCGATGAGTCAGAAAATGAGGATGTTGAAAGTTTAAAAAGTGAACAATTTGAACCTGTTGTGGATGCATGTACCTTGTGTGACATGTGTTTTATGACTAAATGTCCATACGTACCTCCCCATGATTTTGATTTAGATTTTCCTCACTTAATGTTGAGGTACAGAACAGCTCAAAAAAAATTGGGAAAATTACCAGGTGTACCATCACAATTAGCTCAAATAGACAGAAATGCAAAAATTGGTGTCATGTTTTCAAAATTAGTTAACTGGGTATCTAGTATTAAAAATAAATTGCTAAGAAAAATTTTAGAAATTGTTACAGGGATTGATAAAAGAGTCCAATTACCAAAATATAATTCAGAAACATTTTCAAACTTCTTTAAAAGAAATAAAGATAAAATAAATTTTGAAACTCTAAACAAGGATAGGAAAGTTGTAATTTATACAACTTGTTTTGTTAATTTTAATAAAAAAAATACAGGGGTTGCGGCTTTAAAAGTTTTAAAAAAGAATGGAGTTGAGGTTCAAGAGGCTTACCCAGGATGTTGTGGAATGCCTTTTTTAGAGCAAGCAGATCTACCTAGGGTGGTTGAACAAGCAAAAAAAGTATCTAAGGATTTATTAGAATGGGTTGATAAAGGGTATAAAGTAATAACTTTAACAGCAAGCTGTGGGCTTATGCTAAAATTTGAATGGCCTCTACTTTTGCCAAATGAAGAGAGTGTAATTAGGCTATCTAAAAATGTTATGGATATTGACGAATATATTGTTGATATCTCAAACAAAGAAGGATTAGTCGAGGGGTTAGAAGAAATTGATGGAGGTGTAACTGTTCATCATGCTTGTCATGCAAGAGCACAGAACATGGGCGTTAAAGCAAGGGACATGTTAAAATTAATACCTAATATTAAAATTGATGTTGTGGAAAAGTGTGCAGGACATGGAGGTACATTTGGTGTTATGAAAGGCACACATGATTTAGCAAAAAAAGTGGGTAGACCTGCCGCGAGACAAATCAAAACAAAAAATAACAAATATATGGCATCAGATTGCCCTCTAGCTGGAAAACATTTAAAGCAATTAGAAATTGATACAAATATTTCAAATGATGAGGCACTACACCCTATCGAATTAATGGCAAAAAGTTATAAATTGTGATCATGCCTAAAGAAAAAAGAGAAATTCAAAAACAAGACATCATGCCATTAGATGTTTACATAAAAAATCGTATAGAGCTTAGAAAAAATATTGTAAGTTTTAAAAAAGATAGAAGAATTGCCTTAGGTCCTTATGCAACTTTTTACTTTGAAAGTTATGAAACAATGTTAGCTCAGATACAGGAAATGCTTTACATTGAAAAAGGTGGAGATGAGCAGCTTAAAGATGAGCTTGCAGCATACAACCCTTTAATACCTAATGGAAAAGAGCTTACAGCTACTTTGATGTTTGAAATAGATAATCCAGTTTCAAGATCAGCATTCCTAAGTAAAGTTGGTGGAATTGAGAAAAAAGTGTTCATTAAAATTGATGGTGAAATTGTTAAAGCAATCCCCGAGGAAGACGTTGATAGAACTTCTGCTGATGGTAAAGCCTCATCAGTTCAATTTATACATTTTAAAATTACAGATGAGCAAATTCAAAAATTTAAATCAAAAAATATAAATGTTGAACTTGGTATAGATCATAAAGATTATTCACACACTACTAAACTTAGTTTAGAAAATATAAATTCTTTGTCGGCTGATTTTAATTAATCAGACCCCAAGTATTAGTAGTTTTAATCCATCCATCAAAATTATCAGTTTTAATTTTGCACCAACTACCCTCACATTTTTGCAAAACTAATAGCCTTCCTTTTTTAATTTGAGCAATTGGTTTTGCAAAAGAGGTGGGCTTTTTAAACAAAATTTTATCATTTGTTGAGATAACTGAATTATTTTTTTTTAATTGTGAAATGTGTATCCAACCGCTGTTATTTTTTAAATCAATTATTCGTCTAAAGTTCTCTTTTTTATCTATTTGTTTCACTGGTAAATTGATTTTTTTGTAAACAAATTTTATATCTGAATCGAAACTAGGACCATAGCGAACATTAACTTTATTTTTTTTTAAAGACAAAAAGGTTTCTGCAGCAACACTTGATGAGGCAAAAAGAATTAATAAAATTAGCGTGTAAATATTTCTTTTTATTAATTGCATATACATTTGTTTCTTTTAGTAAGTTTTGCTTTTCTGAAAATTAAATTTAACAAATCTACAATTAGTATAGATCCATTTAAATTTTGACCTATATCTAATATTTCTTTTAAAATTTCATTTGCTTGCATAGAGCCAATAGTACTTGCTACCGTTCCTAAAATTCCTTCATATTCACAATTTAATATGTCATCAGAGATAGTTTCTTCTTGATAAAAACATCTTAAACAAGGCTCTTTTTTATTTTTAAAATTAAAGGTAAAGACATGACCATCAAATTTACTAATAGCAGCGGTTACAAGAAATTTTTTATGTTTTAAACTTAAATCATTTATTAGAAATTTAGTTTCAAAATTATCTGTGCCATCAACTATGTAATCATAATTCTTAATAATTTTTTTAGAATTTTTTTTATCTAATCTTAAATTGAAGATATTAACTTTCGTATTTGGATTAATATCTTTTAATTTTTTTTTAGCTACTTTAACTTTTGATCTATTCAAATCTTTTTCATTAAATAAACTTTGTCTGTGTATATTTGAAAGGTTAACTAGGTCATTATCTATAATTCCTAGTGTTCCAATTCCAGATCTAGTCAGAAATTCTGCTACAGGGCATCCTAGGCCCCCCATGCCGACTATAAGAACTTTAGAATTAACGATTTTTTTTTGCCCTAAAATTCCAATATTTTTTAAAATTATTTGTCTTGAAAATCTTTCAAGTTGATTTTTGCTTATTTTTGAGCTCATTTGCCTGTTGAGCCAAACCCACCCTCTCCCCTGACAGTTTCTGGTAGATTATCTGTTTCTTCTAAATTCATTTTAATAACGGGAGTTAAAATCATTTGCGCAATTCTATCATTATTATTTATTAAAAAATCACCACTACCGTGATTAAAAAGTATTACTTTGATTTCCCCTCTATAATCACTATCGATTGTTCCAGGAGTATTTAATACACTAATGCTATTTTTTGCAGCTAGACCAGATCTTGGTCTGATCTGAATTTCAAAATCACTTGGAAATGCAACAGAAATACCTGTCGGAACTAAACAAGATGTTTGTGGATTAAGATTTATTGGCTTTTTTATAAATGCCATTAAATCCATCCCCGAAGCACCAGTAGTTTTGTAAGCAGGTAAATTTACTTCAGGATCTAATTTCTTTATAAGAACTTTTGTCATTAATTTAATTGATCAATTATTTTGTCAACTATTTCGTCTGATATTTCAGATTTTTTTTTATACAAAAGTTTTTCTTTATCTTTATTTTTATAATGAATTGTCACCTCATTAAAATCAGAATTAAAACCAATTTTTTTGTTAGAAACATCATTAGATACAATCCAATCACAATTTTTATTATTTAATTTTTCTTCAGCATTATTTTCAACATCATTAGTTTCAGCTGCAAATCCAATTACAAGATCAGGCCTCATTGAATTATGATTAGAAACATAGTTTAAGATGTCTACATTTTTTTCTAAATTTAAATTAAGTGTATCTTGTTTCTTAATTTTATTTTTGTATTTTTTATTAACTTTGAAATCAGCAACAGCTGCTGAAAACACCGCAACATTAGTGGGTAAGTTTTTTTGAGTTGCAATAAGCATTTCATCTGCTGTTTCAACTTTGATAAGTTTAATGTTTTTATCAACACTTAAATTAGTTGGACCAGAAATTAAGGTTGTATCAAAACCTTTTTTAGATAGAGACTTAGCCAATTCATATCCTTGTTTTCCACTTGATTTATTTGTAATAAATCTAACAGGGTCAATATATTCATTTGTAGGTCCTGCTGTTACAAGCGCTTTAAATCGTTTATTTTTACTAAGATTTAAAAAATAATTATTTATTTCAGCTGAAATTATTTCAGGATCTGACATTTTGCCTTGCCCATATTCACCACATGCCATATCACCGATTTCTGGACCAATTATTATATAACCAAAATCTTTTAATTTTTCTAAGTTTTGTTTTGTAGATTTGTGTTCCCACATCCTAACATTCATAGCTGGTGCCAAATATATATTCTTATTTGATGCAAGCACTACTGTTGAAGCCAAGTCATCTGTTGTTCCTTGTGCAAATTTTGATATGGAGTTAGCTGTTGCTGGTGCAACTAAGATTATGTCTGCCCATCTTGATAGAGCTATATGATCCATTTCTGTTTCATTTTCAACACTAAACAAATCACTGTAAACTTTACCTTGTGAAAGAGAGGCAACAGAGAGAGGAGTTACAAACTCTTTGGCACTAGCAGTTAAAATAGTTTTAATTTCTGCTCCATTTTTTTTTAAAAGTCTAATTATTTCAAGACTTTTATATGCAGATATTCCTCCACATATAATAAATAGGATTTTTTTATTTAACAGATTTTTCATTTTAAGAATTAAAATACCAATAGTCCAAAAATTACAAGAACTAATAATCCAATAATAGATTGGTTTCTAAATGCTAGCATTTCAGATTTTTTATTATTTAAGGCAGTATAAGAATTTGAATTTTGAGGTATCTGTCCACTGGCTAAAAACGTTAAAGCCTGATTGGCTTTATCCATAATTTCAGGAAATTCAGGCAACCGTTTAATTACCTCAGAAGTATTTTGCAAAGTGTCTGTGATTGTATTGATGGGATCTTTTGTTTCTTTTAGCCAATTTTCAAGTACTGGTTTTGAAGTTGTCCATATATTTGTATTAGGGTTTAATTTTCTGGCTACACCTTCAACAACAACCATAGTTTTTTGTAACATTAAAAGTTGAGGCTGAGTTTGCATATTAAATTTCTCAGTGACGTCAAATAATTGTTTTAATAACTTTCCACCAGATATGTCTTTAACTGCCTGTCCAAATATAGGTTCCCCTATTGACCGAAGTGCTTGAGCTAAGTCATCAATTGGAACATTGTTTGGAACTAGTCCTGCAACTAGATGAACTTCAGCTACTTTTCTGTAATCTCTTTGAATAAAACCAAATAGAATTTCAGCTAGGAATCTTTTGCTAAGTTTATCAAGTCTACCCATTATACCAAAATCTATTGGAGCAATTTGGCCACTATTATCTATAAAAATATTTCCTTGGTGCATATCTGCATGAAAAAAACCATCTCTAACTGCATGTCTTAAAAAATGTTGAATAATATCTTCTGCAATTTTATCAGTATTTAAATTTCTTTTTTTTAATTCTTCTGTCTCTCTTATAGAAACACCATCAATCCAGTCTAATGTCATTACATTTTCACTTGTAAAATTCCAATAAATTTGAGGAACTTTAAAACCTGCATCATTTTTAGTATTTTCTGCATATTCATTAGCTGCAGCTGCTTCAAATCTTAAATCCATTTCTAGATTAGTTATCTCTTTTAATAAAAAAACAACTTCAACTAGTTTTAATCTTTTTGTTTTTTTTACAAAAGATTCTACAATAAAAGCAAACAGCATCATTGCGTCGATTTCTTCATTAAATATTTTCTTAATATTTGGTCTCAGAATTTTTATTGCAACATCCTTGATAGTTCCATCGTCATTTATTTGGGCTTTGTGCACTTGAGCTATTGAAGCAGCTGCAACAGGTTCACTTAAATTAATTATTGAATTATATGTTTCTTCACCGAGGTCTTCTTTGATAATTTCTTTTGCTTGATTTATAGAAAAAGGCGGAAGTCGATCTTGTAAATTTTCAAGCTTAACTGATAGCTCTTCCCCGATAATATCAGGTCTTGTTGCCAAAAATTGACCAAGTTTTATAAAGGTTGTGCCCATTGACTCTAAAGAATTGGATAATCTCTCGCCTTCATCTTTATTTAAGTCTTTTTGCTCACTTTTAGAAAATGAAAATGACAAAAGCTGAAATAATATTGTTATTGCAAGAGGAGGTTTTTTAAATTTTGAAGCAATATTTAAAATATCTGACTTTGCAACCTTTCTTCCTAATTTAAACAAGGTTATGAGTTTTTTAATCATTAAAATTTCCATCCACTGTGAATTGAAACAATACCGCCAGAAAAATTTCTATAAGAACATTTTTTAAAATTATTATTTTCCATTAATTCAATTAATTCTTCTTGATTAATAAATTGTTCAATACTTTTAATTAGATATTCGTATGGTTCCTTTTCACCAACAACAAACTGTCCAATAATAGGAATTAATTTTGAATAATTTCTATAAATAAAGTCTAAGTTTGAATTTTGGATTTTAGAAAATTCTAAACATAAATAGCGACCACCAGGCTTTAAAACTCTGTAAGCCTCAGAAATAGCTTTATCTAAATTCTTGGTGTTTCTTAAACCAAAACTAATAGTGTAAAAATCAAATGTATTATCTGGCAAAGGTAGTTTTTCAGCAGAAGAAATTATCCACTCAATATTATTATAATTAGAAAGTTTTTGTTTTCCTTGATTAATCATTCCCTCATTTGGATCAATACAAGTGATTTTTTCATTTTTACTTGTATTATCTAAATATAATTTACCTATGTCACCTGTACCGCATGCTACATCAACCAGTTTTTTATTTAAGGATGGTTTCATCATATTTATTAGACTTTTTTTCCAAAACCTATGAACACCAAGAGACATAAAGTCATTCATTAAGTCATATTTATTATAGACTTGGTCAAATACACTTTGTACTAATCCCTTTTTATTTTGAAGATGTTGTTGCATAAAAAAATATATATATTCAATATAGTGTGAAATGCCAGAATTACCAGAAGTAGAAATTGTCAGACAATCTCTTGATAAAAAGATCAAACAAAAAAAGGTTAAAAAAGTAATAGTTCGAAATAGAAATTTAAGATTTAAATTACCATATAATTTTAGTCTTTATTTACAAAATAAGAAAATAATCAAAGTAGGAAGATTCTCAAAATATCTTATTATTTTCATATCTGATGGCAGTTATTGTTTAATTCATTTAGGAATGTCGGGAACAATACATATTGTAAGTAAAAAAAAAATTAATAAATTTACTAATACAAGTTTTTATAATTCACCTTATCTTCCAAAAAAACATAATCATATAGAAATAATTTTTGATGATTTTAAAGTTGTCTACAATGACCCTAGAAGATTTGGATTTTTTCAAATCATAAAAAATAACCTTGAATTAAATAAAAAATTTAATCATCTTGGTCCAGAACCTTTTAGTAAAACATTTAACCTAACTTATGTTTTAAATTTTTTTAAAGGTAGGAACAAAGATATAAAAAGTTTTTTACTTGATCAGCAATTTATATCTGGAATAGGAAATATATATGCAAGCGAAATTTTATTCTTTAGTAGAATAAATCCATTTAAAAAAGCAAGCTTACTGAACAAAAAAGAATGTAAAAATATTATATCAAATTCTAAAAAAATTCTTTTAAAAGCTATTAGCAAGGGTGGGTCTAGCATTAGAAATTTTCAAGATATATCCGGGTCTAAAGGTGGATTTCAAAATGAGTTTAAAGTTTATCAGCAAGAAGGTAAGAGATGTAAAAATTTGGGGTGTTCAGATCTTATAAAAAAAAAGATAATCTCTAATAGGTCAACTTTTTTTTGTGATTCTTGTCAAAAATAAACAATTATTTTATTGACCACCATAAATTCTCAAGCTATACCCCTGCGGATATGGCAAACACAAAATCAGCAATTAAGAGAATTAGAAGAATTTCTAAGCAAACAGCGGTAAATAAAGCCAGAAAGAGCAGATTTAAAAATGCTCTTAAAAAAATGAATCTTTTGATTGAAGATAAGAAGAAAGATGAAGCTCTTAAATTCTTGCCAAAATTGAATTCAGAATTAATGAAGATTGCCAAAACTGGAATAATTAAGAAGCAGAACGCATCAAGAAACGTTTCTAGAATAACTAAAAAGATTTCTACAATCTAAAAGATAATTCATAGGTTGTTGTGATTAACAACTTCTAGTATCCACACCATATATAAAAATTTTATTTTAAGTAACCATATTTAGATCTAGTAAATATATAATTTAATTTGATTCAATCTGTGTTTGATTCAATCTGTGTTTGATTCCATTAATAATATTATTTTTTTTAAATACAGAAAAATAATTAAAAAAATTTTTTTAAA